>NZ_JBBHZN010000001.1:0-1718215 GCF_049843595.1 Hydrogenophaga sp. R2
GTGGAGCTGGAGTTGGATGCGTGCTGCGGGACCAGCGCTGGGAGTTCGTGCAGTATGAAACAGTCGTTCGGTCGTTTGTAACGCGCGCGGATCGCTTCGACGCAATCGAAGGGCTTGGCCTCACAACTCTGCCCTTTCGGCCTTTGTCGAAATTACCGGCGAATGACGGCTTGATGTCGTGCAGCGTGAGGTCGCCCACCTGGGCTCAATGGCGGTAACCGCTTTAGTGCGGACCTGGGTGCGCTGCCTAAGCTTCAGTGCTCGGGCGCGTTCCTTGGCCCAAGGCAACGGATGCACGGACTGACCGGTGCATGGTTGGGCTGTAGAACTATCTGTGACCTGAGCCATTGACCACATCGCGGGCAGATGTGGCGATCTGGCTATATCGGGATCGGTCGAACCCTGCATTTGAGAGAAGACCCGTCGCGGCCCGCCCAAGAGGGCCGCTTTCGGTACTTTTGAGAGCCAAGAGAACCATCCTGGCCCCCCGCAACCCCGCGCCCCGCCTCGCATTCAGCCAACAAAAAAGCCCCTGCACGGCAGGGGCTCCAGACTCGCTGGCGGAGAGAGAGGGATTCGAACCCTCGGTACAGCCAAAACTGTACGCCGGATTTCGAATCCGGTGCATTCGACCACTCTGCCATCTCTCCGCGTGTCGAAGCTCGGGATTCTAGCAGGACAGAAAGCCGCGCCATCTCGCACAGGGCGGCAGGGGGACCCGATGCGACAATCGCCTTACAACCGCCCGCGCCCATGCTCGTCGATACCCAGCCCGCCACCTACCAGCACATGCCCGCATCGCCCGAAGTCCGGGACCAGTGGGTCGACTCGCAGCTCATCGGCGTGCTCATGGACAACGTCGGTCCCTCGCTGCTGGCGGCCAGCGTCTCCCTGCCGGTGCTGGTGTACCTGATGGCGGGCGAGGTCCACACCCCCGCGCTGGTGGTCTGGACGCTGCTGATGCTGGCCATGCTGGCCTACCGCTACCGGCTGATCGGGCTGTACCGGCTGCAGTACGACCATGTGGAGGGGCCGCAGCGCCTGGACTTCGTGCACCGGTACCGCTGGAGCTGGGCGGCGGTGGCCGTGCTCTGGGGCGGCCCGGTGATCCTGAGCTACCTGCAGGCCAGCGTGACCACGCAGTTCGTGTGTGCGGTGGTGGTGCTGGGGCAGGGGCTGCTCAACCTGACGGGCTTCAGCGCCTGCCTGCCGGTGTTCCGCAGCTACGCCAACAGCCTGTCGCTGTCGGTGCTGCTGGCGGTCATCGGTCTGACCGCGCTGCACATCGATCAGCCGGACGTGCTTCAGAAAGGCATCCTGTTCGGCTCCGTGATGATCGTGTTCTGGATCCTCATGATGGTGGCCGGCGCACGGCTGCACCAGGTGCACCGGTCCAGCTTCGAACTGCAGTTCTCCAACCAGGAACTCATCGATTCCCTCACCCTGCAGACCCGTGCCTCCCTGCGCGCGGTGGCCACCAAGAACCGGTTCCTGGCCTCGGCCGCGCACGACCTGCGCCAGCCGGTGCATGCCCTGAGCCTGTACGCCGACTGGCTGGCCAGCGAGCCCGAGATGGCCCGCGACATCGCGCCGCGCATCCTGCAGTCCACCCGCGCCATCAACGAGCTGTTCGACTCGCTGTTCGACCTCACCCGCATCGATGCCGGCAACTACAAGGTGAACCTGCAGCATGTCGATGTGGAGAAGCTGTTTGCCGACCTGCAGCTGCAGTTCGAGCCGGTGGCCCAGAGCAAGGGCCTGCGCCTGCGCACCCACACCCGGCCGACCGTGCTGTGGTCCGATCCGGTGGTGCTGCGCCGCATCCTGGGCAACCTGCTGTCCAACGCGCTGCGCCACACCCATTCCGGCGGCGTGCTGCTGGGGCTGCGCCATCGCGACGACATGCTGGTGTTCGAGGTCTGGGACACCGGCGTGGGCATCGCCCGTGAGCACCAGCAGGCGATCTTTCAGGAGTTCTTCCGGGTGTCGCAGCACCAGGGCACCGAGGACAGCCTGGGCCTGGGCCTGACCATCGTCTCCAAGCTCACCTCGCTGATGGGCTACCAGCTCTCGCTCAATTCGGAGGCCAACCGGGGCAGCGTGTTCCGTGTGCTGCTGCCGGCCTTCACCCAGCAGGAACCCGGTTCACTGACCACGGTGAACGATGGCCGGGCTTTCAAGGGCGGCAGCGAGGTCGGCTGAAGCCGGCCCCGGCAGGTCCGCCGGTCTTCAGAGGTCGAGCAGGCCGGCGGTGCGGGCCAGGTGGCTGGCCTGGGAGCGGCTCTTGACGTTGAGCCGGCGGAACAGCCGCCACAGGTGCACCTTGACGGTGTGTTCACTGATGTTGAGCTGCTCGGCGATGTCGCGGTTGGACAGGCCCCGGTCCAGCATGACCAGCAGCTGTTTCTGCCGCTTGGAGAGCTTGTCCGGGATGGTGGGCGCGTTCTCGTCGTCGCCGGCTTCTTCGGACAGGAATTCCCGCAGCACCTTGGCAATCTGGGCGGCGCCGGCCGATTTCTCGACATAGGCGTCGGCCCCGGCTTCGCGGGCCAGGTCTTCGTAATCGGAGGAGGGCGAGGCCGACAGCACGATGAGCGAGGTGTCGGGCAGCATCTGGCGCACTTCGCGGACGCCGGACACGCCATTGGTGTCGGGCAGCTTGAGGTCCAGGCAGACCAGTTCGGGTTCGCCGTGTTCGGCAATCGCCTTGCTGACCGAAGCCAGCCGCTCCAGCTCCACCACCTGGGTGGAGGCACGCAGCCGCCGCAGCAGCATCACCACGGCTTCGCGCATCAGGGGGTGGTCGTCGATAACAAAGATGCTCATGGCGGGCGCTGTCGTCAGAAGGTCAGTGGTCGGAATAGCCGGATTGTGGTCCTTTTACGACCCGATGGTGGTCATATAAAACCCGGGATACATCCCTATTTCTCACAAAGGGGAACAGGTTACCAGCGGAGTCCCCATTTCGGGTGACATCACCCGGCGGGGGTGGCCAGCGCGTCCAGCGCCGACGCGAGCGCCGCCGGATCGGGGGATGGCTCCAGGCGGTCCTGCAGGGCGGCCACCGCCGCCAGGCCTTCGGCCTGGATGCGGGCCATGGCCTGGGCGGCATCGCGCGGTGCCTCGAAGCCCCGGCTCTGCAGCAGCACCGTGCCCTTGGCGTCGGTCAGCTTGAAGTGGAACCGGCCGTCCGATTCCCGGTATTGCTTGAACACCGGTCCTGCCGCCTTGGCGCCCTTGGTCTTGCGCACCTCGGCCACCTGGTCCAGCGGGCGCAGCCCCACGGCGTGGCGCAGCCGGGCCGTGAAGGGCGTGGCGGTGGCCCGGGCCTTGGCCGCACCGGCCTTGAGCACGGCCTCGATCCGGCCCGGGTCCTTCATGAGTTCGTCGTAGACCGCCCGCATCGGCGCGATCTCGCGGTCCAGGCGCTCGAACAGGCGTTCCTTGGCCTCGCCCCAGGCAATGCCGTCGGCATAGGCGCGGGCCAGGTCGGCCGTCTCGGCCTCGGTGGCGAAGGCCTGGTAGAGCTGGAACAGGGCCGAGCCGTCGGTGGACTTGGGCTCGCCCGGCAGGCGCGAGTCGGTCACGATGCCCATGATGAGCTTGCGCAGCTGCTCGCGGGGCACAAAGAGCGGGATGGTGTTGTCGTAGCTCTTGCTCATCTTGCGGCCGTCCAGCCCGGGCAGGGTGGCCACATGCGCCTCGATGGCGGCCTCCGGCAGGGTGAAGTGCTCGCCGTACAGGTGGTTGAAGCTCGATGCGATGTCGCGCGCCATCTCGATGTGCTGCACCTGGTCGCGGCCCACCGGCACCTGGTGGGCGTTGAACATCAGGATGTCGGCCGCCATGAGCACCGGGTACATGAACAGGCCGGCGGTGACGCCGTCGTCCGGTTCGGTGCCGGCGGCGGTGTTCTTGTCCACCGAGGCCTTGTAGGCATGCGCCCGGTTCAGCAGGCCCTTGCCGGTCACGCAGGTAAGCAGCCAGCAGAGTTCGGGGATCTCGGGGATGTCGGACTGGCGGTAGAAGGTGACCTTCTCGGGGTCGAGGCCGCAGGCCAGCCAGGTGGCGGCAATCTCCAGGGTGGAGCGCTGTACCCGGGCCGGATCGCCGGTCTTGATGAGGGCGTGGTAGTCGGCCAGGAAGTAGAAGCTCTCCACGTCGGCCAGCCGGCTGGCCCGCACGGTGGGGCGGATGGCGCCCACGTAGTTGCCCAGGTGGGGGGTGCCGGAGGTGGTGATGCCGGTGAGGACGCGCACAGGTTGCATGGGGAGATCGTCGGAAGGGGTCAGGTCAGGAGCAGGCGCAGCGGGGTGAGCAGCAGTTCGATGGCCGAGAGCGTGAGGTCCATCAGGGGGCGCAGCCAGTAGCTGCCCACCAGGCCCGACACCACCAGCGCCAGCACGATGAAGAAGCCGAAGGGCTCCACCCGCGACAGCATCTCGGCCTGGCGCCAGGGCAGCAGACCCACCAGAATGCGGCCACCGTCCAGCGGCGGCAGCGGGAACAGGTTGAAGGCGAACATCACCAGGTTCACCGTGACGCCGGCCCGGCACATCTGCAGCCAGAAGCGTTCATCGATGCCCGTGCCGATGAGGGCGTACAGCAGCACCAGCCAGCCGATGGCCTGGACCAGGTTGGCCCCCGGGCCGGCCAGAGCGACCCAGATCATGTCGCGCTTGGGGTTGCGCAGCCGCCCGAAATTCACCGGCACCGGCTTGGCGTAGCCGAACAGGAAGGCGCCGGCCGTGGCGAAGTACAGCAGCAGCGGCATGGCGATGGTGCCCACCGGGTCGATGTGCTTGACCGGGTTGACCGTGATGCGGCCCAGCAGGTGGGCCGTGGGGTCGCCGAAGTGGCGCGCCGCATAGCCGTGCGCCGCCTCGTGCAGCGTGATGGCGAACAGCACCGGTATCGCGTAGAGCGTGACCGTCTGGATGATGAGGGCAAGGTCCATCGGCGGATTGTCCCAGAGCCGGCCGCTCAGAGCCCGAGGCGGGAGAGTTCGCCCTGTCCCTGGCGCAGCACCTCGGGCTCGCCACCGGTGCCCATGGGGGTGAGGTCGATGACGGTGGTGGGCTCCAGCGCGCAGGCGCCGGCATCGATCACCCCGGCCAGTTCGTGCTGCAGGCGTTCGCGGATGTCTTCCGGGTCGTTCAGCGGGCCGTCATCGCCGGGCAGGATGAGGGTGGTGGCCAGCAGCGGCGTGCCGTGCAGCTCCAGCAGGGCGCGCAGGGCGGCGTGGTCGGGCACGCGCAGGCCGATGGTCTTGCGCGAGGGGTGGCTCACCCGGCGCGGCACTTCCTTGCTGGCCTCCAGGATGAAGGTGTAGGCCCCGGGCGTGGCCACCTTGAGCAGCCGGTACTGGCGGTTGTCCACCTTGGCATAGCTGGCGAGTTCGCTCAGGTCGCGGCACAGCAGGGTGAGGTGGTGGCGGTCGTCCACCTGACGGATGCGGCGCAGCCGGTCGACCGCGGCCTTGTCGTCCAGGTGGCAGACCAGCGCATAGCTGGAGTCGGTGGGCACGGCCAGCACGCCGCCGCCCTGCAGCAGCTGCACCGCCTGCTTCAGCAGCCGGGCCTGCGGGTTCTCGGGATGGACACTGAACAACTGCGACATGAGGCCCCCTCAGGGTTCGGGCGGTTCCACCGGCTGCCTTGCGCGCGAGGCCAGCACGCTGGCGGTGGCGCCGCACAGCACGATCAGGCCGATGCCGGCCAGCTCCAGCGGGCCGGGCACATGGCCGAACACCGCCCAGCCGCACAGCATGGCAAAACCGATCTGGGCATACAGGAACGGGGTGAGCGTGGCCGCCGGGGTGCGGGCAAAGGCCAGGATCAGCAGGAAGTGACCGATGCTGCCCATCAGCCCCACCAGGCACAGCAGCCAGAAGGTGCGCGCATCCGGGATGGCCTGCCACACCAGCGGCAGGATGGCGGTGGACAGTGCCGCCCCCACCCAGCCGGTGTAGAAGTGCATGGTCATGGGGTCTTCGGTGCGGGCCATGCGGCTGGTCAGGATCTGGAAGGCCGCATACAGCAGCACCATCACCAGCGGCAGCAGGCTGGCCCAGCCCACCACGCCGCCCCCGGGCTGCACCACCATGAGCGCCCCGGCAAAACCGCCCACCACCAGCACCCAGCGCATGGGCGTGACGCGTTCGTGCAGGAAGAGGGCAGCCAGCAGTGTGACCACCAGCGGCGAGATCATGACGATGGCGGTGAACTCGCCCACCGGCATGTACTGCACGCTCAGGAAGGACAACACGCTCACCAGCAGCAGAAGGCAGCCGCGCAGCAGCTGGAATCGTGGGTGGTCGGTTCGGAGCAGGCTGCGCCCGCGCAGCGGCAGCATCACGGCCGACACCAGCACCGCCTGGAACATGTAGCGGAACCACACCGCCACCAGCACCGGAATGAAGGCCCCGACGTACTTGACGGTGGTGTCGAGCACCGCGAAGCAGGCGGTGGCGGTGACCAGAAAGGCGATGCCGGTGAGCGCCCGTGCGCCCGATGCCTGCAGTGGGTCCGACATCAGTGGACGCGGGAGGAGAGCAGCGACCACACCGGCGTCAGGTGGCCGGGCAGGTCGGGCAGGCGACCCAGGTCGGTGTGGCTTTCGTCGGGGCTGTGGAAATCGCTGCCGCGCGAGGCGGCCAGGCCGAACTCGGCGCAGAAGCCGGTGTACTTGACCACGTCCTGCGCGTTGTGGGCACCGGTGACCACCTCGCAGGCCTGGCCGCCGTGGCCCTTGAACTCGGTGAACAGCGCGTATTCCTGCGTGGGGGTGAGCGCGTAGCGGCCCGGGTGGGCAATGACGGCCACGCCGCCGGCGCCCGTGATCCAGCGCACCGCATCACCCAGCTGCGCCCAGCGGTGCGGCACGAAGCCGGGCTTGCCTTCGGTGAGGTACTTGCGGAACACCTCGGGGATGTCCTTGCACACGCCGCTGTCGACCAGGTGGCGGGCAAAGTGGGAGCGCGAGATCAGGTCGGGGTTGCCCACGTAGCGCAGCGCGCCTTCAAAGGCACCCTTGATGCCCACGCGGGCCAGGTCGTCCGCCATCTCGCGGGCCCGCTGTTCGCGGCCGCCGCGGGTGGCGCGCAGGCCGGCCACCAGCTCGGGGTGTTCCGGGTCCATGCCCAGGCCGACGATGTGCACCGTGATGTCCAGGAAGGACACCGAGATTTCGGCGCCGGTCAGGTAGGGCAGGCCCACGGCGCGGGCTGCGGCCATGGCGCGGGCCTGGCCGCCCAGCTCGTCGTGGTCGGTCAGGGCCCACAGCTCCACCCCGTTGGCCTTGGCGCGTTCGGCCAGGGCCTCGGGCGTGAGCGTGCCGTCGGAGACGACGGAGTGGCAATGCAGGTCGGCGTTGGTCAGGATGTCCACCGCCCCATTGTAGGCGGCGAGCCATCACCCCTGGGGGTGTCAGCCGGTGTTGCGCAGGCCGGCCGCGATGCCGTTGATGGCGATGTGGATGCCGCGCTTGACCTTGTCGTCCCGGTCGCTCGGCCGGGCATGGGTGCGCCAGCGCCGGATCAGTTCGACCTGCAGGTGGTGCAGCGGGTCGATGTAGGGGAAGCGGTGGCGGATGGAGCGCTGCAGGGCCGCGTTGCCGGCCAGCCGGTCGGCCTCGCCGGTGATGAGCGCCAGCGCCTCGGCGGTGCGGTGCCATTCGGACTCGATGGCGCCGAACACCTGGCGGCGCAGGCGTTTGTCTTCCACCAGTTCGGCGTACAGCGAGGCCAGGGCCAGATCGCTCTTGGCCAGCACCATGTCCATGTTGGAGAGCAGGGTGGCAAAGAAGGGCCATTGCCGCACCATCTGCCGCAGCAGGTTCAGCTGGGCCTCGCGCCCGGCGGCGCCCTGCTGGTCCAGAAAGGCCTGCACCGCCGAGCCGAAGCCGTACCAGCCCGGCAGCGTGAGCCGGCACTGGCCCCAGCTGAAGCCCCAGGGGATGGCGCGCAGGTCTTCGATGCGCTGGTTGGCCTTGCGCGACGCGGGCCGCGAGCCGATGTTGAGTTCGGCGATCTCGCGGATGGGCGTGGCCGAGAAGAAGTACTCGGCAAAGCGCGGCGTGTCGTACACCAGCGCCCGGTAGGCCGCCATGCTGGACCGCGACAGCGCATCGGCGGCGTCCAGGAAGCGCTTCGGTGCGGGCCTGGCGGTGGGCAGCAGGGTGGCTTCCAGCGTGGCGGCCACCAGGGTTTCCAGGTTGCGCCGGCCGATGTCGGGGTTGGCGTACTTGGAGCCGATCACCTCGCCCTGTTCGGTCAGGCGGATCTGGCCACGCACCGTGCCCGGGGGCTGCGCCAGGATGGCCTGGTAGCTGGGGCCACCGCCCCGGCCCACCGTGCCGCCCCGACCATGGAACATGCGCAGGCGGATGGGGCTGCCGTCGAACAGCTTCACCAGCGCCATCTCGGCGCGGTAGAGCTCCCAGTTGCTGGTGAAGATGCCGCCGTCCTTGTTGCTGTCGGAGTAGCCCAGCATCACGTCCTGCTCGTGGTAGCCGGCGCTGCGGCCACGCTGCACCATGGCCCGGATGCCGGGCAGGTCGTAGTAGGCCTGCATGATGGGGGAGGCCTGGCGCAGGTCTTCGATGGTCTCGAACAGCGGCACCACGATCAGGTCGGCCTGCGCGTCGTGGTCGAGCGTGCCGCGCAGCAGGCCGCATTCCTTCTGCAGCACCAGCACTTCCAGCAGGTCGCTCACCGTCTCGGTGTGGCTGATGATGGCGTGGCGGATGGCGTGCGGGCCGAAGCGCTCGCGCCCGCTGCGGGCGGTTTCGAAGATGGCCAGCTCGCCCAGCGTGTGCTCGCTGTAGGCCGCGCCGGGCACGCGCAGCGGTCGGGCGTCGTTCAGCACCCGCAGCAGCAGGGCCTGGCGGGCCGCTTCGTCGAGGGCGCTGTAGTCGGGCTCGATGCGGGCGTGGGCCAGCAGATCGGCCACCACGCGCTCGTGCTGGTCGGAGCTTTGCCGCAGGTCCAGCGTGGCCAGATGAAAGCCGAACACCTCCACCGAGCGGATCAGCGGCCGCAGCCGCGCCTCCACCATGGCCTCACCGTGGTGGGCGTGCAGCGAGGTCTCGATGGTGCGCAGGTCGGCCAGGAACTCGTCGGCCGATGCGTACGGGTGCTGGGGTGCTACCGCATGGCGTGCCGCCTCGGTGCCGGTGAGCGCCTGCAGCGTGGCCGCCAGGCGGGCGTAGACGCCGGTGAGTGCGCGCCGGTAGGGCTCGTCCTGGCGGTGGGCGTTGGTGTCGGGCGAGCGTTCGGCCAGCGCCTGCATGGCCGGGGTCACGCCCGAGAGCATGGCCGAGACCGACAGCTCGCCACCCAGCAGGTGCACCTGGGTCAGGTGGTGGCGCAGCACCATCTCGGCCTGGCTCTTCAGCGCGAGTTCCAGGGTCTCGGCGGTCACGTTGGGGTTGCCGTCGCGGTCGCCGCCGATCCACTGGCCCATGCGCAGGAAGGGCGCCACCGGCTGGCCCAGCCCGTCTTCCAGCTCGCGGTACAGGCGCGGGATCTGCTCCAGGAAGGTGGTCTCGTAGTAGCTCAGCGCGTTCTCGATCTCGTCGGCCACGGTGAGCTTGGTGAAGCGCAGCAGCCGGGTCTGCCACAGCTGGGTGATGCGGGCGCGGATCTGGCGGTCGATGTCGGCCTGTTCGCGCGGCGAGGCGCTGTCGCGCTCGGCCAGCAGGCGGGCGATGGCGCGTTCGGCATCCAGGATGCTCTTGCGCTGCACTTCAGTGGGGTGGGCGGTGAGCACCGGCGACACATGCGCCTGGGTCAGTGCGGTGGCCACCGCCTGCGGTTCCACCCCGGCCTTGCGCAGCCGCTCCAGCGCCAGGCCCAGGCTGCCCTGCTGCTGCGCGCCGGCCCGCTCGTGCACCGCGCGGCGGCGGATGTGGTGCCGGTCCTCGGCCAGGTTGGCCAGGTGGCTGAAGTAGGTGAAGGCCCGGATCACGCTGACCGTCTGGTCGCTGGACAGCCCCTTGAGCAGCTTCTTGAGCGCCTTGTCGGCCGATGCGTCGTCGTGCCGGCGGAAGGCCACCGAGAGCTGGCGGATCTGTTCGATCAGCGCATAGGCGCCTTCGCCTTCCTGTTCGCGGATCACGTCGCCGAGCATGCGGCCCAGCAGCCGGATGTCGTCGATCAGGGGCTGGTCCTTGGACGCGGAAGAGGGCGTGGCGGCGCGGCGCGCGGGCGTTCGGCTCATGGCTCTGAGGGTGGGAAGCGCGCGGGGCGCGGGGTCGGGACGGGCGGTGGGCCATGCTAGCATCCGATCGACCTTTGCCCGGGCTCTGCCGGGTGCCCCAAACGCCCTCGGTCTGCAGGGCGCCAGCTTCCCGTCAGCCATGCCGCCTGCCACGTCCGCCGCCCCCCTGGCCATCACCATCGCCACCCGCGAGAGCCGTCTGGCCCTGTGGCAGGCCGAGCATGTGAAGGCCCTGCTCCAGGCCCAGGGCCACAGCGTCACGCTGCTGGGCATGACCACGCTGGGCGACCAGATCCTGGACCGCAGCCTGTCCAAGGTCGGTGGCAAGGGCCTGTTCGTGAAGGAGCTGGAAACCGCGCTGGACGACGGCCGTGCCGACATCGCGGTGCACTCGCTCAAGGACGTGCCCATGGACCTGCCGCCCGGCTTCGAGCTGGCCTGCGTCATGGAGCGCGAAGACCCGCGCGATGCCTGGGTCTCGCCGCATTGCAGCGGCCTGGCCGATCTGCCGCAGGGTGGTGTGGTGGGCACCTCCAGCCTGCGCCGGGTGGTGCTGCTGCGCGCCGCCCTGGATGCGCTGGGCCGCACCGACGTGCGCATCGAACCCCTGCGCGGCAACCTCGACACCCGCCTGCGCAAGCTCGACGAAGGCCAGTACCACGCCATCGTGCTGGCGGCTGCCGGCCTCAAGCGCCTGGGCCTGGAAGGCCGCATCCGCGCCATCTTCGACACCACCACCTCGCTGCCGGCCGCCGGCCAGGGCGCGCTGGGCATCGAGATCCGTGCCGGCCGCCCCGAACTGGTCGCCGCCCTGAGCCCGCTGGTGCACATGCCCACCTGGCTGCGCGTGGCGGCGGAGCGCACCGTCTCCCGCGCCATGGGCGGCAGCTGCTCCATGCCGCTGGCGGCCCATGCCGACTGGACCGCCGAGGGCCAGCTGCAGCTGCAGGCCGCCTGGGGCGACCCGGACGGCGACGCGCGCCTGGTGCAGACCGCATCAAAGGCCACGGTCCACAGCCTGGCGGACGCCGAGGCGCTGGGCCAGCGCGTGGCCCAGGCCTTGCAGCAGGCGGGCGCCCGTCCCGTCATCAAGGAGGCCTGAGGCCATGACCGATCCCCGGCCCGGGCCCGCCACCAGCCGGCTCGGCCCGGTGGTGGTGACGCGCCCCGAACCCGAGGCCAGTGCCTGGGTCGAGGTGCTGCGTGCCCGGGGCTGGTCCGCGCAGGCCTGGCCGCTGCTGCACATCGGCGATCCGCAGGAACCCGCCTTGCGCCATGCGCTGGCGCACTGGCGGCTGCACTGGCCGGCCTGCGACGCGGTGATGTTCGTCAGCGGTTCGGCGGTGCAGCGCTTCATGGCCTCGGCCGACCGGGCCGGCCCGCCACCCGACGCCACCACCCGCTTCTGGTCGCCCGGACCGGGCACGGCGCGGGTGCTGGCCCATGTGCTGCAGACCCTGGGGCTGCCGGCCGACCGCATCGACAGCCCGCCGACCGATGCCGCGCAGTTCGACTCCGAGCACCTGTGGCCGGTGGTGCGGTCGCAGGTGGGACCGGGCAAGCGCATCCTGGTGGTGCGCGGCCGCTCCGATGGCCAGGCCGACGCGCCCGAAGGGGGGCTGGCCGGCCATGGTCGCGACTGGCTCATCGCCCGCTGCCGCGAGGCCGGCGCCCTGGTGGACGTGTGCGTGGCCTACGAACGCCGCCCCGCCGTGTTCGACACCCCGGCACTGCAGCGGCTGCGCAGCCTGAGTGCACCGGGATCGGTCTGGCTGCTCAGTGCCTCTGAAGCGGTGGCGGCCCTGCCGGGCCTCGCCACCGGCATCGACTGGTCCGGCGCCTGCGCGGTGGTCACCCATCCCCGCATTGCCGAGGCAGCACAGGCCCACGGTTTTGGCCGCGTGGTGCAGGCCCGGCCGGTGCTGCCCGAGGTGTTGCGCGTCCTAGAATCCCTGGCAGAACCATCATGAGCGCCACCGACCCGACCCCCGCCACCGAGATGCCCGCCCGACCCGAACGGACCGAGCGTCCTTCCACGCCCTCGGCCGGCATCGGCCTGCCGGCGCTGGCGCTGGTGCTGGCCGTGGGCGCCCTGGCCTTTGCCGGCCTGCAGTGGCAGAAGCTGTCCACCACCCAGGTCGAACTGGCCGAACGCGCCCGCGAAACCGCCGAGCAGGTGGCCAAGGCCCAGGCCCAGGCGGCCCGCTCCGACGAGCTGGCCCAGGAGCTGCAGGCCCGTCTGACCGTGGCCGAGGTGCGGCTGTCCGAGGTCAGCCTGCAGCGCACCCAGCTCGAGGAGCTGATGCTCTCGCTCTCGCGCTCGCGCGACGACAACCTGATCCAGGACCTGGATTCCGCCGTGCGCCTGGCGGTGCAGCAGGCCCAGCTCACCGGCAGCGCCCAGCCGCTGCTGACCGCGCTCAAGGCGGCCGACCAGCGCATCGCCCGCTCGGCCCAGCCCCGGCTGAATCCGGTGCAGCGCGCCATTGCGCGCGATATCGAACGGCTGCAGTCCACCCCGCTGGCCGACATTCCTGCGCTGGCCCTGCAGCTCGACGACCTCAGCCGCCAGGTCGACAACTGGCCCCTGCTCAACGAGGTGGGGCTGCGCCGCTCGAAGCTGCCCGCACCCGCCACGCCAGCCGCAACGGCAGCGGCAGCGGCCGCTGCGCCCCCCGCCAAGGACGACCCCGAAGCCGGCGCGGAGCCGCCGACGGGCTGGCGCGAGGCCGTGGCCCGGTGGTGGACCGGCCTGTGGCGTCAGGTCGGCACCGATGCGCTGGACAGCGCCCGCGACCTGGTCCGGGTCACCCGCATCGACCACCCGGAAGCCGCCTTGCTGGCGCCGGAGCAGTCCTTCTTCCTGCGCGAGAACATCAAGCTGCGGCTGCTCAATGCGCGCCTGGCCGTGACCGCCCGCAACATGTCGGCGGCCCAGGTGGACGTGATCGCCATCGAGACCTTGATCGAGCGCTACTTCGACACCGCGGCCGCGCCGGTGGCTGCCGCCAGCACCACGCTGGGCCGGCTGCGCAAGGACCTGGCGGGCAGCCCCATGCCGCGTCCGGACGAAACGCTGGCGGCCCTGGCGGTCGCCGCCGGGGGGCGTTGATGCGCAGCCGACAGACCGGCGCCATGCGCAGCGTGTTCTGGCTGCTGGGCCTCACCGCCCTGGCCGTGGCCGCCGCGCTGCTCATGGGCGACAACAACGCCAGCGTCACCCTGTTCTGGCCGCCGCTGCGCTACGACATCTCCTTCAACCTGTTCCTGTTCGGCGGCATCGCGCTGTTCCTGCTGGTGCACCTGGCGCTGCGGGCGTTTGCGCTGCTGCGCGACCTGCCGGTGCAGGCCCGTCGCTGGCGGCGCCTGCAGGCCGAACGCGCCGTGGTGTCGTCCATCCTGGACGCGCTCTCGCACCAGCTGGCCGGTCGTTTCGTGCGGGCGCAGATGGCAGCCCGCCATGCGGTGGAGGTGCTGCAGCAACCCTCGGCGGCCGACTGGCCCCGGCGCGATCAGTGGATGGTGCTGGCCCACCTGATGGTGGCCGAGAGTGCGCAGTCGCTGCAGAACAAGGACCAGCGCGACCGGTTCCTGCAGGCGGCACTGCAGCCGGGGCTGCAGCGCAGCGCCCCCGAGGCCACCGAAGGCGCCATGCTGCGCGCGGTGCATTGGGCGCTGGAAGACCGCGATGCCGCTGCCGCCCGCGCCCGCTTTGCCGACCTGCCGCAGCGCACCACGCGCCGCATCCAGGCGGTGCGCCTGAAGCTGCGCATGGCCCAGCTGGGCCATGCCACCGCCGATGCCCTGGATGCCGCCCGGTTGCTGGCCAAGCACCGGGCCTTCTCGCCCGATGCCGCCCGCAGCGTCATCCGCAGCCTGTTGCTCGATGCCCTGCGCGAAGCCCACGATCTGGCCCAGCTCCAGAAGGTCTGGGACGGCCTGGACGCCACCGAGCGCCAGACCCCCGACATCGCCCTGGCCGCAGCCCGCCGGGCCGGCGCCCTGGTGGCCGCTGCGGCCGATCCGGCCCTGTTGCACCAGCAGGTCCGTGAATGGCTGGAGCCCCTGTGGACCGGCTTCGACCAGCTCAGCAGCACCCAGCAGCACCTGATGGTGAGCACCCTGGAACCCGGTCTGGCCAGCCTGGACGCGGCCGGCCTGGCGGCGCTGGAGCAGCGCCAGCGCCAGCGACCCGGCAACGCCTGCCTGCAGTACCTGGCCGGCCAGGCCTGCATGCAGCGCCAGCTCTGGGGCAAGGCGGCCCAGCTGCTGGGCCAGGCCCGCCATGGCCTGAGCGACCCGGTGCTGCTGCGCCGCACCTGGCGTTCGCTGGCCCGGCTGGCCGAAGAGCGGGGCGACGAGGCCGCCGCCCAGGCGGCCTGGAAGGCGGCAGCACAGATCGACTGACCACGCTGCGCTCGCGGCGAATCCCATGAAAAAAGCCGACCCTGGGGTCGGCTTTTCTGTGGCATTCGAATCCCTCAGCGGGCTTCGAAGGGCAGCGTCATCTCGCGCAGGTCCTTGCGGGTCTCGACCAGGATCAGCGGACCCTCGTCGATCACCACCGGCGGCTTGGGCTCACGCGGCACATGCACCGGACGCGGCTCGGCGGCGATCGCTGCCTGCACCTGGGCCACCTTGGCGGCGTCCGAATTGACCCACTCCAGACCACTGGCGCGGGCCACGGCGTCGAGGTCGTTCAGGGGCAGTTCGAAGGGCTGCACCTTGGGCATGCCCTTGGGGGCGGCCGGTGCCGGGGCCACGGGTGCGGCCACGGCGGCTGCGTTGGCTGCAGTCGATTCGCTGGCGCGGCGCGGTGCCCGCTCGCTGCGTTCGGCGCGCTCACGGCGCTCCGGTGCAGCCGGTGCTTCAGCAGGGGCGGCTTCCTCGGCCGTCACCGGGGCTGCGGGGGCAGCGGCCGGCTGGGTGAAGTAGCTGCGCACCGGGGCCTCGCTGGCCACCGCTTCGGCTGCATCGCCGGTGTTGCCCGCGTCGCTCGACGGGGCCGAGGCATCGCCGTCTTCGCGCTGGCCGCCCTGGCGGCGGTCACGGCCGTAACGGTCACGACCCCGGCGCTCACGCGGTGCACGGGCCTCACCGGCCTCGGACGTCTCCACCTGGCCGTCCTGCGGTGCGCTGCCGTCGGCAACGACCTGGGATGCATCGGTGGTGGCGGTGTCGGCATCCTGCCGGCGGCGCTCGCCACCCCGGCCACCGCGCCCACGGCGCTGCGGTTCCTGGCCTTCGGCGGCGGGGGCGTTGTCGACCGCCACCGCGTTGTTCACGCCGGTCTGGGCTTCGATGCCTTCGGTGGCCGGAGCGTCACGGCGGCCGTCGCGACGACCGTCACGGCGGCCTTCACCGCCACGCTCACTGCGCTCACCCCGTTCACCCCGCTCGCCCCGCTCGCCACCACGGCGACCATCGTTGTTACGGCCTTCGCCACGCTCACCACGGTTGTTCTCGCGGCCTTCCAACGGGCGGGCGTCGCGACCCTCGCCCTGCGCGGCGCGCTGACCGTTGTTCTGGCGCTGGCCATCGCGTTGCCCACGGTCGCCACGTTCACCGCGCTCGCCGTTGCGTTCGCCACCACGGCCGCCTCGGCCACGGCCGTCACGGCGGCCATCGCGGCCCTCGGCCTTGTCGGCTGCGGGGGCGGCCGGTGCCGGGGCCACCGGGGCCGGAGCGGCTGCCGGGCTGCCGCCGAACAGCGACTTGAGCCAGCCGAAGAAGCCGGGGCTGGCGGCCACCGGGGCGGCCGCAGGCGCGGCCGGGGCCGGCGCGACCACCGGTGCAGCAGCCACCGGCGCGGCAGCGGCCGGCTTGGGTGCGGCCACCGGGGCCGGCCCGTCGGGCAGCACGCCCTTGATGACCGGCTCCTGCTTGTTGGTGCGTTCCTGGCTGCGGCGGGTCACGGCGGCCACGTCCTCGACCTCGTCGGCCAGCTTGTAGCTGGCGTCCAGGTTGTCCAGGCGCGGGTCGTCGTGCTTGATGCGCTCGAGCTTGTAGTGCGGGGTGTCCAGGGACTTGTTGGGCACCAGCAGCACGCTGATGCGCTGCTTGAGTTCGATCTTGGTGATCTCGGTGCGCTTCTCGTTGAGCAGGAAGCTGGCCACCTCGACCGGCACCTGCACCAGCACGGCGGCGGTGCTGTCCTTGAGCGACTCTTCCTGGATGATGCGCAGGATCTGCAGCGCCGACGATTCGGTGTCGCGGATGTGGCCGGAGCCACCGCAGCGCGGGCAGGGGATGGAGGCGCCTTCGCTGAGCATGGGCTTCAGACGCTGGCGGCTCATCTCGAGCAGGCCGAACTTGCTGATGGAGCCGAACTGCACCCGGGCGCGGTCCTGGCGCAGGGCATCGCGCAGGCGGTTCTCGACCTCGCGGCGGTTCTTGCTCTCCTCCATGTCGATGAAGTCGATCACGATCAGGCCGCCCAGGTCGCGCAGGCGGGCCTGGCGGGCCACTTCGTCGGCGGCTTCCAGGTTGGTGCGGGTGGCGGTTTCCTCGATGTCGCCGCCCTTGATGGCGCGGGCCGAGTTGACGTCCACCGCCACCAGGGCTTCGGTCTGGTCGATCACGATGGCGCCGCCGCTGGGCAGCTGCACGGTGCGGCTGTAGGCGGTCTCGATCTGGTGCTCGATCTGGAAGCGCGAGAACAGCGGGGCATCGTCGCGGTAGCGCTTCACGCGATGGCCGTGTTCCGGCATCACGTGGCTCATGAACTGGTGCGCCTGCTCGAAGATGTCATCGGTGTCGATCAGGATCTCGCCGATGTCGCTGTTGAAGTAGTCGCGGATGGCGCGGATCACCAGGCTGGATTCCTGGTAGATCAGGAAGGCGCCCTTGGCGCCCTTGGCCGCGCCGTCGATGGCGTTCCACAGCTTGAGCAGGTAGTTCAGGTCCCACTGCAGCTCGGCCGCGTCACGGCCGATGCCGGCGGTGCGGGCGATGATGCTCATGCCGTTGGGGTACTCGAGCTGGTCGAGTGCGGCCTTGAGTTCCTGGCGGTCCTCGCCCTCGATGCGACGGCTCACGCCGCCACCGCGCGGATTGTTGGGCATCAGCACCACGTAGCGGCCGGCCAGGCTCACGAAGGTGGTCAGGGCCGCGCCCTTGTTGCCGCGCTCTTCCTTTTCCACCTGCACCAGCAGTTCCTGGCCTTCGCGGATCACGTCCTGGATGCGGGCCTGCGAGGGCGATGCATTGCCCTGGAAGTACTGGCGGGAAATTTCCTTGAACGGCAGGAAGCCGTGGCGGTCTTCGCCGTAATCCACGAAGCAGGCCTCCAGCGAGGGCTCCACGCGGGTGACCACCGCCTTGTAGATGTTGCCCTTGCGCTGTTCGCGCCCTTCGATCTCGATTTCGTAGTCGAGGAGCTTCTGTCCGTCGACGATGGCCAGGCGGCGTTCTTCGGCCTGCGTGGCATTGATGAGCATGCGCTTCATGTTGGCGTTTCCTTCGTAACAACACACCAGGGCGCGCAGGAAAAAGCCTGCGACGCCGCTTTGCCGTGAAGCTGCGGAAGGTCGCGCGAACAGGGGGAGGAATTGCCGGAGAGCCGTTGACCCGAGGGATCGGGGGATGTCATCCGGGCGGACGCACAGGGCGCCGCGTCGAACCGCCGGGTCAGGGCGTAGGCGCGTGGATGTCGGGGCGCAGGGGAGGACGGTGGGGTCTCATGGACAGGTTTCCGGCCAGCGCTGCGGTTGTCGTTTCATCCTCGTCCAGCCGCATGGGAACCATGGGCAGGCTGGGCGATTGGGGTATTCCGTATCGGGTTCGAGTGTCTTCAGCAGTTTCGCCCGCAGCGGCCACCGCTCAGACGTGGGGCGCGATCATCAACGGGATGAGCGGGCCGCCGCCTTGCACGGGTGATGCGGGATGGCATCCTGCCCGCCGGTGCCCGGCCACCGGCATCGGCAGCGGGGGACCGGTGCATGCTCCGGGTGGTTGCTCTGCCTTAAACTCAAGGCGAATCAATCACTTACAGCACACTGCGGGCGCTCTGCATTATAGACATGCCACTGCCGCCGTGGTGGCTCATTTGCCTTGGCCGAATCCGCCCCGCCCACCGCCGCCCGCCTCATCACCGTGGATGAGGAATCCAGCGGCCAGCGCCTCGACAATTTCCTGATGCGCGAGCTCAAGGGCGTGCCCAAGACGCACATCTACCGGATCATCCGGTCGGGCGAGGTGCGCCGCAACAAGGGCCGCGTGTCGGCCGATGACCGCGTCCAGGCCGGCGACATCCTTCGAATTCCGCCATTGCGCCTTTCCGCCCAGCCCGAGATCAAGGCCGCGGCCGCCGTGCCGGCCCGCGAATTCCGGGTGGTGCACGAGGACGATGCCTTCATCGCCATCGACAAACCCGCCGGCGTGGCGGTGCACGGCGGCAGTGGCGTGAGTTTCGGCGTCATCGAGCAATTGCGCCGCAGCCGCCCCGACGCCCGATTGCTGGAATTGGTGCACCGGCTCGATCGCGAAACCAGCGGATTGCTGCTGATTGCCAAGAAGAAGAGTGCGCTCAAGCAATTGCAGGACCAGTTCCGTGCGCGTGAAACCGGCAAGACCTATCTGGCACTGGTGCGCGGCGATTGGCCGGCGCGGCTGAACCGGCTGGATGCACCGTTGCACAAATTCCTGTTGCCCGATGGAGAACGCCGGGTGCGGGTCACCACGCCGGAAGATCCTGATGGTCAGCATGCGCTCACATTGGTGCGCGTGGCGCGGCGCATTCCCGTCCTGCCCGGATGCCCGCAGGGCGCCACCTTGCTGGAGGTCACCATCAAGACCGGACGCACCCACCAGATCCGGGTGCATCTGGCCTCGGCCGGCCATCCCATTCTGGGTGATGACAAATACGGCGATTTCGATCTCAACCGGGAATTGGGCCGCCACGGCTGCCGTCGGATGTTCCTGCATGCCTGGCGTTTGCGATTGAACCACCCGGTGGGTGGTCAATCGATGGAATTGCAGGCTGAATTGCCGGAAGAACTCGTTTCCTGGCTGCCGGCGCCGCCGATGTGATTACAATGCGCGACAGCCGGTCCGGATCGATCCCTGGTGGTCCTGAATTCGGTCCCGGTTTTCTTCTGTCTGTCCGCTGTGGCGGTCCTTGAAAGGAATGCTTCCCATGCCCACCTATTCCGAACTGATGGCGCAAGCCCAATCCCTGATGGCCCAGGCCGAGCAGGCCCGCAAGGCCGAGATTGCCGGCGTGATTGCCGACATCAAGGGCAAGATGAAGCAATACGGCATTACCGTGGCCGATCTCGGCGGTGCAGCGCCTTCGGCCAAGAAACCCGGCAAATCCAAATCGGCTGCCCCGGCCAAATACAAGGGCCCGAACGGCGAATTGTGGGCCGGTGGTCCGGGCCGCAAGCCGGAATGGGTGCGTGCCGTGCTGGCCGCGGGCAAGAGCATCGAGGACTACCGCATCTGAGCTGCTGCCCCGGCCCGCCAGCCGGGCCCGAGCCACAAAAAAGCCCGCCATCGGCGGGCTTTTTGCTGGGCGGACGGATCGCTCAGTCCTTGAACCAGATCACCGGCTTGCCGCTGGCTTCCCAGTTTTCGTAGTGGCGGCCGTACACGTCCTCGATGCGGTTGCGCTTGACCTTGAAGGTGGGCGTGATCATGTCGTTGTCCACCGTCCAGGGCTGGGTCACCACGATGAGGGCCTGCATCTGCTCGTGCGGGTCCAGCGCGGCGTTCACCGCCTTGCGGTGGGCGGCCAGCGAGGTTTCCAGCTCGGCGCGGGCACCCGGATCGGCCACCGAGGCGGCGGCGTCGGGGTTGAGCATCACGATGCCCAGCGGCTGGCCCAGGTTGGCCCCGGTGACCACGCAGGCCTCCACCGCCGGGTGCATCATCAGCCGGTCCTCGATGGGCGAGGGCGCCACGTACTTGCCCTTGCCGGTCTTGAACAGGTCCTTCACGCGGCCGGTGATGCGCAGGCAACCCTTGGTGTCGATGCTGCCCTTGTCGCCGGTCTTGAGCCAGCCGTCTTCGGTGAAGACCTCGCGGGTCTTTTCCGGCTCCAGGTAGTAGCCCATCATCAGCGCGCGGCTGCGCATCTGGATCTCGCCGGTCTGCGGGTCGATGCGTTGCTCCACGCCGTCGTACACCGGGCCGACGGTGCCCTTCTGGTCCTGGCCCGCCACGGTGATGTGCGAGAGCGCCAGGTTCTCGGTCATGCCGTAGCCCTCGTTGATGCGGATGCCCAGGCGCTCGTACCAGTTGAGCAGCGACACCGGCATGGGTGCGGCGCCACCGGCGGCGAACTTGCACTGGTCCAGGCCGAGGGCCTTCTGGATCTTGCGGCGCACCAGGCCACCGATGATGGGCAGGCCCAGCAGCTTCTGCAGCTTGGCATCGGGCATCTTGTGGTGGATGCCCTGCTGGAACTTGACCCACAGGCGCGGCACCGAGAAGAACACCGTGGGCCGGGCCCGCTGCAGGTCGGCGGCAAAGGTGTCGAGCGATTCGGCAAAGAACACATGCATGCCGGTGCGCAGCCAGCCGTGCTCCACCAGCATGCGTTCCACCACGTGGGCCAGCGGCAGGTAGGACAGCATGCGGTCGCTGCCGGTGAGCGGGATGCGGCCCAGGCCCTTGTCGAGCGCCCAGGCGAAGTTGGCAAAGCTGTGCATCACGCCCTTGGGCATGCCGGTGGTGCCGGAGGTGTAGATCAGGGTGCAGAGCTCGTCACCGTCGCGCACCGGGTGGCCCTGCAGCGGGGCGGCCTTGCTGCAGAGGCTGTCCCAGCCGGGATAGCTGTCGATGGCGTCCTTCGGCGAGAGCGGGTAGCTGATGCAGGGCATGTCGGCCGGCACGCCGGGCTTCATGCCTTCCCAGCCATCGAGCTTGCCCACGAAACAGGCCTTGGCACCGCTGTGGCTGAGGATCTGGCGGATGGTGTCGGGTGCCAGCGTGGGGTAGAGCGGCACCGACACGTAGCCCGCCATCCAGATGGCCAGGTCGGACATCATCCACCAGGCACAGTTCTTGGACAGGATGGCCACGCGCGAACCCGGCTCCCAGCCCTGGGACTGCAGGTGGGCGGCCATGCGGCGGACCTGATCGGCCACCTGGCCCCAGGTGAAGTCCTGCACCACACCGTTCCCCATGGGCTGCGTCATGGACACGCGTTGCGGGGCGGTGGATTCCCAGTGGTAGAGGCGTTGAAGCGCCAGCAGGTCAGGGGCGACGGAACTCATGAAGCAGGTACTCCTGTGGGTGATGAAGGTCAGCCCTGCAATCTACCTACGAACGGTCGTTCTATTCAGTGGGTTTTCCCCGGGGAACTTCGCGATTGGAGAGGGCTCCCCAGAAAGCCCCGCCCGGTGCGGGGCTTCAGGCGGTGAAGCGGACCGTCAGCGGGGTCAGCGGCGCGTCGAAGTCCGCCTGCCAGGTCTGGCCCGGCTCCACCGGCCAGGCGTCGGTCCAGGTGCCGGTGGTGATGACGTCGCCCGCCCGCAGGGTCGGCGCGCCGGGCTGGTCGGCCAGGGCCTGCACCACATGGCGCAGGGCCGAAAGCGGGTCGTCGAGCACGGCGCTGCCGCAGCCCTCGTCGATGGTCCGGCCGTCGCGCTGCAGCCGCACCCGGCACGCGGCCAGCGCCGCCTGCAGCCCGGCGGCATCCGGGGCCACCGAACGCACGGGCACCGGCCGGCCCACCAGCAGCCGCGCGTGCAGGGCGCCGTCGGCCACGGTGTCGGCCGCCTCGAACACCCAGCCCGGCAGGTGCGACTGCACCACCTCAAAACCCGGGGCGACCCAGTCGATGGCATCGAACAGCGCATCGAGGCCGTCGGTGGCCGACACGTCGCGGCGCAGGCCGAACACCGCCTCGGGCTCGATGCGGGGCTGGCAGGTGCCGGCCAGTGACAGGACCCCGTGGCCGTCGGGCCCGCTGTGGCTCAGGCCGCTGTCGTAGACCGTGCCCCAGATGGGCGCGAAGACGTTGTAGCGGGCCCAGATGCCCCGGTTGGTGAAGCCGATCTTCAGGCCGCGGGGTTGCTCCCCGCGAGCCACGCGCAGGGCGCGGACCTGGAGGGCCAGGTCGTATGCGCCACGCAGGCCGCCCGGGATGTGTGGCGCCTGGGGCTCGGGCCAGGGCGTTCCGGCATCGTGGTGGCGCAGCAGTCCGGCCGCATCCAGGGCGGCCGGGGTGGGGGCATGGGTATACGACATGGCCGGGATCATAGGTTCAGACCGGTCGCGCAGCGCTGGTCCGGCCGCGCCCGAACAGCTCGTGCACCTGGGTCCGGATCCATTGCTGCGCCGGGTCGCGGGCGGTGCTGGCATGCCAGACCAGCCGCACCTCGTAGGAGGGCGCGGCGGCCCGGGGCAGGTTCCACACCCGCAGGTCGCGCCGCTGGCCGATCATGTCGGCGTACATCTGCGGCACGATGGTCAGCAGGTCGGTGCTCAGGGCGAGCTCCGGCAAGGCGCCGAAATGGCGGGCCCGCAGCACCACGCGGTCGGCCAGTTTCAGCCGTTGCAGCATGCGCTCCACGCTGCCATGAAAGGTGGCGGTGGGCGAGGCCACCACCAGCGAGGCCTGCGCCAGCTGCTGCGCGCTGAGCGTGCGGCCCACCCGGCCGGACGCCGGCTGCCAGCGCGCCGAGGTGAGCGCCACATAGTGCTCGCGGAACAGCAGGTCGGCATGCACGCCCCGGTGCTGCGGCTGCAGGATGCCGATGGCGAAATCGATCTCGCGCGATTCGAGTGCGGCCGGCACGTCGTCGGCCGCCACCGAGATGTTGGTCAGGCGGCCGTGGGGCGCATGGCGGCGCAGCGCGGCGGCCAGCGGGGGCAGGAACATCATCTCGCCCAGGTCGGACAGCGAAAGCCGCCAGCGGGTGTCGCTGAGGGCCGGATCGAAGTCTTCGCGCCCGGTCACGGTGGCTTCGAGCAGCTGCAGCTGGGTCTGCACCTCCGGCGCCACGCGCTCGCACAGCCGGGTGGGCTGCAGGCCGGCGGGCGAGCGCACGAAGAGATCGTCGCGGAAGTGTTCACGCAGGCGTGCCAGCGCGTTGCTGGTGGCGGGCTGCGACAGCGCCAGCGCCTTGCCGGCGGCGGTCACCGAGCCGGTGCGGTGGATGGCGCACAGCACGCGCAGCAGGTTGAGATCGAGCTGGCGGAAGTTCATGAACACTCCTCAGGGTTGACCCGAATTATCCATTCCATGAATGTGCACCATCCGATCAATCCATTTGCTTCATGTCGGTCGCCCCCCTAGATTGCGGGCCAGAACAAGGAGACAGGCGATTGGAACGCTCATTCCGACAGGAGATCGAGGCCCTCAAGCTGGGTGACGGCGAGACCTTCCACGGCGAAGGCATCCTGGCCGTGACCAAGGCACTGCTGCAGTCCGGCGTGACCTATGTGGGCGGCTACCAGGGTTCGCCCATCTCGCACCTGCTCGATGTCATGGTGCAGGCCCGTCCGTACCTGGACGAGCTGGGCGTGCATGTGGAGGCCTGCACCAACGAGAGCTCGGCCGCTGCCATGCTGGGCGCGTCCATCATGTACCCGGTGCGCGGCGCCGTGACCTGGAAGTCGGTGGTGGGCACCAACGTGGCATCCGACGCGCTGTCCAATCTGGCCTCGCCCGGCGTGATGGGCGGCGCGCTCATCGTGGTCGGCGAGGACTACGGCGAGGGCGCCAGCGTCATCCAGGAGCGCACCCACGCCTTCGCCATGAAGTCGGCGCTGTGGCTCATGGACCCGCGCCCGCACCTGCCCACCATCGTGCGCATGGTCGAGGAGGGGTTCCGGCTGTCCGAGGCATCGAACACGCCGGTGATGATGGAGCTGCGCATCCGCGCCTGCCATGTGCGTGGCAGCTTCGAGGCCCGCGACAACATCGCCCCGGCCATCTCGGGCCGGGCGCTGCAGCAGGAAGCGGCCTCGTTCAGCTACGACCGGCTGGCCCACCCGCCGGCCACCTTCCGCCACGAGAAGCTCAAGTACGAGGTGCGCATGCCGGCAGCGCAGCAGTACATCGAGGACGCCGGGCTCAACGAGTGGTTCGACGGCCGCCACCGCAGCGTCGGCCTGATCGTGCAGGGCGGCCTGTACAACGCCACCCTCCGTGCGCTGCAGCAGGCGGGCCTGGCCGACGCCCATGGCCACACCGACATTCCCCTGCTGGTGCTCAATGTGGTGTACCCGCTGGTGCCGGCCCAGATCGAGCGCTTCTGCGCCGACAAGACCGCCGTGCTGGTGGTGGAGGAGGGGCAGCCCGAGTTCATCGAGCAGGACATCGCCACCCGGCTGGGCCGGGCCGGCCTGAGCACCCGGCTGCACGGCAAGGACCTGCTGCCCATGGGCGGCGAGTACACCACCGAGGTGCTGCTGCAGGGCATCAGCGCCTTCGTGGACCGCCACTTGCCGCAGACCGACCTGGCCCCGGCCCGGCGCTATGCGCAGGAACTCGCCGAGGTGCGCCGCCAGGCCCGCGAGCTGCTGGCCGACCCGGTGCCGGCGCGTCCGCCCAACTTCTGCACCGGCTGCCCGGAGCGCCCGGTGTTTGCGGCCATCAAGCTGGTGGAGCGCGACGTCGGCCGGCTGCACATTTCCACCGACATCGGCTGCCATTCGTTTGCCACCTTCGAGCCGTTCTCGCTGGGCAACTCCATCCTCGGCTACGGCATGAGCATGGCCTCGAGCGCGGCGGTGAAGAACTTCTCGGCGCGCCGGCCGGTGGCCATCATGGGCGACGGCGGCTTCTGGCACAACGGCCTGCTCTCGGGCGTGAGCTCGGCCCTGCTCAACCAGGGCGACGGCGTGCTGGTCATCATGAAGAACGGCTACACCTCGGCCACCGGCACGCAGGAGACCATCTCCACCCCGGCGTCCGAAGCCAAGCGGGTGGCCGAAGGGTCGAGTGCCACCGCCGGCGAGATGACCATCGAGAACACGCTGCGCGGCATGGGCGTGAAGTGGATCCGCACGGTGCACAACTACCGGGTCTCGCGGGTGCGCGACGTGTTGCGCGAGGCGCTGGGCAGCCCGTTCAACGGGCTCAAGGTGGTCATCGCCGAAGGCGAGTGCCAGCTGGAACGCCAGCGCCGCCTCAAACCCATCCGTGCCGAGCGGCTGCGCCAGGGTCTGCGCACGGTGCGGGTGCGCTACGGCGTGGACGAAGACACCTGCACCGGCGACCACTCCTGCATCCGGCTCTCGGGTTGCCCCACGCTCACGGTGCGGCCCTCCACCGATCCGTTGCGGCGCGAGCCGGTGGCGCACGTCACCAACGGCTGCGTGGGCTGCGGCCTGTGCGGCGAGGTGGCCGATGCCGCCGTGCTGTGCCCCTCGTTCCACCGCATCGACGTCATCGCCCACCCGTCCTGGTGGGACCGCCTGACCGACCGCCTCAACCGTTTCTTCATCGGCCTGCTGCAGCCGGCCTGAGCCATGAGCCCCTCCGATTCCCTTCATGCCCCACGCCCCGACCTGCCCCTGGGCATCCTGATCGCTGCCCTGGGCGGCGAGGGTGGCGGGGTGCTGGCCGACTGGCTGGTGCGCTGCGCCCTCGATCAGGGCCTGCCGGTGCAGGCCACCTCGGTGCCCGGTGTGGCCCAGCGCACCGGCGCCACCAGCTACTACATCGAGCTGATGCGCCAGCCCGCTGCCGACGGCCGCGCGCCGGTGTTCAGCCTCACGCCGGTGCCCGGCTGCGTGGACGTGGTGGTGGCCAGCGAGCTGCTGGAGGCCGCGCGCATGGTCGAGCGGGGCTTCGTCACTGGCCGCACGACGCTGCTCTCGTCCACCCACCGGGTCTACACCACGGTGGAGAAGATGCACATGGCCGACGGCCGCCAGGACCCGCAGCGCCTGATGGCGGCCGCCACCGCGCTGGCCCGCCGCGCCGTGCTGTTCGACATGGAGGCCCTGACCGTGCGCAGCGGCACCGTGGTGTCGGCGGTGATGTTCGGTGCGCTGGCCGGTGCCGGCGTGCTGCCGTGGTCGCGCGAGGTCTGCGAGTCGGTCATCCGCCGCTCGGGCAAGGGCGTGGAGGCCAGCCTGGCCGGGTTTGCGGCGGCCTTCGACGCCGCCGGTGAAGGCCCCGCCGTTCCCGCAGCGGCCCCCGTGGCCATGACGCCGGCCCTCGAACAGCTGATCGAGCTGGGCGCTGCCCGCTGTGCCGATTACCAGGATGCGGCGTATGCCGAGCGGTTCCGCGAGGCCGCGCTGGCCCTGGCCGCATCGGCCGCGCCGGCCGGCCCGGCGGCCTCGGCCTCGCTGGACGAGGCGGTGCGCCAGCTCGCGCTGTGGATGTGCTTCGAGGACGTGATCCGGGTGGCCGAGCTCAAGTCGCGCCGCAGCCGCTTCGACCGGGTGCGGCAGGAAGCCGCCGCCCGCGAGGGCGAGCTGGTGCGCATCACCGAGCATTTCAAGCCCGGCATCGACGAGCTGGCTGCCGTGCTGCCGGCGCCGCTGGGCCATCGCCTGCTGCAGACCGCGCAGCGCCGCGGCTGGATGGGTCGCCACCTGGGCCTGCACATCCGCTCCACCAGCCTGTGGGGCTTCCTGATGCTGCGCGGGCTGGCCGCGCTGCGCACCTGGCGGCCGCGCTCGCTGCGCTTTCATCAGGAGCACGAGGCCATGGCCGCCTGGCTGGCCGCGCTGCACCACTGGCTGCCGCGCTCGCCGGCCCTGGCCCTGCAGCTGGCGGGCATGCCGCAGGTGCTCAAGGGTTACGGCGAGACGCAGGCGCGTGGCCGCCAGAACTACGCCCGGCTGTGGGCCACCCATGTGGGGACCGCCCTGTCCGGACAGACCGATCCCGAGGCCGCCGCCCTGGCCCTGCAGCAGGCGCTGCGGGCCACGCTGGCCGATCCTGAGGGCCGCCTGAACGCGGCCTTCCAGCCATCACCCGCAGCCCGTCCGGTATTCTGGGCGGCCAAGGCGCCGTCCGAGCGCTCCGCTGCCAGCCCGCCCTGATGGCCACCGCGCCACAGGACCACCACCACCAACGAGGAGACACACCATGACCCACCGCCACACCCCCCGCCTGCGCCCGCTGCGCCTGGTGGCCGCCGCCGCACTCGGCCTGGCCGCCCTGGGCGCCCAGGCCCAGGACAAGCCGGTCGAACTGAAGTTCGCCCACTGGCTGCCGGCCACGCACCCGCTGTCCCGGCTGGGCTTCGAGCCGTGGGCCAAATCGGTGGAAGCGGCGTCCAAGGGCACCATCAAGGTGGCGCTGTTCCCGGCGCAGCAGCTGGGCAAGGCCGCCGACCACTACGACATGGCGCGTGACGGCATTGCCGACATGACCTGGGTCAACCCCGGTTACCAGGCTGGCCGCTTCCCGCTGGTGGCCGCCGGTGAACTGCCCTTCCTGATTGCCCGGCCGGGTCCCGGCTCGGCCGGTCTGGACCAGTGGTACCGCAAGCACGCCGCCAACGAGATGAAGGACGTGCGCCTGTGCATGGTGCATGTGCACGTGGGCACCTTCCACGCCAAGAAGCCCATCACCGAGCCGGGCCAGCTCAAGGGCATGAAGATCCGTTCGGCCAACGGCACCGTGGCCCAGACCATGAGCCTGCTGGGTGCGACCAACGTGCAGGTCTCGGCGCCCGAGGCGCGCGACGCGCTGCAGAAGGGCCTGGCCGACGCCATCACCTTCCCCTGGAACTCCATCATCTCCTTCGGCATCGACAAGGCCGTCACCCACCACAGCGACATGCGCCTGTACACCTCCAACTTCGTGTGGGTGCTCAACAAGGGCTGGTACGACAAGCTGGCCGCCGGCCAGAAGAAGGTGATCGACGACCACTGCAACAACGACTGGGCCGGCAAGGTGGGTGCGGCCTGGGGCGACGAGGAAGACGCCGGCCAGGCCAAGCTGGCCGCCATGCCCGGCCACACCATCGTGCCGGTCTCGGCCGCGCAGCTCGATGTCTGGAAGAAGGCGGTCGAGCCCATCTACACCAACTGGGTCCGTGCCGCCGATGCGGCCGGCGTGCCCGGCAAGGCCGCGCTGGACGACCTGCGCAAGGAGCTCTCCGACCGCAAGGCCCTGAACTGATGAAGCGGCTGCTCTCCGCCACCGAGACGGTGGCCGCCGTCTTCCTGCTGCTCATTGCGGTGCTGACCGCCGGCAACGTGCTGCTGCGCTACACGCTGAGCATGCAGATCCCGGACTGGTTCGACGGCTCGCAGATGCTGCAGGGCATCGCCATCTTCTGGGGCATCGCGCTGGCCACCTGGTACGGCAGCCACATCGCCGTGGACATCGTGTGGGAACACCTGGGGCCGCGCGGGCGGCGCCGGGTGGACCTGGTGGCCACGTTGATCACCGTGGCCTTCCTGGCCCCGCTGGCCTGGATGGTGTGGGTCAAGGTGGCCGGCACCGGCAGCCAGGGCACCATGGACCTGCGGCTGCCGCTGCAGTGGTTCTACAGCGTGGCGGCGGTGGGCGCCACGGTGGCGGTGCTGCTGGGCGCGGTGCGCCTGGTGCAGGTGTGGCAGGGCCGCGCGGCGAGCCCCGAGCCGCTGGACGATGGTCTGGGCGGAGGTCAGCATGGAGCGTGATCTGGTGGCCCTGCTGGGCTTCGTCGGCATGTTCGCCATGATGGCCCTGCGGGTGCCCATCGGCGTGGCCATGGGCATTGCGGGCGTGGGCGGCTTTGCGCTGCTCTCGGGCATCAAGCCGGCCCTGAACCTGCTGGCCAATGTGCCGCTGTCGGTGCTGACCGACTACAACCTCAGCGTCATCCCCATGTTCATCCTGATGGGGGCGTTTGCCTCGCAGTCGGGCATGAGCAACGAGCTGTTCGCGGCCGGGCGGGCCTGGCTGGGCCACCGCCGGGGCGGGCTGGCGCTGGCGTCGATCGCGGCCTGTGGCGGCTTCTCGGCCATCAACGGTTCGTCGGTGGCCACGGCTGCGACCATGACCCAGGTGGCCCTGCCCGAGATGCGCCGGGCCGGCTACAGCCCGGGCTTTTCGGCCGGGCTGATCGCCGCCGGCGGCACCCTGGGCATCATGATCCCGCCCTCGGTGATCATGGTGCTCTACGGCATCATGACCGAGACCGACATCACCAAGCTTTTCGCCGCCGGCATCGTGCCCGGGCTGATGGCGGTGGCCTTCTACTGTGGGGTGGTGGCCGTGGTGGCCCGCCTGCGGCCCGAGGCCCTGCCGCGCGGCGCGGTGCACGGCTGGGGTGAGCGCTGGCGGTCCCTACAGCCATTGTGGGCGGTGGTGCTGCTGTTCGTGTTCGTGCTGGGCGGCATCTACGGCGGCATCTTCACGGTGCAGGAAGCAGCCGGCGTGGGCGCAGTGGGCACGCTGCTCATCGGCATGCTGCGCGGGCGGCTGGGCTGGCAGCGCATCCGGGCCTCGCTGGTGGACGCGCTGCGGGTGTCGTCGGCCATCATGATGATCGTGATGGGGGCCTACCTGTTCGGCTACTTCCTCACCATCACGCAGTTCACCCAGCACGCGGTGGACTGGCTGGTGCACCTGCCGGTGGGCGCCTACGGCGTGCTGGCGCTGGTCATGGTGGGCTACCTGGTGCTGGGTGCGGTGATGGACGAGCTGGCCATGATCCTGCTGACCGTGCCCATCGTCTTCCCGGCCATGATGCAGCTCGGTTTCGACCCGGTGTGGTTCGGCGTGATCGTGGTGATGGCGGTGACCTTCGGCATGATCTGCCCGCCGGTGGGCATGAACGTGTTCGTCATCAACTCGATCGCGCGCGACGTGCCGCTGGGCTCCATCTACCGGGGCACCATGCCCTTCATTGCGGTGGACGTGGTGCGGCTGGTCATCCTGTGCGCCTTCCCCGGCCTGTCGCTCTGGCTGCCCGGCTTCGTGCAGTAACCTCGACGGGATGAATCCCATCCCGCTCAACATCCTCGAAGGCCAGACCGGCCCCGAAGGCGCGCCGGTGGCCGCCAGCATCATCGTGCTGCACGGGCTGGGCGCCGACGGCAACGACTTCGTGCCCATCGCCCGCGAGCTGGACCTGTCGGCCGTGGGCGCCGTGCGTTATGTCTTCCCCAGTGCGCCCGTGCGACCGGTGAGCCTGAACAACGGCTACCCCATGCCGGCCTGGTACGACATCTTCCCGCCGCCGGCCGATGCCGCACAGCCGCGCCGAGAGGACGAGCCCGGCCTGCGCGAGGCCGCCGGCTGGGTGCAGCAGCTCATCGACCGCGAGATCGGGCGCGGTGTGCCCTCGCGCCGCATCGTGCTGATGGGCTTTTCGCAAGGCTGCGCCATGACGCTCATGACCGGCCTGCGTTCGCCGCAGCGGCTGGCCGGGCTGGCCGGCCTGTCGGGTTACCTGCCGCTGGCGGACCGCCTGGCCGCCGAGGCGAGCGCCGCCAACCGCGACGTGCCGGTGTTCCTGGCCCACGGCACCGAGGACGATGTGGTGGTGCCCGCACGCGGCGAGGCCACGCGCGATGCGCTCTCGGCGCTGGGCTATGCGGTGCAGTGGCACACCTACCCCATGGAGCACAGCGTGTGCCCCGAGGAGGTGGCCGACCTCAACCGCTGGCTGTTGACGGTGCTGTCGGCCTGATCACGGCGACACGGTCCGCCCGGGCCGCAGGCGCTGCAGCCAGGCCACCAGGTCGCGGCCGTACAGGATGAGTGCCAGGGCGAGTCCGATCAAGGGCAGGGCGACAAAGACCCAGCCGGTCAGGCTCTCGCCACCCAGGCCCACGCCCACCGCCAGGGCCACCACCGGGTTCACGAAGGAGTAGCTGCCGGCCAGCGCCGCGCTGGTGTTCTTGAGCAGCCACAGGTAGGCGTTGAGCGTGACCAGGGTGCCGGCCACCAGCAGGTACAGCCAGGCCAGGGCCGAGGTGGTGCTGACCTGCGACAGGCTGAACTGGCGCGTGGCCGGCTCCAGCACCAGCGCCGCCACCGTGCCCATCAAGCCGCCCAGCAGCCACTGCGCGCCCGAGGCCATGGCCGGTGCCGGCAGCTTCAGGCGGCGCGAGGCATACGAGCCGATGCTCCAGGCCAGCGGGGCACCGAAGGCACACAGGGTGCCGAGCAGGGTGGTGGAGAAGTCGCCTTCCAGGGCCAGCAGCAGGGCGCCGCCGGCTCCCAGCACAAGGCCCACCCAGCTGGTCAGCGGCACCTTCTCGCCGCCCCAGCGGGTCCACAGCGCCAGCCACATGGGCATGGTGGTGACCACCGTGGCCATCAGGCCCGAGCCGATGCCCAGCCGCTGCGCCAGCATCACCAGCCCCATGGCGGCAAACACCATCAGCCCGCCGATCAGGGCGCTGGCCTGCCACTCCTGCCGGGTCGGCCAGGGCAGGCCCTGCCAGCGGGCGATGGCCAGCATCACCAGCCCGGCCACCAGGAAGCGGGTGCCGTTCATGAGCAGCGGCGGCAGCGTCTGCATGCCCAGGTCCAGCGCGAAGTAGGTGGTGCCCCAGACGATGTAGACCGTCAGCAGGGCGGCCATGAGCCGCCAGGACTGGCCGGATTCGGGGTTTGCATTGAAAATGGACGGCATGACGGTCGAATGACTGAAAATTGTTCGGTTCAGGGTCGATGGGCCGAATTTTCAACGGAATCACATCCATATGCAAGCAAATTTTCAGCTCGACGAGATCGACGCCGGAATTCTGACGGCGCTCAGCCAGGACAGCCGACGTTCTTACGGCGATGTGGCTTCCGAGGTGGGGTTGTCCACCGCCGCCGTGCACGAGCGGGTCAAGAAGATGGTGGAGCGCGGCGTCATCGAGCGTTTTTCGCTGCGGGTCGACCCGGACCAGGTCGGCCTGCGCTTCACCGCCTTCGTGGCCATCCGCAACGACGGCGGCGTGCACTGCCGCGACGTGGCCCCCCGCCTGCGCGACATGCCCGAGGTGCTGGAGCTGCACAGCGTGGCCGGCGAGTACGACTTCCTGGCCAAGATCCGCACCACCCATGCGCGCGCGCTGGAAGATGTGCTCTACCAGATCAAGGCCATCCCCGGCGTGGCCCGCACCACCAGCACCGTGGTGCTCAACACCGAGTTCGAGGAGCGGCCGCTGCGCCTGCCGGCCGGCCCCGAGTCGGCCGCCTGACCGACGGTTCGGGGACGGCACAATCGTCATATGACTTCCGCCCCCACCCCCTTCCGCGATATCGCCCCCGCCGACCTGCTGCGCCGCCTGTTCGATGCCGCCGTGCAGCGGGCCCTGCCCCTGCACACCCTGGGTGCGCACCTGCCGCCACCGCCGCGCGGGCGCACCGTGGTGATTGGTGCCGGCAAGGCCGGTGGCGCCATGGCCCAGGCGGTGGAGGCCTTGTGGCCGGCGGATGCGCCGCTCTCCGGCCTGGTCGTCACCCGCTACCACCACACACCGCCGCGTCCGGCCGGACTGCCGCAGCGCATCGAGGTGTTGGAGGCCTCGCACCCGGTGCCGGACGAGGCCGGCATGGCGGCGGCTGCGCGCATCCTGGCCGCCGTGCAGGGCCTGACCGAAGACGACCTGGTGCTGTGCCTGATCTCCGGTGGTGGCTCGGCCCTGCTGACCCTGCCGTGCGAAGGCCTGACCCTGCAGGACAAGCAGCGCATCAACCGCGAGCTGCTGGAATGCGGCGCCCACATCGGCGAGATGAACACGGTGCGCAAGCACCTCTCGCGCATCAAGGGCGGTCGCCTGGCCACGCTGTGTGCCCCGGCCCGCATGATCACCCTGACCATCAGCGACGTGCCGGGCGACGACCCCAGCGTGATCGCCAGCGGCCCCACCGTGCCCGACGCCACCACTTGCGCCGGCGCGCTGGCCATCCTGGATCGCTACGGCATCGCGCTGCCGCCGGCGGTGCGGGCGCAGCTGGAAGCCGGTGCACTGGAGTCGCCCAAGCCGGACGATCCGCGCTTTGCCGGCCAGGAGGTGCGCATGATCGCCACCCCGCAGCAGAGCCTGGAAGCCGCGGCCGAACTCGCCCGCTCCATGGGCCTGCAGGCCCATGTGCTGAGCGACGAGGTGGAAGGCGAATCGCGCGAGGTCGGCAAGGTGCATGCGGCCCTGGCCCGCTCGGTGGCCATGGGCCGCAGCGCGTTCCAGGCGCCCTGCGTGCTGCTCACCGGCGGCGAGACCACCGTCACCGTGCGGCCGCTGCCGCCGGGCCAGACCCGCGGCAAGGGCGGCCGGGCCGGCGAGTTCTGCCTGGGCCTGGTGCAGTCGCTGGCCGGGCATCCGCGCATCTGGGCGCTGGCGGCCGACACCGACGGCATCGACGGCATGGAGGAGAACGCCGGTGCGCGGGTCGATCCCACCACGCTGGAGCGCGCCGCGGCCCGGGGCCTGAAGGTGACCGACCACCTGGCCCGCAACGATGCCCACGGCTTCTTCCAGGCCCTGGACGATCTGGTGGTGACCGGCCCCACCCACACCAACGTCAACGATTTCCGGGCCATCCTGATCGTCTGAGCACGCGCTTCCGTATACTGTACGAATACACAGTATCCGGAGGCGCCATGGGCACGGTTCACGGCATCCACATCCACAAGGGGCGCGGCGCGGCCAGCTGGCAGCCGCACCGGTTTGCCGCCCACGCCCGCGAAGCCTTCGACGACGGCTGGCCCGAGACCGACCGCCCGGCGCTCCCGCCGCCGGCCACCAGCGTCACCTGGGAAGACGCGCGCAGCGCCATCACCCGCAACGACTCGCCCGACATCGGTTTCCGCTACGGCCTCAACCCGTACCGGGGCTGCGAGCACGGCTGCATCTACTGTTACGCCCGGCCGACCCACAGCTACCTCAACCTCTCGCCGGGGCTGGATTTCGAGACCCGGCTGATCGCCAAGCGCGGCCTGGCCGAGGTGCTGCGCCGCGAACTGGCGCGCCCGCGCCACCAGGCCGATCTGCTGGCCCTGGGCACAGTGACCGACGCCTACCAGCCGATCGAGCGCGAACTGCGCCTGACCCGCAGCGTGCTGGAGGTCCTGTCGCAGGCCCGGCACCCGGTGGCCATCGTCACCAAGGGCAGCGGCGTGGAGCGCGACATCGACCTGCTGGCCTCCATGGCCGGGCAGGGGCTGGCGGCGGTGTACGTGACCATCACCACGCTGGACGCCTCGCTGGCCCGTGCGCTGGAGCCCCGGGCCGCGGCACCGCACCGGCGCCTGCGCACCATACGCACCCTGGCCGAGGCCGGCATACCGGTGGGCGTGAGCGTGTCGCCGCAGATACCGTTCGTGAACGACGACATGGAACAGGTGCTCGAGGCGGCCCGCGAGGCCGGCGCCAGCCGGGCCTTCTACCAGGTGCTGCGCCTGCCCTGGGAGCTGTCGCCGCTGTTCCGGCAATGGCTGTCGGTGCACCTGCCCGATCGGGCAGAGCGCGTCATGGCCCGGGTGCAGGACCTGCACGGCGGACGCGATTACGACGCCGACTTTGCCCACCGCATGAAAGGCCAGGGCCTGTGGTCCGACCTGCTGCGCCAGCGCTTTGTGCGGGCGTGCCGGCGCCTGGGTCACTCCACCGAGCGGGTGGCCCTGGACACACAGCGCTTCAGCGCCGCCAGCAGCGCAGCGCAGGGGCGGCTGTTCTGAAGCGGTTTCAGTGGATGGCCAAGGCCTCGTCGGCGGTGGCGAGCTCCCGGTCGAGCTGCACATGCAGCCAGATCTGCACGCTCTGGGCCGCGTCGACCAGGTCGAGCAGCGCGGCCTGCAGCTCGGCCGCCGAGCACTGACCGGCCGGTTGGTCCGACAACACGTACAGCGTCTGGCCGGCGCCTTCGGTGCCCACCCGCAGGTTGCGGCCGAGCCCGGCCCGGCCGTTGTAGGCCAGCAGGGCCTGGTAGACCGCCACCGGTGCATCGGCCGGCAGTTCACCGGCCTGCAGGGCCATTTCGATGCGGATCGGGTTGTTCAGCCAACGCAGCCGGATGGCGCACGGGCCGTGCTGCAGCTGCCACTCGTGGGCCTGGGGGGTGGGGCTGAGGCGCACCCGCGGCGCGACGGCCAGCAGCTCGGTCAGCAGCTGTTCGGGCTGGGGCAGTGAAAGGGGCTGGCAGGACATGGTTCGGTCTCTCCCTGGTGGATCGGCGGGCTCGCCGTCCATGGGTCACCGCCCGGTCGACGGCGGTTCCCGCCCACCCCCCCGTCCAGCCATGATGAATTCCTGTCGTCAGCCCGGCGCCAGCCTGGGCAGCACTTCGTCGCGCCAATGGCCCAGGGCGGCATGGAAGCCCTCCCACACGCAGCCGTTGCAGCCGCGCCCGCAGCAGGTGGTGGGCTCGGGCGGCGGGGGCCGCAGTTCGGTATCGATGTCGATGCCCTGGCGCTGTGCCCGACCCCGCAGGTGGGCCACCAGGGCGCGGGCACCGGGCAGGTCGGTGGTCTGCAGGCGGGCCAGGTCGTGGCGCACGAAGCGGGGCTGCACCCGGCCTTCGAACTCGGCGGTCTCGCCGAACATGGCGGCCGGGCGCACCCACAGGCCGAAGCCGCCATACAGCGCCCGGTACAGCGTCATGCCCTGCAGGGTCTCGCTGCAGCGCACGGTGTCGATCACCTCGTACCAGCCGCCCTTGTAGTGGCGGTACAGACCGGGCGGCGTGGGCTGGAGCGGGGGCAGGTCGTGGTCGGTCATGGTGGGGCAGTATCAGGCCGGCGGATTCTGCCCCAGCGTCGGGTGCGGCAGCGCAGGCAGCGGCAGCGGGGCTGCGAGTCGTCCCTGTGCCCAGGCAGCCGACCATTCGGTCAGGCTGCGTGCCGGGTCGTCGCCCAGCCCGCGCACCACGCAGCCCATTGCTGCACCGCTGCGCGCCACCTGCGCCAGCTGATCGTGGGTGAGCACCCCGCCGATCCCCACCACAGCAGTGCCCGCCATGTGCGCCCACCAGGCCAGGTTGTCCAGCCCCTGGGGCTGCCACGGCATGGCCTTGGTGGTGGTCGGCCATACCGGACCGCAGGCGATCAGGTCCGGCTGCATGGAGCGCGCGCGGCACAGCTCCCACAGGCTGTGCGAGCTCAGCCCCAGCGACACGCCGGCCGCGCGCGCCCGTGCCAGGGTGTGGTGGTCGGCGGCGTCCAGCGCGAGCAGATCCTCCTGGCCCAGGTGCAGGGCCGCGGCACCCAGTTCCAGCGCCAGCCGCCAGTGGTCGTTGATGACCACCGGCACGCCGCTGCGCTGCCCGGCCGCGATGGCCCGGGTCAGCTCGGCGCGCAGATGCTCGGGTGCCGCGGTGCCGTCGTCGGTCTTGATGCGCAGCTGCACCATGGCGGCGCCGCCGGCGATGCAGGCTTCCGCCCGTTCAGCGGTATCGACGATGGCGTACACGCCCTGCGGGCGCTCTGTGGTCCCGGCCGGCGTGGTGGCCCACGGTGGCAGGGTGTCGCCGATGGAGAGCACCGGCAGCAGCGAGGGATCGCTGCCGAAACCGCGGGTGGCGATCACCGGGCCGGCGCCGCGGCCTACGGCCCGGGCGTGGCGCAGTGCTTGAGTGGCCAACATTTTGCCCAGCACGGCGGCATCGGTGCCCACCCAGCCGAGTGCCATGGCGGCTGCTGCGCCACTGGCCAGTGTGCAGCCGGTGCCATGGTTGTGCGGCGTGTCCAGCCGGGGCAGGGCCAGCCAGCCCCGGGCGTGTGGCGTGTCCAGCCAGTCGCACGACAGATCACCCCCGTCGTCGCCGCCGGTGATCAGCACGGCTTCGCCGCCCAGCGCCCGCAGTGAAGCCGCGAGTGCGGGGGCCGGTGTGGCATCGGTCTGCGGTAATCCGAGCAAGGCCAGCGCTTCGCGCCGGTTGGGGGTGGCCAGGCTGGCCCTGGGCAGCAGCCAGCGCACCAGGGCTTGCCGGAGCGCGTCGTCGGCCAGGGTGGCGCCGGTGGTGGCCCGCAGCACCGGATCCACCACCACCGGCAGCGGGCCTTGTTCGCGCAGCCGGTCGATGCGCCGGGCCAGCGCCTGCACCTGGTCGGGGTCGCCCAGCAGGCCGGTCTTGATCGCGCGTGGTGGCAGGTCTGCCTGCAGCGTGTCGAGCTGGGCTTCGAACAGATCGGCAGGGACCGCTGCCACGCGGGTGACTGCCGTTGTGCTCTGGGCGGTGATGGCGGCCAGTACCGGGCACAGATGCACACCAAAAGCATCGGCCGCGCGCTGGTCGGCCGACAGGCCGGCACCGCCGCCGCTGTCGTGGCCAGCCACGCTCCAGATCACGGTGGGCGAGGGGTTCTGTGGGTGGTTCATGGCGTCATCCGATCAGCATCGGGCGTCCGACCACCGGCGTGCTGGCCACGGCCATGGCCTGGGGCGTCAGGGTGCCGCTCTGGAAGGCCAGGCGCCCGGCCTTTACCGCGTGGGCAAAGGCCCGGGCCATGCCCACCGGATCGCGGGCCTGGGCCACGGCCGAATTGAGCAGCACCGCGTCGAAGCCCATCTCCAGTGCCTGTGCCGCATGGCTGGGGGTGCCGATGCCGGCATCGACGATAAGCGTGGCATCGGGCAGCCGCTCGCGAAGCGTGCGCAGGGCCCACGGGTTGAGCAGGCCTTGGCCGGAGCCGATGGGCGCCCCCCACGGCATGAGCACCTCGCAGCCGGCGTCCAGCAGGCGCTGGCAGCTCACCAGGTCGTCGGTGCAGTAGGGGAACACCGCAAAGCCCTCGCGCACCAGTTCGGCGGCGGCATCCAGCGTGCCCCAGGGGTCGGGCTGCAGGGTGTGTTCGTCGCCCACCACTTCCAGCTTGATCCAGTGCGTGCCGTACAGCTCGCGCGCCATGTGGGCCAGTGCAACGGCCTCGCGGGCGCTGCGGCAGCCGGCGGTATTGGGCAGCAGGTGCGCGCCGCGCTCGCGCAGGCCGGGCAGCAGCTGGCCGATGAAGCCGTTGTCGCCACCGCCGGCCAGCACCCGGCGCAGGCCCACGGTGACCACCTGCGTGCCGGCCGCGCGCAGGGCCACCTCCAGCACGGCGGGCGAGGGGTAGCCGGCGGTGCCCAGCAGCAGGCGGCTGTGCAGTGCGGTGCCGTACACCGTCCAGGGGGTGTCGGCGCGGGGCGGCGTATCGTCGAGGTGCATGGTCAGCCTCCGGTGATGGCTTCAAAGGTGGTGACGCGGTCGCCGGCCGCCAGCACCGTGCCGGCCCGCGCGGTGCGCGGCACGAAGCGCTGGTTGACGGCGGTGGCCACCGCATCGGGCGGCGTGCCATGCAGGGCCAGCAGATCGGCCAGCGTGGTGCCGGCGGGCACGGTGTGCGGATGGCCGTCGAGTTCGACGGTGTTGAATGCAGGGGCAGGGTGGTTCATGCGGGGACTCCTTCGGATGGATGGACCGGCTGCAGCGCGTCGGTGCTCAACCCGGCCATGCACAGGGCGTCCTGTACCAGTGCCGGGGCGATCAGCCAGCCGTGGCGGAACAGACCATTGATCTGCAGCAGGCCGCTCTGGTGATGCAGATGCGGAAGGTGGTCGGGCGTGGCCGGACGCAGATGGGTGTCGTGGTGCAGCAACCGGGCCTCGGCCAGTTCGGGCAGTACGCTGTGGGCCGCGCTCATCAGCTCTACGGCGGTGCGCAGGCTGATGGGGGAACGGTCCTCACTCTCGATCTCGCTGGCGCCCACCGCCACCACATCGCCGGGTCGGGGCACCAGGTAGATGCGGTGGCGTGGGTGCAGCAGCCGCACAGGCCGGTGCAGCACCCCACCGGGCGCGTGCAGCCACAGGATCTCGCCGCGCACGCCGCGCAGCGTGAGGCCGGTGCTGCGTGCGCCGAGGCCACGCACGTCGATGGCCAGGTCGCAGGGCAGGGTGGTGCCGTCGTCCAGGGTGATGGCGCCCGGGTGCACCTCGGTGGCCTGCCGGCCCCAGTGCCACTGCACGCCCGCGGCGTGTTCGGCCAGCGCCTGCAGCAGCTCGCGCGGCATGACCTGGCCTTCGCCCGGCAGCAGCCAGCCCTGCAGGCCGCTGGCCAGCGCCGGCTCCAGCGCCCGCAGGGCATCGGCGCTCAGGGCCTGCGCTGCATCCTTGCCGGCGGAGGCCTGCAGCCGGGCCAGCACGCGTTGCGCGCTGCCCAGGTCGCTGCGGTGGGCCAGCAGCAGGCTGCCGTGGCAGCGCAGCAGCGGTGGGTTGGCCGGCAGGGCCTCGGCCACCGCCGCCCACAGGGGCAAGGAACGCCAGCCCAGGGCCGCGATACGGTCATCGGCATGGTCGAGTTCGGCCAGCGGGCTGAGCATGCCGGCGGCGGTGAAGCCGGCGGCCCGCTGCGCGGACGACACGGCCCCTGCGCCCGAGGCCGATAGCGGCGGTGCCTGTGGCCCGGCCGCCGGATCGACCACACACACCTCATGGCCGGTGCGCGCCAGCTGCCAGGCCAGCAACCGGCCCAGCACGCCGGCGCCGGCAATGCCGATGCGGGCCATGGTTCAGTCCTTGCGCGGGGTGATCGAACCGACCGGCACGTAAAACTCGCCGCCAGCCGCCCGGAATTCGGCGCTCTTGGCCGCCATGCCGTCGCTCAGCGCCTGCTGTTCGCTCAGACCCTTGGCAGCCGCGTAGTCGCGCACGTCCTGGGTGATTTTCATGGAGCAGAACTTGGGGCCGCACATGCTGCAGAAGTGCGCTTCCTTGGAGGCGTCCTTGGGCAGCGTTTCGTCGTGGTAGGCCTCGGCCGTCATCGGGTCCAGGCCCAGGGCGAACTGGTCGCGCCAGCGGAACTCGAATCGGGCCTGGCTCATGGCGTCGTCGCGGGCGCGGGCACCAGGGTGGCCCTTGGCCAGGTCGGCGGCATGGGCTGCGATGCGGTACGCCACGATGCCTTGCTTCACATCGTCGCGGTCGGGCAGGCCCAGGTGTTCCTTGGGCGTGACGTAGCACAGCATGGCCGTGCCCATCCAGCCGATCATGGCCGCGCCGATGGCGCTGGCGATGTGGTCGTAGCCCGGGGCGATGTCCATGGTGAGCGGCCCCAGCGTGTAGAAGGGTGCCTCGTGGCAGTGCTTGAGCTGCTCGTCCATGTTGGCCTGGATCAGGTGCATGGGCACATGGCCGGGGCCTTCGATCATGGTCTGCACATCGTGCTTCCAGGCGATCTGTGTGAGCTCGCCCAGGGTGCGCAGTTCGGCGAACTGGGCTTCGTCGTTGGCATCCGCCTGCGAGCCGGGTCGCAGGCCGTCACCCAGCGAGAAGGTCACGTCGTAGGCCTTCATGATCTCGCAGATCTCTTCGAAGTGCGTGTGCAGGAAGTTCTCGCGGTGGTGGGCAATGCACCACTTGGCCAGGATGGAGCCGCCCCGGCTGACGATGCCGGTGCGCCGGTTCGCGGTGAGGTGGATGAAGGCCAGCCGCAGCCCGGCATGGATGGTGAAGTAGTCCACCCCCTGTTCGGCCTGTTCGATCAGCGTGTCGCGGAACAGCGGCCAGCTCAGGTCTTCGGCGACGCCACCCACCTTTTCGAGTGCCTGGTAGATGGGTACGGTGCCGATGGGCACCGGGCTGTTGCGCACGATCCAGTCGCGCGTGGTGTGGATGTGGCGGCCGGTGGACAGGTCCATGACCGTGTCGCCACCCCAGCGGATGGACCAGACCAGCTTTTCCACCTCTTCCTCGATGCTGGAGGTGACCGCCGAGTTGCCGATGTTGGCGTTGATCTTCACCTTGAAGTTGCGGCCGATGACCATGGGCTCCAGCTCGGTGTGGTTGATGTTGGCCGGGATCACGGCCCGGCCGCGTGCCACCTCGTCGCGCACGAACTCGGGGGTGATGACATCGGGGATGCTCGCGCCGCGCGGGTCGCCGCGCAAGCGAGCCTCGCGGGCGGTATCGCCCAGGTACTGCTGCATCCATTCGCGCCGGCCGTTCTCGCGGATGGCGATGTACTCCATCTCCGGCGTGACGATGCCCTGGCGTGCGTAGTGCATCTGGGTCACGTTGGCGCCGCTGCGGGCGCGGCGCGGGGTGCGTTGCAGACCGGCGGCCTGTTCGCGCAGGGCGGCCATGCGCTGCAGCTGCACTGCGTCGGGTGCTTCGCCGCGCACGCCGTCGTCGAGCTGCTGGGGCGTGCGCCCGGCATAGGCTTCGGTGTCGCCGCGCGCGTTGACCCAGGCTGCCCGCACCGGCGGCAGGCCCCGCCGCACATCGATGTTCACCGACGGGTCGGTGTAGGGGCCGGAGGTGTCATACACCACCACCTGTTCGCCGTTGGTGAGCGCGATCTCGCGCATGGGCACCTGCACGCCGGGCTGCTGGCCAGGCACGAAGATCTTGCGGGACTGCGGGAAGGGCTCGCGACTGATGGCGGGGCCATCGACGGGGAAGCGGTCGGGTGCGTTCATGGTGGGCTCCTGGGTGGACGACGCGGTGGCAAAGGTGCTCCGGAGGTCCACCCGCCCGACCGTGGAGCGGCCCGTCGCGCAGACGGGACCACATCCACATGCCCGGGAGGGCATGCGCTCTTCTTACGCCGGTACTGACCGGATCAAGTTCACGGGTTCGGCAGATGCCGTCTCAGCGCCGGACCTTGCGGTCCGTGCACCCCGGAGCGAGGCGAAGTGTAGTTCAGGGCAGCTGCAGCACCGCACAAAGCCCGCCGGCCGGGGCGGTTTCCAGGCTCAGACTGCCGCCGTAGGTGTCGGCAATGTCGCTCACGATGGCCAGTCCCAGACCATGGCCTTCGGCCTGCTGGTCGAAACGCTGGCCGCGCTGCAGCGCCGCGTCGCGGGCCTGCGGTGGCAGGCCGGGGCCGTCGTCCTCGATGCGCACGACGATGCCGCCCTCGGCCGGCGTCACCGCCACGGTGACCGCGCTGCGGGCCCACTTGCCGGCGTTGTCCAGCAGGTTGCCCAGCATCTCCTCCAGGTCGGCCGGCGATCCGTTCCAGAAAACCCCGTCGTCCGCCTGCAGGGTCCAGGCCAGGCCCCGTGGCGCGTGCAGCCGCTGCACCAGCGCGAGCACCTGGCGCACGGCAGCGCCGGCATCGGTGCGTTCCACGCTGCCGGCCCCGCTGGCCAGGCGCGCCAGGTGGCGGTCGATCACGCGTTCCATGGCGCGGGTCTGGGCCTGCAGCGCGGCCGGGTCGGGTGCGCTGCGCTGCGCTTCGAGCGAGAGCACGGCCAGTGGCTTCTTGAGTGCGTGGCTGAGGTCGGCGGCCTGGTGGCGGGCGCGTTCCACCACCCGGGCGTTGCGCTCCAGCACCGCATCCAGCGTGCGGGCCAGCGGGTCCAGGTCGGGGCCGAAGCCCGGTTCGTCCGACACCGCCTTCTGGCGCCCCTCGCGCACCGCCCCCAGGCTGCGCTGCAGCCGCTGCAGGGGGCGCAGGCCCAGCCGCGCCTGCACCCGGGTGGCCACCGCCACGGCCAGCAGGAACAGCACCTGGGCCAGCAGCAGCACCCGGTCGATGCGGTCCAGGTCGACCAGCACCTGGTCCATCGGCCCGAACACCCGCAGCGTGGCCGGCATGCCCAGCGCATCGATGTCCTGCTCCAGCACCAGCAGGCGCTCCTGGCGCGGCCCGTGGGCCTGCAGCAGCAGCCCGGAGCGCCCCGGCACGGCGGTGTCGCGCGGCACGGCCAGGGTGGCGTCCCACAGCGAGCGCGAACGCAGCTGCCCGCCCTGGTGGTCGATGGTCCAGTACCAGCCCGAGAAGATGGCGTTGAACTCCAGCAGCTGGCTGCTGAAACTGGGGTCGTTCAGGCGGCCGTCGGCCACCAGCTCGGCCTCGATGCGTTCGGCCCGGTCGGCCAGCTCGCCCTCCAGGCTGCGCAGCACCACGGTGTGCAGCTCGGTGCGCAGCCACCAGCCCGCGGCCCCCGAGCACAGCAGCGCGGCCAGCAGGCCCAGCACCGTCAGGCGCCCGGCCAGGCTGAGCCGCTCAGTCCGGCGTGGGGCCGGCATGGTCGTGCTGCAGCCGGTAGCCGCGCCCGCGCTCGGTGTGGATGAGGGCGTGGGGGGCGAGCTTGCGGCGGATGCGGCCGATCAGCACGTCCAGGCTGTTGGAGTCCGGATCGAAGTCGCGGGCATACACATGGCGCACCAGTTCGTCGCGGGTGACCAGGGCGCCCGGGCGGGTGATGAGATGGGCCAGGATGCGCTGCTCCTGCGCCGTGAGGACCAGTGGCTGGCCGTCCAGGCTGAAGGTGGCGGCCACGGTGTCGTAGCTCAGCGGGCCCTGGTGCACCACCGGGCGAGGCAGGCCCACCTGGCGGCGCTGCAGCACCCGCAGCCGGGTGACCACTTCTTCCATCAGGAAGGGCTTGGTGAGGTAGTCGTCGGCACCGGCCTGGAAGGCTTCGAGCTTGTCGCTCCAGCGCCCCCGCGCGGTGAGCACCAGCACCGAAAAGCTGCGGCCGCGCGAACGCCACTGGCGCAGCACCGACAGGCCGTCCAGCCCCGGCAGGCCCAGGTCGAGCACGGCCACGTCCACCGCACCCGGTGCGCCCGGCGCGCCCGTGTCGTGCACCCGTTGCAGCGCCGAGGGGCCGTCGTGGCAGTGTTCCACCACCATGCCCTCGCGCGACATGGCCTCGCTCATGCCGCGCGCCAGCGCCACATCGTCTTCCACCAGCAATACTTTCATCGGCGAGGCTCGGTGTCGTTGATGATCTGGCCGGTGGTGGCATCCACCAGCAGCGTCAGGCGGCGACCCTGCGCCGTGAGCAGGGCCATGTCGTAGTACAGGCGGCCGGACGGCTCGCGGCGCAACTCCAGCTCGGTCGCGCGGGCGGCATAGCGCGCCTCCAGCGGCTCCAGCAGGCTGGCCAGGGGCATGAGCCGCCCGACCGCGCTGCGGTCGGGTACCGGCAGGTCCAGCGTCGCGCCACTGTATGCATCCAGCCGCAGCACCTGGCGCTGGCCGCTGGCCTGCAGCACGCGCACCTCGTACACCGCGCGCTGGTCCGGCGCCGATTCGAGCTCGATCTCCAGCACGGTGGCGCCGCGCAGGGCGTCGGCGCGCCGCAGCAGTTCGGTCATGGACAGCACGCCGGCCGGTCGCCGCGCGGGGGTGGCCACCTCCTGGCCGGTGACGGCGTCCACATGCACCTCGGTGCGCGAGCCGTCCTTCTGCATCAGGCGCAGCACATACCAGCGCTGGCCGGCCGGTCCCGGCACCAGCTGAACGTCCAGCAGACGTCCGGGGTGGCTGGCCTGCACCGATTGCAGGATGTCGGCCAGCGGCTTGAGCCGGCCGGCCTCCACGTCGCGGCGCACCACGTCCTGCTCGCCGGCGTGGGCCGCCAGGCAGGACAGGGCAAGCAGCAGGCTGAATGGCAGTCGCATGGGTCGCAAGAATACCCGGCGGGGTGGGGCTTCCTGCGTGAAACCGGCTGGGGATGTCCCTAGGCAAAAGACCGTCAATCGCGTCAAGAGTTAAATCTGAATTAATAATATGGATGCGAACAATTCGCATCACGTTTTGTATTCATAAGGGAAATCATGACTTCGTCCTTTGCTTCTTTCGCGGTGGCACCGCGCCGTGTTCACCGCCTGCGCCCCCGCGCCGTCGCCCTGGCCGCAGCCAGCCTGGCCGGCTCAGCCCTGGCCCAGACCGCCAACCCCGTACCCGCTCCGACCGCGACGGCAGGCTCGGTGCTGGAGGAGGTGCGAGTCATCGATTTCCGGGGCCAGCAGATGGACAGCATCAAGTACACCCGCGATCTCAAGGACACCCCGCGCATCATCAGCGTGCTGCCCAGTGACCTGCTGGAGGAGCAGAACGTCACTTCCATCAAGGACGCGCTGCGCAACATTCCGGGCATCAGCCTGCAGGCCGGCGAGGGCAATCCGCCCGGTGGCGACCAGCTCAAGATCCGGGGCTTCAATGCCCGCGACGACCTGAATGTGAACGGCACGCGCGACCTGGGCAACTACTTCCGCGACCCGTTCTACATCGATCAGCTGGAGGTGGTGAAGGGGCCGAACTCGGCCTTCTCGGGTCGGGGATCGGCCGGCGGCACCATCAACTTCGTCACCAAGAAGCCCAGCCTGGAGGCCTTCAACCGGGCCGAGATCAGCGTGGGCACCGACAGCTACTTCCGCGCCACCGCCGACCTGAACCGCCCGATCGACGACGACAGTGCGGTGCGCATCAACCTCATGCGCCACCAGAGCGACAAGCCGGGGCGCGACGTGGCGGAGGAGAGCCGCTACGGCCTGTACGCCGCTTACACCTGGGGCTTCAAGGGCCCGACCCAGATCACCGCCGACTTCCTGCACACCCGCCAGGACGACCTGCCCGATGCCGGCCTTCCGCTGGACCGCACCAATGTGCTGGGCAACGGCGGTGTGCTGCCGCCCGGGCTGGACTTCGACAACTTTTACGGCCACCTGGACGACTACAAGAAGGTCACCGTGAACCAGGTCGGGCTGTCGGTGCAGCACAGTTTCGGGAACGGCCTGGTGCTGCGCAACCAGACCCGCATCAGCCAGGTGAAGAACGACTCCATCACCTCGTCGCCGCGCATCGTCAACCTGACCACCGCGCGCGGTGACACCAAGCCGCGCGACCAGACCGACGACGGCTTCAACAACCAGACCGACCTGCTGTGGAGCTTTTCCACCGGGTCTGTCCAGCACGACATGGTCACCGGCGTGGAAGTGGCCCGCTACACCTACGAGAACCGCCGCCGCCGCGACACCCAGGGCCCCAGCACCTCGCTCTACAACCCGGCCCTGCGGGTGCTGGGTGCGGCCACGCCGGTGTACGACGGCACGGTCTACAGCTTCCAGACCGAGGAGCTGGGCATCTATGCGCTGGACACCATGAAGTTGTCCGACCGCTGGGAGCTGAGCCTGGGCGGGCGCTGGGACAGCGTGCGGGCCGAGGCCAACCGGCGCGGTTTCACCGGCGCGCTGGCGGCCAACAACACCGACCATGTGCGCAAGGACACCGAGTTCAGCTGGAGCACCGGCCTGGTCTACAAGCTGAGGCCCGACACCTCGTTGTACGCGGCCTACGGCAATGCGTACAACATCTCCGGCAGTTTCGACCGCAACCAGGTGCAGCTGGCCGGCGGCGGTGCCACCGAAGCGGTGGTCGGCCCGACCTTCAACACCCCGCCGGAGAAAGTGCAGGCCATCGAGCTGGGCGCCAAGTGGGACATCGGTTCCGACCTGGACCTGAACATGGCGGTGTTCCGCACCGAGACCACCGAGGGGCGATTCCCGGCCGCCGTGCCGGGTGCGGTGACCATCCCCAATGTGGAGTACCACATCAACGGTTTCGAGGTGCTGGCCGCGGGCAACCTGAGCAAGCGCTGGAAGCTCTATGGCGGTTACACCTACCTGGATTCGAAGGTGACCGCTGCACCGACCAACCCGTTCGCGGTTGGCCAGGGGCTGGGCGGCACGCCGCAGCACACCTTCAACCTGTTCACCACCTACGACGTCACACCGCAGTGGACCCTGGGTGGCGGTCTGCAACATGTGTCGGAACAGACCAGCGGTGTGGAGCCGTCGCCGCCGGCGGGCAACGCCAACCGGGTGGTACGCATCCCGGCGTACACCGTGGCCGATCTGTACGCCACCTACAAGTTCTCCCCCAAGACCCAGGTGCGCCTGAACCTGTTCAATGCCTTCGACAAGCGCTACATCCAGCAGCTGGCAGAAGGCGGCGGGCAAGGCATTCCCGGCCCGGGCCGGCAGTTCATCGTGACCCTGCGTCACGACTTCTGAGGTCGACCATGCTGGTGACCTTCGACGCCATCCTGTCGGCGGACGAACTCTCGGCGGTGCGTGCGCTGCTGACCCAGGCCCCCTGGGCCAGCGGCCTGAGTGCCGGCCCGCAGGCACTCCTGGCCAAGCGCAACCAGCAGCTGCCGGAGGACTTCGGCCCGCTGCCCGAACTTCGGCGGCTGGTCATGCGGGCGCTCAACCGCTCACCGCTGCTGCTGTCGGCGGCACTGCCGCACAAGGTGGTGCCGCCGCAGTTCAACCGCTACACGCCCGAGCACAGCCACTACGGCTGGCATGCCGACAGCACGCTGCGATACCTGCCGGACGGCAGCCTGCTTCGCACCGACATCTCGGCCACGCTGTTCCTGAGCGACCCGGCCGATTACGACGGTGGCGAGCTGCATATCGAGGACACCTACGGCAGCCACCGGGTGAAGCTGCCGGCGGGCAGCCTGGTGATCTACCCGTCGGGATCGATCCACGAAGTCACGCCGGTCACCCGGGGCGAGCGCCTGGCCTGCTATCTGTTCCTTCAGAGTGCGGTGCAGGACGCCGAATGCCGCCGCCACCTGTGGGAGATGGACCAGGCCCTGATGGACCTGCGGCGGCGCCACGGTGAGGCCGATCCCGCCCTGGTGCGCCTGACCGGGCTGTACAACAACCTGGTGCGTCGCTGGTCGGTGTGCTGATCAGCCGGCGTGCCGGCTGGCCAGACCGGCGATCAGCCCGGCCAGTTCGCGGCTGGTGTCGGGCTTTTCGATGACGTGGTCGATGCCGGCCGCCCGCGCCTGCTCGCGCAGTTCGTCGGTCACATGCCCCGAGGTCAGGATGATGGGCAGCCGTGCATCCAGGGTGCGGATGGCCCGCGCCAGCGAGATGCCCGACATCTGCGGCATGTTGTAGTCCACGATCACCACGTCCGGTCGGCGCCCGGGTTCGCGCAGCCGGTCGATGGCCTCCTGGGGGTTGTCCAGCGACTCCACCACATAGCCCTGGCGGGCCAGCATGCGCGACATGACCGATATCAGCGCCTGGTCGTCGTCCACATACAGCAGGGTGTGGCTCTGGCCGCAGGGCTGAAGCGCGGGCTGGACGGTTTCGTCGGCGGGCACCGGGCGTTCGGTCGTGGCGGGCAGCCACAGCACGAAGCTGGTGCCCTCGCCGGGGCGGGAGCGCAGCTGCAGGCTGGCGCCGTGCTCCATCAGCACGCCGTGCACCACCGACAGCCCCAGCCCCGAGCCCTGGCCGGTGGGCTTGGTGGAATAGAAGGGCTCGAACAGGCGGCCCAGGGCGGCCGGGTCGATGCCGTGGCCGTTGTCGTGCACCTCCACCTTCAGGCCGGGGCGCAGGGTCCTGTCGGGCGGCACCATCACCTCCACGCTGCCCTCGGGTGCACCGGGCGGGCCGGCACAGGCGGAGGCCTGCAGCACCACCTCGGCACCGTCCCGCCCCTGGGCGGCCTGGATCGCGTTGGTGACCAGGTTCAGGAACACCTGGGCCAGCTGGGTGGCATTGCCCAGCACCACCGGCAGCTCGGTCGGCACCGAGAAACGCAGCTGCACCCCCGGCGGCAGCGTGGACCGCAGGATGCCGTGGGTCTCGCGCAGCACCTCGCCGGGGTCGAGCGCGGTCCGGCCCTGGGCCTGGCGCCGCGCGAAGGTGAGGATCTGCTGCACCAGGGAGCGTGCCCGGCGCGCCGCCTTGCGGATCTCGCTCAGGCTCACGTGGGCGGGGGAGTCGACGGGCACGTCGCCCAGGGCCAGTTCGGCGTTGCCCAGGATGGCCGCCACGATGTTGTTGAAGTCGTGCGCGATGCCGCCGGCCAGGGTGCCCAGCGCTTCCATCTTCTGGGCCTGCTGCAGCTGTTCGGTGAGGGCGCGCTGGGTGGCTTCGGCGGCCAGCCGCTCCGACAGGTCGAAGTCGATGCAGAAGAACATGGGGGCCTGCCCCGGCACTTCCACCAGCACATGGCCCGAATGCACCTGCACCGGCGAGCCGTCGCGGGCGCGCAGCGTGAGCGTCTCGCTGGGTATGGCCTGGCCGGAGCGCAGCATGGTGTCCACCGCCTGGACCACCATGGGGCGCATGGCCTCGGGGATGATCAGATCGAGCAGGCTGGCACCCACCGCCTCGGCGCGGCTGTAGCCGTACAGGCGTTCCGACGCGCTGTTCCAGAAGCGGCAGATCAGGTCGGCGTCGTAGCCCTGAACGGCCACGTTAGGAATGCCCTCGATCAGCTGGCGCAGCCGGTCCTCGCTCTCGCGCAGCCGTTGCCGTGCCACCCGGTTGTCGGTCTGGTCCACCACGAAGACGTGCCAGATGATGTCCCCGCCCGGGGCGTGCTGCACCCGACCCAGCCCGTGCAGCCATTTGCGCCGACCCGATGGTGTGCAGATGCGCCATTCCCAGTCCCAGTCCCGACCGGTGGCCACGCACTCGTCGATGCTGGCCTTCATGGCCGGCAGATCGGCCGGGTCCACCATGGTCCACAGGGAGGTCATGTCGGCCTCCAGCTCTTCCAGGGATTTTTCCCACACGTCCACACACCCGCGCGACATGTACTCCAGCCGCCGCTGGCCATCGGGTGTGGTGCGGGAGCGGAAGAACGCCCCCGGCAGGTGGTCGGCAAAGGAGCCGAAGGCGCCAGGGTCGGCGCCAAGGAAGGCGGACACATCGTCCTCTCTGCGCCGGTGGCGCGTGGCGGCACGTCGCTTCATTGTGTTACAGATACGGGTATCCGGGCGTGCGATGTCCGGGTGTTTTTGGCGGTTTTTGTGCGACAGGGCCCCTGGCCGTATGCCCTGCCCGGTGGGGTGTTACATTGCCCGGCTTCGCCGGGCGCCCAGCCGCCCGTCGCTTCCCCCGCACACCCCATGACACCGCACACCCCTGTTCCGCGCCTGCGGCTCGACGGCATCACCAAGCGTTACCCCGGCGTGGTGGCCAACGACGGCGTCGCCCTGACCGTGCAGCCCGGCGAGATCCATGCCGTGCTCGGCGAGAACGGCGCCGGCAAATCCACGCTCATGAAGATCATCTACGGCACCGTCAAGCCCGACGCCGGGCAGGTGCTGTTCAACGGGCAGCCGGTGCAGGTGCGCAACCCGCAGGAGGCGCGGGCGCTGGGCATCAGCATGGTGTTCCAGCATTTCAGCCTGTTCGAGACGCTGACCGTGGCCGAGAACGTGTGGCTGGGCCTGGAGCGCAGCCTCACCCTGGCCGACGTGACCGCCAGCATCGCGGCCAAGGCCGCCGAGTACGGACTGGACATCGACCCCGAGCGCCCGGTGCACACCCTGTCGGTGGGCGAGATGCAGCGGGTGGAGATCATCCGCGCGCTGCTGGGCCGCCCGCAGCTGCTGATCCTGGACGAACCCACCTCGGTGCTCACCCCGCAGGCGGTGGAGCGTCTGTTCGAGGTGCTGCGCCAGCTCGCGGCGCAGGGCTGCAGCATCCTCTACATCAGCCACAAGCTGCACGAGATCCGCAGCCTGTGCACCGCCTGCACCGTGCTGCGCGGCGGCAAGGTCAGCGGCACCTGCGACCCGCGCACCGAGAGCAACGCATCGCTCTCGCGCCTGATGATCGGCGCCGAGCCGCCGCCGCTGCAGGCGCACCCGGCCACGCCCGGCGCGCCGGTGCTGCAGGTGCAGGGCCTGGACCTGCCGTGCAGCGATCCGTTCGGCACCGCGCTGTCCGGCATCGCCCTGCAGGTGCGGGGTGGCGAGGTGCTGGGGCTGGCCGGCGTGTCCGGCAACGGCCAGCGCGAACTGCTCATGGCGCTCTCGGGCGAGGACACCCGCGCCCCGGCCGGCAGCATCCGGCTGGCCGGTCGGGATGTGTCGACCCTGGGCCCGCAGCAGCGGCGCGCGCTGGGCCTGCATTTCGTGCCCGAAGAGCGGCTGGGCCGCGGCGCGGTGCCCACCCTGTCGCTGGCGCACAACCTGCTGCTGTCGCGCCGCGAGGCCGTGGGCCCCATGGGCTGGCTGAACATGGGCGCGCTGCGCCGGCAGGCGGCCGACCTGATCGCACGCTACCAGGTCAAGGCCCACGGGCCGGACGCGGCGGCCCGCTCGCTCTCGGGCGGCAACCTGCAGAAGTTCATCGTCGGGCGCGAGATCGAGGCCCTGCGGGCCCGCGATGGCGCCCGGCTGCTCATCGTCAGCCAGCCGACCTGGGGCGTGGACGTGGGCGCGGCGGCCCAGATCCGCGCCGCCATCCTGGCCCTGCGCGATGCCGGCTGCGCCGTGCTGCTGGTGAGCGAGGAGCTCGACGAACTCTTCGAGATGGCCGACACCCTGCAGGTGCTGGCCAAGGGGCGCCTGTCGCCACCGCTGCCCCGGACCGAGGCCACGGTGGAGCGCATCGGCGAATGGATGTCCGGCCTGTGGGACGGCGCCGCGCAGGAGGTGGACCATGCTGCGGCTTGAACCCCGTCCCCAGCCCTCGCGCTGGTGGAGCCTGGCCTCGCCGGTGCTGGCGCTGCTGATCACGGTCGTGATTGGTGTGATCCTGTTCTCCGCCCTGGGCAAGGACCCGGTGCGGGGGCTGCAGGTGTTCTTCGTGGAGCCGCTGCGCAACGCCTACGCCATCTCCGAACTGCTGGTGAAGGCCACGCCGCTGCTCATCATTGCGCTGGGGCTGGCGGTGTGTTTCCGCTCCAACGTATGGAACATCGGCGCCGAGGGGCAGTACATCATCGGCGCGGTGCTGGCCAGCGGCGTGGCGCTGCAGGCCGGCCCGGGGACCGGCCCCTGGATCGTGGGCGCGGTGCTGCTCGCCGGTGTGGTGGGCGGCATGCTGTGGGCCGGCATCACGGCGCTGCTGCGCGACCGCTTCAGCGCCAACGAGATCCTGGTCAGCCTGATGCTGGTCTATGTGGCGGTGCAGGTGCTCAATTACCTGGTCTACGGCCCCTGGAAGGACCCCCAGGGCTACAACTTCCCGCAGACCAGGACCTTCGAGAAGGTGGCGCAGATGCCGCGCCTCATGGACGGCTCGCGGGTGAACATCGGCCTGGTCATGGCGCTGGCCGGCGTGGCCGCCATCTGGGTGTTCCTGTTCCGCACCCGCGCCGGCTACGCGCAGACGGTGGGCGGTCTGGCGCCGGCGGCGGCGCGTTACGCCGGCTTCTCCTCGCGCCGGGCGCTCTGGACGGCGCTGCTGCTCTCGGGTGGCGCCGCCGGCCTGGCCGGTGCGCTGGAGGTGGCCGGCCCCATCGGCCAGCTCACGCCGTATGTGCCGGCCGGCTACGGCTTTGCAGCCATCATCGTGGCCTTCGTGGGCCGGCTGCACCCGGTGGGCATCGTGTTCTCGGCCCTGCTCATGAGCATGTTCTACATCGGCGGTGAACTGGCGCAGTCGCGCCTGGGCCTGCCCAAGTCCATCACCGGCGTGTTCCAGGGGCTGCTGCTGTTCGCGCTGCTGGCCTGCGACACGCTCATTGCCTACCGCGTGCGTTTCGGAAAGGCCTGACCCCATGGAATCGACCGCGCTGCTGCTGGCAGCCACCTTCAATGCCGGCACCGTGCTGGCCATCGCGGCACTCGGCCTGCTCATCAACGAGAAGGCCGGCATCGTCAACCTGGGCGCCGAGGGCATGATGCTGTGCGCCGCCCTGGCCGGGTTTGCCACCGTGGTGCACACCGGCAGCACGGCGCTGGGCTTTGTGGCCGGCATGGGCGCCGGTGCGCTGCTGGCGGCCATCTTCGGTGTGCTGGTGATCTGGCTCAACACCAACCAGTACGCCACCGGGCTGGCGCTCAGCCTGTTCGGCGCCGGCTTCTCGGCCTTTGCCGGCACCAGCTATGTGCAGCACAAGCTGCCCGAGCAGGTGGTGTTCGCCATTCCGGTGCTGGCCGACATTCCCTTTGTCGGTGCGGCCCTGTTCCGCCACCATCCCACGGTGTACGCCAGCGTGGCGCTGGCCCTGGGGCTGGTCTGGTTCCTGTACCGCTCGCGCGCCGGTCTGGTGCTGCGCAGCGTGGGCGAGAGCCCCGAATCGGCGCACGCCCTGGGCTACCCGGTGCGCCGCATCCGCCTGCTGGCGGTGGTGGCCGGTGGCGCGCTGTGCGGGCTGGCCGGGGCCTATGTCTCCACCGTCTACACCCCCCTGTGGGTGGAGGGCATGATCGCCGGCAAGGGCTGGATCGCGCTGGCCCTGACCACCTTTGCGACCTGGCGGCCGGCACGTGTCTTGCTGGGGGCCTACCTGTTCGGCGGCGTGACCATGCTGCAGTTCCACCTGCAGGGCATGGGCGTGCAGCTGCCGAGCCAGTTCCTGACCATGCTGCCCTACCTGGCGACCATCGTGGTGCTGGTGCTGATCTCCCGCAATCCCACCTGGATCCGGGTGAACATGCCCGGCTCGCTCGGGAAGCCCTTCCACCCCGGGACATAATTCCGGGTTTACACCCCGCCCGGTATCCACCGACCCATCCTCAAGGCCCCTCCATGACCGACCTGAGCAAACGATCCCTGATGAAAGCCGCCGCGCTGACCGCGCTGGCCAGCGCAGCCCTGATCGGCTGCGGCAAGAAGGAAGAAGCCGCTGCACCGGCGCCGGCCCCTGCCGCCGCCCCGGCCCCGGCCAAGCCCGAGCCGCTGAAGATCGCCTTCGCCTACGTCGGCCCGGTGGGTGATGGCGGCTGGACCTTCGCCCACGACAACGGCCGCAAGGCCATCGAGGTCGAGTTCGGCGACAAGGTGTCCACCAGCTTCGTCGAGAGCGTGCCCGAGAGCGCCGACGCCGAGCGCGTGATCCGCGACATGGCCGCACAGGGCAACAAGCTGATCTTCGGCACCACCTTCGGCTACATGGAGCCCATGCTCAAGGTCGCCGCCGACTTCAAGGACGTGAAGTTCGAGCATGCCACCGGCTACAAGACCGCCGAGAACATGCGCACCTACGACAGCCGCACCTACGAAGGCGCCTACATGGCCGGCGTGATCGCCGGTGCCATGACCAAGACCAACACCCTGGGCGTGGTGGCCTCGATCCCGATTCCGGAAGTCATCCGCAACATCAACAGCTTCACCCTGGGCGCCCAGAGCGTGAACCCCAAGATCAAGACCAAGGTGGTCTGGGTGAACGGCTGGTTCGATCCGCCGAAGGAAACCGAAGCCGCCACCTCGCTGATCAACGGCGGTGCCGACGTGCTGTTCCAGAACACCGACTCGTCGGCCGTGCTGCAGACCGCCGAGAAGATGGGCAAGCGCGCCTTCGGCTGGGATTCCGACATGACCGCCTACGGCCCCAAGGCCCACCTGGGTTCGGCCGTCATCAACTGGGGTCCGTACTACGTGAAGGCCGTCAAGGACGCGCTGGAAGGGACCTGGACCACCGGCGGTGTCTGGTGGGGCCACAAAGAGGGCGCCATCGACATGGTGTCGGTGGCCGAAGACGTGCCGGCCGAGATCAAGGCCAAGGTCGACACCATCAAGGCCGGCCTGAAGGACGGCAGCTTCCACCCCTGGACCGGCCCCATCGTCGGCCAGGACGGCAAGGAAGTGCTGGCCAAGGACGCCAAGGCCGACGACGCCTTCCTGGGCGGCATCAAGTTCTACGTGAAGGGCGTCGAGGGCAAGGTCCCCAACTGACGCACACCGCGCCGAGCCAGGGCTGCCCTCGGGCAGCCCTTTGTTTTTGGGCGCACCTGATTGCATCATCCGACCATGCACGCCTACCGCGCCTCCCTGCTGCGCTTCGACGACCACGGCCAGCCCCTGTTCGATGCCGACGGCCTGCTGGTGGTCGGTCCGGGTCCTGAAGGCTGGAACCGGGTGGTGGATGCCGGCAGCCACACCGACGTGTCGCGGCGCCACCCCGATGTGCTGGTCACGCACTGGCCGGGCCGGCTGATCGCGCCCGGCTTCATCGACCTGCACCTGCACTACCCGCAGACCGATGTCATCGGCTCGCCGGCCGAGGGCCTGCTGCCCTGGCTGGAGCGTTACACCTTCCCGCAGGAGGCCCGGTTTGCCGACCCCGCGCACGCGGCCGAGGTGGCGCGCTTCTTCTTCGACGAGCTGCTGCGCCATGGCGTGACCACCGCGCTGACCTTTGCCACCTCGCACCTGGCTTCGGTGGACGCCGCCATGGCCGAGGCGCAGCGGCGCGGCCTGCGCTTCATCACCGGCAAGGTGCTGCAGGACCGCCACAGCCCGGACGGCGTGCGCGACAGCACCGAGCAGAGCCTGATCGACACCGACACCCTGATCCGCCGCTGGCATGGCCGGGACCGGCTGGGCTACGCCATCACGCCGCGTTTTGCGCCCACCAGCACCGACGTGCAGCTGCGCGGTGCGGGTGAGCTGGCGGCGCGCCATGCCGACGTGTGGGTGCAGTCCCACGTGGCCGAGAACCGCGACGAGGTGCGCTGGGTGACCGAGCTGTACCCGCAGGCACGCAGCTACCTCGATGTGTATGCCGGCTTCGGCCTGCTGCGGGAGAGGGCCGTGTATGCCCACTGCATCCACCTGGACGCCACCGACCGTGCGCTGATGGCATCCAGCGGCGCGGCCGCGGCCGCCAGCCCCACCAGCAACCTGTTCCTGGGCAGCGGCTTCTTCGACTTTGCCGCCGCCCGCGCCGCCGGCATGCGCCACGGCCTGGCCAGCGACGTGGGTGGTGGCACCAGCTTCTCGCCTTTTCACACCATGCTGGCGGCCTACACCGTGGGCCGCGAGGGGCAGACCAAACCGGGCGAGAGCCTGGCGCCGTCGCACCTGTGGTGGCTGCACACGGCCGGTGCTGCGCAGGCGCTGGGGCTGCCGGGGGTGGTGGGCAACCTCATGCCCGGGCACGAGGCCGACTTCGTGGTGCTGAACCCCCAGGCCACGCCGCTGCTGGCTCGACGCACGGCACAAGCCGACAGCCTGGAGGAGCTGCTGTTCGCATTCATCGTGCTGGGCGATGAGCGGGCGGTGGAACGGGTCGTGCTGGCCGTGCCCTGACGGCAGGTTGTCGGCGACGAGGGCCCGGAACCGCGCAGCGTGCTCCGGTCACACAACAGCATCTCGTTCCGTCGACGGAGCTGCCCGTGTCGCCTCAAGCCTCCCAACGCATCGATGCCCTGTGGACTGCCCTGGCGCAGGAGCTGCCCACCATCGAAGCCATCACCTTCCACGAGGCCACCGCCGAGTTTCCGGCGTCCTGGGGCGTGGCCTTCGAAGGGGGCGACATCCTGCTGGTCGACGCCCTGCCCGAGCCCGACCGGCTCGTCTTCAGCATGGCCCTGGGCGACGTGCCGCCCGACCAGCGGCTGGAGGTGTTCGAGACCGTGCTGCGGGTCAATGCCTGGCTGGCCACCCAGGACGAGGTGGTGAGCAGCATCGTGCTCAGCGGTCAGCAGATCGTGCTCAAGGGCCAGCAGCGCATCGAAGGCCTGGACCGTGACGCCTTGCGTCGCACGGTGCTCGACATCCAGGGGGCCGCGCATGCATGGTGGTACTTCCTGCAGACCCGCGAACGCCCTGAAGAAGCCGTGGTGCTCGACGCCCGCTTCGAACGGGTCTGATCAACCGCTCTTCAAACCACTGGAGGCATTCATGCGCAATCCGGCTCTCTCGATGCGTCTTCAACCCAGGATCCACACCGACGGGCCGATGGCGACCGCGGTCGGCCGCGTGCTGGTCGCGCGCAACCCCGGTGCCATCCCCCGGCTGAGTGCCGCCGTGTCGATCCATCGGACCCAGATGCAGGCCAGTGCCGAACTGGTCCGTCAGGTCGACCTGTCCTGACGCCTCACTGGTAGCTCAGCGCCTTGGCCTTGCCCCAGAAGACCTTGTACATGAAGGCGGTGTACAGGACGATCACCGGCAGCGTGATGGCCACGCCCACGAAGATCACGTTGAGCGATGCGGTGCCGATGGCGGCCTGCCACACCGTCATGCGGCCGATCACGATGTCGGGGTAGATGCTGTACGACAGGCCGAAGAAGGCCAGCACGAAGATCAGCACCGTGGCGGCGAACACCACCCAGCCATAGCCGGCCTTCACCACCGAGGGCCGGGTCACCACCCAGCGCACGGCAAAGAAGGCCACCGCGCACATCAGCGGCACCGGAAGCAGCGCAAACACGATGGGGAAGCTGAACCATTTGGCCACCACGGCCGGGTTGACCAGCGGTGTGGCCGCCGAGATGCCCACCAGCGCGGCGCCCATGGGCCACAGCACCCGCCGCGCCCAGAACACGGCGCGCTCCTGCAGGGCGCCCTCGGTCTTCATGATCAGCCAGCCGGCGCCCAGCAGGGTGTAGGCCGCCGGCAGGGTGACGGCGATGCCCAGGCTGAAGGCCAGGCCCAGCGAACCCGGGTCGAAGCCGGTGATGTAGCTGCCCAGCATCCAGCCCTGCGACGCACTGGCCAGCAGCGAGCCGCCAAAGAACGCCTTGTTCCAGAAGGCCTTGTACTGCAGCGGCGCCTTGACCCGGAAGTCGAAGGCCACACCCCGCAGGATCAGGCCGATCAGCATGATGGCCACCGGCAGGTACAGGGCCTGCAGCACCAGCCCGTGCGCATGCGGGAACGCCACCAGCAGCACACCCACACCCAGCACCAGCCAGGTCTCGTTGGCGTCCCAGAACGGGCCGATGCTGGCAATCATGGTGTCCTTCTGGTCGTCACTGGCCAGCGGCAGCAGCAGGCCCACGCCCAGGTCGTAGCCGTCGAGCACCACATAGGCCAGCAGCGCCAGCCCCATGACGGCGAGGAAGATCAGCGGAAGCAGTTCGGCCCAGCTCATGGTCACACCCCCGCCTTGCCGAGGTCGGCACCGGTCACCGGCACCGGCGCGTGCTTGACCGGGTTCTCGGCCATGTACTTGAGCACACCGATGTACGTCACCAGCAGCAGGCCGTAGACGATCACATAGGCGGTCAGGGTGAGCGCGATCATGGGTGGCGGCACGCTGGTGGCCACCTCGCTGGTGCGCAGGGCGCCGTACACGATGTAGGGCTGGCGGCCGATCTCGGTCACGTACCAGCCGGCCAGCGTGGCCACCCAGCCGGAAAAGGTCATGCCGGCCAGGCTCCACAGCACCGGGCGGGGCAGCTGCACCTGCGCCTCACGCCGGCGCTTCCACAGCTGCCATGCGGCCACGGCGGCCACCAGCATCATGAGCGTGCCCACACCCACCATCACCCGGAAGCCCCAGAACACCGGGCCCACCGGCGGCGCCGAGTCCTTGAACTCGTTGATGCCCTTGATCTCGCCGTTCAGGTCGTGCGTGAGGATCAGGCTGGCGAGCTTGGGGATCTTGATGGCGTAGTGGGTGGTGCCTTCCTCGCTGTCGGGGATGCCGAACAGCGTCAGCGGGGCGCCGCGCTCGGTCTCCCAGATGCCTTCCATGGCGGCCACCTTGGCCGGCTGGTGCTCCAGCGTGTTCAGGCCGTGCATGTCACCGGCCAGGAACTGCAGCGGCATGGCCACCACGGCCACCGCCACGGCCGAGCGCATGGCCTTGTGGGTGCCGCGGGTGGCGCTGCCCTTGAGCAACTGCCAGGCGCACAGGCCGGCGATCAGGAAGGACGCGGTCAGCGTGGAGGCCAGCAGCTTGTGCGCGAACCGGTACGGGAAGGACGGGTTGAAGATGACCGCCAGCCAGTCGGTCGGGATGAACTCGCCATTGACGATCTCGAAACCCGCCGGGGTCTGCATCCAGGAGTTCAGGCTCAGGATCCAGAAGGCCGACATGGTGGTGCCGAAGGCCACCAGGAAGGTGGCGATCAGGTGCACCCGTTCGCTCACCCGGCCACGGCCGAACAGCATGATCCCCAGGAAGCTGGCCTCCAGGAAGAACGCGGTCAGCACCTCATAGCCCAGCAGCGGGCCGGCGATGTTGCCGGTCTTCTCCATGAAGCCCGGCCAGTTGGTGCCGAACTGGAAGCTCATGACGATGCCCGAGACCACGCCCAGGGCGAAGGTCAGCGCGAACACCTTGGTCCAGAAGTAGTAGGCCTCTTCCCAGGCCGGGTCGTGCGTCTGCACGAAGCGCAGGCGGAAGAACAGCAGGAACCAGCACAGCGCGATGGTGATGGTCGGGAACAGGATGTGGAAGCTGATGTTGGCCGCGAACTGCATGCGCGACAGGATGAGGGCGTCCATGGCGGGGCTCCGGAAGGCAGTGAAACGTTCAGGCGGCGGCAGGCGGGTTCTGGCGGGACGACCGGCCGGTCAGGCGGTCCTTGAGTTCAAGCACGCGGGTCACGGTCGCGCCCATGCCCATGAGCTGCAGGGCGGTCTCGGGGGCGAGCTTCTGCACGTCGTCGAACCAGGTCATGAGCCGGTCGATCAGGTCGTGCATTTCGCGCATGCGGTTCTGGGCGTGCTGCTCGGCCTCGGTCTTGGGGGTTTCCAGCAGCGCGGTGCGCAGCATCGAGAGCGTGGGCTCGATCTCGCGCCGGCGGCGCTCCTCGGCCAGCACCCGGAAGATTTCCCACACATCGGCCGGCGCCTCGAAGAACTCGCGCCGGTCACCGGGCTGGTGGCGCAAGCGCACCAGGCGCCAGGCCTGCAGCTCCTTCAGGCCCATGCTCACGTTGGACCGCGAGAACCCCAGGGTCTCGGCGATCTCGTCGGCGCACAGGGCCTGGGGCGAGATGTAGAGCAAGGCATAGATCTGCCCCACGGTGCGGTTGATGCCCCACTTGCTGCCCATTTCGCCGAAATGGGCCACGAACTCGCGGTTCAGGGGCGGAAGCTGGTCTTGTAGCGACATGGCCGGCATGATACCGGTCATGGCTGAATTTTCAGTAAAGACTGAAAATTCAGAAGGTTTTGGGTGCTCCGACGCCCCCCTACAATCGCCGCCCATGAGCATCAAAAGCGACCTCTGGATCCGCCGCATGGCCGAGCAGCACGGCCTCATCGAGCCCTTCGAGCCCAACCAGGTGCGGCAGGTGGACGGTCGCAAGGTGATCAGTTACGGCACCAGCAGCTACGGCTACGACATCCGCTGCGCGCCCGAATTCAAGGTGTTCACCAACATCCACAGCACGGTGGTGGACCCCAAGAACTTCGACGAGAAGAGCTTCGTGGACATCCACAGCGACGTCTGCATCATCCCGCCCAACAGCTTTGCGCTGGCCCGCACGGTGGAGTACTTCCGCATCCCGCGCAACGTGCTGACCATCTGCCTGGGCAAGAGCACCTATGCCCGCTGCGGCATCATCGTCAACGTGACCCCGTTCGAGCCGGAATGGGAAGGCTATGTGACGCTGGAGTTCTCCAACACCACGCCGCTGCCGGCCAAGATCTATGCCGGCGAGGGCTGTGCCCAGGTGCTGTTCTTCGAGAGCGACGAGGTGTGCGACGTGTCCTACAAGGACCGCGGCGGCAAGTACCAGGGCCAGGTGGGCGTGACGCTGCCCAAGGCCTGATTCGACAGGGCTTGACCTGCGTCAAGCCAACCGGGGCGGCCGGCGCCTAGCATGCCGGCCCATGTCGATGCTGCCCCCGCCCCTGCCCGCCGCCGTTCCCTCCGACCAGCCGCTGCCCCACCGCAAGGTGATCCGCGGCTGGCTCACGCCCTGGGCCGACCGCCGCACCCTGCTGGCCCTGGGGCTGCTGTTCACCGATCTCCTGCTGTACGCCGCGCTGCTGGCCGGCACGGTCCTGCTGGAGGCGTCCTGGGCCCGTCTGCTGTGCGGTCTGGCCATGGGCTTCATGATCGGGCGGCTGTTCATCATCGGCCACGACGCCTGCCACCAGAGCTTCACGCCGCACCGGCGCCTGAACCGCTGGCTGGGCCGGCTGGCCTTCCTGCCGTCGCTCACCCCCTACAGCCTGTGGGAGGTGGGGCACAACGTGGTGCACCACGGCTACACCAACCTCAAGGGCGTGGATTTCGTGTGGGCGCCGCTCACCCGCGCCGAGTACCTGGCGCTCGGCCCGGCACGCCGCTGGCTGGAGCGCGTCTACCGCAGCGGGTGGGGCCCGGCGCTGTACTACTTCGTCGAGATGTGGTGGCTGCGCATGTTTTTCCCCAGCCGGGCACGGATGGCCACCCGCCGGCGCGAGTTCTGGCTCGACAGCTCGCTGGCGCTGGCGGCGGGCGTGCTGTGGGTGGGCGGCCTGGTGGCGGCCGCGCTGGCGCTGGGCCGGCCGGTGCTGCCCATGCTGGGTTACGGCTTCGTGGTGCCCTTCGTGTTCTGGAACGCCATGATCGGTTTCGTGGTGTACGTGCACCACACCCACACGGCGGTGCAGTGGCACGACGACAAGGCCGCCTGGGGCCGTGCCGCGCCCTTCGTGTCGACCACGGTGCACCTGGTGTTTCCGTGGCGCATCGGCGCGCTGATGCACCACATCATGGAACACACCGCCCACCACGTGGACATGAGCATCCCGCTCTACCGGCTGCAGGGTGCCCAGCAGCTGCTGGAGCAGACGCTGCCGGGCCGCATCGTGGTGCAGCGCTTTTCCTGGCGCTGGTACTTCGACACCGCACGACGCTGCAAGCTGTACGACTTCGAGCGCCAGTGCTGGACGGATTTCGGGGGGCAACGGACCGGTTCTGCCGCGAATTCGATCTGAAAACCCTGCGGTGCGACAATACGGGGCTAACTCCGACCGCAATGACCCAATCCTTTTCCGAACTGAACCTGTCGCCCTCCCTGGCGCGCGCCGTGGCCGAAATGGGCTACGAGAGCATGACGCCCATCCAGGCGCAGGCCATTCCGCACGTGCTGACCGGCCGCGACGTGATGGGTGCGGCCCAGACCGGCACCGGCAAGACGGCCGCCTTCTCCCTGCCGCTGCTGCAGCGCCTGCTCAAGCACGAGAACGCCTCCACCTCCCCGGCCCGCCACCCGGTGCGCGCCCTGGTGCTGCTGCCCACCCGTGAGCTGGCCGACCAGGTGGCCGAGCAGATCAAGCTCTATGCCAAGTACACCCAGCTGCGCAGCACGGTGGTGTTCGGCGGCATGGACATGAAGCCCCAGACCGCCGAACTCAAGAAGGGCGTGGAGGTGCTGGTGGCCACGCCGGGCCGTCTGCTCGACCACATCGAGGCCAAGAACGCGGTGCTCAACCAGGTCGAGTACGTGGTGCTGGACGAGGCCGACCGCATGCTCGACATCGGTTTCCTGCCCGACCTGCAGCGCATCCTGTCGTACCTGCCCAAGCAGCGCACCACGCTGCTGTTCTCGGCCACCTTCTCGCCCGAGATCAAGCGCCTGGCCAACAGCTACCTGCAGGACCCGATCACGGTCGAGGTGGCCCGTTCCAACGCCACGGCGTCCACGGTGGAGCAGCATTTCTACCGGGTGGACGAAGACGACAAGCGCGCCGTGCTGCGCCAGATCGTGCGTGAACGCGGCATCAAGCAGGCCTTCGTGTTCGTCAACAGCAAGCTGGGCTGCGCCCGGCTGGCCCGCGCCCTGGAGCGCGACGGTCTCAACACCACGGCGCTGCACGGCGACAAGAGCCAGGACGAACGCCTCAAGGCGCTGGAGGCCTTCAAGTCGGGTGCGGTCGACCTGCTGATCTGCACCGACGTGGCCGCCCGCGGCCTGGACATCAAGGACGTGCCGGCGGTGTTCAACATCGACATCCCGTTCAACGCCGAAGACTATGTGCACCGCATCGGCCGCACCGGCCGTGCCGGCGCCTCGGGTCTGGCCGTCTCCTTCGTGAGCGGACGCGATGCCCGCCAGATGGCCGACATCGAGAAGCTGCTGGGCCGCAAGTTCGAGCTCGAAGCCCTGGAGCTGGAGGCCGACCGCCGCCCGGCCGGCCGCTTCAACGACGGCCAGCGGGCCTGGCAGCGCGAGGGCGACCGCGAGGACCGCGCCCCACGCGAGTCGCGCGAGCCGCGTGCAGCGCCGACGCGTCCGGTGCGCGCACCGCGTCCGCCGTCCGACCCGCTGTTCGACAAGCCCTACGAGCCCGCCGGCGCGGCCGCTGCGCCGGCCCCGTGGGAAACCGCGCAGAAGCAGCCGGCACGGCTGTCCCCCAACATCAAGACCCGCCGCAAGGTGCCGGCGCTGTTCCGCAGCCCACCCCCGGCCGAGCCGGAGCCGGTGGCATCGGGCAACGATGCCGCTGCCCCGGACGGGCAGACCGGCTGATCCTCAGCCCTTGCCGGGCTTCGCCGCCTGTTCGCAGCGAACCGAGATGCGTTCCACCGAAGAGCCCCCGCCGCCCAGGCGGGCCGCCGTCAGACATCCCCCCCAGACACAGCCGGTGTCCAGCGCCAGCAGGCCCGGCCGGTCCACCGCACCCAGCGTGGACCAGTGCCCGAACGCAATCCGCTCGGAGGCGCTGCGCCGCCCGGGCACATCGAACCAGGGCATGAAGCCCTCGGGTGCGGCGCCGGCGCTGTCCTTGGTCTTGAACTCCATCACGCCGTCCGCCGTGCAGAAACGCAGCCGGGTGAGCGCGTTCACGATCACCCGCAGCCGGTCGCTGCCGCGCAGACCGTCGGACCACCGGTCCGGTGTGTTGCCGTACATCTCGCGCAGGAAGCCGGCCCAGTCGGGGCCGCGCAGCACCTGCTCCAGTTCGGCGGCCAGCGCGAGCGTCTTTGCCGCGTCCCAGTCCGGCAGCACCCCGGCATGCACCATGAGCCAGCCGTGGGCCTGCAGGGCCAGCGGCCGCTGCAGCAGCCAGTCCAGCAGGGCAGGGCGGTCGGGTGATTGCAGGATGTCGTCCACCGTGTCGCTGCGGTGCGGCGGGCGGATGCCCTGCGACACCGCCAGCAGGTGCAGGTCGTGGTTGCCCAGCAGGCAGTGGGCGGAACTGCCCAGGGCCATCAGGCGTCGCACCGTGGCCAGCGACTGCGGGCCCCGGTTGACCAGATCGCCCAGCACATACGCGGTGTCCCGGCTCGCCGAGAACCCCACTTCGTCCAGCAGCCGGCCCAGCGCACCGTCGCAGCCCTGCACATCACCGATCACGTAAACAGCCATCGCCCGATTATGGATTTCCTGCTCATTGCCTTTCTGACCGTGCTCAATGGCGCCTTCGCCATGTCGGAGCTGGCGCTGGCGTCCAGCCGCAAGGCCCGCCTGGCGGCCATGGCCGAGGCCGGCGACAAGGGTGCCCAGACCGCGCTGGACCTGATGGACAACCCCACGCAGTTCCTGTCTTCGGTGCAGGTGGGCATCACCTCCATCGGCATGCTCAACGGCATCGTGGGCGAGGCCGCCTTCAGCGACGACCTGGGCCTGTGGCTGCAGGGCATGGGCATGACCGAAGGCACGGCCGGCATCGTGGCCACGGCCGTGGTGGTGGTGGTCATCACCTTCATCACCATCGTGTTCGGCGAGCTGGTGCCCAAACGCATCGGTCAGCTGTACCCGGAAGCGGTATCGCGCTTCGTGTCCCGCCCCATGGCCTGGGTGGCCCAAGGCGCCAAGCCCTTCGTGTGGCTGCTCACCCACACCACGCAGTGGGTGCTCAAGCTGCTGCGCATCGACACCAACGCCGTGCAGCACGTGACCGAGGAAGAGATCAACGCCAGTCTGGAGGAGGGCGTGGACGCCGGCATCATCGAGGAGCACGAGCACCAGATGGTACGCAACGTGTTCCAGCTCGACGACCGCCAGCTCACCTCCATCATGATCCCGGCCTCCGACATCGAATGGCTGGATGCGCAGGACACCATCGATCAGGCGGTGCAGAAGGCCTGGGCCACCGGCCACTCCTGGTACCCGGTGTGTCGGGGCGGTCTGGACGACGTGGTGGGTGTGGTGCACCTGCCGCGCCTGCTGGCCCTGCAGGCCGAAGGCGTGACGGATGCCATCGCCGGCCATGTGCAGCCCGCGGTCTTTGTGCCCGAGACCCTCAGCGGTATGGAGCTGCTGGAGCAGTTCCGCTCACGCGCGACCCGCATGGTGTTCGTGGTGGACGAGTACGGCGTGGTGCAGGGCCTGCTCACGCCCCTGGACATGCTGGAGGCCATCACCGGCGAGCTCAAGCCCGAGACCCCGGTGGACGCCTGGGCCACCCGCCGCGAGGACGGTGCCTGGCTGGTGGACGGCGCCATGCCGGTGGCCGAGCTCAAGGCCCGGCTCGACATCGACGAACTGCCGGACGAGGACCGGGGCCGCTACAACACCGTGGCCGGCTTGATGCAGACGGTGGCCGGCGCCCTGCTGGCGCAAGGCGAGGCCATCGACTGCGCCGGCTGGCGCTTCGAGGTGACCGAGCTGGCCGGCCGCCGCATCGAGCGGGTGCTGATCACCCCGCTGGCCACCGACGACGCCGGCAGCGACGGCGACGGCTGAGCGGGATCCATCAACGGTGGTTCGGGCCGTCGTCCGAACCGCGTGCCCGGCGCGAGGCACCGGCGCCGTCGTCTGCGCCTCGGGTGCGACCGCCATCGTCGGCGCCCCGGTTGCGGCCACCACCGTCGGCGGTGCCGCCGTCGTCGCCACCCCGACCGCGGCCACGGCCCTGGCCGTGACCGCCTTCGCCCCCGCCGTCACCGGCGCCATCGCCACCCCGGCCATGGCCATGGCCATGACCGTGCCCGCCCGACGAAGACGACGACGAGGAGCTGCTGCCGCCCTTGCCGCCGCCGGAGCTGCTGCCCGATCCACCCGAGCCGCCGCCTGAGCCGCCACCGGACCCCCCGCCGGAGCCGCCGTTCTTGGCCAGTGCAATGCCCGACCCGAGGGACAGGACGAGTACGGTGATGAGGGTTCCCAGCAGGGGGCGGCGCGACGTCTTCATGGATGGCTCCTTGTGTTGATGTGTGGGAATTTTTCCCACGAACTCAGTATCTGTGGGAAAAATTCCCACGTCAATGTTTTTGTGGGTTTTTTTCCCACGTACCGCGTTACCATCGTGTCCAGATGTCAGCCCGCCCGCCCGATCCGCCGTCCACGCCCCAGCCTCCCGCCGCCCTCACGGCCGGGCTGCGCCGGCTGCTGCGCCCGCTGGTGCGGCTGATGGTGGCGCGCGGCATCACCTACCCCTACCTGGCCGATCTGCTCAAGGGGCTCTTCGTGGAGGTGGCCGATGCCGACTTCCGCATCGACGGCAAGCCGCCCACCGACAGCCGCGTGTCCCTTCTCAGCGGCGTGCACCGCAAGGATGTGAGCCGGCTGCGCGGCATTGATCCGGCGCAGGCCCAGCCGGCTCCGGTGCCGCTGACGGCGCAGGTGTTTGCCCGCTGGGTGGGCGATGCCGCCTGGCGCAACCGGCGCGGTCAGCCCTTGCCCCTGCCCCGGCTGGCCAGCGACGGCGGCGAACGCTCCTTCGAGGCGCTGGTGGCCGGCATCAGCACCGACATCCGCCCCCGCGTGCTGCTGGACGAATGGCTGGACCGGGGGCTGGTGGTGCTGGACGAGCAGGACCGTGTCTGTCTGCAGCCGCAGGCCCTGGTTCCTTCGGCCGACGAGGGCGAGAAGCTGCACTACTTCGTGCACCAGCTGCACGACCATGTGGCCGCCGCCACGCACAACCTGCTCGGGGGCGAACCGCATTTCGACCGCTGCGTGCATGCCGATGGCCTGACCGCTGCCGACGTTGCGGTGCTGCGCGAGCTGGCCCGCGCCCAGGGCATGCAGGCCCTGCTGGTGCTCAATGACGAGGTGCAGCGCCTGCAGGCCGCCCACGACCCCGCCGACCCGAACCACCCGCCGGCGCAGGAGCGCTTCACGCTGGGTGTGTACTTCTTCAGCGAAACGGTCGATGCCCCGGCCGATGGAGCACCGCGATGACCGGCCAACGATCTGCCTTGCTGCTGTGCGCCCTTGTCTTGTCGGGCTGCGCTGCCATCGATGCGCCATGGCTGCGCCTGGGCGCCGACCCGACCGCGCCGCGCCCGGCGCCGGCCTGCGTGGCGCCATCGCAGACCAACCCGGCTCTGGCCGCACCCGGTGGCATGGGCGGCACCGGCGCGGTGGCGGCCGCCCGGCCCGGTGAAGGCGGCGGCATCGGCGGCACCGGCCGCAGCGCGGATGCCGGCCCGCCCGGGCTGGGTGGCACCGGCATCGTGGGGGTGGTGACCGGTTTTGCCAGTGTCTGCGTCAACGGGGTGGAAGTGGAGCTGCAGCCCGACACCCAGTTGCGCCGGGACGGCGTGCCGGTGGGGCCGCGTGAGCTGGCGGTGGGGCAGCTGGTGGCCATTGCAGCCACCGGTTCGGGCCGCGAGCTGGCGGCCCGCCGCATCGAGGTGATCGACACGCTGGTCGCGCCGGTCGAGACGGTGGATGTGGCCCGGCGCGAACTCACGGCCCTGGGCCAGCGGGTGGTGCTGCTCAGCGCGTCGGACGCCGCCGGGCTTGCGCCCGGCGACTGGGTGCGCATCAGCGGTCACCGGGGATCGAACGACGAGGTCCGCGCGTCTGCCCTGGCCCGCTGGACCGGCCCCGAGCCGCGCGCGCAGGTGCTGGGCCGTCTGTCCCGCGACGCCCAGGGGCAGGTGCGGGTGGCCGGCACCCGGGTGGTGATGCCGCCGGGTGCGCCGCTGGCCCTGTCCGGCGACGAGGTGCTGGTGGCCGGCCGCTGGGACGGTCAGCAGCTGGCGGCCAGCCAGGTCGATGTGCAGCCCATCCGCCGTGCCATCGGCGAGACCACGGCGCAGGCGGTGCTGCAGGGCTATGTGCAGGCCCGCCAGGGCTCGGTGGTGCAGCTGGGCTACGAGCAGGTGGAGCTGCAGGCCAGCACCCGGGTGTTCGGCGGAACGCTGGAGGCGCTGCAGCCGGGCCGCCCGGTGCAGGTCAAGGTGCGCCGGGGCGACGACGGACGCTGGCGGGTGGACGAGCTCTACCTGGGCCGCGAGAGCGGGCGCGGCGCCCGCAGCAGTGGCGAGCGGGGCGGTGACGACGGTGGCGGCCGGCGGGGCCGTGGCAGCGACGGCGGCGGTGACGACGGCGGCAGCTCCGGCAGCTCGGGGGGCGACAGCGGCAGTTCGGGTTCGTCCGGCTCGTCGGGGTCATCCGGCGGCGGCAAGGGCCGGGGACGCGGCGGCAAGTGACGGTGGCCGCCGAGCCCGGGCCGGCGCTCAGTAGTGCGGCGGCAGTTCGTCGCGCAGGCTGCGAAAGCCCCCGCCGGGTTCGTCTTCGCGGCGCCGGCGCAGTTCGGCCACTTCGGCCATGAGGCGGTCGATCTGGTCCTGCTGCCGGGCCACCTGCGCATTGAGGGCGTCCAGCAGGTCGTCGGCGTAGCTGAACCGGATCTCCAGATCGATCAGGCGCTGTTCAAGGGGGTCTGGCGTGCTCATGGCCGTATTGGACACCGTGGCGCAGGCATGTTCAGCAAAAGCTGAAGCCCTTCTGTACTTTTCCTGAATTCCCCTGGGGTCGCCGGCGACCTACATTGGCCGGCTGTTCCATCCGCCGGCACGCCGGTCACCGAAAGGCCCCACCATGCTGCAAGCCCTGATCTTCGACGTCGACGGCACCCTGGCCGATACCGAGCGTGTGCACCTGGAGGCCTTCAACCATGCCTTCACCGAGGAGGGCATGGACTGGCATTGGGACGAGGCCCGTTACCGCGACCTGCTGGAGATCTCGGGCGGCAAGGAGCGCATGCTGCACTTCTGGAACGAGCGCTACCCCGAGCTGCGCGAGCTCGACCACGGTGCCGTGCGCACCCGCATCGAGCGGCTGCACGAGATCAAGACCGCGTACTACGAGAGCGCGGTGCTCGAGGGCCGGGTGAGCCTGCGCCCCGGCGTGCTGGCCCTGATCGAGGAAGCACTGGGCGCCGGTCTGCAGCTGGCCATTGCCACCACCACCTCGCCGGTCAACATTGCGGCCCTGCTGCGCGCGGCCATGGGGCCGGACTGGCGCACCCACTTTGCTGCCGTGGGCGATGCCTCGTCGGCCCCGGTGAAGAAGCCCAACCCACAGGTGTATCTGCAGGTGCTGCGCGAGCTGGACATGCCGGCCGGGCGCTGCCTGGCCTTCGAGGATTCGCGCAATGGCCTGCTGGCGGCACGGGCCGCCGGCCTGCAGACGGTGATCACCCCGACCGCCTTCAGCGGCCACCATGTGTTCGATGGCGCCCTGCGCGTGCTGCCCGACCTGGACGGCGTGACCGTGGCCGACCTGCGCGCCTGGCATGCGGGCCAGGCGGTGGCCGCCTGATCAGGGTTTGAGCAGCGGCGTGTCGTGCTCCACCAGCAGGGCCTCGCCGCGCTCGATGACGAAGTAGCGGAAGGCCTCGGCCGCCGGTGACAGCACCTTGCTCTGCAGGTGCACCACATGCCAGGTGCGCATGACCGGCGTGCCCTCCACATCCAGCCGCTGCAGCAGGCCCAGCCGCAGCTCCAGCCCCACCGTGTGCAGCGACAGGAAGCTGATGCCCATGTCGGCCATCACCGCCTGCTTGATGGCCTCGTTGCTGCTCATCTCCATGGTGATCTGCGGCTCGAAGCGGTCCTCGGCAAAAAAACTCTCCATGGCGCTGCGGGTGCCAGAGCCCTGTTCCCGCACGATGAAGGGGTAACCCGCCAGCGCCTTGAGCGGCGGGTGGCCGATGCGCATGAGCGGATGCCCCGGTGGCGCCACGAACACCAGCGGGTGGGCGGCAAAGGCCTCGCTGCGGGTGGACAGCTCCGGCGGCGGCCGGCCCATGATGGACAGATCGACCTCGCCGGCCTCCATCTGCGCCATGAGCGCCTCGCGGTTGTTGGCGACCGTCAGCCGCACCTCGATGCCCGGATGCTCCTCGCGGAACAGCGCCAGCAGGCGCGGCACGAAGTACTTGGCCGTGCTCACCATGCCCACGGTGAGCAGGCCGTGTTCGAGCTTTTTGAAGCGGGCCATGGCGTTGTCGGCGTCGCGCAGGGCGCCCAGCATGCGCTTGGCATGCACCACGAAGTATTCGCCGGCGGTGGACAGGGTGAGGGTGCGGCCCTGGCGGTCGAACAGCAGCAGCCCGACCTGGTTTTCCAGTTCCTTGATCTGCATCGACACCGCCGGTGGTGTGAGGTGCAGGGCGTTGGCGGCGGCCGTGATGCCACCCCGTTGGGCCACTTCCAGGAAGACCCGCAACTGCCTGAAGCTCAGGTTCATGGTTCAGCCTTTCCTGAATCGAAAGCCAACAAAGTTTGACTGGCCTTTATAGCAGTGCCACCCCACCATGGCACCCGTGCTGACCCGATCCCGGCGGCGGCGCTCACCAGGAGACACCATGAATGCACCCGTCGACGCGGGCCTGAGGGCCGACGCCACCCAGATCACCGACAGCAAGAAGCGCTACAGCGCCGGCGTGCTCAAGTACCGCCAGATGGGCTACTGGGTGCCCGATTACCAGCCCAGCGCCACCGACACCGTGTGCCTGTTCCGCATCACGCCGCAGGACGGCGTGGACCCGATCGAGGCAGGTGCCGCCGTGGCCGGCGAGAGCAGCACCGCCACCTGGACCGTGGTCTGGACCGACCGCCTGACCGCCTGCGAGAACTACCGCGCCAAATGCTTCCAGGTGGAGCCGGTGCCGGGCCGTCCGGGCGAGTACTTTGCCTGGGTGGCCTACGACATCATCCTGTTCGAGGAAGGCTCGATCGCCAACATGACGGCCAGCCTGATCGGCAACGTGTTCAGCTTCAAGCCCCTGAAGGCCGCGCGGCTGGAGGACATCCAGATTCCGGTGGCCTATGTGAAGACCTTCAAGGGCCCGCCCACCGGCCTGATCGTCGAGCGCGAGCGCCTGGACAAGTTCGGTCGCCCGCTGCTGGGCGCCACCACCAAGCCCAAGCTGGGCCTGTCGGCCCGCAACTATGGCCGCGTGATCTACGAGGGCCTGAAGGGCGGGCTGGACTTCATGAAGGACGACGAGAACATCAACTCGCAGCCTTTCATGCACTGGCGCGACCGCTTCCTGTACGTGATGGACGGCGTGAACAAGGCGAGTGCGGCCACTGGCGAGGTGAAAGGCAGCTACCTGAACGTGACCGCCGGCACCATGGAAGCCATCTACGAGCGCGCCGAGTTCGCCAAGAGCCTGGGCAGCGTGATCGTGATGATCGACCTCATCGTCGGCTGGCCCTGCATCCAGAGCCTGGGCGAATGGTGCCGCCGCAACGACATGATCCTGCACCTGCACCGCGCGGGCCACGGCACCTACACCCGGCAGAAGAACCACGGCGTGAGCTTCCGCGTGATCGCCAAGTGGCTGCGCCTGGCCGGCGTGGACCACATGCACACCGGCACCGCGGTGGGAAAGCTCGAAGGCGATCCGCTCACGGTGCAGGGCTACTACAACGTCTGCCGGGATGCCTACACCCGCCAGGACCTGCCGCGCGGCCTGCATTTCGACCAGGACTGGTGCGACCTGAAGAAGGTGATGCCGGTGGCCAGCGGCGGCATCCATGCCGGCCAGATGCACCAGCTGCTGCACCTCTTCGGTGACGACGTGGTGCTGCAGTTCGGCGGCGGCACCATCGGCCACCCCGCGGGCATCCAGGCCGGTGGCGTGGCCAACCGGGTGGCGCTGGAGTGCATGGTGAAGGCGCGCAACGAAGGGCGCGACATCATCAACGAAGGCCCCGACATCCTGAAGGCCGCCGCCCGTTTCTGCACGCCGCTGAAACAGGCGCTCGACACCTGGGGCGACATCAGCTTCAACTACACGCCCACCGACACCTCGGACTACGCCGTCACGCCCTCGGTGGCCTGAACGGAATCGAAAGGAGCCACCGCCATGATGACCAACCCCACCGGCCGCGTGACCCAGGGCCAGTTCAGCTTCCTGCCCGACCTCACCGACGCCGAGATCCGCGCCCAGATCGACTACGGCCTGGGGCGCGGCTACGCCTGGAGCATCGAATACACCGACGACCCGCATCCACGCAACACCTACTGGGAGATGTTCGGCATGCCCATGTTCGACCTGCAGGATGCCGCCGGCGTGATGGTGGAGCTGGCGAGCTGCCGCCAGACCTTCCCGCAGCACTACATCCGCCTCATGGCCTTCGACAGCACGCGCGGCATCGAGAGCATTGCCATGAGCTTCATGGTGAACCGGCCCACCACCGAACCCGGCTTCGGCCTGGTGCGCCAGGAGGCCGACGGCCGCCAGATCCGCTACACCATCCACAGCTATGCCACGGACAAGCCCGAGGCCCAGCGCTACGGTGGCCCGGCATGAACATGCTGTATGCCATTCCCGGTGCGCAGGCGGCCGAAGCCGAGGCGGCGCCCGCCCCCAGCCGGCCCGAGCCACGGTCCGCGCCGCGCACCGTGGGCGAGGTGCTGGCCCACAGCCAGGTGGAGCCGGTGCTGGCCGAGCTGGATGCCGAACTGGTGGGGCTACAGCCGGTCAAGCAGCGCATCCGCGACATTGCCGCACTGCTGGTGATCGACTGGCTGCGCATGGGCTACGGCCTGCAGGCCCAGACGCCGTCGCTGCACATGTGCTTCACCGGCAACCCCGGCACCGGCAAGACCACGGTGGCGCTGCGCATGGCGACCATCCTGCACCGGCTGGGCTATGTGCGCAAAGGCCACCTGGTGGCCGTCACGCGCGACGACCTGGTGGGCCAGTACATCGGCCATACCGCGCCCAAGACCCGCGAGGTGCTCAAGAAGGCCATGGGCGGCGTGCTGTTCATCGACGAGGCCTACTACCTCTACAAGCCCGAGAACGAGCGCGACTACGGGCAGGAGGCCATCGAGATCCTGCTGCAGGTCATGGAGAACCAGCGCGACGACCTGGTGGTCATCCTGGCCGGCTACAAGGACCGCATGGACACCTTCTTCCAGAGCAACCCGGGCATGAGCAGCCGCGTGGCCCACCACCTGGACTTCCCCGACTACGCCCACGGGGAACTGATGGCCATTGGCGACCGCATGCTCGATGCCATGAACTACCGCCTGGCCCCCGGCGCCCGCGAGGCCTTTGCCGAGTACCTGCAGCGTCGCCAGGCCCAGCCGCATTTCGCCAACGCCCGCAGCGTGCGCAATGCGCTGGACCGCATCCGCCTGCGCCAGGCCAGCCGCCTGTTCGCCGACCGCGACCGTGCCCTGACCGAAGACGACCTGGTCACGCTGATGCCGGAAGACATCCGCGCCAGCCGCGTGTTCACCCTGCCGGTGGGCGCCCCCTGATTCCCCACCTTCCCGACGATCCGAGTCCATTGCCATGCCGCTCTCCCGCCGCTCCACCCTGACCCAGTTCCTCATCGAGGAACGCCGCCGTTACCCCGAGGCCAGTGGCGACTTCAACGCGCTCATCCTGAACGTGGCGCTGGCCTGCAAGGCCATTGCCCGCAGCGTGTCCTTCGGCGCCCTGGGCGACATCCTGGGTTCGCACGGCAGCACCAATGTCCAGGGCGAGACCCAGCAGAAACTCGATGTGCTGAGCAACGACATGTTCATCCGCGCCACCGAGTGGGGCGGGCATCTGGCGGGCATGGCATCCGAGGAGATGGAGCTGCCCTGGCCCATGCCGCGCGAGTTCCCGCGCGGCAAGTACCTGCTGGTGTTCGACCCGCTCGACGGGTCTAGCAACATCGACGTGAACGTGTCGGTGGGCAGCATCTTCAGCGTGCTGCGCGCGCCGGCCGACGTGCTGGCCACCGGCCGCGACGTGACGGTGGACGATTTCCTGCAGCCCGGCGTGCAGCAGGTGGCCGCCGGCTACGCCATCTACGGCCCCACCACCATGCTGGTGCTCACGGTGGGCAGCGGCGTGTACGGCTTCACGCTGGACCCCAACCTGGGCGAGTTCAAGCTCACCCACCCGCTCATCCGCATTCCTGAAGAGACGCACGAGTTCGCCATCAACGCGTCCAACAGCCGCTTCTGGGAGGCGCCGGTCAAGCGCTATGTGGATGAATGCATGGCCGGGCGCAGCGGCGTGCGCGGCAAGGACTTCAACATGCGCTGGATCGCCAGCATGGTGGCCGAGGCGCACCGCATCCTCATGCGCGGCGGCGTGTTCCTGTACCCGCGCGACAGCAAGGACCCGTCCCGCGCCGGGCGGCTGCGCCTGCTCTACGAGGCCAATCCGATCGCCTTCCTGATGGAGCAGGCCGGTGGCCGCGCCAGCACCGGTCGCGAGCCCATGCTCACGGTGCAGCCCACTTCGCTGCACCAGCGCATCGGGCTGGTGTTCGGCTCGCGCAGCGAGGTGGAGCGCATCGAGCGTTACCACGCCGAGCCGCTGTCCTGGAAAGACAGCAACCCGCTGTTCGCCGAACGCAGCCTGTTCCGCGACGCGGCCTGATCCATCGCCCAAGGCCACCCATGTCCGAACGCCATCCCATCATCGCCATCACCGGCTCCAGCGGTGCCGGCACCTCCACCGTCACCCGCACCTTCGAGAACATCTTCCGGCGCGAGGGCGTGAGCGCCGCCATCGTCGAGGGCGACAGCTACCACCGCTTCGACCGCAAGGCCATGAAGCAGCGCATGGCCGAGGCCGAAGCCGCCGGCGACATGAACTTCAGCCACTTCGGCGCCGAGGCCAACCTGTTCGAGGAGATCGAGACCCTGTTCCGCGACTACGCCGCCACCGGCCGGGGCCGCAGCCGCAAGTACCTGCACAACGCCGAGGAGGCCGCGCCCTATGGTCAGGAGCCCGGCACCTTCACAGAGTGGGAGCCGCTGCCGCCCGACACCGCCATGCTGTTCTACGAAGGCCTGCACGGCGCCGTGGTCACGCCCGAGGTGAACGTGGCCCGTTACCCCGACCTGCTGGTGGGTGTGGTGCCGGTCATCAACCTGGAGTGGATCCAGAAGCTCTGGCGAGACAAGCACCTGCGCGGCTACAGCGCCGAGGCCGTGACCGACACCATCCTGCGCCGCATGCCCGACTACGTGAACTACATCTGCCCGCAGTTCCAGCACACGCATGTGAACTTCCAGCGTGTGCCGGTGGTGGACACCTCCAACCCCTTCGTGTCGCGCGACGTGCCCACCGCCGACGAGAGCATGGTGGTCATCCGTTTTGCCAAGCCCAAGGGCATCGACTTCCAGTACCTGCTCAACATGATCAACGGGTCGTGGATGAGCCGCGCCAACACCATCGTGGTGCCCGGCGGCAAGATGGAACTGGCCATGCAGCTCATCTTCACGCCCTTCATCTGGCGCATGATGGAGCGGCGCCAGCGCGCGCTGGGCCTGGCATGACGCGGCGCTTCGACCTGGTGCTGTTCGACCTGGACGGCACCCTCATCGAGACCGCCCCCGAGATCGCTGATGCCGTCAACGACACGCTGGCCGCCGTGGGCAAGGCGTCGGTCACGCAGCAGCAGGTGAACGACTGGATCGGCCATGGTACCCGCGAGCTGCTCATCCAGGCGCTGGCCTGGTGCGACGGCACGTCCAGCAACGCGGTGCGGCACAGCGCCGACTTCTCCGGCATCGAGGCCGTCTTTGCCCGGCATTACCTGGCCCGCTGCGGCACGCGCAGCCACCTGTACCCGCAGGTGCGCGAGACGCTGACCGAACTGCGCGCACAGGGCGTGAAGCTGGCGGTGGTGACCAACAAGGAAGACCGCTACACCCGCACCGTGCTGGACGCGCACCGCCTGATGCCGATGTTGGACCGCGTGATCAGCGGCGACACGCTGCCGGTGAAAAAGCCCGACCCCGCCGCCATCCACCACTGCCTGCGCGAGTTCAATGTCGCGCCCGAACGCGCCCTGTTCGTGGGGGATTCGTCCATCGACGTGGCCACCGCCCGCAACGGCGGCATTGCGGTGTGGGCACTGCCCTATGGCTACAACATGGGCAGCCCGATCGAGGCCAGCAGCCCCGACCGCGTCATTGCGGATGTGTCCGCGCTGACGGGCTGACATCACCATTGCCTGAAGGCAGACCGGTGGTGCAGCGCTTGGGCTGCGGATGGTGACCGAGTGGCAGTTCTGCCCCTGCGGGCGCTCTGCCGGCATGGCTGGCGAGGCATCGGCTGAAGGGGTGGAACTGTCAGGGTGCGCTGCACGCAGGCGGCAGCGTTTTGGGCGGCCACTTTTCTTCTCCCCAACCATGTTCAGTTTTTCAACTTCTGGCCGAACGGGTGTGCCCCCCGGTTCGGTGGCGCCCCATCATTCAAACGGAACGGATGCATCCCATACAGACCTTGCAACTTCGGTCGCGACACCAGTTGCAAGGCAGGCGTACTTCACCCAGGTGGAGTTGACCCGGTCCGGTGGACGGTTTCTGGTTTGATTCTCAAACCATCTGAGGTGTCCCGTCAGCATGCTGTGGGTCATGCTCGGGCGCATTGAATCGGGTCTGCTGGCTCCTTTCAAAGTTCAGGGGTGAGAGGTAGCCAAGGCCGCTGTGGCGGCGCCTGGGGTTGTACCAACCCTCAATCCAGGTGAAGACGGCCATGCGGGCCTGCGCCTTGGACTCGAAGCTGTGGCGCTCAATGAGCTCAGCCTCCAGGCTGGCGAAGAAGCTCTCGGCCATCGCGTTGTCGTAGGCATCGCCCACGGTGCCCATCGAAGGGCGAACGCCCATCTGACGGCAGCGCTCGCCGAAGGCCAGGCTGGTGTACTGGCTGCCTTGGTCGCTGTGATGGATGACGGCTTGCGGCTTGCGCTGGGTCAGCGCCATGTTGAGTGCCGAGAGCACCAGCTCGGCCGTCATGCGCTCGCCCATGGACCAACCCACCACACGCCGGCTCCACACATCGATGACCACCGCCAGGTACAGGAACCCTGTCCAGGTGGGCACGTAGGTCATGTCGGCTACCCAGAGCTGATTGGGGCCACTGGCCCGGAACTGGCGCTTGACCAGGTCGTGAGCCGGCGAGTCACGTTTGTCTCGCCGCGTGGTCACGGTGAAGCCCCGGCGGCGGCTGATGCCCCGGATGCCCGCTGTTCGCATGAGACGCGCCACGCGCTGGCGGCTGATGCAAACGCCTTGCTCGATGAGCTCGGCGCGCACACGCGGCATGCCGTAGGACTCGTAGGAGTCCTTGTGAATCTGGCGGATGCGCTCGGTCATCACCGCGTTGGTGATGCTGCGTTGGGAAGGAGCGCGCTCGCGCCAGGCATAGAAGCCGCTGGCAGAGACGCCCAGGACACGGCACATGGTGCGCACGGGGAAGTCGGCCTGGTTCGCCATCACGAGTCCGAAGACTTCGTCGAAGTCGCATCGCTGCGACCGGCAAACCAGGCCGTAGCCTTTGCCAGGATGTCGCGCTCTTGCTGCAGTTGGCGAACCTGGCGGCGCAGCCGGCTGAGCTCCTCGCGCTCAGCCGTGCTCAAGCCTTCCTTGCCGGGCAACGGCTTGCCACTGTCGATGGCGGCCTGGCCGACCCAGTTGGTGATGGACTGCGCGGTGACGTTGAACTCGCGCGAGAGTTCGGCCGGCGTGCGCCCGGCACGCACCAGCTCGACCATCTGCTGTCTGAACTCCGCCGGGTACGGCGGTCTGACCTTGGACATTTGCGGCTCCTTGAACACAAAGAATGATGTGTCCACAGAACCGGGTCAACTCCAACTCCAACTCCAACTCCACACCGAGGAGGTGTTGGCCTTTTGCAGATGTCTTCCGGAGGGAGTGGCCTTGCCGGCCATTCTTTTTCTTGACTGCGTGATTCAACTCGAGTGGCCACGCCATAAGCCGGAGGACTGCGATGAACATCCTTTTCCGTGTCTCCTCGGTTTGCGAGAGTTGGGTTTGAATTACTTGATGGCCCACCCTGGTTTGCGAGAGTTGGGTTTCCGAGGATGCGATCTGAATCAGGAGGCCTGGGCCGAACTGGCATACGGGGCTGACCATAGGCAATGGTGGGACCGAAGGGGTCTGCAGGTTCTGGACTGCAGTGGTCTGAAGTGTCTGGGTGATAGCGAATTGGCTAGCTTGATCAAGAGTTCACCTCACCTGGAGAAATTGATGATCCCTGGCGACTGCCTGTCGACGGTCATCGACGCGCTGGATGGCCTGAAGGACCTGCAGACGCTGGTCATCAAGTCCATGATGTCTGATGACCTCCGCTTCCTCGTGGGGTCGACCCAGTGGCGGAGATGGGTAGAGAACCCGCCCCCAATTGCCACCATTGTTCTGGCGGACTGGCTTACCTGGGATCCATGCGAGCAGACACTGCACTCCTGGGATGACGGTCTGAAAACCTTCTTCGAATTCGTCGCCCGTATCCCGGGTTGTGTGACAGTGAAGTTGGGGAAGATTGAAGGCTATCGGGACTTCTGTCGGATGCTGGGCGATGCCCTGAACTCCCGAACAGAGCCCTTCAATCTTCACATGACCTCAACGGGAGACAGGGGCAGACCGGGATTCTCGGATGAATGGATCTCGGATGACGAGGTCGACATATCGATCCAGACAGCGATGCTGGAAGAACTCTCGGAGTCGGCGCCGATACATTCGCTGCACGTCAAGCTGGGCTGTGACGAGTGGGAAAGGGACAGTGCGCCAGTCGAGGCCATCACTGGGGTGTTGAACCGTATTGACGGCTTGCAGCGCCTGGTCCTGGACATTTCCGATTACGAACTCGCCCGCTCCTCTGGGGAGCAGGGCGCGCCAAGTGCTCACGATGTGCGTTCCGATCTGCTCGTTGCCATTGACGCCCACCCGCGCCTGTCCTCCCTGGTTTTCCATGGGTTGGATTCATGGGCAAGTTTTGACCCCGAGGCGGATAAAGACTGGAAGCGGCTGATCCTCGCCAAGAGCATTCCGGAGTCCATCGCGAACGAAATGGTTCGCCACTCCGCTTCCCCCCTCGGCAACATTCCGAGCGAGCTGACCCGTTTTGTCTTGGGGGTGGATGACGATTCGTCGGTTGCAGACGTGCGGTGGGCCGGCCAGACCCTGGCCCAACTGAACCGGCAGAACTACAACCGGTGGGTGGGGTACTGGAACGCCCGCACCCCTCAGTCGGTGGCGTCGCCCTTCTTCAAGCAGTTGACGCCGCTGGCCCCTGGCAACTCAGACCAGGTCTGAGCTGCCAGGGGGCTTTCATGCCAGGGTGTCGGCCCAGATGTTGCGCGCCCAGGCCATGGCGTACTGGCCTTCCAGGGCGCTGGCCGATGCCGACAGGCCGCCCGAGCCGGGCACGGTCAGCATGGTCTTCTTCTCGGCGTCGTAGCGGTGCACGCTGGCCACGTGCACCACGTCGGTGGCGGTGACGAAGCTGTAGCAGGTGTTGGCATAGATCGGCAGGGCCGGCGGCTCCTTGCCCTGCAGCAGCGACACCACGGCGGCCGCACAGGTCTTGCCATGCTGGTTGGCCATGTGGCCCGACTTGGGCATGAGCGGTGCCACCTGGATGGCGTCGCCCAGCACGTGGATGTTCTTCTGGGCCTTGGATTCGAAGGTCAGGAAGTCCACCTCGCACCAGCGGTTGTTGGCGGTGGCCAGACCGGTCTTCACCGCGATGCTGCCGGCGCTCTGGTTCGGGATGACGTTGAGCACGGCAGCCTTGAAGTCGTCGTTGAACTCGAACTTCAGGGTGTTGGTGGCCACGTCCACATCGACCACCTTGTGCTTGGGGCGGTAGTCGATCATGCCCTTGTAGTGCTCGTCCCAGGCCTTCATGAACAGGCCCTTCTTGGAGGTGATGTCGTCGTTGGCGTCGAAGATCACCACCTTGCTGCGCGGCTTGGCCTGCTTGAAGTAGCTGGCCACCATGCAGGCGCGCTCGTAAGGGCCGGGCGGGCAACGGTACGGGGCCAGGGGGATCGACATGGCGTACACGCCACCGTCGGGCATGGCTTCGAGCTGGGCGCGCAGGGCGGCGGTCTGCGGGCCGGCCTTCCAGGCATGCAGCACCTTGTCCTGGGCGCCGGGCTTGTTCAGGCCCGGGATGTCATTGAGGAAGTCGATGCCGGGCGAGACGATCAGGCGGTCGTAGGGCAGCTCGGCGCCGCCGGCCAGCTTGACGGTGCGCTTGGTGGCGTCGATGCTGTCCACCCGGTCGCGCACCAGGCGCACGCCGTGGCGCTTGCTCAGGTTGTCGTACGGGGTGGTGATGTCGGCCATGGTCTTGTGACCGCCCACCACCAGGTTGGAGATGGGGCAGGACACGAACATGGCGTTGGGCTCGACCAGCGTCACGTCGATCTGGTAGTCGGAGAACATGCGCACGTACTTGGCGGCGGTGGCGCCGGCATAGCCGCCACCGATGACCACCACCTTGGCGCTGCTGCCACCGGTGCTGGCGCAGCCTCCCAGCAGACCCAGGCCCGCCACGGCGGAACCGGCACCCAGCGTCTGGACGAATTGACGGCGTTTCATGGTGGTGCTCCTCAGGGTTTCTGTGCGGCGAAGTAGGCCGAGATCTGGGCCAGCTGCTCGTCGGTATAGCCCTTGGTCAGCTGGTGCATGATGGTCGCGGGCCGCTGGCCGCTCTTGTAGGCCAGCAGCTTGGCCAGCATCTCGTCCTTGTTCTGGCCGGCCAGGTTGAAGCCACCCTGTTGGGCGCGGCCGTCGGTGCCGTGGCAGTTGGCGCAGGCCGCAGCCCACACCTTGACTTGATTGACTTGGGCTTGGGCGCCCAGGGAAGCGGCCAGCAGCGTGCTCGCAGCCAGCCATTTCAACGTGGTGTGCATCGTGGTCTCCAGCATCTCGTTGGGGAAGGTCCTCGGAAAATGTAGCAGACACCCCAGGCCGGCCGGGGCAGGCCATGCACGTGAAGGCGGGTATTGGAGATGAGGGTTTGTACCCATACAAATATTAGCAATCACTCATATATTCATGTTCATCGACGGGCGTGTCCGTACAGGCCCCCGCTCCTCAGCGCCTCTTCAAGGAAGACCCCCGTGTCCGACGACCTCCGCCATGTGATCGGCCGCATCCTGCCGGCTCCGGAAAACCACCTGGATGCCGCGCGCATGGAAGAAGCGCGCAAGGCTCGCCGGTCCTTCATGGGCAAGGCACTGGCCATGGGCGCCGGCGCGGTAGCGGCCGCCGGTGCAGCACGGCCGGCCCGCGCCGAAGGCGAGGACGCCATCCTCAAGTTGCCCGAACACACCACCGGCCTGGGCCAGGGCGTGGCCACCGATGGCTATGGCAAGCCGAGCAAGTGGGAATCGAACCTGCAGCGCCGCCAGAGCCCGGGCCTGACCCGGGTCAACCAGGCCTCGGTGAGCTTCACGCCGCTGCAAGGCCTGTTCGGCATCATCACGCCCAACGGCCTGCACTTCGAGCGCCACCACCAGGGCTGGTGGGACATCGATCCCTCGAAGCACCGCCTCATGGTGCATGGCATGGTCAAGCGCGAGCGCGTGTTCACCATGGACGACCTGATGCGCCTGCCCAGTGTCTCGCGCATCCATTTCATCGAATGCGGCGCCAACTCGGCACCCGAGTGGGGCAACGTGGCACTGCCCTCGGTGCAGTACACCCACGGCATGCTGAGCTGCTCGGAGTTCACCGGCGTGCTGCTGTCCACGCTGCTGGAGATGTGCGGCTACGACAAGAAGATCGCGCGCTACGTGCTGGCCGAAGGTGCCGATGGCTCGTCCATGACCCGCACCATCGACATCGAACGCGCCATGGACGACTGCATCGTGGCCTGGGCCATGAACGGCGAGATGCTGCGACCCGAGAACGGCTACCCGCTGCGCCTGGTGGTGCCGGGCATCCAGGGCGTGAGCTGGGTGAAGTACCTGCGCCGGCTGGAAGTGGGCGACCAGAAATGGGCCACCAAGGACGAGGCCATCCATTACATCGACCACATGCCCGACGGCACCCACCGCCAGTACACCGGCATCCAGGAGTGCAAGAGCGTCATCACCACGCCCTCGGGCAGCCAGACCCTGCTGGACAAGGGCTACTACAACGTCACCGGCCTGGCCTGGTCGGGCCGGGGCGCCATCAAGCGGGTGGACGTCAGCGTGGACGGCGGCCGCAACTGGCGCACCGCCCGGCTCGAAGGCCCCATCCTGCCCAAGGCGCTGACGCGCTTCAACATCGACTGGGTGTGGGACGGCAAGCCCGCCATCCTCCAGAGCCGCGCCATCGACAGCACCGGCTATGTGCAGCCCAAGATCAACCAGCTTCGTGCGGTGCGCGGCACCCGCTCGGTCTACCACCAGAACGCGATCCAGTCGTGGCGGGTGGCCGAGAACGGCGAAGTCTCCAACGTGCAGGTGTTCTGATGATCCGCCCCGTCCTTGCTGCCATCGCACTCGTTGCATCCTCTGCCGGCCTTCCTGCATTCGCGCAGGCCCAACCCTGGCATGAACTGGGTCGCCCGGCCACCCAGGCCGAGATCAAGGCCTGGGACATCGATGTCCGCCCGGACTTCAAGGGTCTGCCGGCCGGTGCCGGCAGCGTGTCGCTGGGCGAGCGGGTGTGGGAGAGCCAGTGCGCTTCCTGCCATGGCGTCTTCGGCGAATCGAACGAGGTGTTCACCCCCATCGTCGGCGGCACCACCAAGGCCGACATCGCCCGCGGCCGGGTCAAAAACCTGGAGGAGGGCAGCACCTTCCCCCAGAAAACCACCATGATGAAGGTGGCCACCGTGTCCACCCTGTGGGACTACATCAACCGCGCCATGCCCTGGAACGCGCCCAAGTCGCTCAAGACCGACGAGGTGTATGGCGTGGTGGCCTACATCCTGAATCTGGCCGAGGTGGTGCCGGCCGACTTCACGCTGAGTGACAAGAACATCGCCGAGGTGCAGCAGCGCATGCCCAACCGCAACGGCATGGTGTTTTACGAGCCGCTCTGGAAAGTGAACGGTCAGGGCGACGTGAAGAACGTGGCCTGCATGAAGGACTGTCCCACCGAGGCCACCGTTCGCTCCTTCCTGCCCGACTTTGCCCGCGATGCCCACGGCAACATTCTTGAACAGAACCGTGGCATCGGCCCGGTGCGCGGCGCCGACACCACGAAGCCGCCGCCGGCCAGCCTGCCCAAGGGTGCCGCTGCTGCACCCGTGGTGGTGGCCGCTGCTGCCGCCACCGGCCCTGATGTGAAAGGGCTGCTGTCGAAGAACTCGTGCACCGCCTGCCACGGCATGACCAGCAAGCTGGTGGGCCCGGGCTTCAACGAGATTGCGGCGCGCTACAAGGGCCGTGCCGATGCCCAGACGTACCTGGCCGGCAAGATCCAGTCGGGCGGCTCCGGCGTGTTCGGCTCGGTCCCCATGCCGGCGCAACCCCAGCTCTCCGACACCGATGCGCAGGCCCTGGCCCGCTGGATCGCTGCCGGGGCGCGCTGAGGTCCATGTCCCCACCCGCCGTGCGCCCGTAATTTCCACAGTCGCCACCCGCCCACCGCGTCGCTACACTCGCCCTTCGCTTTTTTCCCACAGGAGCCTCCCATGAACCGCTCACGCCGCGTCGCCCTCCAGTCCACGGGCGCTTTTGCCACCCTCGTGTCCCTGGGCCTCATTACCCAGAGCCAGGCCCAGGCCGCCGTCAGCGCTGCCGGCTTCGAAGCCAAGAACCTCGGTGACGCCCTCAAGGCCATCGGCGGCACGCCGGCCAGCAGCGACCAGGTCACGGTGGTGGCCCCCGACATCGCCGAGAACGGTGCCGTGGTGCCGGTGGGCGCGGTCAGCAAGCTGCCCAACACCACCGACATCATGATCATCGTGGAGAAGAACCCCTCGCCCCTGGCAGCGGCCTTCACCATTCCCGCCGGCACCAATGCCGACGTGCAGACCCGCATCAAGATGGGCCAGAGCTCCAACGTGATCGCCGTGGTCAAGGCCGACGGCAAGCTGTACTCGGCCACCAAGGAAACCAAGGTCACCCTCGGCGGCTGCGGCGGCTGATCCACCGCCTTCCGAGTCCGAACCTTTCACCGAACATTCCCAGGAGATTCCCATGGCAGATCCGATGCGCATCCGTGCCGCTGTGGCCGGCGACGAAACCACTGTCCGCGTGCTGATGTCCCACATCATGGAGACCGGCACCCGCAAGGACGCCAGCGGTGCCACCATTCCGGCACACCACATCAAGGACGTGCAGGCCACCCACAACGGCAAGGTGGTGCTGCAGGCCCAGTTCAGCGGCGCCGTGGCCCAGAACCCCTTCCTGTCCTTCAAGTTCAAGGGCGGTGCCAAGGGCGACAAGGTCGTGGTCAAGTGGACCGACAACAAGGGCGACACGCGCACCGACGAAGCAGTGATCAGCTGACCCCCCCGCCGCGCTGCGCGCGACCCCCCCAGGGGGGCGTCACCGGTGGACTGGCAGAGCCAGATCCACGGTGACCCTGGATCGAGACACACGACGCCAGCCTCTCTGGCGCCGACAACAAGGAGGAGGCAAACCATGAAACTGAACCTTCAACGCGCTGCATGGGCGCTGTTTGGCGTTCTGGCGGCCGGCACTGTCCAGGCCCAGTCGTCCACGGCCGAGGGCATCGCCAAGTACCGCGAGATGCTGCAGGACGGCAACCCCGCCGAGCTGTTCGAGATGAAGGGCGAGGAGCTCTGGAAGCAGAAGCGGGGTCCGAAGAACGCGTCGCTGGAGCAGTGCGATCTGGGCAAGGGCCCGGGCGTGATCGCTGGCGCCTTCGTGGAGCTGCCGCGTTACTTCAAGGACACCGGCCGTGTGCAGGACCTGGAGACCCGCCTGATCACCTGCATGGAAACCCTGCAGGGTTTCAAGGCCGAGGAGATCATGCGCACCCCGTTCGGCCGTGGCGAGATGGCCAATGTCACCGCGCTGGCCACTTATGTGGCCACCGCTTCGCGCGGCATGAAGTTCAACCTGCCGCAAAGCCACGCGCAGGAAAAGCTGATGTACGAAACCGGCAAGCGCCTGTTCTTCACGCGGGGCGGCACGCACGACTTCTCGTGTGCTTCGTGCCACGGCGCCGACGACAAGCGCATCCGGCTGCAGGACCTGCCCAACCTTACGAAGAACCCGGGCGACGGCATCGGCTTTGCCGCCTGGCCGGCCTACCGCGTGTCCAACTCGCAGATGTGGGGCATGCAGCTGCGCCTGAACGACTGCTTCCGCCAGATGCGCTGGCCCGAGCCCAAGTTCGGCAGCGACGCCACCCTGGCCCTGTCGGTCTACATGGGCGTGAATGCGAAGTCGGCCGAGTCCATCGTGCCTGCCATCAAGCGCTGAAGGGAAACAACCCATGATGTTCAACCGAACCCTTCTCACCGCCGCATCGCTGGCCGGCATGACGCTGCTGGCGGCCTGCAGCTTTTCCCCGTCGTCGGCCGAGGTCGAGAAAGCCTCCGCCACCATGCTGCAGCAGTCCTTCCAGGCGCGCGGCATCGCCACCCTGGACCGCCTCGACCAGGACCAGGCCAACGCCGCCTGTGCCACCGCCGACATCGAAGGCAAGCCACTGGACGAGAAGCTGGCCAAGGCCATCGAAGACGCCAACATGAAGACGGTGAAGTGGCCGTCGGACGGCAAGTTCCTGGGCGACTGGAAGCAGGGCGAGGCCATCGCCCAGAGCGGCCGTGGCCTCACCTGGACCGACAAGGCCGGAGACGCCAACGGAGGCAACTGCTACAACTGCCACCAGATCAGCAAGGAAGAAATCTCCTTCGGCACCCTGGGGCCCAGCCTGTACCAGTACGGCAAGCTGCGCGGCGTCACCGACCCGAACAGCCCGGCCGCCAGGCCCATGCTGGAGTACACCTGGGGCAAGCTGTGGAATGCCCGTGCCTACAACGCCTGCTCGCAGATGCCGCGCGTGGGCCACAAGGGCATCCTGACCGAAACCCAGCTGCGCCATGTGATGGCCCTTCTGCTGGACCCGGCGTCCCCGGTCAACAAGTGACACGCCATCCCCGGTGGGCAAACGCCCCCGGGGATTTTTTCTGCTGCAAATATCAGTGATCGATGATTGAGAAGGCCACCCCATGAGCTTGAGCCGCCGTGAATTCCTGCAGATGCTGGCCGTGGCCAGTGCCACCGGCATGGCCCTGGACCATCGCGACGTGCTGGCCGCTGCGCCGGGTGCCGGCGAGAAGCTGTACGAGGTGCCGGCCTTCGGCAACGTCAGCTTCCTGCACTTCACCGACTGCCACGCCCAGCTCACGCCCATCCATTTCCGCGAGCCGAGCGTGAACCTGGGCGTGGCCGACGCCGTGGGCCGTCCTCCGCACCTGGTGGGCGAGAAGTTGCTCAAGCACTTCAACATCCGCCCGGGCACCGCCAGCGCCCACGCCTTCAGCTACCTCGACTTCACCCAGGCGGCGCGCACCTACGGCAAGGTGGGGGGCTTTGCGCACCTGGCCACGCTGGTCAAGCATATGCGTGCCAGCCGCCCGCATGCGCTACTGCTGGACGGTGGCGACACCTGGCAGGGTTCGGCCACCTCGCTGTGGACCAATGCCCAGGACATGGTGGACGCCTGCAAGCTGCTGGGCGTGAACATGATGACCTCGCACTGGGAGCACACCTTCGGTGCCAGGCGGGTGCAGGAGATCGTCGAGAAGGATCTCAAGGGCCACATGGAATTCCTGGCCCAGAACATCAAGACCACCGACTTCGAGGACATCGTCTTCAAGCCCTACGCCTTGCGCGAGATGAATGGCGTGAAGGTGGCAGTCATCGGCCAGGCCTTCCCCTACACGCCCATCGCCAACCCGCGCTACATGGTGCCCGACTGGACCTTCGGCATCCAGGACGAGCACATGCAGAAGATGGTCGACCAGGCCCGCGCCGAGGGTGCCAAGGTGGTGGTCGTGCTGTCGCACAACGGCATGGACGTGGACATCAAGATGGCCTCGCGCGTGCGCGGTGTGGACGCCATCCTGGGTGGCCACACCCACGACGGCATGCCCGCCCCGGTGGTGGTGCGCAACGGCGGTGGCCAGACCCTGGTCACCAACGCCGGCTCCAACAGCAAGTTCCTGGGCGTGCTCGACTTCGATGTGCGCGGCGGCCAGGTGCAGGGCTTCCAGTACCGGCTCTTGCCGGTGTTCAGCAACCTCTTGCCGGCCGATGCGGCCATGCAGGCGTACATCGACGGTGTGCGTGCGCCCTACAAGGCCCGGCTGGACGAGAAGCTGGCCGTCACCGAAGACCTGCTCTACCGCCGCGGCAACTTCAATGGCTCCTGGGACCAGGTCATCTGCGACGCGCTCATGCAGAACAAGGGCGCCGAGATCGCGTTCTCGCCCGGCGTGCGCTGGGGCACGTCGCTGCTGCCGGGTGACGTCATCACCTACGAGCGCATGATGGACCAGATGGCGCTGACCTATCCGGCCACCACGCTCAACGAGTTCAGCGGCGAGCAGATCAAGACCATCATGGAAGACGTGGCCGACAACATCTTCAACCCCGACCCCTACTACCAGCAGGGCGGCGACATGGTGCGTGTGGGCGGCATGACCTACACCATCAAGCCCACCGCGCCCATGGGCCAGCGCATCCACAACATGATGCTCAAGGGCAAGCCCATCGAGGCCGGCAAGAAGTACAAGGTGGCCGGCTGGGCGTCGGTGCAGGAAGGCGCCCAGGGCGAACCCATCTGGGACGTGGTGGCCGGCTACCTGCGCGAGAAGAAAGTGGTCAAGGGCGTGCGTATCAACAGCCCCCGCATCGACGGCATGAAGGGCAACCCGGGGCTGGCATGAAAAAGCCCGCCGGCCTTGTGGGCTGGCGGGCTTTGCCTCGAATCGCCCGCAGGTGGCGGGTCGCCTCAAGCCTGCGTCAGAAGGTGTGGATCAGGCCCAGGGCGTAGATGTCGCGCTGGCGAATCTTGGTGCCGGCTGCGTCCTTGATGTCGCCATTGGTGAGCGCTGCATAGGCGCGGGTGCGCTTGGACAGCGAGTAGGTGGCGCCCACAGAGAAGGCGCTGCCTTTTTCGAAGGCTGCACCCGCGCGTTTGGCTTTGGCGGTGCTGTACCCGACCGAGAAGTCCCATGCTTCCACCGGCACGTTCACGCCCACCGTGTAGGTGTTGGCTTTGACCGGGGTTGCAACATTGACCTCCTTGGCCTGGTTCCAGCCGCCCGAGACACGGAACAAGCCGAAGTTGTACGCGGCAGCAACGGTGGTGTACTTGAGGTCGTCGGTGATCAGGTAGCTGTTGGCCGGGGTGGTGGCATTGAACCCGGCCTGGCTGTTTTCCTGATAGGCTACACCTACATCAAGATTGCCTGCCTTGTAGCGAAGGTTGTAGGCCACCACGTCCTTCTTGACGGGCGACGCCTCTTCGTCGAATCCGTAGCTCACGCCAAAGGTCAGACCGCTGAACGAGGGCGATTCGTATCGGACCTGGTTGTTCGCACGGTCGCCGTAGTCACGCAGGCCGCCGACGCCATTTGTGGTAGTGGCGCCGGTGCTCAGAACGGTCTCGGTAGACGCCAAGTTGCCTGAATCCCACAGGTTGCTGCTGACCATCAAGTCGCGGATGTCGTCGAACGACGTATCGTGACGACCGAGCTTGATAGTGCCGAAGCCACCGGACAGACCCACGACAGCAGCGCGGTCACCCAGAACGGTTTGTCCGGGCGCATCAGGGCTGAAACCGGTCTCGATGATGAACAGCGCACTCAAGCCACCACCCAGATCTTCGGTGCCACGGAAGCCCAGGCGGCTGGTGGTGATGTTGTTCGAGAACATCTGGGTCACGTTGGCCGGGCCGGCACCGTTGGTGATGTTGCCGACCTTGGCCGAGCCGATGGAAGCGTCCAGGCGGCCATAGACCGTGACCGAGGATTGCGCCATCGCGGCGCCCGACAGGGCCATGGCGGCCACTGCAATCAGTTGCTTGCTGTTCATTACCGGGTTACTCCAGAGGTTGTGTCATGCCGGTCGGCATGCATGCACCGCAGGCACCTTGCCGCGCGGCTGGCGCAGTATCGAAACCCCTCAACGGCGGTACCGTGGTGGGTACAGTGCATTTTTGGTATCGACGCAACACTCCGGTGCGATGCCGGAATCCCACCTGCCCGGCGGCCATGAAAAAAGCCCCCCGGCCTTGCGGCCGGAGGGCTTCAACGAGCCTTGAAGAACCGGGGTTCCGGTCCGTCAGGATCAGAAGGTGTGGGTCACGCCCACGGCGTAGATGTCGCGCTGACGCACTTTCACGCCAGCGGCGTTCTCGATGTCGCCGTTGGTCAGAGCTGCGTACAGGCGGGTGCGCTTGGACAGCGAGTAGGTCACGCCGGCGGAGAAGGCATCACCCTTTTCGAAGGTGGCGCCTGCCTGCTTGGCCTTGGCGGTGCTGTAGCCCAGGGAGAAATCAAGCGCGTTGACCGGAACGTTCACACCGATGCTGTAGGTGTTGGACTTGCGTTGGGTCTGGTTCTTGGCCTGGTTCCAGCCGCCAGAGACGCGGAAGGAGCCGAAGTTGTAGGCGGCGGCCAGGGTGTTGTACTCGAGGGTGGTGTCCACCAGCGCGGCGCTGATGTTCTTGTTTTCCTGGTAGCCGTAGCCGACATCCAGGGCGCCGGCCTTGTAGCGCACGTTGAAGGCGGTCACGTCGCTCTTGGCGGGCTTGGTGGCTTCGCCGAAACCGTAGCTGGCGCCGAAGGTGAAGCCGCTGAACGAGGGCGACTCGTAGCGGATCTGGTTGTTGGCGCGGTCACCGTAGTCGGCCAGCTGGCCGACGCCCAGCGATGCGGGAACGGCACCGTTGGCACCGGCGCCCACGATGGTTTCGGTGGAGGCCAGGTGGGTGGAGTCCCACAGGTTGCTGCTCACCGACAGATCGCGGATGTCGTCGAACGAGGTGTCGTGACGGCCCAGCTTGATGGTGCCGAAGCCACCGGACAGGCCGACCACGGCAGCGCGGTCACCCAGGGTGGTGGCGGCCGGTGCATCGGGAGCGAAGCCGGTCTCGATGATGAACAGGGCGCTCAGGCCACCGCCCAGGTCTTCGGTACCACGGAAGCCGATGCGGCTGGTGGTCAGGTTGTTGGCGAACATCTGGGTGTTGCTGGTCAGGGCAGCGCCGGGGGCGCCCACCTTGGCAGAACCCACCGATGCGTCCAGACGGCCGTAAACGGTGACGGAAGATTGCGCCATGGCGGCGCCGGAAGCGGCCAGAACGGCCAGAGCAATCAGGCTCTTTTTCATGAGGATGTGACTCCGTGTGGAATGAGGTCAAGGCCGCTAGGCCTTCGTCTCCTGCACCGTGCAGGGGGACGGAGGGTATTTTCCCCAATCACGCGGGACATTTTGTCGTTGAGGAAAAAATAGACGGGGTATTCACTGATTTACGACACCCTTCATGCCCCCGGCTTCTTTTCATATGTCTGACACATTGGTTGGCGCCCGCCATCTCGCATGAACACGCACAGCACCATCGAGCTGCGCGACCTGCGCATCGAAGCCGACATCGGCACTTACGGCCCGGACGACACGGTGCCCGATCACCACTGGCTGGACCTCACGCTGGTGATCCGCCCGGAGCAGGTGCTCATCGATGCCGACGGCATGGACCGGGTCTTCGACTACGACCCGCTGGTGGTGGAGATCGACCGGCTGGCCCGCGACGGCCACTACGAGACGCAGGAGCGCCTCATGACCCGCATCGTGCAGGCGTGTGCGGCATACCCGGATGTGCTGGCCCTGGAGATCGGGCTGCGCAAGACGCCGGTGCGGCAGGGGTCGGGTTCGCTGGGGGTTCGCGTGGCGGTGGATGGTCCTACGCTGGACCGATGGCGAAGCGTGCCAGCACCCAGCCGGCCAGACCGATGTGCGCCAGGGTGATCAACACCGATGCGCCGTGCAGCCATGCGAAGCGCTTTTTCTCGCCGGCATCGGTGGCGACGTTGATGGCCGGCATGAGCAGCTGGCGGGTGGGCACCACGGTGATGGCGATGGTGGCCAGCAGCACGGCAGAGAAACGGTCGGTGCCCACGCACAAGGCCGCCCCGATCGCCGCGGTGCCCAGCACGAACAGGTAGAAGTGCGGGAAGGCTGCGCGGATGGTGGACCGCGCCTGCGGCATGGGCAGGGCGGTGAACAGGAAGGCGGCGAAGCCGAAGGAATAGAGCGTCATGCCGCCAAACAGCAGCGCAACGACCAGGACAGCAGCGATGTCGAGCATGGTGGGCGGGGTTGGGGGTCAGATGCGGCGGGCCAGCACCACGGCAGCGGCCGATCCGCTGCCCACGATGCGGCACCACAGGCGCAGCGGCCAGGGGGCTGTACCTGCCAGTGCAGCGGCCTCGTCGCGGTGGTGGCATTCGTCGGCCTGGCATTGAAGCAGCAAGGGCAGCAGCCCGTCCGGGCCACCGTGCTGGCGGATGTGGTCGATCTGCTGCTGGTAGTGGTGGTCGACGAAGGTTTCCACCGCCGCAATCGTCCCGTAAACCGCGCGCCGCCCCGCCAGCGCCGGCAGGGCGCCGGTGAGCCAGCCGGCCAGCCGCCAGGGGCCCAGCAGACGGCTGCGTTGCGTCGGGGGCAACCAGCCTTCGATGAGCCGCAGATGTTCGGATTCGGTGGCGCCGTGGCGCTCGGCGAATGCCAGCAGTTCGGCATCGCCACGCCAGCGGGCCACGGCGGCGATGCCCCGATAAATTTCCACCGCACCGGTCTCGCCCGCATGGTCGGAGCGCAGCTCGCGCACCAGGTGCGGCGACCAGCCCGGTCCGTTGACCTCGGCCGGCGGCTCTATCCGCCGCGCCAGCGATTGCAGCGTCGGCCGCACCCGCAGAAAGCCGTTGTACGACCGCTCCATCAGCCACAGCATGCCGGGCAGGCGCGAGAGGCGGGCCAGCCAGCGCCAGCCGGGCAGTCGTGCCCACATGGCGGCGAAGGCGGCGGCGCCGTCCAGGCGCGAACCGTCTGCCCGCTGCACATGAAAGCGCGCCAGCAGGCGCTGCTGTTCGGCCTGCAGTGCGGGGTCGGTGGTCTGGCTGATGTCCACGAAGCACAGGGCGGCATCGCCCTGCCGCTGCGCCAGTCCCTGCACATGGGCGATCTCGCGCCGGCACAGCGGGCAGCCGCCGTCGTACAGCACGGTCAGCGTGTCATCGGTGGTGGGGTGGCGGGCATTCATGCGGGGCGGATGCTAGGGCAAGCCGGTGCCCCGTGCGGGCGTCGGGTTACTGGGGAAATACGGCCGCCAGCTGCCTTGGCCGCATCAGCGGCAGGGGTCCCGGACCGGCAGAACCCCGTCCCGCCGGGCCTGCAGCAGGGCCAGGCGCGCCGCATTCCACAACACGACCTGCGAAGGCTCGCCGTCGGCGGTCTTCAGCACCACCTGTGGCGAGTCCAGCGCCTGCTGCAGTTCGTCGTGGTCCACCCAGACCCACTGGTTGCGCTCCACATCGGCGCAGCGCCGCGGCTGAGCGATCTGCGCCGCCGGCACGAAGGGCAGCCTCAGCCCATAGGTGTGAAAGCCCGAGCGCCCGGGCGCCACCGAGGGCCCCACCAGATCGGCCTGCACGCCCGACAGATCGCCGAAGGCGCAGTTGGACTCTTCGTGGAACTCCCGCAGCGCGGTGCGGGCCGGGGTTTCTCCGGCCTCGGCCTGTCCCCCGAGATGACCCCAGGCCTGTCGGCCGGGCGCCGGATCGAAGGCCAGCAGGTGCAGGGCCGAACCCTCGCGGCAAGCGTACGCCGCAATGCCGGCGGGCGGCCCGGCCTGCGCCGCAGCGGCCGCCCACGGGCCCACCAGGGCCAGCAGGCCAAAGCCGATGAAGGCGGCTCGAAGCAGGGCGGTGGCGGGCATGGGCAAGGCGGTGGGTGCGACGGATGCGGACGCACCCAGCATACGCAGGACCGATGACAAGTCCGAGCCCATGAAAAAAGCCCAGCGGGTTAAGCTGGGCTAAGTCATTGATTTACTTGGTGCCGGAAAGAGGAATCGAACCCCCGACCTTCTCATTACGAATGAGCTGCTCTACCGACTGAGCTATTCCGGCACAGCCCGAGATTATAGCCAGCCACCCTGCCCGGGCAGGCTCAGCGCTCCAGGTGGTAGCCGGTGACCCGCTCGACCTCGTTGCGCGAACCCAGGATCACGCTCACGCGTTCGTGCAGCTTGGTCGGCACGATGTCCAGGATGCGCTGGCGGCCGTTGGTGGCGGCGCCGCCAGCCTGTTCCACCAGCCAGCCCATGGGGTTGGCCTCGTACATCAGGCGCAGCTTGCCGGCCTTCTCGGGTTCGCGCTTGTCCCAGGGGTACATGAAGATGCCGCCACGGGTGAGGATGCGGTGCACGTCGGCCACCATGCTGGCGATCCAGCGCATGTTGAAGTCCTTGCCGCGCGGGCCTTCCTTGCCGGCCAGGCATTCGTCCACATACCGCTTCACCGGGGCGTCCCAGTGGCGCATGTTGCTCATGTTGATGGCGAATTCCTTGGTGTCGGGCGGGATCTGCACGTTCTCGCGGGTGAGCACGAACGAGCCCTGCTCGCGGTCCAGGGTGAACATGGCCACGCCGTCGCCCACGGTCAGCACCAGGGTGGTCTGCGGGCCGTACACGCAGTAGCCGGCCGCCACCTGCTGGGCGCCGGGCTGCAGGAAGTCCTGCTCGCTCACGCCGCTGGTGCCGTCGGGCTTTTTCAGCACGCTGAAGATGGTGCCGATGCTCACGTTCACGTCGATGTTGCTGGAGCCATCGAGCGGGTCGAACAGCAGCAGGTACTCGCCCTGCGGGTAGCGGTTGGGCACCAGGTAGATGCCCTCCATCTCTTCGCTGGCCATGGCAGCCAGATGGCCGCCCCATTCGTTGGCCTCGATCAGCACCTCGTTGGCGATGATGTCGAGCTGCTTCTGCACTTCGCCCTGCACGTTCTCGGAGTCGGCCGAGCCGAGCACGCCGCCCAGGTCGCCCTTGTTGACGGCCTGGCTGATGGTCTTGCAGGCGCGGGCCACCACTTCAAGCAGCAGGCGCAGCTCGGCGGGGATCTTGCCGTCGACGCGTTGCTGTTCGACCAGGTAGCGGGTGAGGGAAATCTTCTTGCTCATGGGGTGGGCTTTCAGTCGGCCAGCGCGCGGGTGACCACCTCGCGCACATCGTTGCTGAGTTCGGTCTGCGCGGCCACGCGGGCAATGGCCTCGCGGGCGGCGCTGCGGTAGGGCTCGGCCAGCTTCTTCCAGCGGTCCAGGGCGCGTGCCAGGCGGGCGGCCACCTGCGGGTTGAAGCGGTCGATCTCGATGACTCGGTCGCTCCAGAACACGTAGCCGGCGGCATCCATGCGGTGGAATGCGCCGGGGTTGGCGCTGCAGTAGCTGAAGATCACGCTGCGGGCCCGGTTGGGGTTGCGCAGCGAGAAGTCCGGGTGGTTGAGCAGCTGGCGCACCGCCGGCAGGATGTTGCCGCCCCGGTCGGGCGCACCGGCCTGCAGCGCGAACCACTTGTCCAGCACCAGGGCTTCGTGGCGGAACAGGGTGTGGAAGCGGGTGAGGGCGTCGGCCGCCAGCGGGCTGTCGCTGATCACCAGGGCCGAGAGCGCATTGAAGCGGTCGGTCATGTTGCCGGCGTCCTTGAAGCGCTGGTAGGTCTTGCCGGGCCACACGGTGTCGCCACTGGCGCGGGCGCTCAGGCACAGCATGGTCAGGGCCAGGCCGCACAGGGCGCGGCGGCCGGCGCTGCGCGGGTCGGGGCGGTAACCCCCGTTGTCGTTGTGGGCGTCGAGCGCCCAGACCCAGTCGTCGTACAGGGCGGTGGCCAGTTGCTGGCGCATGGCCTCACGCACCGCGTGCACCCGCTGCGGGTCGACCACATCGAGCTGCTCGGACATGTAGGTCTCGCTCGGGAAGGTGAGCACCAGTTCCTTGAAGGCGGCGTCCAGGCTGTCGTGGCGCAGCACGGCGCGCAGGGCGTCGATGACGGCGCGGTCCAGCGGCATGGGATTGACCGGGCCGGGCGTGCCGATGGCCGCGAGTGCGCGGCGCAGCACCAGGCGCTGACCCGCTTCCCAGCGGTTGAACGGGTCGCTGTCGTGGGCCAGCAGGGCCAGCAGCTGCGCGTCGGTGTAGTCGTGTTCCAGCACCACCGGGGCCGAGAAGCCGCGCAGCAGCGAGGGTACCGGCTCGGCCGCCAGACCGTCGATGCGCAGGCTCTGCTCGGCCTCGGTCAGCACGAACAGGCGCTGCTCGGCGGTCAGCGGCAGGTCGCGGCCGTCGGCGTCCAGCAGGCCCACGGCCACCGGAATGACGAAGGGCTGCTTGAGCGCCGCGCCCGGCGTGGGCGGGCAGGACTGCGCGAAGTGCAGGGTGTAGCTGCCCTCGGCGGCGTTCCACTCGCTGCGCACCTTCACGCGCGGCGTGCCGGCCTGGCTGTACCAGCGCTTGAACTGGGGCAGCAGGCGGGCCAGGGTGCTGTCGGGGTTGGCGTCGGCAATCGCCTGGGCGAAGTCGTCGCAGGTGACGGCCTGGCCGTCGTGGCGCTCGAAGTAGAGCTTCATGCCCTTGGCAAAGCCATCGCGTCCCACGAGGGTCTGCATCATGCGCACGACCTCGGCGCCCTTCTCGTAGACCGTGACCGTGTAGAAATTGTTGATCTCCACGTACTGGTCGGGCCGCACCGGGTGGGCCATGGGGCCGGCGTCCTCGGGGAACTGGGCGGTGCGCAGCACGCGCACGTCCTCGATGCGCTTGACCGCGCGCGCCGACGGATCGGCGCACAGGTCCATGCTGAATTCCTGGTCGCGGAAGACGGTCAGGCCTTCCTTGAGGGAGAGCTGGAACCAGTCGCGGCAGGTCACGCGGTTGCCGGTCCAGTTGTGGAAGTACTCGTGGCCCACCACCGATTCGATGTTCGCAAAGTCGGTGTCGGTGGCGGTGGCGCTGTTGGCCAGAACGTACTTCGTGTTGAAGATGTTCAGGCCCTTGTTCTCCATGGCGCCCATGTTGAAGTCGGCCGTGGCCACGATCATGAAGCGTTCCAGATCGAGCGGCAGGCCGAAACGGGCCTCGTCCCAGGCCACGCTGGCCATGAGCGAATTCATGGCGTGTTCGGTCTTGTCCATGTCGCCGGGGCGCACGAAGACCTGCAGCAGGTGTTCGGTGCCGCTGCGCGAGACGATGCGCTGCTCGCGCGCCACCAGGTTGCCGGCCACCAGGGCGAACAGGTAGCAGGGCTTGCGGTGCGGGTCGACCCACTTGGCGAAGTGACGGCCATCGTCCAGCTCGCCGCTGTCGACCAGGTTGCCGTTGGACAGCAGCACCGGGTAACGGGCCTTGTCGGCGCGCAGCGTCACGGTGTAGCTGGCCATCACGTCCGGCCGGTCCAGGAAGTAGGTGATGCGGCGGAAGCCCTCGGCCTCGCACTGGGTGAAGAAGGTGCCCTGGCTCACGTACAGGCCCATGAGCTGGGTGTTCTTCTCGGGCGCGCAGGTGGTGAAGATTTCCAGGTCGAAGGGCGCCTCGCCCTCCGGCAGGTTGTCCAGCACCAGCTGGCCACCGTCCATGCGGAAGGAGCAGCCGGCGCCATTGACCAGCACGCGGGCCAGGTTGAGGTCTTCACCGTCCAGCCGCAGCGGCTGGGCGGCCACGGCGGTGTTGCGGCGCAGGCGCATGCGGTTGAGCACGCGGGTCTTGACCGGGTCGAGGTCGAAGCTGAGTTCGACGGTGTCGATCCAGTACGCCGGGGGGGCGTAGTCTTCGCGGCGCACCAGGGTGCTGGGGCCTTCACGGAGGGACATCATGTTCAAACCCCTTGCTTGAGGGAGGCTTCGATGAAGGGATCGAGATCGCCGTCCAGCACCTTCTGGGTGTTGGAGATCTCGACGTTGGTACGCAGGTCCTTGATGCGGCTCTGGTCGAGCACATAGGAGCGGATCTGGTGACCCCAGCCCACATCGGTCTTGGTGTCTTCCAGCTTCTGCTGTTCTTCCATGCGCTTGCGCATCTCGAAGTCGTACAGGCGCGAACGCAGGCGCTGCCAGGCGACGTCGCGGTTGCTGTGCTGGCTGCGGCCGTCCTGGCACTGCACCACGATGCCGGTGGGGATGTGGGTCAGGCGCACCGCCGAGTCGGTCTTGTTGATGTGCTGACCACCGGCTCCGCTGGCGCGGAAGGTGTCCACGCGCACGTCGGCCGGGTTGATGTTGATTTCGATCGAGTCGTCGATCTCGGGGTAGACGAACAGCGAGGCGAAGCTGGTGTGGCGACCGCCCGAGCTGTCGAACGGGCTCTTGCGCACCAGGCGGTGCACGCCGGTCTCGGTGCGCAGCAGGCCGAAGGCGTACTCGCCCTCGATCTTGATGGTGGCGCTCTTGATGCCGGCGGTGTCGCCCGCGGTCTCGTCCTCCACCGTGGCCTTGAAGCCCTTGCGTTCGGCGTACTTCAGGTACTGGCGCAGCAGCATGCTGGCCCAGTCGCAGGCCTCGGTGCCGCCGGCACCGGCCTGGATGTCGACGAAGCAGTTCAGCGGATCGGCCGGGTTGTTGAACATCCGGCGGAATTCGAGCTTCTCGACATCGGCCTTGAGGTTCGCGGATTCGGCCTCGATGGTTTCCAGGCCGGCGTCGTCGCCGTCGGCGGCCGACATCTCGAACAGCTCGAGGTTGTCGGCCAGCTCACGCGTGAGGCGGTCGAGCACGACCACCACGTCTTCGAGCGACTTCTTTTCCTTGCCCAGTTCCTGGGCGCGTTTGGGGTTGTCCCAGACGGTCGGGTCTTCCAGCGCGCTGGAGACCTCGGAGAGTTTCAGGGCCTTGGCATCGTAGTCAAAGATACCTCCGGAGTTCGACGACCCGTGCGGTCAGGTCTTCGAGCTGGCTTCGGATGGCGTTGCTGCGTTCGGCTTCCATGGCGTTCTTCCTGCGGTGTTCTGGGTAAAGGCGAGATTTTCTCACGCCCCCGCCGCCCCACGCAGCGGGTCAGAACCGCCAGGTGCCGCCCACCATGATGGCCGCCGTGCCCAGCAGCTGCACCTGCAGCGCGGCCCGGTCGGTCAGGCGCCAGCTGGCCGAGGGGATGACCACCGGCGCAAAGCCCCCCACGTTCAGGGGCACCTTGTCCTTGTAGCGGCCCACATAGCCATAGATGATGCCGGCGCTCACGCCCAGGCTGAGCTGTGGCACCGAGGACAGCAGGCCCTCCCATTCCTTGCCCACGAACACATAGGCCGAAGGCTGACCGAAGGAGTTGTTGAACAGGCTGAAGCCGCAGAAGCGGCCGTTCTCCAGCCGGCGGCTCAGGCTCAGCGCATGGACCGTGCGGTGCTCGGGCGAGTAGGTCCAGTGGTGGGTGTAGGGGGAATAGAACAGCTCGTACTTCGGGCGGGTGGGTTCGGCGTCATCGCCGAGGCCCGGGCACAGGGTGTCGGACGCGCCGGCGTGGGCCAGCGGAGCGGCGGCCAGGGCCGCCAGGGCCACCAGGGAGGAGAGGGTGCGTTGGATGGAGGGCATCGCGCGAGTGTGCCTGCCCAGACTTAAGGCTTTTGTGTGCGTCCGCCGGCAAGCGGCAACCAGGTGTTTCAGCCCGCCTCAGACGTCTGCCAGAAAAGCCTCCACCCGCCGCGCCAGTTCGGCCGGCTGATCGTGGTGCAGCATGTGCCCGCAGTCGGGCAGCTCGGTCTCCTGCAGCTGCGGGATGTGGCGGATGCGTTCGCGGTAGTCGGCCAGGGTGTAGCGGTCTTTCCACCACAGGGCCAGGCTGTCGTCGTTGGCGGTCACCGACAGGGTGGGCGCCGTGATGCGTTCGTACACCGCCACCGCCTCGTCGGCCCGGTACAGGTAGGCACTCACCACCTTGTGGGCGGCGTCACCCAGGATGGTCCAGCGGCCTTGCGCGTCCGGTGCGGCCCAGTGGCGGGCCAGCCATTCGGCCTTGTCGGCCGGCAGGCGCGGGTTGGTCTTCATGAGACGGCGGGCCACGCCGTGCACATCGTCGTAGGTCTGCAGGCCCTTGCTGCCCTGGCGGCAGTCGCGGATCTCGTCGAGCCACTGGGCGTAGCGTCCCGGCGCCTGCGCGGCCCGGGTGGCGGGCATGCCGAAGCCCTCCAGGTTGACCAGGCGGCGCACCCGGGCCGGTCGCACCCCGGCATAGATGGTGGCCACGTTGCCACCCATGCTGTGGCCCACCAGGTCCACCGGCTGCTGCGGCGACAGGTCATCGAGCAGGGCATCCAGATCGCCCAGGTAGTCGGGGAACCAGTAGCTGTCCACCGGCGGGCCGTCGCGCCGCGTCAGTCCGAAACCGCGCCAGTCGGGGGCCACGATCCAGCGGTCCTGCGACAGCGCATCCACCATGAACTGCCACGATGCGCCCACGTCCATCCAGCCGTGCACCAGCACCAGCGGCGGGGTGTGGGGGTCGGGTTCACCCCAGACGCGCAGGTGATAGGACAGGCCGCGAACCGGCCGGAATTCGCTGCGGGAGGGGCGTCGTGCTTGGTACATTCGACCGATCATAGAGACGCCCACGGAGACACACGATGCCCCCACGTCAAGGCAGCGACACCCCGCGCCCCGACCTGCACCATGCCCTGCACAGCCGCTTCGGCTGGCAGGTGCCGGCGATGTTCAACATGGCCGAGGTGTGTTCGCGGCGCTGGGCGGCCGACCCGACACGCGCCCGTGCCACGGCGGTGATCGACACCGCCCCCGGCCAGCCCGACCGCGCCTTCACCTACGCCGACCTGCAGGCCCAGGCCAACCGGTTGTCCAATGTGCTGGCCTCGCTGGGCGTGCGCCGGGGCGACCGGGTGGCCATCGTGCTGCCGCAGCGCTTCGAGACCGCCGTGGCCTACATGGCGGTGCTGCAGATGGGCGCGGTGGGCATGCCGCTGTCGCAGCTGTTCGGCCCGGAGGCGCTGTCGTACCGCCTGCACGACAGCGAGGCGGTGGTGGCGCTGTGCGACGCCGGCACGCTGCCCGGCATTCAGGCGGTGGCGGGGGAGAGCCCGCTGCTGCGCCGTGTGATCAGCGTGGATGCGCCGGCCGACGGCGGCGTGCTCGACTGGCGAGCCCTGTGCGACCAGGCCCATGACCGCTTCGACCTGGTGGCCACCCATGCCGACGACCCGGCCGTGCTCATCTACACCAGCGGCACCACCGGCAACCCCAAGGGCGCGCTCATCCCGCACCGTGCGCTCATCGGCAACCTCACCGGCTTCGTGTGCAGCCAGAACTGGTTCGGCTTCGATCCCTTCGATGCCCGCCAGCCCTCGAAGGCCGTCTTCTGGTCGCCGGCCGACTGGGCCTGGACCGGTGGCCTCATGGACGCGCTGCTGCCCACGCTGTACTTCGGCCGGCCCATCGTGGCCCACAACGGCCGCTTCGGCCCGCAGATGGCCTTCGAACTGATCGAACGCCATGGCGTGACCCACACCTTCCTGTTCCCCACCGCGCTCAAGGCCATGATGAAGGCCTTCCCTGAACCATCGAAGCAGTTCCGCTTCCGGCTCGAGGCCATCATGAGCGCCGGCGAGGCGGTGGGCGATGCGGTGTTCGCCTACTGCCGCGAGCAGCTGGGCGTGGTGGTCAACGAGATGTTCGGCCAGACCGAGATCAACTACATCGTCGGCAACTGCGACCGGCTCTACCCGGCGCGGGCCGGCAGCATGGGCAAAGCCTACCCGGGCCACCGGGTGGCCGTCATCGACGACGAGGGCCGCGAATGCCCGCCGGGAACGCCGGGCGACGTGGCGGTGCACCGCCTCGACGTGCACGGCGACCCCGACCCGGTGTTCTTCCTGGGCTACTGGAAGAACGAGCATGCCACCCGGGGCAAGTTCACCGGCGACCCGGCCAGCAGCTGGTGCCGCACCGGCGACCTGGCGGTGCAGGACGCCGACGGCTACCTCTGGTACCAGGGCCGCAGCGACGACGTGTTCAAGGCCGCCGGCTACCGCATCGGCCCGAGCGAGATCGAGAACTGCCTGGTCAAGCACCCGGCCGTGGCCAACGCCGCGGTGGTGCCCAAGCCCGACGCCGAGCGCGGCGCGGTGGTCAAGGCCTATGTGGTGCTGGCGCCGGGCCACACCGGCAACCCGGCGCTGGTGGCCTCGCTGCAGGCGCATGTGAAGGGGCAGCTCGCGCCCTACGAGTACCCCAAGGAGATCGAGTTCATCGACGCCCTGCCCATGACCACCACCGGCAAGGTGCAGCGCCGGGTGCTGCGCCTGCAGGAAGAGGAGCGGGCGCGTCAGGCTCAGCGCTGAGCGGTGTTGGCCGGCTCGGCCACGTAGATCTCGACCCGGCGGTTGGCGGCGCGGCCGGTGGCGCTGCTGTTGTCGGCCACCGGCTCGCGCGAGCCACGGCCGTCGGTGGTGAAGCGCGCGGCCGATACGCCCCGGCCCACCAGGTAGTCGCGGGTGGCGTTGGCCCGGTCCACCGACAGCGGGTTGTTGATGGCGTCGCTGCCGGTGTTGTCGGTGTGGCCCACGATGGTGACCTGCGTCACCTGGTTCTGCTGCAGCGTGCCGGCAAACTGGTTGAGCACGCCGGCCAGCGTGGGGCTGATGGCCGAGCGGCCCACGGCGAAGCCGGCATCGGCCGGCACATCGAGCTTGAGGCGGTTGTCGGCGGTCTGGCTCACGCCGATGCCGGTGCCTTGCGTGGCCTGTTCCATGGCCTTCTTCTGTTCCTGCATGCGGGTCGACCAGATGTAGCCGCCCAGTGCGCCAGCGCCGGCACCGATCACCGCGCCCTGCGTGGCCCCTTTCGATCCGCCGGTGAGGCCGCCCAGCACGGCGCCGGCCAGTGCACCGATGCCGGCGCCCTTGGCCGAATCGGACTGGGTCTCGCTCATGTTGGCGCAGCCGGACAGGACCAGCGCCACGGCCACGACACCCAGGGTCGGGCGGGACAGGCGGGCAGACAGGGATTGGGTGCGGTTCATGGGTTCTCCTTGAAGGTCGTTGTTCGCGCGGACCTAAACTTATACCCCTGACCGGTATCGCCTCTGTATCCGCTTCGTCAGAAATCCCGGGCTGGCCCCGCTGCACCGTTACAAAATCTTTCCATGACACCCATCCCCCTGGGCCAGAGCCCGCTGCGTGCATCGCCCATCTGCCTGGGCACCATGACCTTCGGCGAACAGGTCGCCGAGGCGGACGCCCACCGCATCCTCGACCGCGCCGTGGAGCGCGGCATCGACTTCCTGGACGCCGCCGAGATGTACCCGGTGCCGGCCCGCGCCGAGACCTGTGGTGCCACCGAGACCATCATCGGCCGCTGGCTGGCATCGCGCCCCGGCATGCGCCAGCGCATCGTGCTGGCCACCAAGGTGGCCGGTCCGTCGCGCGGCATGCCCTGGATCCGGGGCGACCAGTCCGGCCTGACCAAGGCCGAGATCGTGGCCGCCTGCGACGGCAGCCTCAGACGCCTGCAGACCGAGGTGATCGATCTCTATCAGCTGCACTGGCCGGCGCGCAACGTGCCGGTGTTCGGCAACCTGTACTTCGACCCGTCCAAGGACCGCGCCTGCGCGGCCATCGACGAGCAGCTCGATGCCCTGGACACGCTGGTCAAGGCCGGCAAGGTGCGCGCCGTGGGCCTGTCCAACGAGTCGCCCTGGGGCGTGCACGAGTTCGTGCGCCTGGCGGACCAGCGCGGCCTGCCGCGCGTGGCCACGGTGCAGAACCCGTACTGCCTGATCAACCGGTCGTACGAGAACGCGCTGGACGAGACCTGCCACCGCCTGGGCGTGTCGCTGCTGGCGTACTCGCCGCTGGGCTTTGGTCTGCTCTCAGGCAAGTACGACGAGACCGGCCTGGTGGGCGATCACGGCCGCATGGCGATCTTCGAGTCGATGCGCAAGCAGCGCTGGGGCCGCCCGGAATCGCTGACCGCCGCCCGCCGCTACAACGCCCTGGCGCGTGAACATGGCCTCACGCCGGCCCAGCTGGCACTGGCCTTCTGCTACCGCAACTGGCGCGTGGCCAGCACCATCATCGGCGTGACCAGCCTGTCCCAGCTCGACGAATGCATCGACGCCTGGGATGTGCAGCTCTCGCCCGAACTGCTGGCCGCCATCGACCAGATCCGCTGGGAGCTGCGCGACCCGGCGCAGTGACCTGACCGTTCTTCCATGGGCAAGAAGGTCCACGTCAGCGAGACCCCGGCCACCGCCTGGCTCAAGGCCCACGGCGTGGCCTACACCGAGCATCCCTACGAGTACCTGGAGCATGGCGGCGCCCAGCACAGCGCGCAGGTACTGGGCCTGGACCCGTTTGCCGTGGTCAAGACCTTGATCATGCAGGACCAGGACGCGAAGCCGCTGGCCATCCTCATGCACGGCAACCGCACCGTGTCCACCAAGAACCTGGCCCGGCAGGTGGCTGTCCGCTCCATCGAGCCCTGCAAGCCCGAGGTGGCCAACCGCCACAGCGGATACCTGGTGGGCGGCACCTCGCCCTTCGGCCTGCGCCGCGACATGCCGGTGTACGTGGAAGCGACCGTGCTGACCTTGCCCCGCATCTGGATCAATGGCGGGCGGCGCGGTTTTCTGGTGGGCATCGATCCGGCCGTGCTGTCGGGCCCGCTGGGTGCCCGGCCGGTGCAGTGCGCGCTGGCAGAATAAGCCGCCAGAACAGACCGCATCTTCCGGGCCCCGCTGCCCTGACCGCTTCGGAGCATTTCCTTGGACTTCCTCTACCCGTTGCTGGCCACCGTGGCCAGCTACCTGATCGGTTCGTTGTCGTTCGCCGTGCTGGTGAGCCGCCTCATGGGCCTGAACGATCCGCGCACCTATGGCAGCAAGAACCCTGGCGCCACCAATGTGCTGCGTTCGGGCAACCGCAAGGCGGCCGTGCTGACGCTGGTGCTCGATGCCTTCAAGGGCTGGCTGCCGGTGGTGCTGGTGCAGGGCTGGGGCGAGCCCTGGGGTCTGGGCGCCGGCACGGTGGCGCTGGTGGGCCTGGCGGCCTTCCTGGGCCACCTGTTCCCGGTGTTCTTCCGCTTCCAGGGCGGCAAGGGCGTGGCCACGGCGGCCGGCGTCATCCTGGCCTTCAACCCCTGGCTGGGTCTGGCCTCGCTGGCCACCTGGGTCATCGTGGCGTACTTCTTCCGCTACTCGTCGCTGGCGGCCATCGTCACGGCGGTGTTTGCACCCGCCTATTTCCTGCTGGGCCGGGGTGTGGCCTGGGAGGCGCCGGGCGTCATGGTGCTGGCCCTGGCCGTCATGGGCGTGCTGCTGATCTGGCGCCATGCCGAGAACATCAACCGCCTGCTCGCCGGCACCGAGAGCCGCCTGGGCGCCAAAAAGAAGTGAAGTCATGAGCTCACCCCAGCGCTACATCCACCGCGTCGGCATGGCCCAACGCTACAGCGAGGCCGCCGTGTTCCAGGGCGTCGTCTACCTGGCCGGCATGGTGCCGGAGCGGGGCGATGCCGACATCGCCGGCCAGACCGCCGACGTGCTGGCGCAGGTGGAGCAGCGTCTGATCGAGTGCGGCAGCGACAAGTCGCGCATCCTGCGGGCGCAGATCTATCTGGCCGACATCACAGACATCGGCGCCATGAACGCGGTGTGGGACGCCTGGGTGGTGCCCGGCGCGGCGCCACCCCGGGCCACGGTGCAGGCCGCACTGGCCGATCCAGCCTGGCGCATCGAGATCGTGGTCACCGCCGCGGTGGCCTGAAGGTTTCAGTAGCGCCGGTCCAGCGTGAGCTGGTCGTTGGTGCGCTGCATCTGGAAGCGGTTGAGGAAGCTGTTGCCCAGCAGCACCGAGGGCATGGGCTGCGGCAGCACGATGGCGCTCACGCCGAAGATCTGCGCCTCGCCCACCCGCACCGAATCGAGCTGTATGCGGTGGCCATTCACCTGGCCATTGGCGGTGGACACCGTCACGCGCTGACCCTTGGCGAAGTCGAGGTTGATGCGCTTCGCTTCGCTCTCGCTGAGGATGACCTCGGTGGCTCCGGTGTCGACCAGGAACTGCACTGCGCGGCCGTTGATCTGGCCAGCCGGCGAGAAGTGGCCTCGGCTGTCGGCGGTCATCACCACGCGGCCACTGCCCTGCGGTGCGCCGCCGCCGCCCAGGCTGACCGGCGCTTCGCCCACCCGCAGGGTCTGGCGGCGCCCTTCGATCTCCACCGTGGCGGTATCGCCGTCCACCCGCAGCAGCTTGACGCCCTGGTGGGACTGTCCGGCCGCCACGAAGCGGGGCGCGCCACCGTCCACGATGAGCAAGGCACGCGACCCCGACACACCACCGATGGACACCTGCTGGGCCACGGCCGCACCAGCCAAGCCCAGGCCCATGGCCGCCACGAGCAGCAGGGTCGGCAGGGCAGGGCGGTGCATGGGGAGGTCAGTCGCGGAAATTGTTGAACGACAGCGGCAGGTCCTTCAGCTCGCTGCGGATCAGGGCCATGGCGGCCTGCAGGTCGTCGCGCTTGGCGCCGGTCACGCGCACCGCATCGCCCTGGATGGCGGCCTGCACCTTGAGCTTGCTGCCCTTGATGACCTGCTGGATCTTCTTGCCGTCCTCGGTGGCGATGCCGTTGCGCACCTTGACCACCTGCTTCACCTTGTCGCCCCCCACCTTCTCGACCTTGCCCACGTCGAGGAAACGCACGTCCACATTGCGCTTGGCCAGCTTGTTGCGCAGCACATCGTCGATCTGCTGCAGCTGGAAATCGGCGTCGCCGAACAGCGTGATCTCCTTGTCCTTGAGCTCGATGGCGGCGCTGGTGCCCTTGAAGTCGAAGCGGGTGCCGATCTCTCGGGAGACCTGGTCGATGGCGTTCTTGACCTCGACGAAATCGGCTTCGAGAACGGTGTCGAAAGAAGGCATGGTGGTGGGCGGGAAAAAGGGTCTTCGGAAGGGCCGCAGGCGGTGGCGGCCGGGCCGGACGCGGCGGCCCGGGTGAGAGAATCGGCGGATGATAGTCGAGAAGCAGGTGCCCCTGCAGCCCCACAACACCTTCGGCATCGTGGCCCGCGCGCTGCACCTGGCGCGCATCCGCAGCGAGGCCGACATTGCCGACCTGCGGGCCGATCCACAGTGGCCCGCCCTCACCGCCGACCACCCGCCCTTCGTGCTGGGCGGCGGCAGCAACCTGGTCATCACCGGCGACGTGCGCCCGCTGGTGCTCAAGGTCGAGATCGCCGGCCGCCACCTGCTGCGCGAGACCGACAAAGGCTGGCTGGTGGAGGCCGGTGCCGGCGAGAACTGGCACAGCTTCGTGCAATGGACCATCGAGCAGGGCTGGCCCGGGCTGGAGAACATGGCGCTCATCCCGGGTACCGTGGGCGCCTCGCCGGTGCAGAACATCGGTGCCTACGGGGTGGAGCTGCAGGACCGTTTTCATTCGCTGGACGCGGTCGATCTGCACACCGGCGAGCCCTTCACGCTGGATGCCGCGCAGTGCGGCTTCGGTTACCGCGACTCGGTGTTCAAACACGCGCCGGCCGATGCCCGCAGCCTGGGCCTGGCCGGCCGCGCCCTGATCACCCGGGTGCGCTTCTGGCTGCCCAAGCCCTGGCAGCCGGTGCTGGGTTATGCCGACATCGAGCGCCGCATGGCCGAGACGGGCATCGCATCGCCCGACGCCCGCACGTTGTTCGACTGGGTGGTGGACATCCGCCGCGCCAAGCTGCCGGACCCGGCGGTCATCGGCAATGCCGGCAGCTTCTTCAAGAACCCCACGGTCACGCCGGAGCAGTGCGCCGACATCATTGCCCGCGAGCCGCGTGTGGTGCATTACCCCATGCCGGACGGCACGGTGAAGCTGGCGGCGGGCTGGCTGATCGACGCCTGCGGCTGGAAGGGCCGGGGGGTGGGCAATGCGGGGGTGTACGAGAGGCAGGCGCTGGTGCTGGTGAACCGGGGCGGCGCCACGGGCGGTGAGGTGATGACGCTGGCGGGGGCCATTCAGACCAGCGTGTACGAGCGCTTCGGGATCCGGCTGGAGCCTGAGCCGGTGGTGATCTGAATCTGTTTTGCGTCGGCTGCTTCTGACGGGCTGGGGCGGGTGCCGGGCCTCTGGCCCACCTCGCGGGCGGCTGCCCGGGTACTCTGGTGTTTCTTCGTCAACGCTGCGTGGGTCCGCCGACTCTGTGGCAGCCGCGAATGGGGCCGGCGGACCGGCACCCGCCCCAGCCCGTCCATGCGATGGTGGTACGCGACCGCTGGTGTGCCAGCTTTACTTCAGCGGGGTGGCCGGTGGGGGCCTGGGCGCCGGCCCCATTCGCGGCTGCCACAGAGCAAGCGTTCCCACCACGGTGTTCATGAAGCAATAGATGAACACCCGAGCAGCCGCCCGCGAGGTGGGCCATAGCCCAGGCCCCCACCGGCCACCCCGCCCGCCAGACACCACGAACGCCCACAAAAAAGGCCGCCCAACAGAGCGGCCTTTCGGAGCAAACGGGGGAGTTCAGTCCCCCTTGCCACCCTCCAGCTTGAGCATCTGCGCGCCTTCGCCCAGCGACAGCAGGCCGCTCTTGGCATAAATGCCCAGCTTGCCGCGCGTGTCGGTGATGTCCAGGTTGCGCATGGTCAGCTGGCCGATGCGGTCCAGCGGCGAGAACGGCGCGTCTTCCACCTTCTCCATGCTCAGGCGCTCCGGCGCGTAGGTCAGGTTCGGGCTGTCGGTGTTGAGGATGCTGTAGTCGTTGCCACGGCGCAGCTCGATGGTCACCTCGCCGGTGATGGCGCGGGCCACCCAGCGCTGGGCCGTCTCGCGCAGCATGATCGATTGCGGGTCGAACCAGCGGCCCTGGTACAGCAGGCGGCCCAGCTTCAGGCCGTTGATGCGGTACTGCTCGATGGTGTCCTCGTTGTGGATGCCGGTCACCAGGCGCTCGTAGGCAATGAACAGCAGCGCCAGGCCGGGGGCCTCGTAGATGCCGCGGCTCTTGGCCTCGATGATGCGGTTCTCGATCTGGTCGCTCATGCCCAGACCGTGGCGGCCACCGATCTCGTTGGCCTTCATGATCAGGTCGACCGGGTTGTCGAAGGTCTGGCCGTTCAGGGCGACCGGCTGGCCTTCCTCGAAGCGCACCGCCACCTCTTCGGCCTTGACCACGCAGTCCTCGCGCCAGAACGGCACGCCCATGATGGGATTGACGATGCGGATGCCCGAGTTCAGGTGTTCCAGGTCCTTGGCCTCGTGGGTGGCGCCCAGCATGTTGCTGTCGGTGCTGTAGGCCTTTTCGGCGCTCATCTTGTAGCCGAAGCCGTTGGCCGTCATGAAGGCGCTCATCTCGGCGCGGCCGCCCAGCTCGTCGATGAAGCGCTGGTCCAGCCAGGGCTTGTAGATCTTCAGGCTGGGGTTGGTCAGCAGGCCGTAGCGGTAGAAGCGCTCGATGTCGTTGCCCTTGAAGGTGGAACCGTCACCCCAGATGTTGACGTCGTCTTCCTTCATGGCCGCCACCAGCATGGTGCCGGTCACGGCGCGGCCCAGCGGCGTGGTGTTGAAGTAGGTCACGCCGGCGGTGCTGATGTGGAAGGCGCCGCACTGCAGGGCGGCAATGCCTTCGTGGGCCAGCTGGCTGCGGCAGTCGATCAGGCGGGCCTTCTCTGCGCCGTAGGCCAGGGCCTTGCGCGGGATCTCGTCGTAGTCCGGCTCGTCGGGCTGGCCCAGGTTGGCGGTGTAGGCGTAGGGGATGGCACCCTTCTGCTTCATCCAGAGCAGCGCGGCGCTGGTGTCGAGACCGCCGGAGAAGGCGATGCCGACTTTCTGTTGCAGGGGGAGGTTCTGGAGGATGGTGGCCATGGTCGGGTCCGTGGATCAGCCGAAGTGGCAGATGTAGTGGTAGGGCTCGGTCACGCGGATCTGGAAGCTGCTGTTGCCGGGCACGGCGAACTGCTCGCCGGCGCTGCTTTTCACCCAGGTGCTGCTGCCGGCCAGCAGGTACTCGCACGAGCCGGCCACGCATTCCATGATTTCCGGGGCGCCGGTGTTGAAGGTCAGGGTGGCGGGCAGGATCACGCCGACCGACTTCTTGGTGCCGTCGGCCAGGGTGATGCCGTGGCTCACGCACTTGCCGTCGAAGTACACATTGGCCTGGGTGGCGACGGTCACGCCGCTGAATTGGGTGGTGCTCATGGGGGCTGGGGGTGGCGGTTGGGGGCGGGTTGGGAGGGGGCGAAACCCACGATTTTAGGCAGCCGCCCAGGCCGCCGGGTCGAAGCCCACGGTGATGCGGCCATCGGCCCACTCCACCACCGGCCGCTTGATCACGCTGGCATGGGCCAGCAGCAGGGCGCGCGCGGAGGCGGCATCGGTCACGCCGGCGCGCAGCGATTCGTCCAGGCCGCGCCAGGTGGTGCCCTTGCGGTTGACCAGCACTTCCCAGCCGGCCGAGGCCAGCCAGCGGTCCAGCGCCTCGGGCGGGACGCCCTGTTTCTTGAAGTCGTGGAAGCTGTGGTCCACGCCCTGGGCCTGCAGCCAGGCGCGTGCCTTCTTGACCGTGTCGCAGTTCGGAATGCCGAACACCGTGGTGGGGGAGGCGGAAGACGTCATGCCCCGGATTGTCCCCGACGCCCGGGCGCGTTCCGTGCCGATGGGACAATTCTGCCCATGCTCCACATCCCCGTTCCCGACCACCCCGTCACCCTGGCCGACTGGCTGGCCCACGCCGAACGCCTGCACCCGCAGGCCATCGACATGGGCCTGGAGCGCGTGCAGGCCGTGGCCCGCCGCATGGATCTGAAGCTGCCGTGCCCGGTCATCACCGTGGCCGGTACCAACGGCAAGGGCAGCACCTGCGCCATGCTGGAAGCCATCTACGGCCAGGCCGGTTACCGCACCGGCCTCTACACCTCGCCCCACCTGGTGCATTTCGAGGAGCGTTGCCGCATCGATGGCCGCCCGGTCGATGCCGCCGAGCTGGCGCCGGCCATGGCCGAGGTGGAGCAGGCCCGGCGGGGCCAGGGCGACGACCAGCCCGAGATCAGCCTGACCTATTTTGAATTCACCACCCTGGCCATCCTGCGCACGCTCTCGCGCGCCGGCATCGATGTGGCCATTCTGGAAGTGGGGCTGGGTGGCCGGCTGGACGCGGTGAACATCATCGACACCGACTGCGCCGTCATCACCTGCATCGCGCTGGACCACATGGCCCTGCTGGGGCCGGACCGCGAATCCATCGGCCGCGAGAAGGCCGGCATCATGCGCACCGGCCGCCCGGTCGTGGTGAGCGACCCCATGCCGCCGCAGAGCGTGCTCGACCGCGCGCTGGAGATCGGCGCCGACCTCTGGCGCGTGGGGCTGGACTTCCACTTCGCTGGCGACCAGCAGCAGTGGGGCTGGGCCACCCACCCCAACCGGGGCGGCCGGCGCCACCCGGGCCTGGCGTACCCGGCCCTGCGGGGGGCCAACCAGCTGGTCAACGCGTCGGGCGTGCTGGCCGCCATCGAGGCGCTGCGCCCGCGCCTGCCGGTCACCGCCCAGGCGGTGCGCACCGGCCTGGCGCTGGTGGAGCTGCCCGGCCGCTTCCAGATCGTGCCCGGCAACCCCACCCTGGTGCTGGACGTGGCCCACAACCCCCATTCGGTGGCCGCCCTGGCCGAAAACCTGGACGCCATGGGCTTCTACCCCGGTACCCACGCGGTGTTCGGCGCCATGGCCGACAAGGACCTGACCGCCATGATCGAACGGGTCGCCCCGCTGATCGACCACTGGTACGTCACCGATCTGCCCTTGCCGCGCGCCTTGCCGGCCAGCGAGCTCTCGCGCGTGGTGGCCTCGGCCATCCAGGGCCGCCCCGGCCCGGCGGCGAAGGTGGCCGGCACCTTCCCGGACCCCCGCGCCGCCCTGGCCGCTGCCGTGGCTGCGGCAGACCCCGCTGATAGAATCGTGGTCTTTGGTTCCTTCCACACGGTGGGCGGCGTGCTGCAGAACGGGGTGCCCCGGCTGGCCGCCAAGCACCTGAAGGGCTGATGCCCCGGCCAGCCCCGTGCCACCGCCAGCCGTTGATGGCGAATTGGTCCCCCACCGCATGGTCAACCCCCGCTCCGGCTCCGCAGGCAGTGCCCCCACCCCCACCATCGATGCGGTGCGCCGCCGCGCACGCCACCGCCTGATCGGCGCCAGCGTGCTGGTGGCGGTCGGCGTCATCGGTTTCCCCCTGCTGTTCGACACCCAGCCGCGCCCCATCCCGGTGGACATCCCCATCGAGATCCCGGCGCGCAACACGCCCTCGCCAGCGGCCAAGGCCCCGGCGGCAGCGCCTGCACCGGCTGCGCCTGCCGCCGCACCGGCCGCGGCCTCCGGCGGCAAGCTCCCCATGATCACCGAGGAGGCCGACGCGCCCAAGGCCGAAGCCGCCAAGGTGGAGCCGCCCAAAGCCGAGGCGCCCAGGCCGGATCCGGTGAAGGCCGAGGCGCCCAGGTCCGAGCCTGCGGCACCCGCCCCGGCCCGCCCGGCTCCCACCGACGCCGCCCGCGCCGAAGCCCTGCTCAAGGGCCAGGCCGATCCCAAGTCGGCCAGCGCCGCTGCCACCGCATCTGCCCGCCTGGTGGTGCAGGTGGGTGCGTACGCCGAAGACGACCGCGTGCGCGACGTGCGCCAGAAGCTGGAGAAGGCCGGCCTGAAGACCTATGTGCACACGGCCACGCTGCCCGAGGGCAAGCGCACCCGGGTGCGGGTCGGTCCGTTCGACAACCGGGCCGAGGCCGAGAAGGCCGCGGCGCGCATCAAGGCGCTCGGCCTGCCGGCCGCCGTGCTCACGCTCTGAGGCTGCCATGGTCGCCCTCGATATCGTCATGCTGCTGATCCTGCTGCTGTCGGTCCTGATCGGACTGTGGCGGGGGCTGATGTACGAGGTGATCGTGGTGGCGGGCTGGGTGGCGGCTTTCGTGCTCTCGCCCATCTATGCCGCCGAGGTGGCCGCGTGGCTGCCGGCCGACAGCCTGTCCGAACACCTGCGGCTGGCCATCGGTTTCGTGCTGGTGTTCATCGTCGTGGTGTTTGCCGGCGGGCTGGTGGCCTGGCTGGTGCAGAAGGCCGTCTCCAGCGTGGGCCTGCGCCCGGTGGACCGCATCCTGGGCGGCGGCTTCGGTCTGGCCCGTGGTGCGGTGCTGCTGCTGGCCCTGGCCCTGGTGGTCAACATGCTGGGCCAGCACGACGCGGTCTGGTGGACCGAGTCACAAGGTGGACGCCTGCTGTCGGCCACCCTGCACGAACTGCGCCCGCTGCTGCCACAGACCGTGGCGGCCTACATACCGTAAAGATTTTTCGAAGGATCCGTCATGTGTGGAATCGTGGGTGTGGTCAGCCAGGACCCGGTCAATCAGCTCATCTATGACGCGCTGCTGCTCCTGCAGCACCGTGGCCAGGACGCGGCCGGCATCGTCACGCAGCAGGGGCGCAAGTTCTTCATGCACAAGGCCAAGGGCATGGTGCGCGACGTCTTCCGCACCCGCAACATGCGCTCGCTGCCGGGCAACTGCGGCCTGGGCCAGGTGCGCTACCCCACCGCCGGCAATGCCTTCAGCGAGGAAGAGGCCCAGCCCTTCTACGTGAATGCGCCGTTCGGCCTGGTGCTGGTGCACAACGGCAACCTGACCAACGCCCATGCGCTCAAGCAGGAGCTGTTCCAGACCGACCACCGCCACATCAACACCGAGAGCGACTCCGAAGTGCTGCTCAACGTGCTGGCGCACGAGCTGGAGAAGGTCACCCGCGGCCTCACCCTCAAGCCGGCCGACGTGTTTGCCGCGGTGCGCGGCGTGCACCAGCGGGTGCGCGGCTCGTATGCGGTGGTGGCGCTGATCGCCGGCCATGGCCTGCTGGCCTTCCGCGACCCCTACGGCATCCGGCCGCTGTGCCTGGGCCGCCAGGGCGGCAGCGTGATGCTGGCCAGCGAGTCGGTCACGCTGGAAGGCACCGGTTTCGAGCTGGAGCGCGACGTGGCGCCGGGCGAAGCGGTGTTCGTGGACCTGCAGGGCAACGTGCAGGCCGAGCAGTGTGCGGCGGCGCCGGCCCTCAAGCCCTGCATCTTTGAATACGTGTACCTGGCCCGCCCGGACTCGGTCATCAACGGCATCTCGGTCTACCAGGCCCGCCTGAACCTGGGCGCCACGCTGGCCAAGCGCGTCATCTCCACCGTGCCGCCGAACGACATCGACGTGGTCATTCCCATCCCCGAGTCGTCGCGTCCCAGCGCCATGGAGCTGGCCCAGCTGCTGGGCCTGCCCTACCGCGAGGGCTTCGTGAAGAACCGCTATGTGGGCCGCACCTTCATCATGCCGGGCCAGGCGGTGCGCAAGAAGTCGGTGCGCCAGAAGCTCAATGTGATCGGCAGCGAGTTCAAGGGCCGCAACGTGCTGCTGGTGGACGATTCCATCGTGCGCGGCACCACCAGCCGCGAGATCGTGCAGATGGCCCGCGATGCCGGCGCCCGCAAGGTGTACCTGGCCAGTGCCGCGCCGCCGGTGCGGTTCCCCAACGTGTACGGCATCGACATGCCCACGCCCGACGAGCTGGTGGCCCATGGCCGCACGGTCGACGAGGTGCGCCAGATCATCGGCTGCGATGCGCTCATCTACCAGGATGTGGACGGCATGAAGCAGGCCGTGGGCCAGCTCAACCCGAAGCTGGGCGGTTTCGATGCCTCCTGCTTCGACGGCGAGTACGTCACCGGCGACATCACCGCCGAGGACATCGCCCGCCTCAACCAGGGCCGCGACCAGACCGAAGAGGGCACCGAAGACACCTCGCGTCTGGCCCTGCCCAACGCTCAGGTGGCCTGATGAGCAAGCCCCTGCCCGAAGGTCTGCACCGCGACACGCTGGCGGTGCGTGCGGCGGTCGACAAGACCCAGTACGGCGAGAACGCCGAGGCCCTGTTCCTCACCAGCAGCTTCACCCAGCCCGACAGCGAGACCGCGGCCCGCCGCTTTGCCGGCGAGGAAGACGGCTACATCTACTCGCGTTTTTCCAACCCCACCGTGGCCAGCATGGAGCAGCGGCTGGCGGCACTCGAAGGCATGGAGGCCTGTGTGGGCACGGCCAGCGGCATGGGCGCCATCCTGCTGCTGTGCATGGGGCTGCTCAAGGCCGGTGACCATGTGGTGTGCTCGCGCTCGGTGTTCGGATCCACCATCAAGCTGCTGGGCACCGAATTCGCCCGCTTCGGCGTGGAGACCACCTTCGTCTCGCAGACCGACGTGGCCGAATGGAAAGCGGCGGTGCGCCCCACCACGAAGCTGTTCTTTGCCGAGACGCCCACCAACCCGCTGACCGATGTGTGCGACATCCGCGCACTGGCCGACATCGCCCACAACGCCGGTGCCCTGCTGGCGGTGGACAACTGCTTCTGCTCGCCCGCGCTGCAGCAGCCGGCCAGGCTGGGTGCCGACATCGTCATCCATTCCGGCACCAAGTACCTCGATGGCCAGGGCCGTGTGGTGGCTGGCGCGCTGTGCGCCAGCGAAGCGCTGGTCCGCAAGACCTTCATCCCGGTCATGCGCAGCGCCGGCATCAGCCTCTCGCCCTTCAATGCCTGGGTGGTGCTCAAGGGCATGGAGACGCTTGGCATCCGCATGGAAGCGCAGTCGCGCCGCGCGCTGGAACTGGCGCAGTGGCTGGAGGCCCACCCCAAGGTGGAGCGGGTGTATTACCCCGGCCTCAAGAGCCATCCGCAGCACGAGCTGGCCATGGCCCAGCAGTCGGGCATGGGCGGCGCGGTGCTGTCCTTCGACGTGAAGGCGCCCGACGCCACCGAGGCACGCCGCCGCGCCTTCCATGTCATCGACACCACGCAGCTGATGTCGGTCACCGCCAACCTGGGCGACGTGAAGACCATCATCACCCACCCCGGCACCACCTCGCACGGTCGCCTGACCGAAGACCAGCGCCAGGCCGCCGGCATCCGGCAGAACCTGGTGCGCGTGGCCGTGGGCCTGGAACACCTTGACGATCTCAAAGCAGACCTCTCGCGCGGTCTGGACACCCTGTGAACCCCGTGAAAGTACGCACCCGTTTTGCACCGTCGCCCACCGGCTTCATCCACCTGGGCAACATACGCTCGGCCCTGTACCCGTGGGCCTTTGCCCGGTCAACGCAGGGCGACTTCATCCTGCGCATCGAGGACACCGACCTGGAGCGTTCCTCGCAGGCCGCGGTGGACGTGATCATCGAAGGCATGAAGTGGCTGGGGCTGGACCACGACGAAGGCCCGTTCTTCCAGATGCAGCGCATGGACCGCTACAAGGCCGTGCTGGAACAGCTCAAGGCCGCCGGCCATGTGTATCCCTGCTACATGAGCGTGGCCGAGCTGGACGCCCTGCGCGAACGCCAGATGGCCGCCAAGGAGAAGCCGCGCTACGACGGCACCTGGCGCCCCGAGCCGGGCAAGACCCTGCCGCCAGTGCCCGAGGGTGTGCAGCCGGTGCTGCGCTTCCGCACCCCGGTGGGTGGCAGCGTGGTGTGGGACGACAAGGTGAAGGGCCGCATCGAGATCGGCAACGCCGAGCTCGACGATCTGGTCATCGCCCGCCCGGACGGCACGCCCACCTACAACTTCTGCGTGGTGGTGGACGACATCGACATGGGCATCACCCATGTCATCCGTGGCGACGACCACGTCAACAACACGCCGCGCCAGATCCACATCTTCCGCGCGCTCGGCCACGAGCCGCCGGTGTATGCCCACCTGCCCACCGTGCTGAACGAGCAGGGCGAGAAGATGAGCAAGCGCAACGGCGCCAAGGCCGTGACGCAGTACCGCGACGAAGGCTATCTGCCCGACGCCATGGTCAACTACCTGGCCCGCCTGGGCTGGAGCCATGGCGACGACGAGATCTTCAGCCGCCAGCAGTTCCTGCAGTGGTTCGACCTCGATCATCTGGGCCGCAGCGCGGCGCAGTTCGACGAGGCCAAGCTGCGCTGGGTGAACGCGCAACACCTCAAGGCCATGGACGACGCGGCCCTGGCACCGCTGGTGGCGCAGCAGCTCGAGCGTATGGGCCTGCAGGCCGACGACCGACTGCCCGCCATCTGCGGCCTGTTCAAGGACCGCTGCGACACCACCGTGGCGCTGGCCCAGTGGGCCCGTGCCTTCTACGCCGATGTGGTGCCCGATGCAGCCGAGCAGGCCCAGCATGTGACCGACGCGGTGCGGCCCGCACTGCAGTCGCTCGTCCAGCAGCTCGAAGCCTGTGCCTGGGACAAGGTGGCCATCGGCGCCGCCATCAAGTCGGTGCTGGCCGAGCACGGCCTGAAGATGCCGCAACTGGCCATGCCGGTGCGGGTGCTGGTCATGGGCACGGCCCAGACGCCGTCGCTGGATGCGGTGCTGGCACTGCACGACAAAAAAGTTGTGATCACCCGTTTGCAGAACGGCTGAAAAGTGGTCTATAATTTGAGGCTTGCTGATGCACACGACGCAACGCAAACAAGCAGACATCAAAAGCTGCTGTGAGCCGAGCCAAGTGGGTTGAAAGCAAACCCTGTGGGGGTATAGCTCAGCTGGGAGAGCGCTTGCATGGCATGCAAGAGGTCAGCGGTTCGATCCCGCTTACCTCCACCAACAATTCGGAGTCGCGCAGTGCGGCAGGGTCCAGGAAACGCCCTTGAACACTGCTACAATGCGAGATTCCAGTCCAGGTTATGACCCTATCGTCTAGAGGCCTAGGACATCACCCTTTCACGGTGAGTACCGGGGTTCGAATCCCCGTAGGGTCGCCAAACATGCCGCAAGGCACGTAGGCACAAGTGGTGGCACTTGGTTCGCAAGAACGAACGCCAACTGCCAGGAGTGGTAGTTCAGTTGGTTAGAATACCGGCCTGTCACGCCGGGGGTCGCGGGTTCGAGCCCCGTCCACTCCGCCAGACACACAACGGGCTGCATGAGCGATCATGCAGCCCGTTTTCGTTGGGGCGCTCCTGAACGCCGCGGTCCTTCAAGCCGCCCGCCGTTCCAGCCATCCCACCCGCACCAGCCCGGTGGACAGCGCGGTGCCGCACACGATCACCAGCCCGCAGCCCACCATCCAGGCGGTGATGCGTTCATCCAGAAACACGGCGCCGTAGCTCATGGCGAACACCGGCACCAGGAAGGTGACGGTGAGCGCCTTGCTGGGGCCGGCCTTTTCGATGATGCGGAAGAAGATGACGTAGGCAATCGCCGTGCACAGCAGAGCCACCGCGATCACCGCCCACCAGGCGGTGGCTCCGGCGGGCTGGCTGGGCCAGAACACCATGGTGGGGAGGGTCAGCGCCAGGGCTGCGCCGATCTGGCTGCCGCTGGCGGTGGCCAGCGGGTGCAGGCCGCCCAGGTGCTTCTTGGTGAAGCTGGCGGCCAGCCCGTAGCACACCGTGGCCAGCAGGCAGGCGCCCATGGCCAGCAAGGCCAGCGGGCTGGAAGATGCGGCCAGGCCGCTCAGCCCCGACTTGCCGATGACCAGCAGGCACACACCGGCGAAGCCAATGGCCAGCCCCAGCATGCGCGAGGCACCCGGACGCTCCTTCAGCCACACCCAGGCCACCACCGCACCGGTGAGCGGCACCGTGGCATTCAGGATGGAGGTCAGGCCGGTGGGGATGTGCAGCACCGCAAACGCGAACAGCATGAAGGGGATGCCGGAATTGAGCAGCCCCACGAACAGGATGGGGCCCATGCGGCGGCGGAAGTCGGTCCACACCCCCGGCACCAGGAACGCCGGCAGCATGAACAGCGCCGCCAGCCCGACGCGCAGACCCGCGGTGGCCACGATGCCGAAATCGGTGGCGCCCAGGCGCATGAACAAAAAGGACGAGCCCCACAGGGCGGCCAGGGCAACGAACTCAAGGATCAGGACGGGGGGCATGGGGTAGGGTGGGGTGCGGGCGTTCAGAGCAGCCGGGGTTCGCCGGATTCGAGCGCCAGCAGGGCCACCTTGCGGTGCAGCCCGCCAGAATAACCGGTCAGTGAGCCGTTGGCCCCCATCACGCGGTGGCAGGGCACGATGATGCTGATCGGATTGGCACCCACCGCCGCGCCCACGGCCCGCACCGCAGACGGTCGGCCGATGGCCCGTGCCACCTCGCCGTAGCTCACGGTGCGGCCGGGCTCGATGAGGCACAGCGCCTGCCACACCGCCTGCTGGAAGTCGGTGCCGGCGCTCAGATCGAGCGGCAGGTCAAAGGCCCCGGCCTGTCCCGCGAAGTAACGGTCCAGCACCCCCGCGGTGCGCTGCAGCAGCGGGTGGTGCGGGTCGCGTGGCCAGCGTGCCACCACGTCGGCGGCCGGGGTGTCGCGCTGGCCCTCGTGGAACCAGGCACCCGCCAGGCCGTGTTCGGTGGCGACCAGCAGCAGAGGGCCGAGCGGGGTGGAGACGTCGGTGCAGGCCACCGGCGGGCAGGAGAGGTGTGAGGTCATGGTGCGGATGGCTGGGGTGGATGGCCCGCCCACAGGCGGATGACGGCGTAGCTGCGCCAGGGTTGCCAGGCAGCGGCCTGGGTGTCGGCGTGTTGCTGGCGCTCGCGGGGTGTCAGACCCAGGGCCCGGGGCGCCAATGCTTCGAGCAGCACCACATCGCCGGGCGGCCAGGCGTCGGGCCAGCGCAGCGCACGCATGGCAATGTAGTGCGCGGTCCAGGGGCCGATGCCGGGCAGCGCCTGCAGGGCGACCAGCGTGGCCGGCACGTCGGCCCGGGGCGACAGGTCCAGGCCGCCCTGGTGCACCGCCTGGGCCAGGGCCATGATGGCCCGCTGGCGTTGTCGCACCACCCCCAGCGCACCCAGGCGGTCGGCGGCATCCGGCGCCAGCAACTGTTCGGGCAGCGGGAAGAGCTGGCACAGGCCCGCGGGCGCTGCCCCGTCCGGCAACACATCGCCAAAGGCCTGCACCAGCCGACCCGCCAGGGTGCGGGCCGCTGCCACGGTGATCTGCTGGCCCAGGATGGCGCGCACCGCCAGCTCGAACCCGTCCACCGTGCCCGGCACCCGAAGGCCCTGGCTGTGGGCGAACGGTGTGTCCAGCACGGCGCCGATGGCCAGCGGGTCGGCGTCCAGATCGAACAGGGCGCGCAGCCGCGCCATCACCGCCGGCAGGGCACCGAGAAGCCCGTCGCTCACCTGCAGCGCCACGCGCTGCCGGGCCGGATCGAACTGAAGCGTGCACCAGCCCGCCCGAGTGCCACCGGGCCCCGGCACACGCAAGCTGCGTGCGTACCTCAGCGCGGCGGTGTCGACCACCTCCACGCCGGGCAAGGCGCGGTCGGCCAGAAAACCCAGCAGGGCCGGCAGGTCCAGCGGCGGGCGCCAGGTCAGCCAGACCTGCCCGGCCTGACGGCCCGGTGGCCGGCTGGCGCGGATCTGCAGCGGCGGCAGACCGTAGTGCTGTTGCAGGGCCGCGTGAAAGCGGCGCTGGCTGCCAAAGCCGGCGGCCAGCGCCACCTCGGCCACGGGCAGGTCGGTGTCGGTCAGCAGCTGCTTGGCCTGCAGCAGACGCCGGGTCTGCAGCACCTGCCCGGGCGACACGCCCAGCCGGGCCGCGAACACGCGCCGCAGGTGCCGGTCGCTCACGCCCAGGTGGCCGGCCAGTCGGGCCAGCAGCGCCCGGTCGTCGTCGGCCGGGGGTGGATCGTCCAGCCAGCGCAGCGCGTGCTGCAACAGGATGTCACCGGCGTCCACCGTGCTCCACCAGCGCTCGCCCGGCGCGAGTTCGGGCCGGCAGCGCAGGCAGGGGCGAAAGCCCGCCTGCTCGGCCTGGGCGGCGTGGTCGAAGAAGCGGCAATGCTCGCGGCGCGGGGTCCGCACGGCGCAGACCGGGCGGCAGTAGATGCCGGTGCTGGTCACACCGGTGAAGAAGCGGCCGTCGAAGCGGCGGTCGCGTGAACACAGGGCGCGGTAGCGGGCCTCGTCCGCACCCGCCGGTTCGGCCGGGTCGGGCACAGCGGTGGCGGCAGAGGCAGTGGATGCGGACATGGCGGCATGTTAGGCCCGGAAGGCGCCGGCGGGTCGCCGTTTCCGGACCTGCGTTTACCCCTGCTTCACAGGCTGCCCGGGGACGGCTTCCTACAATTCCGGGTTTGTCCATCAGGGAGCATTGCATGCAGGTTGCCGCGTCCATCTTCAAGGCCTACGACATTCGCGGCGTGGTGCCCGCCACGCTGGACGAGGCGGTGGCCGAGGCCCTGGGCCGTGCCTTCGGCACGGTGGCGCGGCAGCAAGGCGAGACCACGGTGGCCGTGGGGCGTGATGGGCGTCTGTCCGGCCCGGCCCTGTCGGCGGCCCTCATCCGCGGCCTGGTGCGCGCCGGCATCGATGTGATCGATGTCGGCATGGTCACCACGCCCATGCTGTACTTCGCGGCCAGCACCCTGTGCCGCAGCGGCATCCAGGTGACCGGCAGCCACAACCCCAAGGACTACAACGGCTTCAAGATGGTGCTGGCCGGCCGCGCCATCTTCGGTGAAGACATCCAGGCCCTGCGCCGCCTCATCGAACAGGACGCTGCGGTGGACGCCGATGGCGGCCGGGTGCGCCATGTGAACGTGGCCGGTGCCTACCGCGACCGCATCGTCGGTGACGTGAAGCTGTCCCGCCCCATGAAGATCGTGGTGGACTGCGGCAACGGCGTGGCCGGTGCGTCGGCCCCGGCGCTGTTCCGCGCGCTGGGCTGCGAGGTGATCGAGCTGTTCAGCGAGGTGGATGGCGAATTCCCGAACCACCACCCCGACCCCAGCAAGCCCGAGAACCTGCAGGACCTGATCCGCACCCTGGCCGCGACCGATGCCGAACTGGGCCTGGCCTTCGACGGTGATGGCGACCGGCTGGGCATCGTCACCCGCTCGGGTCAGAACATCTACCCCGACCGCCAGATGATCCTGTTTGCGCAGGACGTGCTGTCGCGTGTGCCGGGCGGCGACATCGTGTTCGACGTGAAATGCTCGCAGCGCCTGGGTCCGGCCATCGAGGCCGCCGGTGGCGTGCCCCACATCTACAAGACCGGGCATTCGCTGATCAAGGCCCGCATGAAGGAACTGGGCAGCCCGCTGGGGGGCGAGATGAGCGGCCACATCTTCTTCCAGGAGCGCTGGTTCGGTTTCGACGACGGCAGCTACGCCGGCGCCCGCCTGCTGGAGATCCTGAGCCGCAGCACCGATGCCAGCGCCACGCTCGAAGCCCTGCCCACCAGCCACAGCACGCCCGAACTCAACGTGACCTGTGCCGAGGGCGAGCCGCATGCCGTGGTGGCGCGGCTGGTCGAGCAGGTGCAGGTGGATGCCCCGGCGAAGCTCTCGACCATCGACGGCGTGCGCATCGACTGGCCCGACGGCTTCGGCCTGATCCGCGCCTCCAACACCACGCCGGTGCTGGTGCTGCGCTTTGAAGGCCAGACGGTGGAGGCGCTGCACCGCATCGAAGCCCACATGCTGGCCTTGCTGCGCCAGGCCAAGCCGGACGCGGTGGTGGGCGCTGCGGCCCACTGAGCTGCTTCAGCCGGGCAGCAGCCCCAGCAGGTGCTGCAGCACGGCGGCAGCCCGCGTGTCTTCGGGCGGGCGTGCGTGGGGCAGCGCGGCACCGGCCCAGGCGGCCTCCACCGCCGATGCCACGGCGTCGGCATCGGCCACCGGCATGCTCAGGCCGGCGGCGTCGAGCTGCTGATAGCTCTCGGCAAAGTTCCACACCTGCGGCCCGTGCAGCACACGGCAGCCCAGGGCCAGCGGCTCGTGCGGGTTGTGGCCCCCCACCGGGGCGAAGGAGCCGCCCACCAGCGCCACCGGGGCCAGCCGGTACCACAGGCCCATCTCGCCGATGGTGTCGGCCACGTACACCGCGCCGTCATCGGGCAGGTGCACACCGGCGCTGCGCAAAGGTGCGGCCGGCTGGCACAGCGCCGCCACCTCGGCGCCGCGGGCGGGTGCGCGCGGCGCGATGATGAGCAGGGCATCGGGATGCCGTTCGCGCAGCCGCGCGTGGGCCTGCAGCGCCAGGGTCTCTTCACCGGGATGGCTGGAGGCCAGCAGCCACACCGGCCGCGTGCGCAAGGCGGCCAGCCAGGCCGACAGGTCGTCGGCATCGCAGGCCAGCGGCGGCGTGAGCGACTTGATGGTGCCGCTCACCACCACCCGGTCGGGCTCGGCACCCAAGGCCACCAGGTGGGCGGCGCTGGTGTCGTTCTGCGCGAACACCCGGTCGAAGCCGGGCAGCAGCGCCCGGTAGATCCAGCGGCCCCAGCGGCGCCTGGCCATGGAGGCCTCGCTCAGCCGCGCATTCACCAGCACCCGCGGAATGCCGCGTGCCGCAGTGGCGTCGATCAGGGTGGGCCACAGGTCCATCTCGCACCACACCGCCACATCGGGCCGCCAGTGGTTCAGGAAGCGCCCCACGGCGCCGGGCGTGTCGGCCGGTGCGAACTGGTGCTGCACGCCGGGCGGCAGGCCGGTGCGCCGCAGTGCATCGCCCGAGGTGCGGGCGGTGGTGGTGATCAGGAAATGCACATCGGGACGTGCCTGCGCCATGCGGGCGAACAGTCCGGCCAGCGCCATGGCCTCGCCCACACCCACCGCATGCCCCCACACCAGCGGGCCGGCGGGCCGGTCGGCGTATTCATGGCCCAGCTTCTGGTGCACGCTGCGCGGCGTTTCCTTGCCACGCCGCAGCCGCTGCTTCAGGCCCAGGTGCCAGACCGGGGTCAGCAGGTGCGACAGCGCCACGTAGGCACGCAGGGCCAGGGTCACGCGCAGGCCTCCAGCCAGGGTTGCAGCACGGCCATGTGGCGGCGGGTCGATCCGCCGTGTTCGGCGTAGAAGGCCTCGGCGCCGGCGGTGGCCTGGGCCTGCCGCTGCGGCGAGGTCAGCAGCTCGGTGAGGGCGCGGGCCAGACTGGGGATGTCCGTGTGCTGCTGCAGCACGCCGGCCTCCAGCGCCTCCACGCCCGGGTATTCGATGCCCCAGATGCTGGGGCCCACCATCACCGGCTTGCGCAGGGCCAGCGGCTCGATCACGTTGTGGGCACCCATGGGCACGAAGGATGCGCCCACCACCACCACCTGCGACAGCGCCAGGTAGAAGTACATCTCGCCCAGCGAGTCGCCCAGCAGCACGTCGATGCCATCCATGGCCGGTGCGTGGTGCAGGGGCTTGAGCTGCGGATCCAGGTCGCGGCTGCGGCGGCTGACCCGCAGGCCGGCGCCCGTCAGCAGATCGGCCACGGTGTCGAAGCGCTGCGGGCTGCGCGGCACATACACCACCAGCAGCGGTGGCAGCCCGGCATCGGCCACGCCCTGCCGCACCCGGTGGATGGCGTCGATGAAGGGCTCGTCCTCGCCGACGATGGCACTGGCAAAGCACAGCACCGGGCGGCCGCCGGCCACGCCGGTGGCCAGGTTCCAGGGCTGCAGCAGGGTCTCGCCGGCCGCCAGGTGGGCGGGTGACGGCGGCAGGTCGAAGCGCGTCTCGCCCACCACCTCGACCCGTTCACAGCCCACGGCCCGGAAGCGCCGGGCGTGGGTCTCGGACTTGCACATCACCAGCTGGTAGGCACGGAAGATGTCGGCCCGGAATCCCCAGGCCACGCGCTGATCGCGCTCGATGCTCTTGCGCGGGTACTGGGCATTGGCCATGCCCAGCGGCACGCCGCAGCGCCGGATGCTGCTCAGCAGCACCGGCCAGGTGTCGATCTCGGTCATCAGCGCGGCCCGTGGCCGGGTGTGGGCCACAAAGCGCCGCACCGCCCAGCCCAGCTCCAGCGGCACGAAGCACACCTGCAGCCGGCCGGCGGCCATGTCGTCGGCAAACAAGGTGTGCGCGGCGGTGCGTCCGGCCGGCGTGAGGGTGGACACCAGCACCGGGTAGCCCTGGGCCAGCAGGGCGCGGATCAAGGGGGCGGCACCACGCAGCTCGCCCATGGACGCCGAGTGCACCCACACCGGCCGCTGCAGGGCCGTGACGACACGGCCGAAGCGCTCGCCCCAGTGCTGCCGGTACAGCGGCTCCTTGCGACCCCGGCGCCACAGGAACAGCAGGAACACCGGCAACATCAGGTGCCAGGCCAGCCCGTAGAGCCACAACAGCACCCGGGTCTGCCAGCGAAACGGCAGCGGGCGGTCGGACAACGGCGGGGCGAAGGTCATGGGCACAGGGACCGGTGGGGAGCGGGGAGGAGGGCAGGGCGGGCGGCACACGGACCGCCCGACAGAGCGCCCGGCACAGGCCGTTCAGTATAGTTAGGCCCTGCGACGCCACTGGCGCGCCGCACCCTGCACCGAACCCTTTCACATGCCCCTCGACACGCCGGCCTGGACCGCCGTCATTCCCTTGCGCGCCGGCTCCAAGGGCCTGCCGGGCAAGAACCTGCGTCCGCTGGCCGGGCGCCCCCTGTACCGCCATGCGCTGGACCAGGCCCTGGCCGCCGGCGCCGCCCGCGTGGTCATCACCACCGATCTGCCCGACGTGCTGGCTGCCGCGCTGCCGCCGCAGGTGACCTGCGTGCCCCGCCCCTCCGAACTGGCTGGCGACACCGTGCCCATGGCACCGGTGCTGGTGCATGCGTTGCAGCAGGCCGGCGTGACGGGCACGGTGGTGCTGCTGCAGGCCACCTCGCCCCTGCGCACACCGGCCGACATCCGCGCCGGGCTGGAGCTGTACGCCAGCGGCCACTTCGGTCTGGTGATGAGCGTGACCGAGGCCGACCGGGGCGTGCTCAAGTGGGGGCGGCTCGACGGGCAGCGCTTCGTGCCGCTGTCGGCACCCGAACACTGCTTTGCCAATCGCCAGTCGCTGCCGCCAGTGGTCCGGCCCAACGGTGCGGTCTATGTGTTCGACGCCGCCCGCCTGATCGCTACCGGCAGCCTGGCCGCCGATTCGGTGGGCGTGGTCGCCATGCCGCCCGAGCGCAGCCACGACATCGACAACCTGCACGACTTCGAGCAGGCTGAACGCCTGCTTGCCCCACACGACCCGGAGCTCCCATGAAGATTGCACACCGCGAGATTTCTCCCACCCAGCCGCCCCTGGTGGTCGCCGAGATCGGCATCAACCACGGCGGCAGCCTCGATGTTGCCAAGGGCATGGTGCTGGCCGCGGCCAAGGCCGGCTGCGAGATGGTCAAGCACCAGACCCACTTCGTCGATGACGAAATGACCGACGAGGCCAAGGCCATCTTCCCGCCCAATGCCGACAAGTCCATCTGGCATGTGATGGAGGAATGCGCCCTGGGCAAGGACGACGAGATCGAGCTCAAGCGCTACGCCGAGTCGCTGGGCATGATCTACATCTCCACCCCGTTCTCGCGCGCGGCCGCCGACTTCCTGGCCGAGATCGGTGTGGCGGGCTTCAAGATCGGTTCGGGCGAATGCAACCATGTGCCCCTGATCCGGCACATCGCCAGCTTCGGCAAGCCGGTGATCATGAGCACCGGCATGCAGACCATCGACAGCCTGCGCCCTTCGGTGCAGGCCCTGGACGAGGCCGGCATCGAGTACGCGCTGCTGGAGTGCACCAACCTCTACCCGTCGCCGCCCGAGATCGTCAGCCTGCAGGGCATCGGCGAGCTGCGCCGGGCCTTCCCGAATGCGGTCATCGGCTTCTCCGACCACAGCATCGGCCCCGAGATGGCCATTGCGTCGGTCGCGCTGGGCGCCTGCATCCTGGAACGCCACTTCACCGACACCCGTTACCGCAAGGGCCCGGACATTCCGTGCTCCATGGACCCGGCCGAGCTGCGCTTCCTCATCGACCGTTCGCGCGAGGTGCACACCGCCCTCATGAACCCCAAGGTGCGCACCGCGCCCGAAGAGGACGTCTACCGCTTCGCCCGCGGCTCCATCGTGGCCGACCGCGACCTGCCGCTGGGCCATGTGATCACCGAGAAGGACATCTGGGCCCGCCGGCCCGGCTCGGGCGAGATCTCGGTACAGCACTTCGACCGCCTGGTGGGTGCTCGCCTCACGCGTTCGGTGCGCCGCAACCAGCAGCTGCGCTGGTCCGACCTGGACGGTGTGGCACCGATGGTGAACCACTGATGGCCATGGCACGACGCCTGCTCTTCGTCACCGGCACGCGGGCCGATTACGGCAAGCTCGAACCGCTCGCTCTGGCGGCGCAGCAGGCGGGCTTTGCCATCAGCTTCTTCGTCACCGGCATGCACATGATGGGCCGCTACGGCGAGACGCGGCTGGAGGTGCGGCGCTTTCCGGGGGCCGAGATCCACGAATTCCACAACCAGCGCGAAGGCGATGCGCAGGAGTTCATCCTGTCCAAGACCGTGCTGGGCTTCTCCGATTTCGTGCACGAGCACCGGCCCGATCTGGTGGTGATCCACGGCGACCGGGTGGAGGCGCTGGCCGCCTCCATCGTCTGTGCCATGAAGTACATCCCCTCGGCCCATATCGAGGGAGGCGAGGTGTCCGGCACCATCGACGAGTCGATCCGCCACTGCAACACCAAGCTGTGCAGCGCCCACTTCGTGAGCTCCGAGCCGGCCCGTCAGCGGGTGCTGGCCCTGGGCGAGGCCTCGGCCAACGTGTTCAACATCGGCTCGCCCGAACTCGACACCCATGCCCGCCCCAGCGGTGTGACGCTGCAGCAGGTGAAGGAGCGTTACGCCATCCCGTTCGACGACTACGGCATCGCGGTGTTTCACCCGGTCACGTCCGAGGCGAGCACCATCGGTGCGCAGGCGCAGTCGCTGTTCGGCCGGCTGCAGGCCAGTGGCCGGCAGTTCGTGGTGATCGCGCCCAACAACGACCCGGGCACCGAAGACATCTTCCGGGTGTTGAACGGGCTGCCGCCCGAGCGCTTCCGCCTGATCCCGTCCATGCGCTTCGCCTACTTCAGCGAGCTCATGCGCCATGCCAGTGCCATGATCGGCAACAGCAGCGCCGGCGTGCGCGAGGCGCCCTTCCTGGGCGTTCCCAGCTTGGACGTGGGCACGCGCCAGAACCGGCGCGCCAGCGGCCCGTCCATCACACCGTGCTCGGCCTTCGATGTGGATGTGATCGACCGCTTCCTGGCCGACACCTGGGGCCGCCGCTTCCCCCACGACACCACCTTCGGGGCCGGCGACGCCGCTGCCCGCTTCGTGCAGGTGCTGCAGGACCCGGGCTTCTGGGCGCGGCCGTTGCAGAAGGTGTTTGCCGATGAGTGAGGCCGCCCTGGCAATGCCGGCGCGTGGCTGGCTGGACCGCACGACCGGTTTCTTCGACGGCATGGCCCGGTGGTCGGCCGTGGGCCTGCTGATCGGGGTGCCGACCTCGATCGCGCTGGTCAACATCAGCATCCTGTTCCTGCTGATCGGCTGGTTCTGTTCCGGCCGCTGGCCATCCAAATGGGACGCCCTGCGGGCCAGCCCGCTGACCCTGCCGGTCGTGCTGCTCAGCCTGTGGATGTTGCTGGGCATCGCCTGGTCGGACGCCGACCGCAAGGTGATCGGCTCGCACCTTTACGTGTACAGCAAGCTGCCCCTGATGCTGATCCTGCTGACCGTGTTCGATCAGGCCCGATGGCGCCAGCGGGCCTGGTGGGCCTTCGCCATCGGCTGCCTGATCACGCTGGGGTCCACCTACGCCAGCATCTGGGTGCATATCCCCTGGGCCGACTCCCATCAGCGCGGCTTCGGTGTGTCGCACCACATCTTCAACGACTACATCGCCCAGGGCCTGGCGATGTCGGTGTTCGTGGCCTGGGCCGTGCACCAGGCCGTGCTGGCCCGTCAACCGGCCCTGCGCTGGGGCTGGGTCGTCATCGTGGCGCTGGGTGTGTTCAGCATCACTCATCTGCTGGCCGGTCGTACCGGTCAGGTCACCGTGATGGCCATGGGCATGGCGATGATCATGACCATCGAGTCGGCCCGGGTGCGCTGGGCCTCGGTGCTGCTGCTGGTGGCCGGTGCCGTGGTGCTGGCCTTCAGTTCGCCGCAGATCATCGCCCGGGTCACCCAGGCAATCGCCGAGGCCCAGCAGTACGACAGCGCCGGCGTGGTGTCCACCTCCATCGGTGCCCGGCTGGACATGTGGCGCAATGCCTGGGGCATGTTCCTGGACAGCCCCTGGATCGGGCACGGTCCCGGTGGCTACCGGGTGCTGTCGACCGCTATCTATTCCATCGGTGCGCAGTGCTCGGTGTCGTGCATCCATCCGCACAACCAGTACCTGTTCTTCCTGGTCGACCACGGTCTGCCGGGCCTGCTGATGTACCTGTGGGTGCTGGCTTGTCTGGCGGCGCTGGTGGTGCGCAGCCACGGTGCTCAGCGGGCACTGGTGACCGGTTTCCTGGCGGTGCTGTTCGTGGACGGCTTCATCAACGGGCCGTTCTGGGTGACGACCGAGCGCCATCTGTTCGCCACCGTGCTGCCGTTGCTGATGGCGGCGTGGCCGCCCCGTGCATCGCCGACCTCCGACGCTGACACCACATGATTCCGCTGTGGAAACTTCGCCGGGAGTGGGCGTCGCTGCAGCAGCAGCTGCAGGCCATTCCGGAACGGCTGATCGGCCCGGCCCGTCAGCGTCGGCTGGACGCCCGTTTCCCGGCCGACTGCCGGGTGCAGGACGGCGAGCATCCGCTGACCGGCAAGGTGGCCATCTTTCTGGTGTTCCAGCCGAAGGGCCTGAGCGAATCCTGCCGGCAGACCTGCGAGCACCTGGCGGCGCTGGGGCATTCGGTGCTGCTGGTGGCCAACCATGCGGTGGCCGAAGCCGATGCCCGGCGACTGGGTCCCTGGGTGTGGCGCTTTGTGCAACGTCGGAACTTCGGCTACGACTTCGGTGGTTACCGCGACGGCATCCGGCTGCTGCAGCACTGGGGCATCGAGCCGGAGCAGGTGGTCATGCTCAACGACAGCATCTGGTACCCGGTGGTGCCGCAGGACGCGCTGCTGCCGGCCATGGAGGCTTCGCCGGCCGGCTTCACCGGTGCCTTCCGGTTCGTGGACCCCGGGGGTCATGACGCCGAGCATGCGGGCATCTTCCTGTCCTACTTCTTCCACTTCAAGCGCGCGCTGTGGCAGTCGGAGGTGTTCCGCCGCTACTGGGCCGACTACGTGTGCAGCAGCAACAAGGTGCTCACCGTCAAGCGCGGCGAACGTGGCTTCTCGCGCACGCTGATGGGCGCCGGCGTGGCCAGCGAGGGCATCCATTCCAGGGACCGTCTGATGGCCTGCCTGCGCGTGCTGCCGGATGAAGAATTGCGCAAGGTGCTGGATTACGCCGCCTACACCGACGAGCCCTTGCAGCGCAGCGGCGATGCCTTGCTGGCCGAACCCAGCGGATCGCCGGGCTGGCGCGAGCGTGCCCTGGCGCAGCTGCAGGCGGCGGTGGACCGGCGCAATCCGGTGTCCACCCTGTGCTATGCCGCCATCCGCTGGATGGGCGTGCCCTACCTCAAGAAGAACGCGGGTGAGCTGCAGGTGCGCATGCGCCGCCAGTACCTGCGGGCGGTGGCCGCCGGGGACCTGCCGCATCCCGGCGAGGCGGTGCTGGCCGAGGTGCGTGCCCGCACGCCCGGCGCCTGAGCCCCGCCGGCGGTCTCAGACCACGCCGGCGTAAAAATCCAGGATGCGCTGGCGCATGCGTCCCAGCGTCCAGCCCGACCAGATCAGGGCGCGGCCCTTGTTGTCGGTGACCACATCGCCGTCGCGCAGCTTCATGAGGTTCTCGGGCTTGATGTCGATGCCGTTGAGCGTGACGGCCACCTGCTGCTGCCGGCGGGCGCGGATCCAGGGCAGCAGCGGCTTGATCCACAGCCACAGCCGGATGCGCGACATGTATTCCAGCGTGAGCTTGACCGCAAAGCGCCCGCTCAGCGCCTTCATGTGCGGCTGGGCGGCCCAGCTGATGAAGCGTTCGTCGGCCGCCATGGGGCGGTAGCCCAGATCGGGGTGCTGCGCGAACAGTTCGCGGAAGCGCCGGGCGATGTAGTGGCACTGCGCCGGATGGAACACCACCAGCGAAGAATTGCCCCGCGCGTACTTGCGGCCTTCGGTGCGGCGGTGGATGAAGCGGCCGATGGGGCCGAAGGGAATGATCGCGCTCTGCAGCATGGCCACGGTCCGGGGTGTGTCCATGAGCGACAGGGCCTGACCGAGGTCACCGAACACCAGGGTGTCCAGGTCCACATAGATGGCCGGCAGGTCGGTGGGCAGCACGCCGTCTTCGAACATGCACAGCTTGGCCTGGCAGCCCGCGCGCATGAGGGCGGGCTGACGGAAGAAGGCCGGCATGTCCACGGCCGTCACTCGGGGGTCCAGCCCCTCGCGTTCGCGGTCGGTGAGCAGGGTGAAGCGGGCCACGCCCGGGCTGTGCTCGGCAATCGCCCGCACCAGGCGGTTGACGATGGAGACCGGGTACTTGGTGCCCCAGCAGATCAGCACGCACTGCCAGGCGGCGCCGGTGGACGACGGGTTCATGGATGCCCTGGTGGAAGCGTCACTGCGCCAGCAGCGAATTGATCGGACGCAGGTCGTCCGGCGTCAGCACGCCGGCGGCCTGGCGCAGCCGCAGGTTGCCCAGCAGCACGTTGTAGCGGGCCTGCGCCAGGTCGCGCTTGGTCTGGAACAGCTGGCTCTGGGCATTGAGCACGTCGATGTTGATGCGCACGCCCACCTGGTAGCCCAGCCGGTTGGCGTCCAGGGCGCTCTGGCTGGAGGCTTCGGCGGCCTCCAGGGCCTTCACCTGGCCCTGACCCGAGACCACGCCGAAGTACGCACTGCGGGCGGACTGATCGACGCTGCGCCGTGCGCCTTCCAGATCGTTGCGGGCCTTCTCTTCCAGCGCCAGTGTTTCCTTGATGCGGTTCTGCACCGCAAAGCCGGCGAACAGCGGCAGGTTGAACTGCACGCCCACGCTGCCGGTGTTGGTGCGCACATTGCCCGGGATGCCCTGCACCGACGACGGAGCCCGGCTGGTGCCGTAGGACGCCACCAGATCGACCGTGGGCTTGTGGCCGGCCTCGGCCTTGTTCGTTTCCAGCTGCGCAATCTCCAGGTTGCGGCGCGCCTGCACGATGCTGGGGTGCTGTTCGCCGGCCATGTTCAGCCAGGCCTGCGGATCGGCCGGGGACAGCGGCGGCAGGCTGACCGGCAGCACCAGCGGGCGCGGAGCGGTGTTGGTGCGGCCCACCAGCTGGTCCAGGGCCAGCTTCTTGACCCGCAGGTCGTTCTCGGCGGCGATTTCCTGGGCCACCACCAGGTCGAAGCGGGCCTGGGCTTCGCGCGCGTCGGTCACGGTGGCGGTGCCCACCTCGAAGTTGCGCTGCGCAGCGGCCAGCTGCTCGGCCACGGCGGTCTTCTGGGCCTGCACGAAGGTCAGGGTGTCCTGCGCCGCCAGTACATCGAAGTAGGCCTGGGTGGTGCGCACCACCAGGTCCTGTTCGGCCTGGGTGAGCCGCGCCTGGGCGATGTCGCGGGTGAGCGTGGCCTGCTCGTCGGTGAGCTTGGCCACCGGCCGGTACAGCGGCTGGCTGGCCGAGAGCGTGGCCGAGCGGCTGCTGCTGGAGCCGTCCAGCAGGTTGTTGCTGCTGTCGCGGTTGTTCCAGCTGGCGCCGGCCCCCAGCCCCACCTGCGGCAGCAGACCGGCCCGGGCCTGGTCGGCCTGCGCCTGGCTGGCGTCGAACTGGGCGCGGGCGGCCAGGTAGGTGGCATCGAAATCGCGTGCCGCCTGGTAGAGCTCCAGCAGGCTCTGCGCCTGCACCTGGGTGGCGCCGAGCGCCAGCACGGCAGCAGCGGCAACATGGCGCAGCGCGGTGCGCACGGGCAGGGAGGTGACGGACAGCGGGTTCATGGTGTTCCTTGGCAGACGGGCTCTTCAGTAGACGGGCACGGCCGCATCCAGTTCCTGGGACCAGCGGTCGATGCCGCCATGGATGTTGACCACCGATGCAAAACCCTGGTTGTTCAGGAAATGCACCACCTGGGCGCTGCGCATGCCGTGGTGGCACAGGCAGGCCACCGGGCGCTCGGGGTCGAGCTCCTGCAGACGCGCCGGTACGGTGCGCATGGGCATGTGCAGCAGCTCGAAGCCGTCAGGCCGCACGGAAGCCGTCTGCAGCTCCCAGGGCTCGCGCACGTCCAGCACCAGCGGCAGCGGGCCGTCCGGTCGTTCCTGCCGGATCTGTTCAAGCCACTGGGGCAGCTGGGCCGGGGTGATGGACTGCATGGTGGGCGGGTTCAGAAACGGAAGCGGGAGGGCGCCGGGAAGTTCCGCAGGCGCGGGGCCACGGTGTCCCAGGGCTGGGCGGTCTGGAAGGCGGCGTCGCCCGTGCGGGTGATGATGGTCGCGCGCATCACCGGCTCGTGGCCGACGATGGCGGCCAGGCGGCCCCCCGGGGCCAGCAGCGACAGCAGGGCCGGCGGCACTTCGGCCACCGAGCCGCCCAGCACGATGGCGTCGAACGGGGCGCCGCTCTGGCAGGCCGCGAAGTCCTGGGCGGCGGCATCGGCCTGGCGCACCTCGACCTGGGTGAGGCCCTGGCGGGCCAGGTTGGCACGGGCCATGTCGGCCAGGGCAGGGTCGATCTCGATAGCCACCACCTGCCGGGCCAGACCGGCCATGAGCGCGGCCATGTAGCCGCTGCCGGTGCCGATCTCCAGCACGCGGTCGGTGGGCTTGAGCTGCAGGTCCTGCACCAGGCGGGCCTGCACCTTCGGCGCCAGCATGCACGGGCCGTCAGTGCCCTGGGCGGTCAGCGGCAGCTCCAGATCGGCGAACGCCAGGGCCTTGTGGGCCTCGGGCACATAGTCTTCGCGGTGCACGCGGGCCAGCAGCTCCAGCACACGGCCATCGAGCACCTCCCAGGGGCGGATCTGCTGCTCGATCATGTTGAAGCGGGCCTGTTCCGGGCTGAGACCCAGTCCTGCGGGGGACGTCATCGAAGTACTCCTGTGGCGATGTTGAGCGGGGAACCCACGATTTTATCGGGGGGGTGTCCAGAGCCGGCGCAGCCAGCGCGCCAGGTCGTCGAGGTAGCAATAGGCCACCGGCACCACCACCAGGGTGAGCACCGAGGAGGTGATGACGCCGCCGATCACGGCCTGGCCCATGGGCGCGCGCTGCTCCGACCCTTCGGTCAGTGCGAAGGCCAGCGGCACCATGCCGAACACCATGGCCAGGGTGGTCATGAGGATGGGGCGCAGCCGCACCTTGGCGGCCAGCAGCAGGGCGTCCTCGCGCGGCATCGGGGGCTGGCCGTCCAGGCCTTCGCGGGCGCGGATGGCGAAGTCCACCAGCAGGATGGCGTTCTTGGTCACCAGGCCCATGAGCAGCACGATGCCGATGACCGAGAACATGCTCACGGTCGAGCCGAACATCAGCAGCGCCAGCACCACGCCGATCAGCGTGAGCGGCAGCGAGGTCATGAGGGCCAGCGGCTGCAGGAAGCTGTGGAACTGGCTGGCCAGGATCATGTAGATGAAGATGATGGCCAGCGCCAGGGCCGATACGGCGTAGCCGAAAGACTCCCGCATGTTCTTGGTGGAGCCGCCGAACTCGGTGCGGTAGCCTGGCGGCAGGGCCAGGCCATCGAGCACCTTCTGGATCTCGGCCGTCACCTCGCCGGCCGAACGGCCATACACGTTGGCATTGATCGAGACCTCGCGGTTGAGGTTGCGGCGGTTGATCTGGTTCGGGCCGGTGGCTTCCACCAGTTCGGCCACCTGGCCCAGCGGCACCACGCGGCTGCTGCCGTCGCTGGCGGTGCCCACCACGAAAGGCAGCTGGCGCAGGTCGTCGGTGCGCTGCCGGTTCTCGGGCGCCAGCCGCACGTTCACGTCGTAGCTCTCGCCGTTCTGGGCGCGCCAGTTGCCCACCGTGGTGCCGGCCACCCAGGTGCGCAGGCTGGCCGCGACCGCCTGGGTGTTGAGGCCCAGGTCGGAGGCCACGTCGCGCTTGAGCACCACGTCCACCGTGGGCTTGTCGGGCTTGACGCTGGCGTCCAGGTCCACCAGGCCGACGATGGGGCGGATGCGCTCCATCACGGTCTTGGTGAGCCGCTCCAGCTCGTCCAGGTCGTCGCCCTGCAGCGAGAACTCGATCTGCTTGTTGCCACCCACGGCATCCAGCAGGCCCACGTGCGTGACGGTGATGCCCGGCACGCTGCGCAGGCGTTCGCGCAGCACGGCCGACATGGCGTCCACGCTGCGGCTGCGGTCCTTGCGGTCGACCAGCCGCACATAGATGCTGGCGTACATGGAACCCAGCGAGCTGCCGGTGTTGATGGTGGACAGCGTGTACTTCACCTCGGGGAACTCGCGCAGGATGGCCTCGACCTCGCGCGTCTTGACCTCGGTGGCCTGCAGCGACGAGCCCACCGGCGTGTGGAAGCTGACCGAGGTTTCCGAGAAGTCCGCCTTGGGCACGAACTCGGTGCCCAGCAGCGGCATCACGAACAGGCTGGCCACCAGCGTGGCCACGGCCAGCGCCATGGTGGCGGCCTTGTGGCCCAGCGACCAGCGCAGCGCGGACTGGTAGGTCTCGGCCAGCTCGTCCTGGAAGCGGTCGAACCAGGCGGTGATGCGGCCCAGGGTGCGGTCGTACAGGGTGCGCCGCCCGCCGGGTGTGCTGCCGTGGTGTTCCACGGCAGGGTCGTGCCACACCGAGGACAGCATGGGGTCGAGCGTGAAGCTCACGAACATCGAGATCAGCACGGCCGCGACCATGGTGATGCCGAACTCGTGGAAGAACTTGCCGATGATGCCGCCCATGAAGCCGATGGGCAGGAACACCGCCACGATGGACAGCGTGGTGGCCAGCACCGCCAGGCCGATCTCCTGCGTGCCGTCCATGGCCGCTGTGAAGGGTGTCTTGCCCATCTGCACATGGCGCACGATGTTCTCGCGCACCACGATGGCATCGTCGATCAGCAGACCCACCGACAGCGTGAGCGCCATCAGCGTGATCATGTTGATGGTGAACCCGAACAGGTTCATGAAGAAGAAGGTGCCGATCAGGGCAATGGGCAGCGTCAGTCCGGTGATGACGGTGGACCGCCACGAATTGAGGAACAGGAAGACGATGAGCACGGTGAGGATGGCGCCTTCGATCAGCGTCTGCCGCACGTTCTGCACCGACACCCGGATCGGCCGCGAGCCGTCGGCAATGGGCTCCAGCCGCACGCCCGGTGGCACCTCGGCCTTGAGCGCCTCGATGGCGCCCTTGAGGCCGTCCACCACCGCAATCGTGTTCTCGTCCTGCGCCTTCTGCACCTGCAGCAGCAGGGTGCGCTGGCCGTTGTAGAGCGCCAGGCTTTCCACTTCCTGCACGCCGTCGGTGATGCGCGCCACCTGGCCCAGCCGCACCGGCTGGCCGTTGCGGCGGGCCACGATGATCTGCTCGAAGTCGGCCGGGTTCTTCAGCCGCGACAGCACCTGGGCCACCTGCTCGCGCTGGTCGGTCTTGAGCGTGCCCACCGGCAGGTCCTGGTTCTCGCTGCGCACGGCGGCGTTGACCTGTTCGGTGGTCACGCCCAGGGCCTCCATGGCCGAGGGGTTCAGGTCGATGTTGATGGCCCGCCGGGTGGCGCCCACCAGGGTGACCGAGCCCACGCCGCGCACGTTCTCCAGCCGCTTCTTGAGCACCTGTTCCGACCAGGTGGTGAGTTCCACCGCGCTGGGCGCACGGCCATTGACCGCCTCCGGGATGACCGCCACCGACCAGATGGAACGGCTGGCCGGGTCGAAGCGCAGCACGCGCGGCTCTTCCACCTCGTCGCGGAACACCGGGCGCAGGATGGCGATCTTCTCGCGCACGTCCTCGGCGGCCTTGCGGCCGTCCACCGTGAGCTGGAACTCGATGATCACCACCGACAGGCCCTCGGTGCTGCGCGAGGTCAGGGTGTTGACGCCGGCAATCGCGTTGACCGATTCCTCCACCTTCTTGGTGACCTCGGACTCCACGATCTCGGGCGAGGCGCCGGGGTAGGCGGTGGTGACCACCACGACCGGAAAGTCGATGTTGGGGAACTGGTCGACCTGCAGCCGCTGGAAGGAAAACGCGCCGAGCACCACGAAGGCCAGCATGACCATGGTGGCCAGCACCGGATTGCGCAACGAGACCTGGGTGAACCACATGGGGCTGTTCCGTGCGGTGGATCAGGGTTGCGGCAGGCGGACCGGGGTGCCGTCGCGGATCAGGCCGGCGGTGACCGAGAGCACCGGCGTGCCGGCGGCCAGATCCGGCGTGGCGCGCATCGGCTCGCGGTCCAGCAGGCCGGTCGCGCTCTCGGGCAGCGGCTGGTGCACCACCTGACCGTCGCGGATGATCTGGATGTAGGGCTGCGGCCTGTCGTTGCGCACCGCGCTCTGCGGCACGGCATTCACCAGCGTGCGCCCGGTGACCACATGGCCCTGGGCAAACAGGCCCTGGCGCATGCCCTGCACGGCCGGCACACGCAGGTACACCAGCACGCTGCGGCTGCCGGCCTGCACGCTGGGGTTGATGCGCGCCACCGTGGCCTTCACCGGTTCGGCCAGGCCCTCGATGCGCAGCAGTGCCGTCTGACCGGTCTTCAGCGGCGCGGCAGCGCCCGGCGCCACCGTGGCCTCCACCTCGAAGGCGCTCAGGTCCACCACCTCCAGCACCCGTGCGTCGATGCCCACACGCTCGCCGTCCTGCACCGGGCGGGCCGACACGAAGCCGGTCAGCGGCGAGCGCAGGCGGGTGTCCGCCAGGCCCTTGCGGGCGATGTCCAGGGCGGCCAGGGCGGCTCGGTGGTTGGCCTCGGCGGCTTCCAGGTTGGCGGTGGAGGTGTCCAGTGCGGTGGGCGAGATGAAGCCCTGCTTCACCAGCGCCTGGTTGTTGTCCTGGGTGCGGCGGGCAATGGCCACCTGGGCCTGGGCCGACGCGGCCTGCTGCTCGGCCTGGCGCACACGCGCCTGGGCTTCGGTGCTGTCGATGCGGGCCACTTCGTCGCCAGCTTTCACCGGGTCGCCTTCGCGCAGGCGCAGGCCCTGCACCTCGCCGGCCACGCGGGCCTTGATGGCCACCGTCTGTACCGCCTCCAGCGAGCCCGACACCGGCACCGTCACTTCCAGATCGGCCTGCTGCACCGCGATCACGTCGCGCGGGCCCAGCTGGTAGGTGGGCACGGTCTGCAGGCTCTGCGCCGCGGCGGCCGCGCTGGCGGCCTGGGTGGCGCGGCGGTCCAGCGCCCGCACCACACCCCAGGCCACGGCCAATACCAGCAACACCAGCAGGCCGAGCTGGATCTTGGCCGAACGGGACAGGGGGCGTTTCATGGGCGTGTCAGGGGCTGGGGGCGGACCAGCATGCCGCGCAGCAGCAGGTCCACCTGGGCGTCGATGAAGCTCAGCGGTTCGATGGGCGCCGAGCTGGGGGTGCAGGCCGACATGGAGTGTTTCCACATCAGCAGGAAGATCATGGGGGCGATCAATGAATAGACCGCGTAATCCAGAGGCAGGGTCCGGAATTCGCCCCGGTCGATGCCGCGCTGCAGGATGCGCCGGATCAGGTCGTGCCCCGGGCGGATCACTTCCTGCTGGTAGAAGGCCGCAATCTCCGGGAACATGCCGGCTTCGCTCATCACCAGCTTGGTGATGCCCGAGGCCTGCGTCTGGCCGACCCGCTCCCACCAGCTGTGCATGCAGTAGCGCACCAGCTCGACGCTGTCGCCTTCGAAGCGCTCGAACTCTTCGTTCCATTCGGCAAAGCGGCCCGCGATCGTCTCGCGCACCACGGCCTTGAAGAGTTCTTCCTTGCTGGGGAAGTACAGGAACAGCGTGCCCTTGGACACGCCGGCGCGGGCGGCCACCTCTTCCACCCGGGTGGCGGCAAAGCCCTTTTCCACGAACAGGGAGAGCGCCGCTTCCAGCAGCTCGCCCGGCCGTGCCTCCTTGCGCCGGGTACGGCGCTGCCGGACCGGCGGTGCGTCGTCCGTGGGAGGGTGGGGCGGGGTGGGGACTGCCATGCGTCTAATGACCGGTGGGTCAGCAACTATAGCCCATCGGTCGGACGCCGGCGTGTCGCCAGCCTGTCGCAACGGTAAAGCCCGGGTGAAGCCGCCCGGGCCGGTGCGTCGGCCGCTTCAGGAAAACGCCTGAATGCCGGTGATGGCGCGGCCCAGGATCAGGGCGTGGATGTCGTGGGTGCCTTCGTAGGTGTTCACCACTTCCAGGTTGACCAGATGGCGGGCCACGCCGAATTCGTCGCTGATGCCGTTGCCACCCATCATGTCGCGCGCCAGGCGGGCGATGTCGAGCGCCTTGCCGCAGCTGTTGCGCTTGAGGATGGAGGTCAGTTCCACCGGGGCCTGGCCTTCGTCCTTGAGGCGGCCCAGGCGCAGGCAGCCCTGCAGGCCCAGACTGATCTCGGTGAGCATGTCGGCCAGCTTCTTCTGGATCAGCTGGTTGGCGGCCAGCGGGCGGCCGAACTGCTGGCGGTCCATCACGTACTGGCGGGCGCGGAAGTAGCAGTCTTCGGCCGCACCCAGGGCGCCCCAGGCGATGCCGTAGCGCGCGCTGTTGAGGCAGGTGAACGGGCCCTTCAGGCCACGCACTTCGGGGAAGGCGTTCTCTTCGGGGCAGAACACGTTGTCCATCACGATCTCGCCCGTGATGGAGGCGCGCAGGCCCACCTTGGAATGGATGGCCGGGGCCGAGAGGCCCTTGAAGCCCTTCTCCAGGATGAAGCCGCGGATGGCGCCTTCGTCGTCCTTGGCCCAGACCACGAACACGTCGGCGATCGGGCTGTTGCTGATCCACATCTTGCTGCCGCTGAGGCTGTAGCCGCCGTCCACCTTGCGGGCGCGGGTGGTCATGCCGGCCGGGTCGGAGCCGTGGTTGGGTTCGGTCAGGCCGAAGCAGCCGATCCATTCACCGCGCGCCAGCTTGGGCAGGTACTTCTGCTTCTGCGCTTCGGTGCCGAATTCGAAGATGGGCACCATCACCAGCGAGCTCTGCACGCTCATCATGGATCGGTAGCCGGAGTCGACCCGCTCCACCTCGCGCGCCACCAGGCCGTAGCAGACATAGTTGAGGCCGGCGCCGCCGTAGGCCTCGGGGATGGTCACGCCCAGCAGGCCCAGCTCGCCCATCTCGCGGAAGATGGCCGGGTCGGTGATTTCCTTGCGGAAGGCCTCGGTCACGCGCGGGGCCAGGCGCTCCTGGCAGTAGGCGTGGGCGGCTTCGCGCACCTGGCGTTCGTCGTCGGTCAGCTGCTGGTCGAGCTGGAACGGGTCTTCCCAGCTGAAGCTGGCTTTGGCCTTGGTGGGTGCGAGCATGGTGTGTCTCCGGGGGGTATGTGATGGCCCGGATTGTCCGGCCTGCATGCATACCTGTCTAATATCGATGGTGTATTCATCCATACAAAAGGCATATTGATGGAATTCCGCCACCTGCGCTATTTCCTGGTGCTGGCCGAGGAGCTGCACTTCGGCCGGGCGGCGCAGCGCCTGTCCATCACGCAGCCGCCGCTGTCGCTCAACATCCAGCAGCTGGAGGCTTCGGTGGGGGCGGCGCTGTTCCAGCGCAACAGCCGGGGTGTGCAGCTCACGGCGGCGGGCCAGGCCTTCGTGCCGGCGGCCCGCGCCCTGCTCGACCAGGCGGGGCAGGCGGTGCAGGAAGCGCGCGACGTGGCCAACGGCCTGCTGGGCCATCTGCAGATCGGCTTTGCCGGCACGCTGCTGCACCTGGGGCTGCCGGCGCTGCTGCAGCGCTTCGAGGCCGATCACCCCCGCCTGCGGCTGGTGCTGCACGAGCTGAGCTCGGCCGAGCAGCTGGTGGACCTGGGCCACGAGCGGCTGGACGTGGGCTTTGTGCACACCCCGCGCGTGCCGCCGGGTTTCTCCAGCGTGCTGGTGTCGCGCCAGCCCTTCGTGGCCTGTCTGCCGGCGGGTCATGCGCTGGCCCGTCGCAAAAAGATCCACCTGGCCGATCTGGCGGCCGAACCGTTTGCCATGGTGTCGCGCGCCGTCTCGCCGGATTACCGCGAGCGCCTGCTGGGCCTGTGCACCGACCATGGCTTCTCGCCCACGGTGCGCTACGAACTGCGCCACTGGCTGAGCGCAGCGTCGGTGGTGTCGCAGGGGCTGGCGGTGGCCCTGGTGCCGGCAGCCTTGCGCCAGAGCGGGCTGGCCGGTGCGGTGTTCGTGCCGCTGGACCGTCCCACCCCCAGCTACGAGACGCGCTGCCTGTGGAAGACCGGGCGCGAGCCGGTGGCGCTGCAGGCATTCCTGGAGCACGTCAGGGCCATGGCCCAGCCGCTAGAGTGACGGGCTGTTCTTCACCCGACCCGGAGCGATTCATGAGCGACAACCCTTCCACCGGCCGCGAGGTCATCGTCCTGGGCGGCGGCTGTTTCTGGTGCACCGAGGCCGTGTTCGTGCAGGTGCGCGGCATCACCGACGTGGAGTCCGGCTACAGCAACGGCCATGTGCCGCAGCCCAGCTACGAGCAGGTGTGCACCGGGAACACCGGCCACAACGAGGTGGTGCGGCTGGAGTTCGACCCCGCCGTGATCTCGCTGCGCGACATCCTGGCCATCTTTTTCCTCATCCACGACCCGACCACGCTCAACCGCCAGGGCAACGATGTGGGCACGCAGTACCGCAGCGGCATCTACTGCACCAGCGACGCGCAGCGGGCCGAGGCCCAGGCCTTCGTGGATGCGCTCACGCAGGAGCAGATCTACCCCCGTCCCATCGTGACCGAGGTGCTGCCGCTGTCCAACTACTGGCCGGCCGAGGACTACCACCAGGACTTCTTCGAGCGCAATCCTTACCAGGGTTACTGCATGGCGGTGGCCGCCCCCAAGGTGGCCAAGTTCCGCCAGACCTTCAGCCGTTTCGTGAAGTGAAGGCCAGCAGGCGGGGCCACAGCACGCTGACTGCCAGACCGGCCAGCACCAGGCCGCAGGCCAGCAGCTTCCAGCCCGGCAGGCCTTCGCCCAGGGCCAGGGCCGAGGCACCCATGCCGAAGATCGGCACCAGCAGCGCCATGGGCGTGACGGTGGCGGCCGGGTGCCGTGCCAGCAGCCAGTTCCACACGCCGTAACCGAACAAGGTGTTGCCCAGGGCCTGCCACAGCACGCTGGCCCACACGCCTGGCCCGGCCTGCTGCAGGGCATGGCCGATCGCCTGCGGCCCTTCGGTCAGCAGCGAGATCAGCAGCAGCGGGGGCACCGCAAAGGCACTGCTCCACACCATGAAGTGCAGCATGTTCACCGGCCCGAGCGACTTCACCACCAGGTTGGCGCAGGCCCAGAAGAAGGCCGCGCCCAGCACCAGGCCCACACCGGCGGCGGTGACCGTGGCGTCCAGGTGCGAGCCGATGATGGACAGGCCACCCACCGCCAGCAGCAGCCCGGCCACCTGCCAGGGCTTCACCCGTTCGCGCAGCAGCCACATCGACAGGCCGATGGTGAAGAACACCTGGGTCTGCACCACCAGCGACGACAGGCCGGGCGCAATACGCCCGTCGATGGCCAGGAACAGCAGGCCGAACTGGCCCACGCCCAGCAGCACGCCGAAGGCGGCCAGCCTGGACCAGGGCGCCGTGGGGCGCGGCACGAACAGCAGCCAGGGCAGGGCCGAGAGGGCAAAGCGCAGCGTGGCGAACAGGAAGGGCGGCAGGCCGTCCAGACCCCAGCGGATCACCACGAAATTGGTGCCCCACACCGCCACCACGGACAGGGCCAGCAGGAGATGGGTCAGCGGCATGCCGGCAGGATGGCGTCAATCGCCCCGGGCGGCTGTCACCAGGGCGCGGGTGTTGTGGCGCATCAGATCGATGTAGGTGGCCGCCGGCCCGCCCGCGGGTGACAACGAATCGGAGAACAGCGCGCCCGAGGGCTTCACGCCGGTCTCGCGGGCGATCTGCTCCATCAGGCGCGGGTCGGCGATGCTCTCCACGAACAGAGCCTTCACCTTTTCTTGCCGGATCTGCCGCACCAGCCGGGCCACGCCCTGGGCCGAGGCCTCGCTCTCGGTGCTCACGCCCTGGGCGGCCAGAAAACGCACGCCGTAATCGCGGGCGTAGTAACCGAAGGCGTCGTGCGAGGTGATGACCTTGCGTTGCGCCGCCGGCACCGTGGCCCAGGCGGCGCGGATCTCGGCGTCGAGTTCGCGCAGCTGGCTGGCGTAACGGGCGGCGTTGGCGCGGTAGGTCTCGCAGCCGGCGGCGTCGGCCTGGCACAGGCCCTCGGTCACGCGGCCCACCATCACCAGGGCCTGCGGCACGCTCTGCCAGGCGTGCGGGTCGGTGGCGCCATGGTCGTGATCGTGGTCGTGCCCCTTGCCACCCGCGCGGTTGCGCAGCGGCGCTATGCCCTTGGACACGATCACCTGGGGTCCCTGGTAGGCCGCGGTGCGCAGGAGCCGGCCCAGCCAGCCCTCGAACCCCATGCCCACCGAGAACACCGCCTGTGCCTGTCCCACCTGGCGGGCATGTGCGGGCGTGGGCTGGAACACATGGGCATCCGAACCCGGGCCGACCAGCACGTCCACGGCCACCCGGTCACCGCCCACCGCACGCACCCAGTCGCCCAGGATGCTGAAGCTGGCCACCACCCGCACCGGTGCGGCAGACGGGGCCTGGGCCGAGGCCAGCAGGGGCAGGCAGAGCAGGGCGGCGAGCAGGGGGCGGCGGGTGGTCAGGGACATGGGCGGTGGTTCGGTCAGGGTGGATCAGGCGCGCAGGTGCGAATGGCCGGGCCGGCTGTGCCGCCACAGGCCTTCGGGAGCGGCCAGCATGGACACGGCATACACCAGGCCCAGGCACAGCACGATCACCGGGCTGGTGGGCCAGTCGGCATGGAAGGAAATCAGCAGGCCGGCCACGCTGGCACCCAGTGCCAGCGCCACCGACAGGGCCATGAGCGGCAGGATGCGGGTGACCCACAGGCGCGCGGCCGCAGCCGGCAGCACCATCAGGCCCACCGCCAGCAGCGTGCCCAGGGCATGAAAGCCGGCCACCAGGTTGAGCACCACCAGCACCAGGAAGCCGTGGTGGGCGATGGCGCTCCACACGCTCATGCCGCGCAGGAAGCCGGGGTCCAGGCTTTCGATCACCAGCGGCCGGTACAGCGCGCGCAATCCCAGCAGCGTGACCAGCGTGATGCCGCCCAGCAGCAGCAGGGCATCGTTGTCCAGTGCCAGCACGGTGCCGAACAGCACATGCAGCAGGTCCACGCTGTTGCCCTTGACCGAGACGATCAGCACCCCGCTGGCCAGCGAGAGCAGGTAGAACGCGGCCAGACTGCTGTCTTCGCGCAGCACCGTGTGGCGCGCCACCAGACCGGACCCCACGGCCACCAGCAGGCCGGCGGCAATGCCGCCCAGCGTCATGGCGGTGAGCGACAGGCCGCTCACCAGATAGCCCACTGCCGCGCCCGGCAGGATGGCGTGGGCCATGGCGTCACCGGTCAGGCTCATGCGCCGCAGCAGCAGGAACACGCCCACCGGCGCGGCGCCGAGCGCCAGCGCCACACAGCCCAGCAGCGCGTGGCGCATGAAGGCGAATTCGGCAAAGGGTGCCCAGAGCAGGTCGATCACGGATGGGCTCCATGCCCGGCGTGGGGCTCGTGTGCCGGGTGCACCTCGCACACCTCGGCCTGTTCTTCGAACGGTTCCTGCAGCCGCTGCGCTTCGTCCCAGTGGGCGTCGGTCAGCACCTCGGCCGTGGCGCCGAAGCGCGCGCGGTGCCGGGCCAGCAGCAGCGTGAGCGGGAAGTGGCGGCGCACCTGCTCCAGGTCGTGCAGCACCGCGATCACGGTGCGGCCCTCGGCATGCCAGCGGTGCAGCAGGGCCAGCAGTTCCTCGGTGGTGCGCGGGTCGACCGCCGTGAAGGGCTCGTCCAGCAGGATCACGCGCGCGTCCTGCGCCACCAGCCGGGCGAACAGGGCGCGCTGCCACTGGCCGCCCGAGAGCGTGCCGATGGGGCGACTCTCGAAGCCCGACAGGCCCACCGCCGCGATGGCATCCTGCACCGCCTGGCGATCGGCCGTCGAGGGCCGGCGCCAGGGCCCCAGCCGGTGCCAGCGACCCAGCATCACGAACTCGGCCACGCTCAGCGGAAAGCTGCGGTCGATGCTGCTGGCCTGCGGCAGCCAGGCCACCGCGTCGGCCGGCGGTGCATGCAGATGGCCGCCCAGCGGCGGCAGCCGCCCTGCCAGGGCCTTGAGCAGGGTGGACTTGCCGGCACCGTTGGGCCCGACCACGGCCACCAGATCGCCCGCCTGCACCGACAGGTTCAGGTGGTGCACCGCCGGGTGGCGGTCGTGACCCAGGGTCAGGTCGTGCAGGGCGATGAGGGCGGAGTGGGCCACGGCGGCTTTATGATCTTGCAACCGAGTTGCGATCCAGCGATCATATCGCAACCCGATTGCATTAATCACGTGGCAGACCCGTCTGCCCGCAGGAGCCCGAGTGACCCGTTCCGTGTCCCGCGACCGCGCCGCTGTCCCTGAAGCGGTGGCGGTGCCGCCCGAGATCCAGGCCCGTCTGACCCAGGCGGGTCTGCGCCGAACCCTGGCCACGCGGGCGGTGATCGGCCTGTTCCTGGCGCGCCCGGCGCAGGGTCTGACCCATGCCCAGGTGCTGGCGGCGCTGCAGGCGCGCGGGCCGGCGGTCAACCGCGTCACGCTCTACCGCCTGCTGGACCGGCTGGCCGCCATCGGCGTGCTGGAGCGCCACACCGACGGCGACCGCACCTGGCGCTTCACCCTGGCCGATGGCACCGACGATGCCGCCGTGCCGCGTTTTGAATGCGATGCCTGCCACCAGCAGTTCCGGCTGCCGGATGCGGCCGAACCCACCCGCGCGGTGGTCGAGCAGCTGCAGCACACCCTGGCCCGGCTGGGGCATCAGGGCGGGCGCATCGACCTGGCGGTGCACGGCACCTGCGCCGCCTGCGCCGGCGACCCGGCGCCCGACAGCAACTGAGCCCCTCACCCCGGCCTGCCCGGCTGGCACACAGGCGACCCTGTGCGGCAAGGGTGCGCCTGCCACGGCGCTAGCATCGGCGGGTGAACTTCGCCGAGCATCCCGTCATTGCGTCGCTGACGCCCGTCTTCCTCCTCATCGGTGCCGGCTTTCTGGCCGGCCGTCGCGACTGGATCCGCGACAGCGCGGTGAAGGACCTGTCCAACCTGGTCTTCCTGCTGCTGATCCCGTCGCTGCTGTTCCGCACCATGAGCAGCGTGCGCTTCGAGCAGCTGGACCTGCGGCCGATTGCGGCCTACTTTCCGGCCGCGCTGCTGCTGCTCTTCGGCTCCATTGCGTGGCGCGGCTTCAACCGGGGCAGCGTGGTGCGGGCCCTCGCCGGCACCTTCTCCAACATGGTGATGATCGGCATCACCCTGGTCGGCCTGGCCTATGGTCAGGCAGGGCTGGTCACGCTGCTCACCCTGGTGTCGGTGCACGCGCTCATCCTGCTCACGCTGGGTTCGGTGGTGCTGGAGCTGGCCGTGGCCCGCGAGGCCCGCGCCGGCGGGCAGCGCGCGCCGCATGTGCTCGAGACGGCCTGGTCGGCCTTCAAGGGCGCGCTGATCCACCCCATTCCGCTGCCCATCGTGTGCGGCCTGCTGTATGCCCAGACCGGCTGGGGTCTGCCGGCCGTGGTGGACAAGCCGCTGCAGCTGCTGGGCAGTGCCTTCGGCCCGATCTCGCTGGTGCTGGTGGGCGTGACGCTGGCCCGCACGCCGCTGGGTGGGCATCTGAAAGAGGCGCTGTGGATCGCCGCCTCCAAGAACCTGCTGCTGCCGGTGCTGGTGGCCGCGTCGTGCTGGATCGCCGGCATCGACGGCCTGCAGTTCACCGTGATGGTGGTGGCCGCCGCGCTGCCGGTGGGGGCCAACGTGTTCCTGTTCGCCCAGCGCTACGAGGTGGACCAGGAACTCACCACGGCCAGCATGGGGCTGTCCACCATCCTGGCGATGGGCACGCTCAGTCTGGTGATGGCGCTGGCCGGGACCGGGCTCACTGGCTGATCTTGCGCGCTTCCTCGATCTGGTACTCGAAATAGTGCTGGATGCCGAAGGCCAGGCTGCCCATGAAGGACACGGTGCCCACCATGAGTGCGGCGATCAGCGCGCCGATGGTGATCCAGCTGGTGCCGCCGGCGGGTGCATCCGCCGGGTGGTCGGGGTTGAACTGACGGTTCCACTTTTCGCGGTCCATCAGCGCATAGACGATGCCGGCCAGGCAGGCCATGGCCATGGAGAACCCCAGCAGCGGGATCAGCACCCACGAGAGCTTGTCGTCCTGCCCGTAGGCCAGCACGCGCTCGATGCCCCACCAGCCCAGCGCGGTGGGCACCGGGTGCAGCCAGCCTACCCAGTCGCCCAGGCCCTTGAGGTAGAAGCGGTGCAGGCCCAGGGTGCCGCCGAGCACGGCCAGCACGACAGTGATCGTCTTGTTGCGGGGCGCGGCCATCAGTCCTCCTTGGGCGGGGTGGTGTCGCCGCTGCCCAGGCTGCGCTGCATCAGCACGATGTCCAGCCAGCGGCCGAACTTCCAGCCGCACGAGCGGATGGTGCCGGCGTGCTCGAAGCCCATGGCGGTGTGCAGGCCCACCGAGCCGGCGTTGCCGGAGTCGCCGATGACGGCCATGACGCGCCGCACCCCGGCGCGTTCCAGGGCGGCCAGCAGTTCGGTCATCAGCAGCCGGCCCAGACCCTGGCCGGCGGCGTCGTGCGCCATGTAGATCGAGTCCTCCACCGAGAACCGGTACGCCGGGCGCGGCTTGAACCAGTTGCCGTAGGCAAAGCCGCGCACGGTGCCGGCGTCGTCCTCCACCACCAGCCAGGGCAGGCCCTTGCCCAGCACGTCGGCCCGGCGGGTGGCCATGTCGGCCTCGGTGGGCGGGGTGGTCTCGAAGGTGCCGGTGCCGTGCAGCACATGGTGCGCGTAGATGGCGGTGATGGCGGGAATGTCGGTGTCGCGGCTGGGGCGGATCAGGGGCATGGGGCTGGGAGGGTGGGGCCGTTCCGTTGGCGGTCGGGCGGGCTATAATCTCGGGCTTTGTGGCGTTCCGCTGACCGGGTGGTCAGTCGTGTCTGGAGTGCTGCAATCCAGCGGATCGAGAGATCCGCCGGCAACCCGCAAAGTTCGCGACGTTGCCGAACCACCCTAAGGATAAATCATGGTCGTGATCCGACTCTCCCGCGGCGGCGCCAAGGCCCGTCCGTTCTACAACATCGTGGTGGCCGACAAGCGCGCCCGCCGCGACGGCCGCTTCATCGAGCGCATCGGCTTCTACAACCCGCTGGCCCGTGGTGGCGAAGAGCCGCTGCGCATCGCCCAGGACCGCCTGACCCACTGGATCGGCGTCGGCGCCACCCCGTCCGACACCGTGGCCCGCCTGATCAAGCAGGCCGCTGCCGCCACCCCGGCAGCCTGATCGGCCAGCGCGGACCCGTCCCGTCATGACGACGGTCTTTCAGGCGTCGGCCCTGCCGGCCGACGCGGTGGAACTGGGGCGGGTCGGCGAGGCCTGGGGCATCAAGGGCTGGGTCCGCATCCAGCCCCACAGCGCCGACACCGAAGCGCTGTTCGCCTCGAAAGACTGGTATCTGCAGCCGCCCGAACCCCGGTTCGCGCGCGGCTTTTCGGCGTTCTCAGGCCCGGTGGCGGTGCGGGTGGCCGAGATCAAGGTGCATGCCGATGGCGTGGTGGCCCGGCTCGAAGGCATGGACGACCGCAACGCGGCCGAAGCCCTCAAGGGCGTGCGCATCAGCCTGCCCCGCAGCGCCTTCCCCGCCACCCCCGAAGGCGAGTACTACTGGGTCGACCTGATCGGTCTGCGCGTGGTCAACCGTGAAGGGGTGGATCTGGGTGTGGTGCGCGACCTCATGCCCACCGGCCCTACCTCGGTGCTGGTGCTGGAATACCCGCTGGTGCAGGACGGCGTGGAAACCGTGGCCGAGCGCCTGATTCCCTTCGTGTCCGCCTACATCGACGACGTGGACCGCACCACGCGCCGCATCACGGCCGACTGGGGCGTGGACTACTGAAGCCCGGGCCTGCCCCATGCGCTTCGACGTCATCACGCTCTTCCCCGAACTCTTCGAGCCGTTCCTGCAGCACGGCATCAACCGGCGGGCCTTCGAGTCCGGTCAGGTCGACGTGCGCCTGTGGAACCCGCGCGAGCATGCCGAGGGCAACTACCGCCGGGTCGATGACCGGCCCTTCGGCGGCGGTCCCGGCATGGTCATGATGGCCGAGCCGCTGTGGCGCTGCCTGCAGGCCATCCGCGCCGACCGTACCGAACCCGAGCACGCCCTCAGCCCGGTCATCCTGTTTTCCCCCATCGGCGAGCGGCTCGACCATGCCGCCGTGGAGCGCTGGGCCGAGAGCCCCGGCGCCATCCTGGTGTGCGGCCGGTACGAGGGCATCGACCAGCGTTTCATCGACACCTGCGTCGACCGCCAGATCAGCCTGGGCGATTTCGTGCTGTCCGGCGGCGAACTGCCGGCCATGGCGCTCATCGACGCCGTGGCCCGTCTGCAGCCGGGTGTGCTGGGCGACCAGGGCAGCCACCAGCAGGACAGCTTCAACGCCGCGCTGGATGGCCTGCTGGATTGCCCGCACCACACCCGCCCCGAGGTCTGGGAGGGGCCGGCCGGCCCCATGGGCGTGCCCGAGGTGCTGCTGGACGGCAACCATGCCCACATCGCCCGTTACCGCCGCGAACAGAGCCTGGGGCTCACCGCCCGCCTGCGCCCGGACCTGATCGAGCTGGCCCGCCAGGCCGGCCGCCTCAGCAAGAACGACCTGTCGTTCCTTCGGGCGGCGGGCTTGCTATAATCCCAGGTTCTTCGATCCTCTGACCGGCCGCTGTGGCCGAGCGCACCGCCGGATCCGCAGCCTTTAGTGCAGCGCGGTCATGATCGTGAAAGTGGAAACCATGAACCTCATCCAGATCCTCGAGCAGGAAGAGATCGCCCGCCTGGGCAAGACCATCCCCGAATTCGCGCCCGGCGACACCGTGATCGTCAGCGTGAACGTCATCGAAGGCACCCGCAAGCGCGTGCAGGCCTACGAAGGCGTGGTGGTGGCCCGTCGCAACCGTGGTCTGAACTCCAGCTTCATCGTGCGCAAGATCTCCAACGGCGAAGGCGTGGAGCGTACCTTCCCGCTGTACAGCCCGCTGATCGCCAAGATTGAAGTCAAGCGCCGTGGCGATGTGCGCCGCGCCAAGCTGTACTACCTGCGTGACCGCAGCGGCAAGTCGGCCCGCATCAAGGAGAAGCTGGGCGCCTGATCGGCCGCCCGGTCCACCCCGCAGAAAAGCCGCTCCCCGGAGCGGCTTTTTTGTGCCCGCACCCGCCCGAACATGACCACCCGACTGCCGCCTTTCGATCCCCGCACCGTGCCGGTGGTGGCCACCGGGACCGAGCACGACCCGCGCCCGGCGCCGCGCCTGTTCACTGCCGACGGCCTGCGCCAGCTGTTTGAGCGTCCACCCGTCTGGACGCCCGAACTGCGCCAGGAGCCCCGCTTCACCGACCGCGCCCCGGCCCGGGCATCGGTGCTGCTGCCGCTGGTGGTGCGTGAGCAGATCAGCCTGCTGCTGACCCAGCGCACCGCGAACCTCAGCACCCATTCCGGTCAGATCGCCTTGCCCGGCGGCCGCATCGACCCCGACGATGTGGATGCCGTGGCCGCGGCGCTGCGCGAGGCCGATGAAGAGATCGGTCTGCCGGCGCACCATGTGGAGGTGCTGGGCACCCTGCCGGACTATGTGACCGGCACCGCCTTCACCGTCACGCCCGTGGTGGCGCTGGTGCGGCCCGGCTTCGAGCTGCGGCCCAACCCGCACGAGGTGGCCGATGTGTTCGAGGTGCCGCTGCAGTTCCTGATGGACCCGCGCCACCACCGCCGCCACGCCTTCGAGTTCGAAGGCCAGCGCCGCGAGTGGTATTCCATGCCCTACGCGGATGCCGGGCATGAGCGCTTCATCTGGGGCGCCACCGCCGGCATGCTGCGCAACTTCTACCGGCTGCTCACCGCCGCGTGACCGAGGGGTTGCGAGCCCCCACTATCATCGCGGGATGGGATTCCTTGCCATTCTTCTCGCCCTGCTGATCGAGCAGGCCCGACCTCTGGCCTACGACAACCCGGTGCATGGAGGCCTGCGTGCCTGGGCCCGCTCGGTGCGACGCAACCTGGACGCCGGCGAAACCCCCCAGGGCTGGGTGGCCTGGTTGCTGGCCGTGGCCTTTCCCACTGCGGTGGCGGCCGGCGTGTACCTGTTGCTGATGCAGTTCAGCGTGCTGCTGGCCTTTGTGTGGGTGGTGGCGGTGCTCTATGTCACCCTGGGTTTCCGGCAGTTCAGCCACCACTTCAGCGAGATCCGCCGCGCCCTGGAAGAAGGCGACGATGAGTCCGCCCGCCGCAAGCTGGCCACCTGGTTGCGGGTGGAACCCACCAGCCTGCCGCGCGCCGAGCTGCTGCGCCAGGTCATCGAACATTCGGTGCTGGCCGCCCACCGCCACGTGTTCGGCGTGCTGATCTGCTTTCTGGCGTTCTGGCTGGTGGGCCTGGGGCCGGCGGGCGCCGTGCTGTACCGCCTGGCCGAGTACCTGTCGCGCAACTGGCGAGAGCGCCTGGACGGCACGCCCAGCCCGGCGCTGCAGCACGCCGCGGCCCGTGCCTGGCGGTGGATCGATCACTGGCCGGCCCGTTTCACCGGCATCGGCTTTGCCATCGTGGGCAACTTCGAGGAGGCCGTGGCCAGCTGGCGCGGCGATGCCGACCGGTTCGCGGTGGGCAGCGACGGTGTGGTGCTGGCGGCCACCTCGGGCGCCATCAATGTGCGCCTGATGCGGCTGCCCGAGGGCGCGCCGCCGCCGGAGGAGGGCGACCCCGCCGCCCGCCCCGACCCGCAGCTGGCCCACCTGGGCAGCGTGGTGGGCCTGGTGTGGCGCTCGGTGGTGTTGTGGATGCTGCTGCTGGCGCTGCTCACGCTGGCCCGCATCTGAGCGCGGTGCGGGGGCCTCAGTAGCGCTGGGGCGCTGAAAGCTCTTCGAAGAACTGGCCGTACAGCCGGTAACGGTGCTCGCCGATGGCCAGGGCATCGGCCGCCGGGTCGGCCCCCACATGGGCCCGCACGCCGCAGCCGGGCTCGTGCAGGTGGGTGCAGTTGTAGAAGCGGCAGTCGCCCAGGGTGGCCCGCAGGTCGGGCATGAGCGAGGCCAGCCGCGTGGCCTCGATGTGGTGCAGGCCGAACTCCTGGAAGCCCGGTGAATCGATCAGCGCGGTCTGGCGCGCCCCGTCCACCCAGTACCAGGTGGTGCTGGTGGTGGTGTGCTTGCCCGAGTTCAGGGCTTTGGAAATCTCGCCGGTCTGGGCGCCGGCCTGCGGCACCAGCCGGTTCACCAGGGTGCTCTTGCCCACCCCGGAGGGGCCCAGCACCAGCGTGCAGCGGCCGTTCAGGCGCTGCTGCAGTTCGTCCAGCCCTTGTTCCGCACCCGCCTGCAGGCACAGCGGCAGCACGCTGCAGCCCATGCGGCGGTAGGGCGCCAGGCGCTGCCAGGCGCGCTCGAACGCGGCGGTCAGATCGCTCTTGTTGAGCACCACCAGCGCCTCGATGCCTTCGGCCTCGGCGGCGATCAGCGCACGCGCCAGCTGGGTCTCGGAAAACTCGGGCTCGGCCGCCACCAGCACCAGCACCTGGTCCAGGTTGGCCGCGAACGATTTGGTGCGCAGCTCGTCCTGGCGGTAGAACAGGTTGCGGCGTTCCAGCACCTGCTCGATGCTGCCTTCGTCGCCACTCACCTGCCAGCGCACCCGGTCGCCCACCACCACGGCGTTCTTCTTGCCCCGGGGATGGCAGATGCGGCGGCTGCCGTCCGCGCTTTCCACCAGGCAGTGGCGGCCGTGGGCGGCCACCACCAGCCCGGTCGTGTCATGGGCCATTCAGGCCTGCAGCGCGTCGACCGCGGCTGCGCAGAAGAAGTCGCTGACCGAGATGCCGTTCACGTCGTGCGTGTTGAAGCGCAGCGAGCAGCGGTTGTAGCCCAGGGCGATGTCGGGGTGGTGGTCTTCGCGGTGGGCGATCCAGGCGACCGCATTGACGAAGGCCATGGTCTCGTGGAAGTTGGCGAACGTCCAGTGCTTTTCCAGCGCACCGTCGATGAGTTTCCAGCCATTGGCGGCTTCGCCGTTGAGCTGGGTGAGCTGGGTGACGATCTCGGTCGGGCCGAGCGCCTTGCGGTTCTGGTGGATGGGGTTCATGCGGGTTCAGGCAGCGGCCTGTGGCGCGGTCTGCAGGCGGGCCAGGCGCTCGCTGGCCGGGGGGTGGGAATAGTAGAAGCGGGCGAACAGCGGGTCGGGCGTGAGCGTGCTCGCGTTGTCCTTGTAGAGCTTGAGCAGGGCGCTGGCCAGGTCGTCGCCGCTGGTGTGGGAGACGGCGTAGGCGTCGGCCTCGAACTCGTGCTTGCGCGAGAGCTGCGCCAGCAGCGGGGAGAGGAAGTAGGTCAGCAGCGGTGCGGCCAGCAGGAACAGGATGAGCGCCAGCGCGTCGTTGGGCGTGTCCATGGAGGGCTGCACGCCCAGCCCGCTGTAGAACCAGGCCTGGGCAGAGAGCCAGCCCAGCAAGGCAAAGCCGGCCAGGCTGATGCCGAACATGACCACCATGCGCTGCAGGATGTGGCGGCACTTGTAGTGACCCAGCTCGTGGGCCAGCACGGCGTCGATCTCGCCCGGGGCCAGGCGCTGCAGCAGGGTGTCGAAGAACACCACCCGCTTGGCCGCGCCGAAGCCGGTGAAGTAGGCGTTGGCATGGGCACTTCGGCGGCTGCCGTCCATCACGAACAGGCCCTTGGCCGCGAAGCCGCAGCGCTGCATGAGCTGGCTCACGCGGGCCTTGAGGGTCTCGTCGGCCAGCGGCTCGAACTTGTTGAACAGCGGCGCAATCAGCGTGGGGTAGAGCACCAGGGCCAGCAGGTTGAAGCCCATCCACACGCCCCAGGCCCAGATCCACCAGGCCGGGCCGGCTGCGCCCATGAGCCACAGCACCAGGGCCGCAATGGGCAGACCGACCAGGGCGCCCACCAGCGAGCCCTTGACCAGATCGGCCAGCCAGAGGGCCGGGGTGGTCTTGTTGAAGCCGAAGCGTTCCTCCACCCGGAAGGTGGCGTACCACGACAGGGGCAGGCCGATCAGCCCGCCGATCAGGGCAAAGCTGCCCAGCAGGGCCAGCTGCTGCAGCAGGCCGCCGCCCATGAGGTCCAGCAGGGCGCCGTTGAGCCAGTCCAGGCCGCCCAGCAACGTCCAGCCGATCAGCACGGTCGCCTCGAACGAGGCATTGAGCAGGGCCAGCCGCGTCTTGGCCACCGTGTAGTCGGCGGCCTTGCGGTGCGCCTCCGGGGTGATGGTGTGGGCAAACGCCGCCGGCACCTGGTCGCGATGGCGCACCACATGGCGGATCTGGCGGCTGCCCAGCACGGTGCGGGTGAGCAGGCCGACCAGCAGCAGGGCGCAGAAGACGGCGGTGAAGGCAATCGAGGCAGTGTCCATGGGCGGGAGTCTAGCGAACCGGCCGTGGCCACGGGCCCCCCGGGGCCTTGGGCGACAATGCCCGGATGACTTCCGACACCCCCACCACCGCGGCGCCGGGCGCCGATACCCCCGTGGCCGAACTGGCCAGAAGCGACCAGAACCTGGTCTGGCTGGACTGCGAGATGAGCGGTCTGGACCCCGAAAAGGAACGCCTGCTGGAGATTGCGGTGGTCATCACCGGCCCGCAGCTCACCCCCCGCGTCGAAGGGCCGGTGCTGGTCATCCACCAGAGCGATGCCCTGCTGGGCGCCATGGACGCCTGGAACAAGGGCACGCATGGCAAGAGCGGTCTGATCGACAAGGTCAAGGCCAGCACCCTGACCGAGGCCCAGGCCGAGCAGCAGCTGCTGGACTTCATCGGTCGCTACGTGCCGCGCAACGCCTCGCCCATGTGCGGCAACACCATCAGCCAGGACCGCCGCTTCCTGGTGAAGTACATGCCCAAGCTCGAAGCCTTCTTCCACTACCGCAACCTGGACGTGAGCACCCTCAAGGAGCTGGCCAAGCGCTGGCGCCCCGAGGTCTACGACGCCTTCAAGAAGCACCAGAAGCACACGGCGCTGGCCGACGTGCACGAGTCCATCGACGAGCTGGAACACTACCGCGAGCACTTCCTGCGTTGAAGCGTCGGGATTCCGGGCGGTCGGAAATGTCAAAATCGTGACATTCACGAAAGTTGAACATTCCCGCACCATGCCCAAGAAAAACAAATTTCTGGCCCGCCATCAGGAACTGCTGCAGCTCTCCGGCGCGATTGCCTTTCTGGTCCTCACCGGGGTCTATGCCTCGCTCACCGGCGCTTCCGGCGCCGGGCTCAGCACATCGGCCGTCTGGCTGCTGATCGTGGCCGCCGCTGTCGGCGCCTACATGGCCATGAACATCGGCGCCAACGATGTGGCCAACAACATGGGGCCGGCCGTGGGATCGGGCGCCATGACCATGGGCTGGGCCATTGCCGTGGCGGCCATCTTCGAGGCCCTGGGCGCCATCGTCGCCGGCGGTGACGTGGTGGGCACCATCAAGGGCGGCATCATCGATCCGGCCGAAATCTCCGACCCCGCGCTGTTCGCCTGGGTCATGTTCGCGGCCCTGCTGGCCGGCGCCCTCTGGCTCAACCTGGCCACCGCGCTGGGCGCGCCGGTGTCCACCACCCACTCCATCATCGGGGCCGTCATGGGCGCCGGCATTGCGGCCGGTGGCTGGGGCCTGGTGAACTGGGCCACCATCTCGTCCATCGTGGTGAGCTGGATCATCTCGCCGCTCTCCGGCGGCCTGATCGCCGCCGCCTTCCTGTACCTGATCAAGCGCAGCGTCACCTACAAGTCCGACAAGACCGAGGCTGCGTCGCGCGTGGTGCCGCTGCTCATCGGCGGCATGGCGTGGTCGTATGGCTCGTACATGCTGCTCAAGGGTCTGGGCCAGCTGGTGAAGGTGGGTTTCGTCACCGGCATCCTGGGCGGGCTGGTCATCGGCGTGGTCACCTGGGCGCTGGTGCGCCGGCCCATTGCCCGCATGGCCCAGCACCAGGACAACAGCAAGGACGGCGTGAACCGCCTCTTCACCTGGCCGCTGATCTGCTCGGCCGCGCTGCTCAGCTTTGCCCACGGCGCCAACGATGTGGCCAACGCCATCGGCCCGCTGGCGGCCATCTACGAGGCAGTGAAGGCCGGTGCGATCGCCACCAAGGCCGGCACGCCGATGTGGATCATGGTGTTGGGCGCACTGGGCCTGTCGGTGGGTCTGGCGCTGTACGGCGCACGGCTGATCCGCACCGTGGGCAAGGAGATCACCGAGCTCGACAACATCCGCGCCTTTTCGATCGCCATGGCCGCCACGCTGACCGTGATCGTGGCCTCGCAGCTGGGCATGCCGGTGTCGACCACCCACATCTCCATCGGCGCGGTGTTCGGCGTGGGCTTCCTGCGCGAGCTGCTCAAGGTCAACTACGCCAAGATGGAAGCCACCGTGCGCGCCGGCCACCAGGGCGCCGACCGCAACGAGGTCGAGGGCTACCTGCAGCGCTTCGAGGTGGCTGAGGTGCAGGAGAAGAAACGCATGCTGGCCGAGATGAAGCGCCGCGCCAAGCTGCGCGAGGCCAGCGATGGCGCACTCTTCGCCAAGAACGAGCGCAAGGCCTTCAAGAAGGCCTACAAGCAGGAGATCGTCAAGCGCTCGGCGGTCATGCGCATCGTGGCGGCCTGGATCGTCACCGTGCCGGCCACGGCGGTGCTGGCGGCCGTGCTGTTCCACATCGTGCGGGCCGTTCTGGCCTGATCCTCACGAAATATTCAGGGTTTTCCCGGAAACGTGCGACAATCGCGGGCTGCCCCGGAATCACCGGGCAGATTTGTGCATTGGCCTCATACACCCGGCCCCCGACCACGAACTCCGCTGCCCCGGCAGCCGGCTGCTTCGAACCGGGGCCATCGCCAACAGCGTCACCCTGACGCACCGGCGCGGACCGTTTGTGGTTGATGTTGTGTAACCACGAACGGATCCGGCGCCGGGGGCATTGATTCCCTCCGCTGGCTCGTTCTTTGGCGCTTTCGCGCCGGAACAGACATGAGCGACTCTTTTGAAGAACGCGGCGACGCCGCGCCCGATACCCTGAACACCGCCATCGAAGCCGTCGAGGCGCCTGCGGCCGACACCGGCCCGGTGGACGCCAGCGCCTTCGCCGCGCTGGGCCTGGCTCCCGAACTGGTGGCCGCCGTGGCCGACCTGGGCTACACCCAGCCCACCACCGTGCAGGCCCGCGTCATGCCCAAGGCCCTGCTGGCCGAAGGCGAGACCCGTTACGCCGACCTGATGGTCTCCAGCCAGACCGGCAGCGGCAAGACGGCGGCCTTCCTGCTGCCGGTGCTGCACACCCTGCTCAAGCAGCAGGCCGAGGCCGCCGCCCGTGAGCGCGCCGAGCGCGAGCGCCTGGCCGCCGAAGCCCTGGCCCGTGGCGAAGCCCCGCCCAAGGCGCCCAAGCGCAAGGACCCGACCAACCCGCGCCACTTCAAGGCCGCCACCCCCGGCGCCCTGGTGCTGTGCCCGACCCGCGAGCTGGCCCAGCAGGTGGCACACGACGCCATCGACCTGGTGCGCCACTGCCGTGGCCTGCGCATTGCCAACGTGGTGGGCGGCATGCCCTACCAGTTGCAGATCGCCAAACTGCAGAACGCCGACCTGGTGGTGGCCACCCCGGGCCGCCTGCTTGACCTGCAGCGCTCGCAGCAGCTAAAGCTCGACCAGGTGCAGTTCCTGGTGGTGGACGAGGCCGACCGCATGCTCGACCTCGGCTTTGCCGACGACCTGGCCGAGATCAACGCGCTCACCGCGCAGCGCCGCCAGACCATGATGTTCAGCGCCACCTTCGCGCCGCGCATCCAGCAGCTGGCCATGCGGGTGATGCACGACAACGGCTCGCAGGTGCAGAAGATCCAGATCGACAGCCCGCAGGAGCAGCACGCCAACATCAAGCAGGTGCTGTTCTGGGCCGACAACGCCGACCACAAGCGCAAGATGCTGGACCACTGGCTGCGCGATGCCACCATCAACCAGGCCATCGTGTTCGCCAGCACCCAGATCGAGTGCGACGGTCTGGCCAACGACCTGCAGCAGGCCGGCTTCTCCGCCGTGGCCCTGCACGGTGCGCTGAGCCAGGGCATCCGCAACCGCCGCCTGATGGCGCTGCGCAACGGCCAGGTGCAGATCCTGGTGGCCACCGACGTGGCCGCGCGCGGCATCGACGTGCCCACCATCACCCACGTCTTCAACTTCGGCCTGCCGATGAAGGCCGAGGACTACACCCACCGCATCGGCCGCACCGGCCGTGCCGGCCGCGACGGCCTGGCCGTGACCTTTGCCGAGATGCGCGACCGCCGCCGCATCGCCGACATCGAGGCCTACACCCGCCAGCGCTTCACCGCCGAGGTCATCCCCGGTCTGGAGCCGCGCATGCGTGCCCCGCAACCCGAGTTCGGCCGTGGCCGCCCGGGTGGCGACCGCTTCGGTGGCCGCAACGACCGCGGCGGTGACCGCCGCAGCGGCCCGCCGTCGCGCGGCCCGCGTTTCGAGAACCGCGACAGCGCACCGCGCTTCGATCCGCGGGGCGACTCGCGGGGTGACTTCCGCAGCGCTCCCCGTGGCGATTTCCGCGGTGATGCGCGTGGCGATGCCCCCATGGTCGACCGCAGCCGCGATGGCCGCTTCGACCCGCGCTTCCAGGGCCGCGAGGCACCGGCCTTCGACAACCGGGCACCGCGTGGCGACTTCCGTGACCAGCGCTCGGCACCGCGCGGCTTCGACGACCGCGCGCCGGCCCGCGCCGGCAAGCCCGGTGGTTTCGGTGATCGCGGCGGTGAGCGCAACTACGCCGACCGCAGCGGCTTCAACGACCGTGGCAGCCGCCCTGCACCGCGCCGCACCCCGCGCTGATCACCCTCGCTGACCCTCCCGGTCAGTCGGACAAGCCGGACCCTGTGTCCGGCTTTTTTTCGCCCTCACCACAATGCCGCCCATGACGTACCGGGTGGTGTGGTTCAAGCGCGATCTGCGGGTGCAGGACCATGCCCCGCTGGCCGAGGCCGCCCGGGCTGGCCCGGTGCTGTGCCTCTACATCCTGGAGCCGGCGCTGTGGCGCCAGCCCGATGCCGCGCGGCAGCACCTGGGCTTCCTGCAGGAAAGCCTCAAGGATCTGGCGGCCGACCTGCGTGCGCACGGCGGGCGGCTGCACTGGGCGGTGGGCGACGCGGTGGAGGTGCTGGACCGGCTGCACCACCACGCCCCGTTCGCTGAACTGCTGTCGCACCAGGAAACCGGCAATGCCGCCAGCTTCGAGCGCGACCGGCGCGTGCTGCGCTGGTGCCGTGAACGTGGCGTGCCGTGGCGCGAGTTCCGGGGCTTCGGTGTGGTGCGGGGCCTGAAACAGCGCCGTCACTGGGTCGGCCAGTGGGAGGGCTTGATGGCCGAGCCGCAGGCCGTGCTGCCGCGCCTGCTGGCCGCCGACGTGCCCCCCGAGGCCTGGCCGGCCACGCCCTGGCCCGGCGCGGACGAGCTGGGCCTGCCGCCGCACGAGCCGCCGCAACGCCAGCGCGGCGGACGCCGCCAGGGCGAGGCGGTGATGACCGACTTTCTGCAGCAACGCAGCGCGCGTTATCGGGGTGGCATCTCGTCCCCGCTGACCGCGCCCGACGCCTGTTCGCGCCTCTCGGCCCACCTGGCCTTCGGCACCCTGGGCCTGCGCGAGGTGGTGCAGGCCACGCGAGCGCGCATGCACGACGCCGAGCTGGCCGGCACCCGTCAGCATGCCGGGCTGGCGGCCTTCCTGAGCCGGCTGCACTGGCACTGCCACTTCATCCAGAAGCTCGAGACCGAACCCGCCATCGAACACCACAACATGCACCGGGGCTACAACGGCCTGCGCGAGGCCGAACACAACCCGGCGCACCTGCAGGCCCTGATGGAAGGCCGCACCGGCTGGCCCATGGTGGATGCCTGCGTGGCCATGCTGCGCGAGACCGGCTGGCTGAACTTCCGCATGCGCTCCATGCTGGTGTCGGTGGCGGCCTATCCGCTGTGGCTGCACTGGCGGCCGGTGGGCGAATGGCTCGCGCGCGAGTTCCTGGACTACGAGCCCGGCATCCACTGGAGCCAGATGCAGATGCAGAGCGGCACCACCGGCATCAACACCACCCGGGTCTACAACCCGGTCAAGCAGGCGCAGGACCACGATCCCCATGGCCGCTTCGTGCGGCACTGGCTGCCGGCCCTGCAGCGCGTGCCCGACACCTGGCTGTTCCAGCCCTGGCTCATGCCGCCCGACCTGCAGCAGCGCATGGGGCTGCAGCCGGGGGTGGATCTGGTGATGCCGGTGGTGGATCTGGAGCCGGCCACCCGGCGCGCCAAGGACCGGGTGCATGCCCTGCGTGCCCGGCGCGAGGTGCAGGCCGACCAGGCCGAGATCGTGCGCCGCCATGGCTCGAAGCAGCGCCGGGCCGAGCAGATGGCCGGGCCGCGCCAGAAGCGCGCCGCCGAGCTGGCCTCGCAGCAGATCGGCTTCGACTTCTGAGGTGCGTCAGCGCGCGGCGCTGCGGGCTGCATTTACCCGCGCCTGGATTGCTTCGCCCAGCTCGATCACGGCCAGGGCGTAGTAGCTGCTCCAGTTGTAGCGGGTGACCACATAGAAGTTCTCGGTGCCGGCCACATAGGTGGACGGTGCGCCGGCGTTCTGCAGTTCCACCAGGGCCAGCGGGCCGCCGTGTTCGGCCGCCGCACCCTCCAGCCCGGCGCCCAGGGCCTGCATGCGGGCGGCACTGAAGGTGGGCAGGATGTCGGGCGCCAGCAGGGTGTCCAGGTCGGTCTTGCCGGCCTCCACCCGCACCGGGTAGCGGGTGGGCATGTCGGTCTGCCAGCCGAACACCTTGAAGTAGTTGGCCACCGAACCGATCACGTCGGCCGGGTTGTCGAACAGGTCGATCTGGCCGTCCTCGTCGAAATCGATGGCGTACTTGGCCCAGCTGCTGGGCATGAACTGCGGCCAGCCCATGGCCCCGGCGTAACTGCCGCGCAGGCCCATGGGATCGCGGCCGCTGCGGTTCATGAGGCTGAGGAACTGCTCCAGTTCGCTGCGGAAGAACTCGGTGCGGGCGGCCGCGCGCGGGTGCGCGGCGGGGAAGTCGAAGGACAGGGTGACCAGGGCATCCATGACCCGGAAGTTGCCCATGTGCCGGCCGTAGAGCGACTCCACGCCCAGCACGCCCACGATGAGGCTGGCCGGCACGCCGAAGCGGGCTTCGGCACGCGCCAGGGTGGCGGCGTTCTCTTCCCAGAAACGCTGGCCGGCGTTCAGGCGGATCGGCTCGATGAAGCGCGCCCGGTAAGCCGCCCAGTTCTTGGGCTGCGTGGTGGGCGGCGGTGTGATGGCCCGGATGATGGCCGGCACGCGCTGGGCCGCGCCGATCTGCTGCCGCACCCAGGCCGGGTCCAGATCGCGGCGGCTGGCCAGGTCGTCGGCGAACGCCATGGCGGCCGGGCTCTGGCTGTAGCTGAACGGGGCGGAGGCCGGACGCGGCTCGGCCTTGCGGGGCTGGGCCGCATGGGCAGACAGGCCGCCGAGGCAGACGGCGGCGGTGAGCAGGACCGACAGGAGCGGGGCGCAGCGAAGCGCGGGCAAGCGGGTGTGGCGGGGGCGGGAGAGGGGGCGCAGGATCGGGGTCATGGTCGGTTCGGGGCGGGCCAGGCCAGCTGCCGGTAGGCCCGGGCCAGGTCGCGCAGCGGGATGCTCACCCCCGCACTGTACCGCTGGGCTTCCAGCTGCAGCAGCCAGCGGGCCACCGGCTCGCCGGCATCGCCCCATTGCGCCCGCACGGCAGCGGCCAGGGTGCGCGGCGGGGCCTGCGGCGGCACCTCCAGACCGGCCTGGCGCAGGCGGCGCCGGGCGCGGTCCAGCAGGCGCAGCCACGGGTCGTGCTGCTGGCGTTCCCACAGAGCCCAGGCCGAGCCGATCAGTGTGGCCAGCGCCAGCAGGCCAGCCATCACCTTGGCCAGATCGGTCCAGCTGGGCGACTCGAAGCCCAGCGAGCGCAGCAGGTCGAGCTGTCGGCCCTGGGTGTAGTTCAGCACCCACTGGTTCCAGCGGTTGTTGACCGCCTCCCAGGTCTGGCGCATGCGGTTGATCAGCGCGTCGCTCAGGGTGTTGCGCAGCACGCCGGTGAGTGCGCCGGCCACGCCGGTCTGCGGTGCGGCCAGCCGGTCGAACGAGCCGATGCGCCCGGGCATGACCGCCCCGGTGGGGTCCACCCGCACCCAGCCCTGGCCCTGCAGCCAGACCTCGGTCCAGGCGTGCGCGTCGCGCTGGCGCACGGTCCAGAAACCGTCCACCGGGTTGACCTCGCCGCCCTGGTAGCCGGTGACGATGCGCGCCGGTATGTCCATGCCGCGCATCAGGATGGCGAAGCTGCTGGCAATGTGTTCGCAGAAGCCGGCCTTGCGGTCGAACCAGAACTCGTCGGCGGTGTCGCGCCCGTACACGCCCGGGTCGAGCGTGTAGCTGTAGCCGCCGGTGCGCAGCAGGTCGAGCGCGGCCTGCACCAGGCGCGGGGCGTTGTCCGGCCCGGGGCCGTACTGGCGGCGCAGCTCCTGCGCCAGCTGCAGGGTGCGCGGGTTGTAGCTGGGGGGCAGGGTGAGGAAGTCCTGCAGGCCCAGCACCAGCTGCGGCGGGCCGTGGCGGAACTCGGGGTAGGCCTGGGCGGTGTAGCGCACCAGCGAGCCCATGGGCCGCTGGGTGAGCCACTGCAGCTCGTCGTTCATGCGCACCCGGGTGCCGGGCACCTCGGGCGGCGTGGCGGTGCCTTCCAGCACGAACAGCCACGGCCGGTCGTGCGGCTCCATGGTCACCTCGTAGCCCAGGGGAACGCCTGCCACGCGCAGGTTGGCGCTCAGGCGGTTGCCCAGGTTGAAGTCGGACTCCAGCGGCCGCCATTCGCGACCGTCGAAGGTGGACAGCACCGGTCCCCGGAAATAGATGCGGTCCTGCGGCGGCGTGGGGCCGTTGAAGCGCACGCGCAGCGCGATGCTCTCGTCCAGCGCCAGCCGGGCGATCTGCCCCACGCGCATCTGACCCGAGAGGCCGCTGCGGCCGGTCTCGGGATCGCCCGGCGTGCCCCACAGCGGCGCCAGGCGCGGGAACAGCAGGAACAGCACCAGCATGATGGGCGCACCCATGAGCGCCATGGAGCCGGCGATGCGGGCCGAGCGCGCCAGACTGGGCCGGCCCACCGGCATGTGGGCATTGACCAGCGCGGTCAGCAGGCCGAGCAAGGCAATCAGGATGCCCGCAGCCGTGACCAGCGACTGCGAATAGAAGAAGTGCGTGAGCAGCGTGAAGAAGCCCAGGAAGAACACCACGAAGGCATCGCGCCGGGCGCGCAGTTCGAGTGTCTTGAGGGCCAGCAGCACCACGATCAGCGTGACCCCGGCGTCGCGCCCGACCAGGGTGCGGAAGGTGAGGAAGGTGGCGCCCAGGGTGACGGCCAGCAGCGCGGCACGCCACACCCAGCCCGGCAGCGGTGCGCCACGCACCGTGAGCACCGCACGCCACACCAGCACGCCGGCCGTGATGCCGCTGCACCACCAGGGAATGTGGGCGCTCTGCAGCAGCACCACCCAGGCGATCACGGCCAGCAGGAACAATGTGTCCCGCGCTTCGCGTGGCAGGTGGGAGAGGGTGTCGGTGAAACGGTTCAGCACAGCGCGAGTGCCTCCAGGCAGCGGTTGCGGTGGGCCAGGCCCTGGTCGGGGGCGATCTCGCGGCCCGGCAGGCGCAGCCCGTAGGACAGGCCCAGCCGGTCGGCCATCAGCACCCAGGCGGTCAGGCGCTGCAGCCGGCCTTCCAGCCCGGCGCCGCCGCAGCGGTGGTGATCGAGCCAGAGCTGCACGCGTTCGCTGGAGAGCGTGTCGCGGCTGACCAGATCGTCGCGGCCGCTGGCAAAGGCCTGGGCGGCCCGTTTCCACACCACCGCCTTGACCGGATCGCCCCGGCGGTAGGCACGCACACCGTCGAACTCGCCGGTGCTCTGGGCGCGGGCCGCACCGTGGCCGCCGGCCAGCGGTTCGCCCGGCGGCAGGGCCGGCGGGTGGTCTTCGGGCGCGGGGTAGACCAGCACCTCGGACGCGGTGCGCCACACGGTCCAGACCCGGAAGGTGCCCAGCGGGAACAGGGTCTGTGCGGTCAGCGCAGGCAGCCGGTGCAGCCCGCGCCCGGGCGCCTGCCAGGCCACACGGACCGTGCTGCTGCCCTGCGCCGGCACGTCGGTCCAGGCCAGCGAGGCCGGCGAGCCGTCGTCGTGCAGCACGCCCAGACCGATGCCCAGGCGCTCGCTGCGCTTCTCGCTGACCAGCCGGATGTCGAGCTGCACCGCTTCGTGGGCGTGCACCGGCACCGGCGCGTCCAGGTGCAGCGTGGTGCCGCGCAGGTTGCCGTGGCACACATGCATGCCCACCACCGCGCAGCCCGCCAGCAGGAAGGTCAGCAGGTAACCCAGGTTGAGCTGGTAGTTGATGCTGGCCACCAGCAGCACCAGCAGGGTGATGGCCAGCATCCAGCCCGGCCGGGTGGGCAGGATGTAGACGTTGCGCTGGGTGAGCACCAGCGTGTCGGAGGGCTTGAGGCGCTGGAACAGCCAGGCCTGCAGCCGGCGGCGCAGGAAGCCGAGCGGCGTCTTCATGGCCTCAGGGCAGGGGCACGGCGTCGAGCATGGCGCGCACCTGTTCCACCGCGCCGCGCCCGGCATCGCGCACCGGCACCAGACGGTGGGCAGTGGTCTGCGGGAGCACGGCAGCGATGTCGTCCGGCGCCACATAGTCGCGGCCCTGCAGGAAGGCCTCGGCCTTGGCGGCCCGCACCACGGCCAGTGCGGCGCGCGGCGACAGGCCTTGCGCAAACCAGCGGCCGCTGCGGGTGGCGTTCACCAGGTCCTGCAGGTAATCGAGCACCGGCTCGGCGGTGTGGATACGGGCCACGGTCTGCTGCAGCCGGGCAAGGTCGGCCGGGGTCAGGGCGGCACTCAGGCGGTCCAGCATGTCGCGGCGGTCCTCGCCCCGCAGCAGGGCCCGTTCGGCCTGGCGGTCCGGATAGCCCAGCGACAGCCGCATGTGGAAACGGTCGAGCTGCGATTCCGGCAGGGCATAGGTGCCCAGCTGGTCGTGCGGGTTCTGGGTGGCGATCACGAAGAAGGGCTGCGGCAGGTCGCGGGTGTCGCCTTCGACCGTGACCTGTTTTTCTTCCATCGCTTCGAGCAGCGCGCTCTGGGTCTTGGGGCTGGCGCGGTTGATCTCGTCGGCCAGCAGCACCTGGGCGAACACCGGGCCGGGGTGGAAGACGAAGCCTTCACGGCCCCGTTCGTACACCGACACACCGATCAGGTCGGTGGGCATGAGGTCGGCGGTGAACTGCACGCGCGAGAACTGCAGGCCGAAGGAGCGGGCCAGCGCATGCGCCAGGGTGGTCTTGCCCACCCCGGGAACGTCCTCGATCAGCAGGTGGCCCCCCGCCAGCAGGCAGGCCACGCAGTCGTGAACCTGCCGTGATTTGCCCACGATCACCGTGTTAAGCTGGGTCAGAAGATGCTGGATGTGGGCGTCGGCTTGCATGGATGGGTGCGGGCTGGAAATGCCGCGAACCTTACCGTAATTCCGCCATGAGACAGGCCACGGGCTATTTCACCCACAAGGATTGCTGGAGACACGAAATGGGCGCCGGACACCCGGAATGCCCCGAGCGGCTCAGCGCCATCGAAGACCGTCTGCTCATCTCCGGGCTGGACGTGGCGCTGGAGCGGCGCGAGGCCACCCCGGCCTCGCTGGCCGACCTGGAACTGGCCCACGACCGCATGCACCTGGCGGCCCTGCGCGGCCTGTCCGACAACCTGCGTGACGAGATCGCGGCCGGTGGTCCCAGCCATGCCCAGGTCGACCCCGACACCGCCATCAACACGCACAGCTGGGACGCCATCCTCGTGGCCGCCGGCGCCGCGATCGACGCCACCGACGCGGTGCTGGCCGGCGAGCTGGCCAACGCCTTCTGCGCGGTGCGCCCGCCCGGCCACCATGCCACCCGCCAGCAGGCCATGGGCTTCTGCTTCGTCAACAACGTGGCGGTGGCGGCGCGTTATGCGCTGGAGCGCCACGGCCTGAAGCGCGTGGCCATCATCGATTTCGACGTGCACCACGGCAACGGCACCGAGGACATCGTGGCCGGCGACGACCGCATCCTCATGTGCAGCTTCTACCAGCACCCGTTCTACCCGCCCTGCGAACATTCCACGGCGGCCAACCTGGTGAACATTCCGGTGCCGGCCTACACCAAGGGCATGGACATCCGCGAGCTGATCGACGTGATGTGGTTACCCCGGCTGGACGCCCACAAGCCCGAGCTCATCTTCATCAGCGCCGGCTTCGATGCTCACCGCGAGGACGACATGGCCCAGCTCGGCCTGGTGGAGCAGGACTACGCCTGGATGACCTCGCGCATCAAGGAAGTGGCCCAGCGCCATGCCCAGGGCCGCATCGTGAGCTGCCTGGAAGGCGGCTATGCCCTCAGTGCCCTGGCCCGCAGCGTGGAAGCCCACCTGCGCGTGCTGGCCGATGTCTGATCCACGGAGTGTTTTCATGACCGCACCGCCCGACCTGCTGCTGCACCACCGCGACCCACGCGGCGTGCACACCCTCACCCTGAACCACCCCAAGGCCTTCAATGTGCTGTCCGAGGCCATGCTGGCCGCGCTGCGCGACGGCATTGCACAGGTGGCGGCCGACCCGACCGCCCGCGTGCTGGTGATCGCCGCCGAAGGCCGTGCCTTCTGTGCCGGCCACGACCTCAAGGAAATGAAGGCCCGGCCCGAGCAGGCCTACTACCAGGACCTGTTCGCCCGCTGCTCGAAGCTGATGCTCTCCCTCCGCGCGCTGGAGGTGCCGGTGGTGGCCCGGGTGCAGGGCCTGGCCACGGCCGCCGGCTGCCAGCTGGTGGCGCAGTGCGACCTGGCGGTGGCCGCCGATGGCGCCACCTTCGGCGTCAACGGCATCGATGTCGGCCTGTTCTGCGCCACGCCCAGCGTGGCGCTGTCGCGCAACCTGCTGCCCAAGCAGGCCATGGAGATGCTCATGACCGGCGACTTCATCGACGCGCAGCAGGCCCGGCAGCGCGGGCTGATCAACCAGGTGGTGCCGGCCGGGGAACTCGACGCCGCCCTGGAGGCTCTGGTGAAGAAGCTGCTGGCCAAGCCGCGCGAGGCGCTGGCGCTGGGCAAGCAGATGTTCTACCGCCAGCTGGAGACCGGCATGGATGCCGCCTACCAGCTCGCCGGCCACACCATGGCCTGCAACATGGCCCACCCGGTGGCCCAGGAAGGCGTGCAGGCCTTCATCGACAAACGTGCTCCCGCCTGGCGGGCCTGATCCGTACCTCTTTCTCGCCCATGACCGTTGCCGCTGCCGCTCCCAAACCCATCGACGATTTCGCGCTCTGGTTCGATTCCTTCCTGCAGCCCACGGTGCTGATCGAGTTTGCTGCGCTGGCGGTGGCGGTGCTGCTGGCCTGGGGGCTGGCCGCGCTGGTGCGCCGGTCGGTGGCGGCCGGGCAGAACCCCTCCAGTGTGCTGTTCGGCCGGCGCCTGGTGGACGGCGTGCTGTTCCCGGTGCTGTTGCTGCTGCTGGGTTATGTGGCCCGCGCCGCGCTGGCCCTGTGGGTGCCGCTGGCGGCCTTCAAGGTGATCATCCCGGTGCTGGTGTCGCTGGTGGTCATCCGGGTGGGCGTGAAGGTGCTGCAGGTGGCGTTCGCCCAGGCGCCCTGGGTGCGTGCGCTGGAGCGCACCATCTCGTGGGTGGCCTGGCTGGCCATGGTGCTGTGGGTCAGCGGCCTGCTGCCGGTGGTGCTGGCCGAGCTGGACCAGATCACCTGGAAGGTGGGCAGCAGCACGCTGAGCGTGCGCACCCTGATCGAAGGCGGCCTGACCGCGGGCGCGGTGCTCATCCTCACGCTGTGGATCTCCTCGGCCATCGAGGCCCGGCTGCTCAAGCACGCCGCCGGCAGCGACCTGTCGCTGCGCAAGGCGGTGAGCAATGCCACCCGCGCGCTGCTGATGTTCGTGGGCCTGATCATTGCGCTCTCGGCCGTGGGCATCGACCTGACCGCGCTGTCGGTGCTGGGCGGCGCCATCGGCGTGGGCCTGGGTTTCGGCCTGCAGAAGCTGGCCTCCAACTACGTCAGCGGCTTCGTGATCCTGGCCGAGCGCAGCATGCGCATTGGCGACATGGTGAGGGTCGACAACTTTGAAGGCCGCATCACCGACATCAATGCCCGCTACACGCTCATCCGCTCGGCCAGCGGGCGCGAGTCCATCGTGCCCAACGAGCTGCTCATCATCAACCGGGTGGAGAACCTGTCGCTGGCCGATGCGCGCGTGTGGCTGTCCACCGTGGTCTCGGTCGGGTACGACAGCGACGTGGATCTGGTCATCCGCCTGCTCACCGAGGCCGCTGCCGCCCAGCCCCGGGTGCTGAAGGACCCGGGTCCGTCGGCCGCGCTCTCGGCCTTCGGCGCCGACGGCCTGGAGTTCACCGTGGGTTACTGGATCAACGACCCCGAGAACGGCCAGCTCAACATCCGCTCGGCCATCAACCTGGCCATCCTGGATGCGCTGCGCCGCCACGGCGTGGAGATTCCGTACCCGCAGCGGGTGCTGCATGTGCGCACCGGCGAAGCCCCGCTGGCGGCCGCTGCTCCGAAGGCCATCACCGGCCCATGAGGCCGGGCAGCCACAGCGCGATCGCCGGGAAGGCCACCAGGATGGCCAGCCGCACCACGTCGGCCAGCACGAAGGGCCAGACGCCCTTGAAGATGTCGCCGAGCTTCACGCCGGGCAGCAGTGAGTTGATGACGAACAGGTTCATGCCCACCGGCGGCGAGATCATGCCGATCTCCACCACGGTGACGATCAGCACGCCGAACCACACCGGGTCGAAGCCCAGGCCCACGATAACGGGGAAGAACACCGGGATGGTGAGCAGCACCATGGAGAGCTCCTCCATCACCAGGCCCAGCATCACATAGATCGCCATCATGGCCGCCACCACCATGATGGGGTGGGGGCTGAACTGCAGCAGCCAGTCGCGCAGGTCGCCCGGCATGCTGGTGAAGTTCACGAAGCTGGTGAACACCATGGCGCCGATCAGGATGGTGAACAGCATCGCGGTGGTGCGCGTGCTCTCCATCAGGATGTCCAGCAGGCTGCGCCAGGTGAGCGAGCCACGCGCCAGTGCAAACAGGAAGGCGCCCGCTGCACCCACGCCCGCACCCTCGGTGGCGGTGAAGACGCCGCCATAGATGCCGCCGATCACCAGCGCGAACAGCACTGCCACGCCCCAGATGCCGCGCACCGCGCGCAGGCGGCCGGCCCAGTCGGTGCGCTCGGCGGGCGGTCCCGCCTGCGGGTCGCGCCAGGTCACCACCACCACCGCCAGGCACAGGCAGACGATGGCCACCAGGCCCGGCAGGATGCCGGCGATGAACAGCTTGCCGATGTCGGTCTCGGTGATGATCCCGTAGATCACCATGATGGTGGACGGCGGGATCAGGATGCCCAACGTGCCGCCCGAGGCAATGGCGCCGGTGGCCAGCGTGTCGCGGTAGCCGTGGCGTTTCATCTCGGGGTAGGCCACGCGGGTCATGGTGGCGGCGGTGGCAATCGACGATCCGCAGATGGCCCCGAAGCCGCCGGAGGCGATGATGCTGGCCATGGCCAGACCGCCGCGCCGGTGGCCCACGAAGGCATTGGCGGCGGCGTACAGCTCGCGGGCCATGCCGGCACGGGCCACGAAGTTGCCCATCAGCACGAACAGCGGAATCACCGACAGCACGTACTGGAAGCCGGTCTCGAAGATGACCTGGCTGGTGCTGGCAAAGGCCGGCGTCCAGCCGCGCATCAGGCCCAGCCCGGCCAGGCCGACCAGTGCCATGGCGAGCGCCAGCGGCACCCGCAGGAAGGCCAGCACGAAGACGGCCAGAAAACCCAGGGACGCTTCGATCATGCGGCGTCTCCCCCGCGTTCGATGGCCGGCGCCTCAACGAACACGAACAGCAGGTGCACCAGGGCCGTGGCCAGCAGCAGACCCGCCATCAGCCAGGCCACCGGCGCAATCGACCACTGCAGGTAGACCGTGGTGTCACCGTACTCGGCAAAACGCTGGGCCCGGGTGTGCAGCAGCCAGCCCAGCAGCGCAAACGTGCCGGCGCAGATCAGGTGCACCAGGCGTGCCTGCACAGCCTTCACACGCTCGCCCAGAAAGGCATCCAGCGAGTCGAACACCACATGCTCGCTGCGCCAGGACACCAGTGGCAAGGCGCCGAAGATCACCACCACCATCAGGATCTCGGTCAGCTCCAGCCCGCCGGGCACCGAGTGGCTGAAGAAGCGGCGACCGGTGACGTCCACCACGGTGAGCCACATGATGGCGAACAGGGCCGAAGCGGCCAGCAGGCCGGTGGTCCAGCGCAGCAGTCTTTCCAACGAGGCGAGCATGTTCTTGTGTTCCCGGATGCAATGAGGCCGGCGTGCAGCGTGCGGGCTGCGGCGCCGGCCTGGGGGGTCCGCCCGAGCGGATCAGGCGGTCAGCGGTCTCACTTGACCTTCTTGATCTCGGCGCGGAACTCGTCGAGCACGGCGCGCGGGTTCTTCAGGCCCTTGACCTGGGCGCGCGCTGCCCAGGTGGTTTCCAGGTAATCCTGCTTGTCCATCACCGCCTTCACGAAGGCCTTGTCGGCCATGATGCGCTGCACGCCCTGGGCCTTCTGGTTGTCGCGGCTGGCCGCATCCATGCGGTCCCAGCCTTCGCCGAACAGGCGCGCGGCGTGTTCGCCGGAGAGCTTGTCGATGACGGCCTTGTCCTGCGCGCTCAGCTTGTTGTACTTGTCCTGGTTCATCATGAAGACGAAGCTGGTGTTGTACAGGCCGCCGGGGAAGGTGGTGGCGTGCTTGATCATGGACAGCTTGAACGAGGTGATGGACTCGTCCGGGAAGAAGGTGCCGTCCATCACGCCGGTGGACAGCAGCTCGAAGGATTCGGGCGCGGCCTTGAGCGTGGTGTTCCAGCCCATGGCCTTGGACAGCTCGTTGATGTTGCCGCCGCCGATGCGGAACTTCAGCGAAGCGGCCTCGGCGGCTGAGGTCACCGGCTTCTTCGCGTTGAAGATGACGCCAGGGCCGTGGGTGAACACGGCCAGGGCCTTCACGCCGCGGTGCTCGCCCAGCGGCGCAAAGTACTTGTTGTAGATGCGCTGGTAGGCCACCGAGGTGGACACGGCGCTGTCGCCCAGGAACGGGAACTCGGCCACCTGGGTGAAGATGAAGCGGCCCGGGGTGTAGCCGTCCACCGTGTAGGACACGTCGGCCAGGCCGTCGCGCACCGCGTCGAAGGTGCCGGGTGCGGCCACCACGCCCTTGGGCAGGATGTTGCACTTCATGCGGCCGGCGCTTTCCTTCTCCACCTGATCGCACCAGTTCTTCTGGGCCACGCTGGCGGCGTGGGTCGGCGGCAGCCAGCTGGAGACGGTGAATACGGTCTGGGCGCTCACCGAGGTGGTGGCAAACAGCGCGGCCGCGGCGGCAGCGGTGGCAAACAGGCGAACTTTCATGCGGTGGTCTCCGTGGGTGTGGGTGCCTTCATGGGCTACCGGGCACTGTACGGGAGCCCACCGCTGCACAGGCTCCAGACTTACCCGAATTCGCCGACCGATGGGTCGGTGAATGTCGGCCGGACGACGCTTGCCGCAGCACGGCGGGGGGAGATTGCGTACCACCCGGGGTACCCGCCTATAATCGCGAAAAAGCACGACCGTTCGTTTTTCTGCCCGGGTCCGCCACACGGAAGTCACCCAGGGCAGACATACAATCCGAATTGACGTGCACGTCAATTCAGACCGGCCCGCACGACAACCATCCCAACCCTGGAGCCCAGCAACATGAAGGTCATCGTTCCCGTCAAACGTGTGGTGGATTACAACGTCAAGGTGCGCGTCAAGAGCGACGGCACCGGCGTCGACATCGCCAACGTCAAGATGAGCATGAACCCCTTCGACGAGATCGCCGTCGAGGAGGCCGTGCGTCTGAAGGAGAAGGGCGTGGTGACCGAGGTCATCGCCGTGTCCTGTGGCGTGGCCCAGTGCCAGGAAACCCTGCGCACCGCCATGGCCATCGGTGCCGACCGCGCCATCCTGGTGGAGACCGCCGAAGAGCTGCAGCCGCTGGCCGTGGCCAAGCTGCTCAAGGCCCTGGTCGACAAGGAACAGCCGCAGCTCGTGATCCTGGGCAAGCAGGCCATCGACGACGACTGCAACCAGACCGGCCAGATGCTGGCCGCGCTCGCCGGCCTGCCGCAGGCCACCTTCGCCAGCAAGGTGGAAGTGGCCGACGGCCGCGCCAGCGTCACCCGCGAGGTGGACGGCGGCCTGGAAACCCTGAGCCTGAGCCTGCCGGCCGTGATCACCACCGACCTGCGCCTGAACGAGCCGCGCTATGTGACGCTGCCCAACATCATGAAGGCCAAGAAGAAGCCGCTCGACACCGTCAAGCCGGAAGACCTGGGTGTGGACGTCGCTCCGCGCATCAAGACCCTGAAGGTCAGCGAGCCGCCCAAGCGCGGCGCCGGCATCAAGGTGGCCGACGTGGCCACCCTGGTCGACAAGCTGAAGAACGAAGCCAAGGTGGTCTGACCCCCGCGCCGCACACAGGAGAACACTCATGACCGCACTCGTCATTGCCGAACACGACAACGCCTCCATCAAGGGCGCGACCCTCAACACCGTCACCGCAGCCGCTGCCTGCGGCGGTGACGTGCACGTGCTGGTGGCCGGCCACAACGCCGGTGCCGCCGCCGCCGCTGCCGCGCAGATCGCCGGCGTGGCCAAGGTGATCCATGCCGACGCCGCCGGCTTCGAGCACGGCCTGGCCGAGAACGTGGCCGCCCAGGTGCTGGCCCTGGCCGCCGGCTACAGCCACATCCTGTTCCCCGCCACCGCCGGCGGCAAGAACGTGGCCCCGCGCGTGGCCGCGCTGCTGGACGTGGCCCAGGTGTCCGACATCACCAAGGTCATCAGCGCCGACACCTTCGAACGCCCGATCTACGCCGGCAACGCCATCGCCACCGTGCAGAGCAGCGACGCCACCAAGGTCATCACCGTGCGCACCACCGGTTTTGACGCCGCTGCCGCCACCGGTGGCTCGGCCGCCGTGGAGACGGTCGCCGCCGTGGGTGATGCCGGCAGCAGCCGCTTCGTGGGCAGCGAGATCGCCAAGAGCGACCGCCCGGAGCTGACCGCCGCCAAGATCATCGTCTCCGGTGGCCGTGCCCTGGGCAGCTCCGAGAAGTTCAACGAGGTCATGACCCCGCTGGCCGACAAGCTGGGTGCCGCCCTGGGCGCCAGCCGCGCTGCGGTGGACGCCGGCTACGCGCCGAACGACTGGCAGGTCGGCCAGACCGGCAAGATCGTGGCGCCGCAGCTGTATGTGGCCTGCGGCATCTCGGGCGCCATCCAGCACCTGGCCGGCATGAAGGACAGCAAGGTCATCGTGGCCATCAACAAGGACCCCGAGGCCCCGATCTTCAGCGTGGCCGACTACGGCCTCGAAGCCGATCTGTTCGAGGCCGTGCCCGAACTCATCGGCAAGCTGTAAAGCGCCAGCACCCCCAAGGGCATCGTCGTGATGCCCTTTTTTTGCACCCGACATCCCGACCGACGAATTTCAGGAGACCCGCAGTGAGTTACGTTGCCCCCATCAAGGACATGCTGTTCAACATCGAGCACCTGGCGCGCATCGACCAGGTGGCGGCCCTGCCGGGGTTTGAAGACGCCGGTCTGGAAACCGCGCAGGCGGTGCTGGAGGAATGCGCCAAGCTCAACGAGGGCGTGATCGCCCCGCTGAACTGGGAAGGCGACAAGAACCCGTCCTTCGTGAAGGACGGCGTGGTCACCACCACCCCGGGCTTCAAGGAGGCCTACCGCCAGTACGCCGAGGGCGGCTGGCAGGGCCTGCAGCACCCGGTGGAGTTCGGCGGCCAGGGCCTGCCCAAGACCATCGGCGCGGCCTGCGGCGAAATGCTCAACAGCGCCAACATGAGCTTCGCGCTGTGCCCGCTGCTCACCGACGGTGCCATCGAAGCCCTGCTGACCGCCGGCAGCGACGAGATGAAGGACAAGTACCTCAGCCGTCTGGTCACCGGTGAATGGACCGGCACCATGAACCTGACCGAGCCGCAGGCCGGCTCCGACCTGGCCGCCGTGCGCACCCGCGCCGAGCCGCAGCCGGACGGCACCTACAAGATCTTCGGCACCAAGATCTACATCACCTACGGCGAGCACGACATGGCCGGCAACATCGTGCACCTGGTGCTGGCCCGCGTGGTCGGCGCGCCCGAGGGCGTGAAGGGCATCAGCCTGTTCGTGGTGCCCAAGTTCATGGTCAACGACGACGGCTCGCTGGGCGCGCGCAACGATGTGTACTGCGTGAGCGTGGAACACAAGATGGGCATCAAGGCCAGCCCCACCGCCGTGCTGCAGTACGGCGACCACGGTGGCGCCACCGGCTTCCTGGTGGGCCAGGAGAACCGCGGTCTGGAGTACATGTTCATCATGATGAACGCCGCCCGTTACGCCGTGGGCGTGCAGGGCATCGCCATCAGCGAGCGGGCCTACCAGAAGGCGGTGCAGTACGCCCGCGACCGGGTGCAGAGCCGCCCGGTGGACGGCAGCTTCACCACCGCTGCGCCCATCATTCACCACCCCGATGTCAAGCGCATGCTCATGACCATGCGCGCCACCACCGAGGGCTGCCGTGCCATGGCCAGCGTGGCCGCTGCCGCATTCGACGCCGCCCACCACCACCCGGATGCGGCGGTGCGCCAGCAGAACGCCACCTTCTACGAATTCATGGTGCCGCTGGTCAAGGGCTACAGCACCGAGATGAGCCTGGAGGTCACCAGCCTGGGCGTGCAGGTGCACGGCGGCATGGGCTTCATCGAGGAAACCGGCGCAGCCCAGTACTACCGCGACGCCAAGATCCTGACCATTTACGAAGGCACCACCGCCATCCAGGCCAACGATCTGGTGGGCCGCAAGACCGCGCGCGACGGCGGTGCCACCGCCAAGGCCATTGCCGCGCAGATCGCCGTCACCGAGGCCGAGCTGGCCGCCGGCAGCGCCCAGGCCCAGGCCGTGGCCAAGCGCCTGAAGGCCGCCCGCGAAGCCTTCATCGAGGTGGTGGACTTCATCGCCGCCAACACCCGCAGCAACCCCAACGCCGCGTTTGCCGGCAGCGTGCCCTACCTCATGCTGGCCGGCAACCTCATGGCCGGCTGGCAGCTCGGCCGCGCCCTGCTGGTGGCCGAGAAGCTGTCGGCCCAGGGACAGGACGTGGCCTTCATGCAGGCCAAGATCACCACGGCCCGTTTCTATGCCGACCACATCCTCAGCCGCGCCCCGGGCATCCGCGATGCCATCGTGGAAGGTGCCGAGGCCGTGACCGCACTGACCGCCGACGCGTTCTGATCACCCCCACCCTGGAGACAACATGACCGCACCCGCCCGCAGCCTGCCGCCGGTTCTCAAGAACATCCGATTCCCGGTGATCGGCTCGCCGCTGTTCATCATCAGCAACCCCAAGCTGGTCATTGCCCAGTGCAAGGCCGGTGTGGTGGGCTCCATGCCCGCGCTCAATGCCCGCCCGGCCTCGCAGCTGGACGAGTGGCTGCACGAGATCACCGAAGCCCTGGCCGAACACGACCGCGCGAACCCCGACAACCCGGCCGCGCCGTTTGCCATCAACCAGATCGTGCACAAGAGCAACGACCGGCTCGAGCACGACCTGCAGGTGTGCGCCAAGTACAAGGTGCCCATCGTCATCACCAGCCTGGGCGCCCGCGAGGACGTGAACCAGGCGGTGCACAGCTGGGGCGGCGTGGTGCTGCACGACGTCATCAACAATGTGTTCGCCCACAAGGCCATCGAGAAGGGGGCCGACGGCCTCATCCCGGTGGCGGCGGGTGCCGGCGGCCACGCCAGCGTGAAGAGCCCCTTTGCCATGGTGCAGGAGATCCGCGAATGGTTCGGCGGCCCGGTGGCGCTCTCGGGCTCCATCGCCTCGGGCGGTGCCATCCTGGCCGCGCAGGCCATGGGCGCCGACTTTGCCTACATCGGCTCGGCCTTCATCGCCACCCATGAGGCCCGTGCGGTCGACGGCTACAAGCAGATGATCACCGAGAGCAATTCGGACGACATCGTCTACAGCAACTTCTACACCGGCGTGCACGGCAACTACCTCAAGGGCAGCATCCGCAATGCCGGCATGGACCCGGACAACCTGCCCCAGAGCGACCCCAGCAAGATGAACTTCAGCACCGGCGAAGGCGCGAATGCCGCCAAGGCGTGGCGCGACATCTGGGGCTGCGGCCAGGGCATCGGCGCCATCCGCGAGGTGGTGCCCGCCGCCGACCTGGTGGCCCGCTTCAAGCGCGAGTACGCCGAAGCGAAGGCCCGCATCTGCGGCGGGTGAGGGGCATCAGGCGCTGACCTGCCGACCCGACGCCTGGATCTCGCGCAACCAGCCCTCCTGATCGAAGAACGGGGTGCTCGGTTGCCCTGATGCCTGCGATTCACGCTGCTGCACGGCCCAGGCACCGGCGTGGCGGGCCAGCGGCGTTTCCAGCGCCAGGACCGCGTTGCTCAGCTGGTCCAGGGCCTTGCGCTGTTCGACCGGCGTCGTTGCGTTCGCTGTCGCGGTGTCGAAGGTCTCCAGCTGGATGCGCAGTGCATCCACGTCCATGGCCTTGGCCACCTCGGTCGATCCCCATTCACCGTCCTGCACCACCAGGGGCTTCGATTCGATGAAAGCCCGATGGCGGGCCTGGAGTGCCTCGATTTCCGCCGGCAGGATCAGCCCGTCAAACCGGGTCCAGTCGGGCTGCTGCAGGGCGGCCCAGGTGCTGGCCGACACCAGCCGGGGCATTTTGTGGTGCCGGGTCGAGGTGTGGATGCCGAAGGAGCCGTCGTGGTCCCACGACGCACCCACGGTCGAGTTGGACTCGTGGTCATCGGCCTCGTTGCCCAGGAAGTTCTTGACCTGGTGCTCGTTGTAGCGCCGCCGGATGGAAGGGTGGTTGACGTCGAAGCGGTTGTAGTAGCCCACAGCCTTGTCCTGGTCGGCCAGCACGAAACGGACTTCGAAGCTGTACGGGTGATGGGCTGATGCAAACCCGCGCGAGGTGGCGAGTTGCTGCAGGTCCTGCTCGCTCATGGCGGTCAGCGCAAGACGGGCAGCCGGGGTGTCCAGTCGCAGGATGACCGCAGGCAGGTCGCGGTGATTGGACAGGCGTGAAGAATCCTGCTGGGAACCGGAGTTGGATGTGCTGAGCATGGCGGGCCTTTGCCGTGGTGGAATGACCGCTTAGGTGGTGCCGATGCCGGCCCGCTCTCCTCACCAATCTGTCAACCTCGGCGTGGCCCGACCACCGGCTACTGTCCCTGTTCCATCGCCTTGGCCAGGGTCTTGCCCAGCTCCACGCCCCACTGGTCGTAGGCGTTGATGTTCCACAGCGCGGCCTGGCAGAACACGCGGTGCTCGAAGAGTGCGGCCAGGGCGCCCAGGCTGAAGGCATCGAGCCGCTCCAGCCAGAACACATGGCTGGGTGTGTTGCCATGGAACTGGCGGTGCGGCGCCAGGGCCTGGGCCTGTGCCTCGGGCATGCCCTGGCGGCGCAGCATGGCCAGGGTGTCGTCCAGGCTGCGGCCCTGGGCCATGGCCTCGGCCTGGGCCACCAGGTTGCGGTTGACCAGGGCCAGGTGGTCGGCAGCCAGGGGCAGGGGCGTGTCGTCGGTTCGCACGCCGATGAAGTCCACCGCCACTTGGTGGCGGCCCTGGTGGATGAGCTGGTAGAAGGCGTGCTGGCCGTCCATGCCCAGGCCGCCCCAGATGACCGGGCCGGTGTCCACCGTGACCGGCACACCATCAATGTGGGTGTGCTTGCCGTTGCTCTCCATGTCCATCTGCTGCACATAGGGCGTGAAGCGGCCCAGGCGCGCGGTGTAGGCGGCCAGCATGAGGCTGGGCATGGCCAGGAAGTTGCGGTTCCACACGCCGTGCAGCGCCAGCCGCATGGGCAGGTTCTGTGCCGGCGGCGCCTGCAGGAAGTGCAGGTCCATGGCGCGGGCGCCGGCCAGCAGCTGCAGGAAGGCCTCGCGCCCGATGGCCACGGCCAGCGGCAGGCCCAGGGCCGACCACAGCGAATACCGCCCGCCCACCCAGTCGCTGAACAGGAAGGTGCGCTCGGGCGGATGGCCGTGTTTCGCGGCCTCGTCGGGGGCGGCGGTCACGGCCACCAGGTGCTGGTGCAGGCCGGCCTCGGGGATGCCCTGGTCGAGCAGCCAGCGGCGTGCGGTGGCGGCATTGGCCAGCGTTTCCTGCGTGGTGAAGGTCTTGCTGGCCACGATGAACAGCGTGCGCCGGGCATCCAGCGTGCGCAGCACGCTCCACAGCGCCCACGCGTCCGGGTTGGCCAGGTAGTGCACCCGCACGCCGGGGTGCACCTGCTGCGCCAGCGCCTCGGTGGCCATGCGCGGCCCCAGGTCGGAGCCGCCGATGCCGATGTTGACCACGTCGGTACAGGCCTGCCCGTCCGATCCCTTCACCTGGCCGGCACGCAGCTGCTCGGCAAAGGCGGTCATGCGGTCGAGTTCGCGCGCCACGCTCTGGCTCACCTCGGCCGGCCAGGGGTGGGGGGCGTCGGGCGTGGCACGGCCGCCGCGCAGGGCCACGTGCAGCACCGGGCGCTGCTCGGTGGTGTTGATGGGCTCGCCCCGGAACATGGCGTCGCGCTGACCGGGCAGGTCGGCCTGCAGGGCCAGTTCCACCAGGGCGGCTTCCACGGCGGGCGTGAGGCGCTGGCGGGTGGCGTCCAGCGTGATGCCGGCGGCCTGCAGCGTCAGGCGCTGCGCGCGGTCGGGCTCGGTGGCCAGCAGCTCGCGCAGGTGGGGCTGCCCGGCTTGGGCCAGGGCGGCCAGACGGCTCCAGGCGGGCAGGTCGACGGGATGGGGGCGGTGGGCAGGAAGGGTCATGCGGGAGCGGAAAGCGCCACGGCCTCACGGGCCAGGCGGGTGATGCGGGACCAGTCGCCCGCGGCCACGGCGTCGGCCGGCGTGAGCCAGGAGCCGCCGGCCATGGCCACGTTGGGCTGGTCCAGGAAAGACGCGAGATTGTCGGGGGTCAGCCCGCCGGTGGGGCAGAAGCGCACATCGGGCAGCGGCGCGGCCAGCGCCCGCAGCAGGGGCACGCCACCGGCCTGCACGGCCGGGAAGAGCTTCTGCAGCAGGAAGCCGTGTTCGCGGGCGCGCATCACTTCGCCGGGCGTCATGACGCCGGGGATGAAGGGCAGGCCCACGGCGCGCACCGCGTCCACCAGGGCCTCGGTGCAGCCGGGCGACAGCGCGAAGCGCGCACCGGCGTCCACCACGCGCGGCACGTCGGCGGCGCGGGTGACGGTGCCGGCACCCAGGTGCATGGCCGGCACGGCGCGGGCCACGGCTTCGATGGCGGCCAGCGCGGCGTCGGAGCGCAGGGTGATTTCCATGACGTCGATGCCGCCCTCCAGCAGGGCCTGGGCCAGCGGCACGGCGGTGCGGGCGTCGTCGATTACCACCACCGGCACCACGCGGGAGCGGAAGGCGGGCAGGGCAGGCAGGGAGGCAACGGTCATGTCAGCGGATGGGGCAAGGGAGGGAACAGCGGTGACGCACCCTGCTCGGCCACACCAGCGTGCTGGCGGAACAACGCAAACAGTTCGCGGCCCACGCCGTGGCTGTGGGCCGACAGCTCGGGGTGCTGCACCGTGCGCGCGGCCAGGGTGGCGTCGTCCACCTCCAGCTGCAGCAGGCCACGCTCGGCGTCCAGGGTGATGAGGTCGCCGTCGCGCACGCGGGCGATGGGGCCGTCGGCCAGGGCTTCGGGGCTCAGGTGGATGGCCGCCGGCACCTTGCCGGACGCGCCCGACATGCGGCCGTCGGTGACCAGGGCCACCGCGTGGCCGGCGTCCTGCAGCACGGCCAGTGCGGGCGTGAGCTTGTGCAGCTCGGGCATGCCGTTGGCCCGCGGCCCCTGGTAACGCACCACGGCCACCAGGTCGTGGCGCAGGCCACCGGCGGCGAACTCGGCCAGCAGCTCGGCCTGGTCGTGGAACACCCGGGCCGGGGCGCGCACCACGCGGTGCTGCGGCTTGACGGCCGACACCTTGATCACGCTGCGGCCCAGGTTGCCGCGCAGCAGGCGCAAGCCGCCATCGGCGCTGAAGGGATCGGCCACCGGCCGCAGCACGGTGGCATCACCGCTGGCGGCGGGCACCTCGCGCCAGGCCAGGCGCTCGCCGTCGAGCCAGGGTTCACGCGTGTAAGGCAGCAGGCCCTGGCCCGCCACGGTGGTCACGTTGTCGTGCAGCAGGCCGGCGCTGCGCAGTTCGCGCACCAGCCAGGGCATGCCGCCGGCGGCATGGAAGTGGTTCACGTCGGCGCTGCCGTTGGGGTAGATGCGGGCCAGCAGCGGCACGGCGGCAGACAGCTCGGCAAAGTCGTCCCAGTCGATCAGCACGCCGGCGGCGCGCGCCATGGCCACCAGGTGCAGGGTGTGGTTGGTGGAGCCGCCGGTGGCCAGCAGGCCGACCATGCCGTTGACCACGCTGCGTTCGTCCACCACCTCGGCCAGCATCACGCCGCCCGGGGCAGCATGGCGCACGGCGGTGTCCACCGCCGCGCGGGTGAGCGCCTGGCGCAGCGGGCCGTGGGGTGGCACGAAGGAGCTGCCCGGCAGGTGCAGGCCCATGATCTCCATCAGCATCTGGTTGCTGTTGGCCGTGCCGTAGAAGGTGCAGGTGCCGGGGCTGTGGTAGGCCTGGGCTTCGGAGGCCAGCAGCGCCTCGCGGCCCACCAGGCCCTGGGCGTACTGCTGGCGCACCCGGGCCTTGTCGTCGTTGGACAGGCCGCTGGCCATGGGGCCGGCCGGCACGAACACCACCGGCAGGTGGCCGAAGGACAGCGCGCCCATGAGCAGGCCGGGCACGATCTTGTCGCACACGCCGAGCATGAGCGCGGCGTCGAACACGTTGTGCGAGAGCGCCACCGTGGTGGACAGCGCGATCACGTCGCGCGAGAACAGCGAGAGCTCCATGCCGGCCTCGCCCTGGGTGATGCCGTCGCACATGGCGGGCACACCGCCGGCCACCTGCGCGGTGGCGCCGATGGCGCGTGCATGGTCGCGGATGAGGGCGGGGTAGTGCTCGAACGGCTGGTGGGCCGAGAGCATGTCGTTGTAGGCGGTGACGATGCCGAGGTGCGGGGCCCGTTCGGCGTGGATGCGCAGGCGGTCGTCACCCGGCAGCGCGGCCGTGGTGTGGGCCATGTTGGCGCAGCCCAGGCCGGCGCGTTGCCGGCCATCGCGGCGCTGCTGCGCCATGCGGCCCAGGTAGTCGGCACGGCTGGCAGCGCTGCGCTGGCGGATGCGCTCGGTGACCGCGGCCAGCACCGGATGCAGGGGAGGGGGGGTGTCGTTCATGGGCATGGGGAATCAGGGCGCCAGCCACACATGCAGCGGTGGCGGCGGCCGGTCGCTGCTGCGGGCCAGCAGCAGCGACAGCGGGCGGTCCGCCGAAGCATCGCCTTGCAGTGCCTGCCGGTAGACCGATTGCTTGACCGCCCCGCACAGCGGGAGTTCCAGCAGGCCGGCGCCGCGCAGGGCGGTCAGGCTCAGGGTGAGGCGGGCGTGTGGTGCCCGCGTCGGGCGGGTCCAGGCCACCGGCTCGGCGGTGGCCAGGGCCTGGGCGGTGCCGGGGGCATCGGGAAACAGCGAGGCGGTGTGGCCGTCCTCGCCCAGGCCCAGCACCACCACATCGGCCGGCAGCAGGGTGGCCACGCGGCGGCTGGCGGCGCGGGCGAGTTCGTCGAGGTCGCGCGTGTCGAGCGACTCGGGGGCATCGGGCAGGGCGTCGAAGAACGGCACGAAGCGCGCACCGATGGCGTGTTCCTGCAGCAGGTGGCGGCGCACCAGCGCGGCATTGCTGTCGGCGTGCAGCGGCGGCACACAGCGTTCGTCCACCGGGATCACATGCACCCGCGCCCAGGCCAGCGGCAGCTGCCGCAGGGCCTCGAACAGCGGCACCGGGCTGCGCCCGCCCGAGACCGCCAGCGTGGCCTGGCCGCGCCGCGCCATGGCCGTCTCCAGCGCCTGGCCGATGTGGGCGGCCAGCGCCGGCCACAGCGTGTCGGCCGGCTGGTGGTGGTGTTCCTGGATCGGGTCGGTGCGGGGGGTGGCGTCGGTGGTCGGCATGGGGGTCCTCGTCGTCCTCGTCCTCTTCGTCAGTGCGCTTCGGCCCAGGCGGCGTTCTCGCTGGCCAGCAGGCTCGATGCCGCGGCCGGGCCCCAGCTGCCGGCCGCATACGGCCGCGGCGCTTCGCCCAGCGCCTCCCAGCCTTGCAGGACGGGGTCGATCCAGGCCCAGGCGGCCTCCAGTTCGTCGCGCCGCATGAAGTGGGTCAGCCGCCCTTTGATCACGTCCACCAGCAGGCGTTCATAGGCCTCGGCCCGCCGTTCGGTGAAGGCCGACTGCAGGTCCAGATCCAGGTGCACCGGGCGCAGCCGCATGCCGCTGCCGGGCTCCTTGGCCATCATCTGCAGCTGCACGTGTTCTTCGGGCTGCAGCCTCAGCACCAGGCGGTTGACCGGCTGGCGCGGGGTGTCGGGGAACAGCGAGCAGGGCAGGTCGGCGAACTCCACCACGATCTCGCTGCGGCGTTCGGCCATGCGCTTGCCGGTGCGCAGGAAGATGGGCACGTTGGCCCAGCGCCAGTTGTCGATGCGCGCGCGCAGCGCCACGAAGGTCTCGGTGCGGCTGCCGGCGGGCACCTGGTCCTCGTCCTGGTAGCCGGGCACGCGCTGGCCGTCGATGTGGCCGGCGGTGTACTGGCCGCGCACCGTGTCGCGTGCCACATCGGCCAGGCTCATGGGGCGCAGCGAACGCAGCACCTTGAGCTTCTCGTCGCGCACCGCGTCGGGGTCGAGCGAGACCGGCGGCTCCATGGCCACGATGCACAGCAGCTGCAGCAGGTGGTTCTGCACCATGTCGCGCAGTGCGCCGGTGCCGTCGTAGAAGCCGGCGCGGCTGCCCACGCCCACGCTCTCGGCCACGGTGATCTGGATGCTCTTGATGCCGGGGCTGCGCCACAGCGGCTCGAATATGGCGTTGCCGAAGCGCAGCACCATGAGGTTCTGCACCGTCTCCTTGCCCAGGTAGTGGTCGATGCGGTAGGTGCGTTCCTCGCTGAAGTGGCGCGCCACCTCGTCGTTGATGCGGCGGGCCGAGGCCAGGTCGTGGCCCAGGGGCTTCTCCAGCACCACGCGGCTGTCCGGGCTGATCAGCCCGGCGGCGTCGAGGTGGGCACAGATGTCGGTGAACAGGGTGGGCGCGGTGGCCAGGTAGAACACCCGGTCGGCACCGGGCCGCAGTTGCCGGCCCAGGGCGGTGAAGTCTTCGGCCCGGGTGGCGTCCAGCGTGGCGTGCTGCAGCCGCTCCAGGAAACCGGTCCAGTGCCCGCTCTGGCGTCCGTCGGCCCCGACGAAGCCGGCCACCTTGTCCTCGATGAAGGCCAGGAAGCTGCTGCGGTCCCAGGGCTGGCGGCCCAGCACATGGATGCGGGCCTGCGCCGGCAGATGGCCGTGCCGGTGGGCGGCGAACAGCGCCGGCAGCAGCTTGCGCACCGACAGGTCGCCGGCCCCGCCGAAGATCACCAGGTCCAGCGGTCGGTCGGGGGCGGGGGTGTCGGGCATGGGCATCGTGCGGTTACAGAAAGCCCAAAGTTTAATGTAATCAAGTTACATGCCGGTAACGGGATGCACCGGGTCCATCGGGTACAGGCCATCGCTGCGCAGCTGCAGCACCCGGTCGGCCCGTGCGGCCGCGACGGTGGAGTGGGTCACCAGCACCAGCGAGGCGCCGTTTTCACGGGTCTGCTGCTGCAGCAGGTCCAGCACGCCGGCGGCGGTGGTGGGGTCGAGGTTGCCGGTGGGTTCGTCGGCCAGCACCACGGCCGGCCGGTGCACCAGGGCGCGGGCCACGGCCACCCGCTGCAGCTGCCCGCCCGAGAGCGCGGCCGGCAGCCGATGACCCAGGCCCGTCAGGCCCACGGCATCCAGCAGGTCTTCCACCCGCTGCGGATCCTCACGGCCCAGCAGCATCAGCGGCAGGGTGACGTTCTGCCTCACGTCCAGGTGGGGCAGCACATGGAAGGCCTGGAACACGAAGCCCAGATGCCTGCGCCGCCACCGTGCCCGGGTGCTCTCGTCCAGCCGGCCCAGATCGGTCACGCGGCCGTCCGGGGCGGTCCAGGTGACCTGCCCCTCGCTCCAGGTGTCCAGGGACGCCATGCAGTTGAGCAGGCTGGACTTGCCCACGCCGGACTCGCCGACGATGGCCACGAACTCGCCCTGCTCCACCTTCAGGCTCGCCTGCTTGAAGATGAGGGTGTCGTCGTAGTGCCGGGACAGGTTCTGGATGTGCAGCGTCATGGGTGTGAGGGTGGAGGACCCAGCCATTCGTGGGCGATGGACAGCACCTGCGCGAGTGCGTCGGGCGCATCGCAGGCCACCTGGCGGCGCTCGGGCATGGAGCGCAGCCAGGTGAGCTGGCGTTTGGCCAGCTGCCGGGTGGCGGCGATGCCGCGCTCCCGCAGATCGGTCAGCGTGGCCGCATCCAGGGGATCGGCCAGGTCCAGCGCTTCCCAGGTCTGGCGGTAGCCCACGCAGCGCATGGACGGCAGGTCGGCATGCAGGTCTCCGCGCGCGCGCAGCGCACGCACTTCGTCGATCAGCCCGGTGGCCAGCATGAGGTCGAAGCGCTGTGCAATGCGCTGGTGCAGCCAGGCCCGGTCCTGCGGCTCCAGCGAGATCAGGTGCTGCGGCAGCAGCGGGCTGTGCGGGTTGTGGGTGCGGCCGCTCTGCCAGGCCGACAGCGGCCGACCCGACACCGCGTGCACCTCGAGCGCGCGCTGGATGCGCTGCGCATCGTTGGGGAAGAGGCGGGCAGCGCTGACCGGGTCGACCCGCGCCAGCTCGGCATGCAGCGCCGGCCAGCCTTGTTCGCGGGCACGGGCCTCGATGGCGTCGCGCACCGACGCATCGGCGGTGGGCATGTCGTCCAGCCCGACCAGCAGGGCCTTGAAGTACAGCAGGGTGCCGCCCACCAGCACGGCGGTGCGGCCGCGTGCGGCGATCTGATCCACCAGCCGGGTGGCGTCGCGCACGAAGGCGGCAGCGCTGTAGGCCTCGGTGGGTTCGATGAGGTCGATCAGGTGGTGCGGCACCTGCGCCTGCTCGGCCGGTGTGGGCTTGGCGGTACCGATGTCCATGCCCCGGTAGACCAGGGCCGAATCGACGCTGACGATCTCCACCGGCCAGTGCCGGGCCAGCGCCAGCGAGGCCGCGCTCTTGCCGCTGGCCGTGGGGCCGGCCAGGGCGATGCAGCGCGGGCGGGCGGCGGTGGTCATGCCCGGTCAGGATGCCCTGGATGCCGCGGTCCGGGGGGCGGCCGGTGCCTCGCCGTGCCGGCGCACCAGGGTCCAGGCGCACAGCGCACACAGCACGCCCCAGAACCAGATGCCGTTGGTCAGCGGCAGCACGCTGCCCTGGCCCGGCCCGAAGGCCGCCATGCTGTGGCCCAGCCAGCTGCCCATGGCAAACGCCGTGACCATCATGATCAGTCCGGCCAGCGCCGAGGCCGCGCCGGCCGACTGCGGGAACGGCGCCACCGCACCGCTCTGGCCGCAGGGCTGGTGCACGCCGTGCGCCACCATGAACAGGTAGAACGGCAGCACCACGGCCCACACCGTCTGCACGCCCGCCAGCGCCAGCAGGCCCATGGTGCTGCCCCCGACGAGCGACAGCGCACCGGCCACGGCCACCGTGCGACGCACCCCCAGCCGGGCCAGCAGGCGGCGGCACAGCACGGTGCCGCTGATGTAGCTCAGCGACATGGTGAACATCACCAGCCCGTACTGGGTCTTGCTCAGGCCCAGCACCTGGATGAACACGAAGGACGATGCTGCCAGGTAGGTGAACAGGCCGCCGTAGGACGCGGTGGCCAGCAGGGCGTAGGCCCGGAACGTGGGGTGGCGCGCGATGCGCACCCAGTTGCCGATCAGCACCCGGGGGTGGAGGGCCTGCGGGTTGGTGTGGCGCACGGTTTCCTGGAAGCGCCAGGCAATGATGGCCAGGGTGACCGCGCCGAACACGCCGATCAGCAGCAGCGCGGCGCGCCAGCCCAGCAGGTCGGACGACAGGCCGCCCAGCGGGGCGCTGCAGCAGGCGATCACGCCCAGACCGGTCAGCCCGCGCGACATGAAGCGGGCGCCTTCGGCCGGCGCGTACAGGTCGCGCACGATGGCGCGGGCGCACATGACCGCCGCACCCAGCGCGGCGCCCTGCACGGCGCGCCACGCAATCAGCTGCTCCATGCTGGCGGCCAGCGCGCTGCCCACCGAGGCGGCCACGAAGGCCCCCAGGCCGATGAGCAGGATGGGGCGGCGGCCGAAGCGGTCCGACAGCGGACCCCACACCATCTGCGACAGGCCGAAAGCCAGCAGCAGTGCCGTCAGCGTGAGTTGCGCCTGCGACATGGGCGCGCCGAACCCGGTGGTGAGCGCCGGCAGCGCGGGCAGGTAGAGGTCGGTGGCCACCGGTTGCAGGCCCAGCAGCAGGGCCAGAGCCAGCACCACGAAACCGGGGCTCATGGCAGCGGGCGCAACGGCGGCGGAAGAGGGGGCAGACATCCGGTCGAGGGTAGCAGATGCACCGACCGCACACTGCCGTGGGCAGACAGCCGTCAGCCCATGGCCGTCACCGCATCGCCTGGGGTGCCTCGCCCAGACCGAACAGCTCGGCCAGGGCCTGCCGGTACTGCGGCTGACCGACCGAATTGGTGTTGTGGTGCGAGCCGCCCTCGACCAGCACGAAGGCCTTGGGGCCGCGCGCCGCCTCGAACAGCTTCTGACCCAGCTCGGGCTTGATCAGCCGGTCCTCGCTGCCGTGAACCACCAGCAACGGCGAGCCGATGTCGGCCACCTTGCGCACCGACTCGAAGCGCTGGGTGATCAGGGGCGACAGCGGCAGCCAGCCCCAGCGGAAGGTGCTCACCACATCGGGGATGGAGGTGAAGGTGCCTTCGACCAGGGTGCCGCGCTCGTCCGGCACCTGCCGGGCCAGTTCGATGGCAATCGCCCCGCCCAGCGAGTGGCCGAAGATGTAGCGCGGGCGCTCGGGGTGGCGCTGCGCCAGCCAGTCCCAGGCGGCGCGGGCGTCTTCGGCGGCCAGCGTCTCGGACGGCAGCTGCGGGGTGCTCTTGCCGAAGCCCCGGTAGTCCACCGCCAGCACCGAGAAGCCCAGCTCCTGCATGCGCCGGATGCGGAAGGCCGATCCGGTCACGTTCCAGCGCGCACCGTGCAGGTACAGCAGCACCGGCGCATCGGCGCGCTGGCGCAGGTCGGGGTGCGGGTGCCACAGGCCGTGCAGCCTGACCGGCTCGCCGGTCTCGGCCGAGGTGAACTCGATCCAGACATCGTCCATGTCTTCGGCCGCCAGCGAGCCGCCCGACCAGCTGCGGTCGGAGGGCTGGAAGATCCACTGGCGCTGTTTTTCGTCCAGCGTCGCACAGCCGGCCAGCAGGCCGAGCGACGCCAGCAGCAGGGCGATGAGTCGCTTCATGGCAAAGGTGGAGCGGGTGGCGCGGCAAAAGTTCAGGCGAGAATGCCCGGATCACCCGCCACGCCGGAGCCTCACATCATGACCGACAGTGTGTTTGCGCGCATCGCGCGCCGCGAAATACCCGCCGCCATCGTGTTCGAGGACGACCGGGTCATCGCCTTCATGGACGCCGGCCAGGTGAACCCGGGCCATGTGCTGGTGGCCACCCGCCGCGTGGCCGAGACCCTGCTCGATCTGGACGAAGCCGAGGCCGCCCACCTGTTTGCGGTGGCCCACCGCATGGCCCGCGCCGTGCAGCAGGCGTTTGCACCGGCCGGCATCACGCTGCTGCAGACCAACCGCCCCGCCGGCTGGCAGACCGTGCCCCATGTGCATGTGCACGTGCTGCCCCGGCACGAGGGCGACGGGGTGGGGCTGGTCTGGCCCCGCATGGACCCGCCGATGGCGCAGCTGCAGGCCTGGGCCGATCAGCTGCGCGCGACCGGCCTCAGGTGATGCCCTGGGCCAGCATGGCGTCGGCCACCTTCACGAAGCCGGCAATGTTGGCCCCGGCTATGTAGCTCACCGTGCCGTCGGCGCGCTGGCCGTGGCGCACGCAGGCGGCGTGGATGCCCTGCATGATCTCCAGCAGGCGGCGGTCCACCTCTTCGCGGGTCCAGCCCAGGCGCATGGCGTTCTGGCTCATCTCCAGGCCTGACGTGGCCACGCCGCCGGCGTTGCTGGCCTTGCCCGGCGCGTACAGCACACCGGCCGCCTCGAAGGCCTTGGCCGCCTCGATGGTCGAGGGCATGTTGGCGCCTTCGGCCACGCACAGCACACCGTTGCGGATCAGGGTGGCGGCATCCTGGGCGTCCAGCTCGTTCTGGGTGGCGCACGGCAGGGCCACGTCCACCGGCACATGCCAGGGGCGCACGCCGGCTTCAAAGCGGGCGCCGGTGCGCTGGGCGTAGTCGCTCACGCGGCCGTAGTGGTGGTTCTTCACGTCCATCAGGATGGCCAGCTTCTCGGGCGTGAAACCGTCCTCGTCCACGATGGTGCCGCTGGAGTCCGACACGGTGACCACCCTGGCACCCAGCGCCATGGCTTTTTCCACCGCGTACTGGGCCACGTTGCCCGAGCCGGACACCGACACCCGCAGGCCCTCGAACGACTTGCCCCGGGTGCGCAGCATCTCCTGGGCAAAGTACACCGTGCCGTAGCCGGTGGCCTCGGGCCGCATGAGCGAGCCCCCGAAGCTCAGGCCCTTGCCGGTGAACACGCTGGCCGCGTTGTTGGCCAGCTTCTTGTACATGCCGGCCATGAAGCCGACCTCGCGCCCGCCCACGCCGATGTCGCCGGCCGGCACATCGGTGTCGGGACCCACGTGGCGGTACAGCTCGGTCACGAAGGCCTGGCAGAAGCGCATCACCTCGCCCTGGCTCTTGCCCTTGGGGTCGAAGTCGGCGCCGCCCTTGCCGCCGCCCATGGGCAGGGTGGTCAGCGCGTTCTTGAAGGTCTGTTCGAAGGCCAGGAACTTCAGCACCGACAGGTTCACCGAGGGGTGGAAGCGGATGCCGCCCTTGTAGGGGCCGATGGCCATGCTGTGCTGGATTCGGTAGCCCCGGTTGACCTGCACCTGGCCATGGTCGTCCACCCAGGACACGCGGAACATGACCACGCGCTCCGGTTCCACCAGCCGCTCCAGCACGCCCTGTTCGGCGTAGCGCGGGTGGGCGGCAATGAAGGGCCACAGGCTTTCCATGACCTCGGTGACGGCCTGCAGGAACTCGGGCTGCCCCGGATTGCGCAGGGCCACCTGGGCCAGGAAGTCGTGAACGGACGCGTGTTTCATCGGGTCATGCTCCAAAAAAGTGCATGACATTATGCGAAAACGGCATTTCGCGAACCAAAATGCCGTTTTCTGGTGCGCTTCAGGCGCGTTGCGTACGTTTTTGGGGCGTCTGGATGCCGACCGGATCAGCGTCCGCGCAAAAACAGTGCATCCAGATCGCGCATGGCCAGCTGGCGCCAGGTGGGCCGGCCGTGGTTGCACTGGTCGCTGCGCTCGGTGACCTCCATCTGCCGCAGCAGGGCGTTCATCTCGTCGAGCGTGAGGCGGCGGTTGGCGCGCACCGCGCCGTGGCAGGCCATGGTAGCCAGCAGCTCGTGCTGCGCCCGCTGCACCACGCTGGCGGCGTCCACGCCAGCCAGCTCGGCCAGTTCGGCCAGCACGCTGCGGGCCAGCTCCACCGGGTTGCCCTGGGCCAGCGTGGTGGGCACGGCCCGCACCGCCAGCGTGCGCGGGGAGAGTGCCGTGATCTCCAGCCCCAGGCGGGCCAGCACCTCGGTGGCGTTCTCGGTGGTGGCCACTTCGGTGGGCGTGGCGGCAAAGGTGGCCGGTATCAGCAGCGGCTGCATGGGCACCGACCGGGCATCGAGCTGCTGCTTGAGCCGCTCGTACACGATGCGCTCGTGGGCCGCGTGCATGTCCACGATGACCAGCCCCTGCGCGTTCTCGGCCAGGATGTAGACGCCCTGGATCTGCGCCACGGCCCTGCCCAGGGGCCAGTCGCCCTCGGGCAGGGGCTGCGCCGGCAGGGGCGCGGTGGGCTGGGTCGCCGTGGCGGCGTCCGGGCCGGGCGGTGCACTGGCTGCCACACTGGGTGTCCACAGCGCGGCCAGATCGTTCACCGGCACACCGGCCTGGGCGGGCGCGGTCGACCAGCCCGGTGCCGCCAGCGAAGGGCCGCTGCCGCCGAAGGCCAGCCGGTCCTGCCGGGCGGAGAGCAGCGGGTCCGCCGGCATGCCCTGCGCCGGCGGGGGGGGCACCACCGGCGCCGCCGCGGCCCGGGGCGCGGCCAGGGCGGTGTTCACGCCCTGATGCACCGCGTGGTGCACCTCGCGGCTGTCGCGGAAACGCACCTCGATCTTGGTCGGGTGCACGTTCACGTCCACCCGCGTGGGGTCCAGCGCGATGAAGAGGGCAAACACCGGCTGGCGGTGGCCGTGCAGCACGTCTTCATAGGCGCTGCGCACCGCGTGCTGGATGACCTTGTCGCGCACATAGCGGCCGTTCACGTAGGTGAACTGCAGGTCGGCCCGCGAGCGGGCGGCGTCCGGCACACCGGCCCAGCCCCAGACCCGCACCGCGGTGGACGGCCCCGGCTCGGCCGGCCAGGCCACCGGCACCGCCTGCTCCACGAAGTCGCTGCCCAGCACGTCGGCCAGTCGCTGGCGCAGGGCGGCCAGCGCGTCCTGCGGTTCGTCGGCCAGGTCGACGGCGGCGGCCCGCCACTGGGCCACCAGGCGGCCGTCGTGCCAGATGGCAAAGCCCACGTCGGGCCGGGCCAGCGCGTGCCGGCGCACCGATTCCACGCAGTGCGCGAGTTCGGTGGCGTCGCTCTTGAGGAACTTGCGCCGTGCCGGCGTGGCAAAGAAGAGTTCGCGCACCTCCACCGTGGTCCCGCGCTGGCGGGCGGCGGGGCCGAGCTCGCCGCTGCGGGCATCCAGCAGCCAGCCGTGCGGCACGTCGTCGGTGTCGATGCGGGTGAGCAGCGAGACCTCGGCCACCGAGGCGATGGCGGCCAGGGCCTCGCCCCGGAACCCCATGGTGCCCACCGATTCCAGGTCGGACAGGCTGGCGATCTTGCTGGTGGCGTGGCGCTTGAGCGCCTGCGGCAGGTCGTGGCGCGGGATGCCGTGGCCGTCGTCCTCCACGCTGATCAGGCGCACGCCGCCGGCCTGCAGCCGCACCGTGATCTGGCGGGCGCCGGCGTCCAGCGCGTTGTCCACCAGTTCACGCACCACCGAGGCGGGACGCTCCACCACCTCGCCGGCCGCAATCTGGCTGATGAGCTCGTCGGGCAGCTCGCGGATGGCGCGGGGTGCGGGGAGGGCGCTGGAAATCGGCGGGGTCGTCATCGGCAAATTGTAGGAAGGCCGCGCCGATAATCCCCGGCATGGAGCTCATCACCTTCCTGATCGATTTCATCCTGCACGTCGACCAGCACCTGCAGGCCTTCGTGCAGACCTATGGAGCCTGGGTGTATGCCCTGCTGTTCCTCATCGTCTTCACCGAGACCGGGGTGGTGGTCATGCCCTTCCTGCCCGGCGACTCGCTGCTGTTCGTGGTGGGCACGCTGTGCGGTGCCGGCCTGATGAGCCTGCCGCTGGCCATGGGGCTGCTGGTGGCCGCGGCCATCCTGGGCGACCAGACCAACTACAGCATCGGCCGCTACTTCGGCCCCCGCGTGTTCCAGTGGGAGAACTCGCGGCTGTTCAACCGCAACGCCTTCAACCAGGCCCATGCCTTCTACGAGCGCTACGGCGGCATCACCATCATCCTGGCGCGCTTCATGCCCTTCATCCGCACCTTCGCCCCCTTCGTGGCCGGCGTGGCCGAGATGAACCGTGCGCGCTTCACCGCCTTCAACGTGATCGGCGCACTCATCTGGGTGGTGGGCCTCACGCTGGCCGGCTACTGGTTCGGCAACCTGCCCTGGGTGCAGGCGAACCTGAGCAAGATCATCTGGGCACTGATCCTCATTCCGGGTCTGATCGCGCTGTTCGGCGCGTGGAAGGCCCGCACGAACACAGCGACCCCCTGAGCACAGCGACCCCATGAACACGGAGGCCCCATGAACGCACCCCAACCCCTGGTCCGCTGGCCCAACCCGGGCACCAGCCGCATTCCCTACTGGGCCTACACCGATCCGTCGCTGTACCAGCGCGAGCTCGAACGCCTGTTCTATGGACCGCACTGGAACTACATCGGCCTGGCCATCGAGATCCCCAAGACCGGCGACTACAAGCTGAGCTGGGTGGGTGAACGCCAGGTGATCATGGTGCGCGACCGCGTGGCCCCGCGCGACCGCGACACCGACCACGGCATCCGCGTGGTGGAGAACCGCTGTGCCCACCGCGGCGTGCGCTTCTGCCAGCCGCCCATGGACGGCCAGACCGGCAACGCGCGCAGCTTCGTGTGCCCCTACCACCAGTGGACCTACAAGCTCAACGGCGATCTGGCCGGCCTGCCGTTCAAGGACGGCGTGAAGGCCGAGGGTGCCGACAGCGAGTGTGTGCATGGCGGCATGCCCGAAGACTTCGACCTGTCGAAAAACGGCCTGACCAAGCTGCGCGTGGCGGTGCTGCACGGCCTGGTGTTTGCCACCTTCAGCGACGACGCCGAGCCGCTGGAGGACTACCTGGGCAGCGACGTCATGCCCTGGCTGAACCGCATCTTTGCCGGCCGCGAGCTGAAGCTGCTGGGCACCAACCGCCAGCGCATTCCGGGCAACTGGAAGCTGATGATGGAGAACATCAAGGACCCCTACCACCCGGGTCTGCTGCACACCTGGTTCGTGACCTTCGGCCTGTGGCGTGCCGACCAGCAGAGCCGCATGGTGATGGACCGGCACGGCCGGCATGCGGTCATGCTCTCGCGCCGCAACGATGGCGGCGCCAACAAGGCCGTGACCGAGGGCGTGACCAGCTTCAAGGCCGACATGAAGCTGGGCGATCCGCGCCTGCTGGACGTGGTGCCCGAGCCCTGGTGGACCATCGACGATCCGTCGAACCCCGGCACCCCCATCACGCCCACCGTGACCATGATCACCCTGTTCCCCGGTGTCATCGTGCAGCAGCAGGTCAACTCGCTGTCCACCCGCCACATCGTGCCGCGCGGCCCGGGCGAGTTCGACTTTGTCTGGACCCATTTCGGCTTTGCCGACGACTCCGAAGAGATGACCACCCGCCGCCTGCGCCAGGCCAACCTGTTCGGCCCGGCCGGCTTCGTGAGCGCCGACGATGGCGAGGTCATCGAGTTCAGCCAGGACGGCTTCCGCCAGTGGGGCGAGGACGGTGCCACCCTGGTGGAGCTGGGTGGCAAGGCCGACGACGTGGGCAAGCCGCCCACCGAGCACATGGTCACCGAAACCCTGATCCGGTCCATGTACGCCTACTGGCGTCGGGCCATGGGGGTCTGAGCATGACCGTCATGACCCCTGACGCCCTGGCCCTGCGCTCCCACATCGACGCGTTCAACGCCGAGTACGCCGCCGTGCTGGACGACCGCCGCTTCGCGTTGTGGCCCGAGCTGTTCGTGGCGGATGCCCGCTACAAGGTGCAGGGCCGCGAGAACTTCGACCGTGGCCTGCCGCTGTGCCTGATCCACCTGGAGAGCCAGGCCATGATGCGCGACCGCGTGGTGGGCGCCACCACCACCATCTACCACGCGCCTTACTACACCCGCCATGTGGTGGGGGCCGCGCGCATCACCCACCTGGGCGCCGGCACGCCGGACGATCCGGTGCGCGCCGAGTCGGGCTATGCGGTGTTCCGCACCAAGCCGGGCAACGCCAGCGAGGTGTTCCAGGTGGGCCGCTACATCGACGCCTTCGTGCACACGCCCGAGGGCCTGCGCCTGCAGGACCGCCACTGCGTGTACGACAGCGAGATGGTGCTGAACTCGCTGATCTACCCGGTCTGAACCCTCAGACGTCTCAGCCGGCCTTGCGGCCCGCCTCCAGCCGCATGGCGGTGAGGCGGGCGGTCATCTCCAGCGTCTTCAGATCGTCCGGGTTGGGGTTGTCCTGCGGGCTGAAGCTGAAGCTGCACAGCGTGCCGTACACCTCGCCGTTGCTCAGCACGATGGGCGCGCTGATGTGGGTGCCGATGGCAAACGGCAGCGAGGCCGACAGCTGGCGCGCCAGCGGGTGCTGCGACGCATCCGGCAGGTAGCCGGGCAGCCGGCCTTCCACCACATGGTGGCACCAGCTCTCCTCCAGCGCGGCCGACTGGCCCACCTGCACCACCGGGCGCGTGGCATCCGTGGCCACCTGGCGCATGACGCGCCGGCCATCCACGAACTCGGAACAGAACACCACATCCATCTTCATGCGCTCACGCAGGGTGCGCAGCACGTCGGTGATGTTGCGGTCCAGCGCCTCGTCGGACTGGTCGGCCGTGGCCACCAGCATCTCGGAGACGGTGACTTTCAGATCGTCGGGCTCGTAGCCCAGGTCGTGCACGGACAGCGGCATGGTCAGGCTCCTGCAGGTTGGGGCTCCACCACCACCTGGGTCTTCACCGAGTTGGCGATGAAGCATTCCTCGTGGGCCTGGTGGTGCATGTCGGCCAGTTCATCGGCGGTGGGCTGGCGACCCGAGAAGCTCACGGCCGGCCGCAGCGTGACGCGCGACACCCAGAACTTGCGCTTCTCGTTGGCGGCCATCACGCCCACCGCGTGGTCGGCATAGCGGTCCACGCAGAAACCGGCGCGCACCGCAATGGAGAAGAACCACAGCATGTGGCAGCTGGCCAGCGAGGCCACGAAGGCTTCTTCCGGGTCCATGGCGGCCGGGTCGGAGTAGGGCAGCGGCACCACCAGGGGCGAGGACGAGCCGGCCACCTCCAGCCCGCCGTCCAGGCGGATGGTGTGGCGGCGGCTGTAGCGGTTGTCGGTGAAGGTCTGGTCGCCGCGTTCCCAGAGGATCTCGGCGGTGTACTGGTGGGCCATGTCGGGTTCGGGTGGAGGGGTCAGATCTGGCGGTTGCGCGCCAGCGGCGGGTTGGCTTCGAAGTACCGCACGATGCCGCGCATCAGGGCGTCGGCCAGGTCGTTCTGGTACTTCGGGTCGTTGAGGCGTCTTTCCTCGTCGGGGTTGCTGATGAAGGCGGTCTCCACCAGCACGCTGGGAATGTCGGGGGCACGCAGCACCGCAAAGTTGGCCTGCTCCACGCGGGGCTTGTGCAGCTTGCCCACGCGCTTGACCTCGCCCAGCATGGAGCTGCCGAGCTTGAGGCTGTCGTTGATCTGCGCAGTGGTGCTCATGTCGAGCAGGGCGCGCTGCACCGTGGCGTCCTGCGAACGCACATTGATGCCGCCCACCAGGTCGGCCGCGTTTTCCTTGTCGGCCATCCAGCGGGCGGCCGCGCTGCTGGCGCCCCGGGTGCTGAGTGCATAGATGCTGGCGCCCTGCGGACGCGGGCTGTAGAAGGCGTCGGCATGCAGGCTGATGAACAGGTCGGCCTGCACCCGCTGGGCCTTGGCCACCCGCACCTGCAGCGGCACGAAGAAGTCGGCGTCCCGGGTCATGAAGGCCCGCATGGGGTTGCCGTTGACGGTGGTGTTGTTGATGCGCTCGCGCAGCTTGTGGGCGATCTGCAGCACCACCTTCTTTTCGTGCGTGCCGCCGGGACCGATGGCCCCCGGGTCCTCGCCGCCGTGGCCGGGGTCGAGCGCGATCACGATCAGGCGTTCGGTGCGGGCGCGTTCGCGGGCCTTGGCCGAAGGGGCCACCGGCCGGGCGGGCCGGTCCGACGGCGCTGCGGCCACCGGTGGCTCGGCGCGGGCGGGTGGGGTGGCCTTGGCCGCGCTGCCGGCCGATTCCTGGCGGGCGATCAGCTCGCCCAGCGGGTCGGGGCGGGCGGCGCGTTCGGGCGTCACGGTGGCACCGGTGCCCTGGGTTTCCAGGCCCAGCAGGCGCGCGGCGCGGGCGCTGGCCTCGTCCAGGTCGCGCATGCGCTGGGCAATGAGCTGCTCCAGCGGATCGGGCGGGTTGACCGGGCGCAGGTCCAGCACCAGCCGGTGCTGGTAGGCCGCCACCGGATCGAGGTTGAACACCTCGGGCTTCATGGCCTGCTTCAGGTCGATCACCAGGCGCACCACGTTGGGCGCGAACTGGGCCACACGGATGCCGCCGATGTTGGGGTCGTCCGATCGCAGCTGGGCCACCAGGTCGCGCAGACCGGGCATCAGGTCCAGGCCCTCGATGTCCACCGCCAGGCGCGGCGGGTTGTCCACGAAGCTGGAGCGCGAGACCAGCCGGGTGTCGGATTCGATGGTGACCCGCGTGTAGTCCTCGGCCGGCCAGATGCGCACCGCCAGCACGCTGGCGCCGCGCGCAATGTGGTGCGGCCCCAGCAGCAGCACCAGCGAGCCGACCTGGAGCAGGCTGCGCCGGGCGGGATCGGGCAGGCGCGTCATCCGGCCAGGGCCTCCAGCAGCCGCTGGCCGGCCGGTGTGTGGGCGGTGGCGCGCACCAGGCGCGAACCGTCGTGCTCGGGATCGGTGTTCATGGGATCGGGGTCGATGTCCAGCGTCAGGTCGATGGCGGGCATGAAGCCGGCGGCGCGCTCCGGCCATTCCACCAGCTTGAGGCCGGGGCTGCCGAAAAGTTCGCGGAATCCGGCGTCTTCCCACTCGCGTGGATCGGTGAAGCGGTAGAAGTCGAAGTGCCAGATCGACAGCGCCTCGCCGGGCGGCATGAGCGGGCAGTCGATGGCGGAGTGGGGTTCCACCACCGCGTAGGTGGGGCTCTTGATGCGGCCGCGCACGCCCAGGGCCCGCAGCAGGTGCCGCACGAAGGTGGTCTTGCCGGCGCCCAGATCGCCCTGCAGCGCCAGCGTGGCATGGGCCACGGCCGGGCAGGCGGCCAGCCGCTGCGCGAAGGCCTGCGTGGCCTCCTCGTGGGGCCAGCGGCCATGCCATACACCGCTTCCTACAATCGGTGCCGCATGAACACGGGTCTGGATGTCGCTCAACTGGTCTCCCGCATACGCGTCTGGGGGCAAGAGCTCGCATTCTCCCAAATCGGTGTGACGGGTGTCGACCTGCGCTCGGCCGAGCCCGGCCTGCAGGCCTGGCTGGACGCCGGCTGCCATGGCGGCATGGACTACATGGCCCGCCACGGCATGACCCGCGCCCGCCCGGCCGAGCTGGTGCCGGGCACGGTGAGCGTCATCACCGCCCGCATGAACTACCTGCCCGAGGGCACCGCGCCCGACTGGACCGGGCGCGAACTGCAGCGCCTGCAGCGCCCCGGCGAGGCGGTGGTCTCGGTCTATGCCCGGGGGCGCGACTACCACAAGGTGCTGCGCCAGCGCCTGCAGAAACTGGCCGACCGCATTGCGGCCGACATCGGCCCCTTCGGCCACCGCGTGTTCACCGATTCGGCCCCGGTGCTGGAAGCCGAGCTGGCCACCCGCAGCGGTCTGGGCTGGCGCGGCAAGCACACCCTGGTGCTGGACCGCGAGGCCGGGTCGATGTTCTTCCTGGGCGAGATCTTCGTCGACCTGGCCCTGCCGCCCACCGAGGCGGTCAGCGCGCATTGCGGCAGCTGCAGCGCCTGCATCGATGCCTGCCCCACGCAGGCCATCACCGGCCCCTACCGGCTCGATGCGCGCCGCTGCATCAGCTACCTCACCATCGAGCACGAGGGGCCCATCCCGCCCGATCTGCGACCGCTGCTGGGCAACCGCATCTACGGCTGCGACGACTGCCAGCTGGTCTGCCCCTGGAACAAGTTTGCCCAGCGCTCCCCGCTGCCGGATTTCGACGAACGCGAGGGCCTGGCCGGCCGCACGCTGGTGGAGCTGTTCGGCTGGACCGAGGCCGAATTCCTGCGCCGCACCGAAGGCAGCGCCATCCGCCGCATCGGTCACGAGCGCTGGCTGCGCAACATCGCCCTGGCACTGGGCAATGCGCTGCACGGTGGCCTGGCCGGCCCCGAGGCCGATGCCGCCCGCGCCGCGCTGCAGGCCCGGGCCGACCACACGAGTGCCGTGGTGCGGGAGCAGGTGGCCTGGTCGCTCGCGCCGGCGGGCTGAGCCGCCTCAGGCCTGCGCGTAGCGCAGCCGCAGCTCGCGTTTGAGCAGCTTGCCGCTGGGGTTCTTGGGCAGGGCGTCGGTGAACACCACCCGCTTGGGCGACTTGAACGACGCCATGTGGGTGTTGCAGTGCGCGATCACCTCGTCCTCGGTGAGCTGGTGGCCCGCCTTCACCACGATCACGGCGGTCACCGCCTCGACCCACTTGGGGTCGGCCAGGCCGATCACCGCCACCTCGCTCACGGCGCCCAGGCGGTAGATCATTTCCTCCACCTCGCGGCTGGCCACGTTCTCGCCGCCGGTCTTGATCATGTCCTTCTTGCGGTCGACCACGGTGATGTAGCCCTCGTCGTCGATGACGGCCAGGTCGCCGCTGTGGAACCAGTCGCCCTCGAAGGCCGCGCGGGTGCGTTCGGGGTCGTTGAAGTAGCCCAGCATCAGGTGCGGGGAGCGGTGCACGATCTCGCCCACTTCGCCCACCGCCACGTCCTCCATCTGGTCGTTCACCACCCGGGTTTCCACATTCAGCACCGCCTTGCCGCACGAGCCGGGTTTGCGCAGCTGGTCCTGCGGGGCCAGCATGGTGGCCAGCGGCGCGATCTCGGTCTGGCCGTACAGGTTCCACAGCCGCACGGCAGGCAGTCGCGAGGCCAGTTCCTTGAGCACCTCCACCGGCATGATGGACGCACCGTAGTAGCCCTTGGCCAGGCGGGTCAGGCGCGCCGGGTCGAAGGCCGGCGAGCGCAGCAGGCCGATCCACACCGTGGGCGGCGCAAAGAAGCTGGTGATGCGGTGCTGCTCCAGCAGCTTGAGCAGGTGGTCGGGCACCGGCTTGCCGGTGATGATGTTGGTGCTGCCCACATAGATGGCCGGGCCGAAGAACACATCGAGCTGGGCGCAGTGGTAGAGCGGCAGCGCGTGCAGGGTGACATCGGCCTCGGCGATCTCGGCATTGATCACGCAGCTCACGTACTGCCACAGCACCGCATCGTGGGTGAGCATGGCGCCCTTGGGGCTGGACTCGGTGCCGCTGGTGTAGACGATCTGCGCCAGGTCGGTGCTGCCCAGCTGCACCGGCGGCAGCGGGTCGCCGCAGGCGGCCAGGTGGTCGAAGCGGTGCATGCGTTCCACCGGCTCGCTCGGGTCTTCGCCGGGCATCCAGATGAACTGCTCCACCGGCGTGTCGAGGGCGGCAGCGGCCCGGGCCAGCTCGGCCAGGCCGCTGTCGGTGGCCAGGGTGCGGGCGCCGGCGTGCCGCAGGATGTAGGCCACCTCGTCGGCCTTGAGCATGAAGTTGATCGGCACCAGCACGGCACCCCGGCGCGCCAGGGCAAAGCGCAGCGCGGCAAAGGCGTGGGAGTTGCGGGCCAGCACGGCCACCTTGTCGCCCTCGGCCACGCCGATGTGGGCCAGGCCGGCGGCCAGCCTTGTCACCAGGGCATTGAAGTCGGCATAGGTCCAGCACACGTCGCCGCAGACGATGGCGGTCTTCTCGGGCAGGCGCAGCGCGGTGCGGTGCAGCGCGTCGGCAATGGTCTGGCGGCGGATGACGGGGGCGAGGTGGTGGGACATGGCGGATGAGGGCAGGGCACAGGACAAGCCCCGCATTCCACCCGCACCCGCCCGTTTCGGCCATGCGCGTTTTCACCAGCCTGCGCCGCCCTTACAGGCCGTTGCATCCGCGCTGCCACAGCCCGCCACTATCATGGCCCGCATGGACCGCCTGCTCCTGTCGTTCAATGCCGACCCGGCCGCCCGGGGCGTGGTGCGCATGGCCGGCGGCGTGCTGCACCTGCTGCGCCTGGGCGCGCTGATGGTGGTGCTGTCGCTGTCGCCGTCGAGCTATCTGCAGCCGGCCCGCCGGCAGGCGGTCATGCAGCAGCTGGTGCGCGCCACCTTGCCCCTGCTCACCTGGTTCCTGGTGCTCTCGGCGCTGGTCAGCCTGGTGCTGATCCGCATCGTGGTGGCCACGGCGGCCAGCTACGGCCTGTCGCAGTACGCCATCGAGGTGCTGGTGCGCACCCTGGTGCTCGAACTCATCCCGCTGTACGCGGCGCTGTTCGTGGCGCTGCGCCACGCCATGCCCCAGGCCCAGCAGGTGCGGGCCCTGCTGGCGCGGCGGCGCCAGGCGGCCAGCGCGCCCGACGCCCTGGCCACTGTGGCCCTGGCCCTGTTCCCGCGCGCGCTGGCCAGCGGCTTTGCGGTGCTGCTGCTGGCCGGCCTGGCCGGGGTGACGGCGCTGGTGCTGTCCTACCTCAGCATCTACGGCTTCTCGCCCTGGGGCCTGCCGGCCTACACCCATGCGGTGGGCGGCATCTTCAGTCCGGCCGTGGGGCTCATCTTTGCGCTCAAGACCGGCCTGTTCGCGCTGGCCGTGGCGGTGGTGCCGCTGGCTGCGGCCGCCCGGCCCGATGCCGCCGGGCGCTTTCGCCGCCAGAGCGACATGGCCTCCTTCGCCCGCCTGTTCTCGGCCCTGCTGCTGATCGAGATCGGCTCGCTGCTGGGCAACTACGCTTGATCCCATGACCCCCGTCCTGCCCCCCGACACCGATCCCCCGGTCCGCCACCTGGCCTTCAAGGCCACGGCGCTCATCGTCCTCATGCTGGTGCTGCTGATCGGCTCGGTCACCTATGTGCTGTTCGCCCGGGGCGTGTTCCAGCCCACGCAGCGCGTGGTGCTGGTGGCCGACGATTCCGAAGGCGTGGCGGTCGGCATGGACATGACCTTTGCCGGATTTGCCATCGGCCGGGTGGCCCGCATCGAGCTGGCCGACGACGGCCGTGCCCGCATCCTGGTGGACGTGCCCCGGCGCGACGCCCGCTGGCTGCGCACCTCCAGCATCTTCACGCTGGAGCGCAGCTTGGTGGGCGGCACCCGGCTGCGGGCCTACAGCGGCGTGCTGGACGACCCGCCCCTGCCGGACGGCGCCGAGCGCACCGTGCTGCGCGGCGATGCGGCGGCCGAGATTCCGCAGCTCACGGCGGCCGTGCGCGACCTGCTGGGCAACCTCAATGCCCTGACCCGCGCCGACGCGCCGCTGGCCCGATCGCTGGACCATGTGGAGGTGGCCACCGGGCGCCTGGCCGGTCCGCAGGGCATGGCCGGCATGCTCACCGGCAACGAGGCCGATGCCCGCCGCCTGCTGCAGGCCATCGAGCGCAGCAACGCGCTGCTGGCCCGGCTCGATTCGCTGGTGGCCAATGCCGACCGGCAGGTGTTCGGCCAGGGCCAGCCGCCCGGACCGGACGGTCGACCCGCCGGGCTGGTGGGCGATGTGCGCGCCACGGTGCGCCAGCTCGACGCGCTGCTGGCCGACACCCGCGGCAGCCTGCAGAAGCTCGACGCGGTGCTGGTGGAGGCGCAGGGTGTGGCCGCCAACACGCGCGAGGCCACGGTCGACCTGACCGCCCTGCGCGCCGAGGTGGAAGCCAGCCTGCGCCTGGTGGATGGCCTCATCCTGGACCTGAACCGCCGCTGGCCCTTTGCCCGCGATGCCGAGGTCAAGCTGCCATGACACGAACCCTGAAATGCCTGTGCCTGTTCGCGTTGGCTGGGGTCCTGGCCGCCTGCAGCAGCACCCCGCCGCCGCCCGACTGGCAGATGGCCGCCCGCATCTCGCTCGACCGCGCGGCCCAGGCCTGGCTGCAGGGCAACGACCGCGTGGCCGAGGCCGAGATGCAGCGCGCCCGCCGCGAGCTGCGCAGCACCGGCCAGCCGGCGCTGCTGGCCCGGGCGGAGCTGCATGCCTGTGCCGCCCGCGTGGCCGCGCTGCAGCCAGGCGTCTGCCCGGCCTTCGATGCGCTGGCCGCCGATGCCGCACCCGCCGAGCAGGCCTATGCCCGCTACCTGAAAGGCCAGGCCATCGAGGCCGACCGCGCCTGGCTGCCCCCCGCGCAGCGCCAGCCCGTGGCCGAGGTGGCCGATCCCCTGTCGCGCCTGGTGGCGGCCGGGGCGCGGCTGCAGGCCGGGCAGATCACGCCGGCCGAGGTGGCGCTGGCGGTGGACACGGCCTCCGCGCAGGGCTGGCGGCGGCCGCTGCTGGCCTGGCTGGGGGTGCAGCGCGAGCAGGCCCTGCAGGCCGGCCGCACCGACGAGGCGGCGCGGCTGCAGCGCCGCATGGACCTGGTGACCACGCGCTGACGCGACCCGGCCCGGGGCCTCAACGCCCGCCCAGCACGCCCAGCGCCAGCGGCAGGCTCACCATGCCCAGCAGGGTGGACAGCGTCACCAGCCCGGCCACATAGGGGCCGTTGTAGCCCATGCGCGCCGCCAGCACATAGCAGCTCGAGGCGGTGGGCACGGCCGAGAACATGAGCAGCACCAGGGTCTGCTGCGGGTCCAGACCGAAGAGCTGCGCGATGCCGAAGGCCATGAGCGGCATGCCCAGGTGCTTGACCGCCAGCACCAGCCCGCCCAGGGTCTTGGCGCTGGCCAGCAGGCCGAACTGCAGGCCGGCGCCGGCGGCCATCAGGCCCAGCGCCAGCGAGGCCTGGCCGATGCGGGTGACCGTGGGCTCCATCCACACCGGGATCGACCCGCCCGCCAGGTTGAACAGCAGGCCGCTGGTGGTGCCGATGATCAGCGGGTTGCGCAGCAGCTCGCGCACGAAGCCGCGCCCGGCGTGCCGGGCCATGGGCCACACGGCCGCCACGTTGAACAGCGGCACGCACACGCCGATGATCACGGCGATCATCTGCACGCCCTGGGCCCCGGCCAGCCGGTCGGCCAGGGCCAGCGCGATGAAGGAGTTGAAGCGGAACCCCACCTGGGCACTGGCGGCGTGCAGCCGGGTGTCCAGCCGCCGCCCCACCCAGGGCCAGCGCGGCAGCGAGTAGGCCAGCGCAATGCCGCACAGCCCCAGCGTGATGCCGGCGCCCATGAGGTGCGACGCCGCCCCCAGATCGAGCGGGTTGCGCACGATGGCCTGGAACAGCAGCACCGGGAACAGGAAGTAATACACCAGCGCTTCCACCGGCTCCCACACCTTGCGGTCCAGGGCGGTGAAGCGGCAGAGCAGGAAGCCGCACAGGATGAGCGCGAAATCGGGGAAGAGCAGCTGGGCGTGGTTCACCGTCCGAGCATAGCGGCTGCAGCGGGGTCGTCTCGGGGTTTTCCCCGTCTGTGGTTCTCCGGATCGCAAGCCGGGAACCGGTTGGTACATTCATGGGTCACCCACAGCGGGCCGGCGCCCTGGCGCCGGACGCATCTTCATACCCACAAGGAGACCTCTCATGCTGAACCGACGCCATGTCCTGACGACCGCTGCCGTGCTGGCCGGCCTTGCCGTGCCGGGCGCTGCCGTCTGGGCCCAGACCTTCCCGAACAAGCCGATCCGCCTGCAGGTGCCGTTTGCACCGGGCGGCACCACCGACATCATTGCCCGCGTCATGTCCGAGCCGCTGGGCAAGGCCCTGGGCCAGTCGGTGATCGTCGAGAACAAGGCCGGCGGCGGCGGCGTGGTGGGGGCTTCCGAGCTGGCCCGCGCCGTGCCGGACGGTCACATCATCGGCATGGCCACCGTGTCCACCACGGCCGCCAACCCGGCGATCAACCCCAAGATCCCGTACAACACGCTCACCGACTTCACGCCCATCATCAACATCGCGGCCACCCCCAACGTGATCGCGGTGCACCCCAGCTTCCCGGCGCGCGACTACAAGGGTTTCCTGGCCGAGATCAAGAAGAACCCCGGCAAGTACAGCTATGCCACCTCGGGCACCGGCGGCATCGGCCACCTGCAGACCGAGCTGTTCAAGAGCCTGACCGGCACCTTCATCACCCACATCCCGTACCGCGGCGCCGGCCCGGCCCTGAACGACACGGTGGGCGGCCAGGTGCCCATCATCTTCGACAACCTGCCCTCGGCACTGCCCTTCATCCGCGACGGCCGCCTGATCGCCATCGTGGTGGCCGCCCCCGACCGCGTGGCCGGCCTGCCCAACATCCCCACCTTCAAGGAAGTGGGTCTGGAGGCCGTCAACCGCATGGCCTATTACGGCCTGATCGGACCCAAGGGCATGCCCAAGGAGGTGGTGGACAAGATCCATGCCGCCGCCCTGCAGGCCGTGGCCGACCCGGCGGTGAAGAAGCGCATCGAGGACACCGGTTCGCTGGTGGTGGCCAACACCCCGGCCCAGTTCGCCGAGCAGATCAAGGCCGAGTTCGGCGTCTACAAGCAGGTGGTGGACAAGCAGAAGCTCCGTCTGGACTGATGACCGCTACGGCCTCCCGCGTGCCGGCCGGGCCACAGGACCTGGCCGGGGCCTTCGTCGATGCCCTGTGGCTTGAAGAAGGCCTCTCGCGCAACACGCTGGAGGCCTACCGGCGCGATCTGGTCCTGTTCGGCGAGTGGCTGGCGCCGCAGGGCAAGACCCTGCTGCAGGCCACCGAGGCCGACATCAATGCCTACTTTGCGGCCCGGCATGCGCAGACCCGGGCCAGCACCGCCAACCGGCGCCTCACCGTGCTGAGGCGCTACTTCCGCTGGGCGCTGCGCGAACGCTTCATCACCACCGACCCCACGCTGCGCCTCATGCCCGCGAAGCAGGCGCTGCGGGTGCCGCACACCCTGAGCGAGGCCCAGGTGGAGGCGCTGCTCAACGCGCCCGACACCGGCACCGCCCTGGGCCTGCGCGACCGCGCCATGCTGGAGCTGATGTACGCCAGCGGCCTGCGGGTGAGCGAGCTGGTCACCCTCAAGGCCTGGCATGTGTCCTTGTCGGAAGGGGTGCTGCGCGTCACCGGCAAGGGCAACAAGGAGCGGCTGGTGCCGTTCGGCCAGGTGGCCGGGCAGTGGCTGCAGCGCTACCTGGCCGAGGGCCGGCCGGACATCCTGGGTGGACAGGCCAGCGACGACCTGTTCGTCACCTCGCGCGGCTCACGCGCCGGCGAGGCCATGACCCGCGTGATGTTCTGGCAGCTGGTGCGCCGCTATGCGCAGCAGGCCGGCATCGCGGTGCACCTGTCGCCGCACACGCTGCGCCACGCCTTTGCCACCCACCTGCTCAACCACGGGGCCGACCTGCGGGCGGTGCAGCTGCTGCTGGGGCACGCCGACATCTCCACCACCACCATCTACACCCATGTGGCGCGCGAGCGGCTGAAGACGCTGGTGGCGCGGCACCACCCGCGCGGGTGAAGCACCGCGGGCGCCGCTTACTTGTAGAAGGCCTCGACCTGGCCCTTGAGCTGGATCAGCAGCGGCTGGCCCTTGCGGTCCAGCGTCTTGCCCGAAGGCACCTTGATCCAGCCACCGCTGATGCAGTACTCCGACACGTCGAAGCGTTCCTTGCCGTTGAACATGATGCCGATGTCGTGCTCGAACACGGCGGCCACATGGTGCGGGCTGCGCGGGTCGATGCTCAGGCGGTCGGGCAGGGCGGGGCGGTTGTCAGGGGAGGCGGTGGCGGGGGAGGTGTTGTCGTTCATGGAGCGGCATTGTCCGACAGTTCCAGATCGCCGATCAGCCGCACCTTGACGCTGCGGCCCTTGATGCGGGTGCCGGCCAGCCGGCGCGCGGCTTCAGCCGCCACGCTGCGGTCCAGCGCCACATAGGTCGACCAGTCATTGATGCTGATCTTGCCCACCTGCTCGCGGGTGTAGCCCAGGTCGGCGGTGAGCGCGCCCAGCACGTCGCCGGCGCGGATCTTTTCCTTGCGCCCGCCCTGGATGTGCAGCGTGGCCATGGGGGCCAGCAGCGGGCCGGTGCCGCTGTCCTTCAGGCTGTCCAGCGGGTACCACTGCACCTCGTGTCCCTGCTGCTGTTCGATGCGGCCCACCCGGCCCATCTCGTCCAGGCTGGCCAGGTTCAGGGCCAGGCCGTCCTCGCCGGCGCGCCCGGTGCGGCCGATGCGGTGCACATGCACTTCGGCGTCGGGGGTGGTGTCCACGTTGATGACGGCGCCCAGGCTGGGAATGTCCAGGCCGCGCGCGGCCACGTCGGTGGCCACCAGCACCGGACAGGACCGGTTCGCAAAACGCACCAGCACCTGGTCGCGTTCGCGCTGGTCCAGGTCGCCGTGCAGGGCGAGTGCCCCGATGCCCTGGGCGCGCAGCACCTCCACCAGGTCGTTGCACTGGGCCTTGGTGTTGCAGAAGGCCATGGTGCTGGCGGGGCGGAAGTGCAGCAGCAGGCGGCCCACGGTGTGCAGGCGCTGCGCTTCGGTCACTTCGTACCAGCGCTGTTCGATGCGGCCGGCCTGCGGTGCATCGGCCACGGTCACGGTGAGCGGGTCACGCAGGATGCGGCCGGCCAGTTTCGCGATGTCGTCCGGGTAGGTGGCCGAGAACAGCAGCGTCTGGCGCTGCGCCGGGCAGGCGCGCACGACGGCAGCGATGTCGTCGGCAAAGCCCATGTCGAGCATGCGGTCGGCCTCGTCCAGCACCAGGGTACGCAGCCCGTCCAGCTGCAGGCTCTGGCGCTGCAGGTGGTCCAGCACGCGGCCGGGTGTGCCCACCACCACATGGGCGCCGTGTTCCAGCGTGGCCAGCTGGCCGCGCAGCGGCACGCCGCCGCACAGCGTGACCACCTTGATGTTGTCGGACGCGGCGGCCAGGCGCCGGATCTCGGTGGCCACCTGGTCGGCCAGCTCGCGGGTGGGGCACAGCACCAGCGACTGCACGCCGAAATGGCGCGGGTTGAGCTGGGTCAGCAGGTTCAGCGCAAAGGCGGCGGTCTTGCCGCTGCCGGTCTGTGCGCGGGCGATCAGGTCACGGCCCAGCAGGGCCGGGGGCAGCGCTGCCGCCTGGATGGGCGTCATGCGCTCGAAGCCCAGTCGCTTCAGGGCATCGAGCAGGCCGGGCGTGAGGGGAAGGGTGTCGAATCGGGCATCGGTCATGCCCGATTGTCGCTGCCTGCCGGCTGGCCCAGGGTGAAGCGGAAGGTGGCGCCCTGGCCGGGTGCGCTCTCGGCCCACACGCGCCCGCCGTGGCGGGTGACGATGCGGTGCACGATGCTCAGGCCCAGGCCGGTGCCGGCATAGTCGCGCTCGGCATGCAGGCGGAAGAACGGATCGAACAGGCGCGCTGCCTTGGTCGCGTCGAAGCCGCAGCCGTGGTCGCGCACCGCATACACCGTCTCGCCGTCGATGGTCTGGCTGCCCACCTCGATGCGGGTGATGGCTTCGCGGGCGCTGAACTTCCAGGCGTTGCGCAGCAGGTTGTCCATGACGCTGCGCATCAGCGCCGGGTCGGCCAGCACCACCATGCCCGATGTGATGCTGATGTCGCACACACGCTGTGGCTCGGCATGGCGCAGGTTGTCCACCACCTCGGTGGCGATCTCGCCCAGATCCACCCGGCCCAGCCGTATGTCCTGGCGGGACAGGCGCGCCATGTTGAGCAGCGCGTCGATCAGGCTGCCCATGTGCACCGCTGAGGCGGCGATGCGCTGCAGCACCGCAGCCCCTTCCGGGCCCAGGGTGTTCTTGTGGTCTTCCAGCAGGATCTCGCTCAGGCCCGAAATGGCGCGGATGGGGGCGCGCAGATCGTGCGCCACCGTGTTGTTGAAGGCTTCGAGCTCCTTGAGGCTCTGCTGCAGCTCGCGGGTGCGCTCCTGCACACGGGCCTCCAGCACCTCGTTGGCCTGCTGCAGCGCCTGCTCGGTCTGCTTGGTGGCGGTGATGTCCTGCACCACGCAGTTGGTGCGGCCGTCCTCCAGGGTGGCGCCGTCCATGCGCAGCCAGCGCAATCCCTGCCCCGGCACGTTGCTGCGGAACTCCTGGCTGAAGCGGCCGGGCACCTGCCCCATGAGGCAGCGGGTCACGGCCAGCCGGTCTTCATCGACCACGATGCGCAGCACCGTCGCCAGCGGCACCGGCACATGCTCGGCCACGCCGATGCGGCGGGAGCTGGCCCCGGCAGTGCGCACCGTGCCGGCTTCGGGGTCGCACTCCAGGCTGCCCATGTCGGCCGATTTCAGGGCCTGGGCCAGCAGGCGCTGGTTGTCGTGGAGGGCCAGCTGCATCTGGTGCCGCTCCAGCGCCATCTGGATGGTGGCGTGCAGCTCGCGTTCCGAGAACGGTTTGATCAGATAACCGTAGGGGCGGGTCAGGCGGGCCCGTTCCAGCGTGGCATCTTCGGAATAGGCGGTGAGGTAGATCACCGGCACCGAGCCGTGCGGCTTGTGGCTGAGCGCTTCGGCCACGTCGATGCCGTCCATCTCGCCCTTGATGTGGATGTCCATCAGCACCAGGTCGGGCCGCTCGGATTCCACCAGCGACAGGCTTTCGCTGCCGGACTCGGCCACGCCGGCCACGGTGTAGCCCATGTGCTGCAGGCGTTGCTGCAGGTTGAAGGCGACGATGCCTTCGTCCTCCACGATCAGGATCTTGGCCGGTCCCTTCATGCCGCTGCCTCCACCTTGAACCGCAGCTCGAACCGCACCGGGTTGCTGCGGTGGATGTCCAGCACGCCGCCGAGCTGGCGCGTGAGCAGCTGCACCAGCTGCAGGCCCAGGGTCTGGGTCTGGCGCAGGTTGCGGTCTTCGGCAATCGGCACGCCGTCGTTGTTGACCGACAGCACCACCTCGCCGGGGGCGGGTTCGCGCAATTCCACCTCGATGTGGCCGCTGCGCCCGTCCGGGAAACCGTGCTTGAGTGCGTTGCTCACCAGTTCGTTGATGACCAGACCGCAGGGAATGGCTTCGTTGATGGGCAGCTTGATGCCGTTGGCCTGAACCCCGATCCGCACCTGTCCGGCCTCGGACCGGTAGGAGTCGGTCAGGCCGCGCACCAGCTCGTCCAGAAAACGCGCGAAGTCCACCTGGGCCACGTTCTCCGACTGGTAGAGCGTCTGGTGGATCAGCGACATGGAGCGGATGCGGTTCTGGCTCTCGCGCAGCGCGCCCACCAGATCGTGGTCCTGCAGCCGCATGGCCTGCAGGTCCAGCAGGCTGTGGATCACCTGCAGGTTGTTCTTGACCCGGTGGTGCACCTCGCGCAGCAGCAGGTCCTTCTGGGCCAGCGCTTCCTGGATGCGGCGCTCGCTCTGCTTGCGTTCCGACAGGTCCAGGATGACCGACAGGATCATGGGCCCCTCGCCGGTTTCCACCGGATTGATGCCGATCTCCACCGGAAACTCGCTGCCGTCCTTGCGGCGGCCGGCCAGGTCGCGCCCGGCGCCCATGGGGCGGGCCGAGGTCTCGGCCAGAAAGCCCTGCCGGTAGCCGGGGTGGGCATGGCGGTAGCGTTCGGGCACGAGCACTTCCACCCGCTGGCCGATCAGCTCGTCGCTGTCGTACCCGAAGGTCTGCTCGGCCAGCCGGTTGGCGCGCGTGATCTCGCCCGCCTGGTTGACGACGATCATCGACACCGGCGTGCGGTCGAAGGCGCGGCCGAGGTATTCGTCCAGCGGAACGCTCTTGCTGCTCATGTGACTTCCGTCATTTCCCCACTCCTGGTGGGGATGCTACGTCGGAGAGGCGCTTTTGGATGCACTACCCGGTGGTGTACACCCGATTACGCAGCTCAAACGTGACAAACGGCCAGGCGGCGTCCCCCGTCAGGGGTTCATTCCGCCATCAGTGCGGCCATCTCGACATCCGAAAAACCGGCAGCACGCCGGGCGGCCTCGTTGAGCGGCGGGCGCGGCCGGGGCGCCGCATGCCGGCGTGCCAGCAGCCGGTAATGGCTCACCGGGTCCAGACCCTGGCGCTCGCACAGCCAGCCGTACCAGCGGTTGCCCACGGCCACATGGCCGATCTCGTCGCGCAGGATGATGTCCAGGATGTCCACCGCCCTGCATGCGTGCGGCGTGCCCACCTGCCGCAGCCGGCGCTGGATCAGCGGGGTGGCGTCCAGGCCCCGGGCTTCGAGCGTGCGCGGCACCAGCGCCATGCGGGCGGTGATGTCGTCCTGGGTGCGCACGCACATGGTCCACAGCCCGTCGTGGGCGCTGAAGTCGCCATAGGCATGGCCCATGTCCCCGAGCAGCCCGGCCAGCAACCCGAAGTGCGTGGCTTCCTCGTGGGCCACGCGCAGCCAGTCGCGGTAGTAGTCGGCCGGCATGCCACCGAAGCGCCAGACCGCGTCCAGCGCCAGGTTGATGGCGTTGAACTCGATGTGGGCAATGGCGTGCAGCTGGGCGGCCAGTCCCTCGGGGGTGAAGGGGGTGCGGTGCGGCACGTCGGCCGGCGGCACCAGCAGCGGCCGCCCGGGCCGTCCCGGCAGCGGCGCAGCCGGCTCAGGCAGGACCAGCGCGGCCTGCCGTTCCAGCACCGCATCGGCCTGGCCGACGGCCTGCAGGTCCCGCAGGGTCTGCCACAGGGCCTTCGTGGCCGAAGCCTTGGCCGCCGGGTCGTCGCACAGCAGCGCCTGCAGCGCGCGTGCCCGCAGGTCGTGTGCGTCCTGCAGGGCGGGCGTGGCAGCGGGGCGGGCGGGGGTGGAGGCCATCCCTACAATTCTAGGTTTCATACCCCCGGAGGCACCGCATGGCCATCTACGAACTCGACGGAACCGCTCCCCAGCTGGCCCCCAGCGCCTGGGTGGCCGACAACGCCCAGGTCATGGGCAGCGTGACGCTGGCCGAGGACAGCAGCGTCTGGTTCGGCGTGACCATCCGCGGCGACACCGAGACCATCACCGTGGGCGAGGGCAGCAATGTGCAGGACGGCAGCGTGCTGCACGCCGACGTGGGCTTCCCGCTGACCATCGGCCGCCACGTGACCGTGGGCCACCAGGTCATGCTGCACGGTTGCACCATCGGCGACGAATCGCTCATCGGCATCGGCGCGGTGGTGCTCAATGGCGCGAAGATCGGCAAGCACTGCCTGGTGGGCGCCGGCGCCCTGGTGACCGAGGGCAAGGAATTCCCGGACGGCTCCATGATCATCGGCAGCCCGGCGCGCGCCATCAAGACGCTCAGCCCCGAGCAGATCGCCGGCCTGCGCCGCAGTGCCGAGCACTACATCGACAACGCACGCCGCTACCGCCAGGGCTTGAAAAAGATCGGCTGACCCCGACCTGCCTGCGTTCCCCTCGAAAGCCCCCCGTGTCCGAACTCCACAAATTCGTCTTTGAAGGCCTGCCGGTGCGCGGCATGCTGGTCCGCCTGACCGATGCCTGGCAGGACATCCTGCGCCGCCGCGCCCAGGCCGGTGGTTACCCGGCCGCCGTGACCGAGCTGCTGGGCGAGATGACGGCCGCTGCCGCCCTGATGCAGGCCAACATCAAGTTCAACGGCTCGCTCACGCTGCAGATCATGGGCGACGGCCCGGTCAAGCTGGCCGTGGCCGAGGTGCAGCCCGACCTGGCCCTGCGCGCCACCGCCACCGTCATGGGTGAGGTGGCACCGGACGCGCCGCTCTCGCACATGGTCAACGTCACCAACCAGGGGCGCTGCGCCATCACGCTGGACCCCAGGGACCGCCTGCCGGGCCAGCAGCCCTACCAGGGCGTGGTGCCGCTGTTCGGCGACCGGCACGAGAAGCTGGAGCGCATCAGCGAGGTCATCGAGCACTACATGCTGCAGAGCGAGCAGCTCGACACCCGCCTGGTGCTGGCCGCCAACGACCAGGTGGCCGCCGGCCTGCTGATCCAGCGCCTGCCGCTGCAGGGCGAGGCCAACCTGGCCGGCAGCGGCGTGGCCCGCAGCGACGAAGACCACATCGGCCGCAACGAGGACTACAACCGCATCGCCATCCTGGCCGCCAGCCTCAAGCGCGAGGAACTGCTCACCCTGGATGCCGACACCATCCTGCACCGCCTGTTCTGGGAAGAGGACGTGCGCCGCTTCGAGCCGCTGACCGGCGAGCAAGGCCCGCGCTTTGCCTGCACCTGTTCGCGCGAGCGGGTGAGCAGCATGCTGCGCAGCCTGGGCCGCGACGAGGTCGAGTCCATCATCGCTGAACAGGGCGGGGTGGAAGTGGGCTGCGATTTCTGCGGCGCCCAGTACCGCTTCGATCCGGTGGACGCGGCCCAGGTCTTCCTGCAGGCCGACCAGCAGCCGCCCGTCAACCGACAGACCCACTGACGGGGGTCAGCCCCGCTGGCGTATCCGGCTGCTGAACAGCCGGTGTTCACACTCGGGGTCGCTGCAGTTCTCGCAGCTCCAGCGGCCACTGCCTTGCTCCAGCACCTCGTCGGGGTCCACCAGGGGCCGGGCCAGCCGATCACCCAGCGAGCTGCCCAGCCGGTTCTGCACCGCGCGCAGCGCCTGCGCCAGCCGCTGCGGGCCCCGCCCGTACACCGGCGCGAAGGGCAGGCCGGCGCCCTGCAGCGCCTGGCGCAGGCGGCGGTCGATGGCGTCCCGCACCGCCGGGCTGTCGCGCAGCAGCCCGTCGGGCTGCCACGGCAGGTCCAGGCCCATCAGCAGGGTGAGGTCGATGCCGCGCTGGCGCTGCAGCGCATCGGGCCACAAGGCGTCGTCGGCAAAGTAGTGCGCGCTGTAGGCGGCCACCACCAGGCCGGTGGTGTCGGCCACCACCACGTCCACGTCGCTCTCGCGGGCGGCGGCAATCTGCCGGTCCTGCTCGGCCGCAATGGCCGCCTGTTCATGCGCGTGCGGGGCGCGGCCGGCGGCCAGGCACCAGGCGCGCAGGTGCTCGGGCACCAGGGCCACGCGCAGGCCGTGCGCCTGCAGGGCCTGGGTCAGTGCGAGGGAGAGGGTGGACTTGCCGCTGGACTCGCCGCCCAGCAAGGCGATGCAGGCAGCGGCCGGAGCGACCGGGGCGGCCATGGCCGGTCAGCGTGCGGTGCGTGCGGGCGCGGTGCCCGGTGCGGCCACCTGCACGAAGATCTCGTTGGGCCGCACCATGCCCAGGTCCTGGCGGGCCAGCTCCTCGACCATGTCCAGACCTTCCTGCAGGTCGCGCACCTCGCTGGCGATCTGGTCGTTGCGCTGCTGCGCCTGCTCGTTGGCTTCCAGCTGCGCGGCCAGCTCGCGCTTCATCTCGGCCACCCGTGGCACGCTGCCCCGGCCCAGCCACAGCTGGGCGTGCAGCATCAGCAGCAGGCCGACCAGCAGGGCAGGGATGAGGCGGCTGGCCATGGGGCGATCAGCGCAGGTTGTAGAAGGCCGCGCGGCCCGGGTAGACCGCCACGTCGCCCAGGTCTTCCTCGATGCGCAGCAGCTGGTTGTACTTGGCCATGCGGTCCGAACGCGAGAGGGAGCCGGTCTTGATCTGGCCGGCGTTGGTGCCCACCGCGATGTCGGCGATGGTGTTGTCCTCGGTCTCGCCCGAGCGGTGGCTGATGACGGCGGTGTAGCCGGCGCGCTTGGCCATCTCGATGGCGGCGAAGGTTTCGGTCAGGGTGCCGATCTGGTTGATCTTGATCAGGATCGAGTTGGCGATGTCCTTGTCGATGCCTTCCTGCAGGATCTTGGTGTTGGTGACGAACAGGTCGTCGCCCACCAGCTGCACCTTCTTGCCCAGGCGCTCGGTCAGGTGTTTCCAGCCATCCCAGTCGCCTTCGGCCATGCCGTCCTCGATGCTGATGATGGGGTACTTGTCGCACCAGGTGGCCAGGATGTTGGTCCACTCTTCGGCGGTGAGCTGCAGGCCTTCGCCCTCCAGGTGGTACTTGCCATCCTTGTAGAACTCGCTGGCGGCGCAGTCCAGGCCCAGGGCGATCTGTTCACCGGCGGTGTAGCCGGCCTTGTCGATGGCTTCCAGGATCATCTGCAGCGCGGCCTCGTGGCTGGGCACGTTGGGGGCAAAGCCGCCTTCGTCGCCCACGGCGATGCTCATGCCCTTGTCGTGGATGATCTTCTTGAGCGCGTGGAACACCTCGGCACCCCAGCGCAGGGCTTCGCGGAAGCTCGGTGCGCCCACCGGGATGATCATGAGTTCCTGCAGGTCCAGGTTGTTGTTGGCGTGTGCGCCACCGTTGACCACGTTCATCATGGGCACCGGCATCTGCACCGCGTTCATGCCGCCGAAGTAGCGGTAGAGCGGCAGGCCGGCCTCTTCGGCCGCAGCGCGGGCCACGGCCATGGACACGGCCAGCATGGCGTTGGCGCCCAGGCGGCCCTTGTTGTCGGTGCCGTCCAGGTCGATCAGGGTCTTGTCCAGGAAGGCCTGTTCGGAGGCGTCCAGGCCCAGCACGGCTTCGCTGATCTCGGTGTTGATGTTCTCGACCGCGCGCAGCACGCCCTTGCCGAGGTAGCGGCTCTTGTCGCCGTCGCGCAGCTCGATGGCCTCGCGGCTGCCGGTGGAGGCGCCCGAGGGCACGGCGGCCCGGCCCATCACGCCGGATTCCAGCAGCACGTCGCACTCGACGGTGGGATTGCCGCGGCTGTCCAGCACTTCGCGGCCAACGATGTCAACGATTGCACTCATGGGTTCTTCTGCCTTGGAGATGAAAAAACGGGATCAGACGCCTTCGACGGCGATCATGCGGATCGAGCCGGCGCCCTCGCGGGCTTCCCGGGCCCGGGTGTAGGTCTCGGAGTCGTAGTAGGCACGGGCGGCGGCCAGGTCCTTGAACTTCAGCACCACGATGCGCTGCGGCGCCCAGCCGCCTTCGAGCTGCTCGGTGCGGCCACCACGGGCCAGCACCTCGGCGCCGTGCTCCTGCATGGCGCGGGTGCTCCACTCGCGGTAGACCTTCATCTGTTCTTCGTTGGTGACGGTGACGTCGGCAATCAGGTAGGCGGGCATGGTGGGCGGGGTGGTCAGTGGTTGAAATCGTTTTCGAGGAAGCCGTTGCGCTTGGTCACGGCGTCGAGTGCCATGAGTGTCTCCAGCAGCGCCGGCATGTGCTTCAGGGGCACGGCGTTGGGGCCGTCCGACAGGGCCTTGGCCGGGTCGGGGTGGGTCTCCATGAAGAGGCCGGCCACACCCACCGCCACGGCGGCGCGGGCCAGCACCGGCACCATCTCGCGCTGGCCGCCGCTGCTGGTGCCCTGGCCACCGGGCAGCTGCACGCTGTGGGTGGCATCGAACACCACCGGCGCAGCGGTCTCGCGCATGATGGCCAGCGACCGCATGTCGCTCACCAGGTTGTTGTAGCCGAAGCTCGCACCACGTTCGCAGGCCATGAAGCGGTCCTCGTCCAGGCCGGCCTCGCGCGCGGCGGCACGGGCCTTGTCGATCACGTTCTTCATGTCGTGCGGCGCCAGGAACTGCCCCTTCTTGATGTTCACCGGCTTGCCGCTGCGGGCCACGGCGTGGATGAAGTCGGTCTGGCGGCACAGGAAGGCCGGGGTCTGCAGCACGTCGCACACGGCTGCAGCCGGGGCGATGTCGTCTTCGGAGTGCACGTCGGTGAGCACCGGCACACCCAGCTCGCGCCGGATGCGGCCCAGGATCTCCAGGCCCTTCTCGCGGCCCGGGCCGCGGAAGCTGGTGCCGCTGCTGCGGTTGGCCTTGTCGAAGCTGCTCTTGAAGATGAAGGGAATGCCCAGCTTCGCCGTGATGTCGCGCAGCTGGCCGGCCACGTCCATCTGCAGCTGCTCGGACTCGATCACGCAGGGACCGGCGATCAGGAAGAAGGGCCGGTCCAGACCGACGTCGAATCCGCAGAGCTTCATGGGGTGGCCTCCGGCATCAGGACTTGTGGCGGGTCAGCGCCTGCCGCACATAGGCGTTGAACAGCGGATGACCGTCCCAGGGGGTGGACTTGAACTCGGGGTGGAACTGCACGCCCACGTACCAGGGGTGCACGCTCTGCGGCAGCTCGACGATCTCGGTGAGCTGCTCGCGCTGGGTCAGGGCCGAGATCACCAGACCGGCCTGGCGCAGGCGGTCGAGGTAGTTCACGTTGGCTTCGTAGCGGTGGCGGTGGCGCTCGGTGACCACCGGGCCGTAGATGCTGTGGGCGATGGTGCCGGGGGCCACGTCGGAGCTCTGGGCGCCCAGGCGCATGGTGCCGCCCAGGTTGGAGCTGGCGTCGCGCTGCTGGATGCTGCCGTCGGCGTCCTTCCACTCGGTGATGAGGGCGATCACCGGGTGCGGGGTGTCGGGGTCGAACTCGGTGCTGTTGGCACCCGTCAGGCCCGCCACATGGCGCGCGTATTCGATGGTGGCCACCTGCATGCCCAGGCAGATGCCCAGATACGGCACCTTGTGTTCGCGGGCAAAACGGGCGGCGCAGATCTTGCCCTCGGTGCCGCGCTTGCCGAAGCCGCCGGGCACCAGGATGGCGTCGAAACGGCCCAGCACCTCGGCCACGTTGTCCGGGGTGAGGGTTTCGGAGTCGATGTACTCGATCTTCACCTTGGCATGGTTCTTCATGCCGGCATGGCGCAGCGCCTCGTTGAGGGACTTGTAGCTGTCCGACAGGTCGACGTACTTGCCCACCATGGCAATGGTCACGGTGGCCTGCGGGTGTTCCACCTCGTGCACCAGCTGGTCCCAGCGCTTGAGGTTGGCCGGCGGCGTGTTCAGGCGCAGCTTGTCGCACACCAGGCCGTCCAGGCCCTGCTCGTGCAGCATGCGCGGCACCTTGTAGATGGTGTCCACGTCCCACATGCTGATCACGCCCCACTCGGGCACGTTGCTGAACAGGCTGATCTTGGCGCGTTCCTCGTCGGGGATGCGGCGGTCGGCGCGGCACAGCAGGGCGTCGGCCTGGATGCCGATCTCGCGCAGCTTCTGGGCGGTGTGCTGGGTGGGCTTGGTCTTGAGCTCGCCGGCCGCCGCGATCCAGGGCACGTAGCTCAGGTGCACGAAGGCCGAGTTGTTCGGGCCCATGCGCAGGCTCATCTGGCGCACGGCCTCCAGGAAGGGCAGGGACTCGATGTCGCCCACGGTGCCGCCGATTTCCACGATGGCCACGTCCACCGCGTCAGGCGTGCCGATGCCGGCGCCGCGCTGGATGAATTCCTGGATCTCGTTGGTGACGTGCGGGATCACCTGCACCGTCTTGCCGAGGTAGTCGCCCCGGCGTTCCTTCTCCAGCACCGACTGGTAGATCTTGCCGGTGGTGAAGTTGTTGCTCTTGCGCATGCGCGTTTCGATGAAACGCTCGTAGTGGCCCAGATCGAGGTCGGTCTCGGCGCCGTCGTCGGTGACGAACACCTCGCCGTGCTGGAAGGGCGACATGGTGCCCGGGTCCACGTTGATGTACGGGTCGAGCTTGATGAGGGTGACGTTGAGGCCGCGCGATTCAAGCAGCGCGGCAAGAGAAGCAGAAGCAATGCCCTTGCCCAGGGAGGACACCACACCGCCGGTGACGAACACGAATTTGGTCATGACTCGGGCGAGCCGCTTGCCCGCAGGAGGTGGAAATGGGAATTATAGGGGGCCCCCCCGGGGCACCCGGCCGCGCAGGCTGGCCCCTGCTACATTGCGCGGCATGAACGATCTGAGCGGAAAACACGTGGTTCTGGGCCTTTCCGGCGGCATCGCCTGTTACAAGGCGGCCGATTTCTGCCGGGCCCTCGTCAAGGACGGTGCCACCGTGCAGGTGGTCATGACCGAATCGGCCACCCGCTTCATCACCGTGGCCACCCTGCAGGCGCTCTCCGGCCGGCCGGTGTACCTGTCGCAGTGGGACGAGCGCCAGCCCAACCACATGCCGCACATCAACCTGGGCCGCGAGGCCGATGTGGTGGTGGTGGCGCCGGCGAGTGCCGACTTCATCGCCCGCCTGGCCCAGGGCCGGGCCGACGACCTGCTGTCCCTGTTGTGCCTGGCCCGCCCGATCGAACGCGTGCCGCTGCTGCTGGCCCCGGCCATGAACCGCGAGATGTGGGCACACCCCGCCACGCAGCGCAATGTGGCCCAGGTGCAGGCCGACGGCGCCGTGGTGCTGGGGGTGGGCGTGGGCGACCAGGCCTGTGGCGAGACCGGTGACGGCCGCATGCTGGAGCCGGACGAGCTGCTGTATGAGGTGCAGCGCCACTTACAGCCGAAATCCCTGCAGGGACGCCACGTGCTGATCACGGCCGGCCCCACCTTCGAGGCCATCGACCCGGTGCGGGGCCTGACGAACCTGTCCAGCGGCAAGATGGGTTTCGCCATCGCCCGCGCAGCGCACGAGGCCGGGGCGCAGGTCACGCTGGTGGCCGGGCCGGTGGGCCTGCCCACGCCGCGCGGCGTGCAGCGCATCGACGTGCGGTCGGCCCTGGACATGCAGGCCGCCGTGCAGGCCGCAACGCCCCGGGCCGACGTGTTCGTGTCGGCCGCCGCCGTGGCCGACTGGCGCCCGGCCAGCGCGGCCGACCAGAAGCTCAAGAAGGACGGCTCGGGCGCGGTGCCGGCCCTGGCCTTCGTCGAGAACCCCGACATCCTGGCCGGCGTGGCCGCCAGCCAGCGCGCCCGCAGCGGCGCCCTGTATTGCGTAGGCTTTGCCGCCGAAAGCCACGACCTGCTGGCCCATGCCCAGGCCAAGCGCGAACGCAAGGGCGTGCCGCTGCTGGTGGGCAACATCGGGCCGGACACCTTCGGCCGCGACGACAACGCGCTGCTGCTGGTGGACGCGCACGGCAGCACCGAGCTGCCGCGTGCCGACAAGCTCAGCCTGGCGCGGCAGCTGGTGGGAGAGATTGCGCGGCGTTTGAGCTGAATCCTCGACGACGAGCTTCCGGACGGCGTGGCCCGAGCGCCTGCCGATGGGTATATTGCGAGCGCCAATTTGAGTACCAAAGTATTCACTTCGGCATCCATCAACCCTTACCGGAATCCTCCATGCTCCTGCACCGATCCCTGCTGTCCTGCCTTGCTTTTGCGCTGTCGAGCCCGGCCATGGCCCAGTCGCCATCCACACTGGACAAGGTCAAGGCCTCCGGCGCCATCACTGTCGCCTACCGCGAGGCGTCGCTCCCCTTCTCTTACCTGGGGGCCGATGCCCAGCCCACCGGTTTTGGATGGGACATCTGCGGACGTATCGTCGAGCAGGTCCGACGGGTCACCGGCCGCGGTGATCTCGTCGTCAGGACCCAGGCCATCACCGCCCAGAACCGCATTCCCCTGCTGACCAATGGCACCGTCGACATTGAATGCGGTTCCACCACCAACAATCCCGAGCGCAACAAGCAGGTCGCCTTCAGCATCAACTACTTCTACACCGGCACGCGCTTCCTGGTGAAGGCCGACTCGCCGGTGCGATCGGTGACCGATCTCAAAGGCCGCAAGGTGGTGTCCACGACCGGGACCAGCAACTTGCAGGTCCTGCGCAAGCTCAACGCCGACCAGGGGCTGGGCTTCGACCTGATGGCCGCGAAGGACCATGCCGAATCCGCTTTGCTGGTGCAGCAGGGCCGGGCCGATGCCTTCGGCATGGACGACATCCTGCTCTACGGGGTGCGTGCCAGCGCTGTCAATCCGGCCTCGCTGGCGGTGGTCGGCGAGCCGATTCAGGTCGAGCCCTACGCCATCATGCTGCGCAAGGACGATCCAGCCTTCAAGAAGCTGGTGGACGACACGCTGAAGGATCTGATCCGGACCGGTGAGTTCGCCGCTTTGTACAAGAAGTGGTTCGAGTCACCGATCCCGCCCAAGGGCATCAACCTGAATGCCCCCATGAGTGAAGAACTGAGGGCGAACCTCAAGAACCTGTCTGACCAGCCTGCCCAGTAATGTCGCCCATGCTCATCGGCCGGCATCCAGCCGGCCGATGTGATCCAGGGTGATGCGAAGCGGGTCCGCCACCGTCGCCCGAACCAGCAGGTCCCGCACATCGGGGTCGCCCCGATCGCGTAGCGTGTTCACGATATCGGGCACTTCGGTGCATGCACAGAGCACCACAATGCGTTGCTCTGGCCCCACCGAACCCGTTGCGATCAGCTGTCGGAACAGCGCCTGCCCATGGTGCAGCACGGCATCCGGGTCGAAGGCCTTGACTCCCTGGTAGATGGCAGCCATCAGGCTGTTCTGGGCAACGGTGTCCGGTACCACGCAGCGTACTCCGCCCGATTGCAGCGGATCGAGGTAGAGCCGAGTCTTGAGAGTCCCATCGGTGCCCAGGACCAGCACTGGCTGGCCCCCCGTGCCAGCTGTATCGGCCAGCGCCCGGCTCACGCAGGTCACCATCGACTGCAATCGCCAGCCAGGCGGGTCCCGAAGCTGATTTCGCTCGATGACCTCGGGCACGAAGTTGTGCGCCGTGTTGCACGCGACGACGACATGGGCCGGACCGAGGTGACGGGTTTCCAGTTCGGCCTCTGCAGCGGCAATGCCCTGGTGCAGCGCTTCCACCACTTCATGGTGCAGGGCCGAAGGCAGCCCCAGCTGGTCGTCCTCTGCCAGTGCCTGAGTCCGGTCGGGCACGCTACACAACTGCAACAGGACGATTTCGCGTTCATGTCCGAAACGCTCCAGCGCAGTCTGCAGGGCCTGCACTCCTGCCAGCGGCCCCATGCCACCGACGATCAGGAGTGGGGACCGGCGAGCATCTGGTGGCACGCACCGCAGCAGTTCCACGGGGAAGTCCTGATCGCGCGCCATACGGCCTTGCAGATGCGCGATCTGCCGGGCATGGGCGTGCAGCTCGGTCACATAGGTCTCGGTCAACGCCCGTTGCGCGGTGGCGGCGTCGGTCCAGCGCCAGCGGGTCGGGATGCGTGGACGTGAAGGTCTTTCATCAGGGGGTGACCCAGGATCCAGCGGTGCCTGAGATACGGAAAGGAAAGGGGTGGACGTCTGGGCAACTGAGCGGCGAATCATCTGGACTCCGGCGTGAATGGCGGTAGGCCATGGGACACATCGGGGCCGTGATTTCTTCTGAGGTTTGGGTGATCGGCGCGGTGGGCCGATCACGTTCTTGCGCTGCAAGCTGTGTTTAAATAATTAATTGCTTATATAAACAGGAGATTCCTGATGTCCATGAACCAGACGCCGCCCGCCTGCATCCGGCGCCGGGACTGGCTTCGGCTGGCCGGCGGCTCGACATGCGCCGCAGTCGGTCTGGCCGCTTTTCCAGACGCACGCCTGTTTGCCCAGCAGGCGCAAAGCTTCATCGCCGGTCCCAAAGTGCCCGACGTGCCGCCGCAGCAGGTGTCGCAACGGGTCTGGCTGGTGCATGCGCGCGATGGTTTTCCCACCGCCGCCAACCAGGGCCTGATGGCCAACATCGTGTTCGTCGTGACGCAGCAGGGTGTGGTCATGCTCGATTCCGGCTGCTCGCTGCAGATCGGCGAGATGGCCATCCGCATGATCCGCACCGTCACCGACCGGCCGGTGGTGGCGGTCTTCAACAGCCACTACCACGGTGACCACTGGCTGGGCAACCATGCCTTCGTCAATGCGTTCGGCCGCGAGCTGCCCATCCATGCCCTGGCCCACACCCGCGAGCAGATCGCCGGCACCGAGGGCAGCGGCTGGCGCAGCATGATGGAGCGCTGGACCCAGGGCGCCACGCTGGGCACGCAGGTGGTGGTGCCCAACCGCACGGTGGAGCATGCCCAGGTCTTCGACTTCGGCGACACCCGCATCCGGCTGCACCACTACGGCACCGCGCACACGCCGTCCGATCTGAGCATGGAGGTGGTGGAAGACCGCGTGACCTATGTGGGCGACGTGGCCATGAACAACCGCATCGCCAACATCGACGACGGCTCCTATGTGGGTACCTTCAAGTACTACGCGGCGCTGCAGAAGGCCGCCGGTGAGCAGACCTGGCTGCCGGGGCACGGCCTGCCGTCGAAGACGCTGCTGAAGGACTATGGCGATTTCATGGCCGGCATCTACGAGCCCTGCGTGCAGGCCGTCAAGGACGGCGCGCCCATGGACGCCGCCCGTGCCGCCGTGCTGCGCGATCCCCGCGTGGCCTCGCGCTCGGCCGGCATGCAGGGCTTCGAGAGCAACATCGGCAAGTACATCAGCCTGGCCTACCTGGAGGCCGAGAAGGAAGCCTTCTGAGGCCAGGGCCGGGGGCTCAGGTCCACCAGGGCAGCAGGCGCTTCATCGAGGCCACCTCGCCGCAGTGGTCGGGCGCGTAGCCGGGCAGGGTCAGCAGCCGCTGCGCCCAGGCCGGGCTGGTCAGGTGCTGCAGCAGGCGCTGCATGGCCGGCGTCTCCAGCGAGGTCTTCAGGCACACCAGCAGGTAGCGCTCCTGCACCAGCGGAATGAAGTCCAGCCCGTGTTGTCGTGCTGCGTACTCGGTGCCCACGCCCACATCGGCCGTGCCGCCGACCACCGCCATGGCCACTGCGGCGTGCGAACCTTCGATGCGGTGGTAGCCCTCGATGTCGGCCTCCAGCAGCTGCGCCTGCAGCAGCAGCTCGTCCACCAGCAGCCGGGTGCCGGTGCCCAGGGCGCGGTTGACGAAGCGCGCCTGCAGGCGGGCCACGTCGTCCATGTCGCGCAGCCGCAGCGGGTTGCCCGGCGCCACCATCAGGCCCTGTGAGCGGCGGGCAAAACCGATGATCTTGTGCAGGCCGGGCTTGAGCAGCGGCCGGTAGGTGCGCGCACTCAGGCTGCCGGCAGCAGCAAACGGCTGGGTATGGAAGGCCGCCAGCGAGCAGCGGCCTTCGTTGAGCGCGCGGATGGCGTCCACGCTGCCGCAGAAACGGATGTCCAGGTGCAGGCGTTCGCTGGACTGGGCGGCGTGCTCCTGCAGCACCGACAGGGCCAGGTCGTGGCTGGCATACAGCGTGAGCAGGTCCTGCTGGCCGGCATCGGCCTCGCTCTCGCCGTCGAGCACGCGCGAGAACGCCCGTTCGATCTCGGCCCGCAGGTGTTCCAGCTGCGGGCCCAGCCGGGCCTGGGCCAGGCGTTCGGCGGTGAGCAGGCGTTCGCCGAACGGGGTGAGCCGCGCCGCCTGGCCGCGCTCCCAGAAGATCAGGGGCTGGCCGAGCTCCACTTCCCATTCGCGCAGCTGGCCCCACACATGGCGGTACGACAGGCCGATGCTGCGTGCGGCCGCCGAGATCGAACCCTGGGTGCGCACCGCGTGCAGCACATCCATCATGGGGTTGCGCAGCAAGGTCGGCGCGCCCGGCCCGCGCGGACGGGGTTGGCCGATGGTGTAGGAGAGCTCGATGCTTCGCATGGACCCGCAGTGTGCATCAAGCCGCTGCAGGGGCATCCGGCAACTTATGTTGTTCAGTTCATACCGCGAATTCACGTACCGTGGATTGGCATGCTTACGCTTAAGCTGCCCGCCGTCATGAGCACCTTTGCAAGCAGCGCGGTCACCGCGCTGGAACTGATCGTTTCCGGCGATACCGTCCTGTGGACGGTGGTCATGCGTTCGCTGGCGGTCAGTGCCACGGCCTGCCTGCTGGCCTGCAGCGTGGGCATCGTGCTGGGCGCGTGGCTGGGCGTGGTGCGGTTCCGTGGGCGCGACGGCGTGCTCACCGTGCTCAACACCTTTCTGGCCGTGCCGGCCGTGGTGGTCGGCCTGGTCATCTACCTGCTGCTGTCGCGCTCCGGCCCGCTGGGTTTTCTGGGCTGGCTGTTCAGCTTTCAGGCGATGGTGCTGGCGCAGGCCGTGCTGGTGCTGCCGCTGGTCACGGCGCTGACGCGCCAGGCCGTGGAAGACGCCGAACGCGAACACGGCGAGCAGCTGCGCTCGCTGGGCGCTGGCACCGGCCTGCGCAGCCTGCTGCTGGCCTGGGACGAGCGTTATGCCCTGCTCACCGTGCTGATCACTGCCTTCGGCCGGGCCATCTCGGAGGTGGGCGCGGTCATGATCGTGGGCGGCAACATCGAAGGTTTCACCCGTGTCATGACCACCGCCATCGCGCTGGAAACCAGCAAGGGCGACCTGCCGCTGGCCCTGGGCCTGGGGCTGGTGCTGATGACCGTGGTGCTGCTGCTCAATGCGCTGGTGTCGGTGCTGCGGCGCTGGCGCGAGCGGGCCGACGGCCTGATGCCGGCCATGGTGCCGGCATGAAGCCCATGCCCGAGACCCTGGCCCAGGCCGCTGCCTCGGCCGTGCCCCCGGTGTGCTTCGACCTGCGCGGCGTGCAGGTGCGGCTCGGTTCGGCCGGCCGGCGCCCGGCGCTCGACCACATCTTCCTGCGCATCGCCGAAGGCGAGCGGGTGGCCCTGGTGGGTGCCAACGGCAGCGGCAAGAGCACGTTGCTGCGCACCCTGCACCGCCTGCAGCCCACCACCACCGGCGAGATCCACACCCCCGACCAGCGTCGGGTGGCCATGCTGTTCCAGCGCCCGCACATGCTGCGCCTGAGTGCGCGCCGCAACATCGCGCTCGGCCTGTGGATGCAGGGCCTGCCCTGGCGCGAGGCGAAGCAGCGGGCGGTGGAGGCGCTGGGCAAGGTGGAGCTGACCGACATCGCCGACCGCAACGCGCGCGCCCTCTCGGGCGGCCAGCAGCAGCGGCTGGCCCTGGCCCGGGCCTGGGCGCTGCAGCCCGATGTGTGGCTGCTGGATGAGCCCACGGCCAGCCTGGACCCGCATGCCAAACGCGAGGTCGAGGCCCTGATTGCCGCCTTCACCCAGGCCGGCACCGCCAGCGGCCGCGCGCCCACCCTGGTGTTCAGCAGCCACAACCTGGGCCAGGTCAAGCGCCTGGCCAGCCGGGTGGTCTACCTGGAGCAGGGCCGCCTGCTGGCCGACCTGCCCGTCAACGATTTCTTCAACCACGACCTCCTGCGCGCCACCTGCCCGCAGGCCCATCTTTTTGTTCAAGGAGAAGCCCTGTGATCCGTTTCAAGCAACTCGTGATCGCCGCCGTCGTCGGCACCTCGGCCCTGCTGGGCAGCGCGACCGCGCTGGCGCAGGCCAGCATCGTGATCGCATCCACCACCTCGACCGAGCAGTCGGGCCTGTTCGGCCACCTGCTGCCCGAGTTCAAGAAGGCCACCGGCATCGACGTGAAAGTGGTGGCCCTGGGCACCGGCCAGGCCATCGACATGGCCCGCCGCGGTGATGCCGACGTGCTGTTCGTGCACGACAAGGTGGCCGAAGAAAAGTTTGTGGCCGACGGCTTTGCCGCCAAGCGCCAGGAGGTCATGTACAACGACTTCGTGCTGATCGGCCCCAAGGCCGACCCGGCCGGCACCAAGGGCCGCGACATCGTGGCCGCGCTCAAGAAGGTCGCCACCGCCAACGCCCCCTTCATCTCGCGCGGTGACAAGAGCGGCACCCACGCCGCCGAACTGCGCTTCTGGAAGATGACCGACACCGACGCCAACAAGGGCAGCGGCTACAAGGAATGCGGCTGCGGCATGGGCCCGGCCCTGAACATCGCGGCCAGTGCCGCCCAGGGCGCCTATGTGCTGGCTGACCGCGGCACCTGGCTGAACTTCAAGAACCGCGCCGACCTGGCCATCCTGGTCGAAGGCGACCAGCGCCTGTTCAACCAGTACGGCGTGATGCTGGTGAGCGCCGCCAAGCACCCGCAGGTCAAGACCGCCGAGGGCCAGAAGTTCGTGGACTGGGTCACCGGCCCGGCCGGCCAGGCTTCGATCGCCGCCTACAAGATCGGCGGCGAACAGCTCTTCTTCCCCAACGCCGTCAAATGAACACCCCCGCGCCGCGCCTTCGGCGCGTCACCCCCTCAAGGGGGCAACGCCGACGGACGGGCGGAGCCCGATCCGTGGCGTTCTGGATGGGGCTTCCTCTCTTCCTGACAGGCTGTGCCATGACGTCGCCTGCTCCTGCTCCCGTGTCTTCCACGCCGGTGGCCGTCTTTGCTGCCGGCAGCCTGCGTGAGGTGCTGACCGAGATCGCACGCGACCATGAGGTGCTCACCGGTCAGAAGGTGCAGGTCACGTTCGCGGCCTCGGGGCTGCTGCGGGAACGCATCGAAAAAGGCGAGGCGGCGCAGGTGTTTGCCTCGGCCGACACGCAGCATCCGCAGCGGCTGGCCGCTGGGGGTGCCTGGCAGGCGCCGCAGGTGTTCGTGCGCAACAGCCTGTGCGCGCTCACCCAGGCCGAGGTCAACACCTCGCCCGACCGATTGCTGGTCACGCTGCTGGACCCGGCCATCAAGCTGGGCACGTCCACGCCCAAGGCCGATCCCTCGGGCGACTACGCCTGGGAGCTGTTCCGCCGTGCCGACACGCTGCAGCCCGGCGCCTATGCCACGCTGGACCGCAAGGCGCTCCAGCTCACCGGTGGCCCGGATTCGCCGCGCCCGCCGGCCGGCCGCGGCACCTACGAGTGGGTCATGGACCAGCGCCAGGCCGACGTGTTCCTGACCTACTGCACCAACGCCGTGGCGGCGCAGCGCCAGCTGCCGCGCCTGAAGGTGGTGGCGGTGCCGCCGTCGCTGCAGGTGGGGGCAGCCTATGGCCTGACCGTGAAGCGCGATGCGCCGCCGGCCGCTGCGGCCTTTGCCCAGGCCCTGCTGCAGCCGCCGGCCCAGGCGGTGTTCGCCCGGTATGGCTTCGGCGCTCCCTGAACGGCGCTCCGGGTGGCCGCGTCGCCGCTGGCTGCAGGCCGGCGCGGCGCTGGCCTTGGGCCAGGCGCTGCCGGCTTGGGCGCAGCAACCATCGCCCGATCGCCCGCAACCCGTCACCGACAGCGCGGGCCGTCCGGTGCCGGCCCCGGCGCGGGTGCAACGCATCTTCCCGGCCGGCCCGCCCGCGGCCATTGCGGTGTACACGCTGGCACCCGACGCGCTGCTGGGCTGGCCGCGCGCCAACCGGCCGGAAGAAATCGAGTTCCTGTTGCCCGGCGTGGGCAGCCGGCCCGAGATCGGGCGGCTCACCGGGCGCGGCAACAGCGCCAACCTGGAAACCGTGATCGGCCTGCAGCCCGACCTGATCGTCGACACCGGTTCGGTGCGGCCGACCTTCGTGGAGCTGGCCGACCGGGTGCAGGCGCAGACCCGCATTCCCTACGCACTGCTGGATGGCCGGCTCGATGCCGTGCCCGAGAGTTATCGCATCCTGGGCCGGCTCACCGGGCGCACCGCCCGGGCCGAGGCCCTGGCCCGCTATGCCGAGACCACGCTGCGCACCGTGCGTGAACGGGTGGCCCGCGTGCCGCGCGAACAGCGGCCGCGCGTGTACTTTGCACGCGGCCCGCTGGGCCTGGAGACCGGGCTGGGCGGCTCCATCAATGTGGAGATGTTCGACGCCATGGGCCTGGGCCATGTGGCGCAGGGCCTGCAGGGCGGGCTGGCGCGCGTGCCGCTGGAGCAGGTGCTGGCCTGGGACCCGCAGGTCATCATCACCATCGACCAGACCTTTGCGCAGACGGTGTGCAACAACCCGCTGTGGCGCAGCGTGAGCGCCGTCAAGAACGGTCGGGTGCACCTTTCGCCCAAGCTGCCGTTCGGCTGGGTGGACTTTCCGCCCGGGGTGAACCGGCTGCCGGGCTTGTGGTGGATCGGCCAGAAGGTGCTGCCGGCGCAGTTTCCGGAAGACCTGCGCACCATCGCGCGCGACTTCTACCGGCTGTTCTACCAGGTCGATCTGAGCCCGGCCCAGGTGCAGCGCGTGCTGGCCGGACGCGACTGACATGAACCTGCCGGCGCCCCGCACCGACGGTCTGCGCGGTGGCACGGCCTGGGCCGTGCTGGTGTTGCTGCTCATGGTGCTGCTGGCCCTGTGCGTCGGTCGCACGCCCATCAGTCCGGCCGATGTGCTGGCCAGCCTGCAAGGGCAGGGCAGCGAGGCGCTGCAGACGGTGCTGTGGCAGATCCGGGGCCCGCGCGTGCTGGCGGCGGTGGCCGTGGGTGCCGCGCTGGCCCTGGCCGGTGCGGCGTTTCAGGGGCTGTTCCGCAACCCGCTGGTGTCGCCCGACATCCTGGGTGCCTCGGCCGGCTCGGCGCTGGGTGCGGTGCTCGGCATCTACGCCTCGGTGGGCCTGCTGGCCATCCAGGCATCGGCCTTTGCCGGCGGCCTGCTGGCGGTGGGCCTGGTGTACCTGGTGGGCAGCCGGGTGCGGCAGGGCGACCCGGTGCTGGTGCTGCTGCTGGCCGGTGTGGTGGTGGGCTCGCTGCTGGGCGCGGGCATCGGTCTGGTGAAAAGCCTGGCCGACCCGTACAACCAGCTGCCGGCCATGACCTTCTGGCTGCTGGGCAGCCTGGCCGGCGCGCATGCGGCCGACCTGCCGGCGCTGCTGGTGCCGGTGGGCGTGGGCACGGTGCTGCTGCTGGCGCTGCGCTGGCGGCTGGACGTGATGTCGCTGCCCGACGAAGAGGCCCGTGCCCTGGGCGCCCGCACCGTGCTGCTGCGCGCGGCCATCGTGATGGCGGCCACCCTGGTGACATCGGCCAGCGTGGCGGCGGCCGGCATCGTGGGCTGGGTGGGGCTGGTGGTGCCGCACCTGGCGCGTTTTCTGGTGGGGCCCTCGTTCGTGCGGCTGCTGCCGGCCTGCGCCTGCCTGGGCGGCGGCTTCCTGCTGTTCATCGACACCCTGGCCCGCACCCTGGCGCCGGTGGAGATTCCGCTGGGCATCCTGACCGCGCTGGTGGGCTCGCCGTTCTTCATCGTGCTGCTGCGGCGTTCGCAGGCGGGCTGGGGCTGACATGCTGGAAGCGCTCGACCTGTCCATCGGCTACCCGGGCCACCCGGTGGGGCAGGGGCTGACCCTGTCGGTGGTGCCGGGCGAGGTGCTGGCCTTGCTGGGCCCCAACGGCAGCGGCAAGACCACCTGGCTCAAGACCCTGCTGGGCCTGATCGAGCCGCAGGCCGGGCAGGTGCGGCTGCAGGGGCGCGAGCTGTCGCAGTGGCCGCTGCCCGAGCGGGCGCGCTGTCTGGGCTATGTGCCGCAGGGGCAGGTCAGCACCTTCGGCCTGAGTGCGCTGCAGATGGTCATGCTGGGCCGCACCGCCCACCTGGGCCTGCTGGGCCGGCCCGGTGCACGCGACCGCACGATCGCGCTCGATGCCCTGCAGCAGGTGGGCATGGCGCACCTAGCCGACCGCTCGGTGCACCGCATGAGCGGTGGCGAACGCCAGCTGGTGCTGATCGCACGCGCCCTGGCCCAGCAGCCGCAGGCGGTGCTGCTGGACGAGCCCACGGCCAGCCTGGACTTCGGCAACCAGGGCGTGGTGCTGCGCGCCATTGACACCCTGGCCGCGCGGGGCCTGGCCGTGCTGTTCACCACCCACGACCCCAACCAGGCCCTGCGCGTGGCCCACCGCGCGGTGCTGCTGCGCGAAGGCCGGGTGCTGGCCAGCGGCCCGGTGCGCGAGGTGGTGGACGCTGCCCACCTGCAGGCCCTGTACGGCGCGCCGGTGCGCGAAGTGCCCGCAGGCCCCGGTGAGGCGCCTGTGTTCCTGCCGGGTTGACTACACTACCCGGTATGAAACGCCCGCTCTCCCCACGGAACTGTTGCCGCCGCCGCGCGCCGGCCGCACTTTCCTGAGCCCGGCGACACGCTCCCCACCCCCCATTTCGCGCATCTCCTGTCGCCGGGCCCCTCGCCCCGCGCTGCTGTGGCCGCTCGTGTCCATGGACGCCGGCCACCTTGCCAGGAGATCCCCATGGCCATGCCATCCGGTGGGCGCACGCTCACCCAACTCGACGCCGTCCGCCTGCACAAGCTGGTCGACCGTGCCCCGTCCGACACCCTGGACGAATTGCTGGCCTGGGCCGACACCGTCGACTCGCGCGAGGTGCCGGCCGACGTCATCACCATGTACTCGCAGTTCGAGGTGATGGAGCCTGGCGCCGACCGCCCGCGCCGCCTCACCCTGTGCTACCCCGACGATGCCGAGCCGGCGCAGGGCTTCATCTCGGTGCTCTCGCCGGTGGGCGCGGCCCTGCTGGGCCTTCGGGTGGGCGACATCGCCCGCTGGACCGGGCCGGGCGGGCAGGGCGGCAGTGCCCGCGTGCTGGCCGTGCTGTTCCAGCCCGAGGCCAGCGGCGACTACACCACGTGACGCGCAGGGCGCGGCGGCATCTGAGGTGACAGCGCTGGCACGCCCTGCGTGACACACTGCCGCCCCATGAGCCTTGCCCACCTCCTGCTGCGCCAGGCGCAGCTGCACCCCGACACCCCGGCCATCTTTCTGGGGACCCGGCCCTGGGCCACCCATGCGCAATGGGCCGGCCGCAGCGCTGCGCTGGCCACGCGCCTGCGCCAGGCCGGCCTGCAACCGGGTGAGCGGGTGCTGCTCTTCATGCGCAACCACCCGCGTTATCTGGAGCTGCTGTGGGGCCTGTGGTGGGCCGGACTGGCGGCCGTGCCGGTCAATGCCAAGCTGCACCCGCGCGAGGTGGCCTGGATCGCTGAAAACGCCGAGGCCCGCTGGGCCTTCACCAGTGCCGACGTGGTCACCGAAGCGCTGCCCGGCGTGGCGGTGCAGATCGACGTGGACAGCCCGCAGGCCGATGCCCTGTTGGCCGAGCCACCTGCAGGCCCCTGGCCCGAACCCTTCGATGCACCGCCCGACCACCTGGCCTGGCTGTTCTACACCAGCGGCACCACCGGCCGGCCCAAGGGCGTGATGCTGACCCACCGCAACCTCATGACCATGGGGCTGACCTACGCCTTCGACGTGGACACCGTCGGTGCGCACGACGCCATGCTGTATGCGGCGCCGCTCTCGCACGGTGCGGGGCTGTACGCCATTCCGCACCTCATGGCCGGTGCGCGCCATGTGGTGCCCGAGTCCGGCGGTGTGGACCCGGCCGAGATGTTCGAACTGGGCCGCCACCACGGCCCGCTGACCACCTTTGCCGCGCCCACCATCGTGCGCCGCCTGGTGGAGCAGGCGCAGGCCGAGGGGCTCACGCCCGACGATGCGGCGCGCAGCTTCAAGACCATCGTGTATGGCGGCGCGCCCATGTACGCGGCCGACATCCGCCGCGCGCTGGACGTGATGGGCCCGCGCTTCGTGCAGATCTACGGTCAGGGCGAGACACCCATGACCATCACGGCGCTCTCGCGCGGCATGCTGGCCGATGTGGGCCATCCGCGCTGGGCCGAGCGCATCGCCTCGGTGGGCGTGGCCCAGACCCCGGTGCAGGTGCGCGTGGCCGACGCGCAGGGCCGGCCGCTGCCGGCCGGCGAACTCGGCGAGGTGCTGGTCAGGGGCGACACCGTCATGGCCGGTTACTGGCGCAACGCCGAGGCCACCGCCGCCACGGTGCGCGAGGGCTGGCTGTTCACCGGCGACATGGGCGTGCTGGATGCCGACGGCTTCCTCACCCTCAAGGACCGCAGCAAGGACCTCATCATCAGCGGCGGCAGCAACATCTACCCGCGTGAGGTGGAAGAGGTGCTGCTGACCGCGCCCGGCGTGGCCGAGGTGGCGGTGGTGGGCGCGCCCGATCCCGAATGGGGCGAGGTGGTGGTGGCCTTCGTGGTGGGCGAGCCGGGCACCGCGCTGGACGTGGCCGCGCTCGATGCGCATTGCCTGGACCAGATGGCCCGCTTCAAGCGCCCCAAGCGTTATGTGGTGCTCGATGCCCTGCCCAAGAACCACTACGGCAAGGTGCTCAAGACCGAGCTGCGCCAGCGGGTCTGAGCGGCCCGCGCCCTGCGGCCGCCCTCAGGTGGCCGGCAGCAGCGAGGAGTGGTGGTCGACGATCAGCCAGCGTCCGTTGCTGCGCTTGAGCGCCATGCTGTAGCGCGCCGGCAGGCGCTGGTGGCCCAGCTGCAGTTCGTAGTGGCCGCTGACCAGGGCCATGTCGTCCAGCACGCGCAGACGGTTCGGCCCCAGCTTGACGCGCGGCGCCGGCTGCAGCGTCAGCACGCGTTCGAAGTACGCGATCACGCCGGCCGGGGTGTCGATGAGGTCGGTGGCGGTGGTGCCCCACAGCACGGCCGAGGGGTCGTACAGGCCGGTGATGCCGGACACCGAGCCGGCGTTGAAGGCCTCCATCCAGGCCAGGGTCATGTCGCCGGGCAGGGCTACGGATCGGGGGGTGTTCACATCAGTCTCCGGTGCGGCCGAGCTGCCGCAGCACCTCGGCCTGGAAGTCGCTGCCCTGGGCAGCCGCCATGAATTCGGTGGTGCTGCCGTCGAACCGCACCTGGCCCTGGTGCAGCAGCAGCAGGCGGTCGGCAGCACGGGCTTCCTCGATCAGGTGGGTGGCCCACAGCACGGCCATGCCTTCGCGGCTGCACAGCTCGCGCACGGCATCCAGCAGCTGCTGGCGCGAGGCCGGGTCCAGGCCCACGGTGGCTTCGTCCATGAGCAGCACGCGCGGTCGGTGCAGCAGCGAACGCACCAGCTCCACCTTGCGCCGGTTGCCGCCCGAGAGGCTGCGCACCACGGCATTCGCCTGCGCCTGCAGGCCCAGCAGGGCCAGGCCGTGGTCGATGCGCTCCTTCGCCAGGCCGCGGGGCATGCCGTGCAGGTCGGTGTGGAACCGCAGGTTGGCCATGACCGACAGGTCGAGGTCGAGCGCGCTTTGCTGGAACACCACGCCCAGGCCGGCCAGGGCCAGGCTGGGGCTGCGGCGCATGTCGTGGCCCAGCACCTGGATGCTGCCTTCGTCGGGCGTGAACAGGCCGGTCAGCAGCGAGAGCAGCGTGCTCTTGCCGGCGCCGTTGGGGCCGAGCAGGGCCACCATCTGGCCGGGAAAGAGGGCCATGTCCACCCCCTTGAGGGCCGGCTTGCTGCCGTAGGACTTGCGCAGGCCCTGGGTCTGCAGCAGCGGGGTCGGAGACGGATCGGCAGGGGCGGTCATGAACCTGTGGGCGCAGCGGTGGGGCGGGCCAGCAGGTTCATGCGCGCCAGCAGGCGCTTCTCGCGCTCCACCGTCTCGATCAGGGCCTGCCGGTAGTCCCGGGTGTTGAGGTATTCCAGCGTCTGATCGTAACGGGCCAGCTCGCGCTGGTGGCGCTCGCTGAACATGGCCTTGGCAAAGCTGTCGTGCAGCCGCTGCACCACCTCGGCCGGCGTGCCGCGTGGCGCGGCCAGGCCCCAGGGCGAGCTGTGCACCGCGTTCGGGTAGCCCAGCTCGCGCAGGGTGGGCACGTCGGGCCAGCGCGGGTTGCGCGCCGCATTGAAGGTGGCCAGCAGCCGCACCTTGCCCTGGTCGAGCCAGGGCACGAAGCCGGTGCTGTTCACGCCCACCATCACCTGGCTGCCGGCCACGGCCAGCATCTGGTCGGCGGTGCCCCGGTAGGGCACGTGCACATAGCGGATGCCGTGGCGCGCCAGCGCGTCTTCCATGGCCAGGTGGGCGGTGGTGCCGATGCCGGTGCTGCCCACGATGAGCTCGCCCGGGTGGGCCAGCGCCCAGTCGATCAGGTCGGACCAGCTCCGCAGCGCACTGCCGGCGGGCACCAGCACGCCGAAGGTGACGCCCGAGACCTGCAGGATGGGACTGAGGTCGTGCAGCGGTTCCCACGGCACATGGTTCATGAGCGCGTGCCGGTACACCGTGACCGGCACCTGGCCGATGGTATGGCCGTCGGGCTCGGCCATCTTGAGCAGGGGCGCCACCTGGGTGCCGGCCGCGCCGGGCTTGTTGATGACCACCACCGGCTGGCCCAGCAGGGGTTGTACCTCCTCGCACAGCACCCGCAGCGCCAGGTCGGTGGCGCCGCCCGGTGGCCAGGGCACGATGAGCTGGATGGGCCGGCTGGGGAAGGGCGCCTGGGCGCGTGCCGCTGCCACCGACGGGTGCGCCGTGCCCAGGCCGGCAGCGGCCGTGGCCAGGGCCCAGCTCAGGCAGCGGCGGCGGGTGGGGTGGGGGTGTGTCATGCCGGCGGATCTTGTCTCAGGGTTTACAGGGAGATGCGGCGCTCGCTGGCACGCTGACCATGTCGCTGCAATTTCCGTTCCTGTTTCGCTGGCACCGAATTTGCTGCCCACCCGCCCATGACCATCATGTCGATGCCCTTGTTCCCTCGCCTGTCCCCCTTCTTTGCGACCTTGTTCGCGATCCTGTCCGCGGTCCTTTCCCTCGCTCCCGCGCCGGCGGCCGCCCAGGCCGTAGCCAGGCCGGTGACGGTGCCGCTGGCGGTCATCGGCCTGTCCGACGACCCGCGTTACGCCAGCCGCCGCATGGAGCGGGCCTACCCCGGTCACCCGGCCGGTCGGGCCATCGATGGCGTGAAGCTCGGCGCCGAGGACTCGGCCTTCGAGCTGGAGGCGGCCGGCGTGGAAATGCCGGTGCGCGAAGTGCTCATCAACGATGCGGCCGGCCTGCCCAAGGCCCTGGCCGAGCTCAAGGCGGCCAAGGTGCAGCACATCGTGGCCGACCTGCCCGAGCCGCTGCTGCGCCAGCTGGTGCAGACCGCCCCGGCCGCGCTGGGCGGCGCGCTCATCGTCAACGCCGGGCTGGACCACGACAGCCTGCGCGGCGCGCAATGTGCGCCGCACCTGCTGCACACCTACCCCAGCCGCGCCATGCTCTCAGACGCACTCGCCCAGTACCTGGCCGCGCGCAACTGGCGCAAGGTGCTGCTGCTCGCCGGGCCCGACGCGGCCGATGCGCTGCAGACCGAGGCCTTCCAGCGCAGTGCCCGCCGCTACGGCCTGAAGGTGACGCAGCAGAAGCCCTTCAAGCTCACTGGCGATCCGCGCGACCGCGACCTGGCCAACACCCGGCTGCTCACCGGCGAGCGCGAACACGAAGTGGTGGCGGTCATGGACGCCAACGGCGAGTTCGCCCGCCTGCTGCCCTATGCCACCCAGTGGCCGCGCCCGGTGGTGGGCGCCAACGGCCTGACGGCCCAGCCCTGGCACCCGCAGTGGGAGCGCAATGGCGGCCCGCAGCTCAGCCGGCGTTTTGCGAAGCAGGAGAACCGGCCCCTGCTCGGCCACGACTGGGCCGCCTGGGCGGCGGCCAAGGCCGTGGCCGCCGCGCTGGTGGACGCGCCCCGCGCGCCGGTGGCGCAGCACATCCAGCGCCTGCGCACCGGCCAGAGCTACATCGACGGCTTCAAGGGCCCGCGCCTGAGCTTCCGCGCCTGGGACGGCCAGCTGCGCCAGCCCATCTTCCTGGCCCATGGCGACGGCGTGGTGGGCCTGGCGCCGCTGGACGGGGTGCTGCACCCCAAGGACGTGCTCGACACCCTGGGCGTGGACGAAGCGGAGACCGCATGCAAGGCACGATGACCCCCGCCGACCTGACCCTGCCGCGCCCGCCGCTGGGCCTGCACCTGCTGCGCGCCTTGCGCGCCGTGGTGGGCCGCGAGATCGGCCGCTTCGTGCGCCAGCCCTCGCGCCTGGGCTCGGCCCTGGTGCGGCCGCTGCTGTGGTTCGTGGTGTTCTCGGCCGGCTTTCACAACGTGTTCGGCGTGGCCATCATCCCGCCCTACGAGACCTACATCGAATACAAGGTCTACATGGTGCCGGGCCTGCTGGGCATGGTGGCGCTGTTCAACGGCATGCAGAGCTCGCTGTCCATGGTGTACGACCGCGAGATGGGCGTGATGCGGCTGCTGCTCACCGCACCGCTGGCGCGGGGCTGGCTGCTGGGCTTCAAGCTGCTGGCCAGCACGGCGCTGTCGGTGTTGCAGATGGCGGTGTTCCTGCTGATCGCCTGGGCCTTCGGCGTGGACATCCCGCTGCTGTACCTGCCCGGCCTGCTGCTGGCCATGACGGCGGGCGCGGCCCTGCTGGCGGCACTCGGCCTGATGCTCTCGGTGTATGTGAAGCAGCTGGAGAACTTCGCCGGCACCATGAACTTCGTCATCTTCCCCATGTTCTTCATCAGCCCGGCGCTCTACCCGCTGTGGAAGCTGGAGGAATCGGGCGCGGTCTGGTTGCTGCGCCTGGCCGAATTCAACCCCTTCACCCATGCGGTGGAGGCCATGCGCTTTGCCATGTACGGCCAGCTCAATGCCCTGTCGTGGGCGGTGGTGCTGGGCTGTGGCGCTGCGTTCTTCGTGCTGGCGCTGTGGGGCTACGACCCGCAGCGTGGCTTCATCCGCCAGAAGGGCGGGGGCTGAGGAACATCCATGTCGACCATCCACCTGAACCGTCGTCACGTCCTGCTGGCCGGCGCCCTGGCCGCCACCGGCGTGCAGGCCAGCGACGACCTCACCGGCGGCGATCCGCTGGGCTCCATGCAGTGGCCCACGCTGCGCAAGCAGTACATCGGCAACGCGCCCATGCGCTTTGCGCCGGAGGTGCTGGTGCGCGGCCCCACCTTCGCCGACGACGCCATGAACGTGCCCTTGCAGGTGGATGCGCGTGCGCTGGCAGCCACCGGCGGCGGGGTGGAGTCCATCCAGGTGGTGGTGGACCGCAACCCGGTGCGCGAGGTGCTGACCTACGAGCCGCTGCGGGCGCTGCCGGTGCTGGCCTTCCGCATCCGCATGGAACAGGCCTCGCCCGTGCGGGCGCTGGTGAAGACACGCGACGGCCAGTGGCATGTGGGCAGCACCTGGGTGCAGGCCGCCGGCGGTGGCTGCACCGTGCCCGGTGCCACCCGGGCCGACGGCTCCTGGAGCCGCACGCTCAACCAGGTGCAGGCCCGTGTGTTCCCCAATGCCGTCGAGGGCAGCCGGCGCCTGCGCCTGCGGGTGATGCACCCCATGGACACCGGTCTGGTGGCGGGCGTGCCGGCCTTCTACATCGAGCGGCTGCAGCTGGATGACGCGGCCGGTCAGCCCTGGCTGCGGCTGGCGCTGCACGAACCGGTGTCGGAGAACCCGCTGCTCACGCTGGAGCTGCCGCGCGAGGCCGCCGGCACCTGGCTGCTGCACGGGCGCGACAACAACGGCAACCGCATCCGGGCCGAGGTGGCGGCATGAGGCTGTGCATGGCCACAGTGCTGGCCTGTGGGCTGCTCGGCGCGGCCCAGGCTCAGACCAGCCTCAAGCTGCCCGACTACCGCCTGCAGCCGCGACCGCTCGCGGCCGACACCTGGGTCATCGAAGGCGCGGTGGAGGACTTCAGCCGGGCCAACGGCTGCAACATCATCAACACCGCCTTCATCGCCACGCCCGAGGGCACCTGGGTGATCAACACCGGGCCCTCCCGTCTTTACGGAGAGCAGCAACGCGCCGCCGTAGCCCGTGCCACGCCGCAGCCGGTGAAGCGCGTGCTGAGCCTGAACCTGCACCCCGACTATTTCTTCGGCCACCAGGCCTGGGCCGGCGTGCCCACGGCGGCATTGGCCGGCAGCATCGCCGGCATGCAGGCCGAGGGCCGCGCCTATGCCGACAACCTGTACCGCCTGTGCGGCGACTGGATGAAGGGCACCGAGTCCACCCCGTCCACCGAGCCCATCGACCCGGCCCGGCTGCCGCAGACCTTGCGCCTGGGCGGCCACACGCTGGAGCTGCACCGCCTGAGCGGCCACACCGCCGACGACCTGGTGCTGATCGACACCACCACCGGCGTGCTGTATGCCGGCGGGCTGATCTTTGCCGACCGGGTGCCCACCACGCCGCACGCCGACTTCGCGGCCTGGCAGGCCAGCCTGGATGTGCTGGAGCGCTGGCACGCCCAGGGCAAGTTCCGCACGGTGGTGCCCAGCCACGGCCCGGTGCACACCGGCCTGGCCGGCCTGCAGCAGACCCGCGACTGGCTGCGCTGGATGACCGCCCTCATGCGCGACAGCGCCGAGCGCGGGGTGGATCTGAGCGAGCTGCTGCGCACCCCGGTGCCGCCGCGTTTTGCCGCCTGGGCCGCCCAGCCGGCCGAGCTGCACCGCAGCCTGACCCAGTGGTATCCGCGCTTCGAGCAGCAGGCGCTGCAAGGGCGCTGACACGCCCCTGGGGTACCGCCGGAGCAGTCCTGAACCGCTCCGTTCAGGACTGTTGCATGCGGGGGTGATTCATTTCTGAACACGCATGAACACTCCATGAACAGTGAACGGCCGTGACACGGCAACGCCGGGTCGATCGAAGTGCCTGGCGGGTGGTTTTTCTAGGGGTTTACACGAAGGTTTTTCGGGTGGCAGGCCCTGGCACAGATGTTGCCCTTGATGCGGTGTGCAACCCAAAGACCGGAGGGGTCGGGGTGTCACCAGCGGCCGCGCATGGGTGCGGTCGCCGCCATCAACCCCAAGAGCAGGAGACCAACCGTGAAACGCACCCTATTGAGCCTGTTGATGCTGGCCGCCACCGCGCATGTGAGCGCCCAGGGCGTGACCGACGCCATGATCGCCAACGACGCGAACACCCCCGACAACGTGCTGAGCTGGGGCATGGGCACCCAGGGCCAGCGTCATTCGAGCCTGAACAACATCAACGCCAAGAGCATCAACAAGCTGGTGCCGGTGTGGTCCATGTCGTTCGGCGGCGAGAAGCAGCGTGGCCAGCAGAGCCAGCCGCTGGTGCACAACGGCAAGATGTTCGTCACCGCCTCCTACTCGCGCATCTACGCGGTGGACGCCAAGACCGGCCAGAAGCTGTGGAAGTACGAGCACCGCCTGCCCGAAGGCATCATGCCCTGCTGCGACGTGATCAACCGCGGCGCTGCCCTCTATGACAACCTGGTGATCTTCGGCACCCTGGACGCCCAGCTGGTGGCCCTGGACCAGAACACCGGCAAGGTGGTGTGGCGCGAGAAGATCGACGACTACTCTGCCGGCTACAGCTACACCGCTGCCCCGCTGATCGCCGAAGGCCTGCTGCTGACCGGCGTGTCCGGTGGCGAGTTCGGTGTGGTCGGCCGCGTGGAAGCCCGCGATCCCAAGACCGGCAAGATGGTCTGGACCCGTCCGGTGGTCGAAGGCCACATGGGCTACAAGGACGGCAAGGAAAACGGCATCTCCGGCACCACCAACGCCACCTGGCCGGGCGAGACCTGGAAAACCGGCGGCGCAGCCACCTGGCTGGGCGGCACCTACGATCCCAAGACCGGCCTGGCCTACTTCGGCACCGGCAACCCCGGTCCGTGGAACAGCCACGTGCGCAAGGGCGACAACCTGTACTCGGCCTCCACCGTGGCCATCGACGTGAAGACCGGCAAGATCGTCTGGCACTACCAGAACACCCCGAACGACGGCTGGGACTATGACGGCGTGAACGAGTTCGTCACCTTCGACATGGACGGCAAGCGCATGGGTGCCAAGGCCGACCGCAACGGCTTCTTCTATGTGAACGACGCCACCACCGGCAAGCTGGTCAACGCCTTCCCGTTCGTGAAGAAGGTGACCTGGGCCACCGGCATCGACCTCAAGACCGGCCGCCCCAACTTTGTGGACGACAACCGTCCTGGCGATCCGACGGCAGCCGGCGGCGACGGCGCCAAGGGCAAGGCTGTGTTCTCCGCACCGGGCTTCCTGGGCGGCAAGAACCAGATGCCCATGGCCTACAGCCCCAAGACCGGCCTGTTCTACGTGCCCACCAACGAATGGGGCATGGAGATCTGGAACGAGCCCATCACCTACAAGAAGGGCGCGGCCTACCTGGGTGCCGGCTTCACCATCAAGCCGCTGTTCGACGACCACATCGGTTCGCTGCGCGCCATCGACCCGAAGACCGGCAAGGTGGCCTGGGAAGTCAAGAACACCGCTCCGCTGTGGGGTGGCGTGATGACCGCCGGCGACCTGGTGTTCTGGGGCACGCCCGAGGGCTTCCTGAAGGCCGCCGATGCCAAGACCGGCAAGGTGGTGTGGCAGTTCCAGACCGGCTCCGGTGTGGTGGCCCCGCCCATCACCTGGATGCAGGACGGCGAGCAGTACATCAGCGTGGTCTCCGGCTGGGGTGGCGCCGTTCCCCTGTGGGGCGGTGAAGTCGCCAAGAAGGTGAATTTCCTGGAGCAGGGCGGTTCCGTCTGGACCTTCAAGCTCATGAAGTAAGTTGTGTGGGTGAGGGGTGGCGCGGCGCAAGCCCGCCACCCTTTTTTTCGGATGAATCACATGCGTTTCCCCCTTTCCCTGACCGCTGCCCTGACCCTGGGCGCCCTGCTGGCTGCCCCGGTGCAGGCCCAGGACCTGGCGGCCGCCGTCGATCTGGCCAAGGCCAGCGGCTGCTATTCGTGCCATGCCAACGCCGAGAAGGTGGTCGGGCCGGCCTTTGCCACCGTGGCCGAGAAGTACGCCGGCGACAAAGACGCCGCCGCCACCCTGGCGCAGTCCATCCAGAACGGCTCCAAGGGCAAGTACGGCCGCATCCCCATGCCGCCGCACGCCAGCCTGAGCCCGGCCGACCTCAAGCTGCTGTCGGCCTGGGTGCTCACCATCAAGCCATGAGGCTTCGCCTGCTCCTGGCCACCGCCCTGCTCGGGGCGGCGGGCACGGTGCAGGCCTTCGATTACACGGGCACCCACAGCGTGGTGGCCGTGACCCGCGATGGCGTGCGCACCGCCATCGGCCGGGTGGAGTTCGCTCCCCATCCGCAAGGCGGTGCCGGCTTCAAGGTCGGCATCGACCCGGCAGTGATGCGCGACCACTTCCTCTCCATGCGCGAGTTCAAGTGCCTGCCGGCCGAGGTGGAAATCACCTGCTTCGTGCCCTACCCCTACGCCAGCCCGGCCCGAGTGAAGCCCGGCGACCTCGCCTGGCTGGAGCACCACCTGCTGTTCTTCTTCAAGCAGCCGCGCGACTACGGCGCCAAGCTCTGGAACGGCATGGTGTTCAAGCTGCGGGAAGAGGGCAACGCCCTGGTGGGCGAACCCCAGGCCATCGATCTGAACCGCCTGGGCGTGCCGCCGGAGCGGCTGGATGTGCCGCTGTACGGAGCAGCCGACCGGGATGACTTTGCGCCGGGGGCGCGGTGGGTGGTGCAGCTACGGATCGAGCCGACGCAAAAACCTTGACCCGCTTCAGCGCACCGCCTCCGCCCTGAGCGTGCCCCCGCTCAGGAACCCCGGTGGCACCTTCTCCTCGCGCTCGAACTTCACCAGCCCCACACCCTGGCAGTACCACTCGCGGCTGATCAGGGGCACGTTGGTGAAGCCGTTCACCGGGTCGGTGTAGAGGTTGAGTTCGGCCCGGCCGGCCACGCGCAGGCAGGGCTGGTGCGTGCCGCTGGGCGTGGTGACGGTGTCGTCCACCGCCTCGATGCGCCACTGCATGAGCGCGCGGTGGCTGTAGCGCAACTCGCGCGGGTGCTCGTTCTTGCGCAGGATCAGGTAGGGCACGGTGGGCGTGGTCCATTCGGTGCCCACGGTGTAAGGCGCCTTGAGCACCCACAGCGGTTCCTTCTCGGGCGTGGGTTCTTCGTCGATGTCCATGCGCGTGGCCATGCGGCGCACGCCCTGCTCGTCGTGCCGCAGGTAGTAGCTCACGCCCAGCGAGTGGTGGCGCACGGCCATGGTCACCTGGTCGAGCGTGGCGGGCGCGGTCACGCTCAGCGTCCACTCCTGCGGTCCGGGTGCGTCCTCGCCGGTCTGGGTGACGGCGTAGGTGATGGCCGTGCCTTCCTTCAGCGGAAACCACACCGGCCCCAGGTCGGCCTTGCCGCAGGCGGCGAGAAGTGTGGTGAGCAGCAGGCATGCTGCGCGTGCAGCGGGACGGCGGGCCATCATTTTTCGGGCAGCTGGGCGCGGGGCAGATCGCTCAGCTTGATCTGCAGTTTGTCGTTGCCCGGCGGGCGCAGCCACGAGAAGCTGCCCTGGCCGCGGATGGGTTCGGTGCTGCCCATCTGGGTGTTGCCGTCGCGCGCCTTCTTGATGCCGTCGCCCAGGATGCGGTGCAGGTCCTTCTCGTAGGGCAGGCGGTGCACCCGGGGCATGGCCAGGGGCTGGTTGTCCTTCATGGGGTTGACCCAGATGTAGATGGCGCCCGCGTGCCCGCGCGCCGGGCTGGGCTCGTCGAACACGGCGGCCAGCAGCACGAACTTCTCGGGCAGGCGGTCGTCGCTGGGCCAGCCGGCAATGCCCTGCAGCGTGCCATGGGCCAGCAGATAGAAGCCGCTGACCAGCACCACGCCGCCGGCCTTGACCCACCAGCGCCAGCGCGTGGCCAGGCACAGCACCAGCAGCAGAAAGGCCAGCAGCGCATAGACGATGACCAGCATCAACAGCTGGGAGGAAACGGCAGGGATCATGGCGTGGCGCCCGTGTCAGGTGTCATGGTCAGAGGCCGGTGCGCTGCACGATGGTCAGCGGACGGGTGTTGATGTCGGTCACGCTGCCGCTGTCGTCCAGCGTGAAGCGCACCAGGGTGCGTTCGTCGCCCTTGCGGGGAATCTGCTGCGTGCCGGTGAAGACGATCTGGGCTTCGGGGTTGACCTTCACCACGCTCACCGACACGTCCACCGGCTGCTGGTCGCGGCTGTCGTAGTAATGGGCATTCACCACGTACTCGCCCGGCGCCACGCCGCGCACGGTGACGATCTCCTGGCGGATGGGGCTGCTCACCACGCGGCCGTTCACCAGCACGCTGCTGTTCTTCTCGCCCCGGTCATCGCGGTCCAGGTGGAGCAGGCCGGCGTCGCGCTGGCGGAACCACAGGGTCTTGCCGCTGGGCTCGTTGACCCAGGCGTCGATGTCGTTCGGGTTGCCGTCGGGCCAGCTGATGGTGATGATGAATTCGGCCTTGGCCGGTATGTCGCCGGCCTTGCGCGACTTGGGGTTGAAGGCCAGCAGGGCGATGACGAAGCAGAAGACGAACGCGATCAACATGTTGAACAACATGTCGTAGAACGGATCGGTCTCGGTGTCACGCACCGGGCGGCCGATGGCCATGACTCGCTCCGGTGTCGGTGGAAGACGGATGCAGTTCGGCGCTGGCCAGCGTGTCGGCCACCAGCGCATCGGCAAAACGGTCCAGCCGCATGAGCTGCAGGCCCAGCAGGATGTTGCCGGTCAGCCCCGTCACGGTGGTCAGCAGGGCAATGCCCAGGCCGCCGGTGAGGCTCTTGAGCAGCTGGCTCGACTGGCTGGCGTCGAAGCTCTGCATGTCGCCCAGCTGCAGCGCCAGGATGGAGAAGCCGATCACCTTGCCCAGCAGGCCCAGCTTGAGCTGGATGCCGTTGAGCCACCAGGCCATCTCGTGCGGGCCATGGGCGCGTTCGCCCAGCACCTGCATCCAGGTGCCGCGGTCCGCGCCGGGGGCCGAGCAGCCGTGCCGGTATTCCTCGGCCCAGTCCGGGCCGGCGCCGCTGGGCGCGCCCTGGGCGATCCACACATCGAGCTGCTGACGTTGCTGCCCCAGCACCCAGGCCCGCCGCCCGGCCCAGATCGAACAGCCGAAGAACAGCAGCGTGATGGCCACGGTGAGGAAGGTGGGGTCGGCCGCCACCAGCCGGTGCCAGGCGCCGGCGCGCCACAGCAGGTAGCTGGCCAGCAGCAGCAGGCCCATGTACGCCAGCCAGAGCAGGAACAGGCCGTTCTCGGCCCGCTCCAGCGCAAAGGGGCTGCGCCGCAGGCCCGGCAGCCGGTGCACCACCGCTGCGCCCAGCATGCGATGGTGGGCGGTGCTGCTCACCGGGTGTCTGCCGAAGGGTGCAGCGCGCGCGAGTTCGCGTCGCTGCGGAACACGATGGGGATCTCGCGCCGGCTGGGTGCCTGGCGGACCAGGTTCACCACCTTGTCGTGGTGCGGGCTCTTGCTGCACACCGGGTCGGTGGCGGCGGCATCGCCCACGATCTGGAAGGCCTGGCAGCGGCAGCCGCCGAAGTCCTTGTGGCGCTCGTCGCAGCTGCGGCAGGGCTCCTGCATCCAGTCTTCGCCGCGGTAGGCATTGAAGGCCTGGCTCTTGTGCCAGATCTCGGCCAGCGGCGTGGTGGTCACGTTGGGCAGGGCCAGGCCGGGCAGGTTGCGCGCGTTGTGGCAGGGCATGGCCAGGCCGTCGGGTGCCACCGACAGGAACACCGCACCCCAGCCGTTCATGCAGGCCTTGGGCCGTTCCTCGAAATAGTCGGGCACCACAAAGAGCAGGCGGCAGCGGTTGCCGATCTGCTCGCGGTAGCGGTTGACCACCGCCTCGGCCTCCTGCAGCTGTTCGCGGGTGGGCATGAGCTGGTCGCGGTTGACCCAGGCCCAGCCGTAGTACTGGGTGTTGGCCAGTTCCAGGTACTCGGCATCCAGCGCCAGTGCCATCTCGATGATCTTGTCCACATGCGGCAGGTTGTGCCGGTGCAGCACGCAGTTGAGCACCATGGGCCAGTCGTGCTGCTTGATGATGCGCGCCACCTTCTGCTTGAGCTCGAAGGTCCTGGTGTGGCTCAGGAAGTCGTTGAGCTCGCGCGTGCTGTCCTGGAACGAGAGCTGCACATGGTCCAGACCGGCGTCCTTCAGGCGCTGGGCCCGCGCTTCGGTCAGGCCCACGCCCGAGGTGATGAGGTTGGTGTAGTAACCCAGGCGGTGGGCCTCGGCCACCAGGTCTTCCAGGTCGTCGCGCAGCAGCGGCTCGCCGCCCGAGAAGCCCAGCTGGGCCGCGCCCAGCTTGCGCGCCTGCTGCATCACGTCCACCCACTGCGCGGTGGTGAGCTCGTTGTTCACCTGCGCGTGCTGCGTGGGGTTGTAGCAGAACACGCAGTGCAGCGGGCACTTGTAGGTGAGCTCGGCCAGCAGCCACAGCGGCTGTCCCACCGGCCGCTCGGCCAGCTTCACCACGTCACTCGATCCAGCCACGGCGCATGCCTTCTTCAAGCAGGTTGCGCACCTGCGGGCCGATGCCCTGCACGCGGAAGGCGGCTTCCAGGTCGGCCACGATCTCGTCGAGCGTGTGTTCGCCCTTGCAGCGCTTGAGGATCTCGGCGGCGGTGTCGTTGAGCTGCACCATGCCCTCGGGGTAGAGCAGCACGTGGCGCAGCTGCGCTTCTTCGTACTGCAGGCGGAAGCGGCGAGAGAGGCGCGGGCGCTCGGGCAGGTCGGTCTGTTGTTGATCGGCGGTCTGATCGTTCATGGTCACTGGCACGCCTTTTCGATGGCGTCGAGCATGGTCCACAGGATGTCGAGCTTGAATTGCAGGATGTCGAGCGCGCGGTGCTGGGCCGCACGCGTGGTGAAGTGGTCCAGCGTGACACGCAGGCCGTGGTCCACGTCGCGCCCGGCCAGCGGGATGCGCTTGCGGAAATAGCTCAGGCCTTCCTCGTTGATCCAGGGGTAGTGCGTGGGCCAGGTGGCCAGGCGGTCCTTGTGGATCTGGGGCGCGAACATCTCGGTCAGCGACGAGCACACCGCTTCCTGCCACGGTGCAGTGGCGGCGAAGTTCACATACGCATCGCAGGCGAAGCGCACCGCCGGCACCACGCCCTGCAGCGACCACAGCTGCTCGCGCGAGATGCCCACGGCCTCGCCCAGGCGGGTCCAGGCCTCGATGCCGCCGGCACTCGATCCTTCAAAGTCGCCGTGGCCGTCGTGGTCGAGGATGCGCTCCACCCACAGGCGGCGGTGCTCGCGGTCCGGCATGTTGGCCAGGATGGCGGCGTCCTTGCGCGGGATGCAGATCTGGTAATAGAAGCGGTTGGCCACCCAGCAGCGCAGCTCGTCGGGCGTGCAGCCGCCCGCATTCATGCGCACATTGAACGGGTGGTGGATGTGGTACGCGCGGCCCTTGGCACGCAGCTGGGCCTCGAACTCCTCGCGGCTCCAGGCGGGCAGCGACGGGTCGGGCAGGGGGGTGCGGGCAATGTCCATGTCGAGGAAAGATCAGAACGCGATGTCCATGCCGTCGAAGGCCACCTCGATGCCGTGCTGCGTGAGCAGGGCGCGTTCGGGCGAGTCTTCCACCAGCATGGGGTTGGTGTTGTTGATGTGGATGAGCACCTTGCGCACGCTGCGCGGCAGCCGGTCCAGCACCTCGATCATGCCGCCCGGGCCGCTCTGTGGCAGGTGGCCCATCTCGGCCGCCGGCTTCTTCGACAGGCCGTTGCGGATCATCTCGTCCTCGGTCCAGAAGGTGCCGTCCACCAGCACCACGCTGCAGCCCGCCATGAGGGCCAGCAGCTCGTCAGAGATGGCGCCCAGGCCCGGGGCATAGAACACCCGTGCGCCGGTGGCCGGGTTGTTCAGCAGCAGGCCCACGTTGTCGCCGGGGCGCGGCTTGCCGCGGAAGGGCGAATACGGCGGCGGCTGCGAGGCCAGCGCCACGGTCTGCACCTCCACGCCCGGCAGGCCCGGCACCGGCAGGGCCGAGCCGTCGATGGGCAGCTCGGTGGTGGCCACGCCGCAGTAGTGCGACAGGATGCGGGTGATGGGGAAGCCGTTGGAGATGTCGGAGAACACCTCGGGCGTGGCCAGCAGCGGCAGCGGCGTGCTGCGCTCGCGCAGCATCAGCAGGCCGGTCACGTGGTCGATCTGGGCGTCCATCAGCAGCACGGCGGCAATGCCGGTGTCGCGCACCGCGCGGGCCGGTTGCAGCTCGGGGTTGTCGCGGATCTGCTGGAGCACGTCGGGCGAGGCATTCACCAGCAGCCAGTCGGTTCCGTTGGCGCTCACCGCAATCGACGACTGCGTGCGCGGCTTCGCATTCAGGGTGCCGGCGCGGACACCGGCGCAGTTGGCACAGTTGCAGTTCCATTGGGGGAAGCCCCCGCCGGCCGAAGAACCCAGAACCCGGATGCGCATGTCAGCAGTCACAACAACGGTCAGAATGGGTCCATGAAAGGGACCCGCTCAGGCAATAAAAAAGCGCACGCGTTTGCACCCGTGCGCTTGCGATCACAACGCCCGCTATCAGCGGTTGGCGATGTACATCGTGATTTCAAAACCGAAACGCATGTCGGTGAAGGCGGGGGTCGTCCATTGCATCTTCAGTCTCCTGAGTGGGTTGGCATGAAACATGTCTGCTGATCCGGCAACCGAATTGCTGCCAGACCCGAACATGTACCGCAATATTGATGCCACCTCAAGCGCGCAGCCGGTCGCGCCGGTGACGTCCGACCCCGCTGTGGGGTTGAACCCGCGCCCCCTGCCGTTGCGGCGCGGCGGCCGCATGGCCTGGAAGGCGCGGGGAAACCCTGAGGGCGAGGCCTGGCTGGTCATCCATGGCGGCCCCGGCACCGGCGGCAACGCCGGCCTGTGGCAGGCCATCGATCCGGCCCGGCAACGGGCCTTCATGCCCGATCAGCGCGGCAGCGGCGCCTCGCGCCCGCGTGGCACCACCGCCGCGCAGACCGCAGCCACGCTGGTGTCCGAGCTCGAAGACCTGCGCCGCCACCTGGGGGTGCAGCGCTGGTCGGTGCTGGCGGGGTCGTGGGGCACGGTGCTGGCCCTGCTGTATGCGGCTACTTACACCGACCGTGTGCAGCGCCTGGTGCTGCGCGGCGCCTTCGCACTCACCCGGCGCGAACTCGACAACGTGTTCATCCCGCACTGCCGCCCCGGGAAAACCCCGAGGTCGGCGCACAACGCCGCGCCGCTGCCGCAGGGCGTGTCCACGGTGCAGGCGCTGTCCCAGCTGAACCGGCTGCTTCAATCTGCAACACCGTCTGTTGCATCGCTGCGCGCACTGCGACGCTGGGGTCTGCGCGAACAGGCCCTGGCCTGGCAGGGCATGCGCCGCAGCCTGCTGCATGCGCGCCGGGCACAGGCCCCCCATGCGCCCGCGGTGGCGCGCGAAGCGGCCGCCCTGCAGCGCCGCTGGCGGCGCGCTACCGCACTGCTGGAGCGCCCGCAACGCTCGCGCAGCGACCGTGCGGCCTGGCAGAGATTCCGGGTGCAGACGGCGGTGCTGCAAGGGCGTGCCGGTGTGCGGCCCGCCGCGCTGGACCGTGCCGTGGTGCAGCTGGCGCAGCGCGGGGTGCCGGTGACCTGGGTGCACGGCGCCTTCGATGCGGTCTGCCCGCCCGACAACAGCCGTCGCTGGGCCGCCCTGGGTATGCGGCACGGTGGTGCGGTGCAGCTGCACCTCACGCTGGCCGGCCACCTGGGGCACGAGCCGGCCACCCGTGCTGCCTTGCAGCGGGTGGTGCGCCCATGAACGTCTGGCGGCCGGTGCTGCTGTGCCTGCTGTGCCTGCTGTGCCTGCTGGCCGCACCGGCCCGGGCGGAGCCCGCAGCCCAGCCGCCCTGCGCGCAGGCCGATCCGGTGCCCTGGCGCGCGCTGGCCCCGGGTGTGTGGGTGTGGGAGGGCGCCAACCAGGAGGTCTCCCGGTTCAATGGCGGTCATGTGGCGCCGACCTCGCTGGTGGTGGATGGCAACGAGGCACTGGTCATCGACCCCGGCCCCGGACTGCTGCATGGCCTGCGGGTGCGGGCCTCGGTGGCCTGCCGCTTTCAGGCCACGGTGGTCGGCGTGGTCAACACCCATGCGCATGCCGAGAACGTGCTGGCCAACGCCGCCTTTGCCGACCGGTCCGTTGCGGCCAACGCCGGCACACGCGAGGCCATGGTGGCCCGCTGCCCCGACTGCCTGGCCTCGCTCACCGAGCGCGCCGGTGCAGAGGCCATGGCCGGCACCACCATCGTGTGGCCGCAGCGGGTGCTGAGCGACGGCGACCTGATTTCCGTGGGTCGCCTGCAGCTGCAGGTGCTGGGCACCGAGCAGGGCCACACCGCCAGCGATCTGGTGCTGTGGCTGCCCGAGCAGCGCGTGCTGTGGGCCGGCGGCCTGGCCTACGACGGTCGATTGCCCGAGCTGGCCCAGGGCAGCGTGCTGCAGTGGCTGCAGGCGCTGGATCGCCTGCAGCAACGCCAGCCGCGCTGGGTGGTGGCCTCCCGGGTGGGCGATGTGCGGATGCTGGCGTCCACCCGCCGCTACCTGCAGGCCCTGCACGACCGCGTGCTGGCCGCCATGGACGCCGGCCGCCACGCCGGCGAGCTGCAGGCGGTGCGCATGGACGAATGGGCCGGCTGGGCCGGTTTCCAGTCGCGCCAGGGCTTCAACACCCAGCGTGCCTGGCGCGAGCTGGAGCCGGTGTGGATGGACCGTGTGCCGGCGCCGTCCGGCTCACTGGAGCAGGTCGGGCGGTAGCAGGTCCTTCTTGCGGTAGATGGTGTTGCGCGACACGCCCAGCGCCTTGGCGGCCGCCGACACATTGCCCTTGTGCAGCCGCAGCATCTGGGCCATGGCCTGCAGGGCCACGTCCTGCAGGCTGTGCACTTCGGGGGCTGCGGCCGGTTCGGCCACCGCTGCCGGTGGCACGTCGGGCGCGGCCTGCGAAGACGCCGGGGTGGCCGGTGTTGCTGCGGCGGTGACCGTGGTCGGGCCGCCAGCCGGCGTGGCCGCGTCGATCTGCGCCAGCTCCTCGACAAAGTCGTCCGGCAGGTGGTCGCGGGTGATCACGCCGTCGCAGCCCACCATCACCACGGCGGTGCGCAGCAGGTTGTGCAGCTGGCGGAAGTTGCCCGGCCAGGGGTAGCGCTGGAACAGCGCCATCACGTCGGGTGCAATGCCGATCTCGCGGCCGTTCTCGCACAGGGTGCCCAGGATCTTGCGCACCACCAGCTCGAAGTCGGTCCGCTCGCGCAGCGCAGGCAGCCGCACCACCAGGCCATTGAGGCGGTAGTACAGGTCTTCGCGGAAGTCACCGCGCGCGATCATGTCCTTGAGGTTCTTGTGCGTGGCGCACACCACCGCCACGTCCACGTCCACTTCCTTGCCGGCACCCAGCGGGCTCACCTTGCGCTCCTGCAGCACGCGCAGCAGGCGGGCCTGCAGGTGCTTGGGCATGTCGCCGATCTCGTCCAGGAACAGCGTGCCGCCGTGGGCCTGCTGGATCTTGCCGATGGCGCCCTTCTTGCGCGCACCGGTGAAGGCGCCTTCCTCGTAGCCGAAGAGTTCGGACTCGATCAGGGTTTCGGGGATGGAGGCGCAGTTCACCGACACGAAGGGCTGGGCATGGCGCGGCGAATCGCCGTGGATGGCCTGGGCCAGCAGGTCCTTGCCGGTGCCGGTCTCGCCCAGGATCATCACCGGGATGTCGCGGCCCGACACCATGCGCAGCTTGTGGATGACCGAGGCCACCTGCGGGTCGCCGGTGTTGAGGTACTGCAGCGACGAGAAGTTGGGTTTGCGCGGCGCCGCAGCGGGTGCCGGTTGCACCGGGGCCGCCGTTGCGCTGGCGGCCTCGGGCTGCGCCGAGACGGGCGCGTCCTGCGCCGGTGCGCCGGTGGCGCTGGCCGACCACGGGTGCGCGGCCTTGATGCGGGCCCGACACCACACCGACACGCCGTTGTGCATGACCAGCTGCTTGGGGTTGGTCATGGCGCCGCTGAAGAGGTCGATCAGCGAGGACACCGGAATGCCGAACAGCGACGAGAAGGTGTGCGCCTTGAGCGCCGAGAACGGCAGGCCGAACTGGAACTGCGCGCTGCGGTTGGCCGAGAGGAAACGCCCCTCCTGCGAGAACACCGCAATGCCTTCGACCAGCGTGCCCAGGAACTCGGAGCGGGTGTGGAAGTGGATGCGGATGGCCTGCGGAAAGATGTCGGCGAACATGTGGTTCTCGATCATCTGGGCCGACATGCGCACCAGCGCCAGCGTGTGCTGGTGGTAGCTGCGCTGGTCACCGGTCACGTCCAGGGCACCGATCACCTGGCCGTACGGATCGAAGATCGGCGAGGCCGAGCAGGTGAGGAACTTGTTGGCGTCCAGGTAGTGCTGGTTGCCGTGCACCGTGAGGGCTTCTTCCTCGGTGAGTGCGGTGCCGATGGCGTTGGTCCCCTTGGTGCGCTCCGACCAGTCCATGCCGGGCATGAGCGCCACGCGCGAGGCCTTCTCCAGAAAGTCGGTGTCGCCCAGCGAATGCAGCACCAGGCCCTTGGCCGAGGTCAGCAGCACCATGCTGTGGGTGTTGACGATCTGGTCGTAGAGCGTCTCCATGACCGGTGCCGCGTGCTGGAACAGGAAGCGGTTCTCGGCCAGCACATCGCTGAACTCGCCCTTGCGCGGGCTGGAGAAGTCGGGTTCGTCGTTGGCCGCGATGCCGAAGGCCTGCGACCGCCGGTGCGACTGGTGGATGAGTTCGGCCGCCTCCTGAGGTGCTGCGGCGCCCACGCTCGCCCGCACCGGGGAGATTGCCTCCCCCGATCCGGCCGCACGGTTCCCTGAGTGCGGGTAGATGGCTGCGCTCATGTGGTCTCCTGGTTCCGGTGGCAGACCACCCCAGTAGTCCCCCACCCAGCGCTCGTCGTCTGCCGGTGTGGCAGCGCCCCTGTCCCGGGGCTGGTGGTCGCTATCGTTCATGAGATTCTCTTCATATGTGTGCCAGCCATCAACACGGGCAATCCCGGTATGGAGCAGGCTGTCACGTTTTGATGCCTTTTCCCTCGTGCCACGGGCGTAGCAAGGAGCCGGCCACGCTGCCGTGCGGTGTTCGCGCTGGCGAGGTGGTTCAATTTGGAACACTGGGTGGCGGGTGCCGGCGCCTATCTGAACCAGCCTGAGACGCCCTGACGGTGGCCTGCTTCTTGCAGACCGGGCCGGCAGAACGTTTTCTTCTCTCTCTTCAGAACACCCGGAGACCTTGCCCCATGAACACCCCTGTTTCTTCCCGCCTGCTGCGTGGCCTGATGGCCGCCGTCCTGGGTCTGGCCGTGCATGCCGCATGGGCCCACGGCGACGTGACCCCGCAGGCCGTGGACACCAGCACCCTGCCGCAGCTCGGCACCAAGTGGCTGGACGCCAACCCCTACAGCACCGGCCCGGCCCAGAAGGAAGCCCTGCGCATCGGCACCTCGGCCTACAACCAGAACTGCGCCCGCTGCCATGGCCTGGAAGCCATCTCGGGCGGTATCGCGCCGGACCTGCGCAAGTTCGACGGCGACTGCACCGGCCTGGCCGATGCCGCCAAGAAGGCCGCCTGCTTCAAGGAGATGGACGACTTCTACATGGCCACCGTGCGCCGGGGCCGCGTGCGCGACGGTCGTGTCTACATGCCGCCCTTCGAGGGCACGCTGACCCAGGAAGCCATCTGGGCCATCCGCACCTACATCGAGACCCGCCGCGAGCCCTGAGCCGGAGACACCCGCATGAACCGCATTCCCCCTGCAGCCCCGAGCCGGCGCACCGCACTGGCGGCCGTCGGCGCGTTCGTGGCCACCGGCCTGGCCGGCACCCTGGGTACCGCTGCCGCCCAGACCGAGCTGACCGACCTGGCCCGCATCAAGGCCAGTGGCGCGCTCAAGGTGGCGGTCTACAAGGACAACGCCCCGTTCTCCGACGGCCCGGCCAATGCCGTGACCGGCCTGGACGTGTCGATCGCCGAGGCCCTGGCTGCGAAGATGGGCCTGCGCCTGGCGCTGCTGCCCTTCGATGCGGGCGAGAACATGAACGACGACCTGCGCAACATGGTGTGGCGCGGGCACTACCTGGGCTACGGCCCGGCCGACGTGATGATGCAGGTGCCGGTGGACCGCTACCTGATGCAGCGCAACCGCCAGGTCATCGTGCTGGCGCCCTACATGCGCCAGCAGCTGGTGCTGGCCCACGACACCCGCAAGATCGCCGATGTGCAGTCGGCCGACGACCTCAAGGGCCAGGTGCTGGCGGCCGAGCGTGGCGCCGGTGCGGCCAGCGCCCTCATGGGCTACGGCGGTGGTCTGCTGCGCTCGCAGGTGGGCATCCACGCCACCGGGCAGGACGCGGTGAAGGCCGTGATCGAAGGCAAGGCGGCCGCCGCCTACGTGACCCGCGCCCAGGCCGAATCGGCGCTGTTCGCCGCCGGCATCAAGCCCGGCAACATCCGCCTCTCGCCGCTGTCGCTGCCGGGCGTGCCCGACACCGGCTGGACCGTGGGCATGGCCATCAAGGCCGAACACAAGGAACTGGGTCTGGCCCTGGAAGGCGCCCTGGCCCAGCTGCGCAGCAGCGGCGAGCTGCTGGCCATCTTCCAGAAGCACGGGCTCACGCTCACCGCGCCCTGAGCGGGTCCGGGTTCAGCGCCTGGCGCGCCCGGCCCCCAGCTTGCGGTAGACCGTGGCGCGGCTGATGCCCAGCGCCCGGGCCGCGTCCATCACATTGCCCCGGGCATCGTCCACCGCCTTGCGGATCAGGGCGGTCTCGATGTCCTTGAGCGGCACCGCGTGCGCGCCGGTGGCCGAACGGGCGGTGGAGCGGGCAGGCCGGTCGCCCTGCGCCAGCACCTGCAGCCGCAGGCCCGACCACAGCGGAATCTCGGTGGCGGGCGCCTGGTGGCGTCCGGCATCGAACAGGGCCTGCATGGGCACCGCAAAGTGCTGGGTGCAGTGGCCGGGTTCCACCCCGGGCGGGATGTCCAGCATGTCGGCGGCCGGGCGGTTGAGTGCGGTGATCAGGCCGTCCTCGTCCAGGCACAGCAGGCCGTCGTTGTCGTCGCCCAGCACCCGGCCCGGCCAGTTCATGCGCAGCATGAGCGCATGCGGCATGGAAAGCGTCAAAGCGTTCTCGATGCTGCGCGCCGACTGGGCCACCAGGTGCTTGAGGGCGGGTTGTTCGGGCACATGGATGCCGGTCAGGTCGAGCATGCCCACGCAGCGGCCGTCCGGCCCCCAGATGGGCGCACCCGCGCAGCTGTAGACGCTGTTCGATTCAAAGAAGTGTTCGCCCCGGTGCAGCCAGACCGGCTGCAGCTCGGTCAGGGTGGCGCCGATGGCGGTGGTGCCCACGGCCCGCTCCGACAGGTCCACGCCCACCCGGGCGATGTCGGCAGCGCGCGGGTCCTGCCGGTCCACCGGGCCGTTCACGTCGATCACCACGCCCTGGGCGTCGGTGAGGATGGCGAAGTAACGGGTGTTGGCCATGGCCCGCGAGAGCGAGCGGATCACGGGCGCCGCCGCCTTGAGCAGTGGCTGGTTGGCTTCCTGCAGGTGCCGTATGCGCGACTGGCTGACCGCCTCGAAGCTGATGCTGCGGGCCGGGTCCATGCCCATGGACAGGCAGCGCTGCCAGGAGCGCTGGACCCAGGGCGCCAGGTGGCTGGCGCCCTGCAATTCGCCGGCGTGCAGCGCGGCCAGGCGGGCCTGTTCGATCTGGCTCAGGCGCGGTGCCGCGCCGGTCTGCAAGGGGGTGTTCAGGCTCACGGTGCTGGTCCCGGTTGTCTCGCTCGTGGTCTGTGGTGCCACCGGACATTACACCAGCCGGCACCGCCTTCCCCGCAGCGGTGGCCCTGCAGCGCACTCGGGGTTGTGCCACTCCCGAGGCAAGGCCTGTGCCAGGCCTGTTACGCGCCGGGTTGTTGCAGGGTGGAACACACCGGGCCGCTGGCCGGCTCGATGGCGTCCTTGGCCGACCCCACCTGCATGTCGCGCGGCAGCGGCACGCCGTTCTTGACCGCCAGCACCTCGGCCATGACGCTGACCGCGATCTCCGGCGGCGTCTTGCTGCCGATGTAGATGCCGATGGGGCCGCGCAGCGGCTCCAGGCTGGCCTCGGTCTGGCCGAAATGCTCGATCAGCCGGGCGCGGCGCGCCTCGTTGTTGCGGCGCGAGCCGATGGCGCCCACATAGAACGCATCCGACCCCAGGGCTTCCAGCAGGGCCAGGTCGTCCAGCTTGGGGTCGTGGGTGAGGGCGATCACGCAGCTGCGGCGGTCCAGGCCGAAGCCCCGCACCACGTCGTCGGGCATGTCGCTGGTCAGCGTCACGCCGGGCACGTTCCAGCCGCCACGGTATTCCTCGCGCGGGTCGCACACCGTCACGGCAAAGCCGCTGAACAGGGCCATGGTGGCCAGGTACTCGGTGAGCTGGCCGGCGCCGATCAGCAGCATGCGGTACTCGGGCCCGAAGGTGTTGCGCAGCGTCTGGCCGTCGTCCAGCAGCGGGGCGGGGGCCAGCGCCGCGTGCAGCGTGACCTGGCCGGTGGCCAGGTCGGTGGCGCGCTCCACCAGGTGGCCGCGCGCGAGTTCGTCGACCAGGGTGGCCAGCAGGGTGGTGTCGGGGTCGAATTCGAGCACCAGTTCCAGCGTGCCGCCGCAGGGCAGGCCGAAGCGGTGGGCCTCGTCGGCCGACACGCCGTACTTCACGCGCTGCGGCGGGCCCTGGGGAATGTCGTGTGTCACGCCGGCCACCGCCGCACCACCCGGTGCAGTGTGGGCGCGGCTGTAGCGGTAGATCAGGTCGTCCTCGATGCAGCCGCCCGAGACCGAGCCGACCACCGCACCGTCCTCGCAAAGGGCCATGGTGGAGCCCACCGGGCGCGGGGATGAGCCCCAGGTGCGCACGACGGTGGCCAGCAGGGCGCGCCGGCCCCGGCGGCGCCAGTCCAGCAGGGTTCTCAGTACGGTGACGTCGAGGTTTTCCATGATCGGTATCAGCGGAGGATGACCAGGCCCAGGGCCACCGCCGCAGCAATGGCCACCCAGACCCAGGTGGGCAGGCCGCCGGAGCTGGCGGGCTCGGCCGTGGCAGGGGCTGCAGGCGCCTGGGCCGCAGCAGGGTGTCGTTTCTGCAATTCTTCCTCAAACCGGCGGAAGAAATCCTCGGCCAGCGATTTGGCCGCACCGTCAATGAGGCGTTGGCCCAGCTGGGCGATCTTGCCACCCACGGTGGAACTGACGGTGTAGTGCAGTTCGCAGCCTGCGCCGGCCGGCTTGAGCTCGACCCTGGAGCTGCCCTTGCCGAAGCCGGCCACGCCGCCCTGGGCGTCGAACTGCAGCTGGTAGGAGCTGGGCGCCACGATGTCGGTGAGCGTCACCTTGCCCTGGAAGCGTGCGGCCACCGGGCCGATCTTGATGGCGGTGCCCACGGCATAGGTGTTGGGCTCGGTCAGCTCGAACTTTTCGCAGCCGGGGATGCAGGCCTTGAGGATCTCGGCATTGTTCAAAGCGTCCCAGACGATCTGCTGGGGCTGTGCGAGGGCGCGGCTGCCGGTCATTTCCATGGTGTGTGTCCTTGAAGAAGAAAAAGGAAAAGAAGAAAAAGAAAGGTTCAGGCCTTCTGCAGCAGGGCGGCCATGGAGCGGGCCAGGTCCTGCAGGTGGCTGAGGTTGTGCACCGCCAGCATGGCGTGGGCATGGCGGTGCAGCAGGCTGGCGCCCTGGGCCAGCGGCTGGTAGCCGTCAAAGCGCAGCAGCGGGTTGAGCCACAGCACACGGCGGCTGTGGCGGCGCAGCCATTGCAGCTCGGCATCGAGCGCGGCCGGCTCGCCGGTGTCCAGACCGTCGGTGATCAGCAGCACCACGGTGCGCCGGCCCACCAGGCAGCGCGGGTGCTGCTGCCGCAGCTCGGCCAGCGAGTGGCCCAGCCGCGTGCCGCCGGCAAAATCGTCGATGCAGCGGTTGGCGTCGTCCAGCATGCGGTCGGTGTCGCTGTGGCGGAAGGCGCCGCGCAGGTCGGTCAGCTGGGTGCCGAAGGCAAAGGCGTGGCGCTGCGTGCCGCGCGTGGCCTGGTGCAGGAAGGCCATGAGCAGGCGGGCGTAGCGCTCCATGGAGCCCGACACGTCCACCAGCACCAGCAACGGCAGGGGCTGTTCGCGGCGCTGGCGGCGCGGCAGGGTGAGCAGTTCGCCACCGTGGCGGCGGGCCTCGTGCAGCGCACGCGACCAGTGCGGCTGTGCACCCCGTGAGCCGATGCGGGTGCGGCGCGAGGCCACGGGTGGCAGGGGCAGGGGAATCTGGCGCACCAGCTGCTCGACCAGCCGGAACTCGCTGGCCGAGAGGCCGGCAAAGTCGGCGTGGCGCAGGCGCTGCTGGTCGCTGGCGGTCATGGCAGCGTCGAACTTGAGTTCGCTCTCGCGCCCGGCCTGCGGGTCGGCGGGGCGCGGGCGCGGTACGCTCAGGGCCTCCTGCACCCGGGCCTTGCGGCGCACCGGGTTGGCCTTGGCGGCCTTGGGCAGCATCTGGCTGAGCAGCTGCTGCGCGATTTCGGGGTTGCGGAAGAAGGCGTCGAACATTTCGTCGAACACCGCGATGTCGCTCTGGCGGCTGACCATGACGGTCTGCAGCGCGGCACGCAGGTCGTCGCGCCGGCCCAGGCCGCACAGCTGCGCGGCCTGGATGGCGGTGGCCATGCGCTGGCTGTCCATGGGCACGCCGGATCGGCGCAGTGCGCGCCCGAAGGCGGTGATGTGGTCGGGCAGCTTGCCGCTGCGCGCGTCACCCAGCCACATGGTCAGGCCGCTTCGGGAGCCAGCAGCTGGTCGAGCATGGGCAGCAGGGCGGCCACATCCTCGCGTTGCTTGAACAGGATGCCGGCGGTGTCCTGGATGACCTCGGGGTCGAGCACCAGGGTGTCCAGGGCCACCAGTGCCTTGGCCCATTCCACGCTCTCGGCAATGCCGGGGCTGCGCTGGAATGCGTTGGCAAACGGCTGGTTGCGCAGCCGCGAGACGAACTGCGTGACCTGCTCGGTGAGCGCGGCCGAGGCCTGTGGCACCTGGCTGCGCACGATGGCGAGCTCGCGGTCGCGGTCGGGGTAATCCAGCCACTGGTACAGGCAGCGCCGCTTGACCGCGTCGTTCAGGTCGCGGGTGCGGTTGCTGGTGAGCAGGGTCAGCGGTGCGGCCTCGGCACGGATGGTGCCGAGTTCGGGAATGGTCACCTGGTATTCGCCCAGGTATTCCAGCAGGAAGGCCTCGAAGGGTTCGTCGGCCCGGTCCACCTCGTCGATGAGCAGCACCGCACCCGGGGCCGGGGCCTGCAGGGCCTGCAGCAGCGGGCGGCGGATCAGGTAACGCTCCTGGTAGACCTCACGCTCGATCTGGTCGGCCATGCTGGAGCCGTCACCGCCGGGCCGCCCCAAGGTGGCGGGCGCCCCCTCGGGGGGCAGTGAGGACACGTCAGTGCCGAACGTGGGGGCCCTCATCCTTGCTGCGCTCATGTGCAGCAGCTGGGCCGTGTGGTTCCACTCGTACAGGGCTTCCCGCTGCTCCATGCCGTCGTAGCACTGCAGGCGCAGCAGCGGGCGCGACAGCACGGCCGACAGGGCCTTGGCCAGTTCGGTCTTGCCCACGCCCGGCTCGCCCTCGAGCAGCAGCGGGCGCTGCAGCTTCAGGGCCAGGAAGACGGCGGTGACCAGCGAACGCGGCGCGTGGTAGCCCACGCCCTGCAGGGCGTGGGCCAGCGCGTCGATCGACCCGGCAGGGGAACGCTCGACGGTCATCCTCAGTGCCCGTTGGCCATCGCCACGGCGCGCTGGGTCTGCACGCGCACCAGGTGGGCGCGGTACTCGGCGCTGGCGTGCAGGTCGCCGTTGCACTCGCCGGCATCCACGGTCACACCGGCCACGGCCTCAGGCGTGAAGCTCTTGCTCAGCGCGGCCTCCAGGCCGGCGTGGCGGAACACGCCGTTGCCTGCACCGGTGACGGCCACGCGGGCGCCGGCATCGGTCTGGGCCACGAACACGCCCACCAGCGCGAAGCGCGAGGCCGGCTGGCGGAACTTGGCGTAGGCGGCCTTCTTCGGGATGGGGAAGCGGATGGCGGTGATGAGCTCGCCCGGCTCCAGCGCGGTGGCGTACATGCCCTGGAAGAAGGCATCGGCCGCGATCTCGCGCCGGTCGGTGACGATGGTGGCGCCCAGGGCCAGCACGGCGCTGGGGTAGCAGGCCGCCGGGTCGTTGTTGGCCACCGATCCGCCCATCGTGCCCATGGCACGGACCTGGCGGTCGCCGATCTGGCCGGCCAGGGCCGCCAGACCGGGGATGGAGGCCTTGACGTCGGCGTGGCCGGCCACCTCTTCGTGGCGGGTCATGGCACCGATCACCAGCGCGTTGCCTTCGCGGCGCACGCCGCGCAGCTCGGGCACGGCGCGCAGGTCGACCAGGGCGCCGGGCTGGGCCAGGCGCTGCTTGAGCGAGGCGATCAGGGTCTGGCCGCCGGCCAGGGCCTGGGCACCGGCGCCCACCAGGCGCTTGGCGTCAGAGAGGGTCTGGGGTTGTTCCAGCGTGAATGCGTACATGTGTGTCTCCTGTTCAGCCGCGGGCTTTCTGGATGGCCTGCCACACGCGGTTGGGCGTGGCGGGCATGTCGAGGTCCTTCACGCCGACCGGTGCCAGGGCATCCAGCACGGCGTTGATGACGGCCGGGGGCGAGCCGATGGCGCCGGCCTCGCCGCAGCCCTTGGTACCCAGCGGGTTGGTGGTGCAGGGGGTGCACACGTGGCCGATGGTGAAGTTGGGCACGTCGTCGGCGCGCGGCATGGTGTAGTCCATGAACGAGCCGGTGACCAGCTGGCCGGTCTCGCGGTCGTACACGCAGTGCTCCAGCAGCGCCTGGCCGATGCCCTGCACCAGACCGCCGTGCACCTGGCCTTCCACGATCATGGGGTTGATGATGGTGCCGAAGTCGTCCACGGCGGTGAAGCGGTCCACGCGCACCACGCCGGTGTTCGGGTCGATCTCCACCTCGCAGATGTAGGTGCCGGCCGGATAGGTGAAGTTGGTCGGATCGTAGAACGCGGTCTCGTTCAGGCCCGGCTCCAGCTTGTCCAGCGGGTAGTTGTGCGGCACGTAGGCGGTGAGTGCCACCTGGCCGAAGGTCACCTTCTTGTCGGTGCCCTTGACGGTGAACTCGCCGTTGGCGAATTCCACGTCGGCATCGCTGGCCTCCATCAGGTGGGCGGCGATCTTCTTGGCCTTGGCCTCGATCTTGTCCAGCGCCCGCATGATGGCCGCGCCGCCCACCGAGATGGAACGCGAGCCGTAGGTACCCATGCCGAAGGGCACGCGGCCGGTGTCGCCGTGCACGATGTCGACCTGCTGCGGGTCCAGGCCCAGGCGCGAGGCCACCACCTGTGCGAAGGTGGTCTCGTGGCCCTGGCCGTGGCTGTGCGAGCCGGTGAACACGGTCACGCTGCCGGTGGGGTGCACCCGCACCTCGCCGCACTCGAACAGACCCGCGCGGGCACCCAGTGCACCGGCGATGTTGGAGGGGGCCAGGCCGCAGGCCTCGATGTAGCTGCTGTAGCCCACGCCACGCAGCAGGCCTTTGGCCTTGCTGGCCTCGCGGCGGGCCGGGAAGCCGGCCAGGTCGGCCATCTCGTTGGCCTTGTTCAGGCAGGCGTGGAAGTCACCCGTGTCGTACTGCAGGGCCACCGGGGTCTGGTACGGGAACTGGGTGATGAAGTTGCGGCGGCGGATCTCGTCCTGGCTCAGGCCCAGCTCCCAGGCGGCGCGGCTGACGATGCGCTCCAGCAGGTAGGTGGCCTCGGGCCGGCCGGCGCCGCGGTAGGCGTCCACCGGCGCGGTGTTGGTGAACCAGGCGTCCACTTCCACGTACACCTGCGGCGTGCTGTACTGACCGGCCAGCAGCGTGGCGTACAGGATGGTCGGCACGGCGGTGGCGAAGGTGGACAGGTAGGCGCCCAGGTTGGCGTCGGTGTGCACGCGCAGGCCCAGGAACTTGCCGTCCTTGTCCATGGCGAGTTCGGCATGGCTCACATGGTCGCGGCCGTGGGCGTCGCACAGGAAGGCTTCGCTGCGTTCGCAGGTCCACTTGACGGCGCAGTTGAGCTTGCGGGCGGCCCAGGTCACGGCCACGTCTTCGGCATACAGGTAGATCTTGGCGCCGAAGCCGCCGCCCACGTCGGGCGCGATCACGCGCACCTTGTGCTCGGGCAGGCCCATCACGAAGGCGGTCATGAGCAGGCGCTCGACGTGCGGGTTCTGGTTGGCCACGTAGAGCGTGTACTCGTCGTTGGCGCGGTTGTAGGCACCGATGGCCGAGCGCGGCTCGATCGGGTTGGGGGCCAGGCGGTTGTTGACCAGGTCGATCTTCGTCACGTGCGCGGCATTGGCGAAGGTCGCGTCGGTAGCGGCCTTGTCGCCGATGGCCCACTTGTAGCAGTGGTTGTCGGGGGCGGCGTCGTGCAGGGCGGGTGCGCCGGCCTTCATGGCGTCGCGCACGTCCACCACCGCAGCCAGGGGCTCGTAGTCCACCTCGACCAGCTCGGCAGCGTTGCGGGCGTTCTCCAGCGTGTCGGCAATCACGATGGCCACATGGTCACCCACGTAGCGCACCTTGCCCTGGGCCAGCACCGGGTGCGGCGGCTCCTTCATGGGCTGGCCGTTGGTGTCGGTGATCAGCCAGCCGCAGGGCAGGCCGGCGATGTTGTCCTTGGCCAGGTCCTGGCCGTCGAACACGCCCACCACGCCCTGGGCGGCCAGGGCAGCGGTCTTGTTGATGGAGCGGATGGCGGCGTGGGCGTGCGGCGAACGCACGAACACCGCATGGCGCATGTTGGCCAGGGTGATGTCGTCGGTGTACTGACCGGCGCCGGTGAGGAAACGGTAGTCCTCCTTGCGGCGCAGCGGCTCCCCGATGTGGGGCAGCTTGGCGAAGTCGATGGCTCCCATGGTCGTGTCTCCTTCAGGCGGTCATGTTGGCGGCGCCCTGCTGCACGGCGCGCACGATGTTCTGGTAGCCGGTGCAGCGGCAGATGTTGCCTTCCAGGCCTTCGCGGATCTGGGCTTCGGTGGCGCCGGGGTGGGTCTTGCACAGGTGCACTGCGCTCATGACCATGCCGGGGGTGCAGAAGCCGCACTGCAGGCCGTGGCACTCCTTGAAGGCGGCCTGCATCGGGTGCATGGTGCCGTCGGGGGCGGCCAGGCCTTCGATGGTGGAGATGCTGGCGCCGGCCATCTGGCCGACCAGCACGTTGCACGATTTCACGGCGCGTCCGTCCACCAGCACGGTGCAGGCACCGCACTGGGCGGTGTCGCAGCCCACATGGGTGCCGGTGAGCTTGAGGTGTTCGCGCAGGGCCTGCACCAGCAGGGTGTTGGGGGCGGCATCAATCGTCACGGCTTTGCCGTTGACGGTCATCTGGACGGGCATGGCTGTCTCCTGTGTGTCCGGGTTGTCGACAGCCGCGAGTGAAGCACGCCGACCGCCATCGGAATTACGTGCTAACCCTCAATTCAAGGCTCCATCTCGATTCATTCTCAATTTGCTACAGACAGCCCGGGAATTGACTTCTGCATTGAATCCATACGTGGAATTCCATTGAAATCAAATTGAGTATGGGTAAATTGCATACGTCGCATCGGTGTCGGCCAGCGACGAGCCTGAAGGTCCTCATGCGCGGCTGTTGGTGCTAGTGGGCCTGTCTCAAAGTGAGACTTTTTGGATGGCCCCCGGGGTATTCGGGGTAAACCCTGACGTGGAAAGGGCCTTGTCCCCGAACAATCGTATGAAGAGATCCGCATAAGCAGCCGCCCAGGGCGGTCTCTGCCCCACTCTGGAGACACAGATGCAAAAAATCCTTCACATCAACCCCGACAAGTGCACCGGCTGCCTGCAGTGCGAGATGGCGTGTTCGTTCGAGAACTACGGCACCTACGCCACGTCCAAGTCGCGCATCAAGGTGTTCGACTTCCACCACACCGGCAAGAAGGTGCCCTACACCTGCACCCAGTGCGACGAGGCCTGGTGCCTGCACGCCTGCCCGGTGGAGGCCATCACGGTGGACAAGGCCACCGGCGCCAAGGTGGTCAACGAGACCACCTGCGTGGGTTGCAAGGTCTGCACCATCGCCTGCCCGTTCGGCACCATCAACTACGTCCAGGAAACCGGCAAGGTCCAGAAGTGCGACCTGTGCGGCGGCGAGCCGGCCTGTGCCGAAGCCTGCCCGACCAGCGCCATCACCTTCATCGACGCCAACTGGACCGGCATGGACAAGATGAAGCAGTGGGCCGACAAGCTGGGCAATCAGCCCAGCGCCGCCTGATCACCAGTCAAACACTAGGAGCACCATATGTCTTGGGCTGGAAAAATCCTCCGCGTCAACCTGACCGCCGGCACCGTCACCACCGAACCGCTGAACAAGGAATGGGCCCGCGCCTACCTGGGCTCGCGCGGTCTGGGCAGCAAGTACCTGATCAGCGAGGTCGACCCCAAGGTCGATCCGCTGTCGGCCGAGAACAAGCTGATCTGGGCCACCGGCCCGCTGACCGGCACCATGGCCTCCACCGGTGGCCGCTACACCGTCATCACCAAGGGCCCGCTGACCGGCGCCATTGCCTGCTCCAACTCGGGCGGCTACTGGGGCGCCGAGCTCAAGATGGCCGGCTGGGACATGGTCATCGTCGAGGGCAAGTCTGCCAAGCCGGTCTACCTCTACATCAATGACGACGTGGCCGAGCTGCGCGACGCATCCCACCTGTGGGGCCAGACCGTCTGGAAGACCGAAGAGATCATCAAGACCTCGCTGCAGGACCCGCTGGTGCGCGTGTCGTCCATCGGCCAGGCCGGCGAGAACCAGGTGCTGTACGCGGCCATCGTGAACGACCTGCACCGTGCGGCCGGCCGCTCGGGCGTGGGCGCCGTGATGGGCAGCAAGAACCTCAAGGCCATTGCCGTGCGCGGCACCAAGGGCGTGGGCAACATCCGCGACCCCAAGGCCTTCATGAAGGCCACCTTCGAGAAGAAGAAGATCCTGGCCGAGAACGCCGTGACCGGTCAGGGCCTGCCCACCTATGGCACCCAGGTGCTGATGAACGTGATCAACGAGATCGGTGCACTGCCCACCCGCAACCACCGTGACGTGCAGTTCGAGGGCGCCAAGGACATCTCGGCCGAAGCCATGGCCACCCCGCGCGAGAGCGACGGCAAGAAGCACCTGGTGACCAATCAGGCCTGCTTCGGCTGCACGATCGCCTGCGGCCGCATCAGCAAGATGGACGAGAACCACTTCACCGTGCAGAACAAGCCCCAGTACTGGGGCGCGTCCGGCGGTCTGGAGTACGAAGCGGCCTGGGCCCTGGGTGCGGCCAACGGCGTGAACGACCTGGAAGCCCTGCAGTACGCCAACATGCTGTGCAACGAGTACGGCATGGACCCCATCAGCTTCGGTGCCACCGTGGGTGCCGTGATGGAGCTCTACGAGATGGGCGTGCTGACCAAGGAGCAGATCGGCGTGGAAGCCCCGTTCGGTTCCGCTGCTGCGCTGGCCGCCTTTGCCGAGATGGTCGGCACCGGCCAGGGCTTCGGCAAGGAGATCGGCCTGGGCTCGGCCCGCCTGACGAAGAAGTACGGTCACCCCGACCTGTCGATGAGCGTCAAGGGCCAGGAATTCCCGGCCTACGACGGTCGCGCCATCCAGGGCATCGGCCTGGCTTACGCCACCTCCAACCGCGGCGCCTGCCACCTGCGCGGCTACACCATCGCCTCGGAAGTGCTGGGCATCCCGGTCAAGACCGACCCGGTCGAGAGCGAGGGCAAGCCGGAGCTGGTGAAGGCCTTCCAGGACGCCACCGCCGCCTTCGACTCGTCGGGCCTGTGCGTGTTCACCACCTTCGCCTGGGGTGTGGCCGACCTGGCGCCCCAGCTGCAGGCCGCCTGCAACGAAGAGTTCACCACCGAAGAGCTGGAGAAGATCGGCGAGCGCATCTGGAACATGGAGCGCGAGTTCAACAACGCCGCCGGCTTCACCAAGGCCGACGACTCGCTGCCCAAGCGCCTGCTGACCGAAGCCGCCAAGACCGGTGCCTCCAAGGGCATGGTCAGCAAGCTGCCGGAGATGCTGCCCAAGTACTACGCCGCACGCGGCTGGGACGCCGAAGGCCGCCCCACGGCCGAGACCAAGCAGCGCCTGAGCCTGTGAGGGCGGTCGCCCTCACGCGTTCCGTCTGAACCCCGAGGGGGCAGTCCATGTGCTGCCCCCTTCGTCATTTCCGGAGACCTCCATGCACCACGTCATCCTCGGCGCCGGCCCGGCCGGCATCATTGCCGCCGAAACCATCCGCAAGCACGCCCCGGCCGACACCATCACCCTGGTGGGCGACGAGCCCGAGCCGCCGTACTCGCGCATGGCCATTCCCTACCTGCTGATCGGCAACATCCAGGAAGCGGGCACCTACCTGCGTAAGAGCGCCGCGCACTTTGCCAACCTGCGCATCACCCAGGTGGGCGCCAAGGCCCTGAAGGTGGACGCCGCGGCCCGCACCGTGGCGCTGGACAACGGCCAGACGCTGAGCTTCGACCGCCTGCTGATCGCCACCGGCTCGCACCCGGTGCGCCCGCCCATCCCCGGCATGGACCTGCCCGGCGTGCACCCCTGCTGGACCCTGGAAGACGCGCGCGCCATCATGAAGCTGGCCCAGCCCGGCGCGAAGGTGCTGCAGATGGGCGCCGGCTTCATCGGCTGCATCATCATGGAAGCCCTCAAGCAGCGCGGCGTGGAGCTGTCGGTGGTGGAGATGGGTGACCGCATGGTGCCCCGCATGATGGGCCCGACCGCCGGCGGCATGATCAAGGACTGGTGCGAGACCAAGGGCGTGAAGGTCTACACCGGCACCAAGGTCGAGGCCATCGAATCGGCAGCCAGCGCACCGGCCAGCAGCGGCGGTGTCATCAGCAGACTAGCCAGCGCACTCGGCATGGGCGGCAGCGCCCCGCAAGGCAGCGGCCGCGGCCTGCGCGTGAAGCTGGGCAATGGCCAGACCGTGGAGGCCGATCTGGTGATCAGCGCGACCGGCGTGCGCCCCGCCATCGGCTTCCTCAAGGACTCCGGCATCACCTGCCTGCAGGGCGTGCTGACCGACGAGCACCTGCAGACCAACGTGCCTGGCATCTACGCTGCCGGCGACTGCGCCGAGGCCTTCGACAAGGTCAGCGGCAAGACCATCGTGAGCGCCATCCAGCCCAACGCGGCCGAGCAGGCCCGTGTGGCCGCGCTCAACATGGTGGGCCAGAAAGCCGATCTGAAGGGCGTGACCCAGATCAACGTGCTCGACACCCTGGGCATGATCTCCACCAGCTTCGGCAACTGGGAAGGTGTGCCCGGCGGCGAGCATGTGGAGCTCACCGACAAGGCGGCCGGCCGCCACCTGAGCCTGCAGTTCAAGGACGACGTGATGGTGGGCTGCAACTCGGTCGGCTGGACCGAGCACGTGGGCGTCATGCGTGGTCTGGTCGAAGGCCAGGTGCGCCTGGGCGAGTGGAAGCACCGCCTCATGGAGGACCCCACCAGGCTCATGGACGCCTACCTGGCGGCAGCCCAGGCGCAGGGACAATGGGCCGGCGCCGACGACGCGCGCCGACGTTGACCATGAAGATCACCTTCAAGCTGTTCGCCACCCTCACCGACTACCTGCCGCCGGAAGCCCGCCGCAGCAACCAGATCGAGCTCGACATCGACCCGGCCACCCCCATCAGCCAGGTCATCGAGCCCTTCGGCATGCCGCACAAGCTGGTGCACCTGGTGCTGGTCAACGGCAAGTACATCCACCCCGAGCAACGCCTGACGACCACGCTGCAGGAGGGCGATGTGCTGGCCATCTGGCCGCCCATTGCCGGCGGCTGAGGCGCCATGCAGTCGAGCTACGAAGAGCGCTTCGTGCGCGACATGGGCTGCACCGAAGCCGAGTGGCTGGGCTGGCTGCCGGCGGCCATCGGCGAGTGCGCCTGGCAGCGTCAGGGCGCATCGGTGCAGGTCGACATTCCGCCCGGGCGCCTGCAGCTGCAGTGGGAGCCGCGCCCGCCCCGCGTGATCGCGCTCATGCGCATGCCGGTGCTGCGGGTGGGCTTTGCCTTCGAGGGCCTGGACGCGGCGCAGCGCCACGCCTTCATGAAGCGATTCGACCTGTACATGCAGCGCGGCGGGGGCTGACGCCCCGCTGCACGCTGCTCACCCCAGCGTCTTCAAGCCCAGCCAGGTCAGCAGCAGCGAGCCGCTCAGGTGCAGCGCGGCCACGCCGCCGGCCAGGGCCAGCCGCCCTTGCTGCAGCAGGGTGACCACCTCGATGGAGAAGGTGGAGAAGGTGGTGAGCGCACCCAGCAGACCGGTCACGATGGCCAGCTTCCACACCGGGTCGAGCTGCGGCTGGGCCTGGAAGAAGGCCATGCACAGGCCGATGGCATACGCCCCGATCCAGTTGGCCGCCAGCGTGCCCCAGGGCAGGATGGCGCCGGGGGTGTTGAGCCACAGGCCCAGGCGCCAGCGCAGCACCGCGCCCACGCAGGCACCGGCACACAGGGCGAGCACGCTGCCCATGGTCAGAACGGCGGGCCGTCATCGGCCGGGGTGGCCGATGCGGCATCAGATGGGGATGCCGGTGCTGCATCGATGGCGGGCAGCGTCGGCACCTGACCCGGCAGCAGCTCGCCGCCCAGGGCCTCGATCAGTGCATCGAGCACCTGGCGCAGCTCGCCGGTGCCAATGGCCACATTGCTGTCGAAGGTCTCTTCCTCGTTGGCCGGGCGATCCTCGAACACGCCCTCCAGAAACGCGATCTTGCGCAGCGCCATGCTCTCGGTCAGCACGAAGCCCACGCGGCCTTCCCAGCTCATGGCCAGGCGGGTGGGCAGCTTGCCCTCGGCCACATGGCGGCGCACCTCGTCGGTGAGCAGGTGGTGGCGGGTGAAACGCACCACCGAGCGTTCCTCGTCGGTGGAGCGCAGTTCGCATTCGCGCTCCACCGCCAGGCCCTCGGGCCATTCCTCGGCGTCTTCCGCGCTGAGCCAGCGGGCCATGCACGACTGCGGCGTCATCTGGGTGTTGAGCAGCGACACCGCCAGACCCGGGAAGGCGTTCACCAGGGCGGTGATGACCTCGTCGTTCTTGCCCTGGCTGCTGGCATCGGTCACCAGCCAGCCACGCTCGGGGTCGATCCAGACCCACACGTTCTGCTGGCGCGCAAAGGCCATGGGCAGCAGGGCCTGGCGGGCGTCCTCGCGCAGGGCCTTGGTCTCTTTCTTGCCGGGCTTGCGGCCGGTGGTGGCCTCGATCTGGTCGGCGGCCTCCTGGGCCTTCTTGCGGACCACCGCACCGGGCACGGCCTTGGTCTCGATCTGCAGCTTGAGGATGCGCTGCTGGTCCACCGATTCCACCAGCGGCCCGTGGGCTTCGCCGCGCGGCTCGATCCAGCCCACGGCCTTGTCCTGCGAGGCGCTGCAGGGTACGAAGCGGTGGTCGTCGAGCGCGGACTCCATCTCGGTGAGCGAGGGGTTCCAGCCCGGGGCGATGCGGTAGAGGGTGAGGTTCTTGAACACGAAAAGGCAACTCCAGACGACACAAACCCCGCTCGGGGCGGGGTCGTGATCTTAGCCGCGGGCAGCGTGGCCCCTCACATGCGGGACGGCAGCCAGTTCACCAGGCCAGGGAACCAGTACAGCAGCAGGATGGCCAGCACCATCAGGCAGAAATAGGGCAGGCAGACCTTGGCGATCCAGCCGATGTCGCGCCGCGTCATGCCCTGCAGCACGAAGAGGTTGAAGCCCACCGGTGGCGTGATCTGCGCCATCTCCACCACGATGACGATGAAGATGCCGAACCACACCAGGTCGATGCCGGCCGCCTGCACCGTGGGCAGGATCACGCCCATGGTCAGCACGATCATGGAGATGCCGTCCAGGAAGCAGCCCAGCAGGATGTAGAACAGGGCGAGCGCGATCAGCAACACGCCGGGCGAGAGGTTCAGGCTGGTCACGAACTCGGCCAGGTGACGCGGCAGGCCGATGTAGCCCATGGCCAGCGTGAGGAAGGCCGCGCCGGCCAGGATGAGCGCGATCATGCAGTACAGCCGGGTGGCGCCCAGCAGCGCGTCGCGAAAGCTCTGCCAGGTCAGCGAACCCTGTGAGGCCGACAGGATGAGTGCTCCCACCACGCCCACGGCGGCCGCTTCGGTGGCGGTGGCGATGCCGCTGTAGATGGTGCCGATGACGCCGCCGATCAGCAGCACCACCGGTATCAGGTGCCGGCTCTCGCGCAGCTTGTCCATGAAGCTCAGGCTGTCGTCGCTCCGCGGCACGGCCTGGGGGTTGAGCAGGGCCCACACCACGATGGCGCCGCTGAACAGCATGGCCAGCATGAGCCCGGGGATGACACCGGCCACGAACAGCTTGGCGATCGACACCTCGGCCGCCACGCCATAGACGATCATGATGATCGAGGGCGGGATCAGCAGGCCCAGCGTGCTGGCGCCCCCCAGCGAACCCACGATCTTCTCCGGCGGGTAGCCCCGGCGGGTGAGCTCGGGGATGGTCATCTTGCCGATGGTGGCGCAGGTCGCGGCCGACGAGCCCGAGACGGCGGCAAAGATGGTGCTGCCGATGATGTTGGTGTGCAGCAGCCGGCCGGGCAGGGCGTTCACCCACGGCGCCAGGCCCCGGAACATGCTCTCCGACAGCCGGGTGCGGAACAGGATCTCGCCCATCCAGATGAACAGCGGCAGGGCGGTCAGCGTCCAGCTGCTGGCCGAGCCCCAGATGGTCAGGGCCATGGCGTCGCCGGCCGGCCGGCTGGAGAACAGCTCCATGCCGATCCAGGCCACGCCGGTGAGCGTCAGGCCGATCCACACCCCGCTGCCCAGCAGCAGGAACAGCGAGACGATCAGCAGACCGGTGATGAGCAGGTCATTCATGGCGGGTGTCTCCGGCGTGCTGCTGGCGCTGGCCGCGCCACTGCAGCACGGTTTCGTCGATCAGGGCGACCAGCAGCACCGTGCAGCCCAGGCCCATGAGCAGCTGCGGTATCCACAGCGGTGTGGCATCGGTGCCGGTGGAGATGTCGTGGAACAGCCGCGACTGGTAGACCAGCCGCCAGCTGTACACACACAGCAGGCCGGCCAGCAGCGTGCCCACCGCCAGCGACCACAGCTCCATGGCCCGCCGCGCACCACCGGACAGGCGGCCGATGATGAGCGTGACCCGGATGTGTTCGCCGTGCTTGAGCGTGTGGGCCAGTGCCAGGAAGCCGGCACCGGCCATGGCGTAGCCGGCGTAGGCATCGGTGCCGGCCACATAGATGCCGGCCAGGCGGCTGAGGATGGAGACCAGCACCATCACCAGCACGCCGACCATGAACAGGGCGGCCAGCCAGCCGGCGCCGAGGTAGAGGAGGTCGAGGGTCTTTCGCATCGTTCGGTCCGTCGGCGTCAGCGGTGGGCCTGGCGCTTACTTGCGGTAGGCGTCCAGCATCTGCTGGCCTTCGGCGCCGGCCTGGCCCAGCCATTCCTGCAGCATGGTGGCGCCCACCTTCTGCATGTCGGCCTTCAGCGCCGCACTGCCGGGCTCCACCGTCATGCCGTTGCTGCGCAGCGTGGCCAGCGAGTCGGTGTTGACCTTCTGCGAGGCGGCCCAGCCACGGGTCTCGGCGTCGGCCGCGGCCTTGAGCAGCGCGTCCTGGCTGGCCTTGTCGAGCGCGTCGAAGGCGCGCTTGTTGACGATGACCGCGTTCTTGGGCAGCCAGGCCTGCACGTCGTAATAGAACTTCAGGTGCTCGAACAGCTTGCTGTCCACGCCGGTGGCACCCGAGGTCATGTTGGTTTCCACCACGCCGGTGGCCAGGGCCTGCGACAGCTCGGCGGCCTGCACCGTGACCGGCTGGGCGCCCACCAGCTGCGCGATGCGCGAGGTGGCTGGGCTGTAGGCGCGCCATTTGCTGCCCTTGAGGTCGGCGGCGCTGGCCAGCGGCTTCTTGCTGTAGATGCCCTGCGGCGGCCAGGCCACCGAGTACAGCAGCATCAGGCCCTGCTCGCCCAGCTTCTTCTGCAGGATGGGTTTCTGCGCGGCATACAGCTTGCGCGACTCGTCGTAGCTGGTGGCCAGGAACGGAATGCCGTCGGCGCCGAACATGGCCCATTCGTTCTGGTAGGCCGCCAGGATGATCTCGCCGATCTGGGCCTGTCCGCCCTGCACCGCCCGCTTGATCTCGGGTGCCTTGAACAGCGCCGCGTTGGCATGCACCGTGATCTTGAGCTTGCCGCCGGTGGCCTTCTCCACATCGCTGGCGAACGCGTTGAGGTTGACGGTGTGGAAGTTGGTGGCCGGGTAGGCCGAGGGCAGGTCCCAGGCGGTCTGGGCGGCGGCGGGCAGGGAGCAGGCCAGGGCGCTGGCGGCCAGGGTCAGGCTGAACAGGCGGCGTTTCATGGGGAGGTCTCCTGGTTGGGGGCGGAAGGGGTGAGCGGACTCTATCGACGTGCCGACAAAATGAGATCAGGGTTTTCCAGTAATGTCGACAAAACGTTGGCAAATCGTCAAAACGAGGCCTACACTGCGCTCCCGTTCCTGTCCTGATTCCCCACCCTGATTTCCGAGGAGACCTGCATGGCCCGAGGCAAACCCGGCTCCAGCGCCGCCACACCCACCACCGGCCCGACCCAGGGTGCCGTGGGGCAACGCATCGTGTCGTCGGCGCACCTGGTGTCGCCCCACAGCGCCGAGATGAGCGAGTTCGAGTTCGGTCTCATCGTGGCCGGCAACGCCTTCTACCGCTGGATCGTGCACTGCATGAGCGCGGCCGGCCTGAAGGACCTGACCGCGCTCGACGTGCTGGTGCTGCACCACGTCACCCACCGGGCGCGCGACAAGCGCCTGGCCGACATCGCCTTCATCATGAACGTGGAGGACACCCACCTCATCAACTACTCCCTCAAGAAGCTGCAGGGCCTGGGCGTGGTGGTCTCCAGCAAGAACGGCAAGGAGGTCACCTACGGCCCCACCGAGGAGGGCAAGGCCTTCGTCACCCGCTACCGCGAGATCCGCGAGGGCTGCCTGATCAATGCGCTCAAGGCCGACGACGCCCTCAACCACGACATCGGCGAACTCGCGCGGCTGCTGCGCGTGCTCTCCGGCATCTACGACCAGGCCGCCCGCTCGGCCGCATCCCTGTGACGCCATGAACACGAATCCCACCGACCCCCGCTGGCAGTTCTGGATCGACCGGGGCGGCACCTTCACCGACATCGTGGCCAAGCGGCCCGACGGCACCCTGGTCACGCACAAGCTGCTGTCGGACAACCCCGAGCAGTACCGCGACGCGGCGGTGGCCGGCATTCGCCACCTGCTGGGCCTGGCCCCGGGCGAGGCGGTCACGCCGCAGCAGGTGGCCTGCGTGAAGATGGGCACCACGGTGGCCACCAATGCGCTGCTGGAACGCAAGGGCGAGCCCACGCTGCTGGTCACCACCCGGGGCTTCCGCGATGCGCTGCGCATTGCGTACCAGAACCGCCCGCGCCTGTTCGACCGCCGCATCCTGCTGCCCGAGCTGCTGTACAGCCGCGTCATCGAGGCCCAGGAACGCATGGCGGCCGACGGTTCGGTGGTGCAGGCCCTGGACGAAGCCCACCTGCGCGAACGCCTGTGGGCCGCCTTCGACGCCGGCCTGCGCAGCGTGGCCATCGTGTTCATGCACGGTTACCGCCACACCGCCCACGAGGTGGCGGCCGCCCGGCTGGCGCGCGAGGCCGGCTTCACCCAGATCAGCACCTCGCACGAGACCAGCCCCATGATGAAGTTCGTCAGCCGGGGTGACACCACCGTGGTCGATGCCTACCTCTCGCCCATCCTGCGCCGCTATGTGGAGCAGGTGGCCAGCGAAATGCCGGGCGTGCCGCTGTTCTTCATGCAGTCCAGCGGCGGCCTGACCGACGCCCACCGCTTCCAGGGCAAGGACGCCATCCTCTCCGGCCCGGCTGGCGGCATCGTGGGCATGGCCCGCACGGCCACCCTGGGCGGCCACCAGCAGGTGATCGGTTTCGACATGGGTGGCACCTCGACCGACGTGTCGCATTACGCCGGCGCCTTCGAGCGCGAGTTCGAGACCCAGGTGGCCGGCGTGCGCATGCGTGCGCCCATGATGAGCATCCACACCGTGGCCGCTGGCGGTGGTTCGCTGCTCAGCTTCGACGGCTCGCGGTTCCGCGTCGGCCCCGAGAGCGCCGGTGCCAACCCCGGTCCGGCCAGCTACCGCCGCGGCGGTCCGCTGGCGGTGACCGATGCCAACGTGCTGCTGGGCAAGATCCAGCCGGCCCACTTTCCGCGGGTGTTCGGCCCGCGCGCCGACGAGCCGCTGAGCCTGGAGGCGGTGCGCGAGCGGTTCGACGCCCTGGCCCGGCAGACCGGCCGCCCGGCCGAAGAGGTGGCCGAAGGCTTCCTGCGCATCGCGGTGCAGCAGATGGCCAATGCCATCAAGAAGATCTCGGTGGCGCGGGGCTACGACGTCACCCGCTACACGCTGCAGTGCTTCGGCGGTGCTGGCGGCCAGCACGCCTGCCTGGTGGCCGACGAGCTGGGCATGACCCGGGTCTTCGTGCACCCGCTGGCCGGCGTGCTGAGCGCCTACGGCATGGGGCTGGCCGACCAGAACGTGATCCGCGAGCGTGCCATCGAACTGCCCCTGAACGATGCGGCACTGGCCACGGTGCACGACGCGCTGGACCAGCTGGCGCAGCAGGCCGGCCTGGCGCTGCGGCAGCAGCAGGTGAGCGCGGGCGATGTCACGGTGCACCGCCGCGTGCATGTGCGCTACGAGGGCAGCGATGCCGCCCTGGTGGTGCCCCATGGCCCGCGCGACGCCATCGAGGCCGCGTTCGAGGCCGCCTACCGGCAGCGCTTTGCCTTCCTCATGCCGGGCAAGCGGCTGATGGTGGAGGCGGTGTCGGTGGAGGCCGTGGTGGCCGGTGATGCGCCCACCGAAGCCCGGCACGCCCTGCACGAGCCGCGCGAGGTGCCGCGCCGCGAGACGGTGCGCATGTATGCCGACGGCCAGTGGCGCGACGCCGCGCTGGTGGTGCGCGAAGACCTGCGCCCGGGCGATGTGGTGCCCGGCCCGGCCATCATTGCCGAGAAGAACGCCACCACCGTGATCGAGCCGGGCTGGGAGGCCCGCATCACGGCGCTCGACCATATCGAGATGGAGCGCCGCGTGCCCCGCACCGTGCGCCATGCGGCCGGCACCACGGTCGATCCGGTGCTGCTGGAGGTGTTCAACAACCTGTTCATGAACATCGCCGAGCAGATGGGGCTGCAGCTGCAGAACACCGCCTACTCGGTCAACATCAAGGAGCGGCTGGACTTCTCCTGCGCGCTGTTCGATGCCCAGGGCAACCTGATCGCCAACGCCCCCCACATGCCGGTGCACCTGGGCTCCATGGGCGAGAGCATCAAGACCGTCATCCGCGAGAACGCCGGCCGCATGCAGCCCGGCGACGTGTACGTGCTCAACGATCCCTACCGCGGCGGCACGCATTTGCCCGACGTGACCGTGATCACGCCGGTGTATGTGGGCGACGCGGCAGAGCCCACCTTCTATGTGGGATCGCGCGGACACCATGCCGACATCGGCGGCACCACCCCCGGCTCCATGCCGCCGTTCTCCACCCGCATCGAGGAAGAGGGCGTTCAGATCGACAACGTCAAGCTGGTGGCCGGCGGCGTGCTGCGCGAGGCCGAGATGATCGCGCTGCTGCAGAGCGGCGAGTTCCCCAGCCGCAACCCGCAGCAGAACATGGCCGACCTCAAGGCCCAGATCGCGGCCAACGAGAAGGGCGTGCAGGAACTGCGCCGCATGGTCGAGCAGTTCGGGCTGGACGTGGTGCAGGCCTACATGCGCCATGTGCAGGACAACGCCGAAGAGTCGGTGCGCCGCGTCATCACCCGCCTCAAGGACGGTGCCTTCACCCTGCCGCTGGACAACGGCGCGCAGATCCGGGTGGCGGTGCGGGTGGATGCGGCACGGCGCAGTGCCGTCATCGACTTCAGCGGCACCAGCCCGCAGCAGACCAACAACTTCAACGCACCGCGCGCGGTGTGCATGGCGGCCGTGCTGTACGTGTTCCGCACGCTGGTGGACGACGACATCCCGCTCAACGCCGGCTGCCTCAAGCCGCTGGAGGTGATCATCCCGCCGGGCTGCATGCTCAACCCCAACCCGCCGGCCTCGGTGGTGGCAGGCAACGTCGAGACCTCGACCTGCATCACCAACGCGCTGTATGGCGCGCTCGGCGTGATGGCGGGCAGCCAGCCCACCATGAACAACTTCACCTTCGGCAACGCCACCTACCAGTACTACGAGACCATCTCGGGCGGCAGCGGTGCCGGCGACGGTTTTGATGGCACGGCCGTGGTGCAGACCCACATGACCAACTCGCGCCTGACCGATCCGGAGATCCTCGAATTCCGGTTCCCGGTGCGGCTGGAGAGCTACGAGATCCGCCGTGGCTCCGGCGGGGCCGGGCAGTGGCGCGGTGGCGATGGCGGCGTGCGCCGCATCCGCTTCCTGGAGCCCATGACCGCCAGCATCCTGTCCAACGGGCGGGTGCACCCGGCTTTCGGCATGGCCGGCGGGCAGCCGGGCGCACCCGGCATCAACCGCGTGGTGCGGGCCGATGGGTCGGTGGAGCTGCTGGGCCACATCGGCCAGGCCGAGATGCAGCCCGGTGACGTGTTCGAGATCCACACCCCCGGCGGCGGGGGCTACGGCAGCGCCTGACCCAGCCTCGGCGGGGGCGCCTCAGAGTTCCTCGACGCGCCGGGCCGGGTAGCTGTCCCAGGCCTGGCAGCCCGGGCACTGCCAGAAGTGCTGGCGCGCCTCGAAGCCGCAGGCCGCACACCGGTAGCGCTTGAGCGGCGCACTGGCCTGCTCCAGCGTGCGCTGCACAGGGGTCTGGGCCAGCGGGTCCGACAGCGTTTCGCCAGCCAGCCAGCGGGCGCCGATCACCAGCGAGGGCTCGCGCTCCAGGTGCTGCAGGTAACGCGCCCGGGCGGCCACCGGATCGGCCTCCAGCGTGGCCAGGGCTTCGGTGATGTCGATCGAGGGGCTGCGCTCGTCGGCGGTGCGCAGCACCCCGGCCACCGCGTCCACGCGGCCGGTCTGGCGGCCCAGGTCGGTCATGAGACCGGCCACCAGCGGCAGGGCCTGGGGGGCCTCACGGGCCAGGTGGAGCAGGGCGTCCAGCGCGCCGGCGGCATCGCCTTCCTGCTGGCGCAGCATGCTCTGCGCCACCCAGCCCCGGGCCACCTGCGGCGCCTCGCGCACGGCCGCATCCAGCTGCTCGCGGGCGCGGCTGCGGTCACCCTGGCGCAGCGCCAGTTCGGCTTCTTCGCAGCGGTAATGGGCCAGGCGCGAGGCAAAGCTGCCCTGGGCCTGGGCGTCGAGCTGGCGGGCCACTTCCTGGGCCTTGGGCCAGTCGCGCGAGCGCTCATAGATGCCCAGCAGGGCCAGCATGGCCTCGCCGGCAAACGAGGTGCCCTGCAGCTTCTGCAAAGCGGCCTCGGCCCGGTCCAGCAGGCCGGCCTTGAGGAAGTCCAGCGCCAGCGCGTGCTGGGCGCGGTCGCGGTCCTTTCCGCTCACATCGGCCCGCGACAGCAGGTGCTCGTGCACCCGCACCGCGCGGTCGTAGTCGCCCCGGCGGCGGAACAGGTTGCCGAGTGCAAAGTGCAGCTCGGTGGTGTCGGGGTCGCCCTGCACCGCCTCGATGAAGGCATCGATGGCCTGGTCCTGCTGTTCGTTGAGCAGGTGGTTCAGGCCGCGGAAGTAGGCCTTGGGCGCCTGCCGGCCCTCCATGCGCCACTGGCGCAGGTCCAGGCGGGAGGCCGCCCAGCCCAGGGCAAAGGCCAGGGGCAGGCCCCAGAGCAGCCAGGTCAGGTCAAAGTCCATGGCGTCGTTCGATCGGGTCGGAAGGCAGCAGGGTGGTGTCGCCGCCAAAGGCGGTGGTGGGGTGGTTGCCGGAGGTGCCGGCGCGGCGGCGCGCCTTCTTGGCCTTGAGCCACAGCGGCACCATGGCCACCACGCCCAGGAAGACGCCGATCAGCATGGACAGCAGGACGACCACCACCAGCGGTGCCTGCCAGCGCGCGCCGAAGAACAGGTGCAGCGTGACCCTGTCCTGGTTGTTCAGCGCGAAGGCGAAAAGGACAAAAAAAAGGGCTGCATTGAGCAGCCACATGAGGTACTTCACGGCATCCCCTCTGTGGTGGGAGCCGATTGTAGCCAGCGGTCTTCAGGAGCCCGGCTTGCCTTCGCGGCCGAGCATCTCGGCCGTGCGGGCATCGACCTGCTCGCGCAGGGCCTTGCCGGGCTTGAAGTGGGGCACCCGCTTCTCCGGGATCATGACGCTCTCGCCCGAGCGCGGATTGCGCCCGACGCGGGGTGAACGGCGGTTCACCGAGAAACTGCCGAAGCCCCGGATCTCGATCCGGTGGCCGCGCACCAGGGCATCGCCCATCGCATCGAGGATCGCCTTGACGGCGAACTCCGCATCGCGGTGGGTGAGCTGGCTGAAACGGCTGGCCAGGGCTTCGACGAGGTCGCTTCGGGTCATGAGAAGAAGAGGGTGCCGGTGCCGATCAGTTGTTGCTGTTGTCCAGCTTGGCGCGCAGCAGGGCGCCCAGGCTGGTGGTGCCGGCGTTGCCGGTGTTCTGGTTCAGGCTGGCCATGGCTTCGTTCTGGTCGGCCATGTCCTTGGCCTTGATGGACAGCTGGATGTTGCGGGTCTTGCGATCCACGTTGACCACCACGGCGGTGACTTCGTCGCCCTCCTTCAGCACGTTGCGGGCATCTTCCACGCGGTCACGGCTGATCTCGGAAGCGCGCAGGTAGCCCAGCACGTCTTCGCCCAGATCGATCTCGGCGCCCTTGGCATCCACGGTCTTGACCTTGCCGGTCACCACGGAACCCTTGTCGTTGACCGACACGAAGGTGGTGAACGGGTCGCCGTCGAGCTGCTTGATGCCCAGGCTGATGCGCTCGCGCTCCACGTCGATGGCCAGCACGATGGCTTCGACTTCCTGGCCCTTCTTGTAGTTGCGCACGGCGGTCTCGCCGGCTTCGTTCCAGGACAGGTCGGACAGGTGCACCAGGCCGTCGATGCCGGCAGCCAGGCCCACGAACACGCCGAAGTCGGTGATCGACTTGATCGGGCCCTTGACGCGGTCGCCGCGCTTGGTGGCCTCGGCGAACTCGTGCCAGGGGTTGGCACGGCACTGCTTCATGCCCAGGGAGATGCGGCGCTTGTCCTCGTCGATGTCGAGCACCATGACCTCGACCTCGTCACCCAGCGACACCAGCTTGCTGGGGGCCACGTTCTTGTTGGTCCAGTCCATTTCGGAGACGTGCACCAGGCCTTCGATGCCCGGCTCGAGTTCCACGAACGCGCCGTAGTCGGCGATGTTGGTGATCTTGCCGAACATGCGGGTGCCCTGCGGGTAGCGGCGCGACACGCCCATCCACGGGTCGTCGCCCATCTGCTTCAGACCAAGGGACACGCGGTTCTTCTCGGTGTCGAACTTGAGGATCTTGGCGGTGATTTCCTGGCCCGGCTGCACCACTTCGCTCGGGTGGCGGACACGGCGCCATGCCATGTCGGTGATGTGCAGCAGACCGTCGATGCCGCCGAGGTCGACGAACGCACCGTACTCGGTGATGTTCTTGACCACGCCCTGCACGATGGCGCCTTCCTTCAGGGTTTCCATCAGCTTGGCGCGCTCTTCGCCCATGGAGGCTTCCACCACGGCGCGGCGGCTCAGCACCACGTTGTTGCGCTTGCGGTCGAGCTTGATGACCTTGAATTCCAGGGTCTTGTTCTCGTACGGGGTCAGGTCCTTGGTCGGACGGCTGTCGACCAGCGAGCCCGGCAGGAAGGCGCTGATGCCGTTGACCATGACCTTCAGACCGCCCTTGACCTTGGCGCCGGTGGTGCCGGTGACGAACTCGCCGGATTCCAGGGCCTTTTCCAGGGCCATCCAGGAAGCCAGGCGCTTGGCCTTGTCGCGCGACAGCAGGGTGTCGCCGAAGCCGTTCTCGACGGAGTCGATGGCGACCGACACGAAGTCGCCGACCTGGACTTCGAGCTCGCCCTGGTCGTTCTTGAACTCGGCCAGGGGGACGAAGGCTTCCGACTTGAGGCCGGCGTTGACCACCACATGGTTGTGTTCGATGCGCACCACCTCGGCGGTGATGACTTCGCCCGAGCGCATTTCAGCGCGTTTCAGGGACTCTTCGAACAGGGCGGCAAAAGATTCAGACATGGAGTTTCCTAAGACCGCTCAGCGTCGGCGTGCACCACGGGCGCAGAAGAACCTGCATCGGGTGGCGGGATACGACGGTTGGGCGGCGTTGCTGTTGTGGTGCGTGGCACCACGGGGTTGGTTGAAAAGAACCATCGGGCCTGCGGGCTGGGATCGCCCGGCGGGGCCGTCTGGGCCGGTCAGTGCTGCTCGCGGCCTTCCGCGAACGGCACCTTGCCCTGCCACCAGTTCAACACCTGCTGCACCGAGGATTCGATGTCGAGCGAGGAGTTGTCCAGCATCAGGGCGTCTTCGGCGGGCTTCAGGGGCGCGTGGGACCGGTTGGAGTCCCGTTCGTCGCGTGCCTTGAGGTCCGCCAGAAGGTCGTCGAGTCTAGCAGGGATTCCCTTTGAAATCAATTGCTTATGGCGGCGTTCGGCCCGCTGTTCGGCGCTGGCCGTCAGGTACACCTTGAGCGGTGCATCAGGGAATATCACGGTGCCCATGTCGCGTCCGTCGGCCACCAGGCCGGGCAGGCGGCGCATGCCCCGCTGCAGCTCCAGCAGGGCCTGGCGCACCTGGGGCACCACCGACACCCGGGAGGCGGCCATGCCGGCGGCTTCAGTTCGCAAGTCCTCGCTCACATCCTGGCCATCGAGCCAGATGCGGTGGTCGGCAAACCGCAGGTTCAGCCCCGCAGCCAGCTCGCCCAGGCGCTGCGCCTGCCCGGGTTGCTGCAGGGCGGCTTCGTCCAGCGCCAGTCCCAGGCGGGTGGCCGCCAGGCCGACCAGGCGGTAGAGCGCGCCCGAATCCAGCCAGTGGTAACCCAGGCGGGCGGCCAGCTCGCTGGAAAGCGTGCCCTTGCCGGAGGCGGTGGGGCCGTCCACGCAGATCACCGGGATGTGTTGCGGGTCGGCCACGCACACCCCGAACAGGGACTCGAAGTAGTCGGGGAAGGTCTTGCCCACGCAGCGCGGGTCCAGGATGCGCACCGGCAGCCCGGCCGGGTTGAAGGCCGCCAGCGAGAAGCACATGGCCACGCGGTGGTCGTCGTAGGTGTGGATGCTGGCCGCCTGCCATCCGGTCGGCGGCGTGATGCGGATGAAGTCGGCCCCTTCCTCCACCGTGGCACCGAGCTTGCGGCACTCGATGGCCATGGCCGCGATGCGGTCGGTTTCCTTCACCCGCCAGCTGGCGATGTTGCGCAGCGTGGTGGTGCCGTCGGCGAACAGCGCCATCACGGCCAGCGTCATGGCGGCGTCGGGAATGTGGTTGCAGTCCAGGTCGATGGCCTTCAGCGGCCAGGCACCGCGGCGGATGCGCAGCGCATTGGCCTCGCCCTGCACGTCGGCGCCCATGGCGCGCGCGGCCTCGACGAAGCGGATGTCGCCCTGGATGGAGGCCAGGCCCACGCCTTCGATGGTGATGCCGTCGGTGCCCGGCGCGGCCGGTGCGATGGCGCCCAGCGCGATGAAGTAACTGGCCGACGAGGCATCGCCTTCCACCGGCATGCGGCCCGGCGACACATAGCGGCTGCCGGCCGGGATGGTGAAGCGCTGCCAGCCGTCGCGCTGCACCCGCACGCCGAAGCGCTCCAGCAGGTTCAGCGTGATCTCGATGTAGGGCCGGGAAATGAGTTCGCCCACCACCTCGATGGTGATGGCCTGCGTCTGCGCCACCAGCGGCAGCGCCAGCAGCAGGGCCGTGAGGAACTGGCTCGACACATCGCCACGCACCCGGATGGCCTCGTCCAGCTTCAGGGCCTGCACCGCACCGTTGCCCAGCCGCAGCGGCGGGTAACCCGGCTGGCCCAGGCAGTCCACCGGGCAGCCCAGCTGGCGCAGGGCGTCCACCAGATCACCGATGGGGCGCTCGTGCATGCGCGGCACGCCGCTGAGCTCGAAACGCCCGCCGTGGCGCGCCGCCAGCAGGGCCAGGGCTGCCGTGAGCGGGCGCATGGCCGTGCCGGCGTTGCCCATGAAGAGCGCGGCTTCGCGCACCGGCAGTTCGCCGCCCAGTCCGTGCACCCGCAGCGCCCCGTCGGCCTGCGGCTCGATGCGGCAGCCCAGCTGGCGCAGCGCCTGCAGCATGACCTGGGTGTCGTCGGAGTCGAGCAGGTCGACCACGTCGGTGTGACCGGCGCTGAGTGCCGCCAGCAGCAGCACCCGGTTGGAGATGCTCTTGGAGCCAGGCAGGCGGACCGTGCCGCCAGCCGCCTGCAGCGGCGGGAGGTCGAGAAAGGCGGTGGAGAACATGGGTCGGTGGTGGCGCCTCAGCCCTGCGGGCGGATGGCGTTCATGCGCCATTGGGCGCGGGCAATGCTGGCCTGTTCGATCAGGGTTTCCAGGGCGTCGGGGTTCTCGCCCTTGACCGCGTTTTCCAGTGCTTCCAGGGCCTGGCGGAAGCGTTGCGTCTGGCCCAGCAGCTCTTCGCGGTTGGCCATCAGGATGTCGCGCCAGATGGCCGGGTCGCTGGCCGCAATGCGGGTGAAGTCACGGAAGCCCGGGCCGGCCAGGGCCAGGAAATCCGCGCCCTGTTTCTGGTTCTGGATGGCGTTCATCAGCGCGAACGCCAGCAGGTGCGGCAGGTGGCTCACCGCGGCGTAGGCGGCGTCGTGCGACTCGGGCGACATCTGGCGCACATGGCAGCCCAGGGCTTTCCAGAGCTGGGTGGCGCGTTCGATCTGTGCGGTCTGGGTGCGCTCGATGGGCGTGAGGATGACCTGCCGGCCGTGGTAGAGGTCGGCATCGGCGTGTTCCACGCCGGCCAGCTCCTTGCCGGCAATGGGGTGGGCCGGCACGAACACGCCGACCTGGTCGCGCAGCACACGGCGGGCCGCGTCCACCACGTCGCGCTTGGTCGATCCCACGTCCATCAGCAGCATGTCCTTGTGGATCAGGTGGCGGATGGCCTTGAAGGTGGCCTCGGTGGCGGCCACCGGCACGGCCAGCAGCACCACGTCGGAGCCCGAGACCGCCAGCAGGGCCGACGGCGCCTCGATGTCGATCACACCCATCTGCCGGGCGCGTTCGGTGGTGGAGGGCGACTTGCTGTAGCCCACCACGCGCTTGACCAGACCGGCCTGCTTGAGTGCCAGGGCGAACGAGCCGCCCATGAGTCCGCAGCCGATCAATCCGAGTTGTTCGAACATCATTCGCTCACCGGGTAAGCGCCCAGCACCTTGTAGTAGGCGCACAGACGCTGGAGTTCTTCGAGGGCCGCCGCCACGGCCGGCTGCGACGGGTGACCCGCGATGTCGATGTAGAAGTAGTACTCCCACTGGCCGGACTTGGCCGGGCGCGACTCGAAACGGGTCATGGACACGCCGTGCTGCTTGAGCGGCACCAGCAGGTCGTGCACCGCGCCGGGCCGGTTGGGCACCGACACCACGATGCTGGTGCAGTCGCGGCCGGAGGCCGGCGGCATGGCCATGGTCTGCGGCAGGCTGATGACCGCAAAGCGGGTGCGGTTGTAGGCCTCGTCCTGGATGGCGTGCGAGACGATGTGCAGGCCGAACTGCGAGGCCGCGCGTTCGCTGGCGATGGCCGCCCAGGTCGGGTCGGTGGCGGCCAGGCGGGCACCTTCGGCGTTGCTGGACACCGCACGGCGCTCGGCATGCGGCAGGTGCTGGGTCAGCCAGTTCTGGCATTGCGCCAGCGCCTGCGGATGGGCCATGACCACCTGGATGTCGTCCAGCGAATTGGTCTGGCGCAGCAGGTTGTGGCGCACCAGCAGGCTGACCTCGCCCACCACATGCACCGGCGAGCGCAGGAACAGATCCAGCGAGCGGGCCACCACGCCCTCGGTGGAGTTCTCCATGCCCACCACGCCGAACTGGGCCGTGCCGGCCGCGGTGGCATGGAACACCTCGTCGAAGTTGGCGCAGTAGATCAGGTTGGCGGCGCTGCCGAAGAACTCGATGGCCGCCTGTTCGCAGAAGGTGCCCTGCGGGCCGAGCACGGCCACGCGCTGCGGCGTTTCCAGCGCCAGGCAGGCCGACATGATCTCGCGCCAGATGGCGGCCACATGCTGGTTGAGCAGCGGGCCCTGGTTGGCGCCCTGGATCTTCTCGATCACCTGGGCCACCCGGTCCGGGCGGAAGAAGGGCGAACCCTCGCGGCGCTTGATCTCGCCCACCTCTTCGGCCACGCGGGCACGCTGGTTGAGCAGCGACAGCAGCTGCTGGTCGAGCGCGTCGATCTTCACGCGCAGTTCGGCCAGGGCCTGGGATTGCTGGGGTTGGGTCATGGGGGCTTGTCTCGGGCGGCGGGTCTCAGGCCGCTTGTTGTTCGAATGTGCGCAGGTAGTCCACCAGCGCCTGCACGCCCTCCAGGGGCATGGCGTTGTACAGGCTGGCGCGCATGCCGCCGACCGACTTGTGGCCCTTGAGCTGCAGCAGGCCACGCGCCTGCGCGCCGGCCAGGAAGGCATCGTTGCGCGATTCGTCGCGCAGGAAGAAGGGAATGTTCATGCGCGAACGCGCGGCCGGATCGACCCGGTTCACATACAGCTGCGAGGCGTCGATGAAGTCGTACAGCAGCTTGGCCTTGGCGATGTTGCGCTGCTCCATGGCCGCCACGCCACCCTGGCGCTTGAGCCACTGGAAAGTGAGACCGGCCATGTAGATGCTGTAGGTCGGCGGCGTGTTGTACATGGAGCGGTTGTCGGCCACCGTGCGGTAGTTGAACGCACTGGGGCAGATGTCCAGCGCGTGGCCGAGCAGGTCGTCGCGCACCACCACCAGCGTCAGGCCGGCCGGGCCCAGGTTCTTCTGGGCACCGCCGAAGGCCAGGCCCACCCGGCTCCAGTCCACCGGGCGCGAGGCCACGTGGGACGAGAAGTCGATCACCAGCGGCGCGTCGCAGCCCAGGGCCTTGAGGTCGGGCAGCTCATGGAATTCGACGCCATGGATGGTCTCGTTGCTGCACAGGTGCACATAGCGGGCGTCGGCACGCAGCTGCCAGGTCGAGGGTGCCGGGATGGAGGTGTGGCCGTCGGACTCGTTGCTGGCCGCCGCGCGGGCGTCGGCGTAGCGCTTCGCTTCCTTCAGGGACTTCTGGCTCCAGCTGCCGGTGACCACCACGTCCACCGCGCCGCCGCGCGAGAGGTTCAGCGGCACGATGGCGTTCTCGGCCAGACCGCCGCCCTGCATGAACAGGATGTGGTGGCTCTCGGGCACCGCCAGCAGTTCACGCAGATCGGCCTCGGCCTGCTCGCAGATCGACATGAAGGCCTTGCCGCGATGGCTCATCTCCATCACGCCCATGCCGGTGCCCTGCCAGTCGAGCATCTCGCGCGCGGCCTGCGCCAGCACCTCTTCGGGCATGACGGCCGGGCCGGCCGAGAAGTTGAAGGGCCGGGCCATCACGCGGTGCCGTCAGGGGTGTCGGTGGCGTCGGGCGCGTCGGCTTCCTCGGTCACGTCGGGCGCATTGGCGTCGTTCTCCACGATGCGCTGCATGCCCGAGAGCACCGAGCCTTCGTCCAGCGAGATCAGGGTGACGCCCTGGGTGGCGCGGCCCATCTCGCGGATCTCGGAGACGCGGGTGCGCACCAGCACGCCCTTGTCGGTGATCAGCATGATCTCGTCGTCGGCATGCACCAGCGTGGCGGCCACCACCTTGCCGTTGCGCTCGCTCTGCTGGATGGCGATCATGCCCTTGGTGCCCCTGCCGTGGCGGGTGTACTCGCCGATGGGGGTGCGCTTGCCGTAGCCGTTGACGGTGGCGGTCAGCACGCTCTGCTGCTCGTCCTCGGCCACCAGCATGGCGATCACGCTCTGGCCGTCTTCCAGCGACATGCCGCGCACGCCGCGCGCATTGCGGCCCATGGGGCGCACATCGTTCTCGTCGAAGCGCACCGCCTTGCCGCCGTCGGAGAACAGCATCACGTCGTGCTGGCCGTCGGTGAGTGCGGCGCCGATCAGGAAATCGCCCTCATCGAGGTCGACAGCGATGATGCCGGCCTTGCGCGGGTTGCTGAACTCGTCCAGCGCCGTCTTCTTGACCGTGCCCATGGACGTGGCCATGAACACATAGCGGTCGGACGGGAAGGTGCGGGCTTCGCCGGTGAGCGGCAGCACCACGTTGATCTTCTCGCCGTCCTGCAGCGGGAACATGTTGACGATGGGGCGGCCGCGCGAACCCCGCGAGCCGGCCGGCACCTCCCACACCTTGAGCCAGTACAGGCGGCCCCGGTTGGAGAAGCACAGGATGTAGTCGTGCGTGTTGGCGATGAAGAGCTGGTCGATCCAGTCGTCTTCCTTGGTGGCGGTGGCCTGCTTGCCGCGCCCGCCACGCTTCTGCGCCCGGTACTCCGACAGCGGCTGGCTCTTGATGTAGCCGCTGTGGCTGAGCGTGACCACCATGTCGGTGGGCGTGATCAGGTCTTCGGTGGCCAGGTCCTGGGCGTTGTGCTCGATCTCGCTGCGTCGGGCGCCCAGCTTTGTCTGACCGAATTCCTGCTTCACCGCGCTCAGCTCGTCACCGATGATGGTGGACACGCGCTCGGGACGGGCCAGGATGTCGAGCAGGTCGTCGATCTCGGCCATCACGTCCTTGTACTCGGCCACGATCTTGTCCTGCTCCAGGCCGGTCAGGCGCTGCAGGCGCATCTGCAGGATTTCCTGGGCCTGCGTCTCGGACAGTCGGTACAGGCCGTCGCCCTGCATGCCGAATTCGCGTTCCAGGCCCTCGGGGCGGTAGTCGTCGGCGTTCACCGTGCCGCCGTCGGCCTTGGCGCGGGTGAGCATCTCGCGCACCAGCTGGCTGTCCCAGCTGCGGGTCATCAGCTCGGCCTTGGCCACCGGCGGGGTGGGGCTCTCGCGGATGATGCGGATGAACTCGTCGATGTTGGCCAGCGCGACCGCCAGGCCTTCCAGCACATGGCCGCGTTCGCGGGCCTTGCGCAGGTTGAACACCGTGCGGCGGGTCACCACCTCGCGGCGGTGCTCCAGGAACACCTGGATCAGGTCCTTCAGGTTGCACAGGCGGGGCTGGCCGTCCACCAGCGCCACCATGTTGATGCCGAAGGTGTCCTGCAGCTGGGTCTGCTTGTAGAGGTTGTTGAGCACCACCTCGGGCACTTCGCCGCGCTTGAGCTCGATCACCAGGCGCATGCCCGACTTGTCGGATTCGTCCTGGATGTGGCTGATGCCTTCGATCTTCTTCTCGTGCACCAGCTCGGCAATGCGCTCCTGCAGGGTCTTCTTGTTCACCTGGTAGGGCAGCTCGTCCACGATGATGGCCTGGCGCTGGCCGCGGTCGATGTCCTCGAAATGGCACTTGGCGCGCATGACCACGCGGCCTCGGCCGGTGCGGTAACCGTCCTTCACGCCCGAGATGCCGTAGATGATGCCGGCGGTGGGGAAGTCGGGCGCCGGGATGATTTCCATCAGCTCGTCGATGGAGGCTTCCGGGTTCTTCAGCAGGTGCAGGCAGGCGTCGACCACCTCGTTGAGGTTGTGCGGCGGGATGTTGGTGGCCATGCCCACCGCAATGCCGGCCGAACCGTTGACCAGCAGGTTGGGCAGGCGGCTGGGCAGCACCAGCGGCTCTTTTTCGGAGCCGTCGTAGTTGGGGCCGAAATTGACGGTTTCCTTGTCGATGTCGGCCAGCATCTCGTGGGCGATCTTCGACAGGCGGATTTCGGTGTAGCGCATGGCGGCGGCGTTGTCGCCGTCCACCGAGCCGAAGTTGCCCTGGCCGTCCACCAGCATGTGCCGCAGCGAGAAGTCCTGCGCCATGCGCACGATGGTGTCGTACACCGCCGAGTCGCCGTGCGGGTGGTATTTGCCGATCACGTCGCCCACGATACGGGCCGACTTCTTGTAGGGCCGGTTCCAGTCGTTGTTGAGCTCGTGCATGGCGTACAGCACGCGCCGGTGCACCGGCTTGAGGCCGTCCCGCGCATCGGGCAGGGCCCGGCCCACGATCACGCTCATCGCGTAATCCAGGTAACTGCGCCGCATTTCCTCTTCAAGACTGATGGGCAGGGTCTCTTTGGCGAACTGGGACATGGGCGGTCAGTCTCTCGGAGGTTGAAGGCAATCGGCGATTTTAAGGGTCGCGTCCGGACCGGCTTTCCGCTTGTGCCTGTTGCATCAGGACAACGATGCCGCCGTCTCTCATGGGTGCCGGAAGCCGGCTTTCCCGCTGTCACGACCGCTCAGGGTTAGCCCGATGCCGCTTGTGGCACAATCTTTTGAGCGTTCGGGCAACCGTCCGTCCGAAACGTCCATTACGTCATCGCAGTCCGTCTGCGGCTTACCAAGAGGAAAACCATGAAAAAACTCAACAAAGTGGCAATGCTGATCGCAACCGCCGCCATGGCAACGGCCGCTGGCGCTCAGACCGTCGACAACTGGCGCAACGGCACCGGCGAACTGGTCTGGAAGAACGGCACCAACGAACTCTGCTGGCGCGATGCCAACTGGACCCCCGCCACCGCCGCCCAGGGCTGCGACGGCGCCATCGTCCCGGCCGCCGCCCCGGCTGCTGCTCCGGCACCGGCTCCCGCCGCTGCACCGAAGCCGGCTGCTGCCGCTCCGGCACCCGCTCCGGCCGCCACCAAGGTGACCTACGCTGCCGACGCCTTCTTTGATTTCGACAAGGCTGTCCTGAAGCCCGAAGGCAAGGCCAAGCTGGACGATCTGGCCAGCAAGGTCGGCGGCATCAACCTGGAAGTCGTGATCGCTGTGGGTCACACCGACTCCACCGGCGCTGCCAAGTACAACCAGTCCCTGTCGGTTCGCCGCGCTGAAGCCGTCAAGGCCTACCTGGTGAGCAAGGGCATCGAAAGCAACCGCATCTACACCGAAGGCAAGGGCCTGACCCAGCCGGTGGCCGACAACGCCACCCGCGAAGGCCGCGCCAAGAACCGTCGCGTGGAAGTCGAAGTGGTCGGCACCCGCAAGAACTGATCGACCCTCGGTCTGATCAAGAAAACCGCGCTACGGCGCGGTTTTTTTATGCCCCTGCCGATAATCCACCCATGACCACCCACACCAATGCCGACCCGGCCGAACTGGCCAAATTCTCCGAACTGGCCCACCGCTGGTGGGACCCCGAGAGCGAGTTCCGTCCCCTGCACCAGATCAACCCGCTGCGGCTGGGCTGGATCGATGCCCTGGTGGGGCTGTCCGGCAAGCGCGTGCTCGATGTGGGCTGTGGTGGCGGCATCCTGGCCGATGCCATGGCCCGCCAGGGAGCCGACGTGCTGGGCATCGACCTGTCGGTCAAGGCGCTGAAGGTGGCCCAGCTGCATGCCCTGGAGGCGTCGACCCCGCGCGTGGAATACCGCGAGATCAGCACCGAAGACCTGGCGGCCGAGCAGCCGGGCGCTTTCGATGTGGTGACCTGCATGGAGATGCTGGAGCATGTGCCGGACCCGGCGTCCATCGTCCAGGCCTGTTCGACGCTGGTGAAGCCGGGCGGCTGGGTGTTCTTCTCCACCCTCAACCGCAACCTCAAGTCGTTCCTGTTCGCCATCGTGGGCGCTGAATACGTGCTCAACCTGCTGCCCAAGGGCACGCACGAGTACGCCAAGTTCATCCGGCCCAGCGAGCTGGCCGGCTACGCCCGCCAGGCCGGACTGGACCTGCAGCACACCAAGGGCATGGAGTACAACCCGCTGACCCGGCGCTACTGGCTCAGCGAAGACACCAGCGTGAACTACCTGTTCGCCACCCGCAAGGCATGACGGGGCTGGCCGATGTGCAGGCGGTGCTGTTCGACCTGGACGGCACCCTGATCGACAGCGCGCCGGATCTCGGCGGGGCAGCCGACGAGATGCGCCTGCGCCGCGGCTGGGCCTCGCTGCCCATGGACGCCTACCGGCCCCATGCCGGATCGGGTGCGCGGGGCATGCTGCGGGTGGCCTTCGACGTGACGCCCGAACACGCCGACTACGAGGTCCTGCGCGAGGAGTTCTATGGCGCCTACGAGGCCCGCCTGACCCGCCACACCCGTCCCTTTGACGAAGTGCCGGCCCTCATCGACGCGCTGGAGCGCCACGGGCTGGCCTGGGGCGTGGTCACCAACAAGGCGCACCGCTTTGCCGACCCGCTGGTGGCGGCCCTGCCGCTGCTGGCTCGCGCCGCCACCGTGGTGTGCGGCGACACCACCCCGCACGCCAAGCCCCACCCCGAGCCCTTGTTCGAGGCCGCCCGGCGCCTGGGCCTGGAGCCGCAGCGCTGCATCTACGTGGGCGATGACGAGCGCGACATGCTGGCCGGCCGCAGCGCCGGCATGCGCACCATTGCGGCCGGCTACGGCTACCTCGGCCCGCAGGCCACGGTGGAGCACTGGCCGGCCGATGGCCACATTCTTTCTCCGCTGCAGCTCTTGAAATGGCTGGGTCTGCCTTAAACTGTTGAGTCCTGGGGCTGCACCGGTTTCGACGTGGGTTCGGACACGCAGCAGGGCATGTCGAGGTTCTGTCACCTCGTTAATCAGCAGAAAAAAACCAACTGCAAACGACGAACGTTTCGCACTCGCCGCTTAAACACCGGTGAGCTTCACAACAGCAGGCCGATGGGCTGGGCAAGGGTGTCGCAAGACATCCAGGCTGTGAGGTAATTTTCATCGGCTGGACCTGCATCGGGCACCTTGATGCAGGTCGAGATCCAAGGGGGCTGGTCGATTCCTCAGCGTGCCGCTGCGCGGTGGAACCGGCGAGATCAAACCAGACGGCTACACATGTAGAACTGCGCGAAGAAGGCTTGCGGACGGGGGTTCGAATCCCCCCAGCTCCACCAATCACCCGAAATCCCGACCCTCACCCGGTCGGGATTTTTTTCGTCCTTGCGCCCCGGCTCTTTCCCTCTCAACTCGTAGGGATATTGACCGATATACCCCTCAGGAACAACGGACGGAAGAGGGTTTTCTCATGCAGAACTGGCTTGGCAATCTGCGCCTGGCGCGCAAATTCCTCCTGATCGGCGTGATTGCGCTGGTCATGACTGCGTTGCCCACGGCGATGGCCGTGAGGGCCGATCTGACGGTCTGGCGAGCGGCCAACGGCGAGACCCGTGGCATCCCGGCAGCCGGCGCGGCCCTGAAGCTGCTGCAAGTCACGCAGCAGCACCGGGGACTGTCGGCCAACTTCCTGGGGGGCAACGAGTCGGTCAAGGACGCCCGCTCGCAGCGCCAGTCCGATGTGGATGCCGCTTTCGCACGACTGGCCGATGCCCTGGGCGCCCTGGAAGCCCCGGAGCTGGCTGCCCGCAACCGCGAGCTCGTCGAGCAATGGAAAGCCCTGGCCGCCGATGTGTCGGCCAAGGCGGTGCCGGGTCCGCAGAGCTTTGCGCGGCACACCGCGCTGATCGCCGGCCAGCTGGCGCTGATCGAGGAGATCAACGACGCCTCGGGCATGAGCCTGGATCCGAATGCCCACACCTATTTCCTGATCCAGTCGGTGCTGGTGCACATGCCCCGCCTGACCGAGTCGCTGGGGCAGGCGCGTGCCCAGGGCTCGCTGGTGCTGACGCGGGGTGAGCTGGGTGCCGACCAGCGCTCCAACCTGTCCGCGCTGGCGAACATCTCCCGCTCGCACATGGCACAGGCGCGGCGCAGCCTGGACAAGGCACTCGCAGCCGACCCTGTGCTGGGTGCGGCCGTCGGCGTCAAGGCCGGCGCAGCCTGGACCGCGGCCGATGCCGCTGTGGGCCTGGTCGACAAGGAGATCCTGAAAGCCGAACAGTTGTCCATGGCGCCCAATGCGTTCTTTGCCGCCACCACGGCGCAGATCGATGCCCAGTTCGCGCTGATCGAAGAGGCCTTCAAGGTGCTGGCCAAGGAACTCGACGACGAGGCGGCCGGTGCCATGCGAAGGCTGGTGCAGCTGAGCCTGGGCATCGGTCTGATGGTGCTGCTGGGCACGCTCCTGATGCTGGCGATTGCGCGCCAGACCACCCGCGCCATCGCGAAGGCCGTGACCGTGGCCGAGACGGTGGCCGCCGGCGACCTGACCTCGCAGATCGAGATCCGCAGCACCGACGAGACCGGGCAGCTGCTGACCGCGTTGAAGACCATGAACCAGAGTCTGGTGACCATGGTGTCGTCGGTTCGACAGAGCAGCGAGACCATTGCCACCGGCAGTGCGCAGATCGCCACCGGCAATGCCGATCTCTCCTCCCGCACCGAAATGCAGGCCAGCAACCTGGAACAGACCGCCGCCAGCATGGAGGAGCTCACCTCGACCGTGCAGCAGAACGCCGAGACCTCGCGCGAGGCCGCGCGCATCGCCCGCGAGGCCAAGCTGGCCGCCGAGGAGGGCGGTCAGGTGGTCGGCCGCGTGGTGCAGACCATGCAGGGCATCAACGACAGCAGCCGCCGCATCAGCGACATCATCGGTGTGATCGATGGCATCGCGTTTCAGACCAACATCCTGGCGCTCAATGCAGCGGTGGAAGCGGCCCGGGCCGGTGAGCAAGGGCGGGGTTTTGCGGTGGTGGCCGGCGAGGTGCGCAACCTGGCCCAGCGCAGTGCCGAAGCCGCCAAGGAGATCAAGGGCCTCATCGGCGAGAGCGTCGAGCGGGTGGAGTCGGGCACCGGGCTGGTGGCCCAGGCCGGCCAGAGCGTGGGGCAGATCGTCGAGCAGGTGGCCCGCGTGTCCCAGCTCATCGAAGGCATCACCCTGGCCAGCCAGGAGCAGGCCGACGGCATCGGCCAGGTGGGTCACGCCGTGGCCCAGCTTGACCAGGTCACCCAGCAGAATGCCGCGCTGGTGGAGGAGGGCGCTGCCGCCGCCGACAGCCTGCGCAACCAGTCGCAACAGCTGGCCGATCTGGTGGGTGCGTTCCGGCTGCACCGCTGACCAGGCACCGCAGCGCAGGGCCTACCATCCGGCCCATGAGTTCTCAATACGAATGCCTGCGCCCCGCTTCGCTGTACCGCGATGTGTTCGGCGTGGATGCGCCCACAGACCCCACCCTGGGCCCGCAGGTCTGGCCCCGCCGCCCCGGCGTCTTCATCCGCAACGCACCGGAAACGACGGCGGCTGGAAACGGCATCGGGCGCGAGCTGGTGGTAGGGCAGTTCGGCCTGGTGCCGCCCTGGGTGAAGTCCGCCTCCGACGCCAAGCTGCGCTCCACCAAGCTGGTCAACGCCTTTGCCGACACCGCCAGCACCTCGAACAATTTCCGCGCTGCCTGGCTGGGTGCACAGCGCTGCATCGTGCCCATGATGGCCTTTCAGGTGGACGACTGGCGCAACGGCAAGGCCCTGCCCACCCGCGTGGCCCGGGTGGACGGACAAGCCATGGGCGTTGCCGGCCTGTGGGAGCGCTGGGCCGGTGCAGACGGCGATGTCATCGTCAGCTTCTGCCTGCTCACGGTCAACGCCAACAGCCACGCCCTCATGCGCCGCTACGGCCCGCCCGGCAGCGAGAAACGCATGCCGGCCATACTGAACGAAGGCGCCTACGGCGCCTGGCTGAATGCGGCCCAGCCGGAGAAGGCGCGCGAGTTCATGCGGGCGTACCCGGCCGAGGGGTTGACGGCGAATCCGATCGAGAAGAAGCGGGCGGGAGGCTGAGAGGCTGGGCCGCCGCGTTGTCCCGACCAGCCCAGCTTGTCCTGATCGACGTTCCGTGATCACATTCCCATGCCCACCACCCCAGGAGTCAGCACCTTGAGCAATACCGCACGACCCGTGGCAGTCCTGGCCACCGACATGGCGCCGCGCACGGTGGCATCCAACTACCCTGAGCCATTTGCCTCGCGCATGAACGGTCGCACCAAGCGCGCTTTGGGTGCGGTGTTTGGTCTGGGTAATTTCGGTGTGAATCTGACCGAGCTGGCACCCGGCGCTGTGTCGTCACTGCGCCATGCACACACCGCTCAGGATGAGTTCATCTATGTGCTGCGAGGGCATCCGGTCTTGCGCACGGACGTTGGTGAGACGTTGCTCGCACCCGGCATGTGCGCCGGCTTTCAGGCGGGCTCCGGTAACGCCCACCAGCTGGTCAACCCGGGCAACGAGCCGGTGGTCTACCTCGAAATCGGTGATCGAAGCCCCGGCGATACCGTCAGCTACCCGGACGACGATCTGGTGGCCGTGTTGTCCGAAGGACGTTGGCTCTTCGCACACAAAGACGGCCGGCCCTACTGACCTCTCCAGGAGGCAGAGCGTGCCCGGGTTGCCTTTGATATCGCCGGCATGACCGCGTCCGCAACCTGGAGCATCGCACCATGCTCCATGCCGGCACGTGTTCTTCGCTGGTGTCGGGTGCCAATACGGCGCACATCCGATGGGTGTGGCTCGGATACCGGTGATCGAACGTGAGGGGTCGGTCTGATCTCAGTTTTTATGCATGGGGGCCCTGGCAACCGTTGAAAACCATCTCTTCAGCGCTCAGGCGTCTGCGGCCCAAGCTCTACCCACACTTCATCGACTTCACTCCCCCGGTATCTCCGGCTCCACCAGCCGCGCCAGCAACTCCAGCGACTGCTGCCAGCCCAGCATGCAGCCGTCCGGGGGCAGGGCATCGGGCAGGTTGGCTTGTTCGATGTTCAGTTCGGTGCCGCTGCCCACGGCCTTGAACAGGGTGGTGGTCACCAGTTCGCCGGGCAGGTGCGGGCTGTCGAAGCGGTCGGTGGCCACGATCTTTTCATTCGGCACCAGCTCCCTGAACTCGCCGCCAAAGCTGTGGGTCTGGCCGGCGCTGAAGTTGGTGAACGACATGCGGAAGCGGCCGCCGGGCCGGGCGTCCATCTCGTGCACCGTGGCGGTGAAGCCGTCGGGGGCGTTCCACTTGGCCAGGGCAGCCGGGTCGATGAAGGCGCGGAACACCCGCTCGGGCGGGGCGCGCAGCACGCGCTGGAAACGCAGGGTGTAGGGCATGTTGCTCTCCTCGGTTGAAAGCCGTCACAGCGGCCGCAGGCGGTATTCGTGCAGCCGGCTCACCGGCCAGCGTTCCGGGCGTCCGCGCAGGCTCAGGCTGAGTTTGCCGTTGTCGCCGCGCACGGCATCCAGGATGGCGCTGGCGCGCACCACGGTGCCCCGGTGCACCTGCCAGAACTCGGCGGGGTCCAGCCGGGGCAGCAGTTCCTTCAGCGGCGTGCGCAGCAGCAGTTCGGCGTCGGCCGTGAGCACGCGCACGTATTTGTCGGCGGCCTCGAATACCAGCACCTGCTCGACGGGCACCACCCGCACGGTCGCCCCCACGCTGGCGGTGACGAGGCGCAGGGGTTCGGTCGGTATGGATGCGTTGCCGGGCAGCGTGGGACTGGCAGGTTCCAGCAGCTGGTGCAGCCGGCCCAGCAAGGCCTGCAGCCGCTGTTCGTCGCTCGTGGGCTGGGTGGTGGTCGCGGGTCGGTCCAGGTGCTGGCGGATGCGCTCCAGCGTGCGTTCCAGCCGCTCGGGCCGCACCGGCTTGAGCAGGTAGTCGATGGCCTGAGTCTCGAAGGCCTGCACCGCGTACTGGTCGTACGCGGTCACGAACACCAGAGCGGGGAAGGGCAGGCCTGCGGGCCAGTGTTCGGCGATCTCGGCAGCCGCTTCCAGGCCGCTCTGGCCGGGCATGCGGATGTCCAGAAACAGCACCTGCGGCCGTGCCTGCAGCGCCACCTGCACTGCGCTGTGGCCATCGGCCACCACCGGCAGCAGCGTCAGGGCCGGCCAGCTGCGCTGCAGCTCGGCGCACAGCGCCTGCGCCAGCAGGGGCTCGTCTTCGGCAATCAGGGCGGTGGGTCTCATGCGGTGTCGGTGAACAAGGGCAGGCGCAAGGTGACGCGGGTGCCTTCGCCGGGGCGGCTGTGCCACTGGCAGTGTGCCGCAGTACCGTGGGCGCTGGCCAGCCGCTCGCGCACCTGGGCCAGGCCGAAGCCGCTGCCATCGCTCGCGCTGTCAGGCGCTTTGTCGCAGCCGATGCCGTTGTCCAGCACCTCCAGCTGCAGCGTGCCGTCGACCTCGCGGGCCGACACGGCCACATGGCCGCCGGCCACCGAAGGCTCCAGCCCGTGGCGGATGGCGTTCTCCACCAGGGGCTGCAGCAGCAGCGCGGGCACCGGGTGGTGCTGCAGGGCCGCAGGCAGGTCCAGCGAATGGGTCAGTCGCGGGCCCATGCGCACGGCCATGAGCGCCAGGTAGTCGGCCAGGCGGTCGAACTCGGCCGCCAGGGTGTGGTGGCCCGGGCCGCTGCGGCTGGCCTGCAGTGTGGCCCGCAGGAAACCGTCGAGCCGGTCCAGCATGGCCAGGGCACGCGGCGGGTCGGTGGCGATCAGGGCGCGCAGGTTGGCCAGCGTGTTGAACAGCATGTGCGGCTCCAGCTGCGATTCGAGCAATCGCAGCCGCGCCTCGGTGGCCTGGCGCTCCGCCGCCTCCGAGGCCTGGCGGGCCAGGGTGAGTTGCTCGCGGCTGGTGAACACATAGGTGGTGATGCCGGCGGCCACGAGTGACACCACCATGATCTGCAGCGTGCTGGTGGGCAGCCCGTGCAGGCCCAGCAGCACCGGGCGACTCAGCAGGGCGTTGGCCAGCAGGCAGCCGGCGCTGTAGCCGCCCACCACGCCGGCCATCACCAGCAGTGCCATGCGCCAGCCCATGAGCCGCCCCTGCGGATGAAACACGAAGCGCCCACCGTCGATGCACAGCCAGATCAGCAGGCCGATGCACTGCGAGTACACCCAGTTCACCCACAGGCCCTCGCGGCCCGGCAGCGCCAGGAACAGCGCGACCACCGTGTTCACCACCAGGGTGAACAGCAGCCGCCGGGCGATGCGGCGGGCGTCGGGTCGCGGGCGGTCGGCGTCGGGCAGATGGGTGGCCATGCGGCAGTATGGTGCGAAACCGTCGGTGCCCGGCTCAGGCCAGCAGCGAGCGCACCCATTGCCCCAGCAGCCGCCCCGGCAGCAGGGTGAAGGCGCCGGCCACCAGGCAGGCCCCGATGTAGAGCTGCAGCATGGTCTGGCGGTGGGCCTGCAGCCGGCCCTGCAGCATGTGGCGCATGGCCACCACCAGCATCACCAGCACGAAGGGCACCAGCAGGTGGATCGGCCCGAAGCCGGCGATGTGGGGCAGCCGCGCCGCCGGGATGAACAGGGCCGACAGAGCGGTGACCACCATCACCGTGACCCAGGCATACCCGGCGCCCCGGTGCAGGCGGGTGCGCACATGGCCGCTGCGGCGGGACCACAGGGCCAGCGGGCCGATGACCACCGCCGCCAGCGCGGCGGCGGTGTGGATGGCAACGAAGGGTGTGAACGACATGGCAGGACCTCCTGGAAATGGGGGTACTGTCGCGACCGGGCCGGCGCCTGCCCAGCGGGATGCGACGGGACGACCGGGGCCGGGAGCGAAACGACACGGGCCGTCGCCAGACGCAGCCGTTGCCGGCGCGCAGGCACAATGCCGCCCACCATGATGGCGTTGCAGGACATTCTTTTTTCGCAGGGATTCGGCACCCGCCGGGTCTGTTTCGGGCTGGTGCAGATGGGCCATGTGGCGGTGGGCGAGCCGGGGGCGGTGTGCACCGATCCGCTGCAGCGTTTCGACACCGAGGGCCTTCGGTTCTGGGTGCAGGGGCAGGCCTGGGCGTTTCACGAGCGGGCCTACCTGATGCTGCACAAGCCGGCCGGCTACGAGTGTTCGCACAAGCCGGGTGCCCATCCCGGCGTCTACACCCTGCTGCCCGGCCCGCTGCGCGAGCGGGGGGGCGGTGCGTCGGCAGGGGTGCAGGCCGTGGGCCGGCTCGACCATGACACCACCGGCCTGCTGCTGCTGTCGGACGACGGCAAGTTCATCCACCGCATGACCTCGCCCCGCCACCATGTGCCCAAGGTGTACGAAGTGACCCTCAAGCACGACGGTGACACGGCCCTGGTGGACCGCCTGCTCGCCGGCGTGGTGCTGGACGACGACTCGAAGCCGGTGAAGGCGGCGGCCTGCACGCTGCTGGCACCGACCCATCTGCAGCTCACGCTCACCGAGGGCAAGTACCACCAGGTCAAGCGCATGGTGGCGGCCGCCGGCAACCGGGTGGAGGGGCTGCACCGCTCGCGCATCGGCCGCATCGATCTGCCGGCGGACCTGCAGCCTGGTCAGTGGCGCTGGCTCACGGCCGACGAAGTGGCTTCGCTCATCGCCAAGGCCTGAGCCGGCCCGGCGGCCCCCTCAGAGCAGGTCGCCGCGACGGCTGTCCAGCGGGGCCAGGAAGGAGTTGTCCTGCCACTGCGAGGGCAGGTCGCTGCGGGGCTCGCCGGTCTGGCTGCTGGGCCAGTTGCTCAGCGGTCCGAAGTCGCTGTGGCGGGTGCTGCGCTGGCGGTGGATGGCGGTGCGCAGGTTGTTCTGGGCCGCAATGATGGCGCGCTCTTCCATCTCGCGTTCCCGCATGGCCTGGCTCATGGGCGTCTCGCCCAGGAACTCGCCCCGGATCTCGGCCACCGTGGGCAGGCTGTTGGAGCGCACCACCCAGTAAGGCACATGGCACTGGCTCAGCAGCGAGTGCTTGACCGCCCGCGTGCTGCGCGGGATGCCGGCCGAGCCGGGCACGTCCACACACCCCACCACGCGACCATCGGCCCGGCAGATGGTGAAGGTGCAGTACACGCCGCCCAGCAGCCGGTACCAGTCCATGCCTTCCTGCTTCTCCCGGGGCAGGGTGAAGCGGGTGACCGGCATCTTGATCATGACGTGGTGGTCATAGAAGGCGCGGGCCAGCCAGTGCCACACCCGGGCCTCCTCGCTGTTGACGATGGAGCGCATGGCCAGCGGCCAGTGATCCGGCAGCTTGCGCTTGGCCCGGGCGCTGCGGGCCGTCCAGACCCGCTGCAGCCACGCGCCGACCACCGCCACGACGGGCAGCAGCACGGCGAGCAGCCATGGCGAGGTCCAGGAAAGGGTGTTCATGGGGTGGTGGGCGGTCTATCTGTATCAAAGTGTATTGAGAACCGCCCGTCGCCACCGCAAGCCTGGCCCGACTTGAGCCAAAAAGCATGCAAATGTGTGAATTTTGTTGAAAAACCGGACCCGGGTGACGCTTTACGGGAACGCCGCCAGGAATCCGGTCACCGCCGCCGTGAGCGATTCGGGTTGGTCCTTGTGGGGGCTGTGGCCACAGTCGTCCAGCTCCAGCGTCGCGGCCTGCGGCACGGCCCGCTCGATGGCCCGCAGCTGCTCCAGCGTGCCGTATTCGTCCTGGCGTCCCTGCACCAGCATCAGCGGGGTGGTGATGCGGCTGCATTCGGTGCGGATGTCGAAACGGCGGAAGGCCTCGCTCAGCCACACGTCGTTCCATTGCCGGAAGGCGTTGTCCACATCGGCATGGTGGCGGGCCAGGCGTTCACGCAGGCCCTGGTCGTAGGCGTCGCGGGCCGCGGCGATGGCCTGGATCGCCACGTCTTCCACGAACACATGGGGCGCCATCACCACGGTGGCGGTCACCGCGTGGTGCGCCGCATGCAGCAGGGCGATGGTGGCGCCGTCGGAATGGCCGATCAGCACCGGCCGCTGCACCCCCAGCGCCTGCAGCAGGGCCGGCAGCACATCGAGCGCCTCGCGGTGCATGTAGTCGGGGTCGTGCCGGCCCACATGCCAGAAGCCGGCCATCCGGCCCGGTCCACGCACGTCGGCCACCGGGTCCGACTGGCCGTAGCCCCGGCGCGAATACACCCAGCCGCTGCGGCCGGTGGCCGCGCACAGCTCGGCCGGCCAGGAGCGCCCGCGCTGGCGCCAGAGCGACACGCTGCCCAGGCCTTCGTGCAGGAACACCAGCGGGGCACGGTCGGGCGGTCCGGGAATGTGCTCCACCTCCAGGCCCACCCCATGAATGTCGATGCGTTGCATGCCGCCCATGCTAGGCGCCGGGGTGCCCGCCGCGCTGTCGCCTGCGTTGAAGGGGCGCGTTGTATTCTTGGCGCCATGTCGTTGATGTTCGATGCCTTCTGGCGCGCAGTGGCTTACTGCGTGCACCCCCGTGTGATCGGCCTGTCCATCCTCCCGCTGGTGATGATGGTGGTGCTGTCCTTCGGCCTGGGTTATTTCTTCTGGGAGCCGGCGGTGGCCGGCGTCACCGCCTGGTTCGAGGCCTTCGAGCTGGTGCAGGCCTTCCTGTCGTGGCTGGACCGGGTGGGCCTGGGCACGCTGCGCACCGTGTTTGCCCCGCTGGTGGTGCTGGTGCTGGCCACCCCGGCCATCGTGGTGCTGTGCCTGCTGCTGGTGTCGCTGTTCATGACGCCGGCCATGGTCGACCTGGTGGCCCGCCGCCGCTTCGGTGCCCTGGAGCGCCGCCAGGGGGGCTCGCTGCTGGCCAGCGTGCTGTGGTCCACCGGCTCCACCGCCCTGGCCCTGGTGGCGCTGGTGCTGTCGGTGCCGGCCTGGTTCATTCCGCCGCTGGTGCTGATCCTGCCGCCCCTGATCTGGGGCTGGCTCACCTACCGCGTGTTCACCTACGACGCGCTGTCCGAGCACGCCACCGCCGAAGAGCGCCGCACCCTCATGCGCCGCCACCGCAGTTCGCTGCTGGTCATGGGCGTGCTCAGCGGCTACGTGGGCGCCGCGCCCAGCCTGCTGTGGGCGTCGGGTGCCATGTTCATCGCGCTGGCCCCGCTGCTGGTGCCCATTGCCATCTGGGTCTACACGCTGGTGTTCGCGTTTGCGTCGCTGTGGTTTGCCCACTATTGCCTGGCGGCGCTGGAGCGGCTGCGCCAGGAGCCCATCGTGGCGCCGGTGGAGGTGGTCGATGCCCCCGCTGCCGCCCCCGCGTCCGCGTCCGAACCGCCCCCCCTGCCGCCCCCGCTCTGACCGTTTCCCCTTTCAACCCATGTCTTCTTTCGGCCTGATCATCATTGGCGACGAAATCCTGTCCGGCAAACGCCAGGACAAACACATGACCCAGGTCATCCAGCTGCTGCAGGCGCGTGGCCTGTCGCTGGCCTGGTGCCAGCTGGTGGGCGACGACCGCCAGCGCATCACGGCGGCGCTGGCCCAGGCGTTCCAGAGCGGCGACACCGTGTTCTCGTGCGGCGGCATCGGGGCCACGCCCGACGACCACACCCGCCAGTGCGCCGGCGCTGCACTCGGCCGCGAACTGGAGTTGCACCCGCAGGCGCGCGACCTGATCGAGTCCCGCATGCGCGACATCGCGGCCGAGCAGGGCGTGCCCTTCGATCCCGCCCGGCCCGACAACGTGCACCGCTACAACATGGGCGTGTTCCCCACCGGCGCACGCATCATTCCCAACCCCTACAACAAGATCCCCGGCTTCAGCCTGGACGGCCCCGGCGGCGGCACGGTGCACTTCGTGCCGGGTTTCCCGGTCATGGCCTGGCCCATGATCGAGTGGGTGCTGGACGAGCTGTACCCCCATCTGCACACCACCGATGCCGGGCTGGAGAAGTCGGTGATCGTCATGGGCGCCATGGAGGCCGCACTCACGCCGCTGATGGAGCGCATCGAGGCCGACCATGCGGTCAAGGTGTTCAGCCTGCCCAGCGTGGACCACCCGCAGTGGGGGCGGCACATCGAGCTGGGCGTCAAGGGCGCGGCGGCGGCGGTGGAGGCGGCCTACCTGGCGCTGCAGGCCGGTCTGCGCGAAGCGGGTGCCCATCTGGGCCCCGAAATGGTGCGAAAAGCGGTTGCACCAAATTAAGGCATCCATTTTGCACCAACAAGGTGCATTCACCGGGCCTTGATGCCCCGTTCGCAGCGCCCTGGGGCTGCGGCCCTGGGGGATAATCCCGTGCTGGTGCCTGTGTTGCCCGAACGGTGCACGCCGCCTGATTGACGGTTGCGGTGGCATGAAAGCTGCTATCCCAAGGCCGTACCGATTTTTCCCTTCCAACCCGTACAGGAGCATTTGATGGCCAAGACCGTCGCAGACGTGATGCAGATGGTGAAAGACAACGAAGTCAAGTTCGTTGACTTCCGCTTCACCGACACCCGTGGCAAGGAACAGCACGTGACCGTGCCGATCTCCGCCTTCGGCGAAGACAAGTTCACCTCGGGCCATGCCTTCGACGGTTCGTCCATCGCCGGCTGGAAAGGCATCGAAGCCTCGGACATGCAGCTCATGCCCGACCCGAGCACCGCCAACATCGACCCCTTCTTCGAAGAGACCACCCTGTTCCTGCAGTGCGACGTGGTCGAGCCCAGCGACGGCAAGGCCTACGACCGCGACCCGCGCTCGATCGCCAAGCGCGCCGAGGCCTACCTGAAGGCCTCCGGCCTGGGTGACACCGCCTACTTCGGACCGGAGCCCGAATTCTTCATCTTCGACGGCGTGCGCTGGAGCAACGAGCCCGGCAACGTGATGTTCGCCATCGACGAATACGAAGCCCCCTGGAACAGCGGCAAGCAGCTCGAAGGCGGCAACCGCGGCCACCGTCCCACCACCAAGGGCGGCTACTTCCCGGTGCCCCCGGTCGACAGCACCCAGGACATGCGCGCCGAGATGGTGCTGATCCTCGAATCGCTGGGCATCCCGGTCGAGGTGTTCCACCACGAAGTGGCCGGCGCCGGCCAGAACGAGATCGGCACCAAGTTCTCCACCCTGGTGGAGCGCGCCGACTGGACCCAGGTCCTGAAGTATGTGGTCTGGAACGTGGCCAATGCCTACGGCAAGACCGCCACCTTCATGCCCAAGCCCTACGCCGGCGACAACGGCTCCGGCATGCACGTGCACCAGTCGATCTGGAAAGATGGCAAGAACCTGTTCGCTGGCGACGGCTATGCCGGCCTGAGCGAGTTCGCCCTGTACTACATCGGCGGCATCATCAAGCACGCCCGTGCCCTGAACGCCATCACCAACCCCGGCACCAACAGCTACAAGCGCCTGGTGCCCGGCTTCGAAGCCCCGGTGAAGCTGGCCTACTCGGCCCGCAACCGCTCGGCTTCCATCCGCATCCCGTACGTGGCCAACCCCAAGGGTCGCCGCATCGAGGCCCGTTTCCCGGATCCCTCGGCCAACCCGTACCTGTGCTTCTCGGCCCTGATGATGGCCGGTCTGGACGGCGTGGAGAACAAGATCCACCCGGGCGAGGCCGCCACCAAGGACCTCTACCACCTGCCCCCGGAAGAGGACAAGCTGGTCCCCACCGTCTGCCACAGCCTGGACCAGGCCCTGGAGTACCTGGACAAGGACCGTGCCTTCCTGACCAAGGGCGGCGTGTTCACCGACTCCATGCTGGACGCCTACATCGAACTGAAGATGCAGGAAGTCACCCGCTTCCGCATGGCTCCGCACCCGGTCGAGTACGACATGTACTACTCGCTCTGATCCTCGGGTCGGACAGAAAGGACGGCTTCGGCCGTCCTTTTTTTTGCCTGACGTCCGGCCAGACCTTCCGCTTCGCTGGTGCACAGGGCACTTTGCCCGATCGATTCGGTCATACTGCCCGACCTGACGTCAGACCCCATGGAGCCGCCACCGTGCCTGCCCAGAACCTGTTCCTCTCCCCCGGCCGCCTGGCCAGCCTGACCCTGCTGGGCACCTTCGGCCTGCTGCCCGCCATGGCCCAGGACCGCATCTACCGCTGCGGCAACGAATACACCAACAACGCGGCGGTGGCCAAGTCCCGCAACTGCACCGTGATCGATGGCGGCAACATCACCGTGATCGAAGGCCCCCGCCCGGCCGCCACCCCCAACCGCCCCGCCGGCAGCAGCGGCAGCGGCGCGTCCGAGCGCAGCGGCGGCGAACGCATCGACAGCGCCTCGCAGCGCGCCCGCGACAGCGATGCCCGTGCCATCCTCGAAGGGGAGCTGCGCCGTGCCGAGGCACGTCTGGCCGAAGCCCGCGCGGCCTATGCCAACGGCGAGCCCGAGAAGCAGGGCATCGAAGGCCGCAACCACCAGCGCTACCTGGACCGCGTGGCCGAGCTCAAGGCCGCCGTGACCCGGGCCGAGGCCGATGTGGCCGGCCTGCAGCGTGAGCTGGGTCGCCTGGGCGGCCAGCCGGGCGGACGGTGAGCGCCGCTGCCGCTCCCGGCGCCTCGGGCGTCGCCGGCCGATTCCAGTCGCTGGACCTGCTGGCCACCCTGGTGGCGGTGGTCGACCTGCAGGGCCATGTGCTGTACGCCAATGCAGCGCTGGAGGACGCGCTGGGCATGTCGCGCCGCAGCATCACCGGCGCGCGCATGCAGGACTGCTTCACCGACCCCCTGCTGCTGGACAACGCGCTCTCAGGCGCCCGGGGCAACGAATTCGCGGCCCTGCGTTACGACGCCTTCCTGCGCCGCGCCGCCCACGACCCCTTGCCGGTGCACGTGGTGGTGGCCCAGACCGAGAACTCGACCGAGGTGGTGGTGGAGCTGCTGCCGCTGGAGCAGCAGACCCGCCAGGAGCGGGAGGAGCGGCTGATCGACCAGGCCCAGGCCAACAAGGAGCTCATCCGCAACCTGGCCCACGAGATCAAGAACCCGCTGGGGGGCATCCGCGGCGCAGCCCAGCTGCTGCAGATGGAGCTGGATTCCAAGGAGCTGATCGAATACACCCAGGTCATCATCCACGAGGCCGACCGCCTGCAGTCGCTGGTGGACCGGCTGCTGGCGCCGCACCGCCGCCCGCATGTGGTGGGCGACGTGAACATCCACGAGGTGTGCGAACGGGTGCGCTCGCTGATCCTGGCCGAGTTCCCGCGCGGCCTCAAGGTGGTGCGCGACTACGACATCTCCATCCCCGAGTTCCGCGGCGACCGAGAGCAGCTCATCCAGGCGGTGCTCAACATCGCCCACAACGCGGCGCAGGCCCTGTCCGAACGCATTGCGGCCGGTGATGCACGCATCACCTTCCGCACCCGGGTGGGACGGCAGGTGACTTTCGGCAAGCAGCGCTACCGGCTGGCACTGGAATTGCATGTGATGGACAACGGGCCCGGCGTGCCGGACTCGATCAAGGACCGCATCTTCTTTCCCCTGGTATCGGGGCGCGATGGAGGGTCCGGCCTGGGGCTGACGCTGGCGCAAACCTTCGTGCAGCAACACCATGGCCTGATCGAGTGCGAGAGCACACCGGGACACACGGACTTCAAGATCCTGATCCCGCTGCCCTAGGACACATCACACAAGCGCCCGCAAAGGACCACCGACACATGAAGCCGATCTGGATAGTGGATGACGACCAATCGATCCGCTTCGTGCTCGAAAAAGCGCTGCTGCGCGAGAACCTGCCCACCCGCAGCTTCACCCACCCGCAGGACGTGCTGCGGGCCCTGACCGACACCCCCGACGCCGAGGGACCGCAGATCCTGGTGAGCGACATCCGCATGCCGGGGGGCTCCGGTCTGGAACTGCTGGAGAAGGTCAAGGAGCGTCTGCCGGGCCTGCCGGTGATCATCATGACCGCCTTCTCCGACCTGGACAGCGCCGTCAGCGCCTTCCAGGGTGGTGCCTTCGAATACCTGCCCAAGCCCTTCGACCTGCCCAAGGCCGTGGAGCTGATCCGCCGCGCGGTGGAGGAAAGCCAGCGCGAGGAGGTGGCCGAGGAGCGCATGAGTGCCGTGCCCGAGATGCTGGGCCAGGCGCCCGCCATGCAGGACGTGTTCCGCGCCATCGGCCGGCTCTCGCAGAGCCAGGTCACGGTGCTGATCACCGGCGAGTCGGGCTCCGGCAAGGAACTGGTGGCCCGCGCCCTGCACAAGCATTCGCCGCGCGCCAATGGCCCCTTCGTGGCCATCAACACCGCCGCCATTCCGAAGGACCTGCTGGAAAGCGAGCTGTTCGGCCACGAACGGGGCGCCTTCACCGGTGCCCAGACCATGCGCCGTGGCCGCTTCGAGCAGGCCGACGGCGGCACGCTCTTCCTGGACGAAATCGGCGACATGCCGTTCGATCTGCAGACCCGCTTGCTGCGGGTGCTGTCCGACGGGCACTTCTACCGCGTGGGTGGCCACAGCGCGGTGCGCGCCAATGTGCGCGTGATCGCGGCCACGCACCAGAACCTGGAGCAGCGCGTCAAGGAAGGCGTGTTCCGCGAGGACCTGTTCCACCGCCTCAACGTGATCCGCCTGCGCCTGCCGGCGCTGCGCGAGCGGCGCGAGGACGTGCCCATGCTCACCCGCTTCTTCCTGCAGCAGAGTGCGCGTCAGCTGGGTGTGGAGCCCAAGCGCATTTCCGAGCCGGCGATCAAGCTGCTGGGCAATTTCGACTTTCCCGGCAACGTGCGCCAGCTGGAGAACCTGTGCCACTGGCTCACCGTGATGGCGCCGGCCCAGGTGATCGAGGTCAAGGACCTGCCGCCGGAGGTGCTGGGCAGTGTGGCCACGGCGCAGACCGGCGCCGACGACCCGGTGGGGGCTGCGCTGCCGTCGCCCGTGGCCGGCATCGCCCCGACGGCCGTCGCCGGCACGGCGGCTGCGCCCCTGACCGTTGCGCCGTCGACCCTCAATGGTTCGACGGCCCCGGACGTCGGCGGCATCACCTGGGAGCAGGGCCTGCAGGCCGAGGCCCTGGCGCTGCTGGAGACCGGCCGCACCGACGTGTGGGATGTGCTGACCCGCCGCTTCGAGACCCGCCTGATCCAGACCGCGCTGGCCAACACGCGCGGCCGTCGCATCGAGGCCGCCCACAAGCTGGGCATCGGCCGCAACACCATCACCCGCAAGATCCAGGAACTGGACCTGGAGTGAGCCTCAGCCCAGCGTGAGCACCACCGGCGCGTGGTCGCTGGGCTGGGTGTTCTTGCGCGGGGCGCGGTCGATGGTGCAGGCCGTGGCGCGGGCCTTGAGCGCATCGGTGATCAGGATGTGGTCGATGCGCAGCCCCCGGTTCTTCTGGAAGCCCAGCATGCGGTAGTCCCACCAGCTGAAGCTCTTGGGGGGCTGCTCGAACAGGCGGTGCGCATCGTGCAGGCCCAGGCCGATCAGGGCCTGCAGGTGGGCGCGCTCTTCCGTGGTGCAGTGGATGGTCTCGCGCAGGCCGTCCGGGTCCCACACATCGGCGTCGTCGAAGGTGATGTTGTAGTCGCCCATGAGCACCAGCTGCGGGTGCGCGGCCATCTCGGCCTTCACCCATTCGCGCAGCGCGGTCAGCCAGGCCATCTTGTAGGCGAACTTGTCGCTGCCCGGCGCCTGGCCGTTGGGGAAGTAGGCGCCGATCACCCGCACGCCGTCGATGGTGGCGCACAGCACCCGCGACTGCTCGTCCGGGAAGCCGGGGATGTTCTTCACCACGTCGGCGGCCGGTGCGCGGCTGATCAGGGCCACGCCGTTGTAGGTCTTCTGGCCGAACCACTGGGCCTGGTAACCGGCGTCGGCAAAGGCCTGGGCCGGGAACTTGTCGTCGGTGAGCTTGAGTTCCTGCAGCGCCAGCACGTCCACCGGGTGGGCGGCGAGCCAGTCCAGCACCTGCGGCAGGCGGACGGAGAGGGAGTTGACGTTCCAGGTGGCGAGTTGCATGGGTTCGATTCCTCGGAGGTTCACCAGCGCAGCGCGCAGCGGTCGCCGCTGGCCTGGCGCCACACGCTCACCGCACACAGGCCGGGCACCTGCGGCTCGAGTTCGCGGCGGATGTAGCTGCAGAGGTTTTCCAGCGTGGGAATGCCGATGCCTTCCACCTCGTCGAGGAAGTGATGGTCCAGCTTCTCGCGCAGGGTGGCGATGGTGCGGCGCAGGTAGGCCAGGTCGATCACCATGCCGCCGGCATCCGGCGTGCCGCGCACCGTCACTTCGGCCTCGTAGGTGTGGCCGTGGACACGGCGGCTGCCTTCGGCCTCGATGGTGCGGCGCAGGGTGTGGGCGGATTCAAAGTAGAAGCGCTGCGAGAGTTCGTGCAGCGCCACGGCGGGTTGCGGGCTCGTGCTCATGGGATGTCCAGGATCTTGTGGGTCTGCAGGGACAGGCGCCAGCGCGGGCGGGCCTGGCACAGGTCGATGGCGCGGCGGGTGTTCTGCTGGCGCAGCAGGCCGTCCATGGGCTGCAGCAGCCAGTGGTCGAAGTGCAGGTCGGTCATGGCGTCCACCGCCTCGGGCATCAGCCCGGGCTGCGGGTACACCAGCTTGAGTTCGTGGCCGCGCCGCTGCACCCAGTCGGCACCGGCCTTGGGGCTCACGCAGATCCAGTCGATGCCCTCGGGCACCGGCAGGGTGCCGTTGGTTTCCACCGCGATCTCGAAGCCCTGGGCGTGCAGCGCGTCGATCAGCGCCTGGTCGATCTGCAGCATGGGCTCGCCGCCGGTGATGACGATGTAGCGGTGGCCCTGGCCTTCGGGCCAGAGCGAGGCCACCAGCGCGGCCAGATCGGCTGCCTGCGCGAACTTGCCGCCGCGCACGCCGTCGGTGCCCACGAAGTCGGTGTCGCAGAACCGGCAGACGGCGGTCTCGCGGTCTTCCTCGCGGCCGTTCCAGAGGTTGCAGCCAGCCATGCGGCAGAACACGGCCGGGCGGCCGGCGCGCAGGCCTTCGCCCTGCAGCGTGTAGAAGACTTCCTTCACCGCATAGCTCATGGCCGGCGCTCCAGCGTCACGAAGGCAAAGGGCAGGCCGTCGGCCGACACATGGGCCTCGCGGTGCGTTTCCACCCACTCCGGGCCGAAGGTGGGGGCAAAGGCATCGCCTTCAAACGCGCGGTCGATCTCGGTGACCACGGCGCTGTGGGCACGCGGCAGCGCCTGCGCGTAGATCTGCGCACCACCGATCACCCACACATCGGGCTGGCCGGCGCACAGGGTCAGGGCCTCGTCGAGCGAGGCGGCGCGCTGCGCGCCTTCAGCCTGCCAGGTGGCGTCGCGGCTGAGCACGATGTTGGCGCGGCCCGGCAGCGGCCGGAAGCGCGGCGGCAGCGAGTCCCAGGTCTTGCGGCCCATCACCACCGGGCAGCCCAGGGTGGTGCGCTTGAAGTGGGCCAGGTCTTCCGGCAGGTGCCAGGGCATGCGGTTGTCCAGGCCGATCACGCCGTTGGCGGCGCGGGCCAGGATGAGGTGGAGGCGGGGCAGGGTGGCCATGGTTCAGGTGCGGCGTCCGGCAGCGGGAGGGGTGGCGGTGGCGCGGCCCGGGGCGGGCAGCAGCACGCTGGCGATGGCCATCATGACGAAGCCGATGGCCAGCCAGTCCTGCCAGTGCGGGATCTCGCCCACGATGAAGGTGGCGCTGAGTGTGCCCACCAGCGGAATGGCCATGACGCTCATGGCACTCGTGGCCGGCGGCAGGTGGCGCGCCAGACCGAACCAGATGAGCTGCGCCACGCCGTAGTTGATGAGCACCCCGTACAGCAGGCTCAGCCACATGGCACCGCTGAAGCTGGATACATCGGGCACCGGCTCGAAGGCAATCGCCAGGGCCCACACCACGGCGCTGCCCAGCAGCAGCATCCACACCGTCACCACCATGGGCGAAAGAGTGAAGCTGGAGCGGCGGAACAGCAGCGTGCCCAGGCCCCAGCAGATGGCGGCGCCCAGCATCCAGGCGATACCCACCGGCCGGCCGCTGAGGCTCTGCAGTTCGTGCCACAGCAGCAGGCCGATGGCGATGCCGGCGCTCAGCACCGCCACCCGCACGCGCGGCGTGATGCGCTCCTGGAAGAACAGCGCGCCCAGCAGCACGGTGAAGATGGGCATGGTGAAGCCCAGGATGGCGGCGCGCCCCGAGGCCAGCGCCTGCACGCCGAAGATGGACAGCGTGTGCCAGCCCAGCACATTGGGCAGGCCCAGCCAGGCGATGGTGGCCCACTCGTCCCGGCGCGGCCACATGCGTTCACCCTGGCCGCGCACATACACGAACAGCCAGGCCGCGCCCAGGCACATGGTGCTGGCCCGGAAGTACAGCGGTGGCATCTCCTGCAGCGACAGCTTCATCATGGGCCAGTTGACCCCCCACATCAGCGTGAGGGCCAGCAGGCCCCACAGCTGGCGGCGGCTGAGCATGGCAGCCGGCATCAGACGGCCACCGGCGCCTTGATGGCCGGGTGGTGCTGGTAGTCGAGCACCTCGAAGTCCTCGTACTGGTAGTCGAAGATCGAGTCGGGCTTGCGGCGGATGTTCAGCGTGGGGTAGGGGAAGGGCTGGCGCGAGAGCTGCAGCTCCACCTGCTCGTGGTGGTTGCTGTAGATGTGGCAGTCGCCCCCGGTCCAGATGAAGTCGCCCACGTCCAGGTCGCACTGCTGCGCCAGCATGTGGGTGAGCAGCGCGTAGCTGGCGATGTTGAACGGCACGCCCAGAAAGATGTCGGCGCTGCGCTGGTAGAGCTGGCAGCTGAGCTTGCCACGTTCGCCCGGTGCCTGGGGCGGCGCCACATAGAACTGGAAGAAGGCGTGGCAGGGCATGAGCGCCATCTTGTTCAGGTCGGCCACGTTCCAGGCGCTCACGATGATGCGGCGCGAATCCGGGTTGGTGCGCAGCTGCTTCACCACCTCGCTGATCTGGTCGATGTGGCCGCCGTCCGGCGTGGGCCAGCTGCGCCATTGCACGCCGTACACCGGGCCCAGGTCGCCGTCTTCACGGGCCCACTCGTCCCAGATGGTGCAGCCGCGCTCCTGCAGCCACCGCACGTTGCTGTCGCCGCGCAGGAACCACAGCAGCTCCACGATGAGGGCCTTCAGGAACACCTTTTTGGTCGTCACCAGCGGGAAGCCTTCGTTGAGGTCGAAGCGCATCTGGTGGCCGAACACGCTGGTGGTGCCGGTGCCGGTGCGGTCGGTCTTCTGCACGCCGGTCGTGTAGACGTGGCGCATGAAGTCTTCGTACTGGGAACGCACGGGGCGGGGGCTGGCAGCAGACATGGTGGCTGGGGTATTGGAGGCAAAGGGGGATTTTCCCCCGAATCGGTCCGGCGGGCCTCAGGCCAGCACGCGACCCGGGTTCATGAGGTCCTGCGGGTCCAGCGCGGTCTTGATGGACCGCATCAGGCCCAGGGCCACCGGATCCTTGTAATGCGGCAGGCAGGCGGCCTTGAGGCTGCCCACGCCGTGCTCGGCGCTGATGGAGCCGCCGTGCCGGGCCACGGCGTCGAACACCAGGGTGTTGACCCGCGCCTCCTGCTCGGCCAGGAAACGCACCGGGTCGCCATCCACCGGGGCCTGCACGTTGTAGTGCAGGTTGCCGTCGCCCAGGTGCCCGAAGTTGACCAGCCGCACACCCGGGATCTCGCGGGCCAGCAGGGCGTCGGTCTCGGCACAGAAGGCCGGGATGCGCGAGACCGGGATGCTGATGTCGTGCTTGATGTTCAGGCCTTCTTCGGCCTGCGCCAGCGGAATGCTCTCGCGGATGTGCCACAGGGCGTGGGCCTGGGCGAGGCTCTCGGCTACCACCGCGTCGGTCACGTGGCCGGCATCGAGCGCGGTTTCCAGCAGGCGTTCGAACTGGGCGCGGGCGTGTTCCTCGCTTTCGCTGTCGCTGTTCTCCAGCAGCACGCAGTACGGGCTGTCCTGCCACAGCGGCACCCGCAGCTGGGGGAAGTGGCGGTCCACCAGGCCCAGGGCGAACTGACCCATCACCTCGAAGCCGGTCAGGCCCGGCCCCAGGTGGCGGTGGGCCAGGGCCAGCAGGGCCACGGCGGCCTCCATGGACGGCACGGCGGCCCAGGCGGTGAGCTGCGCCGCCGGTTGCGGATACAGCTTGAGCGTGGCGGCGGTGATGATGCCCAGCGTGCCTTCGCTGCCCACGAACAGGTCGCGCAGGTCGTAGCCGGTGTTGTCCTTGCGCAGGCCGCCCAGGCCGTTCCAGACCTCGCCTTGCGCGGTGACCACTTCCAGGCCCAGGCACAGATCGCGGGCGTTGCCGTAGCGCACCACCTGGGTGCCGCCGGCGTTGGTGGCCAGGTTGCCGCCGATGGTGCAGCTGCCTTCGGCGGCCAGGCTCAGGGGGAACAGCAGGCCGGCCTGCTCGGCCGCTTCCTGCACCGACTGCAGCACGCAGCCGGCTTCCACCGTCATGGTCAGGTTGGCGGCGTCGATGCTGCGCACCGCGGTCATGCGGCCCAGGTTCAGCACCACCTGCCGGCCCGAGTCATCGGGCGTGGAGCCGACCACCAGGCCGGTGTTGCCGCCCTGCGGCACCAGCGCCACGCCAGCGGCCACGCAGGCCTTCACCACCGCCGCCACCTCGGTGGTGCTGCCCGGCCGCACCACGGCCAGGGCACGGCCCCGGGCGCGCTTGCGCCAGTCCTGCTCGTAGGCGGTGAGGTCGTGGTGGTCGGCGGTGAGCACGTGGGCGTCGCCCACGGCGGCCCTCAAGGCATCGATCAAGGACGGGGCGGTCATGGCAGGGCCTCCGGGTTGCGCGGGGCAGCGGGCTGCACCCGGGCTTCGGCCGCGGCGGCGGCAGCAGCGGCGTCGGCTGCCACGGCTTCCTTGCCGGCGGCCTTCAGACGGATGCGCACATGCATGGCGCAGGCCACGAACAGCACCAGGCACAGCGCCGTCTGCAGCACGGCCATGAGGGTGGAGGCGCCGGCTTCGCCGCTGGTGGCCCGCACCACGCCCTCGGTGAAGTACAGCCACACCAGCAGGCTGACCCAGCGGTAGGTGTACATGCGGTTCTTCAGCAGGCCTGCCAGGGGCAGCGCCAGCGGCAGCACCTTGAGCGCCCACCACGAGCCACCCGGCCGCAAGGGGGCCACCACCATTTCCCAGGCCAGGCCGACCGCGATCAGGCCGATCAGGCTGCCCACCGCCAGCCAGCGGGTGGTCTGGATGGCGGAGCGGGGGGTGGATGCGGTCATGTCGGGGTGTCCGGAAGGGCAGTGAAAAAGGGGGCGCCCCGAGGCATCGGGGCGGGCTGGCATGATACCGGGATGACCCTGTCCGACCGGCTGGCCGCCGCCGAATCCCTGCTGCGCACCCTGTGGCGCAACGCCCGCAGTTTTCCGTGGCGCAACACGGCCGTGACCCTGCGCGAGCGCTTCCGGGAAGACCGCCTGGGCGTGACCGCCAGCAGCCTGACCTTCACCACCACCATCTCGCTGGTGCCCTTGTTCACGGTGGCTCTGGCGGTGTTCAGCGCCTTCCCCATGTTCGACCGCCTGCAGGTCACCCTGCAGCGCTGGCTGGTGCAGAGCCTGGTGCCGGACAACATCGCCCGCCAGGTGCTGATCTACCTCAACCAGTTCTCCAGCAAGGCCTCGCAGATGGGCTGGGCCGGCGCGCTGTTCCTGCTGTTCACCGCGCTGGCGCTCATCCTCACCATCGACCGCAAGCTCAACGACATCTGGCGGGTGCGCCAGCCGCGTTCGCTGACCCAGCGGGTGCTCGTCTATTGGGCGGTGCTGACCCTGGGGCCGCTGCTGCTGGCCGGCAGCGTCACCGTCACCTCGTACGCCATTGCCTACTCAAGGGGCGTGCCGGGCAGCCTCACCGGCACGGTGCGGCTGCTGCTGGATTCGCTGCAGGTGGTGCTGGTCACCGGCGGGCTGGCGGCGCTCTACCACTACGTGCCGCATACCCGGGTGCGCTGGTCGCACGCGCTCACCGGGGGCCTGTTTGCGGCCACCGCGCTGGAGCTGGCCAAGCAGGCGCTGGGCTGGTACCTCAAGGCGGTGCCCACGTATTCGGTGCTCTACGGCACCTTTGCCACGCTGCCCATCCTGCTCATCTGGTTCTATGTGGCGTGGGTCATCGTGCTGCTGGGGGCGGTCGTCACGGCCTACCTGCCCAGCCTGCTGACCGGCGTGGCCCGGCGCGGCGACGCGCCGGGCTGGAGCTTCCAGCTGGCGCTGGAGGTGATGGAGCGGCTGCTGGCGGTGCGCGACGGCCAGCCACGCGGCCTGAGCCTGGAGGCCCTGGCCCAGGCGCTGCGGGTGGATCCGCTGCAGCTGGAAGAGCCGGTCGCCGCGCTGGTGGCGCTGGACTGGCTGGGCCGCCTGAACGAAGAGGGTGAACGTTACGTGGTGCTCGTCGACCCCGCCAGCACGCCCATGGCGGCCCTGGCCGAACGCCTGCTGCTGACCCGCCAGGCCAGCACCCTGCGCTTCTGGGACCAGAGCCGCTGGGCCGACCTGACGCTGGCCGAGGCGCTCACGCCCGGGGTGCTGCCCCCGGGCGCTGCCCCGGTCATCAACGCCTGATCAGGCCGGCTGCGGCGCGCGCCGCTGCAGGAAGTCGCGCAGGGCGAACAGCGTGGCGTCAGGCGCTTCGGTCATCTGGTGGTGGCCCACCGGCACCCGGGTCACCTCCACCGTGCGGCCGGCGGCGCGGGCCGCATCCACCAGGCCTTGCGCGGCCTTGGGCGGCGTCATCTGGTCGGCCGCACCCAGCACGAACAGCACCGGGCAGCGCCCGTTCTGCATGGCCACCACCCCGCCGGCATAGCTGTCGCAGGCGACAAACCCGCGGTGGAACACGTTCACCGCCGGGTTGCTGCGCAGCACGCGGCGGCCCAGCGCCATGCCGGCGCCATACACCCAGGTGCCCGGGCCCAGGGCCGAGGGCGGTGCCGCCAGCGTGCTGCGCGAGAACACATTGACCATGCGCAGCGCCTTCTCGGGTTCTTCCAGCGAGGCCTGGATGAGGGCCGGCGACACCTTCATGGGGAAGGCCGTGCCCACCAGCACCAGATGGCTGATGCGATCCGGGAACCGGGCGGCGGCCTCCATGGCGATCAGCGAACCCCAGCTGTGGCCCACCAGCGCGGCCTGCTGCACGCCGGCCGCATCCAGCAGGGCGCCGATGAAATCGGCTGCGGCTTCCACCGAGGCCGGTGCCTCGCCCTGGCTGCGGCAGTGGCCGGGCAGGTCGATGGCCAGCACATTGAAGCCGTGGTTGGCCAGGTAGCGGCTCTGCAGGGCCCAGACGCTGTGGTCGTTGAGCACGCCGTGGATCATCACCACGGTGGGCTTGGCGGCATCGAAGGGCTTGCCGCCGGTGTAGGCGTAGGTGGCGGCGCCGTTGACGTTGAGCATCATGGTCAGGCCGCCTTTTCTGCCGCCTTGAGGGCGCGCTTGAGGTCGTCGATCAGGTCGTCGGCGTCTTCCAGGCCGATGGACAGGCGGATGGTGCCGGGGCCGATGCCCGCACCGGCCAGGGCCTCGTCGCTCATGCGGAAGTGGGTGGTGCTGGCCGGGTGGATCACCAGCGAGCGGCAGTCGCCCACGTTGGCCAGGTGGCTGAAGATCTTGAGCGCTTCGATGAAGGCCTTGCCCTGGGCGCGGCTGCCGGCGATGTCGAAGCTGAACACCGAACCCGCGCCCCGCGCGCCGAAGCGCAGGATGCGTTCGGCCAGTTGGTGGCTGGGGTGCGATTCGAGCAAGGGGTGCCCCACGCGCGAGACCAGCGGATGGCTGGCCAGGAACTGCACCACCTTCTCGGTGTTGGCCATGTGGCGGTCCATGCGCAGCGACAGGGTTTCGATGCCCTGCAGGATCAGCCAGGCGGTGTGCGGGCTCATGCAGGCGCCGAAGTCGCGCAGGCCCTCGCGGCGGGCCCGCAGCAGGAAGGCGCCCACGGTGGACTCTTCGGTGAACACCATGTTGTGGAAGCCATCGTAGGACTCGCTGAATTCGGCGAAACGGCCGTCCCGCGCATGGGCGGCGTCCCAGTCGAAGCTGCCGCCGTCCACCAGCACGCCACCGATCACGGTGCCATGGCCGCTGAGGAACTTGGTGGCCGAGTGGTAGACCAGATCGGCGCCCAGCTCCAGCGGACGCACCAGGTAGGGCGTGGTCAGCGTGGAGTCGACCAGCAGCGGCACGCCGGCCTCGCGGGCGATCTGGCCGATGGTGGGTACATCCAGCACGTCCAGACCGGGGTTGCCCACGGTCTCGCCGAAGAACAGGCGGGTGTTGGACCGCACGGCGGCCTTCCAGCCGTCGATGTCGCCGGGCTTGACGAAGGTGGTCTCGATGCCGAAGCGCCGCATGGTGTAGTGCAGCAGGTTCTGGCTGCCGCCGTACAGGGCGGTGCTGGCCACGATGTGCGAGCCTGCGCCCATGAGCGTGGCCACCGCCAGGTGCAGCGCGGCCTGGCCGCTGGCCGTGGCAATGGCGCCCACACCGCCTTCGAGTGCGGCCATGCGCTGCTCGAACACCGCGTTGGTGGGGTTGCTGATGCGGCTGTAGACGTGGCCTGCGCGCTCCAGATTGAACAGCGCGGCGGCATGGTCGCTCGACTCGAAGACGAACGAGGTGCTGAGGTGGATGGGCACGGCGCGTGCGCCGGTGGCGGGGTCGGGCTGGGCACCGGCGTGCAGCGCCAGCGTGTCGAACCCGGGGTCGGAATGACCGGCCATGGGGGTGTCTCCTGATGTGGTTTCGCGGGGTATTGTGGGCTATATTGGCTCACCGCCCGGTCGGGTGGACGACACCAGAATCACGAGGAGAACGGCCATGAAAGTCAGCGACATCCTGCGCGTCAAGGGCGGCACGCTCTACACCATCTCCCCCGAGGACTCCCTGCAGCGCGCGGTGGACACCATGGCCCAGTACGACATCGGCTCGCTGGCCGTCATGGAACACGGCGAGCTGGTGGGCATGCTGACCTTCCGCGAGGTCATCCACACCCTGGCCCGCAATGGCGGCACCCTGGGCGGCAAGGTGGTGCGCACCGTGATGGACGACCACCCCATGAGCTGCACCCCCGAGACCGAACTCGACCAGGTGCGCCCCATGATGCTGGAGAAGCACACCCGCTACATGCCGGTCATGGACAGCAAGATGCTCATGGGCGTGATCAGCTTCTACGACGTGGCCAAGGCGGTGGTGGACAGCCAGAACTTCGAGAACCGCATGCTCAAGGCCTACATCCGCGACTGGCCCCAGGACGAAGAAGGCGAAGCCGCCGGCGGCGAGGCCTCCGGTGCCGCTCGGGGATAATCGGGCCGCATGAGCGGCAACACCCTAGGCACCCTGTTTTGCGTCACCAACTTCGGTGAGTCCCACGGCCCGGCCATCGGCTGCGTGATCGACGGGTGCCCCCCGGGCATGGCACTCGATGCCGCCGACATCCAGGCCGACCTCGACCGCCGCCGCCCTGGCACCAGCCCCTTCGTCACCCAGCGCAACGAGCCCGATGCGGTGGAGATCCTCTCCGGCGTGTACCAGGGACAGACCACCGGCGCCCCCATCGCCCTGCTGATCCGCAACACCGACCAGCGCAGCAAGGACTACGGCGACATCCTCCAGACCTTCCGCCCCGGCCATGCTGACTACACCTACTGGCAGAAATACGGCATCCGCGACCCGCGTGGTGGCGGTCGCAGCTCGGCCCGCCTGACCGCCCCCACGGTGGCCGCTGGCGCGGTGGCCCGCAAGTGGCTGCGCGAGCGCCACGGCATCGAGTTCCGGGGCTGCATGACCCAGATCGGCGAAGTGGCCATCCCCTTCGAGAGCTGGGAGCATGTGCGGAACAACCCGTTCTTTGCCCCGGTGGCCGACGTGTCGGCGCTGGAGACCTACATGATGGCCCTGCGCAAGAGCGGCGATTCGTGCGGCGCGCGCATCCGCGTCACCGCGAGTGGCATGCCGGTGGGCCTGGGCGAGCCGCTGTACGACCGGCTGGACGCCGACATCGCCCACGCCATGATGGGCCTGAACGCCGTCAAGGGCGTGGAGATCGGCGCCGGTTTTGCCTGCGTGGCCGACAAGGGCAGCACCCACGGCGACAGCCTCACGCCCGAGGGCTTTGCGGCCAACAAGGCCGGCGGCGTGCTGGGCGGCATCAGCACCGGTCAGGACCTGGAGGTGTCGATCGCCATCAAGCCGACCAGCTCCATCCTGATCCCGCGCCAGAGCATCGATGTGAACGGCGAGCCCACCGAGCTCATCACCAAGGGCCGCCACGACCCCTGCGTGGGCATCCGCGCCACGCCCATTGCCGAGGCCCTGCTGGCCCTGGTGGTCATGGACCATGTGCTGCGCCACCGCGCGCAGTGCGGTGATGTGAGCACCGTCACCCCCGACATCGCCGAGCGCCAGCGGAGCTGACATGGCCGGTGCCCAGGCGGTGCGGCCGTTCTCCTGGCTGAGCGCCAGCTATTTTGCGCACATCGGCTTCTTCAACCCCTACCTGCCGCTGTGGCTCAAGGAGCTGGGCTACGGCCTGCTGGCCATCAGCGTGCTGACCTCGGTGCAGTCGGCCACGCGCCTGTTCGCGCCCTACGGCTGGGGCTGGCTGAGCGACCACACCGGCGAACGTGTGAGGCTGCTGCGCTACGGCGCCACGGTGGCGCTGCTGGCGTCAACGGGCTTGTGGTTCGACCTGGGCACCACCGGCCTCTTCGTGGTGCTGCTGCTGATGTTCACCCACACCAGCGGCATGATGCCCATGAGCGAGGCCGCACTGGCCCACCTGGTCAGCCGCGACGGCGGGTTTGACGCCCGCCGCTACGGCCGGGTGCGGGTGTGGGGCTCCATCGGTTTTCTGGTGACGGTGGTGGTGGCCGGTGCCTGGTTCGAACATGCCGGCATGCAGAGCTTTCCGGCCTGGACGCTGGCCACGCTGGCGGCGGTGGCCATCAGCACCTGGCGGTTGCCGGACGCGCGCGAGCCGGTGCATGTCGAGCAGACCCGGCCACGCATCTGGCCGGTGCTGCGCCAGCCAGCCGTGGCCTGGTTCTTTGCGGCCGTGTTCTTCCATGTGCTGGCGCACATCTTCATCTACATCTTCCTGTCGCTGTACCTCGATTCGCTGGGCTACAGCAAGACGGTGATCGGCCTGTTGTGGGCGCTGTCGGTGGCCATCGAGGTGGGCTGGTTCTTCACCCAGGGGCGCTGGCTGCCGCGCATGAGCCTGCCGGCCTGGCTGGTGCTGGCCGCCGTGCTCATGGCGCTGCGCATGGGCATCACCGCCAGCCTGGCGGCTTCGCTGGCGGTGCTGGTGCTGGCACAGGCGCTGCATGCCATCACCTTTGCCGCGCACCACACGGTGTGCATTGCCTGGATCAGCGAACACTTTCCGGGCCGGCTGCGTGGACGCGGCCAGGCGCTGTACGCGGTGCTGGGCTACGGCCTTCCGGGCGTCGTGGGCGGCCTGGTGGGCGGCATGTTGAGCTCGGCCTTCGGGCTGGCCAGCGTGTTCTGGCTGTCGTCGGCCTGCGGTGCGGCTGCAGCGCTGTGCGCCCTGCGGGTGTGGTGGCTGCGGCGCAGCGCCTGAAGCGTCAGGCCGCGCGCAGCCGCCGCGCCAGCCCTTCGATGGCCAGTTCGTAGCCATCGACCCCGAAGCCCACCACGATGCCGGCGGCCGCCGGCGACACGTACGAGTGGTGGCGGAAGCTCTCGCGGGCGTGCACGTTGGAGATGTGCACCTCGAACACCGGCAGCGGCTTCACCCCGCTGATGGCGTCGAACAGCGCCACCGAGGTGTGGGTGAAGGCGCCCGGGTTGAACACCACACCGGCCAGCTCGCCCGCACGGTGGCGCGCACCGGCCTGGTGGATGGCGTCGATGAGGGTGCCTTCGTGGTTGCTCTGCAGGGCCTCCAGCGTGAAGCCCAGGCGCTCGGCCGTGGCGCGGCAGCGGGCTTCCACATCGGCCAGCGTGGTGGCGCCGTAGACGCCCGGCTCGCGGGTGCCGAGCAGGTTCAGGTTGGGGCCGTTGAGCAGCAGGATGGCGGGCATGGGGTTCTCCGGAATGCGGTCACTTTAAACCAGCGGCACCGAGAGGCGGCGGATCACCTCGGCCGTGGTCGGCCGCACGCCGCGCCACCACACGAAGGCCTCGGCCGCCTGCTCCACCAGCATGCCCACACCATCGGCCAGCGCGGTCACGCCGGCCCGTTGCGCCTGGCGCAGGAAGGGGGTGAGGCCCTTGCCGTAGACCATGTCGTAGGCCAGCGCACCGGGCGCAAACAGGCCGGGGGGAAGCGGCAGTGCCTCGCCGCTCAGCCCGGCCGAGGTGGCATTGATGACCACGTCGAACGACTCGCCGGCCAGATCGGCATAGCCCCCGGTCTGCAAGGCCGCATGGGCGGCAAAGTCGTCCCGCAGGGCGTGGGCCTTGTCGGCGCTGCGGTTGGCCACCGCCAGCACCGCCGGGCCTTGTGCCGACAGCGGCAGCAATGCGCCGCGCGTGGCGCCACCGGCGCCCAGCACCAGCACCCGCCGCCCGCGCAGCGCATGGCCCAGGTTGACCTGGATGTCGTTCACCAGGCCCACCCCGTCGAAGTTTTCCGCCCACACCCGGTCGCCCTCGAACCTGAGGGCATTGGCCGCCCCGGCCAGCCGCGCGGCTTCGCTGGGGTCGGTGGCGGAGGAACAGGCTTCCAGCTTGAAGGGCAGGGTGACGTTCACACCCCGGCCACCGGCCGCGCGGAACGCCGACACCGTGGCGGCGAAGCCATCCAGCGGCGCCTCGATGGCGGTGTAGCTCAGGTCCTGCGCGGTGGCCTGCGCAAAGGCGGCGTGGATCTGCGGCGACTTGCTGTGGGCAATCGGGTGGCCGATGACGGCGTAACGGTCGGTCATGGGAGGGATGGTGGCAGGGTCATGCAACAGCCGGGGATTGTCTCGCAGCCACCCGGCCTACCATGCAGTCCATGAACACCCTGCACATCGATTTCGTCTCCGACGTGTCATGCCCCTGGTGCGCCGTGGGCCTGGGCGCGCTGGAACAGGCGCTGCAACGGCTGCACGGCAGCGTGGCGGCCGACATCACCTTCCAGCCCTTCGAGCTCAACCCGCACATGGGGCCTGAAGGTCAGGACATCGGCGAGCACCTGACCGAAAAGTACGGCAGCACGCCCGAGCAGCAGGCCCAGATCCGCGAGACCATCCGGGCCCGGGGTGCCGAGGTCGGCTTCAGCTTCAACCCCGGTGGCCGCGGCCGCATCTGGAACACCTTCGACGCCCACCGCCTGCTGCACTGGGCCGCCGAAGACGGTGCGCCGGGGCAGCAGATGGCCCTGAAGAAAGCCCTGCTGGCGGCCTGCCACACCCGCAGCGAAGCCATGGGCCACCACGACGTGCTGCTGGCCTGCGTGGCCGAGGCGGGTCTGGATCAGGACCGTGCCCGCGCCCTGCTGGCCAGCGACGAGTTCACCCAGGAGGTGCGTGAACGCCAGGCCTTCTACACCGGGCACGGCATCCATTCGGTGCCGGCCGTCATCGTCAACCAGCGCCACCTCATCTCCGGCGGTCAGCCGGCGGCGGTGTTCGAGCAGGCCCTGCGCCGGATCGCAGCCGGCGAGGTGTGATGCGTCATGGGTGACCGCTGAACTGTGTCGGCGGCGGTGAGCTTCAGCCCACGCGCAGGTCGGCGGGTGGCTGGCCCGAACGCTGCCGCTGGTGCATCTGCCGGTACAGGGACTCCAGCTGCATGGCGGTTGCTGCCGGGTTGAACAGACGGCTGTCGGCCCGTTGCTCCATCAGGCGCTGCCGCACGCCTTGCAGAGCAGCCGGGTTGCTGCACAGCTGCACGGCCTTGTCCACATAGGCGTCGGTACTGTCGACAGCCAGTTCGTCGAGACCCGCGCTGCGCAGGACGCTGGTGCACATGCGGGCGGAGAAGGTCCGGCCGGACAGTGTGAGGATGGGCAGGCCGGCACGCAGCGAGTCGCTGGCCGTGGTGCCCGCGCTGTAGGGCGTGGTGTCCAGGTAGAGATCGGCCAGCGTCATGCGCTGCAGGTAGTCCTCTCGCTTCACCCGGTCTGCAAAGTGGAGCCGGGCTGGATCAATGCCCTCTACTTGAAGTGCCCCGCCAGGTTGGCCCGGCTGTGGGCGTTGTCCGCGTACAGCCACAGCACGCTCGATGGCGTGGCCTTCAGGATCCGGACCCACATGCCGAGGGTGGCCGGGCTGAATTTGTAGCTGTTGCTGAAGCAGCAGAACACGAAGGCCGCAGCGGGCAGACCGTGGTCCGCCCGCTGCGGAGCTCCCGCCGTTGACGGGGTTGCCGACACGAAGTCATTGGCCTGGTAGGCATCGAGATAGGCCACCCGCTCGGGATAGTGCTGCCGCAGCGGCGGTGGGATGAGGGCGTCGTCTGCCAGCAGATAGTCCATGGCCGGCATGCCGCTGGGGCCTGGAAAACCCAGGTAGCTGACCTGGACCGGTGCGACGCGCGCTGCAAACAGTTCCGGCCGGTTGTTCAGCGTGTGGCCACCGAGGTCGACCGCGATGTGAATTCCCGCCGACTGCGCCAGCCGCTGGATGTCGGTCACGGACTGGCCGGTGACGTCATGGAACCGGTCGACGGCTGACTGCACCCCTTCCAAGGCGGCCGACGGCGGCTGCGGATGGGTCAGGAAGGCGTGCACTTCGATCTGCTGACGGTCGTGCCGCTGCAGCACGGGCAGCAGCAGATGGGTCACCGGGTGCTCGCCAAAGTCGGCCGAGAAGTACCCGACGCGGATCTTCCCGCTGGTGGATGCATCGCCGGCACTGACCGGTGCCCCGTCGCTGGCCGCGAGCGCCATGTGTTGCCGCACATGGCGGCAGATGGCGGTGGTCACGGCCTGTGGATCGTCGAGCAGCGCGATGGCGTGGAAGGGCGTCACCGCTGGCCCCCCCTGGTCCAGGGATTGCTGCAGCCAGGCGGTCTCGGTTTCGTGATCGGTCAGATCGTTGATGTGGCGTCGCGCCATCAGCCGACCACCGATGCATTCCTGCAGCGCCGGGTTCAGCCACAGCGCCTGCGTGTAGTGGTGGATGGCTTCGGCATGCTGGCCGGTCCCGTCGAGCACCTGCGCCAGGTTGGCATGGCCCAGGGCGTCGTCCGGCCCCAGTTCGATGACCCGGCGGAAACACGCCACGGCCTGTGACGAACGCCGCTGCGTGTCGTAGGCTGCGCCCAGGTTCATCCACACCAGCGGATCGTGCTCGTCCATCCGCCGCGCTTCTTCGAGCAGCTCGATGGCGGCAGTGACCTGATGGTTGCGGATGTGCGCAGCGGCCAGATTGATGCGGATCTGACGGACCGCTGGTGCCCGCTCCAGCGCCGACCTGAAATCGCGGATGGCGTCGTCCAGGCGATGCAGGTCCAGCAGTGCGTTGGCGCGGTTGTAGAGATACTCCGCCCGGTCCGGCCGGGCAGCCAGTGCCGCTTCGAAGCGGGCCAGGGCTTCCTCGGGTCTGCCCAGCGCGCGCAAGGCTTCGCCCTGGTTGGTCAGCGCATCCGGATTGGGCCGGCGCAGTGCCAGCGAACGGTCACACACCTCGACCGCCCGTGCGTGATCTCCGAGCTGGTTCAGCACATAGGCCAGGTTGCTCAGCACTTCGGGCTGCGATGGCTCGCGGGACAGCGACCTCTCGAACAGCTGCTGCGCATCGGCCATGCGGCCCCGCTGCAGTTCGGCCACACCGCACTGGTTCAGGATGACCGGGTGATCCGGCAGCATCGACAGGGCCAGCCGGTAACCCTGGACCGCGGCGTCCAGCTGCCCGGCCTGATGGGCCTGCAGGGCACCCTGCATGATCCGGTCGATGGGACTCACGGCGTGGACCCGGTGGCGGCCTGCAGCGCCCGCGCGATCCGGTGCTTCTTCACCGTGGGCCGGGGCACCGGGTGGGGCAAGTGGCTGAACCAGGCGCGCACGTCTTCGTCCAGGCCCACGCCATGCATGTAGTTGTAGAGCGCTTTGCGCAGGCCCACGCCCAGCGCATCGTGGTCGACCCCGGTGGGGTCGATGAAGCCGATGTCGTTGCGGGCAAACGTGACCGGGGGCAGCGGGATGAGCTCGATGCCGTAGTCCTGCGGGTTCAGCCCCACCGGTGAATGCACGGTGCAGCTGAAGCGGTGGAAGAAGCCGCTCTGGATGCAGCCGTTCTCGAACAGCTGGCGCACGTACTCCAGCGCGTCCACCGTGTCCTGCACCGTCTGGGTGGGAAAGCCGTACATGAGGTAGGCGTGCACCAGGATGCCGGCGTCGCTGAAGCCCTTGGTGACCCGCGCCACCTGTTCCACCGACACGCCCTTCTTCATCAGGTTGAGCAGCCGGTCGCTGGCCACTTCCAGGCCACCGCTCATGGCGATGCAGCCGCTGTCGGCCAGCAGCTGGGCCAGCTCGGGGGTGAAGGTCTTCTCGAAGCGGATGTTGCCCCACCAGCTGATGGGCAGGCCGCGCCGCAGCAGCTCTTCGGCCAGCGCCTTGAGTGCCTTGGGCGGCGCGGCTTCGTCCACAAAGTGGAAGCCGGTCTGGCCGGTTTCCTCCACGATTCGCTCGATGCGGTCGGCCAGGGTCTGGGCGGTGGCGGTCTCGTAGCGGCCGATGTAGTCCAGGCTCACGTCGCAGAAGCTGCACTTCTTCCAGTAGCAGCCGTGGGCCACGGTGAGCTTGTTCCAGCGGCCGTCGCTCCAGAGCCGGTGCATGGGGTTGAGCATGTCCACCAGGCTGAGGTAGCGGTCCAGCGGCAGGCCGTCCCAGGTGGGGGTGCCTACGTCCTCGAAGGGCACGTCGGGCTCGGCGAGGTGGGTGTACTGCACCTCGCCGGCCTCGTTGCGCAGGAAGGTGCGTACCAGGCGCTGGCGGCCGCGTTTGTTTTGCAGATGTTCCAGCAGGGCCAGCAGCGGGCGTTCCCCGGCGTCCAGCGTCACGAAGTCCACGAAGTCGAACAGGCGCGGCTCGCGCAGCTCGCGCAGCTCGGTGTTCACATAGCCGCCGCCCAGGGCGATGCGCACCTCCGGGTGCCGCGCCTTGAGGGTCTGGGCGATGCGCAGGGCCGCGTACACCGCGCCGGGGAAGGGGACGGAGAGCAGCACCATCGTGGGCCGGTGCGCCTCCACGGCCTGCAGCGTGAGGCGCTGCAGGATTTCGTCGATGAGGGTGGGCGGCGCGGCCAGGGCCTGGGCCAGCGGCTCGAAGCTGGGCTGGCTGCTGGCCAGCGATTCGGCGTAGCGCACGAAGGCAAAGCGATCGTCCACCGCGTCGCGGATCACGTCGGCCAGATCGTCCAGGTACAGGGTGGCGATGTGGCGGGCCTTGTCCTGCACGCCCAGGGCGCCGAAGGCCCAGGCCAATGGGTCGCCCGAGCCGTCGTCCTCGTACTGTTCCAGCGCGGCAAAGCGTGGGCCCTCGGGCAGCAGCTCGCGGGCGGCAATGCGGTGGGCCAGGGTGCTGTCGCGGCCCTGCAGGAAGGCGATGGTGGGGGCGATGGTGCGGCGGTAGCGCGCGAACTCGGCCAGAAAGTGCTGCACGCTGGCGCTGCGCTGCTTCACCGGCAGGGCCTCGGCCCGGTCGCGGATGGCGTCCAGCCCGCCGGGCTGGAACAGCTCCAGCACCAGGGCCAGCGCCAGGTCGGTCTGGTGTGCGTCCACACCGCGCGAACGCAGGAAGCCGGTGAGGTAGGCGGTGGAGGGGTAAGGCGTGTTGAGCTGCGTCATCGGCGGGATGACAGACAGCACGCGCAGCGGTTCGGTGGACATGGGGCGGCAGGAGGGAAGCCGGCAGTGTACCGGCGCCCCCTGCGCCCCACGGGCCGCAGGGGCAGGGTCGAGGTCTGACTCGGGGCCTGGCTCAGCGGGCGCTGGCGGGCAGCACCAGGCCGCCGTGCAGGCGCGGCTGGCGCGCCTCGTCCCACTGCTGCACCGTCTCGGCCACGGCGTCCGCCGTGGCGGCCGACAGCGTCCAGCCCAGGTGGCCGTGGCCGGTGTTGTAGAACACGTTGGCGCGGCGGCCGGGGCCCACGCGGGGCATCATGTCCGGCATCATGGGTCGCAGGCCGGCCCAGGGCACGACCTGCCGCGTGCTCACGCCGGGGAAGCACTGGTTCACCCAGCGCACCAGCGGTGCAATGCGATCGGCGCGGATGTCGCGGTTCACGCCGTTGAACTCGGCGGTGCCGGCCACGCGGAAGCGGCCATCGCCCAGGCGGCTGGTCACCAGCTTGGTCTCGTCGTCCAGCAGGCTCACCGTGGGCGCGGCCTGCTGGCTGGCCTCGTCCAGCAGGTTCACGGTGATGCTGTAGCCCTTGACCGGGTAGATGTTGACCCGGTCGCCAAGCTGGGCCGCCACGTCGCGGCTGGCCACGCCGGCACAGACCACGATGCCGTCGAAGCTGCGCGGACCCTCTTCACCGGCGATCCACACCTGGGCCTTCTCGCCGTCGCTCTGCACCTTCTTCACCTCCACGCCGCACACCATCTTGGCGCCGCGCTTCTCGGCGGCCTGGGCCAGGCCGTTGGTGTAGCGGTGGATGTCGCCGGTGGCATCGCTCTCGGTGTAGAAACCACCGAAGTAGGTGCCGGCCAGCGTGGGCTCGATGGCCTTCATTTCTTCGGGGGTCACGGCACGGCGCGGCAGCCCGCCTTCGGCCAGCAGCTCGCTCACCCGGGCGGCGTGCTCGAAGCCGTCGCGGTGGCGGTAGATGTGCAGGATGCCGGCCTTCTTGAGGTCGAAGTCGATGCCCTCGGCCTCGGCCCAGCCGAACAGGTGCTCGCGCGCGGCAATGGCCAGCTTCGCGGTGGCCACGGTGTTCTGCCGGTAGCGCGGAATGCTGGCCGCGAACTCGGCGAACCAGCTCAGCTTGTGCCAGCTCGGGCGCGGGTTGACCAGCAGCGGTGCATCGGGACGGAACATCCACTTCAGGCCCTTCCACAGGGTGGAGGGGTGGGTCCAGGTTTCGGCGTTGCTGGCCGAAAGCTGGCCGCCGTTGGCGAACGAGGTCTCCATCGCGGGGTAGCGGTGGCGCTCGAACAGGGTGACGGAGAAACCGCGGCGGGTCAGGGCATAGGCGGTGGTGACACCGGTGATGCCGCCGCCGATGATGGCGATCGAAGGCATGGATCAGGCTCCAGAAACGTCGGGGGGAATGGGCCCGCCCGACCCGGATGGCCTGGCGGACGCCCCCTCTGTTTGGAACCTGAGAGATTCATGGCGCGCGATGCGCCACTTGCTCCTGCGGTGGGTCCGTTGACGAAACGGACCGCTCTTCAGAGTGTGGCCGCCGATCGGTCCTGGGGCCTGAGAGTTTCCGGGGCGGTTGCTCCTTCGGCGCCGGCCTGCTGGCCGGGCTCTCCCGATGCGGCGGTGGTGGTGGGGAAATCAGTACTCGCTCAGCGGCACGCAGCTGCAGAACAGGTTGCGGTCGCCATACACGTTGTCCACGCGGCCCACCGAGGGCCAGTACTTGGTCATCGGGCGGTCGGCCTTGAGGGTGGAGGCCACCTCGCGGCTGTAGGGGTGCGTCCAGTCGGAGGCCATGAGGCTGGCGGCGGTGTGGGGCGCGTTCTTCAGCGGGTTGTCGTCCTGCGGCCAGGTGCCGTTCTCGACCAGCCGGATCTCCTCGCGGATGGCGATCATGGCGTCGATGAAGCGGTCCAGCTCTTCCAGCGTCTCGCTCTCGGTGGGCTCGACCATCAGGGTGTTGGCCACCGGGAAGCTGAGTGTGGGGGCGTGGAAGCCGTAGTCCATCAGGCGCTTGGCCACGTCCTCGGCCATCACGCCGCAGCTGTCCTTGAAGTGGCGCAGGTCCAGGATGCACTCGTGGGCCACGTGGCCGTTCTCGCTGGCGTACAGCGTGGGGAAGTGGTCTTTCAGGCGCTGGCTGATGTAGTTGGCCGACAGGATGGCGACCTCGGTCGCGCCCTTCAGGCCCTCGGCACCCATCATGCGGATGTACATCCACGAGATGGGCAGCACCGCCGCGTTGCCCAGCGGGGCGGCCGACACAGCGCCCACGCCGTTGACCGGCACGCCACCCGTGGCATGGCCCGGCAGGAAGGGCACCAGGTCTTCCACCACGCACACCGGGCCCACGCCCGGTCCGCCGCCGCCGTGCGGGATGCAGAAGGTCTTGTGCAGGTTGAGGTGGCTCACGTCGCCGCCGAACTCGCCCGGGGCGGCCACGCCCACCAGGGCGTTCATGTTGGCGCCGTCCACGTACACGCGGCCGCCGTGCTGGTGCACCAGGGCGCAGAGGTCCTTGACCTGGGTCTCGAACACGCCGTGGGTGCTGGGGTAGGTGATCATCACGGCGGCGAGGTTGGCGCTGTGCTGCTCGCACTTGGCCTTGAGGTCGGCCATGTCGACGTTGCCGTTCTCGTCGCACTGGGTCACCACCACCTGCATGCCCACCATCTGGGCGCTGGCCGGGTTGGTGCCGTGGGCGCTGCTGGGGATCAGGCAGATGTTGCGGTGGCCTTCACCGCGCGAGCGGTGCCAGGCCTGGATCACCAGCAGGCCGGCGTATTCGCCCTGCGAACCGGCGTTGGGCTGCAGGCTGATGCCGGCATAACCGGTGGCCTGGCACAGCCAGTCGCGCAGCTGCTGGTCGAGCAGGCGGTAGCCCTTCAGCTGGTCGGCCGGGGCGAAGGGGTGCACGTTCGCAAACTCCGGCCAGGTGATGGGGATCATCTCGCTGGTGGCATTGAGCTTCATGGTGCACGAACCCAGCGGGATCATGCTGCGGTCCAGCGCCAGGTCCTTGTCCGACAGGCTGCGGATGTAGCGCAGCATGCCGGTCTCGGAGTGGTGGCGGTCGAACACCGGGTGGGTCAGGAAGTCGCTGCTGCGGCGCAGCTCGGACGGAATGCGCGGCTCGATGCCTTTCTCGAAGCCGTCGAAGTTCGGCAGTGCCTGCCCGCCGCTGGCGAACACGCGCCACAGGGCGGCGATGTCGTCGCGGGTGGTGGTCTCGTCCAGCGTGATGCCGATGTGGCCGCTGTCGATGCGGCGCAGGTTCATGCCCGCGTCCACCGCACGCTGCAGCAGGGCGGCGGTCTGGCCGCCACTGACCACGGTGAGCGTGTCGAAGGCGCTCTGGTGCGCCAGCGACCAGCCCAGTTGCTCCAGGCCCCGGGCCAGCACGGCGGTGAAGGCGGCCACGCGCTGCGCGATGCGCTTGAGGCCCTGCGGGCCGTGGTAGACGGCGTACATGCTGGCCACCACGGCCGGCAGCACCTGGGCGGTGCAGATGTTGCTGGTGGCCTTCTCGCGGCGGATGTGCTGTTCGCGGGTCTGCAGTGCCAGGCGGTAGGCCGGGTGGCCGTGGCGGTCCACGCTCACACCCACCAGACGGCCGGGCAGCGAACGCTTGTATTCGTCCCGGCAGGCCATGTAGGCGGCGTGCGGGCCGCCCGCACCCATGGGCATGCCGAAGCGCTGGGTGGTGCCCACCACGATGTCGGCACCCCATTCACCCGGCGGCACCAGCAGCGTCAGGGCCAGCAGGTCGGCGGCCACCACGAAGGCGGCCTGGCGGGCGTGCACCACCTCCACATGGGCGCGCAGATCGGCGATGTGGCCGCCGGTGCCCGGGTACTGGGCCAGCACGCCGAAGTAGTCGTCGCGGGCCAGGGCGGCTTGCCAGGCATCCGGCGAGTCGGTCACCACCAGGGTGATGCCCAGCGGCTCGGCGCGGGTGCGCACCACCTCGATGGTCTGCGGGTGGCAGTCACCGCTGACGATGAACACATTGCCCTTGGCCTTGACCGAGCGTTTGGCCAGGGTCATGGCCTCGGCGGCGGCGGTGGCTTCGTCCAGCATGGAGGCGTTGGCAATCGCCATGCCGGTGAGGTCGGTCACCATGGTCTGGAAGTTCACCAGGGCTTCCATGCGGCCCTGCGAGATCTCGGCCTGGTAGGGCGTGTAGGCGGTGTACCAGGCCGGGTTCTCCAGGATGTTGCGCAGGATCACGCCGGGCGTATGGGTGCCGTGGTAGCCCTGGCCGATGAAGCTCTTGAGCAGGCGGTTCTGCTGCGCCACGGCCTTGAGCTCGGCCAGCGCGGCGGCCTCGGTCACCGCCGGCGGCAGCTGCATGCCGGCGCTGCGGGCGATGCTGCGCGGCACGATGGCCTCGATCAGGGCGCGGCGCGAGGCCTCGCCGATGACCGACAGCATGTGGGCCTCGTCGGCCGGGCCGATGCCGATGTGGCGGGCGATGAATTCGCTGGGGTTCTCAAGGTCGCCCAGGGGCTTGACGGAGGGCATCAGCATGGCGGTGTCCTGCGGGGTGGGAAGTGGCGAAGGAGGATCAGGCGTTGGCCGAGAAGGCGTCGTAGGCGGTCTTGTCGAGCAGGGCATCCAGCTGCGACGGCTGCGACAGGCGCACCTTGAAGAACCAGCCGGCGGCCAGCGGGTCGCTGTTGGCCAGCGACGGGTCGCCGCGCAGGGCCTCGTTGACTTCCACCACCTCGCCGCTCACGGGCATGTACACATCGGCGGCGGCCTTGACCGACTCGACCACACCGGCCACGTCCTTCTGGTTGAAGCTGCGGCCCACTTCGGGCAGGTCGACGAACACCACGTCGCCCAGCGCGTCCTGCGCATGGTGGGTGATGCCCACGATGGCGATGTCGCCATCCACGGTGATCCATTCGTGGTCTTCGGTGTACTTGGTGGTCATGTCGGGCTCCTGGTGAAGAAAGGGAAAAGCAGAAAAGGGGGCTGTCAGCCGCGGTAATAACGGTTGGGCACGAAAGGCATGGCGCTCACGCGCATGGGCACCGGCTTGCCGCGCACGATGGCCAGCACCCGGGTGCCGATGGTGGCGTGCGAGGGCGGCACCATGCCCATGGCAATGGGGGTCTGGGTGCTGGGGCCGAGCAGGCCGCTGGTGACTTCGCCCAGCGCCTGGCCGGCTTCGTCCTGCAGGGGGGTGTGTTCACGCACCGGCACGCGTTCTTCGGCCACCAGGCCCACGCGCACCCGGGTCAGGGGCACGGTGCCGTCCAGCTGGCCCAGCACCACATCGGCACCGGGGAATCCGCCGGCCCGGGCACCGCCGGTGCGGCGCACCTTCTGCAGCGCCCAGTTCAGGCCGGCTTCGATGGGGGTGATGGTGGCGTCGATGTCGTTGCCGTGCAGGCACAGGCCGGCTTCCAGGCGCAGCGAGTTGCGGGCGCCCAGGCCGACCGGCTTGACCTCGGGCTGCGCCAGCAGGGCACGGGCAAAGGCCTCGGTGGCGTCGGCCGGCAGTGAGATCTCGAAGCCGTCCTCGCCGGTGTAGCCGCTGCGGGTGACGAACAGGTCGGCGCCGTTCCAGACAAAGGCGGCACCGGTCATGAACACCAGCGCTTGAACGCCCGGCAGCAGGCGCTGCAGCGCGGTCACCGCCTGCGGGCCCTGCAGCGCCAGCAGGCCCCGGTCGAACTGCGGCGTGATCTGGCAGCGCTGGCCGATGCGGGCCTGCAGGTGGGCGAGGTCGGCGTGCTTGCAGGCGCCGTTGACCACCAGGAACAGGTCGCCGCCACCGGCGATGTCGCGGTGGACGAACATCAGGTCGTCCAGGATGCCGCCCTGGTCGTTGAGCAGCAGGCCGTAACGCTGGCGGTTGACGCCCAGGCCGGCCACGTCCACCGGCATGAGGGATTCGAGGGCCGCGGCAGCATCGGCACCGCGGATGGAGATCTGCCCCATGTGCGACACATCGAACAGGCCGGCGCCCGAGCGGGTGTGCAGGTGTTCGGCCATCAGGCCGGCGGGGTATTGCACCGGCATGCTGTAGCCGGCAAACGGCACCATGCGGGCGCCGAGTTCGAGGTGCAGCGCGTGCAGCGGGGTGTGGAGCAGGGCTGCGTCGGAAGAGGTGTGGGACACGGGGCGGGTTCCAGGCGGGCAGGCCCTGACGGGCGAAACACGGAACACCCCAGGTGTTGCCGTGTGCTGCCCCGCTGTCCGCTCTACCTGAGAGATTCGCCCGGGCGATGCCGCGCTTGCTCCTTCGGTGGACCGCATCGGGTGCGGCCTCTCTCCAGGGGGGAACAGCCGCTTCTCAGCGGCTGGCTGCCAGTCCTTTTGCCTGAGCGTTCGGGGCCCGATCCCTGCGGAACCGGCCTCCTGCGCCTTCGGCGGCCCCGACGGGCGGGGCTCTCTCCTGACAAGCTGCGAATTCTAGTTCACATGCCGGCGTAGTTGGGTCCGCCGCCCCCTTCAGGGGTCACCCAGACGATGTTCTGGGTCGGGTCCTTGATGTCGCAGGTCTTGCAGTGCACGCAGTTCTGGGCGTTGATCTGCAGGCGGTCGGCGCCCTCGTCGGTCTTGACGTACTCGTACACGCCGGCCGGGCAGTAGCGGCTCTCGGGCCCGGCGTACTTGGCCAGGTTGATCTGCACCGGCACGGTGGTGTTCTTCAGCGTCAGGTGGGCCGGCTGGTTCTCTTCGTGGTTGGTGTTGGACACGAACACACTCGAGAGCCGGTCGAAGGTGAGCTGGCCGTCGGGCTTGGGGTAGCTGATCTGCGGCATCTCGGCCGCCGGGCGCAGGCGGGTGTGGTCGGCCTCGGTGCGGTGGATGGTCCAGGGCGGGCTCTTCATGCCCAGCTTGGGCAGCAGCCACTGCTCGATGCCGGTCATGAGGGCACCCACGGTGTTGCCCTTCTTGAACCACTGCTTGAAGTTGCGCGAGCCTTCGAGTTCTTCCTTGAGCCAGCTCTGCTCGAAGGCGGCGGGGTAGGCGTCGAGCTCGTCGCCGCTGCGGCCGGCCACCAGCGCGTCGAAGGCGGCCTCGGCGCACAGCATGCCGGTCTTGATGGCGGCGTGGCTGCCCTTGATGCGGGCGGCGTTCAGGTAGCCGGCGTCACAGCCCACCAGGGCGCCGCCCGGGAACACGGTGCGCGGCAGGCTCAGGATGCCGCCGGCGGTGATGGCGCGGGCGCCATAACCCAGGCGCTTGCCGCCCTCGATGTGGGCTCGGATGGCCGGGTGGGTCTTCCAGCGCTGCATTTCCTCGAACGGGCTGAGCCAGGGGTTCTGGTAGTCCAGGCCGGTGACGAAGCCCAGCGTGACCTTGTTGCCCTCCAGGTGGTAGAGGAAGCCGCCGCCATAGGTGCTGTTGTCCATGGGCCAGCCGGCGGTGTGCACCACGCGGCCGGGCTGGGCCTTCTCGGGCGGCACTTCCCAGAGTTCCTTGATGCCGATGGCGTAGCTCTGAGGGTCCTTGCCGGCATCGAGCTGGAAGCGGGCGATCAGCTGCTTGCCCAGGTGGCCGCGCGCGCCTTCGGCGAACACGGTGTACTTGGCCAGCAGCTCCATGCCGAGCTGGAAGCTGTCGGTGGGCTCGCCGTCCTTGCCCAGGCCCTGGTGGCCGGTGGCCACGCCGCGCACCGAACCGTCCTCGGCGTACAGCACCTCGGCGGCGGTGAAGCCGGGGAAGATTTCCACGCCCAGGGCTTCGGCCTGCTCACCCAGCCACTTGGTCACGGCGCCCAGGCTGATGACGTAGTTGCCATCGTTGTGGAAGCAGCCGGGCACCAGCCAGTCGGGGGTGCGGGTGGCCGAGGTTTCCTTGAGGAAGAGCACGTCGTCGCCGGTCACCGGCTGGTTCAGCGGGGCGCCGCGTTCCTTCCAGTCGGGGAACAGCTCGGTGATGGCGCGCGGGTCCATGACCGCGCCCGAGAGGATGTGGGCGCCCGGCTCGGAGCCTTTTTCGAGCACGCAGACGTTCACCTCGTTGCCACGCTCGGCGGCGAGCTGCTTGAGGCGGATGGCGGTGGACAGGCCGGCCGGGCCGCCACCGACCACCACCACGTCGTATTCCATGGCCTCCCGGGGACCGAACTGGGCCAGGATCTCGTCGTGCGTCATGGGGGATCTCGCAGAGAATAAGGGGGTTGATCGGAAACCGGCGGGCGTATGCCCCTGTCACCGGCCGGACCGCATTCTATGCGGCGCCCGCACAAAATCGAACGGTCGTTCTAATTTTCCCCCTCAGCCCCCGCTTCTGGAGACCTTCCCATGGCCTACACCCTTGACCTTTCCGGCCGCGTGGCCCTGATCACCGGCGCCTCCGGCGGCCTGGGCGAGCAGTTCGCCAAGACCCTGGCCAAAGCGGGCGCTGCCGTGGTGCTGGCCAGCCGCCGCACCGACCGGCTGATGAACCTGCGTGCCCACATCGAGGCCGAGGGCGGCGACGCCCACGTGGTCGCCATGGACGTGACCGACCTGGCCTCCATCAAGGCGGCGGTGGCCCATGCCGAGACCGAGGTCGGCCCGATCGACATCCTCATCAACAACTCCGGCGTGAGCACCACCCAGCGCCTGCAGGACGTGACCGAGGAAGACTACGACTTCGTCTTCAACACCAACACCCGGGGTGCCTTCTTCGTGGCGCAGGAGGTGGGCAAGCGCATGCTGGCCCGGGCCAAGGGCGCGGCACCCGGCACCTTCGTGGGCGGGCGCATCGTCAACATCGCCTCCATGGCCGGGCTGAAGGTGCTGCCGCAGATCGGCGTGTACTGCATGAGCAAGGCCGCCGTGGTGCACATGACCCGCGCCATGGCCACCGAGTGGGGCCGCTTCGGCATCAATGTGAACGCCATCTGCCCGGGCTACATCGACACCGAGATCAACCACCACCACTGGCAGACCGAGCAGGGGCAGAAGCTGATCGCCATGCTGCCGCGCAAGCGCGTGGGCGCCCCGGCCGATCTGGACGCGCTGCTGGTCATGCTGTGCTCGGCCGAGAGCCATTTCATCAATGGCGCGGTGATCGCGGCCGACGACGGCTTTGCGGTCTGACGTGACGACCTCCGTCCTCCACCGCCCCGCCGGCTGGCCGCCAGGCATGCTGGCCGGCATCGCGGCCGGCCTGGGCGCCGGTGCCTTCTGGGGCACCACCTTCGTGGCCCCGCTGATCGCACCCGGCTTCAGCTCCATCGACCTCACCGTGGGCCGTTACCTGGCCTGCGGCCTGCTGTCGGTGCTGCTGCTGGCCTGGACGGCGCTGCGAGGCACCCTGCACAAGCCCACCTGGTCGCAGGCCGGCGCGGCGCTGTGGCTCAGCGTGCTGGGCTACACCGGCTACTACGTGCTGCTGGTGCTGGCCATCCAGGCCGCCGGTGCAGCGCTGCCGGTGCTCATCATCGGCACCATCCCGCTGGCGGTGATGCTGCTGGGCAAGCCCCAGGGCCTGCGCTGGCGCACCCTGCTGCCGGGGCTGCTGCTCACCGCGGCCGGTCTGGTGCTGATGATGCGCGCCACCGCCCATGGCATGGACGGCTCGGCCACCGCGCAGGGTTCGCTGGCCTGGGGTGTGTTCCTGGCGGCCCTGGCCATGGCCAGCTGGACCGCCTTCGTGCTGCTCAATGCCCGCTGGCTGGCCCGCCACCCCGAGGTGAACTCCACCGTCTGGGCCAACTGGCTGGGCGTGGCTGCCGGTGTGGGCGCGCTGCTGATCTGGGCCGTGGCCGGCACCCCGCTGGCCGAGCTGGTGGCCCGGCCCGGCTTCGGCACCTTCGTGCTGGTGTGTGCGGTCACCGGCATCGGCGCCGCCTGGATCGCCTCGGTGCTGTGGAACATGGCCAGCCGGCGCCTGAGCGCCAGCCTGGCCGGCCAGCTCATCGTCAGCGAAACGGTGTTCGGCCTGATCTATGCCTTTGCCTGGGACGCCGCCTGGCCGGCCCCGGTGCAGTGGGCGGCCTGCGTGCTCTTCGTGCTGGGCATCCTGGCGTCCATCCAGGCCCACCGCTGACCCTCACCTGCCGCTTTCCGCCATGAAACTCGAACTGCCTGCCCACCGCATTGAGGTCTTCCGCATGGTCATCCCCATCCGCTGGGGCGACATGGACGCCATGGGGCATGTGAACAACACGGTGTACTTCCGCTACCTGGAGACGGTGCGCATCGAATGGATGCGCAGCATCGGCTGCGAGCCCGACCCGCGCGGCGAGGGCCCGGTGATCGTCAATGCCTTCTGCAACTTCCACCGGCAGCTCGAATTCCCGGGCGACGTGCTGGCGGTGATGTCGGTCAGCGACCCCGGCCGCAGCAGTTTCGAGAGCTGGTGCACCCTCTCGCGAACCGACGACCCGGACACGGTCTATGCCAGCGGCGGTGCCACCACGGTGTGGGTGGACTTCCCGAACCAGAAATCAGCCCCGCTGCCCGAGCGCATGCGCCAGCACCTGGGCGGCTGAACGCTGCCCGACCGGGTCAGAGGCTGCGCTGGATCTCCACCGGCTCGCGGGCCATGGTGCGCAGCACATGCACCCGCTGGTTGACCCGGCGGGCACCCAGCATCCACACCATGCGGCTGCTCCAGCCCAGCTTGCTGCGCACTTCGTCGGTGGAGCTGTAGAAGCTGTAGGGGTCGTCGTAACAACCCCAGTCGCGCACCGGCAGGCTGCGTTCGTCGGCGGCCACCGTGGGCGACAGCGCTTCGGTCTGGCCGTCCCAGTCGGTGGCACCGTCCAGGTGCAGGCCATAGCCCAGCGTGCGGCCTTCCAGCGTGAGCTGGGTGCGGCAGGCTTCCACCAGCGGCGGGTCCATCACGTGGCTGTCGAAACGCACCCAGCGGTCTTCCAGCCAGACCTCCACCTGGCAGTGCTCCACCGGGTTCTGGCCCAGGTCGATGATGCCCTGCAGGAAGTCCGGCTTGAGCGACACCAGCCGCAGCCGCGCCGGCAGGCCGATGGCCCGCAGCAGCGCCACCAGCAGGGTGGACTTGGTGTGGCAGTCGCCCCGGTTCAGGCGCAGCACGGTGAGCGCCGGCACGCCGGTGCCGTCGCCCACGCAGCCGAAGGGCATCTGCCGCACATGGCGGAACAGCGCCAGCGCCTTGTCGTGCGGCCGGTAGCTCAGCTGGGTGAGGCGCACCGCCAGCAGACGCAGGCGCGGATGCCGCCACTCCAGCTGGGGCGTGTTGCCCAGCCACTGGCGGGGATCGTCATCAAGGGCGCGGCTTTGCGGCATGGCAAGTGCAGAGGCGGGCCTCAGCGCAGGGTCACTTGACCTTGGGCTGGCGGCCCATCAGATAGAACTCCGGGTTGGGCATCATGCCGCTGAAGCTGGCCATGCGGTTGGACAGCCCGAAAAAGGCCGTGATGGCCGCAATGTCCCAGGCATCTTCGTCGGTGAAGCCGTGGGCCTGCAGGGCGTCGATGTCGGCGTCCTCGATGGCGTGCGACTGCTGGCAGACCTTCATCGCGAAGTCCAGCATGGCGCGCTGGCGCGGGCTGATGTCGGCCTTGCGGTGGTTGATGGCCACCTGGTCGGCCACCAGCGGCTTCTTCTCGTAGATGCGCAGGATGGCGCCGTGGGCCACCACGCAGTACAGACACTGGTTGGCCGCGCTGGTGGCGGTGACGATCATCTCGCGTTCGCCCTTGGTCAGGCCGCTGGTGCGGCCCACCGTCTCGGGTGTCATGAGGGCGTCGTGGTAGGCAAAGAAGGCGCGCCACTCGGCCGGGCGCCGGGCCAGGGACAGGAACACGTTGGGCACGAAACCGGCCTTCTCCTGCACTTCCAGCACGCGGGCCTTGATGTCCTCGGGCAGGTCGTTGATGTCGGGGGCGGGGTAGCGGCTCATGGTGTCTCCTGTGGTGTGTGGGAAGACGTCGGGCGACGTCCCGGTGGTGTCGCGATTCTGCCTTCGGCGGTTGGCCGGGGCGGTCGCGTGCGTTATCGTTGCCGACGATCCTGACACCACCCTGCCTCCACCCCACCCCCATGTCCATTCCCCCAATCCCCGCCGGCTCCGATCCCGAATTCGAACGCGGTCTGGCCATGCGCCGCCAGGTCATGGGCGACGCCTTCGTCGAGGCCGCCTTCGCCGGCATGACGCCCTTCACCGAACCCATCCAGCAGCACATCACCCGCAAGGCCTGGGGCGATGTCTGGCAGCGCGGCACGCTCGACCTCAAGACCCGCAGCCTGGTCACCGTGGCCATGCTCACCGCGCTGGGCCGCCAGAACGAGCTCAAGGGCCATGTGCGCGGCGCGCTGAACAACGGCGCCACGCCCGAGGAGCTGCAGGAAGTGCTGCTGCAGGCCGCCGTGTACTGCGGCGTGCCCACCGCCGTCGAGGCTTTCCGCACCGCCGCCGGCGTGGTGGAAGGCGAGTCCCGTTGAACCCCGGAGGATGACCATGTCCCTGTTCCAGAACCGCCGCACCCACCTCGCCACCCTGGCCGCCGGCCTCACCCTGGCCGCTTCCGGCCTGGCCCAGGCCCAGACCCCGCTGCGGGTGCTGGTGGGCTTTCCGCCCGGGGGCGGAACGGACGCCATCGCCCGCATCCTGGCCGAGCGCCTGAAGGACGAGCTGGGCCAGCCGGTGGTGGTGGAGAACAAGCCCGGCGCCGGTGGCCAGCTGGCCGCCCAGGCCCTGAAGGCCGCCGCCCCGGACGGCAACACCGTGTTCCTGAGCCACGACCACAGCGTGACCATCCTGCCGCTGACCATGAAGAACCCGGGCTTCGATCCGGCGCGCGACTTCGTGCCGGTGGCCGGCTTTGCCACCTTCGTCAATGCCGTGGCCCTGTCGGGTGGCACCCCGGCGAGCGATCTGAAGGGCTGGCTGGCCTTGGTCAAGGCGGCGGGCGGCAAGAGCACCGTGGGCATCCCGGCACCGGCCTCCACCCCGCAGTTCGCGGTGCAGGTGCTGGGGCAGCAGAACGGGCTGGACCTGGTGGCCGCGCCCTACCGGGGCAGCGCGCCCATGATGGCCGACATGCTGGGCAACACCATCCCGGCCGGCGTGGGTTCGGTGCCCGACTTCATCGAGAACCACAAGGCCGGCAAGCTGCGCATCGTGGCGGTCATGGGTACCCAGCGCCAGGCGCAGCTGCCCGATGTGCCCACCTTCACCGAACTGGGCATCAAGGGCTTCGAGGACGTGCCGTACTACGGCCTGTTTGCACCGGCCGGCACACCGCGCGCCGCGCTCGATCGCCTCAGCAGCGCCCTGCAGAAGACCCTGGCGCAGCCCGACGTGCGCGACCGCCTCACCGCCATGGGCCTGACCGTGGGCCACAGCAGCGGCGAGGCACTGGCCGGGCGCGAGGCCGCCTACCGCCAGGCCTGGGCGCGCATCATCAAGGACAGCGGCTACCAGCCGCAGTAAGCCACCGAGGTCCTCAGCCCCCCAGCAGCCGGTGCACCAGATCCGGCGTGCTGTGGGCCCGGTACTTGCGCATCAGCCGCGCCCGGTGCACCTCCACCGTGCGGTGGCTGATGCCCAGCAGCTTGCCGATCTCCTTGCTGGTCAGGCCGTCCATGAGCAGGGCTGCCACCTCGCGTTCCCGGGCGGTCAGCTCGGCCTTCACCGGCCGGCGTTCGGACAGGTCTTCGAAGCTCCAGATGCCGGCCGCGTGCGGCGCGCTGCGGTCCACCGCGCGGCCGGTCACGTGGCACCAGAAGGTCTCGCCGGCCTGGGGGCCGCCCACCCGCTTCATGATGCGGTCGTCGCCATAGGTGCCGCTGCGGCCCAGCAGCGGCGCCATGCGGGCGCCCAGGCGCTCGTATTCGTCCGCGCTGGGGTAGAGGATCTGGAAGCTCTGGCCCACCAGCTGCTCCCGGCTGGCACCGAACATGTCGCACAGGGCCTGGTTGCAGTCGACCATGGTGCGTTCGCGCGAGAGCGCCAGGCCCACCGGCGCCAGGTCGAAGGCGAGTCGGTAATCGATGGTCATGGTCGGGGTGCTCACCTGGGTTGTTCTTTACGAAATACTACGTAGCGCTTTACGTAGTATCGTGCAGGGTTGCCCCTTCATCCGTTTCACAGGAGCCCGTCCTTGAACAAGATTTTCCCGAGCGCTGCCGAGGCGCTGAAAGACATCGTCGCCGATGGCCAGCTCATGGCCGTGGGCGGCTTCGGCCTGTGCGGCATTCCCGAGGCCCTGATCGACGCCCTGCGCGATTCCGGCGTCAAGGGTCTGACCGTCATCTCCAACAACGCCGGTGTCGATGGTTTCGGCCTGGGCAAGCTGCTGGAGACGCGCCAGATCAAGCGCATGATTTCCAGCTACGTGGGCGAGAACAAGGAGTTCGAGCGCCAGTACCTGGCCGGCGAGCTGGAGCTGGAGTTCACGCCCCAGGGCACGCTGGCCGAGAAGCTGCGCGCCGGTGGTGCGGGCATCCCGGCCTTCTTCACCAAGACCGGTGTGGGCACCATCGTGGCCGAGGGCAAGGAGCTGCGTGAATTCGACGGCGAGACCTATGTGATGGAGCGCTCGCTGGTGCCGGATGTGTCGCTGGTCAAGGCGCACCGCGCCGACCGCAGCGGCAACCTGCAGTTCCGCTACACCGCCCGCAACTTCAACCCGGCCGCCGCCATGGCCGGTCGCATCTGCGTGGTCGAGGTCGAGGAGATCGTCGAGACCGGCGCCATCCACCCCGACCAGGTGCACCTGCCGGGCGTCTATGTGCACCGCATCGTGCACAACCCGACCCCCGAGAAGCGCATCGAGAAACGCACCATCACCGAAAAGGCAGGAGTCTGACCATGGCCTGGACCCAAGACCAGATGGCCGCCCGCGCGGCCCACGAACTCGAAGACGGTTTCTACGTCAACCTGGGCATCGGCATCCCCACGCTGGTGGCCAACCATGTGCCCTCCACCAAGGAAGTCTGGCTGCAGAGCGAGAACGGCATGCTGGGCATCGGCCCCTTCCCGACCGAGGACGAGGTGGACGCCGACCTCATCAACGCCGGCAAGCAGACCGTGACCACGATCGCCGGCAGCAGCATCTTCGGCAGCGAACAGAGCTTTGCCATGATCCGTGGCGGCAAGATCAACCTGTCCATCCTGGGCGCCATGCAGGTCAGCGAGCACGGCGACCTGGCCAACTGGATGATCCCGGGCAAGATGGTCAAGGGCATGGGTGGCGCCATGGACCTGGTGGCCGGCGTCAAGCGCGTCATCGTGCTCATGGAGCACGTGGCCCGCAAGAAGGACGGCACCGAAGACCTCAAGATCCTGCCGAAGTGCACCCTGCCGCTCACCGGCGTGGGCGTGGTCGACCGCATCATCACCGACCTGGGCGTCATGGACGTGACGCCGCAGGGCCTCAAGCTGGTGGAACTGGCGCCCGGCGTGACCCGCGAATTCATCCAGTCCAAGACCGGCGTGACGCTGATCTGAGGTCGGTAAAATCCCGCCCGTCGCCCGCCCTGTGCGGGCGTTTTCTTTTGCAGAGTCCCCACCTTGGAAGCCTTCCTCCTGTCCACCGGCATCGTGGCCCTCGCCGAAATGGGCGACAAGACCCAGCTGCTCTCGCTGGTGCTGGCCGCCCGCTTCAAGCGCCCCTGGCCCATCGTCGCCGGCATCTTCGTGGCCACCGTGCTCAACCATGCCCTGGCCGGCGCGGCCGGTGCCTGGCTGATGGCCGCCATCGGTCCGGACGTGATGCGCTGGGTGCTGGGCGTCTCGTTCATCGCCATGGCGGTGTGGATGCTCATCCCCGACAAGCTCGACGACGACGATGCACCGTCGCGCAGCCACTTCGGTGTGTTTGCCGCCACCACCTGGGCCTTCTTCCTGGCCGAGATGGGCGACAAGACGCAGATCGCCACGGTGGCGCTGGGGGCCCAGTACGAGCCGCTGGTGGCGGTGGTGGTGGGCACCACGCTGGGCATGATGCTGGCCAACGCGCCGGTGGTGTTCTTCGGCGATGCCATCACCCGCAAGGTGCCCATCCGTGCGGTGCACGCGGTGGCGGCGCTGATCTTTGCGGTGCTGGGCGTGCTGGCCCTGCTGGGCGTGGGCAGCTGAGGCGTTGCCTCAGTGGTCGGGTGCCGGCGAGGCGTCGGTGTCGGCGCCGTCCTCGTCGGCCCGGGATGCCGGCTCCGGGAAGCACATCTTCTCGCCGTCCCAGCGCTGGCCGCACCAGCAGTAACCGTCGGCGTTGATGATGCAGGTGCCGGTGCCGCAGCAGCGGGGGTCTTCCATGGCCTGGCCTTCAGAAAGTGGAGCGGGTGAAGGGAATCGAACCCTCGTATGAAGCTTGGGAAGCTGCCGTTCTGCCATTGAACTACACCCGCAGCGCCGCAAATTCTAGCGGCTAGAATCCGCGCCCTCATGCCGTCCACCCCTGATGCCTTCTGCGCCGTCGACTTCGGCACCTCCAACTCGGCCATTGCGGTGCCGGCCGGCCCGGCAGGCATGGCGCTGGTCGAGCTGGAGGCCTCGCAGGTGACCATGCCCACGGCGGTGTTCTACCGGGTCGAAGGCCTCTCGGGCCACGAGCCGCCGGAGCGCCTCTACGGCCGGGCCGCGCTGGCGGCCTACCTGGAGGGGCAGGAGGGCCGGCTGATGCGCTCCATGAAGAGCATCCTGGGCTCCACCCTGGCCGAGCAGAGCACCGACGTGGGCGAGGGCCGTGCGGTGCGGTACCGCGACGTCATCACCGGCTACCTGCAGCAGCTCAAGACCGCGGCCGAACGCCGCACCGGCGTGGCGCTGGAACGCGCGGTGCTGGGCCGGCCGGTGTTCTTCGTCGATGGCGATCCGGTGCGCGATGCCCGGGCCCAGCAGGCGCTGGAAGAGGCCGCGCGGGCCTGCGGTCTGCGCGACATCAGCTTCCAGTACGAGCCGATCGCCGCTGCGCTCGATCACGAGCAGCACCTGGACCACGAGGCGCTGGTGCTGGTGGCCGACATCGGCGGCGGCACCTCCGACTTCTCGCTGGTGCGGGTGGGGCCGCAGCGCCGGCAGCGGCTGGACCGGCAGGACGACATCCTGGCCAACCACGGCGTGCACATTGCCGGCACCGACTTCGACCGCCAGGTCGAGCTGGCCGCCATCCTGCCGGCCTGCGGTTACCGCGGTCTGGGTCCGGCCCGCGCCGACGGCAGCCCGCCGCGCGAGGTGCCCAGCCGGGTGTACTTCGATCTGGCCACCTGGCACCTGATCAACACGGTCTACACCGCGCCCCGCGTGGCCGAGCTGCGCCGCATGGCCAGCTTCTATGGCGACCCGGTTCAGTACCGGCGCCTCATGCGGGTGGTGGATGAGCGCCTGGGCCATGCCCTGCTGGCGCGGGCCGAGGACGCCAAGATCGCCGTGGCCGAGGGTGGCTGCACCACCATCGACCTGGGGCTGCTGGAGCCGGCGCTGCAGGTGCCCTTCGATGCGGCACAGGCGCTGCAGGCGCTGGATGCCGATCTGGACCGCATCGTGCAGGCCGTGGACACCACGCTGCAGCTGGCCGGCGTGGCGGCCGACGCGGTGGACACGGTGTACTTCACCGGTGGCTCCACCGGCTTCGGGCCACTGACGCAGCGCATTGCGGCGCGCCTGCCGTCGGCCCGGGCGGTGCACGGCGACCGCCATGCCAGCGTGGCGGTGGGCCTGGGCGTGCACGCCCGTCGGCTGTTCCGGTGAAGCGGCTTCAGTAACCCACGGCCTGGCCGTCGCGGCGCGAGTCGCTGGCGGCCACGTAGCCATCCTGCAGGTCGTCGCTCAGGCGGGCAATGAACTGGCCGCTGCCGAAGTCGAGGTAGGCATCGGCCGCCGGCTCGAAGCGGTGGCCCAGGGCCTTGAGGCCTTCGCGCAGCTCGGGCGCCATGGTGGGCTCGAAGTCCACATCCAGGCCCTGGCCCCACTTCCAGCGCGGGGCGTCGCAGGCGGCCTGCGGCTGCTGGCCGTGCACCAGCATGCGCACCAGCGTCTGCACATGGCCCTGCGGCTGCATGTTGGCGCCCATCACGCCAAAGGCCATCACCGGTTGACCGTCGCGGCTGAGGAAGCCGGGGATGATGGTGTGGAACGGCCGCTTGCCCGGCGCCACCTGGTTGGGGTGGCCGTCCTGCAGGGTGAAGCCGTGGCCCCGGTTCTGCAGGCTCACGCCCCAGCCCGGCACCACCACGCCGCTGCCGAAGCCCAGGTAGTTGCTCTGGATGAAGCTCACCATGCGGCCCTGTGCGTCGGCGGCGTTCAGGTACACCGTGCCGCCGCGCGGTGGGTGGCCGGCACCGGGGTCGATGGCGCGTTTCGGGTCGATGAGCCGGGCGCGTTCGCGCAGGTAGGCCGGGTCCAGCAGGTCGGCGGCGCGCACCTCGGTCATGAAGCGCTCGTCGGCCACCCAGCGGTAGGTGTCGGCAAAGGCCAGCTTGATGGCCTCGATCTGCAGGTGGGCGCTCTCCACGCTGTCGGGTCCGAAGCGGCCGATCTCCAGCTGCTCCAGCATGCCCAGCGCCATGAGGGCGGCAATGCCCTGGCCATTGGGCGGCAGCTCGTGCACCGTGTGACCGGCAAAGTCGGTGTGGATGGTGTCCACCCACTGCACCTGGTGGGCGGCCAGATCGGACGCGCGTATCTGCGCGCCGTGCTCGCGCGCGAAGGCGTCGATGGCCTGAGCCACCTCGCCGCGGTAGAAGGCCTCGCCCTTGGTGGCGGCAATGGCGCGCAGCGTGCGACCGGCATCGGGGAAGGCAAAACGTTCGCCCACCTGGGGTGCGCGGCCGCGCGGCATGAAGGCCTGGGCAAAGCCGGGCTGGTCGTGCAGCTGCGGCACGGCGCGGGCCCATTTGTCGGCCACCACCGGGCCCACCGCATAGCCGGCCTCGGCCAGCTCGATGGCGGGTTCCATCAGGTCGGCAAAGGGCAGGGCACCGAAGCGTTCCGAGAGCGCCACCCAGCCGGCCACCGCGCCGGGCACGGTGACCGCGTCAAAGCCGCGCAGCGGGATCTTGCCGTGCTTGTTGCGGAAGTAATCCGGCGTCCAGGTGGCCGGGGCCACGCCGCTGGAGTTCAGGCCATGCAGCCGCTGCCCGTCCCAGACGATGGCGAAGTTGTCGCTGCCCAGACCGTTGGAGCAGGGCTCCACCACGGTGAGCGCGGCGGCGGCGGCAATGGCGGCGTCGATCGCGTTGCCGCCCTTGAGCATCATGCGCAGGCCGGCCTGCGCAGCCAGCGGCTGCGAGGTGGCCACCACGTTGCGCGCCAGCAGCGGCGCGCGCGAGACCGGGTACGGGTTATTCCACTGGAAGTTCATGCGATCACTTCATCACGTCGCCGACGCAGAGGTACTTGATCTCCACATAGTCGTCCATGCCGTGGTGCGAACCCTCGCGGCCCAGGCCCGACTGCTTCACGCCGCCGAAGGGCACGTGCTCGGTGGCCAGGATGCCCACGTTGATGCCGACCATGCCGTACTCCAGCGCCTCGCTCACGCGGAAGATGCGGCCCACGTCGCGGCTGTAGAAGTAGCTGGCCAGACCGAACTCGGTGTTGTTGGCCGCATCAATCGCTTCCTGCTCGGTGTGGAACTTGAACACCGGCGCCAGCGGGCCGAAGGTTTCTTCGCGGGCGCACAGCATGTCGCCCTTGGCGTCGGCAATGACGGTGGGCTGGAAGAACTGCCCCGGCAGCTTCTGGCCGCCGGTGACCACGCGGCCGCCCTTGGCCACGGCATCGCTCACGTGGCGTTGCACCTTGTCCACGGCGGCGTCCTCGATCAGCGGACCCTGCACCACGCCGTCGTCAAAACCGTTGCCCACCTTGAATGCGGCCACGCGCGCAGCGAACTTTTCCACGAAGGCGTCGTACACGCCGGCCTGCACATACAGGCGGTTGGCGCACACGCAGGTCTGGCCGGCGTTGCGGTACTTGCTGGCAATGGCGCCTTCGACGGCGGAGTCGATGTCGGCGTCGTCGAACACGATGAAGGGCGCGTTGCCGCCCAGCTCCAGGCTGAGCTTCTTCACCGTGGGCGCGCTCTGCGCCATGAGGATGCGGCCGACTTCGGTGGAGCCGGTGAAGGAGAGGTGGCGCACCACGTCGCTGGCGCACAGCACCTTGCCGATGGCGATGCTCTGCTCGCTGTCGGCACTCAGGATGTTGATGACACCGGCCGGGATGCCGGCGCGCACGGCCAGCTCGGCGGCGGCCAGCGCGGTCAGCGGCGTGAGCTCGGCCGGCTTGATGATCACCGGGCAGCCGGCGGCCAGGGCCGGTGCCACCTTGCGGGTGATCATGGCGAGCGGGAAGTTCCAGGGCGTGATGGCCGCGCACACGCCGATGGGCTGCTTGAGCACCAGCAGGCGGCGGTTGTTGTCGAAGGTGGGCAGGGTCTCGCCGTTGACCCGCTTGGCTTCCTCGGCAAACCACTCCACGAAGCTGGAGCCGTAGGCGATCTCGCCCTTGGCCTCGGGGTAGGGCTTGCCCTGTTCGGCGGTCAGGATGCGGGCCAGGTCGTCCTGGTTGGCCATGAGCAGGTTGAACCAGGCGCGCAGGACGTTGGAGCGCTCCTTGGCGGTCTTGTTGCGCCAGCCGGCCCAGGCGGCGTTGGCCGCGTCGATGGCGGCCTGCGCATCGGCCGGACCCAGGTTGGCCACGTCGGCCAGCTTCAGGCCGGTGGCGGGGTCGAGCACGTCGAAGCGGCTGCTGCCCTTGACCCACCGGCCGTTGATGAGGCCGTCGGTCTTGAGCAGGCTGGGGTCTTTCAGCAGGGCCAGGGGGGAAGTCTTCATGTCCATGGGTGTCTCCGGTCGGTGGGTGGCGCAAGCTGGCCAGGCGCCAGCGCGGAATCCGGCAGGATAGCCCGGGCCGGACGACCTTGCAGTACCGGTGGTGACCGGCTGCGCCGGGCCACTCCCGACCGCCCTGCCGGAGTGCAAAAGTGTTGGAAAATAGGGGGCTTTGGCGCTGCCGGGGATACCCCCGGGGCACCCGCCATCCACCGCTCCACCGCAAGGCCACCATGACCCGTCCCGCCTCAGTCGCCGACATCCGCAAAACCTTCCTGGATTTCTTCGCCTCCAAGGGCCACACCGTGGTGGCCTCCAGCCCTCTGGTGCCGGGCAACGACCCCACGCTGATGTTCACCAACTCCGGCATGGTGCAGTTCAAGGACGTGTTCCTGGGCACCGACAAGCGCAGCTATGTGCGCGCTGCCTCGGTCCAGGCCTGCCTGCGCGCCGGCGGCAAGCACAACGACCTGGAGAACGTGGGCTACACCGCGCGCCACCACACCTTCTTCGAGATGCTGGGCAACTGGAGCTTCGGCGACTACTTCAAGAAGGAAAGCCTGAACTGGGCCTGGGAGCTGCTGACCCAGGTCTACAAGCTTCCAGCCGACAAGCTGTACGCCACGGTCTACCAGGAAGACGACGAGGCCCATGCCATCTGGGAAGACATCTTCGTGAAGGCCGGCTGGACCCCGGAGCGCGTCAAGGCGGAGGGTCGCATCATCCGCATCGGCGACAACAAGGGCGGCCGCTACAAGAGCGACAACTTCTGGATGATGGCCGACACCGGCCCCTGCGGCCCCTGCAGCGAGATCTTTTACGACCACGGCCCGCACATCCCCGGCGGCCCCCCGGGCAGCCCCGATGAAGACGGCGACCGCTTCATCGAGATCTGGAACAACGTGTTCATGCAGTTCGACATGAAGGAAGACGGCTCGGTCGTGCCGCTGCCGGCGCCCTGCGTGGACACCGGCATGGGCCTGGAGCGCCTGGCCGCCATCCTGCAGCATGTGCACAGCAACTACGAGATCGACATCTTCGACGTGCTGATCAAGGCCGCCGCCCGCGAGACCGGCACCACCGACCTGGGCAACCCTTCGCTCAAGGTGATTGCCGACCACATCCGCGCTACCGCCTTCCTCATCAGCGACGGCGTGATCCCCAGCAACGAAGGCCGCGGCTATGTGCAGCGCCGCATCGTGCGCCGCGCCATCCGCCACGGCTACAAGCTCGGCCAGAAGACCCCGTTCTTCCACAAGCTGGTGCCCGACCTGGTGAAGATGATGGGCGATGCCTACCCCAACCTGGCCAACCAGGCCCAGCGCATCACCGAGGTGCTCAAGGCCGAGGAAGAGCGCTTTTACGAAACGCTGGCCAACGGCATGGAGATCCTGGACGCCGCCCTGGCCGACGGCGCCAAGGTGCTGCCCGGCGACGTGGCCTTCAAGCTGCACGACACCTACGGCTTCCCGCTCGACCTCTCTGGCGATGTGTGCCGTGAACGGGGCCTGACGGTGGACGAGGCCGGCTTCCACGCCGCCATGGAGGCCCAGAAGGCCAAGGGCCGTGCCGCCGGCAAGTTCAAGATGGACAGGGCGCTGGAGTACACCGGCGCCGGCAACACCTTCGTGGGCTACGAGCACCTCGAAGCCCCGGCCAAGGTGGTGGCGCTCTACCTCGACGGCACCCCGGTGGCCGCACTCCAGGCCGGTCAGCAGGGTGTGGTGGTGCTCGACACCACCCCGTTCTACGCCGAGAGCGGCGGTCAGGTCGGTGACGAAGGCGAACTCGTGGCCGGCTCGGCCCGCTTCGTGGTGGAAGACACCCAGAAGATCCGCGCCGACGTGTTCGGCCACCACGGCAGCGTGGCCCAGGGCACCCTGGCCGTGGGCGATGCCGTCACCGCCCGCGTCAACACCACGCTGCGTGCGGCCACCGTGCGCAACCACAGCGCCACCCACCTGATGCACAAGGCCCTGCGCGAGGTGCTGGGCGAGCATGTGCAGCAGAAGGGCTCGCTGGTGAACGCCGAGCGCACCCGTTTCGACTTTGCGCACAACGCCCCGGTGACGGATGCGCAGATCCGCCAGATCGAGGCCATCGTGAATGCCGAGATCCTGGCCAACGCCGCCACCCAGGCCCGCGTGATGGAGATCGAGGCCGCCAAGGCCACCGGCGCCATGATGCTGTTCGGCGAGAAGTACGGCGACACTGTGCGCGTGCTCGACATCGGCAGCAGCCGCGAACTGTGCGGCGGCACCCACGTGGGCCGCACCGGCGACATCGGCCTGTTCAAGGTGGTGGCCGAAGGCGGCGTGGCCGCCGGCGTGCGCCGCATCGAGGCGGTCACCGGCGTCAACGCGCTGAGCTACCTGCAGTCGCTGGAATCCACCGTGGCCCAGGCCGCCGGCACGCTCAAGGCCTCGCCGGCCGAACTGCAGGCCCGCATCGGCCAGACCCTGGAGCAGGTGCGCGCCCTGGAGAAGGAAGTGGCCGCGCTCAAGGGCAAGCTGGCCTCCAGCCAGGGCGACGAGCTGATGGCCCAGGCCATCGACGTGAAGGGCATCAAGGTGCTGGCCGCCACCCTGCAGGGTGCCGATGCCAAGGTGCTGCGCGACACGCTGGACAAGCTCAAGGACAAGCTCAAGACCGCGGCCATCGTGCTGGCGGCCGTGGACGGCGGCAAGGTGCAGCTGGCCGCAGGCGTCACCGCCGACAGCACGGCCAAGGTCAAGGCCGGCGAGCTGGTCAACTTCGTGGCCCAGCAGGTCGGCGGCAAGGGCGGCGGCAAGCCCGACATGGCCATGGCTGGCGGCACCGACGCGTCCGGCCTGGACGCCGCGCTGAAATCGGTGCAGGGCTGGGTGGCCGAGCGGGTCTGACCCAGGTCAGGGCGGTCGGCGTTCAGCCGGCCGGCCAGTCCAGCGCCCGGCCGCTCTCGAAGCGCCGGGCCTGCCCGGTCACCGGATCTGTGAAGGCAATGGCCCGGGCCAGCAGGCGCAGCGGCTCGGCAAAATCTTCCGGCTCGTCGGGGCCGCGCCGTACCGCTGGATAGAACTGATCGCCCACCAAGGGCAGCCCCAGGGCGGCCATGTGCACCCGCAGCTGGTGGCGCTTGCCGGTGACCGGCTCCAGCGCGAACTTTGCCCAACCGCCCCGACGTTCCTGTTCGCTGATGCGGGTCTCGCTGTTGGGTTCACCATCCACCTCGTGCATGCGAAAGAAGCCGGCCGGGTCTTCCTCGATGCGGCTGCGCCGCACATGGCCCTGCAGTGCGGGTGAGTCGCCCGGGCAGGCGGCGATGGCTTCGTAACACTTGTCCACCGCACGGTCGCGGAACAGGGCCTGGTAAGCGTTGCGGTCCTGCGGGCGGATGCTGAACACCACCACGCCGGCGGTTTCGCGGTCGATGCGGTGCAGCGGGCTCAGGGTGTCGATGCCGGTGCGCCGCTTGGCCCGCACCAGCAGGCTCTGCTGCACATAACGGCCGGTCGGCACCACCGGCAGGAAGTGCGGCTTGTCCATGACGAGCAGGTGTTCGTCCTGGAACAGCACCGCCTCTTCGAACGGGATGGGCTGCTCGGCCTCCAGCCGCCGGTAGTAGTACAGGCGTTCGCCGGGGGTGCAGGGGCTGTCGGGTGCGCGGGGCTGACCGCTGTCGTCGAGCACCTCGCCGGCGTGCAGGCGGGCGGCCCAGCCGGCGCGGTCGACGGCGGGCAGCCGGTCGCTCAGGAAGTCGAGCACGCTGGGCCAGGGGCAGGGCTTGTCGTGCGGCACGGCCACGCAGCTCGGCGAGACGCCGTCGCGCACCGGTATCAGCGGATTCTTGGGCCGGTGCGCCATGCCGGGCCGTCGGGATCAGCAGGTCAGACGCGGGACCAGACCAGGTCCCACACGCCGTGGCCGAGCTTGAGGCCGCGGTTCTCGAACTTGGTGAGGGGTCGGTAGTCGGGCTTGGGGGCGTAGCCGCCCAGGGCCGGGTCGGCCGTGTTGCGCAGCAGCGGCTCGGCGGCCAGCACCTCGACCATCTGCTCGGCGTAGGGCTGCCAGTCGGTGGCCAGGTGCACATAGCCGCCGGGCCTGAGCTTGCGGGCCAGCCGGTTCACGAACGGCCCCTGGATGAGCCGGCGCTTGTGGTGCTTGGTCTTGTGCCAGGGGTCGGGGAAGAAGATGTGCACGCCGTCCAGGCTGCCGTCGGCCAGCATGTGGTCCATCACCTCCACCGCGTCGTGCCGCACGATGCGGATGTTCTCCAGGCCGTTGTCGCCACAGAGCTTGAGCAGGGCACCCACGCCGGGCTCGTGCACCTCGCAGCACAAAAAGTTGTCCTGCGGCCGCACGCCGGCGATGTGGGCGGTGGCGCCGCCCATGCCGAAGCCGATCTCCAGCACCGTGGGCGCCTGACGCCCGAAGGTGGCGGGCAGATCCAGCGGCTGCGGCGCGTACGGCACCAGGAAGCGTGGTCCGAACACCTCGTAGGCCTTGGCCTGCCCGGCGGTGGTGCGGCCGGCCCGCAGCACGTAGCTCTTGACCACGCGCAGGTGCTCCACGTCGGTGGGGGCGGGGCGGGGCAGGGCGTGTCGGGGGTCGGTCATGGCGGGCGGGCAAAGCCTGCGATTTTAGGTGGCCGCGCCGGCACCGGCCTGCCACTGGCGGCGCCATGCCTGCACCCACAGCGCCAGCGCCTCGGCCACGCTGCCGCCGGCCGGGGGCAGGCCCAGCACTGCCGCCGCGGCCTGCAATGCGGCCAGTGGCTCGGTCAGGTCCAGCGCTGCTGCACCGTTCTGTTTGCTCAGCTTCTCGCCGTTGGCGCCCAGCACCAGGGGCACATGGTGGTAGGCCGGTGCGGGAAGGCCCAGGGCGCGTTGCAGCAGGATCTGGCGCGGCGTGTTGTCGGCCAGGTCGGCGCCGCGCACCACATGGGTGATGCCCTGATCGGCGTCGTCCACCACCACGGCCAGTTGGTACGCCCACAGGCCGTCGGCGCGGCGCAGCACGAAGTCGCCCACCTCGGCCGCCACGTCCTGCACCTGTTCGCCCAGCCGGGCATCGTGCCAGTGCACCGTGGCTGCCTCGGGCAGGCGCAGCCGCCACGCGCGGGCGGGCCGCCCGTGCAGGCCCTGGCGGCAGGTGCCGGGGTAGACGGCGGCCTGGTGGCGTTCACGCTGGCGTCCGGCGGCGGCCAGGGCGGCCTCGATGTCGCTGCGCGAACAGGCACAGGGGTAGGCCTGTCCGGTGGTCAGCAGACGGTCCAGCGCGGCCTGGTACAGCGCACTGCGTTTCGATTGCCACACCACCGGCGCGTCGCTGCTCATGCCGCAGGCAGCGAGCTGCTGCAGGATGAAGGCATCGGCGCCGGCCACGCAGCGCGGGGTGTCCACGTCCTCGATGCGCACCCACCATTCGCCGCCGCGGGCGCGGGCATCGAGCCAGCTGGCCAGCGCGGCCACCAGCGAGCCGGCGTGCAGCGGGCCGGTGGGCGAGGGCGCGAACCGGCCGCGCGGCTTCACGCCATGGCCAGGGCCAGTTCCAGGCCCGAGACGAAGGCGTCTTCCACCCGGTGGCCCAGGCACCAGTCGCCGCACAGGCCGATGCCCAGTGCCGGATCCATCAGGTGCGAGCGGCCCAGCGGCGTACGGGTCTGGGCGTAGCGCCAGCGGTGCACCACCGCGTGGGTGGGCGTGGCGCGGATGCCGGTGATCTCGGCAAAGCCCTTGAGCAGCTTGGCCTTGACGCGCTCGTCATCGTCTTCCAGGTGGCGGGTCGACCACTCGGGGCTGGCCTGCACCGTCCAGCGCTCGATGGGGTCGCGCGCCGGCTTGCTCGATTCGCGGGCCAGCCAGCTGATGCGGTGGTGGGTGCTGCGGGCGGCGTTCCACTGCGGGCCCAGGTGCGGCAGGCCGGGCTGCATGGCCTGCGGGTAGGCCACCATGAGGGTCCAGCAGGGCGCCACATGCACCGGCGCCAGGGCCTTGCGCAGCTCGGGCGCCAGGCCGGAGGCCAGCAGAAGGTCGTGGGCCTGGGGGTGCGGAATGGCCAGCACCACCTGGTCGAAGCCGCCCAGCACGCGCTGGCCGCCCTCGGCGTCTTCAACCCGCAGCTGCCACTGGTGCGGGTGCAGGGCGTCGCGCTCGATCTGGGTCACACGCACCTGCACCAGGGCCTGCGCCGGCAGCTGGCCGTGCTGCTCGGGGCGGACGATGGGCTGGGCCCACAGCCCCACCAGGGCGTTCATGCCCGGGGTGGCCACGAAGTGCGGTTCGGTGGGCGGCGGCGCGCTGGCCAGCACATGGCCGAACTCGTCGAGCACCCGCACCGTGCTCGCGCTCCAGGGCCGCACCACCGAGGTGGCGGTCAGCCGCAGCACCTGCTCGAAGCGCGCATCGCGCACGGTGAAGTACTGGGCGCCGTGGTCGAAACCGCCGAACTCGCTGCGCCGGGTCGACATGCGACCCCCGAAACCCCGGCTCTTCTCGATCAGGGTGACGCGGTGACCGGCCTGCAGCAGGGTGCGGGCGCAGGTCACGCCGGCCATGCCGCCGCCAATCACGGCGACATGCCGCAAGGGCGCGGCGGCGGGGGCCGGGGAGGGCTGGGGAGCGCGGGTGGGCCTGCGAGTGGTCATGGTGGCGTGGGGGATGTGTTCAGGGGGTGAGCCGAATGTAGCAGCGGCTTTCAGCTCTGGTGGTGGTTGTGCAGCAGGGCGTGGCGGGTTTTGGGGTGCTGCAGCCGCTCCAGCCACCATTGCAGCGCACGACCCGCCCCTTGGGGGCCGGTGTCCTGCCGCCACGCATAGGCGGCACGCTGGGTGCGCGAGGTGCGCTGCAGCGGCTTGACCACCAGCCGGCCGGCATCGATGTAGGGCTGGGCCAGCGGCTGCGGCAGGAAGCCCACGCCCAGCCCGCGCAGCTGGGCCTCGAGCTTGTGCTGCATGGTGGGCACGGTCAGCACATCCTGTCCGGGCTGCAGGTTGTGGGTCACGCCGCGTCCGCGCAGCGTGCTGTCGGCCACCGCCACCGCGCGGTGGCGGCGCAGCTCGTCGTCCGACAGCGCATGGGCCACCGCGGCCAGCGGGTGGTGCGGTGCCACGGCGTACACGAAGGGCACGCTGCCCAGCGGCGCCACCTGGATGCCCGGTATGGCCAGTTCCACCGACACGCCCAGGGCCAGGTCGGCCGCGCCGCTCTGCAGTGCCTCCAGCGTGCCCGAGAGCGTTTCGGCCCGCAGGCGCAGGCGGGTCGGGGCACCGGTGGCGTAGAAGGCCTCGCACAGCTCGAACAGCGTGCCGCGCGCGATCAGGGCATCGGCCGCGATCGAGAGCTGCGGCTCCCAGCCGGTGGCCACCCGGCGCACCCGCTGGGCCACGGCATCGAGCTCCTGCAGCAGGTGCTCGCCCGACCGCAGCAGCTCGGCCCCGGCGGGCGTGAGCACGGCGCGGCGGGCGCTGCGGTCGAACAGCAGCACGTCCAGGGCGTCCTCGATCTGGCGGATGCGGTAGGTGAGTGCGCTGGGCACCATGCCGAGTTCGCGCGCCGCAGCGGCCATGCTGCCCAGGCGGGACACGGCTTCCAGCAGGGCCAGGTTCTCGGCCGACAGGGCCGACCGGGGCGAGGCGGGGGCGGGCATGGCAGCTCCTTGTGTTCAAACGATTTGAATGATGCCATCAAAATCATGCAGCCGATTTGGGTATTCGGCTCTTCAGAATGGAGCCCATCGACACCGGGGAATCGTCCCCGGGCCGCAGAAGGAGTAGCACCATGCTGATCGTCCGCCGTTCCGAAGCCCGAGGCCATGCCGACCACGGCTGGCTGCGCAGCCAGCATTCGTTCTCGTTTGCCGATTACTTCGACCCGCAGTGGATGGGCTGGGGCAACCTGCGCGTCATCAACGAAGACCGCATCGCCCCCGGCACCGGCTTCGGCACCCACGGGCACCGCGACATGGAGATCGTGAGCTACGTGCTGCAGGGCAATCTGGCCCACAAGGACAGCATGGGCAATGTGGAAGGCATCCCGCCCGGCGAGGTGCAGCGCATGAGCGCCGGCACCGGCGTCATGCACAGCGAGTTCAACCACGCGCCCAACAGCGAGACGCACTTCCTGCAGATCTGGATCGAGCCCGATGTGCGCGGCATTCCGCCGAGCTACGAGCAGAAGGCCTTTGCCGAGGCCGAGAAGCGTGGCCAGCTGCGCCGGGTGGCCTCGAAGGATGCGGCCGACGGCGCCGTGAAGCTGCATGCCGACGCGACCATCTACGCCGGCCTGTTCGACGGTGCCGAGTCGGCCCGCCTGGCCCTGAACCCGGCGCGCAAGGCCTATGTGCACCTGATCCGCGGCGAACTGTCGGTGAACGGCCATGCGCTGAAGACCGGTGATGCGGTGGCGGTGCGCGAGGAGTCCGAGCTGGTGCTCGACCAGGGCCGCGACGCCGAAGTCCTGGTCTTCGACCTGGCCGCCTGAGCGGAGCACCCACCATGTGCGGCTCCGAACTCCTGACCCGGCGCGCCCTGCACCAGGTGGTGGACATGCCCCACCACGCCTTCGATGCGCGGACCCATGCCCGCATGTTCCATCCGGAGCACCTGGGCCTGATCGATCCCTTCATCGGGGTCGACCTGTTCCACATGCCGCAGAACTTCTTTCTGCCGCACCCGCACGGCGGCATGAGCGCGGTGACCCTGCTGCTGGACGATTCGCCCGGCGGCGTGGTCAACCGCGACTCGCTGGGCGACCACAGCACCATCCAGCCCGGTGACCTGCACTGGACGCAGGCAGGCAGCGGCATCGTGCACGAGGAAACCCCCAGCCAGCCGGGCCGCGCCGCCATCGGCCTGCAGATCTTCGTGAACATGGCGCGCCGCCACAAGCAGGACCCGGCCGCCGTGTTCAAGGTGAACCGCGCCGACATGCCGGTGTGGCAGGGCGAGGGCGTGCAGGTCAAGGTGGCGGCAGGGTCGTTTGCCGGGCTGAGCTCGCCCATCGGCCAGGACCCGCGCTGGGCCACCCGGGTGGACCTGCTGGCCATCACCCTGGCGCCGAACGCCCGGATCGACCTGCCGGTGGACAACGCGGCCAACGGCTTCCTCATCGTCACCGCCGGCGAGATGATGGCCAACGACGAACCGGCCCGCGCCGACCAGACCGTGGTGCTGGCGCCCGCCCCGGCCGACGCTGCCGGCCGCTCCGCGCTGACCTTGCAAACCGGCGCATCGGGCGCACATGCGGTGCTGCTGGCCGGTGTGCCGCTGCGCGAGCCGGTGGTGCCCTACGGCCCCTTCGTGGGCAACAGCCGGCAGGACATTGCGGCCTATGCCCAGGCCTTCCAGCGCGGCGACATGGGCCTGCTGGAGCCTTCCTTCACCCGCTGACCATTCCCCTTTCGTTCCCACCCGCGCCGACCGGCGCACAACCCTGAAAGCAAACCATGGCAAAAGTTGTTGTTGTCTACCACTCCGGCTACGGCCACACCCAGTTCATCGCCCAGGCGGTGGCCCAGGGCGCCGGCGCCGACCTGATCGCTGTCGACGCCGACGGCAACCTGCCCGAAGGCGCCTGGGACGCCCTGGCCGCCGCCGACGCCATCATCATGGGCACGCCCACCTACATGGGCGGTCCGAGCTGGCAGTTCAAGAAGTTCGCCGACGCGTCGTCCAAGGCCTGGTTCACCCGCGCCTGGCAGGACAAGTTCTTTGCCGGCTTCACCGTGAGCGCCAGCCTCAACGGCGACAAGGGCTCCACCCTGTCCTACCTGTCCACCCTGTCGGCCCAGCACGGCGGCCTGTGGGTGAGCCTGGGCATGGCACCGTCCAACAAGCTGGCCTCCACCCGCGCCGACGTCAACAACCTCGGTGGCTCGGTCGGTCTGCTGGTGCAGGCCCCGTCGGACGCCGGTGCCGACAAGATCCCGCAGGGCGACGTGGACACCGCCCGCCAGTTCGGCGAGCGCGTGGCCGCCGTGGCCAAGCGCTTCAAGGGCTGACCCTGCCCGGGCCGGGATCGGCCCCGGCTTGTGGCACAGTCGCCGTCAGTCGATTGCACCGCTTGCCCCGCCGATCCCATGAAGATCATCAGCCTCATCCCCTGGGCCGACTGGCTGGCCCTGGTCTGCTTCTTTGCCCTGTGGGTGGGCTACGCCCGGTTTGCCAAGGTCTGGTCGCGCCGCCGTCCCTCGCTGCTGGACACCACCAACCGCTACCGGCGCTACTGGATGCAGCAGACCACCGCGCGCGATCCCCGCATGCTGGACGGCCTGATCACCCAGACCCTGTCCAACACGCCGGCCTTCTTCTCGTCCACCTCCATCCTGGTCATCGGTGCGCTGTTTGCGCTGCTGGGCACCACCGACAAGGCGGCCGAGCTGATGAGCGAGATCCCGTTCGCCCAGGCCACCACGCTCATCGTCTTCGAGTTCAAGATCGTGGTGCTGGTCTCGATCTTCGTGTACTCGTTCTTCCGCTTCTCGTGGTGCATGCGGCAGTACACCTTCGTGGCGCTGGTCATCGGCTCCATGCCGCCGCCCGAATCCTTCGAGAGCGGCCAGTTCGACCGCCAGCAGTTCGCCGACCGGGCCGCCGCCATGGTGGGCTCGGCGGCCGAGACCTTCAACGACGGCCTGCGCGCCTACTACTTCTCGTTCGCGCTGCTGGCCTGGTTCGTCTCGCCGGTGGCCATGGTGGGGGCGACGCTGATCGTGGTGGCCATCCTCTACAACCGCGAATTCCGCTCGGAAGTCCTGTCCATCCTGAAGGACTGATCGGGGCCTGTCCCCAGTCCCTAAAATCGGGCGCATGTTTGTCCATCTGCGCCTGCACACCGAGTTCTCCGTCGTCGATGGCACCAACCGCATCGACGATGTCGTGGCCGCTGCCGCCACCGACCGCCAGCCCGCCCTGGCCATCACCGACCTGAACAACCTGTTCGGGGCCATCAAGTTCTACAAGGCCGCGCGCGGCGCCGGGGTCAAGCCCCTGATCGGCGCCGAGGTCATGCTGCAGGGCTTCACCGACGAAACCCCCGGCGCCATGCCCGGCGCCCACCAGCCGGCCCTGCCGCGGGCCATCCTGCTGGTGCAGGACCACCAGGGTTACCTCAACCTGTCCGAGCTGCTGGCCCGCGCCTGGACCCGCAACGACGGCCGGGGTCAGGCCGTCATCCAGCGCGCCTGGCTGGAAGAACTCAACGGCGGGCTGATCCTGCTCTCGGGTGCACAGGCCGGCCCGGTGGGCCAGGCGCTCATGGCGGGTGATGCCCGCAAGGCGGCCGATGTCGCCCTGCAGCTCTCCAGCCTGTTCACCCACCGCTTCTACCTGGAGCTGCAACGCGCCGGCCGCACCGACGACGAGCGCCACGTCACCGCCACGGTGCAGCTGGCCGCCCGGCTGCGCCTGCCGGTGGTGGCCACCCACCCGGTGCAGTTCCTGGAGGCCGACGACTACGAGGCGCACGAGGCCCGCGTGTGCATCTCCGAAGGCGAGATCCTGGGCAACAGCCGCCGGGTGCGCCGCTTCACCCGCGAGCAGTATTTCAAGAGCGCGGCCGACATGACAGCGCTGTTCGCCGACGTGCCTTCGGCCGTGGCCAACACGCTCGAGATTGCGCGCCGCTGCAACCTGACCCTGGTGCTGGGCAAGCCGCAGCTGCCCAACTTTCCCACGCCCCTGGTCAATGGCGTGCCCATGCCCATGGAGGACTTCTTCCGCCAGTCCTCGTTCGAGGGGCTGGAGGAGCGGCTGCTGCACCTGTACCCCGATGCGGCCGAGCGCGACCGGCAGCGGCCGCGTTACGTGGAGCGGCTGGAGTTCGAGATCAACACCATCCTCAAGATGGGGTTCCCGGGCTACTTCCTCATCGTGGGCGACTTCATCAACTGGGCCAAGAACAATGGCTGCCCGGTGGGCCCGGGCCGGGGTTCGGGTGCTGGCTCGCTGGTGGCCTATGCGCTCAAGATCACCGACCTCGACCCTCTGCAGTACAACCTGCTGTTCGAGCGCTTCCTGAACCCGGAGCGGGTGTCCATGCCCGACTTCGACATCGACTTCTGCCAGAGCAACCGCGACCGCGTCATCGACTACGTCAAGGAGAAGTACGGCAAGGACGCGGTGAGCCAGATCGCCACCTTCGGCACCATGGCCGCACGTGCTGCCATCCGCGACGTGGGCCGTGTGCTCGACTTCTCCTACGGCTTCTGCGACGGCATCTCCAAGCTCATCCCCAACAAGCCGGGCATGAGCGTGACCCTGCAGTACCCGCCCAGCCCCAAGAAAGACGGCGACAAGAACAACTACGCCATCGAGATGGAGCCGCTGCTGGCCGAGCGCCTGCAGAAGGAAGACGATGTGCGCACGCTGATCGAGCTGGCGCAGAAGCTCGAAGGCATGACCCGCAACATCGGCATGCACGCCGGTGGCGTGCTGATCGCGCCGGGCAAGCTGACCGACTTCTGCCCCCTCTATGCCCAGCCCGGCAGCGACTCGGCGGTGAGCCAGTACGACAAGGACGACGTGGAGGCCATCGGCCTGGTGAAGTTCGACTTCCTGGGCCTGGCCACGCTCACCATCCTGGAGATCGCGCGCGAATTCATCATGCAGCGCCACAAGGGGCAGGAAAACTTCCGCTTCGAAGATGTGCCGCTGGACGACCCCAAGGTGTATGCCCTGTTCTCGCGCGGTCAGACCGAAGCGGTGTTCCAGTTTGAAAGCCGGGGCATGCAGGGCATGCTGCGCGACGCCAAGCCCACCCGGCTGGAAGACCTGATTGCGCTGAACGCCCTGTACCGCCCGGGCCCGATGGACCTGATTCCCAGCTTCGTGGCCCGCAAGCACGGGCGCGAGGTGGTGGAGTACCCGCACCCGCTGCTGGAGCCGGTGCTGGCGGAGACCTACGGCATCATGGTCTACCAGGAGCAGGTGATGCAGTCGGCCCAGATCCTGGGCGGCTATTCACTCGGTGGCGCCGACCTGCTGCGCCGCGCCATGGGCAAGAAGAAGCCCGAAGAGATGGCCGAGCACCGCCTGATCTTCCGCAAGGGCGCGGCCGAGAAGGGCATCGGCCAGGAGAAGGCCGACGAGGTCTTCGACCTGATGGAGAAGTTCGCCGGCTACGGCTTCAACAAGTCGCACGCCGCCGCCTACTCGCTGCTGGCCTACCACACCGGCTGGCTCAAGGTGCACTACACCGCCGAGTTCTTCTGCGCCAACATGACGGTGGAGATGGACGACACCGACAAGCTCAAGGTGCTGTTCGAGGACGCGGTGAAGATGGGCCTGAGCTTCGAGGCCCCCGACGTGAACCGCGGCGTGCACCGCTTCGAGCCGGTCACCGACCGGTCCATCCGCTACGGCCTGGGCGCCATCAAGGGCACGGGCCAGCAGGCCATCGAGGCCATCGTGGCCGCGCGCGAAGGGCGTGGCGAAGGCCCCAACGGCCACGAGCGTGGCCCCTTCAAGAGCCTGTTCGACTTCTGCCTGCGCGTGGACCGCACCCGCATCAACAAGCGCACGGTGGAGGCGCTGATCAAGGCCGGTGCCTTCGACAACATTCACCTCAACCGGGCCGAGCTGCTGGCCTCGGTGGACCTGGCCTTCGACTACGCGGCCACCACCCAGGCCAATGCCCACCAGGGCGGCCTGTTCGACATGCTGGGCGGCGACGACCACGGCTCCAGCACGCAGGAGCCCGATCTGGTGGCCACGCTGCCCTGGGGCGTGAAGGAACGCCTCACGCACGAGAAAAGCGCGATCGGCTTCTACCTGTCGGGCCACCTGTTCGACGAGGTCGAGCGCGAGGTGCGGCGTTTTGCCCGCACGCCGCTGGAGGCCGTGAAGGACAGCCGCGACCCGGTGATCCTGGCCGGCATCGTCACCGACTTCCGGGTCATCAATGGCCAGCGCGGCAAGCTCGCGCTGTTCAAGCTCGACGACAAGACCGCAGTCATGGAGGTGAGCGCGGACGAGGGTCTGATCAATGCGCACCGCAACACGCTGAAGGAAGACGAGCTGATCGTGGTGCAGGCCCTGGCCCAGCCCGACCGCTTCTCGGGCGGCCTGCGGCTGAAGATCCAGCAGGTGTGGGACCTGGCCGCCGCGCGCTGCCGCTTCGGCAAGTACCTGCGCGTGGCCGTCAATGGCCACGCCCCGGCGGTGGCGCAGCTGGTGCGCGAATTCCCGCCCCGGCGCGAGATCACCGAGCAGGGCGAACTGGTGCGCGGCCTGCCGGTGCGGCTGTCGCTGCTGCGCGAGGGCGCGCAGTGCGAACTGCAGCTGGACGATCGTTCGCTGTTCTTCCCCACCGACGCCGCGCTGGCCAGCTGGATGGCCCAGGCGCACGAGCAGCGCGCCGAGATCGTGTTCGACTGACCCCGCTCAGTCGAGCGGGCGCAGGCCGATCACCAGGGACGGCGGCACGCGGCCGTCGGTGTCGCGGGGCAGGCTGCCGGTGCGGTCGATGGCGCGCAGCACGGCTTCGTCCCAGGCGGCGTTGCCGCTGCTCTTGATGAGCTTGCGGCCGGTGATGGTGCCGTCGGGCAGGGTTCGCACCTCCACCTCGGCGCGCGGGTTGCCCGGCGCCACATCGGTGAAGACCACGTTGGGCTTGATGCGCGCGGCCACCTTGGCGCCATAGCCCGGCGTGGGGCCGCTGGACTGCTGTGCGGTGCCGCTGCTCTGCGGGCCACCGGTGGCGCCGGCCTGTCCCATCATGCGGCGCAGCTGGTCCTGGCGCAGCTGTTCCTTGAGCTGGGCTTCGCGCTTTTCGGCTTCGGCGCGTTTCTTGTCCTCGGCCAGTTTCTGCTGGCGTTCCTTCTCGGCGGCGGCCTTGCGTTCGGCCTCCCGCTTTTCGGCGGCACGGCGCTCGGCCTCGCGCTTGTCGGCCTCGGCCTTCTCGCGGGCCTTGGCGGTGGCGATCTCGGCCTCGGTCGGGCCCGGGGGCGGCGGCGCGGGACGCGGCTCAGGCCGGGGCTGCGGTGCCGGGGGGGCCGGCGGGGGAGGTGGCGGTTCCACCGCCCGCGGTGCGGCCTGCTGCGGCACGCGCGACCACAGCTCGGCTTCCACCGTGGCCAGCTCCACGTCCTTGTTCCATTGCACCCCCCAGGTCAGGGCGATGATGAGCAGGCCATGCACCACCACGGCCTTGGCCACCGGCGGACCCCAGCGGTCGGCGCGCGGCGGCGCCAGGCTGCTGCGGTCCAGCGTGCTGTGGGCGAAGGTGCTTGTCGAGGGCATGACGACAGGGACAGGTTCAGAGACTGCGGGGTCAGCGGCTGGTCTGCACCGCCAGCCCCACGCGGGCGATGCCGGCGCGCTGCAGGGTGTCCATGACCCGCACCACGGCTTCGTACTTGACCGACTTGTCGGCGCTGATGATGACCGGCACGCCGCCTTGCGGCGCTTCGCCGGAGGCCGGGTCGGTGGCCTGCAGCTGCTTCACGCGGGCCACCAGCTGGCCCATGGGCACCGGGGGCGAGTCGCCGCCCTGGTTGCCGTCGCGCACCTGCAGCTGCTCGTCCTTGTCGATCACCACCTGCACGAAGCGGTCGGGCTGGCGCGCGGCCTGGCCCACGCTGGGCAGGGCGATCTGGCTCGGCGTGATGAGGGGGGCGGTCACCATGAAGATGATCAGCAGCACCAGCATCACGTCGATGAAGGGCACCATGTTGATCTCGTTGATGGTGCGGCGGCCCCGGCCGCGGGCGGCGAGCTTGGCCATGTCAGTGACCCGAAGGGGTGCCCGTCTGGGTGCCCAGGTTGCGCTGCAGGATGTTGGAGAACTCTTCCATGAAGGTCTCCATGCCGTTGGCCACCCGGTCGATGTCGTGGGCAAAACGGTTGTAGCCCACCACCGCCGGGATGGCGGCAAACAGGCCGATGGCGGTGGCCACCAGCGCCTCGGCGATGCCCGGCGCCACGGTGGCCAGCGTCACCTGGGCCAGGGCGGCCAGGCCGGTGAACGCATGCATGATGCCCCACACCGTGCCGAACAGGCCCACATAGGGCGCCACCGAACCCACCGTGCCCAGGAAGCTCAGGTTGGACTCCAGCACGTCCAGTTCGCGCTGGAAGCTCGCGCGCATGGCTCGGCGGGCGCCGTCGAGCAGGGCGCCGTTGTCGGTGATGCGGCGCTCGCGCAGTTTCTGGTACTCGCGCATGCCGCTGGCAAAGATGCGCTCCATCGGGCCGCCCTGGCGGGCGTTCTGGGTGGCGGCCGCATACAGGTCGTTCAGGCTGGTGCCGGACCAGAACTCGCGCTCGAAGTCCTCGTTCTTGGCGCGCACCTGCTTGAGGGTGGCCAGCTTGCGGAAGATGGCGGCCCAGCTGATGACCGACATCAGGATCAGCAGCAGCACCACGGCCTGGACAACCCAGCTCGCATTGAGCATGAGCTGGACGATGGAAAGATCTGGGGTCATGTGCGTCGGAGGAAAAAATCGCCGGAAGGTTTCAGGGCGCCGCCAGGGCCTGCAGCACGGCGGGCGGCATGCGGGCGGGTCGCAGGGAGGTGGCGTCGACCCAGCCGATACGGATGCTGCCTTCGCACAGCAGTTCCGCAGCGCTGTCGCCGCCTGCCGGCAGCCGCCAGGCGGTCTGCGCGATTGTGAGCGACGCCCGGCCGGTTTCCCGGGCCGAGGCTGTAACCGTGAGCAAATCATCCAGCCGGGCAGGACGGTGGTACTGCAGCTCGGTGGCACTCACCACGAACATGCCGCCGCTGGTCTCGCGCAGGCGCTGCTGCTCGATGCCCAGCGAGCGCAGCCATTCGGTGCGCGCCCGCTCGAAGAACTTGAGGTAGTTGGCATAGAACACGATGCCGCCGGCATCGGTGTCTTCCCAGTACACCCGCACCGGCCACCGGAAGGCGGCCTGTGCCAGGGCGGCCGGGGCCTGGCTCACAGGGCGGCCTCCAGCCGGGCCACGGCTTCCTGCAGCTGCTCCATCGAGTTGGCGGTGGAGAAGCGCAGGTAGCGGCCCGGGTCGGCCGACCCGAAATCCCGCCCCGGCGTGGTGGCCAGCTGGCAGCGCTGCATCAGCTCGAAAGCCAGTGCCCAGCTGCCGCCGGGGTGGTCGCCGTGGCCGGTCATGGGAATGTCCCAGCGCCCGCACAGATCGGTCACGTCGGACCAGGCATAGAAGGCGCCGTCGGGCATGACCGGCACCGTCAGCCCCAGGCGGTTCAGCTGCGGAATGAAGTAATCGCGCCGGGCCTTGAAGGCCGCACGCCGGCGCTCGTACTCGGCCAGGCTGTCCGGGTGGAAGCAGGCCAGGGCCGCATGCTGGGCGATGGTGCTGGCGCAGATGAACAGGTTCTGCGCGATGCGCTCCACCACCGGCACCAGCTCGGTGGGCAGCACCAGCCAGCCCAGGCGCCAGCCGGTCATGTTGAAGTACTTGCTGAAGCTGTTGATGCTGATCACCTGGTCGCCCAGGCCGTCGGGCAGGCCCAGGGCGGTGTGGCCGTACGCCGGGTCGTGGCTCAGGCCGAGGTAGATCTCGTCCACCAGGGTCACGCCGCCGCGCTCGCGCACATGGGCGGCGATGTCGGACAGCGTCTGGCGGGCAATCGAGGTGCCGGTGGGGTTGGAGGGCGAGGCCAGCAGCACGCCGCGGGTGGCCGCACCCCAGTGCTGGCGGACCTGCTCGGCGCTCAGCTGGAAGCGCTGCTCGGGGCCGGCGGGGATCATGACCGCACGCCCCTCGGCGGCCTGCACGAACTGCCGGTTGCAGGGGTAGCTCGGGTCCGGCATGAGCACCTCGTCGCCGGCATCGATCAGGGCCAGGCAGGCCAGCTGCAGCGCGGCCGATGCACCGGCGGTGATGACGATGCGGCCCGGGTCCACATCCACCCCGAAGCGGCTGGCGTACCAGCCGGAGATGGCCTCGCGCAGCGCCGGCAGGCCCAGGGCCTGGGTGTACTGGCTGCGGCCATCGGCGATGGCGCGGGTGGCGGCCTCCTGCACCAGCGGTGGCGCGGTGAAGTCCGGCTCGCCGATGTTGAGGTAGATCATGGGCCGGCTGCCCGGGTCCGCCTGCGCGGCCTGCCGCGCCGCAGCCTTGGCCAGCTCCATCACGTAAAACGGTTCGATCCGGGTCGCACGCCCGGCGATCTTCAGGGCCATGGCGTCAACGGGCCCGGGGGGTGGGCTGGGCCGCCACCTCCACCGGTCGCAGCTGGGCTGCCAGCGGGTGCAGCACGCCGTTGACGAACTTGTGGCCGTCGGTGCCGCCGAAGGCCTTGGCCAGTTCGATGCACTCGTTGAGCACCACGCGCCAGGGCACATCGGGGCAGTGCTGGAATTCGTAGGCGCCGATCCACAGCACGCCGTGCTCGATGGGCGAGATCTCGGCCAGCGACCGGTCCAGGCGCGGCGTGATGAGTGCGTCGAGCGCGGCGGCCTGTTCGATGCAGCCATGCACCAGGGCATCGAAGTGCACGCTGTCGGCTTTGTGGAAGCCGGCCAGATCGCGGGTGAAGGCGTCGATGTCGGCGGCGTCGTTGCGGCCCACCAGGTGCTGGTAGAGGGCCTGCAGCGCGAACTCGCGGGCGCGGGTGCGGGCCGACTTGTCGGAGGCCTTGCGGGGCGCGCCGGTGCGGGCCGCGTTCTTGTCGGAGTCAGGGGTGTTCATGGATCAGCCGATGGAGTCGATGACGTGGGCCATTTCCACCGCCACACGGGCGGCGTCGACGCCCTTGTCGGTCTGGCGGGCGCGGGCCTGTTCGTCGTTCTCGACGGTCAGGATGGCGTTGGCGATCGGCAGCCGGTAGTCCAGCGAGACGCGCGTGACGCCGGCGCCGGACTCGTTGGCCACCAGCTCGAAGTGGTAGGTCTCGCCGCGGATGATGCAGCCCAGGGCGATGAGGGCGTCGAAGTCGTCGCTTTCGGCCATGGCCTGCAGGGCCACCGGCACTTCCAGCGCGCCGGGCACCTTCACGTGGGCGATGCTTTTTTCCGGCACGCCCAGGGCGATCAGCTCGGCATGGCAGGCCTTGAACAGGGCATCGGTCACGCCCTCGTTCCAGCGCGCCTGCACGATGCCGATGCGGAGTTTGCGGCCGTCCAGCGGGCCTGCGTTGCCTTTGTCTGCTCCGAACATGGGATGGTGTCCTTGGGGGTCAGGTGTTGTTGCGGCCGATGAAGCCGGTGATTTCCAGTCCGTAGCCCGTCATGCTGGGCATGCGGCGGGGGTTGCCCATCAGGCGCATGCGCTGCACGCCGCATTCGCGCAGGATCTGCGCGCCCACGCCGTAGGTGCGCAGATCCATGCGGCCGCGCTCCGGCGCCTGGGCCGAGCGGGCCGTGCCTTCGAACTGGGCCAGCAGCTGGGTGGCGTCCTCGCCGCAATTGAGCAGCACCGCCACGCCCCGGCCGGTGTCCTGCAGGTGGCGCAGGCTGGCCTCCAGGCTCCAGCTGTGCATGGAGCGGCCCACTTCGAGTGCGTCCAGCACCGACAGCGGCTCGTGCACCCGCACCGGCACTTCGTCCTGCGCCTGCCATGTGCCCTTGACCAGAGCGAGGTGCAGGGCACCGCTGGGCTGATCGCGGAAGGCATGGGCGGTGAATTCACCGAAGGCGGTGTTGAGCGGGCGGCTGCCCAGCTTCTGCACCAGCGACTCGGTGCGGCTGCGGTGCTCGATCAGGTCGGCGATGGTGCCGATCTTCAGGCCGTGCTCGGCGGCAAAGAGCTGCAGGTCGGGCAGACGGGCCATGGTGCCGTCGTCCTTCATGATCTCGCAGATGACGGCCGACGGCGAGCAGCCGGCCATGGCCGCCAGGTCGCAGCCGGCTTCGGTGTGGCCGGCGCGCATGAGCACGCCGCCTTCCACCGCCTGCAGCGGGAAGATGTGACCGGGCTGCACCAGATCGGTCGCCTGCGCATTGGGGGCCACGGCCACCTGCACGGTGCGCGCACGGTCGGCGGCCGAGATGCCGGTGGTCACGCCCTCGGCGGCCTCGATCGACACGGTGAAGGCCGTGCCCATCTTGGTGCCGTTGCGCGGCACCATGGGCGGCAGCTTGAGGCGCTCGCAGCGTTCACGGGTGAGGGTCAGGCAGATCAGGCCCCGGCCGAAGCGGGCCATGAAGTTGATGGCTTCCGGCGTCACATGGTCGGCGGCGAGCACCAGATCGCCTTCGTTCTCGCGGTCTTCCTCGTCCACCAGGATCACCATGCGGCCGGCCTTCATGTCGGCCACGATGTCCTCGACCGGGGAAATGGCCACGGGTGCCAGCGTCTGGGGGGCGTTCATGCGGGGTCCTTGGTGAAGGTGGCGCCGGCCGCGAGCATGCGCTCCACATAGCGGGCCACGGTGTCGATCTCGAGGTTGACGGCCGATCCGGCCGCCAGGGTGCCCAGGGTGGTGTTCTCCACCGTGTGCGGGATGAGGTTGATGCTGAACTCGCAGCCTGCTGCGCTGTCGGCTACCCGGTTGACGGTCAGGCTCACGCCGTTGACCGTGATCGAGCCCTTGTAGGCCAGGTACCTGCCCAGCTCGGGCGGGGCCATCACCCGCAGCTCCCAGCTCTCGCCCACTTGGCCGAAGTGCGTGACCCGGCCGATGCCGTCCACATGCCCGGAGACGATGTGCCCGCCCAGCCGGTCCTGCGGGCGCAGCGCCTTTTCCAGATTGACCGGGGTGCCGGCCTGGCCCAGACCGGTGGTGCGGGCCAGGGATTCGGCCGATATGTCGATGGTGAAGCGCCGGGTGGCCAGGTCCAGCGAGGTGACCGTCATGCAGGCGCCGTTGAGCGCGATGCTGTCGCCCAGACCGACGTCATCCAGGTAGCCCGCGGGCGCCTCGATGCTCAGTCGCTTGCCGTGGTCCAAAGAACTGCCCAGCGCGTGGAGGTCGGCGATACGCCCCACGCCGGTGATGATGCCGGTAAACATCCGGGTATTTTCGCAGGGTTTGTGACCCCCCTGCCCGGATCAGGGCCGCAGGCTCAGCGGCTCCAGCATTCGTCGGCGCTGGCGGGCACCGCCTGCCCGACCACCTGCACCTGGCTGCGTGCGCCGGTGTGGTCGAGCCAGAAGGTGCCGCAGGCATCGGCCGCCTGCCGTCCCGACGGGGTGACGGCTTCGACCCGCGCGGCATGCAGGGTGGCTTCCAGATCGGACTGCACCCCGCTGACCCGGTAGCGCTCGCCGATGCGGGCGAAGCTGGGGGCTGCCATGGCCACCATACTGCCCAGGATGGCAACAGCCACCATGGTCTCGATGAGCGAGAGTCCTCGGGCGCAGGCGAAACGGAGCGGGGTGGTGGGCTGTTTCATGCCCGCCACTGTAGGTGCGCGTATTAACTACAAAGTATCCATTTCGATGGATGCATGAGACCCATCGACAGGCGGATGAATGCTCGGGTGTTATTCGGCGCAGGTGAGATCAGCGGACCACTTGGGCCCGCAGACGGAGGTCATCGCCCACCGGCACCGTGTCGATCCAGCGCAGGTTCACGCCATCGGCCAGGCGCTCCAGCGCCCCCAGGTGGGCCAGCCCCGAGCCTTGTCCGAGCAGGCGGGGCGCCAGGTACACCAGCAGCTCGTCCACCAGCCCGGCGCGCAGCAGCGAGCCATTGAGCTTGTAGCCGGCTTCCACGTGCAGCTCGTTGATCTCCAGCCGGCCCAGCGCATCGATCATGGCGGGCAGATCCACCTTGCCGCCGTCGCCGGGCAGGCACTGCAGCCGGGCGCCGCGCGACTGCAGTGCGGCTTCGGCCGCTGCGTCGCGCACCGCATGAAACAGGTGGATGCGCCGTTGCAGGCCACCGTGGGGCGTCTCGAACAGGCGGGCATCGGTCGGGGTGCGCAGGTGCGAGTCGATCACCACCAGGTCGGGCTGGCGCGTCACCGGCACCTCGCGCACATCGAGCCGGGGGTTGTCTTCGGCCACGGTGCCGATGCCGGTCAGCACCGCGCAGGCGCGCGCGCGCCAGGCGTGGCCGTCGGCGCGCGCCTCGGGGCCGGTGATCCACTGGCTCTGGCCGTTGTCCAGCGCCGTGATGCCATCCAGCGACGCCGCCATCTTCATGCGGACCCACGGCCGACCCCGCTCCATGCGGCTGAAGAAGCCGACGTTGAGATCGCGCACCGCCAGGGCGATGGCATGGTCGGGTGGCAGCACATCGACCGTGATGCCGGCCTCGCGCAGACGGTCCAGGCCACGGCCGGCCACCAGCGGGTTGGGGTCGGTGCAGGCCACCACCACCCGCGCCACGCGGGCCTCGATCAGGGCGTTGCAGCAGGGCGGGGTGCGACCGAAGTGGGAGCAGGGTTCCAGCGTGACATGGGCCGTGGCGCCCACCACCGGCTCGCCGCGGGCCGCTGCATCGCGCAGCGCCATGACCTCGGCATGCGGGCCGCCGGCCTGCTGGGTATGGCCGATGCCGATGACACGGCCATCGGGTGCTGCGAGCACGCAGCCGACACACGGGTTGGGGTTGGAGAGGGTGAGCGAGAGCCGGCTGGCATCCAGCGCGCTCTGCAGGTGGATCAGGTCGGTGTCCGACACGGGATCAGCGCTTGACCTCGTCGACCAGCGCCCGGAATTCGTCGATGTCCTCGAAGCTGCGGTAGACGCTGGCAAACCGGATGTACGCCACCTTGTCGAGCTTCTTGAGCTCGCGCATGACCATCTCGCCCAGGCGGGCCGCCGGTACCTCGCGAGCGCCCAGGTTGAGCAGCTTTTCCTCGATGCGCTCGATCGCCGCGTCCACCTGCTCGGTGCTCACCGGCCGCTTGCGCAGGGCCAGCGCGAACGAGCCGCGCAGCTTGGCCGGTACATAGTCCACCCGCCGGCCGTCCTTCTTGACCACGGCCGGAAAGCTCACCTCAGGACGCTCGTAGGTGGTGAAGCGTTTCTCGCAATGGCCGCACTGGCGGCGGCGGCGGATGAAGTCCGCGTCCTCCGACACCCGGGTCTCCACGACCTGGGTTTCGAGGTGGCCGCAAAAGGGGCACTTCATCGGTCAGTGACGCTCAGAGCGGTGCGAATGGAATCCGGCGCCGGGCCGCCCCAAGCCGGATTCGCGCCCCCTCGGGGGGCAGCGACCCGCGCAGCGGTGGAGCGTGGGGGCCTCTTCACTTGTAGACGGGGAAGCGGGCGGTCAGGGAGTTCACCTTGGCGCGCACGGCTTCGATGTTGGCCGCGTCGCGCGGGTTGTCGAGCACGTCGGCGATCAGGTGCGCGGTGGCACGGGCCTCCTCGTCCTTGAAGCCGCGGGTGGTCATGGCCGGGGTGCCGATGCGCACGCCGCTGGTGACCATCGGCTTCTCGGGGTCGTTGGGGATGGCGTTCTTGTTGATGGTCATGTGGGCGCTGCCCAGCACGGCCTCGGCTTCCTTGCCGGTGATGCCCTTGGCCCGCAGGTCGACCAGCATCACGTGGCTCTCGGTGCGGCCACTCACGATGCGCAGGCCGCGCTGGGTCAGCGTCTCGGCCACCACCTGGGCGTTGCGGATCACCTGCTGCTGGTAGGCCTTGAACTCGGGGGTCAGCGCCTCCTTGAAGGCCACGGCCTTGGCCGCGATCACGTGCATCAGCGGGCCGCCCTGCAGGCCGGGGAAGATGGCGCTGTTGATGGCCTTCTCGTGCTGGGCCTTCATCAGGATGATGCCGCCGCGCGGACCACGCAGGCTCTTGTGGGTGGTGGAGGTCACCACGTCGGCATGCGGCACCGGGTTGGGGTAGACGCCTGCGGCGATCAGGCCGGCGTAGTGGGCCATGTCCACCATGAAGATGGCGCCGACTTCCTTGGCGATGCGCGCAAACCGCTCGAAATCGATGCGCAGGCTGTAGGCCGACGCGCCGGCAATGATCAGCTTGGGGCGGGTCTCGCGGGCCTTGGCTTCCATGGCCTCGTAGTCGATCTCTTCCTGGGCGTTCAGACCGTAGGACACGACGTTGAACCACTTGCCCGACATGTTCAGCGGCATGCCGTGGGTCAGGTGGCCGCCTTCGGCCAGGCTCATGCCCATGATGGTGTCGCCGGGCTTGAGGAAGGCCAGGAAGACGGCCTCGTTGGCGGATGCGCCGCAGTGCGGCTGCACGTTGGCGGCATCGGCGCCGAAGAGCTGCTTGACGCGGTCGATGGCCAGTTGCTCGGCCACGTCCACGTATTCGCAGCCGCCGTAGTAGCGCTTGCCGGGGTAGCCCTCGGCGTACTTGTTGGTCAGCTGGGTGCCCTGGGCGGCCATGACGGCCGGGGAGGCGTAGTTCTCGCTGGCGATCAGCTCGATGTGGTGTTCCTGGCGGGCGTTCTCGGCCTGGATGGCGGCAAACAGCTCGGGGTCGGTTTGTTCGATGAGGATGTTGCGGTCGTACATGGCAATCCTGAGGAGGCAGTCCTGTGAAGGGTTGGATCCTTGTGCACTGACAAGGGCTGCCCAGGCGAACGGCTGATCGCACGCACCATCGGGTCCGGGCGGTGCGCTTCCCAGTGGTTGTCCCGGGCAGGCCGGGGGGCCACGTCAGCGGTCGACCTGCAAAGGTGATCGCCTATCGCCAGTTGCGCACGCGCGGATTCTAGCCGAGCCCCCAGGCCCGGCGCAGGCTCAGGACGGGATGACCGCCGCTGGCGAAGGAGACCCGGTCGGCACCACGGCCTCGATGTCGGCGGCCGGCAGCGGGCGGGCCGGCTGGCCTTCGGTCTGCTTGACCGGGATGGGCTGGGCGGCAGCGGCCGGAGCGCTGCGCGGCACCGGGCGACCCAGGGCCACGCCCTGGATGCGTGCATGTTCGGCCAGCACCCGGTCGATGTACCAGCCGCCGTCGGTGGTCACGGCGCCCACGTACAGGCGAAGACCGCCCTCGACCGAGCCGGCACGGCGGATCGCGTCCTGCAGCACCTGGGCACCCACCCGCAGGTTGGACACCGGATCGAAGGCCGCCAGATGGCCACCGAAATCCTCGTACTTGTCGGTGTGGACCTTGGTCAGCACCTGCATCAGGCCCTGGGCGCCCACCGGGCTCTGGGCAAAGGGGTTGAAGCGCGATTCCACCGCCATCACGGCCAGGATCAGGGTCGGGTCCAGCCGGGCCTTCTCGCCCACGGCATAGGCCTCGGTCACCAGGGCGGCCAGCGGCTCCGGGGCCACGCGGTACTTGCGGCTGAGCCACTGCGTGACCTTGGCCTGCTGTTCCGGCAGGGCCGAGAGGTCGGCGGCGGTCACGCGGTCCACTGCGGTGGGTTCGGCTTCCACCACCAGCTCGGTGGCAGCGGCTTCCTGGCGCTGCAGCAGCCAGCCCAGCAGCTGTTCTTCGGCGCTGGCGCGCAGGTCGGCGCGGAAGCCCAGCACCACCACGGCCACGGCCAGCACGGTGCCCAGCAGCGCCAGGCTGTTGTGCGTGATGTCGTAGAAGCCGCGGTAGGCATCGGCCAGGGCGGTCTTGCTGGAGGCCAGCAGCCGGCCGTAAGCCGAGGTCTGTCGGTTCAGGTTGTTCATGTGTCGCTCCTTTCGCGGCGAGACCGGCATTCCTGGGAATGTCGGTCTCGTAGGACGGGGGACGCCATCGGGTCCGGCGCTTCGGTGCGCCGGGGGCCGACTCCGCCGGGGTGGGCGGCAGCGGTCCGGGATTACCCCTAAGGGCAAAGTTCGCGGATGGTAGGGAGGCGATCATATCGAGTCAATGTTTTAAACATGATTTCATAGATTTATGAGTTATATGAAAGCCGGCCTGCTTCCGCCCTTCGAGCGCCGATCCCAGGCCCGGCGCGGCCTGCCGACGGGTCGGTCCCTGTGTCGCTTTGATGACCGTCTATCGGCTTTTCTCGACCTTTCGCGTCCTGAAACCGGGTTCCAGGATCGCCGAATGGGGTGCCGGACCCCCATAAAAAATCCCCATGACGGATCGGCTGCATGCCCCTTGAACCGGATGCGGGAGGGGGGTACATTGGCCCTGCGTTCCGGCACGGAACGCATGAGCCGGCCGAAGCGGTACAGCCGCTGACCGGACCCCTCCGGGAGCAATCTCTTGCTCCCTGGCCGACGGGACCACACCCTCCCGCCGTGCCCCACCGACGGCAAGTGCATGTTGCCCGCCGTCAACCCCGACAGGCCGCGCCTGTCGGGGTTTCTTGTTTCTGGCGGGGATGTTCCCGGTTGTGGCCGTTCATCGGCTTGCGCGACACTCCCGGACATGACCGTCGACGACACCTCCCGCGCCCCGAACCTCTGGCACCGCAGCTGGCACGCCCCGGTGCGCTGGCGCCGCTGGCTGGTGCGGGGGCTGGCCGGTCTGCTGGTGCTGTGGCTGCTGGGCTGGCTGGGCCTGCCGCCGCTGCTGAAGGCCCAGATCGAGTCCCGGGCCAGCGCCGCGCTGGGGCGTGCCGTCACGCTGCAGTCGGTGGCCGTGCGGCCCTGGGCGCTGGAGGTCGATCTGCTGGGCCTGCGGGTGGCCGGTGCGCCCGCCGATGCCGAGCCGCTGCTGACCGTGGCCCGCCTGCATGTGGACGCCGAACTGCAGTCGCTGCTGCGGCTGGCGCCGGTGATCGACGCGCTGCACATCGAGCAGCCGGTGGTGCACCTGGCCCACCTGGGCGAGGGCCAGTACAGCGTGGACGACATCCTCCAGCGCCTGCGCGAGGCCAGCCCGCCCGACAGCCCCCCGGGCGAACCGGCCCGGTTTGCCCTGTTCAACCTGGAGATCCGGGGTGGCTCGGTCACGCTGGACGACCGGCCGGTGGGCGTGGTGCATCGGGTGGAGGGCATCGAGCTGGGCGTGCCCTTCCTGAGCAACCTGGCCTCGCGGCGCGACGTGGTGACCCAGCCCCGCCTGGCCTTCCGGCTCAACGGCAGCGGGTTCGATTCCACCGCCCGCACCACCCCGTTCGCCGACAGCCATGCCACCCAGGCACGTCTGCGCATGCCCGACTTCGATCTGGCGCCGTACCTGCCGTACTGGCCCTCGGCCTTGCCGGTGCGTCCGCTGGCCGGGGTGCTGGATGTCGACCTCACGCTCGATTTCGAACAGAAGACCCAGCCGCAGGTGCGCCTGTCCGGTGCTGTGGGCGTGGCCGGGTTGCGCCTGGCGGAAACGGCCGCCCCGGCCGATGCCCCCTGGCTGGCCTGGGACCGGCTGCAGGTGGCCCTGGAGTCGGTGCAGCCCCTGGAGCGGCGTGTGGCCCTGGGGCCGGTGGCGCTGGACGGCCTGCACCTGCGCCTGGCCCGCGATGCTGCCGGCCAGACCAACCTGCAGCGCATGGTCGCGCGGCTGGCGGCCCGTCCGGCTGCGGCCCCCGCACAGGCTGCTGCGTCCACGCCTGCGCCAGCCACCGGGCCGGCCGCCGCGGCACCGTCGCCCTGGCAGTTCCGCATGGCGTCCTTCGAGCTGAGGGGCAGCCGGGTCGACTGGGCGGATGCTTCCACCCGGCCGGCAGCCGCCCTGAGCCTCTCCGACCTGCAGCTGCGCCTGGGCGCGGTGGCCTGGCCGGACATGCCGCCGGCCCCGCTGGAGGTGAGTGCCCGGCTGGCCGATGTGCCGCTGGATCTGCGCGGCGAGGTGAGCGACACCCGGGCACGCCTGCAGCTGGGGCTGCAGGGCTGGCCCCTGGCGTCCGCTGCTTCTTATATGCAGCAGGTGCTGGTGCCTGAGGTGGCCGGGGCCCTGAGCCTGGATGCGGCGCTGGAATGGGACGCCGCCCGCAACAGCCAGCCCATGGCCGTGCGGGTCAAGGCCAGCCGCCTGGCGCTGGACGGGCTGCGGCTCGGCCCGGCCCGCCAGCCGCTGGCGCAATGGAAGGCACTGGAGCTGACCGATGTGGACCTCGCCTGGCCGGCTGCCCGCGTGGCCCTGGGCACCGTGCGTCTGGAAGAACCCCGGGTGCAGGCCGGGCGCGATGGCGACCGCCGCTGGATGTTCCAGACCTGGCTGCGCGAGCGGCCCGCGAGGGCGGCCTCTGCGGCCTCTGAGGCCTCTGCGGCGCCTTCCACGCCTTCCACGCCAGACACGACGAAAGCCGCCGATGCCGGCCCTGCCTCCGCCGCACCCGCCTGGCAGGTGACGGTGGGAGAGGTGCGCATCGAGCGCGGCGGCCTGCGCTGGACCGACCGCGCCCTGGCCCGGCCGGTCGACCTGGTGGTCTCGGGCCTGGACCTGCGGCTGCAGAACCTGGCCCCGCTGGCGGCGGTGCAGCCCGACATGCCCCTGGCGCTGCAGGCCCGTCTGGCCCAGGCCGACCGGGGTGCCGATGCCGGACGCCTCTCGGTCAACGGGCAGCTGCGGCTGCCGGCGCCCGACGCCGGCCTGCGCGCCCGCACCCGGCTGCAGCTGGAGCGGCTGCCCCTGCACGGGCTGGAGCCGTACTTCGGCGACCGCCTGGCCATCGAGCTGCTGCGGGCCGATGCCAGCCTGCGCGGTCAGCTCGATCTGGAACTGACGGCCGACGGACCGCGCATCCAGCTGGCGGCCGATGCCGCCCTGGAGGACCTGCGCGCCCACAGCGTGGAGCCGGCCGAAGAGCTGCTCACCTGGAAATCGCTCCAGGTGCGCGGCGTGCGCCTGCAGACCGCGCCGGGCCAGGCCTTGCAGCTGGCCGTGGCCGAGACCGTGCTCAGCGATTACTACGCCCGCATCGTCATCGACCCCGAAGGCCGCATCAACCTGCGTGGACTGGTCAAGCCGGCACCCGAGGCCCCATCGACTCCGGCCACGGACACGGCCACGACCGCCGCCCCGACTGCGGCGGCAGCGCCGGCCCCGGCGCCCGACATCCGCTTCGGCCCGGTCAGCCTGGTCAACGGGCGGGTGCTGTTCTCCGACCGCTTCATCCGGCCCAACTACACCGCCAACCTGAGCGAGCTCACCGGCACGCTGAGCGCCTTTGCCAGCCGGCCGGCCTCGCCGGGGGAGCCGCTGGCGCTGGCCGATCTGTCGCTCAAGGGCCGGGCCGAGGGCACGGCCGCGCTCGACATCGGTGGCCGCATCAACCCGCTGGCCCAGCCGCTGGCACTCGACGTGCAGGCCAAGGTGCGCGACCTGGAGCTGCCGCCGCTCTCACCCTACAGCGCCAAGTACGCCGGCTACGGCATCGAGCGCGGCAAGCTCAGCGTGGACCTGGCCTACCGGGTGGACCCCGACGGCCAGCTCAGCGCCAGCAACCAGATCGTGCTCAACCAGCTCAGCTTCGGTGAACGCATCGAAGGCAGCACCGCGCCCAACCTGCCGGTCAAGCTGGCCGTGGCCCTGCTGGCCGACCGCAACGGCGTGATCGACATCAACCTGCCCATCAGCGGCTCGCTCAACGACCCGCAGTTCCGGCTCGGGCCCATCATCGTCAAGGTCATCCTCAACCTCATCGGCAAGGCCATCACCTCGCCCTTTGCGCTGATCGCCGGTGCCTTCGGCAGCGACGGTCCCGACATGAGCCAGGTCGCCTTTGCGCCGGGCTCCGCCGCGCTGGCCGACGAAGGGCAGCGCCAGCTCGAATCGGTGGCCAAGGCGCTGGCCAGCCGCCCGGCGCTGCAGCTCACCGTCATGGGCCACAGCGATCTCGAGGCCGAGCGCACCGGTTACCAGCGGGCCCGGCTCGATGCCCAGGTGCAGGCCGAGAAGCGCCGCCAGCTGGCGCGCGGCGGGGCTGCCGTGCCGGCCACGGTGACGGTGAGCGCGCAGGAGTACCCCGATCTGCTCAAGGAGGTCTACCGCCGCGCCGACGTGGCCAAGCCGCGCAACCTGGTGGGCCTGGCCAAGGACATTCCGGTGGCCGACATGGAGAAGCTGCTCATGGCCGCGGTGCCAGTGAACGAGGACGCCATGCGCGAACTCGCCGTGGCCCGCGCGGTGGCGGTCAAGGATTTCCTGTCCACCCGTTCGGTGCCCGAAGACCGGCTGTTCCTGGGCGCACCGCGCCTCAAGGCGGCCGGCGAGGGCTGGAAGCCGCAGGCCGAACTGCAGCTCGCGCCGCGTTGATGCCTGCGTGATCGCGGCGACAATACGCGTTTGGTCGCGCGCCCGCGCGGCCCTCCCTCTGTCTGTCCTTCGCCCCGATCTGCCGTGAACACGCCTGCCTCGCCCAAGTCTGCCAACACGCCCCATCCGCTCGACACCCTCACCGGTGGCGCCTTCTCGGCCCCCACCTCGGGCGAGCGCACCGCCCGCGTGCGCGAATGGCTGGCCACCGACCCGTCTGCCGAGCAGATGCAGGAAGTGTTCCGCGAGCTCTCCCACCGCGACCGCGGTGCGGCCAAGCCGGTCAAGGAGCGGCTGGACGACATCCGCCGCCAGAAGACCCAGGAACAGATGGCCGAGGAATGGACCCAGAAAGCCCGCACGCTGCTGGAGCAGTCGCGCCTGAACCTGGCCGACGCCCTGGCCTGGCAGCGCGATGCCGCCCGCGCCGGCGCACCGCTGTCGCGCGAGCCGCTGGCCACCCTGCGCCAGCAGCTGGCCGAACGCGTCAAGGCCATCGAAGACCTGCAGCACGCCGCCCAGGTCGAGCGTGAAGCGGCGGTGCTGATCGCCCAGCGCATCGAGGTGCTGTCCACCAAGCCCTGGCGCGAAGCCCAGGCCGCCGCCGCCGCCCTGCAGGCCGACGTGGCCCAGTGGCAGCAGCAGATCGATGGCCTCATGACCCACGCCCAGTGGCCCAGCGTCGAAGGCCGTTTCCCGCCCATGCTGGAGGCATCGCGCCAGCAGCTGCAACTGGTGTGGGACGCCTTCCAGGCCGCACTGGCCCTGACCGTGGCGGCCGACGCCGACCCCCAGGCGCCCCTGCCCGCCGTGCCGGTGTGGGCCGACGAGATCCGGGTGGCCCGCGGCGAGGAGCCGCAGGCCGCCGCCGAGCGCCGTGCCGAGAAGCCCCCGGTCGATCCGCAGGTGCAGCAGGAGCGCCGCCAGCGCGCTGCCGCCGAGGTCGAAAAAGCCCTGGCCGTGCTGGAAGCCGAAGTGGCCCAGGGCCATGGCAAGGCCACGCCCAAGGCGGCCGCCGACCTGCGCGCCACGCTCAAGGCCCAGGGCCGCCACATCGGCCCGGAACTGGAGGCCCGCGTGCAGGCCGTGCTGGCCCAGGCCGGCGAACTCGAAGGCTGGCAGCGCTGGCGCGCCGACCAGATCCGCGAAGAGCTGGTGGCCAAGGCCGAGGCCCTGATGCAGGCACCCGAAGGCCAGCGCCCGGGCGGCCGCAAGATGCAGGAAACCCTGCGCGCCCTGCGCGAACAGTGGAAGGCCACCGATCAGGGCGGCCAGCCCAACCATGCGCTGTGGAAGCGCTTCGACGAGGCCTGCAACCAGGCCTACAAGGTGGTCGAGGCCTGGCTGACCCAGGTGCGTGCCCAGGCCGATGCCAGCCGCAGCCAGCGCATGGCCATCATCGACGCCGTGCGCCAGTGGACCACCGACCATGCCCAGAGCACCGACTGGAAAGCCCAGATCCGCGAACTGCATGCCTTCTCCGAGCGCTGGCGCGAAGCCGGCCACCTGAGCGAGAAGGCCTTTGCCGAGATCCAGCCCCAGTGGAAGGCCGCCATGCACGAGGCCCATGCGCGCCTGGAGGCCGCCCAGGCCGAGAGCGTGGCCCGCCGCAAGGCCCTCATCGAAGAAGCCGCTGCCCTTGGTGCGGCGCCCAGCCTGCGCCTGGATGCCGTCAAGGCCCTGCAGCAGCGCTGGCAGGCCGAAGCCCATGCCGTGCCGCTGGAGCGCAAGCAGGAACAGAAACTCTGGGAAGCCTTCCGCGAACCCATCGATGCCGCCTTTGCCCGCAAGTCGGGCGACCGCCAGGCCCAGGCCGCTGCGCTGAGCGCCCACGACCAGCGCGTGCTGGACGCCTCGCGTGCCCTGGAGGCTGCCAGCGCCTCGGGCGATGCCCAGGCCATCCGCGCCGCCATGGCCGCGCTGGACGCCGCACTGGCTGCCCCGGCCGACGAGGCACCGGCACCGGTGGCTGCCCCCGCTGCTGCTGCCGCTGAGGTGGCCGATGCCGCCGCGCCCGCCGACGGCGAGGCTGCTGCTCCCGCCGCCCCGGCAGCGCCCCCGCGCAAGCTCGTGGCCATGCGCGGCGACGACCGACCCGGCGCGCGCCGCAGCGACGCACCGGCCGCCCCGCAAGGGCGTCGGGACGACCGGCGCGATGGACGCCGTGATGGCGGACGTGAGGGTGGCCGCGACGGCTTCCGCGATGCGCGCCCCGGCCGCTTCGACCGCGACGACCGCGCCCCGCGCGGACCGCGCCTGGGCGATGCCGCCTTCCGCGCCCAGCGCCAGGCCCAGGATGCCGCGCAGATGGCGCTGCGCCGTCTGGCCGAGCAGGCCCACGGCGAGGTGCTGACCCAGATCCTGCAGGCCTGGCAGTCGCGCGACGCCTCGGCCCTGCCGAGCGCCCAGACCCTGGGCAAGGCCGTGTCGGCCGGCGACCGTGCCGCCTGGGTGGCCGCGCTGGGCCAGAGCCCGGCCGCGCTGTCCGGCGAAACCCTGCTGCGCCTGGAAATGGCGGCCGAGGTGCCCACCCCGGCCGAACACCTGAGCGACCGCCGCCTGCTGCAGCTCACCCTGCTCACGCGCCGCAACGCACCGGCCCCGGCCGAGACCTGGGCCAAGGACGTGGCGGCCGTGCTGGCCAGCGCGCACGACGGTGCCGCCGCGCGCCGCCTTCAGACGGTGCTCAAGGCCCTGCTCAAGCGTTGACGCTGGAGCTGACCCGGAACAGGCCGTCGTAGAGCGGCATCAGCTCCGGAAACTCGGTCGCAAAACGATCGCGGTTGACGAAGTAGGCCTCGCAGGTCACCGCAAAGAACTCGGCCGGGCTGGTGGCGGCATAGTCGTCCAGCCAGGGCGGCTCGCCGCCGAACCGCTCGGCCAGGCTCACCGCTTCGGTGAAGCGGTCGAAGGCCGACTTCATCACCCGCTGCCAGTGGGCCTTTGCGTCGGCGGGCCGGGCATGGCCCAGAAAACCCCGGGGCAGGGGCGGGCTGCCACCGGGCTGTTCGCCCAGGGCGATGTCGTGCATGTCGATCTTGTGCACGAACTCGTGGATGACCACGTTGTGGCCGTGTGCCGCGCCTTCGCCGGCGGCGGCCACGTCTTCCCAGCTCAGCATCAGCGGGCCACCGTCCATGGCCTCGCCGGCCAGGGTCTCGGTGTACTGGTGCACCACGCCGGTGGCGTCCTTCACCTCGCGCCGGGCCAGCACCGCGCCGGGCTGCACCACGATGCCCACGAAGTCGGCGTACCAGTCCAGCAGATCGGCAGGCTGGCGCGGCACGCGGCCGTCGGGCAAGCCCATGTGCAGCAGCGGCAGGCAGGCCTGCACCGCGATCGACAGGGCCATGGCGTCGGTCACCGCCAGCCCGTGTGCGCCATGGAACTCCTTCTCGGCCAGAAAGTGCGCGCACAGGCCACGCAGGCGCTCGTGTTCGGCCGCGCTGCGCTCCGCTGCAAAGGGCAGGGTGGCCAGCACCGAGTGCCAGAGTGCATGGGGAATGTCGGGCGGGCGGCGCCAGCGCCGGGCCCAGCGCTGCAGCAGGCTCATGGGCAGATGCGCTGGCGCTCCCAGCCGGTGCTGCCGATGCGCAGCACCTCGGCCCGGGGTGGCGTGGCGGCGGCGTCCCAGTCGGACAGCACCACGCGCCGCAGGCCCTGGCCCAGGTCGTGCTCGCCCGGGCGGTGGGTGTGTCCGTGCACCAGCACCTCGGCACGGCCCTGCTGCAGCCACTGGCGCGCGGCATCGGCATCCACATCGGCCCACAGCGCCGGGTCGGTGCCCAGGCTGCGCTTGCGGGCCTCGCTCTGCGCGCGCAGCTGGCGTGCCGTGGCTTCGCGCTCGGCCAGCGGGCGGGCCAGGAAGGCCTGTTGCCACGCGGGGCTGCGCACCTCGGTCCGGAAGGCCATGTAGTCGGTGTCGGCCAGGCACAGCGCATCGCCATGGCTGAGCAGCCAGCGCCGGCCGCCGAACACCAGTACCGTGGGGTCGTTCAGGCCGATCAGCCCGCAGGCCGCCAGACCGGCGGTGCCCAGCAGGAAATCGCGGTTGCCGCTGATGAAGAAGGTGGGGGTGCGCTGCGCGAAGGCCCGCAGCTCGGTGGCGCACTGGCGCCAGAAGGCCCGGTCGGCGGTGTCGGTGCCGTCCGCCGGGGCGGTGATCAGGTCGTCGCCGACCCAGACCTCGAAGAAGTCGCCCAGGATGAACAGGGCATCGGCCCGCTCGGCCCGGGCCAGGTAACTCTGCCAGGCCCGGTGGGTGGCCGGATCGCCCACCTGCAGGTGCAGGTCGGAAACGATGTCGACGGTGCGCCAGCCCGCCGGCGCCTGCAGTTCGGGCCGATCCATCGACGTCGGGCGCACCACCGGGCGGGGGATCAGAGGGCCACGGCCTTTTCGATCACCACGTCGGTCTTGGGCACATCGTCGTGGTAGCCACGGCGGCCGGTGGGCACGCCCTCGATCTGCTTGACGATCTCGGCACCCGAGACCACCTTCCCGAACACGGCGTAGCCCCAGCCCTGGGCGCTGGGCGCGGTGTGGTTGAGGAAGCCGTTGTTGGCCACGTTGATGAAGAACTGCGCCGTGGCCGAGTGCGGATCGCTGGTGCGTGCCATGGCGATGGTGTAGGTGTCGTTCTTCAGGCCGTTGTTGGCTTCGTTGTTGATGGGGGCATCGGTGGGCTTCTGGTTCATGCCCGGCTCGAAGCCGCCGCCCTGGATCATGAAGCCGGGGATCACGCGGTGGAACACCGTGTTGTTGTAGTGGCCCTTGTTCACGTACGACAGGAAGTTGGTGGTGCACAGGGGCGCTTTTTCGGCGTCGAGCTCCAGCGTGATGACGCCCATGCCGGCGATGTGCAGTTCAACTTTCGGATTGGCCATGTTCATTTCTCCAGGGTGGCTTTGTTGATGGTGACGGTGGTGCGGGGCACGTCCGAGCCGAAGGGGCCGGCGGCACCGGTGGGCAGGTCCTTGATCTTGTTGACCACGTCCATGCCGGCGACCACGCGGCCGAACACGGTGTAGCCGTAGAGCTCGGGCGCACCCAGCAGGTTGGCGCGTGGCACGTTTTCGTAGGTGCGGCCGCGGTACTCGAACTTGGGCACCGGGTCGCCCGGCGGAATGGGCGTGGGGTCGAGGAAGGCGTTGTCCTTGACGTTGATGAAGAACTGCGCGGTGGCCGACTGCGGATCGTTGGTGCGGGCCATCGCGATGGTGCCGGTCACGTTGCGCGGGCCACCCTTGGCCAGGGCTTCCTGGCCTTCGTGCGGCACCGGTGGGCGCGTGGGCTTCTGCTGCAGCCTGGCGTCGAACCCGCCGCCCTGGATCATGAAGTTGCTGATGACGCGGTGGAACACCGTGCCGTCGTAGTGGCCGTCGCGCACGTACTGCAGGAAGTTCTCGACCGTGCGCGGTGCCTTGTCGGGGTAGAGCTCCAGCACGATGTCGCCCTGGCTGGTGGCCAGCTTGACGCGGGGTGCCTTGTCCTGGGCCAGGGCGGGCAGGGCGAATGCGGGCAGCAGCAGGGCAGTGGCCAGGACGCGCTGGAGCCGGCGGCGGGTGAGGAGGAGGGTGGACATGGGTGCGATCACTTGCGCTGCGAGCCGGCGGCCTTGGGCGGGGTGAAGATGTTGCGGGCCATGGTGAGCTTGGGGCCGACGGTGGTGTTGGCCGGGTCGAGCTGCTGCACCTTGGCGTACGACTGTGCGGCCAGCTTGGCATACACATCGCCCAGGTTCTCGTGGGCCGTGACGTACGCGGGATTGGTGCGCACCGCCATCTCCAGCGCCACACGGGCCTTGTCGAACTGGCCCTGGTTGGCCTGCAGCACCGCCAGGTTGTTGTAGGGCTCGGGCAGCTCGGGGAATTCTTTGGTGAGGTCGGTGAAGGTGGCCATGGCGTCGGCCACCTTGCCGCTCTCGCTCTGCACCACGCCCTTGAGGAAGCGCATCTGCACATCCTTGGGGTTGGCGGCGAGGTGCTGGTCGGCCTTGGCCAGGGCCTCGGTGTGCTGGCCGGCGCGCAGCAGGCGGTTCACCTCGGCATGTTCGGCCTGCTGGGCATGGGCTGCACCGCTGGCCATGAGGCCGGCGGCCAGACAGGCCAGCAGGGCGGAACGCACGACGGGGAGGGGAGATTTCGCGAGATGGAGCATGGGACCTCGGAAAACAGTCGATGGCACAAGGGCCTTCGAGGGCTGGAAACCGGCGGCCTGTGCGGGCGCCGGAGGGGGCTGGATATACTGGCGGATTGTATCTGAGGGGTACGCCCGCACTGCCGTCTGCCGCGCCCCGCCCGCCTTCCCATGACCCTGAAAATCCACAACAGCCTGACCCGGCGTCTGGAGCCGTTCGAGCCTCTGGAGCCGGGCCATGTGCGCATGTACGTCTGCGGCATGACGGTGTACGACCTGTGCCACCTGGGCCATGCCCGTTCGATGCTGGCCTTCGACATCGTGCAGCGCTGGCTCAAGGCCAGCGGCATGAAGGTGACCTATGTGCGCAACGTCACCGACATCGACGACAAGATCATTACGCGCGCGCTCAAGAACGGCGAGAGCATCCAGTCGCTCACCGACCGCATGATCGAGGCCCTGCACCAGGACGCCGATGCCCTGGGCATCGAGCGCCCCACGCACGAGCCCCGCGCCACCGACTACGTGCCGCAGATGCTGGGCATCATCCGCCGCCTGGAAGAGCGCGGCCTGGCCTACCGCGCTGAAGGCGGCGACGTGAACTTTGCGGTGCGCAAGTTCGCCGGTTACGGCAAGCTCTCGGGCAAGTCGCTGGACGAGCTGCGGGCCGGCGAGCGTGTGGCGGTGAACGACGGCAAGGCCGATCCGCTGGACTTCGTGCTGTGGAAGGCCGCCAAGGCCGACGAGCCGGCCGACGCCCAGTGGAACAGCGACTACGGCAGTGGCCGCCCCGGCTGGCACATCGAATGCTCGGCCATGAGCTGCGAGATGCTGGGAGAGAGCTTCGACATCCACGGTGGCGGTGCCGACCTGCAGTTCCCCCACCACGAGAACGAGATCGCCCAGAGCGAAGGCGCCACCGGCGTGCCGCTGGCCCGCTTCTGGATGCACAACGGCTTTGTGCGGGTGGACAACGAGAAGATGTCCAAGAGCCTGGGCAACTTCTTCACCATCCGCGACGTGCTGGCGAAGTTCGACGCCGAGACGGTGCGCTTCTTCATGCTGCGCGCCCACTACCGCAGCGCGCTCAACCACAGCGATGCCCACCTGGACGACGCCCGTGCTGCGCTCAAGCGCCTGTACACCGCGCTGCAGCAGGTGGCGCCGGCCCCGGTCGCCATCGACTGGGCCGATCCGCTGGCCGCGCGCTTCAAGGCCGCCATGGACGAAGACTTCAACACGCCCGAAGCCCTGGCCGTGCTGTTCGACCTGGCGTCCGAGGTGAACCGCAGCCGCGACCCACAACGCGCCGGCCTGCTGCGCGCCCTGGGTGGCGTGCTGGGCCTGCTGCAGGCCGATCCGGCCGCCTACCTGCAGGGTGGCGGTGCGGCCCAGGCCACCGACGAGGCCGCCATCCTGGCCCGCATCGAGGCCCGCGCCGCTGCCAAGAAGAATCGCGACTTCGCCGAGGCCGACCGCATCCGCCAGGAACTGCTGGCCGAGGGCATCGTGCTCAAGGACGGCCCGTCCGGCACCACCTGGGAACGCGCCTGATGTCGCCCTCCGTGTCGTCTTCCGTGCTGCCCGACGTCGGCCCCGAGGCACCCGACTACTGGGTCGAGGCCTGCCGCCACCTCATGAAGCGCGACCGCGTCATGAAGAAGCTCATTCCGCAGCACCCGGGCGTGTGCCTGCAGTCGCGGGGCGATGCCTTCGTCACGCTGGCGCGCAGCATCGTGGGCCAGCAGATCTCGGTGAAGGCCGCGCAGTCGGTGTGGGAGCGCTTCTCGGCGCTCTCGCGCCGCATGACGCCGGCCCAGGTGCTCAAGCTCAAGGTGGACGACATGCGCGCCGCCGGCCTGTCGGCCCGCAAGGTGGAATACCTGGTCGACCTGGCCCTGCACTTTGCCAACGGCCAGGTGCACGAGAAGCAGTGGGCCGACATGGACGACGAGGCCATCATTGCCGAGCTGGTGGCCATCCGCGGCATCGGCCGCTGGACCGCCGAGATGTTCCTCATCTTCCACCTGATGCGTCCCAACGTGCTGCCGCTGGACGACATCGGGCTGCAGAACGGCATCAGCCGCTGCTACTTCTCGGGCGAGCCGGTGAGCCGCTCCGAGATCCGCGAGGTGGCCACGTCGTGGGCACCGTATTGCAGCGTGGCCACTTGGTATATTTGGCGATCGCTGGATCCGGTGCCGGTCAGCTACTGACCCCCACCCCCACAGGCAAGACAGGAGCCCATCTTGGCCAAAAAGAATTTTCTCGACTTCGAGCAGCCCATCGCAGAGCTCGAGAGCAAGATCGAGGAACTGCGCTACGTGCAGACCGAATCCGCGGTCGACATCTCCGAAGAGATCGAACAGCTCGCCGGCAAGAGCCTGCAGCTCACCAAGGACATCTACAGCAACCTCACGCCGTGGCAGATCACCAAGATCGCCCGCCACGCCGACCGGCCCTACACGCTGGACTATGTGCGCGACATCTTCACGCACTTTGTCGAGCTGCACGGTGACCGGCATTTCGCCGACGACCTCTCCATCGTCGGCGGCATGGCCCGCTTCAATGGCCAGCCCTGCATGGTGATCGGCCATCAAAAGGGCCGCGACACCAAGGAACGTGGTCTGCGCAACTTCGGCATGACCAAGCCCGAGGGCTACCGCAAGGCCCTGCGCCTCATGAAGCTGGCCGAAAAATTCAAGCTGCCGGTCTTCACCTTCGTGGACACGCCCGGTGCCTACCCCGGCATCGACGCCGAGGAACGCGGCCAGTCCGAAGCCATCGGCCGCAACATCTTCGAGATGGCGCAGCTGGAAGTGCCCATCATCTCCACCATCATCGGCGAGGGCGGCTCCGGTGGCGCCCTGGCCATCTCGGTGGCCGACCAGGTGCTCATGCTGCAGTACTCGGTGTACTCGGTCATCAGCCCCGAGGGCTGCGCCTCCATTCTCTGGAAGACCAGCGAGCGCGCCAGCGACGCGGCCGAGGCCCTGGGCATCACCGCCCACCGCCTCAAGGCCCTGGGCCTGGTGGACAAGATCGTGAACGAACCGGTGGGCGGCGCCCACCGCGACCACAAGCAGATGTCCGCCTTCCTCAAGCGGGCCCTCACCGACGCCTGGCGCCAGGTGTCTGACCTGAAGGTCAAGGAACTGCTGGAGCGCCGCCACGCCCGCCTGGACGGTTATGGCCGCTTCACCGACACCAAGGCCGAAGCCCGCGAACGCCGCTGAGCTGCCGGCCACCCGGCTGGCACTGCAAGCCTGGTGGCAGCGCCATCAGGCCGAAATGTCGGCTGGTCTGTCGGCTGACCTGCCTGCTGGCCCCATCGGCGTGGCCTACAGCGGCGGCGCCGATTCCACTGCCCTCCTGCATGCCGCCGCCCAGCTGTGGCCCGGCCGCGTGGTGGCCCTGCATGTGCACCACGGCCTGCAGGCCGCGGCCGACCACTTTGCCGCGCATGCCGCCCACACCGCGCAATCGCTGAACGTGCCCCTGCGCCTGGCCCGGGTGGACGCCCGGCCCGAACCTGGCCAGAGCCCGGAAGACGCCGCGCGCCGGTCGCGTTACCAGGCCCTGGCTCGGCTGGCTTCCGAAACGCCGGCTGCATCGGTCGTGCTGCTGGGCCAGCATGCCGACGACCAGGCCGAAACCCTGCTGCTGGCCCTGAGCCGGGGCGCCGGCCTGCCGGGCCTGGCCGCCATGCCCGAGCGCTTCGAGCGCCACGGCGTGCTGTTCGGCCGGCCCCTGCTGCAGGTGCCGGGATCCACCCTGCGGGACGAGCTGCAGGCCGCCGGCCACACCTGGGTCGAAGACCCCACCAACACCGACCCGCAGTACACGCGCAACCGCATCCGCCACCGGCTCATGCCGGCGCTGCGCGACACCTTTGCCGGCGCCGTGCCCGCGCTGGCCCGCACCGCCCGGCATGCGGCCCAGGCCCAGCGCCTGCTGGACGAACTGGCCGCGATCGATGCGCAGCAAGCGGGCCTGCCGCCGGCCATTGCGGCGCTGCAGACCCTCAGCCCCGACCGCCAGGCGAACCTGCTGCGCCACTGGCTGCGGGAGCACCACGGCGTGGCGCCCAGCGCCGCGCAGATGGACGCCTTGCTGCTGCAGGTGGCCGCCTGCACCACGCGCGGGCACCGCATCGAACTGCGCGTGGCCGCCGGCCTGGTGGTGCGCCAGGGCGGGGCGCTGCACTACACCCCCTCGGTATAATCCCGAGGTTTTGCCCGGCGGCGGCCTGCCGCTTCGGCGCCTCTTGATCCCCCTTTGCACAACATCCCGATGGCCTTGATCGTTCACAAGTACGGCGGCACCTCCATGGGTTCCACCGAGCGCATCCGCAACGTCGCCCGCCGTGTCGCCAAGTGGCACAAGGCCGGTCACCAGATGGTGGTGGTGCCCAGCGCCATGAGCGGCGAGACCAACCGCCTGCTGGCCCTGGCCAAGGAACTCTCCCCCGAGAAGCCGGGCCGCGCCTACGGCCGTGAACTGGACATGCTGGCCTCCACCGGCGAGCAGGCGTCTTCTGCGCTGCTGGCCATCGCGCTGCAGGCCGAAGGCCTGGAAGCCGTGAGCTACGCCGGCTGGCAAGTGCCCATCAAGACCAACGACGCCTACACCAAGGCCCGCATCGAAAGCATCGACGACGAGCGCGTGCGCGCCGACCTGGCGGCCGGCAAGGTGGTCATCGTCACCGGCTTCCAGGGCGTGGACCCCGAGGGCAACATCACCACGCTGGGCCGTGGCGGCAGCGACACCTCGGCCGTGGCCGTGGCCGCAGCCCTCAAGGCCGCTGAATGCCTGATCTACACCGACGTGGACGGCGTCTACACCACCGACCCGCGCGTGGTGCCCGAAGCCCGCCGCCTGAACCGCGTGAGCTTTGAAGAGATGCTGGAGATGGCCAGCATGGGCTCCAAGGTGCTGCAGATCCGCTCGGTGGAGTTCGCCGGCAAGTACCGCGTGCCGCTGCGCGTGCTCTCCAGTTTCACCCCCTGGGACATCGACCTGAACGAAGAAGCCGCCTCCGGCACCCTGATCACTTTCGAGGAAGAAGACAACATGGAACAAGCCGTCGTTTCCGGCATCGCCTTCAACCGCGACGAGGCCAAGATTTCGGTTCTCGGCGTGCCCGACACCCCCGGCATCGCCGCCCAGATCCTGGGTGCCGTGGCCGATGCCAACATCGAAGTCGATGTGATCATCCAGAACGTGAGCAAGGACGGCAAGACCGACTTCAGCTTCACCGTTCACCGCAACGAGTTCCAGAAGACCATCGACCTGCTCAAGAGCAAGGTGGCCCCGGCCATGGGCGCCACCGAAGTGCTGGGCGACGCCCGCATCTGCAAGGTCAGCATCGTGGGCATCGGCATGCGCAGCCACGTGGGCGTGGCCAGCCGCATGTTCCGCTGCCTGAGCACCGAAGGCATCAATATCCAGATGATCTCCACCTCCGAGATCAAGACCTCGGTGGTCATCGACGAGAAGTACATGGAACTGGCCGTGCGCGCCCTGCACCGCGAGTTCGATCTGGACCAGACCGCCGACACCATCGGCCGCTGAGAGCGCCCGGCCCTGCTGCCGAATTGAGGCATAATGCGGGGCTTCCGGAGTGATGACCGAGTGGCCGAAGGTGCTCCCCTGCTAAGGGAGTATGGGGTGTAGAGCCTCATCGAGGGTTCGAATCCCTCTCACTCCGCCACATTGAAAAAGCCCTGCAGTTCGCTGCAGGGCTTTTTTGTTGGCCATGGCGTGGATGGCCCTCATGTTTTCGGGGATGGGAGCGCCCATCCGCAAGGACGGCGGCACGGCTTGATCCGTGTGACTATCCCCATCCCCACCTCTGCATCCGCTGGTCTCCTCAGGCTCGATACCCGCATCGACACCTCCGCGCGGCCCCCGCATAATCGCCGCCAAGCCGAAAGGCCCGGTGCTTAAGAACACCAACAAGCTAATAGCGGTGCAACCTCCCCGTCAGTGAGGTTTCGTCATGCCCCAACACGGCGGGCTTCCCTCTCGGGAGGCCTGCGGATGCGCTCCATCTGCGCGTCCATTGGTCTGCTTGCAGGCCTACCGGTTATGGGCGGGATGGGCCTACCCGCAAGGATGGTCGCACGGACTGTTAGCCGTGTTCTTAACATCCCGCCCACCCTTTGCGCGTAAGAACGCACAGGGTGGTTTCAGGTCCCTAACAGGAGCAAGAAACCATGCTCAACACCGACACCCCCATCACCCTGTCCCCCACTCGCCGCGGCGCCTGCCTGGAAGCGGCCTGGGAGATCGAGGCGCTGGCTTCCTTGTTGCCCAAGCTCGACCTGACCGAGGAGCCGGCGGCAGCACTGCAGTTGCGGGGCTTGGCGGCGCGGCTGGCGCAGCTCGCGGGGGTGGTGATGTCGGGGCTGGACGATGCGGCGGTGGCCGATGCGGACCTGCAGCGCCTGCTGCAGTTGCCTACCCGTTGAGATGAATCAGGCCGTCACGCCGCTTCAGCACACCGCTTCATGCTGCCGCGTCTGCGACGGCGTTTCTCCGAACAGGGCCTTGTATTCCTGCGAGAAGTGGCCCATGTGCCAGAAGCCCCAGCGGGCGGCAATGTCGGCGATGGTGGTGTCCCGGGCGGCGTCGCAGAGTTCGCGGCGCACGGCATTGAGGCGCACGGTGCGCAGGTAGTGGGCGGGGCTCATGCCCAGCACGTCCTGAAAGCAGTTCTGCAGGGTGCGGCGGGTGAGGTGCAGCTGCACGCACAGCTGTTCCACGCGGGGCGGCTGGTCGGGGTGGGCCATGACGAGTTCGCGGGCGCGGTCCACGATGTCCTGCCGCCGGCGCAGGGCGGGCGGGGCGGCGTCGCACACGGCGTCGGGCGCCAGGGTGTCGGCCAGCACGGTGAGCAGGGTGTCGCGCAGGGCCTGGCGGCTGGCGTCAAAGCGCAGCACGCCAGGTTCGGCCTGCAGTGACCGAAGCACCTCGCGCAGCATGCCCACCAGCCGCAGGCGCTGCAGCACGGTCAGCGGCTGCACGCTGGGGGCCAGGTGGGCGGCCTGGGGCCAGTCGCGGTGGTGCACGTCCTGCAGGTGGCGGATGACGCGGTCGCGGTGCAGCACCACGCCGTACAGGCCGCAGCCGGCGGGCACCTGCAGGTCGAACGGGTGGCCGTTGCTGGAGAGCATGAGCTGCTGCCCGTCCACCGGGCGGCCCATGAAGCGCAGGCCTTCGGGCGCTTCGGGCACGGCCAGGCCGAGCCACACGCCGCCGTCCCAGGGGCGGCAGTGCTGGCTGGTGGCGCAGCTGGCTTCTTCCTCGAACACCTGGATGTCGGCGTCCATCAGCTCGCGCACCTGGCCGCTGAACAGCCCGTGCGAGGTCTGTTCGTAGCGCTGTTCCCAGGCGTCCAGGTTGTCCGCGTGCACATGCACCTCACGGGAGCGCTTGATGCGGTACCGGGCGCCGTCGTCGGCGGCGTCGGGGTGGTGGTGCACCAGGTTGGACGGGAAGGGCATGGAATTGGGGTGTTCCGGCGGCGGGCCGCGGGTGAGGGCAGAAGTATCAAGTTCCGTGCCAGAACCCCGACCTACGGAAAACCCGGGTCGCCGTATCCCGTTTCGGAAAAAAACGCGGCACCACAGTGGTGTTGCCGAATCCGGATACCGCCACCGCCCGGCCTGGCCGCACCATGCGTCGCAGGCTGCCTGAGCCGTTTCAGGTGCACCACGAGCATTTCCATGTCAAACCACACCCAACAGGTGTCCCGCGACCTCAAGCCGGTCCTGGGCGCTTTCTCTCTCTGGGGCATTGCCGTCGGCCTGGTGATTTCCGGCGAGTACTTCGGCTGGTCGTATGGCTGGGCCAGCGCCGGCACGCTGGGCTTTCTGGTGGCCACCACGTTCGTGGCGGTCATGTACACCAGCTTCATCTTCAGCTTCACCGAGCTGTCCACCTCCATCCCGCACGCGGGCGGGCCGTTTGCCTATGCGCGGCGGGCCTTCGGGCCCACGGGCGGCTTCATTGCGGGCTATGCCACGCTGGTGGAGTTCGTGTTTGCGCCGCCGGCCATCTCGCTGGCGATTGGCGCCTACCTGAACGTGCAGTACCCGGCGCTCGACCCCAAGGTGGCGGCACTCGGTGCCTATGTGATCTTCATCACCCTCAATGCGCTGGGCGTGGGCATTGCGGCCATGTTCGAGCTGGTGGTCACGCTGCTGGCGGTGGGCGAGCTGCTGGTGTTTGCCGGCGTGGTGGCGCCGGGCTGGTCCATGGCCAACTTCGTGGCCAACGGCTGGGCCGGTGAAAGCAGCTTCACCATGGCCACCTGGGCGGGCATCTTTGCCTCCATCCCGTTCGCCATCTGGTTCTTCCTGGCCATCGAGGGCGCGGCCATGGCGGCCGAAGAAGCCAAGGACCCCAGGCGCACCATCCCTATCGCCTACATCACCGGCATCCTGACGCTGGTGGCGCTGGCCTTCCTGGTGATGATCATGGCCGGCGGCGTGGGCGACTGGCGCCAGCTCTCCAACATCAACGACCCGCTGCCCCAGGCCATGAAGGTGGTGGTGGGCGAGAACAGCGGCTGGCTGCACATGCTGGTGTGGATCGGCCTGTTCGGTCTGGTGGCGTCCTTCCACGGCATCATCCTGGGCTACTCGCGCCAGATGTATGCGCTGGCCCGCGCCGGCTACCTGCCCGCGTACTTTGCCGCCGTGCACCCGCGCTTCAAGACCCCGGTGCGTGCGCTGGTGGGTGGCGGTGTGGTGGGCGTGCTGGCGGTGTTCTCCGACCAGTTCATCACCATCGGCGGCCAGCCGCTCACGGCCAACATCGTGACCATGGCGGTGCTGGGCGCGCTGGTGATGTACATCATGTCCATGGCTTCGCTGTTCAAGCTGCGCGCCGCCGAGCCCGGCCTGCAGCGCCCCTACAAGGCGCCGTTCTACCCGGTGCTGCCGGCCATCGCGCTGGTGTTCGGCCTGGTGTGCCTGGGCGCGCTGGTGTACTTCAACCCGGTCATCACCGCCATGTTCCTGGGCCTGATGGCCGTGGCCTGGGTGTACTTCGCGCTCACCTCGGGCCAGCGCGACGCCGCCCCGGCCGACGAGATGCTGGGAACTGCCAAGTGAGCTTCGACGTCACCCTGGGGCCGCTGCGCTACCGCTTCGGTTCGCTGCGGGAGCTGATGGCCAAGGCCACGCCGCTGCGTTCGGGCGACGCGCTGGCCGGCCTGGCTGCCAGCACCGAGCAGGAGCGCATTGCGGCCCGCTGGGCGCTGGCCGATGTGCCGCTCAAGCGCTTCCTGACCGATGCGCTGGTGCCCTACGAGGACGACGAGGTCACCCGGCTGATCATCGACAGCCACGACGCAGCGGCCTTCGCGCCGGTGGCCCACCTCACCGTGGGGGGCTTTCGGGACTGGCTGCTCTCGGCCCAGGCCACCGGGCCGGTGCTGCAGGCCCTGGCCCCGGGCCTCACGCCCGAGATGGTGGCCGCCGTGAGCAAGCTCATGCGCAACCAGGACCTGATGCTGGTGGCGCGGCGCTGCGAGGTGGTCACGCGCTTTCGCAACACCCAGGGCCTGCGCGGCCACCTGAGCGTGCGGCTGCAGCCCAACCACCCCACCGACGACCCGGCCGGCATCGTGGCCAGCCTGATCGACGGGCTGATGCACGGGGCCGGCGACGCGGTGGTGGGCATCAACCCGGTGTCCGACAGCGTGCCCGACCTGGTGCGCCTGAACCATGTGCTGGCGGATGTGATCGGGCGGGGCATTCCCACCCAGAGCTGCGTGCTCACCCACGTCACCAACACCATGCGGGCCATCGAGCTGGGCGCGCCGGTGGACCTGGTGTTCCAGTCGATCGCCGGCACCGAAGGCACCAACCGCAGCTTCGGCATCGACCTGGCCCTGCTGGACGAGGCGCACGCCATGGCGCAATCGCTGGGCCGGGGCACGGTGGGATCGAACGTGATGTATTTCGAGACCGGGCAGGGCAGTGCGCTGTCGGCCAATGCCCACCATGGCGTGGACCAGCAGACCTGCGAGGCCCGCGCCTACGCGGTGGCCCGGCGCTACCAGCCGCTGCTGGTGAACACGGTGGTGGGCTTCATCGGGCCGGAGTACCTGTTCGACGGCAAGCAGATCACCCGTGCCGGGCTGGAAGACCACTTCTGCGGCAAGCTGCTGGGCCTGCCCATGGGCTGCGACATCTGCTACACCAACCATGCCGAGGCCGACCAGAACGACATGGACAACCTCATGGTGCTGCTGGCCACGGCGGGCCTGAACTTCCTGATCGGCGTGCCCGGTGCGGACGACGTGATGCTGAACTACCAGAGCACCTCCTTCCACGACGCGCTGGTGCTGCGCGAGCTGCTGGGTCTGAAGCGCGCGCCCGAGTTCGAGGCCTGGCTGCAGTCCATGGACATCACCGATGCCACCGGCCGCCTGCTGCCCGCTGCGCAGGCCTGGCGCTCGGCCGGCGAACACCTGAGCCTGCCAGCAGCATGACCGGCATGAGCGACCTGCCCGAGCTTCCCCCCCAGCGCCTGGACCCGGCCGACCCGCCCGCCACCGGCGACGACCCCTGGGCGCACCTGCGCCGCTTCACGCCGGCCCGCATCGGCCTGGGCCGCAGTGGCGTGAGCGCCACCACCCGCGAGGTGCTGGCTTTCTCGCTGGCCCATGCGCAGGCGCGCGACGCCATCCACCTGCCGCTGGACGCCGATGCCCTGGTGGCCCAGGTGCAGGCCCAGGGCTGGCCTGATGTGCGGGTGGTCAGCAGCCGCGCCCGCAGCCGGCACGAATACCTGCTGCGGCCCGACCTGGGCCGCCGCCTGGACCCGGCCGATGCCGAGCGGCTGCAGGCGCCCGAAGCCGCCCCCGACCTGGTGCTGGTGGTGGGCGACGGCCTGTCGCCCCTGGGCATTCAGCGCCACGCCCCGGCCCTGCTGGCCGCGCTGCGCGAGGCGCTGGACCCGGCGCTGCGCCTGGGGCCGCTGGTGGTGGTGCGCGAAGCCCGCGTGGCCGTGGGCGACGAGGTGGGCGAACGCCTGCGCGCCGGCATGGTGGCCATGCTGGTGGGCGAACGCCCGGGCCTGAGCTCGCCCGACAGCGTGGGCATCTACCTCACCCACAGCCCGCGCGTGGGCTGCAGCGACGCGCAGCGCAACTGCATCTCCAATGTGCGCCCGGCCGGGCAGGACCCGGTCACCGCCGCGCGGCGTCTGGCCTGGCTGGTGAGCGAGGGCCGGCGCCTGGGCCTGACCGGCGTGGGGCTGAAGGACCACAGCGGTCTGCCGCTCATGGGGACCGATCTGTCCGGGGAAAGCATGAAATCCGGCACCAACGATCCAGGTTTCCCCACAAAGTAACCCGGTTCGGCTGCCGATATGGCGGATGTGATTTCCGAAAAGGAGCGCATCCATGCAACCGAACCGCCATTCCCGTCTCTCCTCGGTCCGCTCCGGCGGCCTTTGCCTCCCCCTCGGCCTGCTGGCCCTGTGCCTGGCCGCCGCCCTGCCGGCCCGGGCCCAGACCAGCACCGCCACCTTCAGCGTCACGGCCACCGTGCTGCCGGCCTGCACCGTGGTGGGCGGTGTGCCGCTGGCCTTCGGTGTGGTGACGCCGGGCGTGCAGCGTGACGGCAGCGTCACCGTCACCGCCACCTGCACCCTGGGCACGCCCTACACCCTGGCGCTGGACGCCGGCACCGGCTCGGGCGCTTCGGTGGCCAGCCGCCGCATGACCAGCGGCAGCGACACGCTGGACTACACCCTCTACCAGGACGCCGGTCGCACCACCCTGTGGGGCGACGGCACCGCCGGCACCAGCGTGCGCAGCAGCACCGGCACCGGCCTGGTCCAGACCTTCACCGTGTACGGCCGGGTGCCGTCGAGCGCCGTGGCCCCGGTGGGCAGCTACACCGACACCATCACGGTGACGGCCACCTACTGAGGCGGTCATGAGCCTGCGTTGGTTGATCACCGCCGCGCTGTCTGCGCTGCTGGCCCTGCCGTCCCACGCCTTCCAGGTGCGGCCGGTGCGGGTGGACCTGGGCCCGCGCCAGGCCGCCGCGCAGCTGGTGGTCAGCAACCCGACCGATCGGCCCCTGCTGGTGCAGGCCCAGGTCTGGTCGTGGTCGCAGGAGGCCACGCTGGACCGGCTGGAGCCGGCCAGCGACCTCATCGTCAATCCCCCCATCTTCGAACTCGCCCCCGGCGCCCAGCAGGTGGTGCGGGTGGGTCTGCGCCAGCCGCTGGCGCCCGGGCGCGAGCAGAGCTGGCGGCTGTGGCTGTCCCAGGTGGCCACACCGGCCACCCCGGGCGATGGCGGCGTGCAGATGCTGCTGCGCGTGAGCCTGCCGGTGTTCGGTGCCGGCGACGGCCTGCCGGACCCGGCCCCGCGCTGGCAGCGCCAGGACGCCGGGACCAGCGTGGCGCTGGCCAACGACGGCGGGCGCCATGTGCATGTGCGGGAGCTGCGGCTGCAGTCCGACGGTCTGCCACCACAGGCCCTGGGCCCGTGTTACGCCCTGCCGGGCGGCGGCTGCCGCTGGACCCTGCCGCGCGAGTGGCAGGGCCGGCCCCTGCGGCTGGAGGCCGACAGCGATGCCGGCCGCCTGCGGGCGCAGTTCGATGGTCCCGCATCGCCCTGAGGGGCCTGACCTGCAGCGCGCGCCGGGCAGCACCCTGCTGGCCTGGCTGGTGCTGGTGGTCGGCATGTTGCTGGCCGTGGACGCCGCCGGCCAGACCCCGTTGCCGCTGGTGCGCTGGCTCGATGTGCGCATCAATGGCCATGCCCTGGACGAGGCCGCGCCGGTGGTGGAGATCGGCGGGCAGTTCCTGGCCCCGGTCGAGAGCCTGGCCGCCTGGCAGCTGGCGCCGCAGGACGAACCCCGACTCATAGACGGCCGCCCCCACCACAGCCTGAGCGCCTGGCAGCCCCGGCTGCAGGCCGCCACCCAGACCCTGCTGCTCAGCGTGCCGGCCGAAGGCTTCGTGTCGCGCCGGCTGCCGTGGCAGGCCGGACGCATCGACAGCCCGGTGCTGGAGACCCACGCCGCCCCGGGGCTGTCGCTGGACTACAGCTTCAACCTCGACCGCGACCGCGCCGGCAGCCAGGCCAGCACCCTGACCGACCTGCGCGCCTTCGGCCTGTGGCCGCAGACGGTGCTGCACCAGACCACGCTGTGGCGCCAGGGCAGCACGCTGCCCGGCCAGCCCCGCATGCAGCGGCTGGACACCTCGCTGCGCCACGCCGACCCTGAGGGCCTGTGGCGCACCTCGGTGGGCGACACCCTGAGCTGCGGCGGCGAGCTGGCCCCCACGGTGCGCATGGCCGGTGTGCAGTTGCGCACCGACTTCGGCCTGCAGCCCGACCGCGCGCAGTACCCGCTGCCGCTGGTGCAGGGTTCGGCCCAGGTGCCCAGCGGGGTGGACCTGCTGATCAACGACCAGCCGGCCGGCAGCCTGTCGGTCGGCCCTGGGCGCTTTTTGCTGGACAACCTGCCCGCCGTCACCGGGGCCGGCGAGGTGCGGCTGGTGCAGCGCGATGTGCAGGGCATCGAGCAGGTGCGCACCGTGCCCTTCTATGCCAGCCCCCGCCTGCTGCGCCCGGGCCTGCGCGAACAGTGCGCCGAGGCCGGCCGGCTGCGCCTGAACTACGGCCTGCCCGGCGACCGCTACCAGGGCTCGCTGGCCGCACTGGCCTGGCGCGAAGGCCTGACCGACACCCTGACCGGTCTGGCCCGGGTGGAGACCGGCGGCGCGGTGCGCAACCTGCACCTGGCGGCGCACTGGGTGCCGGCGCAGTTGGGCGTGGTGAGCCTGCAGTGGACCGCCAGCCGCTCCACCGGCCAGCAGGGCCAGGCCCTGCGCCTGGGGCTGGAGCGGGTGACCCCGCGTTACCACCTGAGCGCGCGCGTCGAGACCGCCGACAGCGGCGTGCGCCAGATCGACGGCAGCCTGCCGCCGGCCCGCCGCGCCAGCCTGTTCGGTGGCTGGACCTGGGGCCGGGCCAGCACCTCGGTGGGGCAGGTCTGGCAGCGCAGCGCCAGCGGCGCGGCGCAGCGCGTGTTCAGTGCCTCGGTGCAGCAACGCATCGGTGGCGACTGGCAGATGGGCCTGAGCGCGCTGCGCCGCGAACAGCGCTGGAGCATGGCGGTCATGTTCACCCGGGCGCTGGAGCGCGACACCAGCCTGGCCATGCGGGTGCAGGGCGGGGCCGAGGCCGGCACGGCGGTGCAGGTGCAGCGCCACGAACCCGAGACCGGTGGTGCCGGCTGGCGGCTGCAGGGCGGCAGCGGTGCCAGCCGCGCCGTGGCCGGCTGGAGCTGGCTGGGCGACCAGGGCCGGCTGGAGCTGCAGGCCGCACGCACCGCCAGCGGCGACACCGCCGAGCGCCTGACCTGGCAGGGCGGGCTGATCTGGCTGGGCGACCGCCCGGTGGCCGGCCGCGCGCTGGGCGATGCGGTGGTGGCCCGCATCGAGGTGGCCGGTCTGCCCGGCGTGGGGGTGCAGCTCAACCGGCGCGAAGTGGCCGTGACCGATGCCCAGGGTCGGGCCTGGGTGCACGGCCTGCAGCCCTGGGAGGACAACATCATCGGCATCTCGCCCGAGCGGCTGCCCATGGACATGCTGGTGGGCCTGCACGAGGTGCGCATCCGCCCGCCGGGCGACACGGTGGTGTCGGCCCGTTTCCCCACCCGGCGCAGCCGGGCGGCCCTGCTGCGGGTGCGGCACAGCGATGGCCGGCCGGTGGCCCCGGGTGCCCGCGCCCGGCTCGACGCCGATGGCCCGGGCATGGGTGTGCCCTTCGGTCTGGACGGCGAGGTGTTCCTGGGCGATCTGCAGGACCGCAACCGCCTGCTGGTGGAGGGTCGTGCCGGGGTGTGCGTGGTGGAATTCGACCTGCCGACAGATGCCGGCGTGCAGCCCACGCTGGGGCCCTTCACCTGCCGGGAGCAGCTGCCATGAGCGCGCGCTGGTGGTTCGCTGCGCTGCTGGCGCTCTGGGCCTCGGCCGCCCAGGCCCACAGCTGCACCGTCAGCGCCACGCCGCTGGCCTTCGGCAGCTATGTGTCGCCGCAGGGCCCGCGGGTGGACAGCAGTGCCACGGTGCAGGTGCGCTGCACGCCCACCTACCTGCTGCTGGCCTGCGAGGTGGCCTACACCCTGTCGCTGTCGGTGGGCCAGACGCCCGGTGGCGGCGTGCGCCAGCTCTCGGCCGGCACCGGCCGGCTGCGCTACGACCTGTTCAGCGATGCCGCCCGCACCCAGCCCTGGGGCGATGGCGGGGCGTCGGGTTCGGTGGTGGGGGGCAGCATCAGCACCGGGCTGCTGGGGCTGGTCTGCCTGCAGGGCGGCCGCAACCACACGGTGTACGGGCGGGTGCCGGCGGCCCAGAACGTGCCGGTGGGCGTGTACCAGGACCAGCTGGTGCTGACGATCACCTACTGAGCATCACCGGCCGGGCCTCAGGCGCCCAGCCGGTGGCGGCGCATCCAGAGCTGCAGCGCGCGCGGCAGCTCGCTCCAGCACCAGCTGCGGGCGGCCGCTGTGCCCATGTCGGCCAGCTCGTCCATGCACAGGGTGTCGATGTGCTGCTGCTCCAGGGCGGGCAGCAGGTGGCCCTGGCAGGCCCGGTCGGCCCGCGCATCCACCACCGCCAGCGAGACCGGCCGGTGCGGCATGTCCTGCATGAGTGCCTGGCCGTCGGGCATCCACTGCAGGCGCAGGCGCTCGCTCCAGGGCTGCAGCAGGTCGATCAGGGTCTGGCGGGCACGCACCTGCTGCTCGCCGCGCCGGCAGATGAGCCACACCTCCAGCGCCTCGACGGCGGGGTGGGGCATCAGCGGGGCAGGGGCGGTGTCGGAACTCATGGCCCTCAATGTGCCGCGTGCCCCGGGGGCCGCGCTGCCGGGAAACCTGGACAGTGCCCTGCCGGAGACCCGGTCAGTTCTCGTCGGCGCTGATCAGGCCTTCGCGGATGGCCAGGCGCACCAGGGCGGGCAGGTCGCTCACCCCCAGCTTGGCCATGAGTCGGCTGCGGTAGGACTCCACCGTCTTGGGCGAGAGGTGCAGCGCCTCGCCGATGGCCGCGCTGGTGTGGCCGCGCACCACCATCAGGATGACCTGCTGCTCGCGCGCCGACAACGCCGCCAGACCGGTGGCCGGGCCGGTGTTCATCATGCCCTGCACCGCCAGCTCGGCCACCGCACCGCCCAGGTGGATGCGGCCCTGGGCCACCGCCTCCACGGCGGCCAGCACCTCGCGCGAGGGCGAGCCCTTGAGCACATAGCCCCGGGCGCCCAGGCGCATGGCCTCGGCCACGTGGCGCGGCTGGGCCGACATGGTCAGCATGATGGTGTGCACCGGCAGCGAGCGGCGCTGGATCTGTTCCAGCAGCTCCAGCCCGGAATGCAGGCCGATGTGCAGGTCCAGCAGCACCACGCCCGGCTGCAGCCGGGCCAGGTCGGCCAGGGCCTGGGTGGGCTGGTCGGACTCGCCCACCACGCGGTGACCGGCGCCCTCCAGCACCGCCCGCAGCCCGTCCCGCATCATGGCGTGGTCGTCAACCAGGTAGATGTCGCTCATGGTGGTGCTCAGGATAGCCCAGCACCCTCGGTCAGGGCGTCCCACACCAGGGTGACATGCGTGCCGCCGTCGGGTCCGCCGGCCACCGTCAGCCGGGCCCCGATGGCCAGTGCCCGCTCCCGCATGCCCACCATGCCCAGGTGGCCGGGTCGCCCCTGGGCCAGCCCGTCGCTCAGGCCGATGCCGTCGTCCTGCACCGACAGCTGCAGCCGCTCGGCATCGCCGTGAATCTCCACCCGCACCTGGCTGGCCCGCGCGTGCAGCAGGGCATTGGACAGGGCCTCGCGCGCCACCATGAAGGCGGCGTACTCCACATCGGCCGGCCACCGGCAGTCCTGTGCACCGGGCTGCACCGCCAGCACCAGCGCCACGTCGCCCGCATCGGTGCGGCGGCTGTGCAGCTCGTTGTCCAGCGCGGCCTGCAGGCCGGCGCTCTCCAGCAGCGGCGGGCGCAGGATCACCAGGGCCTGGCGCACTTCGGCGATGGCGGTGTCCACCAGCTCGCCCAGCTTGCGTTCGCGCTCCAGCCAGCGGGCGTCGGCGTCGGCCGGCCGCAGCCCGCACAGGGCATCGAAGGACAGCCGGATGGCGCCCAGCGTCTGGCCCAGCTGGTCGTGCAGGGTCTGGGCCAGGCGGCGGGTGGTGACCTTTTCCTGGTCGAGCAGGCGCTGGGTCAGCTCGGAGAGTTCGCTGCGGTAGCGCCGCAAGGCCCGTTCGGCCCGGCTGCGTTCGGTCACATCGCGCAGGATGGCGGTGACCAGCCACCGGCCGCGCACCCGCACCTCCGACACCGAGGCCTCCAGCTCCAGCGCGGTGCCGTCGGCGCGCAGGCCGCCCACCCGCCGCACCCCGCGTTCGTGCGTGTCGGGGTCGGCCTGCGGTGCCAGCCATTCGGCCAGCGGGCGGCCGGCGGCAGCGGGCAGCAGCCGCTCCAGCGGCTGGTCCAGCATCTGCCCGGCCGACAACCCGAAGATGCGGGCCGCCGCCGGGTTGGACAGCGTGACCCGGCCACGCTCGTCCACGCCGATGATGGCGTCGCTGGCCGCATCCACCACCGCGCTGAGCACCTCGCCCTGCTCGCGCAGGCGCCGCTCGGCATCGCTGAAGGGGCGCGCCAGGCGGCGGGCCACCGCAAAACCGGTCAGGCCCAGCAGCAGGGTGGCGCCGCCGCCCCACAGGAGCAGGTCGCGTTCGAGGGCATTCACCGACGCCAGGGCGGTGGCCACCGGCTGGGCCGCCACCACCTGCCAGCCGGTGCGCAGATCGGAATCGCCCGGCAGCACCGGCGCGCGGGCGATCAGCAGCTCGCGGCCTTCATCGTCCTGGCGGCGCAGGGCACGCCCGGCCGGCAGCGCCATCAGCCCGGCCCATTCGCCTTCGCGCCAGCCGGTGCGCGGCCCCAGCAGCACGCGCCCGTCGGCGTCCACCAGGGTGAGGGTGAGCGCCAGGTCGGTACCGGCCCCGCCCACCAGGGCGCTGCGCAGTTCGTCCAGGTAGCGCGCATTGAGGTGGGTGGCCATCACGCCGCGCAGGCCGCCCTGTGCGTCCTTGACCGGCAGTGCGATGTCGGCGAGTTCGTCCGGCACCGTCATGCCGTAGTCCAGCAGCGGCTGGCGCAGGGCCACGGGCGGGTGCAGCGTGCCGAACCACAGGCCCTGGCGGCCATTGACGTACACGCCCCGGTTGGCGATGGAGCGGCCCTCCAGCAGCCCGTCGCTGGCCGCCACCACCTGGCCCTCGGCATCGGTCAGGCCGATCCACACATACGCGCTGGACCGCTGCTTCTGCAGCTGCATCTGTTCGCGCAGGGCCGGCAGCGGCATCGGCCCGGTGGCCATGGCCGCGAGCAGCTCGATCTCGCCGGCCTTGCGGGCCAGCACGTTGGCGATCTGGCCGGCGTAGGCGTCGGCAAAGCGCTCCACCCGGTAGGCCGCGCGGGCGCGCAGCTCGGTGCCCACGCTGCGTTCGGTGGCCGCCAGCACCAGGGCCAGCAGCAGCAGGCCGGCAATGGCCGGCAGCAGGGGCAGGGCCCAGGTCAGCACCCGTTCGCGGGCCGGGCGGGGAGCTTGTACGGGGTGATCGGTCATGATCGACATTCAATCCCATCCGGCCCGGCCGGATCAACCCCGCGCCCGGCCTGCCACGGCCCATGACCACCGCCCATGACCACCGCCATATCCCGCACCGCCTTCCTCACCCTGCTGCTCATCGCCTGCATGATGGGTGCCAACCATGTGGGCGCCCGGCTGGCGTTCGACCACGGCCTGGACGTGGCCACCGCCGTGCTGTGCCGCAGCGGCGTGACCGCGCTGGTGCTGGTGGTGCTGCTGCGCCTGCAGGGCGTGCAGTGGCAGGTCACGCCCGGGCAGCGCCGCATGCTGCCCCGCATCGGCCTGCTGATCGCGGTGCAGAGCCTGTGCATCTATGCGGCGGTGGCCCGCATGCCGGTGGCACTGGCCTTGCTGGCCTTCAACACCTATCCGCTGTGGACCGCGCTGTGGGCCCGGGTGGTGTACGGCGAGCGCACGCCGCCCCGGCTGCTCAAGGCCATGCCGGTGATGCTGCTGGGCCTGGCCCTGGCGCTGGACGTGTCGGGGGCGGCATCGGGTGTGGCGGCGGCCAGTCACTGGGCGCGCATCGGTGCGGGCGTGGCCTTTGCCTTCACGGCGGCGGCCACCTTCGGGCTGGCGCTGGTGCTCACCCAGCACGGCACGGCCGGGCTGGACGGGCGGCTGCGCACCGGCGCCACGCTGGGCATGGTGGCCTTGCTGGCGGCGCTCGCCGTGGCCGGGCAGGGCGGCCCGCACTGGCCGCAGGCCGCGCCGGGCTGGTGGGGGCTGGCGGCGCTGGTCACGCTGTATGGCAGCGCGTTCACGCTCATGTTCACCGTGCTGCCGCGCCTGGGCGTGGTGGGCAACTCGGCCATCATGAACGTGGAGCCCATCTTTGCGCTGGTGCTGGCCTGGGCGCTGCTGGGCCAGGCCATCGCACCGGTGCAGGTGCTCGGTGGCCTGATGGTGGTGGGCACCGTGGTGTGGCTGGGCTGGCGGCGCTGAGCCGGCGCCGGGTCAGCTGTCGACCGAGGCGCTCCAGCGCGAACCCCAGTCGCCGAGCTGGCGGCGGTCGCGCTTGGTGGGGCGGCCCTGGGTCTGCGCCAGTGCCGGCTCCGGGGCCAGGCGGCGCTGTTCGGCGGCAGCGGCGCGCCGGGCGATGGATTCTTCGGTCTCGCGGTAGAGCAGGGCGGCCACGCTGGCCGAGCCGCGCACATCGCTGAGCGCCAGCACCTGCACCGTGCGGTCATCGAAGCCGGCCCGCAGCACGATGGTGTCGCCGCAGCGCACCTCGCGCGAGGGCTTGGCCGGCTGGCCGTTCACCTGCACCCGGCCGCGTTCGATGGCCTCTATGCTCAGGGCGCGGGTCTTGTAGAAACGCGCGGCCCAGAGCCACTTGTCCAGGCGGATGCGGGGGCTGGAGGCCTCGTCGGCGGGACGCTTCATGCCGTCAGGGGGCTGGTCAGTTGGTGGCGCCCAGGGCCAGTGCGCGTTCGCGGGCGGCCTGCAGCTCGGCCGCCGGCTCCTGGCTGCGCGTGGGCCAGCCCTGCAGGTGCTGCTCGGTCAGGTCGGCCAGTGCCTGCACCCACGGCGCATCGGCGTTCAGGCAGGGGATGTAGCTGAACCGCTCGCCGCCGGCGTGCAGGAAGGCCTCGCGCGCTTCCATGTTGATCTCCTCCAGCGTTTCCAGACAGTCGCTGGTGAAGCCGGGGCAGACCACGTCCACCTTCTTCAGGCCTTCGCCGGCCATCTTGATGAGGGTGGGCTCGGTGTAGGGCTCCAGCCACTTGGCCTTGCCGAAGCGGGACTGGAAGGTCACGGTCACCTGCTCGCGCGGGATGTCCAGTGCCTGGGCCACCAGGCGGGCGGTCTTGTGGCATTCGCAGTGGTAGGGGTCGCCCAGGTGCAGGGTGCGTTCGGGCACGCCATGAAAGCTCATCATCAGGTGGTCGCCCCGGCCATGGGCCGTCCAGTGGGCGCGGATGCTGCGGGCCAGCGCCTCGATGTAGCCCGGGTGGTCGTGGTAGCGGTTGATGAAGCGGAACTCGGGCAGGTTGCGCACCTGGGCAGCCCACTGCATGGCGGCGTCGATCACGCTGGCGGTGGTGGTGCCGCTGTACTGCGGGTAGGCCGGCAGCACCAGCACCCGGGTCGCGCCGGCGGCCTTGAGTTCGTCCAGCACCGAGGCCATGGACGGGTTGCCGTAACGCATGGCGTAGCGCACGGTGACGTGGTGGCCGCGTTGCTGCAGGGCCTGGCCCAGTTCGGTGGCCTGGCGCTCGGTCCAGACCTTCAGCGGCGAGCCCTCAGTGGTCCAGATGCCGGCGTACTTGGCGGCCGACTTGGCCGGCCGCACCCGCAGGATGATGCCGTGCAGGATGGCCATCCAGACCAGGCGCGGGATCTCGACCACCCGGGGGTCGCCCAGGAACTCGCCGAGGTAGCGGCGCAGGGCGGGCGCGGTGGGTTCGTCGGGGGTGCCCAGGTTGCACAGCAGGACCGCCGTGCGGGACGCCTGGCCATGGGAATACGGGGGTTCGGCAGAGAAGGACATGCGCTATTCTCCCGCAGCCATGAATACCCCCGAGATCCGCTCCCCGGCCGCCTTCGATCCCGAGCGGGTGCGGGGCATCACCATCGATCTGGACGACACCCTGTGGCCCATCTGGCCCACCATCGAGCGGGCCGAGCGGGTGCTGGCGGCCTGGCTGGCCGAACACGCCCCGGCCGCTGCGGCACTGGCGGGTTCGCCGGCTGCCCTGCGCGAGGTGCGCAACCACATCCAGACCACCCGCCCCGACCTGCATCACGACCTGAGCGCGCTGCGCCGCGAGTCCATCCGCCTGGTGCTGGAGCGGGCCGGCGACAACCCCGCCCTGGCCGAGCCGGCCTTCGAGGTCTTCTTTGCCGAACGCCAGCGGGTCGAGCTGTTCGACGATGCACTGCCCGCACTGGAATGGCTGGCCGCGCGCTACCCGGTGGTGGCCCTGTCCAACGGCAATGCCGACGTGCACCGGGTGGGCCTGGGCCGGCATTTCCGGGCGGCACTCAGCGCCCGCGAGTTCGGCGTGGGCAAGCCCGACGAGCGCATCTTCCACGCCGGGGCGCAGGCCGCCGGCGCCGAGCCGCAGCACATCCTGCATGTGGGCGACGACATCCACCTGGATGGCGTGGGTGGATTGCGCGCCGGCCTGCAGGTGGCCTGGGTGAACCGGCATGATCATCCCTGGCCTGCCGACGCACCGGCACCGCATGTGACCGTGTCCGACCTGCTCAGCCTGTGCCGGCTGCTGGCCTGAATCCTTCTTTCCCCCGACCCAACCCCTGTTCACCATGAGCCTCACCATCTACGGCATCGGCGCATCGCGCGCATCCCGCCCCCTCTGGACCGCGCTGGAGCTCGGCCTGTCGTTCCAGCATGTGCCCACCCCCTATGCCGGTGGCGCCACCCGCACGCCGGAGTACCTGGCCATCAACCCCAACGGCCACATCCCGGCCGTGGTGGACGAGCGCCCCGAGGGCCGCGTGGTGGTGTGGGAAAGCATGGCCTGTGCGCTGTACCTGGCGCGCCACCACGGCAAGGCCGACGGCGTGAGCATCGCCCCGGCCACGCCGTATGAAGACGCGCAGGCGCTGCGCTGGTCCTTCTGGGCCGCCAGCGAGGCCGAGGCCGACGCCCTGACCGTGCTGATGCACCGCATGGTCATGCCGGCCGATCAGCGCAAGCCCGAACTAGCCGACGCCGCCGAGCGCCGCCTGGCCGTGCCCTTCCGCGTGATCGAAGCCGAACTCACCGCCGCCCAGGCCCGCGGCCATGCCTGGCTGGCGGCCGACCGCTTCACCGTGGCCGACCTGCTGGTGGCCACCGTGCTGGGCTGGGCGCGCATGTCGGGCCCGCTGATGCAGGCCCACCCGGTCACGGCCGAATGGCTGGGCCGTTGCGTGGCGCGCCCGGGCTTCGCCCAGGCCCGCGGCATGGCCTGATTCAGCGACCCAGGGCCGCCTGTGCAGCGGCCACACCGCTGCGCACCGCCGCCTCCAGCGTGGCGGGGTAGGGGCCTTCGGTGTAGTCGCCGGCCGCCCACAGGCCTGGCGCCACGGCCTGGCCGGGCCGCTGCACACCCGGCGTGCAGGCAAAGGTGGCGCGTTTTTCGGTCACCGTCTGCAGGGGCTGCAGCACACCCACCGGCAGACCCAGTTCGTCGCGGGCCTGCTGCAGCACCGCCTGTTGCAGCGCGTCGCGCTCGCCCTGGCTGGCGCTGATGACGAAGGCCAGCACGCCCTGGGCCTGCACATCGTCCGGCCGCAGCCAGCCCCGGTCGAACACGAACTGCGCCGGAGCGCTGCGCAGCGCCAGCATGGGTGAGGGCAGGCGCTGGCCGGCGGCGTGCAGGTACACCGTGGTGATGGCGGTGTGCTGCAGCTGCCCGCAGGTGGTGGCCCAGCCGGGGTTCACCTCGGCGAGTGCGGCGGCCGCCACCGTGGGCTGGGTGGCCCAGATCACCCGGTCGAACACGGCGCTGCGGGTGCCGTCCGGGGTGGCCGCTGCCAGCGACCAACCTCCGCCTTGCCGCTGCACCTGTTGCACCCGCTGAACCGCCTGCACGCGGCACGCACGGTGCACCACCGCCGGCACCGGGGCTTCGGTGGCCAGCCAGCGCAGTGCCGCATCGGGCCACAGCGCCCCCAGGTCGGTGCGCGGCAGCAGCAGCTGCGAGGCGGCCCAGCCGCCATGGCCGGGGCCGAACAGGGCATCGCGCAGCACCCGCAGGAACACGGCCGCGCTGGCCTGCCCGGGCGGCACGTTCAGGGCCGACACGCACAGCGGCCCGATCAGCTCGTCCATGGCCCGCTTCGGCAGGCCGACCGACACGTCGGCCACGCTCAGGTGCGCGGCGCAGACAAAGCCCTGGCGCTGCCAGCGCAGCGAGGTGCGCAGCAGGCCCAGGCGCTCGGCCCAGGTCCAGCCGCGTGTGCCGCACAGCACGGCGGCCAGCAGCGCGGCCGGTGCCGGCCAGCCGGCCGCCCAGGCCGGGGTCGTCAGGCCGGTGCCATCGGCGTGCGGCATGCCCAGGGGCAGGGCCAGCAGCTCGCGGTGCGGCTCCAGCCCCACCTGTTCCATCAGGTCCAGCGTGGTGGCGTAGGCGCCGATCAGGATGTGCTGGCCGTTGTCCAGCCGCAGCGGTCCGGCCGGGCCGGCCACGTCGAGGGCGCGGGCGCGGCCACCGGGCTCGCGGGTGGCCTCGAACACGGTCACCTGGGCCCCCTGGCGCGCGGCCGTCACCGCTGCGGCCAGGCCGGCCCAGCCGGCACCCACCACCGCCACCGACAGGCCGTGGCCCGGCGCGGGCGTGTGCGGGGCTGCGTTCACAGCCGGCCCAGTGCCTGGACCTTCCAGGCCAGCCAGAACTTGCGCAGCGGCGTCAGGCTCACGCGCTGGTGCAGCACCAGCATCGGGTCTTCGGCGATCTCGTGCAGCAGGGTGCGGTAGATGCTGGCCATCATCAGGCCGGGCTTCTGGGCGCGCCGGTCGGCGGCCGGCAGCAGGGCCAGTGCATCGGCGTAGGTGGCCAGCGCGCGCTCGCACTGGAAGGCCATGAGGGCGCGGAAGCGGCGCTCGAAATCGGCGGCGTCGGTCCCGGGCGCCGGGCCCCGGCGCAGCAGCTCGTGGGCCTTCACATCGAAGCGCTGCAGCTCCTCGATGGGCAGGTAGATGCGGCCGCGCGTGGCGTCCTCGCCCACGTCGCGGATGATGTTGGTCAGCTGGAAGGCCAGGCCCAGCCGGTGGGCGTAGGCGGTGGTGCCGTCCTGCGTCTGGCCGAAGATGCGGGCGGCCACCTCGCCCACCACGCCGGCCACCAAGTGGCAGTAGCGCTGCAGGTTGGCGAAGTCCAGATAACGGTTCTGCTCCAGGTCCATCTGGCAGCCTTCGATCACCGCATCGAGGTGGCGGGCCTCGATGCCGTGCCCGGCCGCCAGCGGCATGAGCGCCTGCATCACCGGGTGGCTGGGCTGGCCGGCATAGGCCTGGGCCACCTCGCGCCGCCACCAGGCCAGCTTGGTCTGGGCCACGCCGGGGTCGGTCACCTCGTCGACCACATCGTCCACCTCGCGGCAGAAAGCATAGAAGGCCGTGATGGCCGCGCGCCGCACCGGTGGCAGAAAGAGAAAAGCGTAATAAAAACTGCTGCCCGATGCAGCGGCCTTTTGCTGGACGTATTCTTGTGGGGTCATGACAGGCGCGGGGTTGGCGAAGTGTACGCAGAGGCCGCCCCGCCACATTCCCGACCCTCCGATGACCCAGCCTGCTGCCTCCTGCCCCCTGCCCGCCAACGAGACCGACCGCCTCGCCACGCTGCACCGCATGCGCATCCTGGACACCCTCCCGCAGGAGGTGTTCAACCACATCACCGCGCTGGCCGCCGACATCTGCGGTGCGCCCATGGCGCTCATCACCCTCATCGACGAGCACCGCCAGTGGGTCAAGGCCCGGCTGGGCATGGAGATCGTCGAGACGCCGCGCGACCAGAGCTTCTGCACCCACACCGTGCTCGACAACGACCGGGTGCTGGTGGTGTCCGATGCCACGCAGGACAACCGCTTTGCGCAGCTGGAGAAGGTGCGCGCGGGCGAGGTGACCTTCTATGCCGGCGCGCCCATCGTCACGCCCGAGGGCCATGCGCTGGGCGCGGTCTGCGTGCTCGACAGCCAGCAGCGCGGCCTGAGCGAGCACCAGCAGGCCATGCTCACCCACCTGGCCGGCCTCACGCTGAGCCTGATCCAGCACGAGGCGCTGCGCCGCGAGGAAGCGGTGCAGACGCTCGACCAGGTGCAGCGCAGCGAGGCGGTGATCCGCCATGTGCTCGACCAGGGCCGCGAGATGGCCGCCTTCCTGGACCGCGACCACCGTTACCGGCTGGTCAACCCGGCCTTCGAGCTGTACTGGGTGGAACGGCGCGACGAGATCATGGGCATGCTGCTGCCCGACCTGGTGGGCCCGACCCTGTACCGCCAGCACCTGCGGGCAGCCATCCACCGCGCCATGGCCGGCGAGGAGGTGCAGATCGAGATCGACCATGTGTACCCCGGCCTGGGGCTGCGCCACATGGAGGTGCGCTACGGCCCGGCCCGCGACGACGACGGCCAGGTCATCGGCGTGGTGGAGCGTTACCGCGACATCACCGAACTGCGCCGCCAGGCGCGCGAGCTGGCCCGTGCCGTGGAGGCCCTGGAGGGCAAGCGCCGCCTGCAGCTGAAGTTCCTGCAGGCCGTCTCGCAGGACCTGCGCCAGCCGGTGGACGCCATCAACCAGGCCGTGCCCGCCGTGGCCGCCGGCCTGCCGCCGGATGCCGCGCCGGCCCGCCAGGGGCTGGACGCGGTGCGGCGCAGCGGGCGGCGCCTGTCGCTGCTGCTGGAAGACCTGCAGCTGGTGGGCGGGCAGGACCTGCGCGAACTCGCCACCGAGGCCACGCCGCTGGCCGAACGCATCGGCCGTGCGCTGGCCCGGCTGGGAGAAGAACTGGGCCAGGGGCCGCAGGCACGATCGGTGCAGATCGACCTGCTGGCCGACCTGCGGGTGCAGGTGGAGCCGGCCCTGCTGGAACTGGCCCTGCGCATCCTGCTGATGCAGGTGCATCGCCACCACCGCGACGCCGGCGTGCCCCTGCGGGTGTCGGCCCGTGCGGTGGAGGGCCAGGTGCAGATCGATGTGGGCACCGCGCCGGGCGGACCGGCGCTGACCGTGGCCACCGTGGCCCTGATGGCCGATCAGGTCAGCCCTGCCGAAGCGGACGACCTGGGCCTGTCCACCGTGCGCCACCTGGCGCGGCTGCACGGCGGTGTGCTGGCGCGGGCCGGGGAACCCGATGGGGCACCCCGGCTGGTCCTGCAGCTGCCGCTGGCCGGGGCCTGAGCGGCCCCGCCGTCTTCAGCGACGGCCGTCCACGCTCCAGCCACCGGCACCGGCGGCCGCCAGGCCCAGCAGACCGCCGACGATGGCCAGGTTCTTGAAGAACATCAGCTGCTGCACGAAAGCCTGATCGGCCGGCACCGCCCAGAAGGCGTGGAAGAACACACTGGCGGCCAGGGTGAACACCGCCAGCACCACGGCGGCCACGCGGGTGCCCGCGCCGGCCAGCAGGGCCAGGCCACCCAGCACCTCGACCACGATGGCGGCCACCGCACCGGCGGCTGCCATGGGCAGGCCGACCGAGGCGATGTAACCCACCGTGCCTTCGAAGCCGGTGATCTTGCTGATGCCCGCCGGCACGAACATGAGGGCCATCAGCGCGCGCGCGGCGAGCAGGAAGGCGTTGTGGGCGGTGGAGGGGGTGCTGGCATTCATGGGGAACTCCTGAACAAAGTGGATCGGTGACGGGACTGTAGATTGATCCTTCAATAGAAAAAATACCTCTGCACGGATAAGATTGTTCCAATCATGGACCAATACCGCCCGGCACCCGGCTTCACCCCCGATCCCAACGACCTGCTCATCTTTGCCCAGGTGGCCGAGCTGGGCAGCTTCAGCCGCGCGGCCGACCGGCTGGGTCTGCCCAAGTCCACCGTGTCGCGGCGCCTGAGCGCGCTGGAGCAGGGCCTGGGCGAACGCCTGCTGTGGCGCACCACCCGGCGCCAGACGCTCACCGAGTTCGGCCACCTGCTGCTCGACCATGCCCGCCAGGTCGCGGCCGAGGTGCAGGCCGTGGCCGCACTCAGTGCCCAGCGCAGCGCCGTGCCCAGCGGCCGCCTGCGCGTGTCCATGCCCAGCGACCTGGCCACGCTGCTGCTGGCCGCGCCCATGGCCGCCTTCATGGCCCGCTACCCCGACATCGCGCTGGACATCGATCTGTCGCCGCGCCGCGTGGACCTGCTGGGCGAGGGCTTCGATGCCGCCGTGCGCATCGGCCCGCTGCAGGACGACGGGCTGCTGGCCGCCCACGGCCTGCGGCCGCTGCGCAGCGGGCTGTACGCCTCGCCCGAGCATGTGCGCCGCCACGGCATGCCGCAGCACCCGGACGACCTGCTGGGCCAGAGCGCCGTGGGCCTGCTGGGGCCGCGCGGTGCCACCGCGCCCTGGGTGCTGCTGCGCGGCACCGAGCGCTGGGAAGGCCTGCCGCCGGCCCGGGTGTCGGCCAACTCGCCGGAGATGATGATCCGCCTGGCCGCGCTGGGCGCCGGCGTGGCCGCCGTGCCCGACCTGCTGGCCCGGGCCGAGTCCCAGCGCAGCCCGCTGGTGCGGGTGCTGCCCGACTGGTCCCTGCCGCCCGAGCCGGCGGCGGTGGTGTTTCCGGGCCGCAAGCTCATGCCGCCCAAGACCCGGGTGTTCATCGACATGGTGCGTGCCGCGTTCGAGTCCGACGGGGCCTGAGCAACACACTCTGTGCCAGATTGGCACAGTCACGCGGCGCCGTTCATGGCCTGTTTAGCCAGCTGCCCTGGCACCGGAATTGCTGCCCCGCTCACGCCGGTCTGTCACAGTCCGGCACACCCACAACACCGAGGAGACAAACCCCATGCTGCAGCTCACCCGTATCGCCCTGGCCAGCCTGACCCTGCTGGCCACCGCCGCCAGCGCCCAGGTCTTCGTGTCCAGCGAGAAGGACAACAAGATCTACGTGTTCGACACCCAGGGCAAGGCCACCTCGGCCATCGACACCTGCAAGCGCCCGCGCCACATGATGTTCAACGCCGACAAGAGCACGCTCTACGTGTGCTGCGGCGACAGCAACCAGCTCGGCGTGGTGGACGTGGCCAGCGGCAAGATGACCGGTACCGTGCCGCTGGGCGACAGCCCCGAGATCTTCGACCTCAGCCCCGATGGCAAGACGGTGTATGTGTCCATCGAGGACGAGAACGTCATGGCCGCCTACGACCTGGCCACCCGCAAGCCGCTGTTCACGGTGAAGACCGGTGGCGAGCCCGAGGGCGTGCTGGTCACGCCCGACGGCAAGTTCGCCTACGTCACCTCCGAGGTGGCCAACGTGGTGCACTACATCGACCTCGGCTCCCGCAAGGTGGTCAAGAACATCAAGGTCGGCAAGCGGCCGCGCCGCTTCGTGCTGGCCGACGGCGGCAACGAGCTGTGGGTCACCAACGAGCTCGACGCCTCGGTCAGCGTGGTCAACACCCGCGACCAGTCGGTCAAGTCCACCATCAAGTTCGCGGTGCAGGGCCTGCGCGAGGCCGACATCACCCCGGTGGGCATGACGCTCAGCCCCGACGGCAAGACCATGTGGGTCGGCCTGGGCAAGGCCAACCATGTGACCGAGGTGGACGTGGCCAGCAAGAAGCCGGGCCGCCAGGTGCTGGTGGGCAAGCGGGCCTGGGGCCTCACGCTGCACCCCGATGGGAAGACGCTTTACGTGAGCAACGGCCTGTCCGACGACATGACCCTGGTGGACACCGCATCGGCCAAGGCCATCCGCACCGTGGCGGTGGGCCGGGTGCCGCACAGCATCCTGGTCAAGCCCTGAGGCGTTCCAGCCCCAGCGCCAGCAGCACACCCAGCACCGCCGCGCTGGTGGTCACCACCCAGGTGAACTGCCAGCCGCCGGTCTGGGCCGCCACCCAGGCCACCAGCGGCGGGCCGGCAAACTGCCCGGCCGACGACCACTGCTGCACCCAGCCCACGGTGGTCGACACCGCCCGCTCGCCCGGTGCCACGCGCACCGCCAGCGAGAACAGCGTGGCCGGCACCAGCCCGCCCACCATCGAAAAACCCAGCACCGCCGCAAAGCGCGCCAGCGGCGGCAGGCCGCTGCCGTCGGGCAGCTGTCCGAAGGCCAGCACCGCCAGGCTGCCCATGGCCACAAAACCGATCAGCAGCAGCCGCTGCGCCGGCCAGCCCGCGTGCAGCAGGCGCCCGGCGCTCACATTGCCCGCCACGTTCACCAGCGAAGCCAGCGCGGTGAGCGCGCCCGCCGCCGTGCCGGCAATGCCGGCCTGCGCATACACCGTGGGCAGGAAGCCGATGACCGCCATCCACTGGCTGGAGTACATGGCAAAGGCCAGTGCCACCGCCCACGGACCGCCGGCTGCCAGCGTGGCGCGCAAGGGGGCGGCCCAGGCCCGCAGGCCGCCGGTGCCGGCTTCGGCGGTGCGGGCCGGGTCGGCCGGTAATGCCCGCCACAGCCACACCGCCATGGCGGCCGAGGCCAGGGCCAGCAGGCTCCACAGCCCCCGCCAGCCCGCCAGGTGCAGCACCGGCGGCGCCAGCAGCAGGGCCACGGCGGTGCCGGTGGGCATGTAGGTGCCCCACAGGCCCAGGTGCAGCGACAGCCGCTCGGGCGCCACCAGCCGGCGGATCAGGCTGGGCGCCGGCAGGCAGGCCAGCAGGAAACCCAGGCCTTCCAGCGCCCGCAGCGCCAGCAGCGCGGTGGGTCCCTGCGCCAGCAGCCCGCCCAGGCTGGCCAGCGCCAGCACGGCCTGCCCGGTGACCACGCTGCGGCGCAGGCCGGCGCCATCGGCCAGCAGGCCCACCAGCAGACCGCCCAGCATGCCGGCCAGCTGCACCACCGACAGCAGGAAGCCGGCCTGCAGCAGCGTCACGCCCAGGCCCTCGGCGAGCACCGGCAAGGAGGGCGGCATCTTGCCGATGTGCAGCGCGGCCACCAGGCCGCTCACCAGCACCAGGGTGGCGCCGGCGGGGTGGTGGGCAGGAGGGCTGGGGCGGGCGGTCATGCCTGGATCATCGCAGCCGTGGGTTTGATGCGTGTCAATCTGCGGTGCTTTTCCACGGTTCAGGCACGGTGCACGCCGCCAGAATAGGGGGGTCTTCTTTCCTGAGGCTTGCCGCAATGCGTCGATGGCTGGTTGGATTGCTGTTCTTCTGGGCCAGTGCCATGGGTGTGCTGCAGGCGCAGCCCGCGCCGGTGTACGTGGGCCTGGACGCCGAGTTCGGACACCGCACCAGCACCTCGGCCCAGGCCATCCAGCAGGGCATCGAGATCGCCATGGCCGAGATCAACCAGGCCGGCGGCGTGCTGGGCGGGCGCAAGCTCTCGCTGGTGACGTCGGACAACCGCTCCGTCACCGCGGTGGGCCTGGACAACCTGCGCAAGCTGGCCGCCCAGCCCGATCTGGTGGCCGTCTTCGGCGGCAAGTTCAGCCCCATCTACATCGAGGCCCTGCCGCTGGTGCACGAACTCGGGCTGCCCCTGCTGGACCCCTGGGGTTCGGCCGACGGCATCACCGACCACCCGCACCAGCCCAGCTACACCTTCCGCCTGTCCATCAAGGACGCCTGGGTCGGTCCGGCCTTCGTGCGTTTTGCCCGTGAACACCACCGGGCCGCACGGCTGGGGCTGCTGGTGCCCAACACCGCCTGGGGCCGCAGCAACAAGGCCGCCCTGGAAGCGGCCGTGGGTGCCACACCCGACATGAAGCTGGTGGCCCACCGCTGGTACAACTGGGGCGATGCCTCGTTGCTGGCCAGCTACCAGGCCCTGCGGGAGGCCGGTGCCCAGGTCATCGTGCTGGTGGCCAACGAGACCGAAGGCTCGCTGCTGGTCCGCGAGATGGCCGGCCTGCCCAAGGACCAGCGCCTGCCGGTCATCAGCCACTGGGGCATCACCGGCGGGGAATTTGCCCGCATGGCCGGCCCGGCGCTGGACGCCATCGATCTGGCGGTGGTGCAGTCGTACAGCTTCGTGGGCGCGCAGTCGCCCAAGGCCCAACGGGTGCTGGCCGCCCTGCAGCGGGGCTGGGGCTACGCCACGCCCGAGCAGGTGCCCAGCCCGGTGGGGGTGGCCCATGCCTACGACCTGATGCACCTGCTGGCGCGCGCCATCGACAAGGCCGGCAGCTCCGACCGCCGCGCGGTGCGGGCCGCGCTGGAGCAGCTGGGGCCGTACGACGGCCTGGTGCAGCGCTATGCCCGCCCGTTCACGCCCGCCCGGCACGACGCCCTGGGGCCTGAGCGCATCTTCTTTGCGCGCTACACCGCCAACGACGAACTCATCCCCATGACACCGTCGGTGCACCGCCGCCCGTGATGCCCCTGCTCAACACCCCGCCGCCGCTGGCCCGCCGCATCCAGCGCATCGCGTTCGCCATGTCGGCCCTCATCGTGGCCACGCTGGTGGCCGGCTCGCTGGTCATTACCGTGATGGAGGTGCCCGCCAACGAAGAGCGCGCCCACGACGGCGCCGCCCGCGTGCTGGGCGACGCCATGTCCAGCGACATCAGCTTTCACCTGCGCAGCCTGCGCGACCTGAGCCAGAGCACCCTGGTCTGGACCAGCCTGACCGACTCCGCCGGGCGCGACGCCTACCTCAGGCCCTTCCTGGAAGGCTCCTCGCGCAGCCCCGATGCCATGCCCCTGCTGCTGGTGGACTACCAGGGCCGGCCCATGGCCGGTGCGCTGCCCGGCTCGCTGGCCGTGGCCGAATGGCAGCCGGCGGTGACCACTGCCATGCGCGACCGCAAACCCCACCTCACCGTGGTCACCCCGGGCGGGCGGCCCAGCCTGGTGATGGTGTTTCCGGTGGTGTACCCCTACACCCGCGATGCCATCGGCGCCATGGTCGGCGTGGTCGACCTGGACGCCCAGTTCCACCGCCGTGCCGCCGGCCTGGGCGAGGGCCTGGGCGTGGACCTGATGCTGGGCGACAAGGCGCTGGAGAGCATCGTGGCCGGCAGCGGCCCGCACGCCCCTGCGTCCGGCCAGGCCCTGGCCCTGCCGGAAGACGTGCGCCGCCACTTCCCGGTCACGGTGCAGATGCCGCTGGAGCCCCCGGTGAGCAACGGCGCCCTGGGCATCCGCCTCTACGGCATGGAGAGCCCGTGGTACGGACCCATCATGACCCGGCTGGCGCTGGCCGGCCTGCTGGCGGTGCTGCTGTGCGGCCTGACCTGGCACCTCTCGGGCGTGATGGCCCGGCGCATCACCGCGCGGCTCAACCGCCTGGTGGAGGACTGCCGGGCCGTGGCCGACGGCAGCTCGCGCACCGTGTCCGACGACACCCGCCAGGACGAGATCGGCCTGCTGGCCCGCACCCTGCGCCAGGCGCTGACTGCCTATGACGACATCAATGCCCGGCTGGAAGCCTGGGTGATCGAGCGCACCGCCGAACTCAGCCAGAGCGAGGAGCGCTTCCGCAGCGCCATCGACGCCATCGAGGAGGCCTTCGTCATCTACGACCCGCAGGACCGCGTGGTGTACGCCAACGAGCGTTTCCGCCAGTCCTATGCCGGCCTGCCCGGTGGCGTGCAGCCCGGCCGCAGCTTTGCCGACCTGGCCCAGGCCTGGTGGCGCCACCAGAACCCCGAGGGCACCGCCCAGGAGCTGCAGCGCTGGCTGGAGCGGCGCATGGCCGAACACCGCCACGGCCACACCACGGTGCAGCAGATCGGCGAGCGCTGGGTGCGCGACATCGAGCACCCCACGCCCAGCGGCTACGTGGTGGGTCTGCGGGTGGACATCACCGAGCTGGTGCAGGCGCGCCAGCAGGCCGAGGGCGCCAACCAGGCCAAGAGCCGTTTCCTGGCCACCATGAGCCACGAACTGCGCACCCCCATGAACGGCGTGCTGGGCATGGCCCAGCTGCTGCTGCTGCCCGACCTGACCGAAGACGAACGGCTGGAGTACGCCCAGACCATCCTGGGCTCCGGCGAGGCGCTGCTGCGCCTGCTCAACGACATCCTGGACTTCTCCAAGATCGAGTCCGGCAACGTCGAGCTCGACCTCGGCCCCACCGTGCCCTTCGATGTGGTGCACGAGTCCGCCGAGCTGTTCCGCCAGGTGGCCGAGCAGAAGGGCCTGCGGTTCACCGCGGCCTGGAACGGCCCGTCCGGCCGCCGCTATGTGACCGATGCCAGCCGGCTGCGCCAGATCCTGCTGAACCTGCTGAACAACGCCATCAAGTTCACCCAGACCGGCCAGGTGCGGCTGGAGGGGCGCGAGGTGTCGTGCGAGGACGAACGCGCGGTGCTGGAGTTCACCGTCACCGACACCGGCATCGGCATCGCGCCGGAGCAGGTGGCCCTGCTGTTCAAGCCCTTCTCGCAGGTGGACGGCTCCATCACCCGCCAGTTCGGCGGCACCGGCCTGGGCCTGTCCATCGTCAAGGGCCTGGCCGAGCTGCTGGGCGGGCGCACCGGCGTGCAGAGCGAGCAGGGCAAGGGCTCGCGCTTCTGGCTGCGCATCCCCGCGCGGGTGGTGCGCCAGCCGGCCGGCATGACCGAACCCGGTGCCCTGCCGCCGGCCCGCATGGACAACGGCCCGCCGCTCAAGGGCACCGTGCTGGTGGTGGACGACCACCCCATCAACCGCAAGTTCGTCGAGATCCTGCTGGGCAAGATGGGCCTGGAGGTGCGCGTGGCCGAAGACGGCCAGCAGGCCCTGAACCTGCTGTTTGCAGGCTCTGCCGTGGATGCCGTGCTCATGGACCTGCAGATGCCCAACATGGACGGGCTGGAAGCCACCCGCCGCATCCGCGCCTGGGAGGCCGAGCAGGGCCGCCCGCGCCTGCCGGTGGTGGCGCTCACCGCCGATGCCTTCGACGAGGCCCGCCTGCGCACCCACGAGGCCGGCATGGACGCCTTCCTGGCCAAGCCCATCGTGCCCCAGCGCCTGCGCGAGACGCTGGAGCGCCTGCTGCCCGCCGCCAGCCTGATGTGAGGCCGGCGGCCGGGCGCTGCCCAAGTCCAGGTCAACGCTCTTCAGCGCAGGTGGTGCACCGCCGCCTGCCCGTACACCGGCGTGTCCAGGCCCTCGTAGCGGGCCTTGAGCTGCAGCGACAGGAACTGCGAATAGTGCCGGCTCTGGTGCAGGTTGCCGCCGTGGATCCACAGCTGCTTCTGGTTGGTGGGCTTCCACATGTTGCGCAGCTCGCCTTCCCAGGGCCCCGGGTCCTTGGTGGTGCTCGACCCCAGGCCCCACACCTTGCCCACGCGGTCGGCCACCTCGGGCGACACCAGGTCGGCCAGCCAGTGGTTCATGCTGCCGTAGCCGGTGGCATAGACGATCACGTCGGCCGGCAGCTCGGTGCCGTCGGTGAGCACCACGCTCTTCGGTTTGATCTTCTGGAAGTTCACGCCGCTGCGCAGCTTGATCTGGCCGTTGGCCACCAGCTCGCTGGCCCCCACGTCGATGTAATAGCCCGAGCCGCGGCGCAGGTACTTCATGAACAGGCCCGAGCCGTCGTCGCCGAAGTCCAGCATGAAGCCGGCCTTCTCCAGGCGGCCGTACAGGTCGGCGTCGCGCTTCTTCATCTCCTCGTACACGGGGATGTGGAAGGTGTGCATGATCTTGTAGGGCACGCTGGCAAAGATCAGGTCGGCCTTGTGGTGGTCGATGCCGTTCTTCACCGCCTCTTCGCTGTAGAGCCCGCCCAGGGCCAGCTCCATGAGCGAGTTGCTGGGCGCAATGTGCGTGCTGCTGCGCTGGACCATGGTCACGTCCACGCCGTGCTCCACCAGCGCGGCACAGATGTCGTGCGCCGAGTTGTTGGAGCCCAGCACCACCACCTTCTTGCCGATGTAGCCCTCGGGCCCCGGGTGCTTGCTGCTGTGGTGCTGCTCGCCCTCGAACGTGTCGGCGCCCTCGATCTTCGGCACGTTGGCATAGCCCGACACGCCGAGTGCAAACACCAGCTGCTTCGGTCGCAGGGTCACCGGCTCGCCGTTGCGTTCCACCAGCACTTCCCACTCGCCGGTGTCTTCATGGAAGGTGGCCTTTTTGGCCACCGTGCTGCCCCAGTAGTTGATCTCCATGACCTTGGTGTACATCTCCAGCCAGTCGCCCACCTTGTCCTTGGGCGCGAACACCGGCCAGTCGTCCGGGAAGGGCAGGTAGGGCAGGTGGTCGTACCAGACCGGGTCGTGCAGGTGCAGGCTCTTGTAGCGGTTGCGCCAGCTGTCGCCGGCACGCGGGTTCTTCTCCACCACGATGGCCGGCACGCCCAGCTTGCGCAGCCGGGCCGCCAGCATGATGCCGCCCTGGCCGCCGCCGATGATCACCACATACGGCTGTTCCTCGTAGCCCAGGCGGGCCTCTTCGTCCTGGCGTTGTTCCAGCCAGCTCTTGCGGCCCGGGTGCACGCCGTGCTCGGCGCCCTTGATGCGGCGCTCCCCGCGCTTCTCCTCGAAGCCCTTGAGCTCGGTCATGGTGGTCAGGAAGGTCCAGGCCTTGTCGCCCTCGGCCGTGGCCTTCAGCCGCAGATGGCCGCGTCCGCGCGCTACCTTCGTCTCGAAGGTGAACCAGGCGTCCACCACGCCGTCGGCCTCGGTGGCCTCGCCCTCCAGGGCAAAGGCGCCGGGCGCGGTGTCGGCCAGGCGCTCGCGCAGCATGTCGGCGATGGCCTGCTGGCCTTCCTGGGTGCGGATGTTCCAGGTGAAGGCCACCAGGTCGCGCCAGTAGCAGTCGGCATCGAACAGGGCGGTGGCGGCCGCGATGTCGCCGGCGCCGAGCGCGGTCTGGAAATCGGACAGCCAGTCGGCGGCCCGTTGGGAGGGCGTCTTGGGTTGCATGTGTTGTGTCTCCGTTGGCCGGCCTCGACACGGGCCGGTGCGCTGGTGTTCTCAAGACGCGTGCCAGCACCGCGCCAGCGCCAAGTGCTTGATCTGCAAGGCATCCGGCCCCGCACCGGGCCTGTCACAGGGTGGCAGTTGTCACCCCCCTGGCGTGACAGGTGTCACCCCCGCGGCGCGCATGAACGACGGCTGTACCGGTGCCCCCGGGCGGTAAAGAGTTGCAGCCAGGTGTAAGCGTCCAGCCCGATGGCGATACCTGCGGTAACAGGCCCCCGCTGCACCCCCGCTAGATTGCGCCCCAGGACGCCGGCCGGTGCCGGCACACAGGAGGTACGTTATGGATCAATCGATGATGAAGGGCCTGGTTGTGGGCGGTCTGTCCATGGTGGTGCTGGGTGCCGGCGCCGTGGGCGGCTACCGCTACCTGCAGCCCGAAGTGGCCCAGGTGGTGGGCGTGAAGGAAGTGACCAAGACCGTCTCCACCCCGCGCGAAGTGTGTGAAGACGTGGCCGTGCGCCGCCAGGCCCCGGTGCAGGACCAGAACCGCATCGCCGGCACCGCCGTGGGCGCCATTGCCGGCGGCCTGCTGGGCAGCGCGGTGGGCAACGGCAGCGGCAAGACCCTGGCCACCGTGGCCGGTGCCGTGGGCGGCGGCTATGCCGGCAACCAGGTGCAGAAGAACATGCAGCAGAACGATGTGGTCGTCACCAACGAACGCCGCTGCCGCATGGTGCAGGAGAAGACGCAGCAGCTGGTGGGTTACGACGTGACCTTCACCCTGGACGGCAAGCAGGGCGTGGTGCGCACCTCGTGGAAGCCGGGCGACACCCTGCCGGTCAGGAACGGGCAGATCGATACCACCCCGCCGGCCCAGGCGCAGGCCCTGTCGCAGGACCGTTCCTGATCCAGTCCGGCAGCACTGCGCCCTCGGGCAGCTGGCGCAGCAGGTGCTGACAGCGCTCCACCTGCCGGCCCTCGCTCACCGGCAGCGAGATGCGCAGGCGGCTGCCCTCCAGCGGCGCGGCAAATTCCAGGTCGAGCAGCTGCCGGAACTCGTGCTCCTGGTGGCCTTCGCGCCACTCCACGCGGCGCAGCTCGCTCCAGGGCACAAAACGTTCCTCGCTCAGGGCCGGGCCCAGCAGCGTGGGCGCATGGCTCCAGTGCAGCCACACGCCCCGCGGGTCGATGCGGGCCGCGTGCAGCCGGAACAGGTCGCTGCTCAGCGCCCGGAAGCCCACCAGAAACCCCCCCAGTCCCAGCAGGCCGGCGGCCACCGCCATGTGGCCCATGGTGTCCACGTTCCACCAGGCCCACACCCGGTCGGTCACCGGCAGCAGCAGGGCACCCAGCAGGCAGGCACCCGCCAGCAGCAGCCGCCACAGTCGCGGATGGCCGTCGAACGGCTCCGGCCCGTCCATGTCCAGATCGAAGCGGTCGGTGGACGGAGCCGCGCTCACCGGGCGTGTCCTTATGCCGCCAGCGGCGCGGTGGACTGCAGGGTCTGCAGGTGTTCCACCAGGTTGCGCCCGGCCAGGCTGGCATGGTGTTCGGCCAGGTGGGCTGCGCGGTCGGCATCGCGGTCGTGGATGGCCTGCACGATGGCTTCGTGCTCGTCCCAGATGATGCTGCGCCCGCTGCTGTGCTGCAGCACCGCGCCCATGACCCGGCGCAGGTGCACCCATTGCAGCGAGGCGTTCTCGATCAGCAGCGGGTTGCCCGAGGCTTCGTAGATGGCGCTGTGGAAGGCGGTGTCGGCCTCGATCATGGCCTTCACGTCCTGCCCGGCGGCGGCGGCACGCCCTGCCTCGATCAGGGCCAGATCGATGCGCTCGCCGCGCTCGGCCGCCAGCCGCGCGGCCAGGCCGTCCAGCGCACCGCGCACCCGGTACAGGTGGCCGATGCGCTCGGGCTCCAGCCGGGCCACCACCAGCCCGCGCCCGGGGGCCTCCTGCAGCAGCCCGTCCTTCTTGAGCAGGCGCAGCGCCTGCAGCACCGGCGAACGCGACACATTGAGCTGCTCGGCCAGGTCTTCCTGGGTGATGCGTTCGCCCGGCGCCAGCGTGCCGGCGCTGATGGCGTCCAGCAAGGTCTTGTAGACCTCGTCCACATAGTCGGTTCGGCTGCTGATCCGGGCCAGGTTCATGTCAAGGTGTGATCGGGTTGGGTGGCAGAGGGGCGGTTCAGAGATCGAGCACCAGCACCGGGCTGCGTGCGCGCGACACGCACAGCGTCAGGCAGTGGGCCTTCTCGTCGTCGCCAAGTATGTAGTCATTGTGTTCCACCTCGCCTTCGAGATAACCCACCTTGCAGGCACCGCACAGCCCTGACAGGCACGACGTGGGCACACCATGCCCGGCCGCCTCCAGCGCCTGCACGATGGACTGCGAAGGCGTCACCGGCACCGTGATGCCCTGGCGGCTCAGCCGCACCTCGAACGCGCCGGCCGGCAGGGCAGAAGCCGTGCTCACCGGCGGCTTGAAGTGCTCGCAATGCACCGTGCCCGCCGGCCAGTGCGCGCTGGCGTCGGCACAGGCCTGCATGAAGCCGCCCGGGCCGCAGTAGTACAGGTGCGTGCCCTCGGCCGGCACCCGCAGCAGGGCCGCGATGTCCAGCCCCCGGGCCGGGTCGCCCTGGTCAAAGTGCAGGTGCAGCCGGCCGGGTGGCACCAGGTCCTGCAGCTCGTCCAGAAAGGCCGCATGGTCGGGCGTGCGGGCGCAGTAGTGCAGCTCGAACGACTCGCCCCGCGCGTGCAGCGTGTGCGCCATGGCCTTGAGCGGCGTGATGCCGATGCCCCCGCCCAGCAGCACGCTGTGGCGCGCACCCTGGGCCAGCGCAAAGGCATTGCGCGGCTCGCCCACGGCCAGCCCGTCGCTCACCTTCACCTTGTCGTGCAGGGCGGCCGAGCCGCCGCGCCCGGCCTTCTCGCGCAGCACGCCCAGCGTCCAGCGGCGGCGGTCGGCCGGGTCGCCGGCCAGCGAGTACGAGCGCACCAGCGCGCCGGGCAGGTGCACGTCCACATGCGCGCCGGCCTGCACCTCGGGCAGCTCGCCGCCGTCGGGCCGCACCAGCTCGAAGGCATGGATGCCCTCGGCCTGGCGGCGGATGGCCTGCACCCGCAGGTTCAGCGTGCTCAAGCGGCCCTCCGCGCCAGCACGTCCTGCTGCAGGGCTTCCATCTTCGTCTTCACGAAGTCGGCCCGCTCCTGGCCCTTGAGGGTCTCGGCCTGGGTGATGATGGCCACCACCTCGCGCGCCAGGTGGCGGCGCAGCGTCACCTCTTCTTCGCGGGTGCGGCCCACTGGCAGGTCGAACACGTTGCCCGAGCAGTAGCTGTTGGGCGCGCCGCCGTTCTCGCGCAGCCAGTTGGCAAACTCCTGCGGCGTGGCCTTGGGGTTGGTGCCGCGCACCGCATCGCGCAGCAGCTTGCGGAACATGTAGAGGCCGGCGTCGAACTTGGTCGGGTTCTCCAGCGCATGCACCGCAATCGGCCGCTGGCTGATGATGGCCTCGTAGTCGCCCGGGGCGTACTGGCAGTCCTTGTAGTTGGCGCGGGCGCGGTGGTCGCTCGGGATCGGCGGCATGTCTTCCAGCTTGTACTGGCCGAAGCGCTCCGGGCGGCGCATGGCCACCTGGCCTTCCAGGAAGTCGATGGTCTCGTAGCCCACCAGGCTCTTGTCGCCCACGCCGCGCGTGTCGATGCCCGGGCCCATCACGCGCCAGCCGATCATCTTGCTGTTCTGGTCGTCCACCGGCACGGTCCAGCGGATCATGTGGAAGCGGCTGAACAGCTTCTTGGCCTTGCCGTCTTCGGAGGTGTAGGCGTGCAGGCTCAGGTTGGGCAGCACCTGGTGCTGCACCCGGATGAACATGTGGTCGTCGTCCGAGCGGCGAGCGCCCGAGCAGGCCAGGCCGCGCCCGCCATGGATCGGCACGAAGTGCATGTCCGGCGGCACCTCCATGCTGGCGGCACCCACTTCGTCGAACGTGGTGCCCTGGTAGTGCTCGCCGGTCACCTGGCGCTTGGCGTGCAGCGCCATGGTGTGGAAGTTGTCGGCCGCGTTGTCCTGCACCTGCAGCCAGTTGGCGTGCTGGAAGTTGCTGTAGGGCACCAGCTCGTCGCCGTCGGCCACGGTGAAGTTGCCTTCCCACTCGGGGAAGGGCGGCTCCTCTTCCGGCGGGCCCATGTAGGCAAAGATCAGGCCGTGCCGCTCGAAGGCCTTGTACGCGCCCTGGCGGATGCTGCAGCGGTAGCGCTCGCCTTCTTCTTCCTCGCCCTGCGGAAAGGGCACGCGCAGGCAGGTGCCGTCGATGTCGAACACCATGCCGTGGTAGCAGCACGAAATGCCCTTTTCTTCGATCTTTCCGTACTCCAGCGAGGCACCGCGGTGCACGCAGTGCGCATGCAGCAGGCCGATGCGGCCGCTGCCGTCACGGAAGCACACCAGCTCCTCGCCCAGGATCTTCAGGAAGCGCGGCGTGTCGGTCAGCTCCATGGCCATGCACACCGGGTGCCAGAAGCGGCGCATGTACTCGCCGGTGGGCGTGCCCGGGCCCACCTCGGTGAGCTCCGGGTCGTGGCCCGGCACCTTGTTGGTGAAGTAGCCGCCGTAGGGGATCAGCTTCTTCTCGGTCGGCTCGGCCAGGGTGTTCTTGTCGCGGGTGTTCACGGGGCGTCTCTCCTCGGGTGGTGGGGTGGTTGGTGGCCTTGTGTATTCTGTATACAAAGCTCTGTATACAAAGAATACGGGCAAAACAAAACCCGGCTGAACCGGGTTAACCCTTGGAGAGGGCCGCCCTCACGCCCAGCCCGTCAGCTCCCACCGGAAATGGTCCTCCAGCGACTCCGCCTGCGAATCCCAGCCGTTGCCCGACATCAGGTAGCGGCCCGATGTCTCGCGGGCCACAAAGCGGCCCACCTCGGGCGCCAGCCACAGGCGGTCGCGGCGTACGGTGTCCAGGCGGGTGAAGTCCTCGTGCTGCAGGCGGATCAGCCGTTCCACCCGCAGCGCGCTGAAGCTGCCGGCCTTCACCGTGATGCGCTCCCAGCCCATGGAGTCGGCCTGCACCTGGATGGCAAAGCGGAACGAGCCGCCGTCCATGCGGTAGCGGGTGAACAGCGACTGCCGGCTGCCCGGCACCCACGCGGCGGGCCACAGGGGCACCGGCTCGTCGAGGTTGAGCGGGTAGTCCCACGCCGCGTCGCGCAGCAGCTGGCCCCAGCGGCCGTGCCGCTCTTCGGGCAGATCGCGCCCGCTGGCCGAGCGGCGGGCCACCACCACGGTGTCGCCCACCGATGCCACCGATTCCGTCACCGTGTCCAGCTGCGCGCTGTTGAACTGGTTGAGCAACGCATAGGTCCAGCGCTGGCCCACGGCCGGGGCCCGCATGCGCGCATCCGGCCCCGGGCCGGGCAGGGGGCTGCGGGCCAGCGGGGGCAGGGCTTCAAACGGCACCAGCGCGCAGCCGGTGGTGGCCAGCAGGGGCAGGGCAGCGGCGCCCAGCAGCAGGCGGCGGCGGGAGTGGGTATGAGTGGGGGTGTGTTCAGACATGGCGTACCTCGTCACAACGTACGACGCAAGGCCTCGAAAAAGAGTTCCGACTGCAGCCGCTCGCCCTGCATCTGCGCCGCCACCCGGGCGGCCAGCGCCGCGTCCACCGGTTGCAGCGGGCTGCCGGTGGACGCCGCCAGCACCTGGGCCTGGCAGGCACGCTCCAGGTAGTACAGGTCGTCAAACGCATGGTCGATGCGCGGGCCGCACACCACCACGCCGTGGTTGCCCAGAAAGGCCACGTCCGCCCCCTGCATGGCGTGCGCAATGCGGTCGCCCTCCGACGTGTCCAGCGCCAGGCCGTTGTAGAGCGCGTCCACCGCCAGCCGCCCATGGAAGCGCATGGCGTTCTGCGACAGCGCGGTGTCCAGCGCGCGCTGCTGCGTGAGCGTGAGCGCCGTGGCATAGGGCATGTGGGTGTGCAGCACCACCGCCTTGCGGGCAATGCGGTGGATGCCGCTGTGGATGTGCATGGCGGTCGATTCCACCGGGTGGCGGCCGGCCAGCGGCTGGCCCTGCAGGTCGACCATCACGATGTCGTCGGCCTGCACCTCGCTCCACAGCAGGCCGCGCGGGTTCAGCAGAAAACGGCCCGAGCCGTCCGGCAGCTCCACGCTGAAGTGGTTGCACACGCCTTCCGACAGGCCAAAGTGCGCCGCCGCCCGCAGGGCCAGCGCCAGATCGGCCCGGGCCTGGGCCACCGTGGGGCTGCGGTAATCACTCTCGTGTTGATTCATGGCAATTCCATCGGGATTGATGTCAGGCGGCATGCCAGTCGGCCACCAGCGCCTCGAACAGCTGCTGCGCCTGCGGAATGCGGTCCACCACGCAGTACTCGTCGGTCTGGTGCGCCTGCGACGGCTCCCCCGGCCCCAGGATGACGGTGGGCGGCATGCCCAGCAGCGGGCGCAGGGCGGCCGCGTCGGTGAAGTAGCTGGCCACGGCGGCGCGGGCGGGTTCGATGGGCAGGGCCGGGTGCCGTGCCGAGGTGTCCAGGGTGAGCGCCTGCACCCGCTGCATCCACGGGTCCTGCGGGCCGGTGTAGACGGCCTCCAGGTCCAGCAGCGGCTCCAGCCGCACCTCGCCCCCGGCGGTGGCGCACAGGCAGCGCAGCACCTGCGCATGCGGCATGCCGGCCACGGTGCGGATGTCCACCGTCATCTCCGCCGCATCCGGCACCGAATTGATGTTGATGCCGCCCTGGATGGTGCTCACCGTCAGCGAGGGCGAACCCATCTCCGGGTGGGGCGGGGTGTCGAAGTCGTGCTTTTCCAGGGCGAGTGCGGCGCGGGCCAGCTTGTAGATGGCGTTGTCGCCCAGGTGCGGCATGGAGCCGTGGGCCGTCTTGCCCTGCGCCAGCGCCTTGAGCCAGAAGGCGCCCTTGTGGCCGCGCAGCGGCGCATTGGCGGTGGGCTCGGCCACCACCAGCGCGCCGGCCTGGCCCACCCACTGCCGCGCCTCGGGCTGGCGCGCCAGGTGGAAGGCGCCGTCGCAACCGGTCTCTTCCCCGGCCGTGATGATGAGCGTGATGCCCGCGCCGTCGCGCGCCATGTCGGCACAGGCCAGCGCCGCCACGGTGAAGGCGGCCACGCCGCTCTTCATGTCCGACGAACCCCGGCCGTACAGGCGCCCGTCCACGATATCGGCGCCCCACGGGTCCTGCGTCCACCCGGCCGAACCCAGCGGCACCACGTCCACATGGCCGGTAAAGGCCATGGGCGCCCGGTCGGGCCGGCCGCCGATGCGCGCTACCAGCGTGCCGCGCCCTGGCGCCATGTCCACCACCCGGCACTGGTAACCGGCGGCCGAGAGCAAGTCGGCCAGCGGCTCGATGCAGCGCGATTCCAGCCCGCCCGGGGGCAGGGTGTTGATGCGCACCAGGGTGCGGGTGAGGTCGACCGGGTCGGGGAGGGTGGAGCGGGTGGATGAGGTCAAGGCAGTGTCCTGAAAGCGTCCGTAAGCCCCGGAGGTTTGCACGGCCCCCGGCTGGCGTCAAACCGCCACAGTTGCCCGAGCGACAGGCCAGAAAACGCTTGCTTTTGTATTGATCTGCCCGCCATCCCCGCCTAACATGCCCACAAACATTCAGGAGGAAGAGACATGCCCGGCACCCAGGCCCGCCACCCCAAGCCCACCGCGCTGCTGGCCAGCACCACCCTGGCCCTGCTGGCCGCCCTGGGCCCGGCCCACGCCCAGGAGCGGGTGCAGCCCACCGACGCCCAGCTCGACTGCGCCGGCATCGCCGCCGAACAGCAGCGCATGAAGGGCCTCATGGACGCCGGCCAGGGCGAACGCACCCTGGGCACCGCAGCGGCCGGCACCGCCGCCAACGTGGGCACCCAGGTGGCCACCGGGCAGGTGGCGGCCGGGCTGTTCGGCTCCCTGGGGGGCATCGCGGCCAAGCTGGCCGGCGCCACCGCCCAGGCCCAGACCGAAACCGCCCTGGGCCCCACCGACGCGGCCCGCGAAGCCGCCACCCGCGCTACCGCCCGCCACGAATTCCTGGCCCGCCTGGCCGACGCCCGGGACTGCGCCAACGGCGGCGGCAAGCCGCTCAGTGCGCAGGCCTTCGAGCAACTGGCCGCCGCACCCCCGGCCGGCACCCTGGCCATCACCCCCCTGAGCGCCGCCAGCGTGGCCCCGGCCCTGGCCGCCGCCCCCAGCCTGCTGCCCGCCGACAACCTGCTCGATGGCAAGGTGGCGCTGGCCGGCAAGACCGTCTTCCTCACCGAATACCGCGTGCTGTTCGACATGAGCGGCGAGGTCAGCGCCAACACCCGCGGAGGCTACCTGCTGGGCACCGACTACGGCGCCACCCGCGCCACCGTCACCTACAAGGTGCCCGAGCCCGACATCGCCGCCCTGCAGGCCATCACCGACCGCGCCTACGCCGACTTCAAGGACCGCCTGGCCGCCGCCGGCCTGAGCGTGCAGACCACCGAGCCCGAAGGCGGCGGCGTGTACAGCGCCACCGAAGCCGGCAGCGCCCCCGGCGCCCCGGTGTGGATCGACCAGAACGTGGGCCAGGTCAAGCGCCGCCTGCTGGTGCTCACCCCCACCGGCACCCGCTTCGTGTCGCGCGGGTTCGCCGGCATCGGCGCCGGCAACATCGGCAAGCGCATCGAATGGGGCGGCAAGAACTGGGAAGGCCTGTCGGTCACGCAGACGGTCAACATCGCCGAGCTGGAAAGCTCCGGTTCGGGCTCGTCCATCTGGCGGCGCGGCTCGTCGGCCGAGGCATCGTCCAGCCTCACCGTGGGCCTGGCCCCCGGCGACTTCCTGGTGCAGACCCACGTGGGCGGCGGCCTGCTGCGCATGACCCAGCCCCTGCCCGTGCCCGGCGCGTTTGCCAACTTCCGCACCGTCAAGACCTTCGACAGCGACAAGGACACCACCAGCCGCGTGGTGGGCACCCTGCAGAACCTCATGGGGCAGGGCGCCAACAAGGTCCTCAAGGTCGAGAAAGAGGTGGACGTGGACGGCCCCGCCCTGGCCCGCCTGTCTTACCAGGGCCTGGCCAGCATCAACCAGGCCGTGGCCCAGCGCCTGGCAGGGCGCTGAGGGGCATGCAGGCATTTCAAACATGTTCATGTTTTCTATCATGCGCATGTTTGATAACATGGCCGTGTTTGCAGGAGCTTGCACATGCCCATTCAACTTGATCGCGACCGGGAGAGCGCTGTGGTGGCCAGCCTGGCCGACCACTTTGCGGCGCTCGGCGCCCGATACACCGAGGCGGAACCCTCGGGTGCCGGACCCGCTGCCGACGGCGAGCTGCTGCGAGACGGCATGCGCTACGCGGTGGAGGTCAAGACCTCCACCCAGGGGCGTGCAGACCGTGTGATTCCCCTGCTGTCACAGGCCATCCTTCAGGCGCAACGGCACGCAGCCGACCAGAAAGGCACCCGGCCCATGGCCGTGTTGTGGATCGAACAGGCCCCGGAGGCCTTGTTTGCCCGGGTGGTGGCGTTTCTGGACGCCTACCGACCCAAGGCCGCCGTGGCCATCGTCACCCCTGACGGCGTGCGCCTGGTGCGCTGGAACGAAGACGGACCCTGCGACATCGCGGCCCCCGCATCCTCCGGCTTGCGCGCCGGGGCGAGGCGCCTGGGCGCCATTCGCGCCACGGCCCTCAATGCGTTCAACCCCTTCTCCGACCTGAACCAGTGGATGCTCAAGGTGCTGCTCGCCCCCGAGATCCGCGCCGAGTGGCTCAACGCCCCCCGGCACACCTACCGCTCCGGCACCGAGCTTGCCCAGGCCGCTGGCTGCTCCCAGATGAGCGCATCGCGACTGCTGCAGCACCTGCGGCAGGAAGGATTTCTGGACGAATACAGCGCCGGCCTGCGCCTGGTGCGGCGCCAGGAACTGTTCAGGCGCTGGCTTGCCGCAGCCCTGCGCAGGCCGCTCGACATGCCCATGCGCTTCAACGTGCGCGCAGCCGTCGCGCAGCAACTGAAGGCCCTGCTGCAGTCCGACCAGGTGCAGACCTGCCTGGGCCTGTTTGCAGCGGCCGACGCCCTGGGCGTGGGGCATGTGAGCGGCGTTCCCCCTTACGTGTACGTGCCCCAGCTGCCCGTGCTGGCACAAGACTGGAACAACCCGGCCTGGGCCCAGACATCCCGCCACCCCGACGGGCCTCCCGACTTCATCCTGCGCCAGCCCCTGGCTCCCCAGGCCACCTTCAAAGGCGCGGTCAACCAGGGCGGCGCCCTGTGTGCCGATGCCATTCAGGTCTGGCTGGACGTGTCCAGCCACCCGGCGCGGGGCCAGGAGCAGGCCGACCACATCTATGCCACGGTGCTGCAGCCGCTGGTGGACCAAGGCAACGTATGAACGACCTGGACGCCTTCGCCCGGCTGGTGCAGGCGCTGGACCCATGGCGGGGTCAGCTGGTCTTCATCGGCGGCTGGTCGCACCGGCTGCACACCCTGCACCCGCAGGCCAACCCGTTGGGCTTTCAGCCCGTGTTCACCAAAGACACCGATCTGGCGTTTCACCACCAGGTGCCGCTGGAGGGCGACATCAAGGCCGCCCTGGTGAGACAAGGCTTTGAGGAACAACTCTCCGGCGACACGCGCCCGCCCGTGGCCCACTACACCCTGGGCAACGAAGCCGATGGCTTCTACGCAGAGTTCCTCACGCCACTGGCCGGCAGCGGCTACAAACGCAACGGCCAGACCGACGCCACCCTGCTGGCCGGCGGCATCTCGGCCCAGAAAATCCGCCACCTCGATGTGCTGCTCACCGCGCCCTGGGTCATGCCGGTGGGCCCTGCCCAGGGCGTGCCGCTGCCGGCGCCGGTGGACCTGCGGGTGGCCCACCCGGTGTGCTTCATGGTGCAGAAGTTCCTCATCAAGAAACAGCGCACGCCCGACAAACACCGGCAAGACCTGCTGTATGTGTTCGACACCGTGCAGCTCTTCGGACACCTGCTGGAGCAGTTCGCCACCGACTGGCAGAGCGTGATCGCCCCCTCGCTCGACCCAGGGGCGCGCCACACCGTGGTGCAGGAATGCGCCGCCTCGTTCGACACCCTGACCGACGCCATTCGCGACGCAGCCCGCATCCCGCAAGACCGCCAGGTGGACCCCGAAGAACTGCGGGCCACCTGCCGGTACGCGCTCGGTCAGATACTGGCCTTTTGACGAAGCACGCCCATGCCCCGCCACTCCACCGCATTCACCCTGGCCTGCACCCTGGCTGCCACCCTGCTGGCCGGCGCTGCCATCACCAGCCCCCTGGCCCACGCCCAGACCACCCCACCCGCCGACACCTGGGCCACCCTGGCCCCCCTGCTGGCCGAGCGCTGCGTGATGTGTCACAACGCCAGCGCTGCCGCCGCCGGCCTGCGGCTCGACAGCCTGGAAGGGGTAAAGAAAGGCAGCACACGTGGCCCCGTGGTGCAGCCCGGCCAGCCCGCCAGCAGCGAAATCATCCGCCGCGTCAAAGGCACCAGCCAGCCCCGCATGCCCATGACCGGCCCGCCCTGGCTGGCCGATGCCGACGTGGCCCGGCTGGAACGCTGGATCAGCGCCGGCCTGCCCGAAGGCACGCCCGCATCAGCGGCCAAGACACCCAGCGCAACACCACTGCCCGTCGCCACCCGCCCCGCCCCCGGCCAACCCGTGACCTGGGTGCACGTGGCCCCGCTGCTGGCCACCCGCTGCGCCCAGTGCCACACCGACAACGGCGCCATGGGCCCCCCGCCCGAGGGCTACCGCCTCACCAGCTACGAGGCCGCGCTGGCAGTGGCCGACCGCGTGCGTGTGGTCCCCGGCCAGCCCGGCGCCAGCGAACTGCTGCGCCGCGTGCAAGGCCACTCCCGCCCCCGCATGCCCTACAACGGCCCGCCCTGGCTCAGCGCGGAAGACACACAACTCATTGCCGACTGGATCGCCCAAGGCGCCCGCAACGCCCAAGGCCAGCCCGCCCCGGTGCCCGTGGGCGCCAAGGTGCGCCTGGGTGGAACGCTGGACGCGCAGGGCCGGCTGGACGGCCTGCCCCTGCACATGGCCCCCGGCGCGCGCCTGGACAAGATGCCCCGGGCGGGGGAGGCGGCGCAGGTGCGGGGACGGGTGGGGGAGGGGGGACGGGTGGAGGTGGAGAGGGTGCGGCGGGATTGATGCGCTGCTCTGATCCTCTAGCAATCGATTTGAGTTGATTGACTGCTTTGCAGCGATTGCAGTCGTTTACGGCGCCACCATGAACGGCTGCGGTAAGCCGCATTGCTGCTCCAGCAGGAGCCACCATGGACGTCACTGTCAACACCCGCCAGGGCGGTATGGAGTCGCATCTGCAAGCGGTCGAGGGCATTAGAAGGTCAAAAGAAGGTGTCATCGCCAGAGATGCTCACGAACAATGTGCCCCGCCCCCTATGCTTGACCACTTGGCTAGCTCGAGACCTAATAAGAGTTTCTTCTATTGCTGCAGCAACTGCCAACCAATTGCCATGGTGATATGGGGCGGCAGATGCCTCTTGCTAAACTTGTTTAGAAGCAGCTTGAGAACAGCGCACCAATGAATCAAGAGAAAACACGGCCTGGAGGTCATGCCGAATTCGCTACTGAAGCGGACTTTGTGGAGAGCTTCGTCAACCGCTTGGCCAAAGGCCGGACTGCATTCGGGCGCGTACAAATCACCACTGAGTGGGACCATAGGTCCGGCGTTGTCGACGTACTTGCACGCCACCGTCGCAAGACTCTCGTGGCCTTCGAGGCTAAGCTCGAGAACTGGAGGCGCGCGTTCTATCAAGCGTATCGAAATACCGCGTACGCCAACAAGTCTTACGTCATCGTTCCCGAACACGTAGCCAGCAGAGCCATGCGGGACAGAGAAGAGTTCACGTTTAGGGGAGTGGGACTATGTTCATTCAATGGCTCAGCCGTGCAGGTGCTCATAGAGGCTACGGAGCAGGATGCCCTGCTCAGGTGGCTACGGGAGCAAGCGCACGAGCATTTCGACGCGCTATCCAATGAGCACCGCGCTAGACCTAAGCGCAGCAGCAGCAGACCTCTGCCAGAAGCGCGGCTTTGAGTTTCATGGGGAGCTCGGGAAGGGGGCGTTCAAGAGCGCATATCTTGCAAAGAGCGGCCCGACGCTATTTGCGCTAAAGCTGGCCGCAGTAACGGGCAGCCCTGAGCGCTTGATCCGTGAGGCCATGGCGCTGCAGGGGTGTTCCCACCCGGCGATCGCGACGCTCTTCGACGCCTTCCCGCACGCCTACGGCAGCATGCAACTGTGGGTGGTCTGCGAGGAGTACCTTGCCGGCGGCACGCTCGAAGCCAGACTAACGGGTGGCCTGCCCACGTTCGCGGTTCTTCGAACTATTGCTGTAACCCTCGCCGAGGTGCTTGAGCACCTGAACGCCAAGAAACTTGTGCATCGAGACATCAAGCCCGCCAACATCATGTTCCGGGAAGATGGGGCACCAGTCCTCACGGACTTCGGGATCGTGCGGATGCTGGACCAACCCACGCTCACCCAGGCGTTTCTCAACATGGGGCCTGGCACGCCTGCGTACGCGGCGCCAGAGCAGCTTACGAACGATAAGGCCCTAATCGACTGGCGCACAGACCAGTTCGACCTGGCCATCGTGCTGGCCGAATGCCTCCTCGGCCACCATCCGTTCGTCGAGTCTGGCAAGACGATCCACGACGCGATCATGAGCGTGGCGGCGAAGCAGGAGATGCCAGCTGCCAATGCTCGCCGGCTTGAGGTCCTTGGCTTCGGCTGTCTCATTAAAGCGCTGAAGCCGTGGCCCATCGCCCGATATCGCCGGCCTTCCGAGTTCATCGAGTCCCTGAAGCAACCCTGAGAGGAACCAATGGCGTCCTACCTGCAGTTCGGTCACGATTCGTGGAATCTCCTTGAGGAACGGGACATCGGCTCGTACGCGGGGCTGGTCCTCAGCCCTGTCAACGACGGGCCGACAGACGTCCAAGCGCGTCTCGCGCGCCTTGGCGATCTGCGCGATGAGCTCGAGGTCATCCTTGACCCGCAGATGTACAACCCAGCGGTCGACAAAGGCAAGATGGACCAATGGGCCTACTTCTCGGCTGACTTTGCAACAGCCGATCACGCTGACGCGGGGTGGTGGAGTCAGCGTGGTCGGGAGGTTGTTGAGCAAGGTGCTCAACTTAGCGTGGACGTGGTCTGCTCCCCGGCTCTGTTCCCAAGAGCCTTTACGGACGACTACTACTCCCTGATGGTTGAGGTCGCCGATGCCACCAAGCGCCACGCAGACGGGCATGGCGTCGAAACGATGCTGACAGCCATCGTGAGCCTTCGCGACCTCGCGAACCCCGCCCGAGCGATGGCCATTGCTTCGATCCTCTCGCGCAGCTCCTGCGAGCGAATCTACTTAACGTTCCTCAATGAGGACGTGCAGCCTCGAGAGCCGCTCAGAGATGGCGCAGGCATACCAACAGCTGTACACCTGATTCGCCTTCTCTCCGCGGAGATGCGGGTGCACGTCGCCTTTGTGAGCCATGACCTGGTCCTTTGGAAGCACGCCGGTGCGACCGACATCTCGACTGGCAAGTTCATGAACCTGCGGCGCTTCTCTCCTGGGCGATGGCAGGAGGAAGAACCCGGGGGACGCCAGGTCGCGTACTGGAACGAAGGGCCGCTGATGGCTCGATTGCGCGAAGCGGACGTCGCGTTGTTGCTGCGGCACGGATGGTTCGAAGGTCGGGACATGTCCGACAACCCCTCCGAGGCACGCATACTACAGATCATCCGCGGCGGTGCCGGCACACCTTGGCTAAAGTTGTCTTGGATGCAATACCTGAGATGGGCGAGCAACATGGAAGCCGTTTGGCACGGCAGCCCGGCCGCAGCTGAAGCATCACTGGACGCTGCAGATCGTAGTTGGGCCGAGGTTGTCGACCGCAGACGCGTCCTGTTCCAGGATAGGTTCAATAACGGGGACCACGTCCGCGCTTGGTTGAACGCATTGCGTGAGGGCAGCGCTAGATAGCTGGGCGCGCGCAGCTCCAGGCACATCGAGCACAACGCCGCAACGGACGCCGTCACCCTAGACCGGCTTTTTCTCCGAACGCACCGCTGAGTATTAAGTGGCTTGCAGGTCATCAGTTTTCTAGCTCCAAGGTTTCGGGCGGCCCCCAGCCGCACGCTTGCGATGGTTCAGACCGAACGAACTCGAATGGATCGCGAGTGCCATTGCGGGTCTCTGAGAAGACGCGTACTGCGGGTATCGCGCTAGCATCACAAATAGACGAGACCTAAGCCAACCTTCAGGGACAGAGATTGAATCAGCGGCAACTTGATCTACCCGGCCTCTTGGGCGTGGCCGACGACCTCGATGACGGCGGAGCGCAAGCACACGTGCTTGATCGGGGGGAACTACACGTACATTTGAACGGCGCTGTTCCGCTGTCGACCATTCAGGAGATCATTGCCGACGAAGCAACCTCGTTTCCGGCCGGGTTCGATCTCGAGCGGGACATTACCCGCCTTACCCCGTGCAAATCACTCTCTGAGTACCTCACGCCGTGGCAGTTGCTGCGGCTGTTCCCTAAGAAGCGTGCGAACCTTGACCGCCTCGCCCATGCTGTTTTTATGAGCCTGGCAGAGAACTCCGTTCGTTTCGTGGAGCTCCGCAGCAGCGTCCTGTACTTGACCGGACTTCAGAACTGCACGCCGGCGCAGGCATTGGAACGCCTTATCGAGTCGACAGGCAGGGCGGCTCAGCAATACGGTATCCGACGGGGCTTGATCCTCACCGTGACACGGGGCGACTACGGCGCCTCCAATCTCTGCACCCTCTTGCAGGCCTACGAGGACATCGGACGGCCCAAGGATGTTGTGGGGCTCGACCTTGCGGGGGATGAAGAGACGCCCTACTCGGCTGAACTGCCCGCGATGATTCGTGAGGCTAAGGACCGGTACGGCTTCGGCATCACGATCCACGCTGGAGAGACTGGTCGCGTGGAGAACGTACGAGCGGCAGTAAAGCTCTTCCATGCTGATCGGATCGGCCACGGCACGGCCGCCGGCAAAGACCCAGATTTGATGGACCTGCTGGCTGCCGAGGAAATCTGCGTCGAAGTGTGCCCAATCAGCAATCGGCTGACGGGGGCCGTTCCCCGCGATGAGGCCCATCCACTGCAGGAGTTCCGGCGCCGAGGTGTGCCGTTCGTGATCTGCTCCGACAACCCAGCGATCCACCAACACGGCCTGGCCGACGACCAAGCTGCCGCCATGGCCGAAGGCCTGTCTATCTGCGACATGCAGCAGCAGTACGAAATCGCCAAGCACTTTTCATTCATGGAGTGTCTGAATTGAAGATTCGATTCATGTCCGGCAACGAGCACAAGATCAAAGAAGTACAGCGCATCCTCGGCCCGGTCGGCGTGGACATCGTGCCGGTATCCAGAAAGATTGAGGAACTGCAGACACAGGACGTTCACGCACTTGTGCGGGACAAGCTGATCAAGGCGTTCCACGAGATCGGCCGCCCTCTGTTCGTCGAACACACAGGTCTGTATCTCAGTGGACTGAACGACCTTCCCGCAGGACTGACCCAGATCTTTTGGGACCGATTGGAAGCCAGGCGCTTCGCCGACCTCGTAGCCGCTCTGGGTGACGACAAGGTCACCGCAAAGACTGTACTTGGGTACTGCGACGGTCGCCAGATGCACCTTTTCGAAGGTGCAATCAAGGGTACTGTTCCGCGCGCACCTGTTGGGCCGGAGGACTTCCAGTGGGACTGCGTGTTCATCCCTGATGGCTACACAAAGACTTTTGCCGAAATGGGTACTCAAAAGGACGACATATCCATGCGCCGCCTAGCGCTGGACAGGTTTGCCGCTCACCTCAATACTTTGAAAGTCCCGGCATGAGAACTGAACTTCTCGAAGCCTATAGCAGCGGAAAGCTGATGCTGTTTGTCGGTGCCGGAGTGTCCGCAAACCTTGGTTTGCCGAGTTGGAGCCAACTGATTGCGCAGATTGCTAAGGAGCTGGGCTACGATCCGGCGGTGTTTGCCACCTACGGAAACTATCAGACCCTAGCTGAGTTCTACAAGAAGAAGAGAGGTGGACTCGGCGAGCTGCGGAGTTGGATGGACCGCGAATGGCACAAGCCCTCCACGGATATCAAGGCGTCAGATATTCACCGGCTGATCGCCATGGGCAACTTCTCGCGGATCTACACCACAAATTACGACCGGTGGGTTGAGATAGCCCACGCCGAATTTGGCGTGAAGTACGACAGGATTGCCAGCGTAGCGGACATGGTCGCTGTTAGGGATGGTCACCGGCAGATCATCAAGTTCCATGGTGACTTCGCAGCCGACGAGTCAATCGTCCTCGACGAGACCAGCTACTACCAGCGGCTGAACTTCGACACGCCGCTGGACATCAAGCTCCGCAACGACGTGCTGAGCAACTCCGTCCTCTTCATCGGCTACAGCCTTACGGACTTCAATATCCGGCTACTGTTCTATCGCTTGACCGAGATGTGGGGAAAGTCGCCACTGGCCTCTGTAAGACCCAAGTCATACGTCTTCACCAACCGCCCGAACCCGGCGGCCGAAGAAGTTCTCAGGCACTGGGGAATTGAAATGATCGTGTCCGATGAGGACGATCCGAAGACTGCGCTCACGGACTTCCTCCAGGAACTCGTGACCTAAGGAGGTGGGGTCAGGCTCGTACCATGAACCAATGACGAGACATTCGTCGATTGCCTGGTCATGACCGAAGCAGTCGCTCAGCCCGTCGAACGCGAATGACTGCACTCAGCCTGAAGCGGCCGCCCGGATTGCCAAGACAAACTTAAAACGGGTAACCCCGCAAGTGCCTTAGCCCGCAAACACGGGCCATCGGTTGTAGCCCACCACCGGATCATTCGCCCGGAGGGCAAGAATGAAGTGAACCTCCATGCGGTTGATCTCTGCCCGAGTCGCCGCCGGTGAGTGCCAGAGGATGTCTCGCGTGACCGTGAAGCTCTGTCGCTGTTCGGGGGGGAAATCGGCAGCGATCAATGCAGAGGATGCGCTGCCAAAGTAGTTGATGCTGTTGGTCCGGTCCTGTCCGACATAGATCTTTCCGTTGGGATAGGTGATCCGGTAAACGACGGCATCAAAAACCTGGGCGCTACTCATGTACGTGAGGATACCGTCCGCACATTCGGGAAGCCTTCGTCGACACAGTTCGCTGTTGCTTGCAATGCCTACCGGGCAGATCACTCGATCTGAGACGTTCAGTGATTACTTATGCCCCTGAGCCGCCAAGTCGTCACGGTCTCATCAAGACTTGCCCCGCAGCCAGTCCCACAATCCCCTCGGCTCGCAAAAGGCCACCCCCTGACCCCCTTCGATGCCCGGCTACCTCGCCGGTGTGGGGCCTTTGTTGCCTTTTGGAGTTGTTCCCATGTCCACCCCCGTTCCCCCGCCCATCCCGCATGCCGCCGTGGTGGCCAGTCTGGCCGCGTTGTCGCAGGAGGGGCTGGACTGTGTGTCGGCGCTGTGCACCCTGGTGCGCCAGGCGCGCGAGTCGCCCGACTTTCTGCGCAACCCCGAGCTGCTGGACCAGGCCCTGCACGCCATGGCCCTGGTGGCCGACAACACCGCTGCGCTGGTGGCGCAGCAGGCGGCTGATGCGGGTGTGGATGTGCCGGAGGCGCCGTGCCGGGTGCGGCGGTTGCGGGCGCAGGGGGTGGGCTGCTGACGCGCCCATGTCACAGCCCCGCGCATAGGCTGCGGCATCATCCCTCCCGCATCACAACAACCTCAGGGAGATTCCATGCAGTGGTTCATTCATGTATTGAAGCAGTACGCCACCTTCTCGGGCCGCGCCCGGCGGGCCGAGTACTGGTGGTTCGTGCTGTTCTATCTGGTGGCGCTGGTGGCGCTCACCGTGGTCGACCGGGCCTTGGGTTTCTGGTCGGCCGATGCCGGCATGGGGCTGCTCACCGGGCTGTACATCCTGGGCACCTTGCTGCCCTACCTGGCGGTCACCACCCGCCGCCTGCACGACCGGGACAAGTCGGGCTGGTGGCAGTTGCTGAACTTTGTGCCGCTCATTGGCCCGCTGGTGCTGCTGGTGTGGATGGTCCGCGCCGGCGACACCGGCAGCAACAGCTACGGGCCCGACCCGAAGGCCTGATGCCGGTCGGACGGCGCGGGTGGTCAGGTCGAGACCGGTTGCTTGAAGTGGTAGCCCGCTGCCTGCATCTCCTGGGCATGCCGTTGGGCCTGGGCCACCCACGATCGGCCTGCGGCGAGAACGTCGTCGATCTTTTGATCGAACCAGCCAAGCAGGGCGTCGTCAGGGTGGGCGCTCTTCGCATGGCGCCGGCCATGCTCGGTCAGCAACCGTCTCAGCGCATGCAGCTCCTGGATGACGGCAGCCACCGCATCGCACCAGTCCTTGGATCCGGGGCTGTTGTCGAAGGCCTGTGACTCCTGCTCGTCGATGGTATTGATGATCGGGTTGAAGGCCTCGATGAAGTCGTAGATCGTCCTGGACGTGTGGGGCCCCTCGCACTGCTTGATGCCGGAGAAATCGAGCAGGCCCTCCGACTCCGAGGAAGACGAGGTGGACGAGATGGACAGGTCCTGCTTCTTGGTACGGGTCTGGGCGAAACGGGCGCGACGGTCGTGCTGGGGCGCGGCTTTCGAGCGGGTCCGTTGGGTGGTTCGCGTTGCCACATCGCGGGAGGAGCGGTCCTCTTCGAACTGCCGTTCCTCGTTGGTCGGCTGGAACTGCAGTTGCCTGTTCTGCCTGGTTTCGGCCATCAGGGTGTTTCCGCTGTCAATCAGCCGGTCCATCCACAGCCGAAGGTGCGTGCTGTAGCCGTACCAGGTGTCAGCGTTCTCGGTGTTGATGGTCTGAGCGACCGCCACGATGTGTCGCACCTGCTGGATGAAGCCCATCGCCTGGGCGGGTGTCAGTCCGGTCTGTACCTCGGGCTCATCGAGTGCGTGGGCCAGTTGTTGGGAGAGTTGCAGCAGTTGGTCGAGCAAGCGGCCGGTTCGGGCGAGCCGGGTGACGCCGGAGTTCCACAGGTTGTCGGCCAGTTCCTTCGCAGACGGAATCTGCAGCGCGGGGGGCAGCCCGTGGCTGTGCAGCGGTTCTCCGGCCAGTCGGGCGAGTGCACGGTAGGCATTCAGCCGTGCTGTGGGCGAGGCGCTGGCGTCGGTGGGCGTGGGTGCCGCCGGTGGCGTGCCGGCCCGGGTGACCTGGCTGACCGCGGTGCGGATGCCGGTCTTGATCTGGCCCAGCGCTTCTGCCGCCAGGCGGGTGTCGATCCGGGGTCGGGGCATCGAGCGCAAGGCCGTGCCCATGCGGTGGGCCAGGGTCCTGGCGGGGGTGAGTGCGGTGGCGACAGAGCGGAGGGCGTTCATGCGAAGGCGGGCACAGTGGAGGATGGGGATACCGCGCTTTCGTCACAATTTGGTGATGAATGTCTCGCGTTCATCCGCTCGACGGTGAACTGCTATATATCGAGCTCCGCCGTCTGTCTCAGGGCCTTCCCATGCCGATCTCCTCCCTCTTCCAATCTGCCGCCCTCGCATTCGCCCTGGTGGCGGCTGCCCCGGTCTTTGCCCAGGGCGCACCCCTCAACGCCCCGGCCTTCGATGCCCTGGTGGCCCAGGGCCCGGTGGCCGATGCAGCCACCATCGCCGCCAGCCCCTGGGCCAGCAAGATCCGGCAGGCCGGCACGCTGCGGCTGGGGGGCACGCAGACGTCCAACCTGTTCTCGCTGCTGAACGAAAAAGACGGCCGTCTGCGCGGCTTTGACGCGGGGCTGGCGCAGATGCTGGCCCGCTACATCCTGGGCGATGCGGCCAAGGTGCAGTTCACGCAGGTGACGTCGTCCACGCGGGAGCAGGTGCTCATCAACAACCAGGTGGACGTGGTGCTGGCCACCTACTCCATCACCCCGGCCCGGGCCGAGAAGGTGTCGTTTGCCGGGCCGTACTTCAGTTCGCAGGCGGGGGTGCTGGTGAAGGCCAGCAACACGGCCATCCAGTCGACCACCGATCTGGCGGGCAAGCGGGTGGCCACGCAGGCGGGCTCCACCGGCCCGGCCATCCTGGCGCAGTTCGCACCCAAGGCCACCGTGCAGGAATTCCAGACCCACCAGGAGGCCCTGAACGCCCTGCGCCAGGGCCGGGTGGAGGCCTACGTCACCGATCACACCCTGCTGCTCAACACCCTGAGCCTGGGCGGCGCCGAGGCCCGGCTGGCCGGTGCGCCCTTTGGCGCGCAGGACGCCTACGGCATCGGGCTGCCCAAGGGGTCGGACGGGGTGGCCTTTGTGAACGCCTTTTTGAAGAAGGTGCAGGCCGACGGCACCTGGGCCAAGCTCTGGACGCTGACCATCGGCCAGCGCACCGGCAGCACGGCCGTGCCCACGCCGCCGGCCATTCCCTGACCACGGTCCCCTGACCCGTGACCGAACTGGCGCCGCTGCTGGCCGAGCACGGCCCTGCCTTTGTGCAGGCGCTGGGCCTGACCTGGAAGCTCACCTTCATGGCCTTTGTGCCCGGCGTGCTGCTGGGCACGGTGGTGGCGCTGCTGCGGCTGTTGCCGCTGCCGCCGCTGCGGGCCGCTCTCACGCTGTATGTGGAGGTGTTCCGCAACATCCCCAGCGTGGCGCTGCTGGTGTTCATCGTGTTTGCGCTGCCCGACCTGAACGTGCTGATCGATTACGAGCCCAGCGTGGTGCTCACGCTCATGCTGGTGTGTTCGGCCTTCACGGCCGACTATGTGCGCACCGGCATCAACACCGTGCCGGGTGGCCAGGCGCAGGCCGCGCTCAGCCTGGGCATGCGGCCGGCGCAGGTGGTGCTGGCGGTGGTGCTGCCGCAGGCGCTGCGTTCGGTGGTGCAGCCGCTCACCTCGCTGCTGATCGCGTTGATGCTGTCCACCTCGCTGGCCTCGCAGGTGCCGCTGCCGGGGCGTGAGCTGACCGCGCTGGTGTCCAAGATCGCCACCGACTCGGCCGCCGGCATGGCGGCCTTCGGCGTGGCCGCCGCGCTGTACGTGGCCAGCGGCCTGTTGATTGCATGGGCCGGCGCCACGCTGGACAAACGCCTGCGGATCCTGCGATGAACCGCCCGCTCGAAGACGTTCTGTTCGGTGCGCCCAGCCCGCAGGCGCGCACCACGGCGCGCGTGCTGAGTGCACTCGCCGCCGTGGCCCTGGTGGTGCTGGCGGCCGGGGTGGTGGCGGGGTTCCAGCAGGCGGGGCAGCTGGATGCGCGGCTGTGGCAGCTGTTCACCCAGGGCAGCACCTGGGCGTTTCTGGCCCAGGGTCTGCTGGGCACGCTGGCCTCGGCGGCCATGGCGGCGGTCATTGCGCTGGGCCTGGGCCTGGTGCTGCTGCTGGGCCGCATGGCGCAGCCCCGCGTGGTGCGCTGGCCCACGGTGGCCGTCATCGAGCTGCTGCGCGGCACGCCCACGCTGCTGCTCATCTATGTGTGTTTTCTGGTGCTGCCGCAGCTGGGCATCCGCCTCAGCACCTACTGGATGCTGACCCTGCCGGTGGGCCTGAGCACCGCGGCCGTGGTGGCCGAGGTGTACCGCGCCGGTGTGCTGGCCGTGCCGCGCGGCCAGGCCGACGCGGCGCGCAGCCTGGGCATGACGCAGGTCCAGGTGTTCCGGCACATCGTGTTCCCGCAGGCGCTGCGCTTCATCGTGCCGGCGCTGGTGGCGCAGCTGGTGATCGTGGTGAAGGACACCACCTTCGGCTATGTGGTCACCTACGGCGAGCTGCTGCAGAACGCCCGCGTGCTGGTGGCCAACCACAACACCCTGGTGCCGGTGTACCTGGTGGTGGCCGTGCTGTACTGCGCGGTCAACTACGCCATCTCGCGCGCCAGCCGGCGGCTGGCCCGGCCGGCGCACTGAGGGTGTCGACCCTCAGTTCACGGCCACCAGGCGCCGCTCGCGGTCGATCTGCCCACGGTCGTTCAGGCGCACCGACACGCGTTCGCCGAACCGGTTGGTGGCTTCGGCTTCGGCGTGCTTGCCGCCCAGGTGCAGCCAGCCGATGTCGCGGTAGCCGGCCTGCTGCAGGCGTTCCTGCACGGCAGGGGCGGCCCAGCGCCGGGTTTCCCACCGCTCGCGCTTGAGTTCGGTCATGAGGCCGTCGGCGCCGAATTCGAGCTGGGTGTGCGTGCCTTGCGCGTCGCGGCCCTTGAGCTCGACCTCGCCGTCGTCGTCGAAGTCGAGCTCCGTGACCTGGGCCAGTTCGCTGCGGCGGCTGGACTGGGCCACGGCCGGGGGCAGCAGGCGCGTCAGCAGGGCAGGGCTGAGGCTCTGGCCTTCGCTGGCCTTGATGTCTTCCAGGCGGCCAGCGCTGTCGGTCTCGATGCGCAGCCAGTTGCCTTCGCGGGTGCGGGCCGACCAGACGGTGTCGCCGTCCTTGCGGTCGGTGCGCTGGTGCAGCTCGGTCAGGCCCAGCCCCTGCAGGGCGGCGGGCAGCATGGCGGCGGGGGCGTAGGGCGCGGTCGCTGCGGTCACCGGGGTGGACGGCGTGGCCGGGCTGGCGGGCTGGGCCTGGGCCAGGGTCACGGCGCCCAGGGCCGCAGCCAGGCTGGCGGCCAGGGCAAGGGTGGTGAGGCGGTGGCGTTTGGGGGTCATGTGGCGATCTCCGGATCGGGTGCAGCCGGTGGCTGCGTGGTGGGTACTGTGCATCGGCCCGGCTCAACCGGGCCTCAACGGCCGTGGGCTTTGCTGCGGGCTCGGGGCCCTGGGCGCTGTCCACGGCCCGCACTGTGGCGGCGCACACCGCAATGGCGTTGCCACGGGCCATTGCGTTTCCGTTGCGGTGCGGCGGGTAGAGTCGCGCGCATGCATGCACCACCTCTGTTCCGGGGGGCCTGGCTGCTGGCGGCTGCGTTGTGGGCCGGCGCAGCACTGGCCCAGCCGGGCTCCCGCGCCGCTTCCTCCGCCGCCCCGTCCACGCCCGAGGCCGCGCTGGCCTGTGTGGCCGCGCGCTACCAGGGCGAGGCCCTGGCGGTGCAGTGGCTGGCCCGCGAGCGGTTGTGGGAGGTGCGCTGGCTCACGCCGGCGCGGGCGGTGCTGCGCATCAAGCTGGCGCCAGGCTGCCAGTTCGACGAGGTGCACGGTGTGGGCCAGGAGGCCGCGCTCAAACCGGCCGGGGGCACCCGATGAAGCTGCTGGTGGTCGAGGACGACGCCGAACTCTGCGCCCAGGTGTCGGCCACGCTGGAGCAGGCCGGCTTTGTGGTGGACCGGGCACACGACGGCACGCAGGGCGAGTTTCTGGGCAGCACCGAGCGGTATGCCGCCGTGGTGCTGGACCTGGGCCTGCCGGGCCTGGGCGGGGTGGAGGTGCTGCAGCGCTGGCGTGCCGCCGGCCACAACCACCCGGTGCTCATCCTCACGGCCCGCGACGCCTGGGGCGACAAGGTGGCGGCCTTCAAGGCCGGTGCGGACGATTACCTCACCAAGCCGTTCCGGCTCGAAGAGCTGGTGCTGCGGCTGCAGGTGCTGATCCGCCGCGCTGCCGGCCACGCGGGCGGTGAGGTGCGGGCCGGCCCGCTGGTGCTGGACACGGCCACCGGCGTCATCACGCTCGACGGCCTGGCGCTGCGGCTGACCGCGTTCGAGTCGCGCCTGCTGCGCTTGCTGCTGCTGCACAAGGGACGCACGGTGTCCCGCACCGACATGGTCGAGCAGATGTACGACGGCGATGCCGACCGCGGCTTCCGCTCGCTGGAGGTGGTGATGGGCCGGCTGCGCCGCAAGCTGGGCGAAGGCCGCATCGAGACGGTGCGCGGCGAGGGTTACCGTCTGCTCGATGGCGGTGCCCCATGAAGCGGCCGGCCCTGGCTTCCCTGCGCGCCCGGCTGCTGGCCGGCACGGCAGCGCTCACGCTGACGGCACTGCTGCTGGCCTGGTGGTTGATCGCCGGCATTCTGGAGCGCTTTGTCGAGCAGCGTTTCGACGCTGAAAAAACCGCCATCGCGCAGGCGGTGATGGCCGGTGCCGGGTTCGACGCCACGGGCCGTTTCACCATCGACCCGGCCCCGGCCGATCCGCGTTTCGAGCGACCCGGCTCGGCCTGGAGCTGGCAGGTGAGCGACGGCACGTCGGTGCTGGCGCGGTCGCCCTCGCTGCTGTCGGCCGATCTGGGGCCGCAAGGGCGCGGTGCCGACGCGCAGGGCCGCGTGCTGGACCGGCTGGCGCTGGACTTCACTGCGCCGGGCGACGGCCGCGAACTGCTGGTGACGGTGGCCATGCCGGCGCAGGAACAGGTGGACGCCGCCCGCACCGCCACCCGCCCGCTGGCGCTGGCGCTGGCGGTCCTGGGGCTGGTGCTGCTGGCAGGCCAGTGGCTGGGGGTGGGCTGGGGGCTGCGGGGCCTGCGCGCCTTGCAGGCGGATCTGGCCCGGCTGTCGGCCGGTCAGACCGGGTCGCTGCCGCGCCCGGCGGTGCGCGAACTGGAGCCGGTGGCCGACGAGGTGAACGGCCTGATCGAGACCAACCAGCGCACGGTGCAGCGGGCCCGGGCGCATGTGGGCAACCTGGCCCATGCCCTCAAGACGCCGCTGGCGGTGCTGCGCAACCGGGCCTCCCCGGCCGACGCGCCGCTGCTGGAGCGCATGGACCGTTCGGTGCGCTGGCACTTGCAACGGGCACGGGCGGCCGGCCCGGCCACGCCGGGTTTGCGCCGGGTGGCGGTGGGGGCGGTGCTGGACGATCTGGGTCTGGTGCTGCGGCCCCAGGCGCTGCGCCGGGGCCTGGCACTGGAGCTGGCCGCACCCGAGGGCCTGGTGTTTGCCGGCGAGCCCGAAGACCTGACCGACCTGTTGGGCAACCTGCTGGACAACGCGCTGCAGTGGGCCACCACCGTGGTGCGGCTGGAGGCACGCCGCGAAGGCCGCGACCTGTGGCTGACCATCACCGACGACGGGCCCGGCATACCGCCGCACGCCCGCCAGGCCCTGCTGGCGCGGGGCGCACGGCTGGATGAATCGGTGCCCGGCAGCGGTCTGGGGCTGGCCATCGTGGCCGATCTGGTGGGGCTCTATGGGGGTGAGCTGCGGCTGGAGGACGCACCCGCATTCCCCAGCGGCCTGAGGGTGCAGGTGCGCTTGCCGGCCGCCGACTGAGCCAGGCGCGGCTTACCAGCCCGCCACCGCCTGCCGCAGCATCAAGCCCGCCAGCACCCACATGGTGGTGCCGATGATGGCGTCCAGCCATTGCCAGGCACGCGGGTGCTCGAACCGCGGTGCCAGCCAGCGCGCGCCAAAGCCCAGCGCACCGAACCACACCGCACTGGCGGTGCAGGCGCCGGCCACGAACCAGCCGCGCAGGGCGGCGGGCTGCTGCGCGCCGATGCTGCCCACCAGCAGCACCGTGTCCAGGTAGACATGCGGGTTGAGCAGGGTGAAGGCGGCGGCCTGGGCCAGCACGGCGCTGCGGCTGCTGCCGGTGGTGTCGCTACCGGCCCGCAAGGCATCGGGCTGCCACACACGGGCCCAGGCGCGCCAGCCGTACCAGGCCAGGAACGCGGCGCCCACGCCGGCCAGGGCGCGCGCCAGGCCGGGGCTGTTGCCCAGGGCCTGGGCCATGCCGAACACGCCGGCCGCGATCAGCACCGCATCGCACACGGCGCACAGCAGCACCACGCTGCCCACGTGTTCGCGCTTGAGGCCTTGCCGCAGCACGAAGGCGTTCTGCGCGCCGATGGCCACGATCAGGCCCAGGCTCAGGGCCAGTCCTTGCAGGTAGGCGCCGGTCACGTGCGGGTCGGGACGTGCATGGGGTGTCAGCCGGCCCGGTTGGGGGGCACCACGCCGGCGCGCTGCATGCGGCGGTACAGCGTCATGCGTGAGAGGCCGAGCTGGCGTGCCACTTCGCTCACGTTCCAGTGGTGCTCGCGCAGGGCCTGCAGCCAGTCGGGCTCGGCGCCCGCGGGCAGGCTGGATGCCGGGCGGGTGGGGGCGTCGGCGCTGCGCAGTTCGGGCAGGTCGTCCAGGCCGATGCGGCCGTCGGCGCAGACGCTGGCGGCGTAGTCGAGCACGTTGCGCAGTTCGCGCAGGTTGCCCGGCCAGGGGTGGGCCAGCAGGCGGGCGCGGGCCTGGGCATCCAGGCTGCAGCGGCGGGACGCACGGCCGGGCATGTCGCCCAGCAGCCGGTCGATCATGGGGCCGAGGTCGCTGCGCTCGCGCAGTGGGGGCAGGGCAATGTGCGCGCCATTGAGCCGGTAGTACAGGTCGTCGCGGAAGCGCCCGGCGCGCACCAGGGCCTCCAGCGGCGCATGCGTGGCGGCCATGACGCGGATGTTCACCGGCACCGCGCGCGTGGCACCCACCGGCAGCACCTCGCGTTCGGACAGCACGCGCAGCAGCCGGGCCTGCAGGGGCAGCGGCATGTCGCCGATCTCGTCCAGGAACAGGGTGCCGCCATCGGCCTCCTGGATGAGCCCGCGCTTGCCCTTGGGGCCGGCACCCGAGAAGCTGCCGGGCAGGTGGCCGAACAGTTCGCTCTCGATCAGGCTTTCGGGGATGGCGGCGCAGTTCACCGCCACGAAGGGCCGGTGGCGGCGTTCGCTGGCGGCATGCACCGCCTTGGCAAAGTACTCCTTGCCCGAACCGGTCTCGCCGGTGATGAGCAGGCTGATGGGCGTGTTGACCAGCTTGGCCACGCGCTCGATCTGGCGGTCGAGCACGGCGTCGCCACCGCTGAGGGCCGCCAGGGGCGCGGGCACGCTGGCGGCGGACCGCTCGGCACTGGGGCCGGGGCGGGGCGGCGGCGGTGTGGCCGAGAGGAACAGCAGTTCGCTGCCGCCGCTGCGCATGACGGCGCGCTGGTCGCCGGGGCGGCCCGGCACGAAGCGGCCGATCTGGTCGAAGCCCAGGTCGAACAGGCTGTCGAAATGCCGGCCCAGCAGCGCGCTGCCGTCGGGCCGTTGCAGGGCGAGCTGGGCGCGGCGGTTGTGGCCCACCACGCGGCCGTTGTCGTCCAGCGCCAGCAGGTACTCGGGCTGCACGTCCAGGAACTGCGGCGCGCTGGACAGGCGCAGCACCCAGTGCGGGCGGTGGCGGTGCAGGAAGGCGGCGTTCTCGATGTCGTGCGCCACGCTCTTCACCAGCTGCAGGGCCAGGTGCTGGCTCTCCTTGGGCTGGCTGGAGCTGAGCTGCGAGATGTCGAGCACGGCGCTCAGCCGGCCTTCGCTGTCGAACACCGGGGCGGTGGTGCAGGTGAGCGGGATGTGGGTGGCGTCGAAGTGGTCGTCCAGGTGCACCGTGAGGGCCTGCCCGGTGCTGATGCAGGTGCCCACGCCGCAGGTGCCGGCGTGCTGTTCGCTCCAGTCGGCGCCCAGGTACAGGCCGGCCTTGCGCAGGCTGGGCTCGAACACCAGATCGCCCAGAAAGTCCACCGTGATGCCGCGCGCGTCGGTCAGCAGCACCACATAGCCCAGGCCGGCCACGGTGCTGTAGAGGGTCTGCAGGCCGTGGCGGGCGATGTGCAGGAAGGCCTCCATCTGGTCCTGGTGCTCGCGCAGCCGGGCCTGCGGCAGGATGACGGCCTCCTGCATGCGGGTGGGGTCGAGCCGGTGCTCGTGCACGCAACGCAGCCACGAGTCGCGGATGACCTGTTCGTGCCGTGCGGCCGCCCGCGCACCGGCGCCGTCGGCCGCCACTTCCATGACGGTGGCGATGTGCTGGCGCTGGCTGGCATGCATGGTTGTCTCCCGGGGTTGGGCCATCCGCCACCTTTGCGGCAGGGGGCTGCCGTGTCAACCGGGGAAACCTCAGGCGGGGCCGGCACCACAATCCCCCGCAGGAGGGCATGCATGAACACGCTGCGAACAACGGGATGGCGCCCCTGGCGGGTGGCGCTGGGAATGGTGTCGGGCCTGGTGCTGGCCGGGGCCGCGCTGGCGCAGCCCACCGAGGCGGTGGTGGACGTGCCCACGCGGCCGGGCGTGACGGTGCGGGCCCTGCACCTGGCCAGCCCCGAGGCACGTGCCTCGGTCATCCTGCTGGCCGGCGGGCATGGCGGTCTGCAGCTGGGCAGCGACGGCCGCATCGGCTGGGGCGGTGGCAACTTTGTGGTGCGTACGCGGGCGCGCTGGGCGGCAGCGGGGCTGAATGTGCTGGTGCCCGACGCGCCGTCGGACCGGCAGTCGCCGCCCTTCCTGTCGGGGCAGCGGCAGAAGCCGGAGCACCTGGCCGACATCGAGGCGCTGGTGGCCTGGCTGCGGGCACGGTCACCCGGCCCGGTGTGGCTGGTGGGCACCAGCCGGGGCACGCAGTCGGCCGGGTATGTGGGCACCGAGCTGCCGCCGCCGCGCGGGCCGGACGGTCTGGTGCTGACGGCCACCATCCTCACCGACCCGCAGGGCCGCGCCGTGCCGGCCATGCCGCTCGATCGGTTGAAAGTACCGGTGCTGCTGGTGCACCACCGGCAGGACGGCTGCTCGCACTGCGCACCCGAGCGCGCACCCGCCTTGCTGGCGGCGCTGGGCTCGGCCCCGCGCAGCGAGCTGCTGTGGTTCGACGGTGGCATCAACCGGGGCGACCCCTGCGAGGCAGCAGGTCACCATGGTTTTGCGGGTCTGGATGCCGCGGTGGTGGAGGCCGCGGCGGCCTGGGTGCTGCGCTGAGGCGGGTGCCTCAGCGAGCACGGCGGTCACGCTGGTCAGGGCGCCAGGTGCGCAAAGTAGTGCGCCATGGCGGCCACGTCCTCGTCGGCAATGCCATAGAGCGAGGCGGCCATGATGGTGTCGCGCCCCACGGCCTGGTTGCGCTGGAACTGCCGCATGGAGTGCAGCAGGTAGTCCTCGCGCTGGCCGGCCAGGCGCGGCATCTGTTCGCGCCCGGCGTAGCTGGGCAGGTGGCAGCTGGCGCAGCGGCTGCCGTCGGCCACCTGCTGGCCCCGCGCGAAGCGGGCTGCGTCCTTCGCACCGGGCACCGGCTTGACGGGGGTGGATGCGAAGTAGCCAGCCATGGCGGTCAGGTCGGCATCGCTCACGCCATCCAGCAGGCCCTTCATGGCCGGGATGTCGCGCAGGCCTTCGCGGATGACCACCAGCTGGTTCTCCAGGAAGACGCGCGGCTGTCCGGCCAGCGAGGGGATGTTGGGCAGCACCGACTGCCCGCCCGCGCCATGGCAGGCGGCGCAGGTCTGCAGGCGGGCCTGCAGGTCGGGCGAGAGCGTCTGCGCATGGGCAGCGGACACGGTGCCGGCCACCGCCAGGGTGGCCAGCGTGCGCGTCAGCGAGGACAGGAGCGCCATCACTTGCTGTAGCTGATGCGGTAGATGGCGCCGAGCTGTTCGTCCGACACCAGCACCGAGCCGTCCTTCATTTGCGCCAGGTACGCCGGGCGGCCCCAGAAGGTCTGGTCGGCCGGGTTCATGAAGCCGGTCATGAAGGGCTCGACCTTGGCGTTGCGGCCATCGGCACCGGCCTTGACCACCACCACGTCGAAGCCGGTCTTGGTGGTGCGGTTCCACGATCCCTTGCGGGCGTTGAACAGCGCGCCACGGTACTCGGGCGGGAACATGGTGCCGGTGTAGAACATCACGCCCATGCTGGCGGCGTGCGGGCCCATCAGCGCCACGGGCTGCTCCACGCCGGTGCAGGCGTTGGCCTTCTTCACGTCGGTGTCGGGCAGCTTGCCCTCATGGCAGTAAGGGAAACCGTAGTTCAGGCCGACCTTCTGCATGCGGTGCAGGGTGTCGTTGGGCATGTCGTCGCCCATCCAGTCGCGGCCATGGTTGCTGAACCACAGTTCCTTGGTGGTGGGGTGCCAGTCGAAGCCGACCGTGTTGCGCACGCCGGTGGCCACCACTTCCATGCCGCTGCCGTCGGGGTTGTAGCGGCGGATCTGGGCGTACTCGGGGCTGGGCAGTTCGCAGATGTTGCAGGGCGCGCCGAAGGGCACATACAGCTTGCCGTCTGGACCGAAGGCGATGTACTTCCAGTTGTGGTGCTGTTCCTTGGGCAGCTTGAAGGCGGCGGTCATGTCCACCGGGGCAGCAGCCGGGTTGGTGGTGATGCCGTCATAGCGCAGCACCTTGTCGATGGCCATCACGTACAGCGAGCCCTTGTTCCAGGCCACGCCGGCGGGCTGGTTGAGCTTGTCGACCACCACACGCACGCTGCGCGAGCTGCCGTTGTCGGTGACTTCGTACACGCGGCCGATCCCGCGCGTGCCCACATAGATCTTGCCGTTGTCGGCCATGGCCATGGCACGGCCGCCGGGCAGGCCGGTGGCCCAGATCTCGGCCTTGAAGCCCGGGGGCAGCTTGGCGCGGTCCAGCGGAATCTGGTCGGCCGGCGTGACGGTGAGCTTGCCGGCCAGCGGGGCCAGGGTGGAGCTGGCCATGCTGGCGGGCATGCCCTGCTTCCAGGCAGGTTGCGGGGCCGGCGCGGCAGCGGCGGGTGCGGCGGGGGCGGCAGCAGGGGTGGCGGCCTGGGGCGCCACGGTGGTCTGGGCGCAGCCGGCCAGGGCCAGGGCAGCAGCGGCGGCCAGCAGGGCCGGGCGGCGGGCAAAGGAGGAATGCATGGCGTGTCTCCGGTGTCGTTATGGATGGGGCATGCCATGACCCCGACCGGTGGGTGGGTGCCATGACACGCCGCGCATTGTGTGCATGCTTACGGAGTCTGCCAAGCGGGAAGACCCGGCCCACCCGGGCCGATGCATCACCTTGGTGACATGGCGCCCGCCGGCACCACGCGGGTCAGCGCCGCAGATCGTCCAGCGCGGGCACCGCAGCCAGCGCGGCCAGCACCAGGGCCAGCGGCACGGTGAACACATAGCCCACCGACTTGAAGCCGAAGGCCCCGGCCACCGCACCGGCCATGAAGGCCAGCAGCAACCCGCCCAGCACCACCATGCGCTGGCGGTCGGTGCGCACCGGCACTTCGCCCTCGGCGGGGGTGCGCCGGCTCTGCAGGGCACGCCCGATCTCGATGCCCAGATCGGTGACCACGCCGGTCATGTGCGTGGTGCGGATGACCGCGCCCGACAGCTTGGTGACCACCGCGTTCTGCAGGCCCATCATGAAGCACAGCAGCACCACGGTGAAGGGCACCAGCAGGCCCTCGTACCGCGACAGCTGCGAGCCGGCCAGACCGAACAGCAGGATGAGCGCAGCCTCCAGCAGCAGCGGCAGCGCGTACTCGCTGGCCAGCCGGCGGCGACGGGCTTCCAGGATCAGCACCGAACTGACCACGGCCCCCACCAGGAACGCCAGCACGCTCACCGTGGCGTCCACCACCAGCCCCATCTGCCCCAGGGCCAGCTGGTCGGCCAGCATGGACAGGCTGCCGGTGACGTGCGAGGTGTACTGCTGCACCGCCAGGAAGCCGCCCGCGTTCATGGCCCCGGCCACGAAGGCCAGCGCCCAGCCCAGCTGCCGGTTGGCCGCGTGGGTGCGTTCGCGGTTGAGCAGGAAGCGGGCGTAGTTGGCGGGCATGGCGGGCCTCAGTGTCCGATCAGACCGGGCAGGGCCTGGGTGATCAGCAGGCCGGCCACGGCGCTGGTGGCGATCAGCGTCATCACGCCGGTCTTGAAGCGGAACAGGGCGAGTGCCGCCAGCAGCACCAGCGCGCCGGCCACGGCGTCCACCGGGCCGCTCCAGCCCCGGGGCCACACCACATGCTGTGCGAAGAACACCGCCAGGTTGAGGACGACGCCCACCACCGCCGCGGTGATGGCGCTCAGCGGCGCGGTGAAGCCCAGCTTGCCGTGCGTGGCCTCCACCAGCGGGCCACCGGCCAGGATGAACACGAACGACGGCAGGAAAGTGAAGAAGGTCACCACGCAGGCGGCCAGCATGGCGCCGGCCAGCAGCGCGTCCGGCCCCAGCACCGCCTGCTGCCAGCCGCCCACGAAGCCCACGAAGGCCACCACCATGATCAGCGGGCCCGGCGTGGTCTCGCCCAGCGCCAGGCCGTCGATCATCTGCGGGCCGGTGAGCCAGCCGAAGTGCTCCACCGCGCCCTGGTACACATAGGGCAGCACCGCATAGGCGCCGCCGAAGGTGAGCAGCGCGGCCTTGCTGAAGAACAGCCCCATCTGGGCCAGCGTGGCCTGCCAGCCCTGGGTGGCCACCAGGGCTCCCATCACCAGCACCCACAGCCCCAGGCCCCAGGCCAGCACCCGCATCAGGCCGGCGCGGCTGAAGCGCGCGTGGGACGGCGTGGGGGTGTGGTCGTCGATCACGGCTGGCGCGTGCGGCTCCCCGCTGGCCGCATGGCCCGCGGCCGACGGCGTGAACACGCCGGGCGCCAACCGCGAGCCCACCCAGCCGGCCAGGGCGGCTGCCGCCACGATGGCAGGGAAGGGCGTGTCCAGAAAGGTCAGCGCCGCAAAGGCCAGCGCGGCAATCAGCACCATCCAGCGGTTCTTCAGGGCCCGCGTGCCGATGCGGTGCGCCGCGTGCAGCACGATGGCCACCACCGCCGGCTTGATGCCGTAGAACAGGCCGGCCACCAGCGGTGTGTGACCGAAGCGCAGGTACACCCAGCTGAGTGCCATCAGGATGAACAGCGACGGCAGCACGAACAGTGCACCCGCCACCAGCCCGCCCCAGGTGCGGTGCATCAGCCAGCCGATGTAGGTGGCCAGCTGCTGGGCTTCGGGGCCGGGCAGCAGCATGCAGTAGTTGAGGGCATGCAGAAAACGGTTCTCGCTGATCCAGCGGCGCCGCTCCACCAGCTCGGCATGCATGATGGCGATCTGCCCGGCCGGCCCGCCAAAGCTCACGAAGCCCAGCTTGAGCCAGAACAGGAAGGCTTCTCGGCGGCTGATGGGGGCGGGGTTCATGCGCGGGTTGATGGTGGTTCAGGTCATGCGGGCCAGCAGCGCCAGCCCGGCCTGGATCATGGCCCACACCACGCCGGACACCACCGCCGAGGCCACGGCCGCACCCAGCCAGCCCGCCAGCATCCACAGGCCGTCGCGCTCCAGCACGCCCAGTGCCATCAGCGCAATGGCGAGTGCCGGCAGCGTGTTGCCCAGCGGCACCGGCAGCATCAGCACCACGGCCAGCAACAGGCACACCAGGCCGGCCACGTTCTCCAGCGGCGGGCGCACCATGAAACGCCAGCGCGGCCGCAGCAGCCGCTCGGCCTTCTGCAGCCAGGGCAGCACCCGCCGCACCAGGGCGGCCAGATCGTCCCGCGCAATGGAACGCCGGGCCACCACGCGAGGCAGCCAGGGCTTGAGCCCCAGCATCAGCTGCAGCGACAGGAACAGCAAAGGCGCCCCCAGCACCGTGGACACGCCCGGCGGCACCGGAAAGATGTTGGGCGCCGCGAACACGAACATCAGCGCGCCGAGCGCACGGTCGCCCAGGGCTGCCAGCAGATCGCCGATGGCCACGCGGTCACGGGTGTCGTCGTTCGCCAGGTGGAACAGCACCACCGACAGCGGTGCGGCACCGGGCGAGGGAAGCGGAGGAAGGGTCATGCCGGGGGAAGTATAGGAAGCCTGCGCGAACCGGCCGTGACCGGACGGCTTTGCCGTTCGACCGACGGGATGCAATCAAGAGCTTTTCGTCATGACTTCCCGGAGGCGGCACGCGCGTAATGCGCCACCCCCGCATCTCACGCATCCCTCAACCGGAGGATGCGCCGGTGCCAGGGTCCTGAATGGAGCATCCCCATGAACCAGCCCGCCCCAGGTTGCACACCGGCATGCCTGACCAGCGCCGAACCGGCGCAGATCGATTTCCACATCCACGCCTTCACCAGCCGCCACGGCCACGACATGGTGCTCGACGCCCCCGGCAAGGGCTGCATCGTGATCGACGGCTACCTGCTGCGCGGCGGCCATCCGGTGGCCCCGGGCATCTGGCACAGCCACGACCGGCGCTGGTGCTACCGCCTCACGGAGCAGGGCGACCTGCTGGTCGAAGGCCTGCAGCCCGACCTGTGCTGCCACCTCACCGTGCTGGGCTGGCTGCACCGCTGGACCTCGCCGGCCCGGGCGCTGGGGATCGAGCTGGAGGGGTTGGATGAGGGTGACGACCTGTTGGGTCAGCTGGATGGCGACAGGGGGTTGGAGGACGTGCGCTTCCGCTACACCCCCGATGCGCCCTGGGTGTTGAGCGGCGTGTCGCTGGACATCGCACCTGGGCAGGTGGTGGGGGTGGTGGGCCGTTCGGGTTCGGGCAAGAGCACATTGACGCAGCTGATCCAGCGCATGCACATGCCCGCCGAGGGCCGGGTGCTGGTGGACGGAATCGACCTGGCCACGGTCGATCCGGCCTCGCTGCGTCGGCAGATCGGTGTGGTGCTGCAGGACAACCTGCTCTTTGCCCGCAGCATCCGCGACAACATCGCCCTGGCCATGCCGGCCGCGTCCATCGAACGGGTGATCGAGGCGGCCCGGCTGGCCGGCGCGCACGATTTCATCACCCGCCTGCCCCAGGGCTACGACACGCCGGTGGGCGAACAGGGCTGTTCCCTCTCAGGGGGCCAGCGCCAGCGCATTGCCATCGCCCGAGCCCTGATCGGCCAGCCGCGCATCCTCATCCTGGACGAGGCCACCAGCGCCCTGGACTACGAGAGCGAACGCATCATCCAGGACAACCTGCAGGCCATGGCCAAAGGCCGCACCGTGATCATCGTGGCGCACCGGCTGAGTGCCGTGCGCCATGCCGATCGCATCTTCGTGATGGACCAGGGGCAGGTGGTGGAAAGTGGCACCCACGACGAGCTCATGGGCCATCCGCAGGGCCGATATGCCGCGTTGCAGCGGGTGCAGCATGCGTGAGCCTGCGGCGGGCTGGTGGCAACGGCATCGCCGAGCGTGGCGGCAGGCCTGGGTCGAGCGAGCGTCCGATGCGGCTGCTCGTCCCGGCCACGAGACCGAGTTCCTGCCCGCCGCACTGGCCTTGCAGGAAACGCCACCATCGCCGCTGCCTCGGGCCGTGTTGTGGACGCTGGTCGCGATGCTGGGTGCCGTGCTGGCCTGGGCCTGCCTGGGACAGGTCGATGTGGTGGCGGTGGCCGCTGGCCGTGTGGTGCCCGGGGACCGCACCCAGGTGGTTCAGGCGCTGGAACTGGCCGCTGTGCGGGCCATCCATGTGCGCGATGGTGACCGGGTGCGCGCTGGCGATCTGCTGCTCGAGCTCGACCCGCAGCCGGCCTCGGCCGATCTGCAGCGCCTGCAGGCCGAGCACGATGCCGCCCGCCTGGACCAGGCTCGGGCCACGGCCCTGCAGACCGCGCTGCTCGCGGATGCCGACCCGCGCCTGCCACCCTTGCCGGACGTGGCCCATTCCGCCTGGCAGCAAGCCGCGCAGACCCTGGCCAGCCAGTACGCCGAACACCGCAGCCGGCGCGCGGCGCTGCGGGCCGAGGTGGAGCGCCGCAGCGCCGAGCGCGACGCCGGCCGGGCGCAGATCCGAAAGCTCGAAGCCACCTTGCCGCTGGTGCGGCAACGCGAGGAGGACTTCCAGCGCCTCGCGCAGGAGGCCTTCGTGTCCCGCCATGCCTGGTGGCAGGAAACGCAGACCCGCATCGGCATGGAAGCCGACCTGCAGAGCCTGCGCAGCCGCGATGCCGAACTGACCGCCACCTTGAGCGCTGCGCAAGCACAGGACAGGGCCCTGCTGGCCGAGGCCCGCCGTGCTGCGCTGGAAGCCGCGCAGACCGCATCCCGCCAGCAGGAGGCGCTGGCCCAGGAGCTGGCCAAGGCACGCCGGCGGCGCACCCAGATGGACCTGCGCTCACCGGTGGACGGTGTGGTGCAGCAGCTGGCGGTGCACACCGCGGGCGGCGTGGTCACCGCCGCACAGCCGCTGCTGGCCGTGGTGCCGGACGATGGTGTGGTGGAGGTGGAGGCCCGCCTGGCCAACCGCGACAGTGGCTTCGTGCAGGCCGGTCAACCCGCAGTGGTCAAGGTGGAGACCTTTGCCTTCACCCGCTACGGCACCCTGCCGGGCGAGGTGGTCAGCGTCTCGGCCGATGCGGTGCCGGACGAGCAGCTGGGCTCGGTCTATGCCGTGCGCATCCGCCTGCACCGCAGCCAGCTCGATGTGGACGGGCGCCGGGTCACCCTGTCACCCGGCATGGCGGTGTCGGCCGAGGTGCTCACCGGCACCCGCCGGGTGATCAGCTACTTCCTGTCCCCGCTGGTGCAGCACGCCCAGGAAAGCCTGCGCGAGCGCTAAAGGCTGGATCTCAGCCACCCGATCGCGTCAACGGCCCCAACCACCCCAGCACCAGCATCAGCAGGCTGATGGCCACCAGCCAGCCGCCCAGGATGCGTTGACCGATGGCGGTGCCGTGGGCCAGCCGGGGCTGGCGGCCCAGCAGCTCGCCCCAGAAGGCCAGCTGGCCGGTGATGAGCAATGCGCCGACCACGCTGCCGCCGATGGTGAGGAAGCGTTGCCAGGGCCCAAAACCCGGATCGCCCGAGCCCAGCCCCACCAGCAGGCCGGCCAGCGCACACACGGTGGCCACCAGGCCCGCAGGGCCGGTGCGTCCGGCGGCCACCAGCACGGCGCAGGTCAGGGCCAGGGGCAGCAGGCCCCGGTCGGTGTCGGGGTCGGACAGGGGCAGGGTGAGCAGGCCGCCCAGCACCAGGCCCAGGGCGAGCGCCCAGATGGCGACCGCCTTGCGGGGTTCGTCCACCCGGCCCAGGTACAGGCCCAGGGCCAGCAGCATGAGCACATGCGCCGGCGCCAGCAGCGGGTGCAGCAGGCCCACATAGAACGGCGTGGCACCCGGTATGGCGCCGTGGGCCAGCGCCCCCAGCGGCAGCAGGGCGAGGGCGCCAGCCAGTGCGGCGCGACGCTGCTTCACAGCCACCCGGCCAGAAAGCCCACGCCGAGGGCCGAGATGACCACACCGCAGCCGCGCACCACTTTCACGCCCTGCGGCCAGCGCACCGCCATGCCCAGCACGATGCCGCCCAGGTGCAGCAGACCGGTGGCCACCATGAAGCCGGCGGTGTACATGAGCGGGCTGGTGGCCTCGGGCAGTTCGGCGCCGTGGGCATAGCCGTGGAAGATGGCGAACGCGCCCACCACCACCGCGGCCAGCCACAGCGGCGGGCGGCTGCCCAGCGCGACCATGGCGCCGATCACGATGGCCGAGGCGGCAATGCCTTCCTCCACCAGCGGCACCGGCACGCCCAGCAGGCCGAGCACGCCACCCAGGGCCATGACGGCCGGGAACACCACCGGCAGCGTCCAGACCGCGCGTTCGCCCATGAAGGCGCCCCACAGGCCCACGGCCACCATGGCCACCACATGGTCCCAGCCGAGGATGGGGTGCATGAAGCCGGTGGCGAAGCCGCCGGCCAGGTTGTCGGCCCCGGCGTGGGCGTGGGCGCCCTGGGCCAGGGCGAGCAGGCCCAGGAAGGCGGCCCAGCGGGCGCCGCGCACGAGGAGGGTGTGGTGGTGTGTCATGGGACTCCTTGAGGGAAATGTCGAAGGGGCAGGGGTTTCAGGTGACCAGGCCCAGGCGCTGCAGCACCCAGAGTGTGCCGATGCCGGCGATGATGAGCGAGCCCCCGGCCACCACCACCGCGCGGTAGAAGCCGGTCATGCGCAGCCACCAGGCCAGGGGGAAGAAGGCGGCCACGATGGCCAGCTGCCCGATCTCCACGCCCAGGTTGAAGCCGCCCAGCGCCACCGCTAGCTGGCTGCCGGGCAGGTTGAGGTCGATGAGTGCGGTGGCAAAGCCGAAGCCGTGGATGAGGCCGAACACGAAGGCCATGCGCCAGCGTTCCAGCGCGAACCAGCCCATGAGGTTGTTGAGCGCGGCCAGCACCACCGACAGCGCCACCAGCGTCTCCACGATGGCGCGCGGCGGCTCCACCACCCGGGTGAGCGCCAGCGCCAGCGTGATGCTGTGGGCCACGGTGAAGGCGGTCACCACCGCCACCACGTCCATCAGCGAGCTGCGCAGCGCATCGCGCGCCGGCCAGTGCAGCAGCCAGCCGCGCTGGCGCTGCAGCGGGGCCAGCAGCAGCAGGCTGAGCAGGAAGAGGATGTGGTCGAGCCCGATCCAGATGTGCCAGATGCCTTCGGTGATGTAGCGCCAGAAGGTGCTGCCGGTGCCGCTGGCACCGGCCTCGGGCACCAGCACCACCTCGGGCTGGTCGGGGCTGAGCACGGCGCTGGTCTGCAGGGTCTCGGTCTGGATGCGGATGAGGCCGCGGTGCAGGTTGTCCCGCTCGAAGATGAGCTGGTAACGCAGGGTCAGGCCTTCGGTGGAGCCACCGGCGCAGGCCACGGTGGATTCGGCACTCAGGTAGAAGCCGTCGGCGCGCTCGCTGGCCATCAGCGGCGTGGGCACGAGCGAGCAGCTGCCCCGGTTGCTGCGCAGCAGCAGGCCCTGGCTCAGCCAGGCCTGCAGCTCGCTGCTGCGTGCAGCGGTCTCGGCCCAGGTGACGCGGCCGTCGCGGTTCTGGTCGAGGTCGAACAGCAGATCGACATCGCGCAGGTTCATGTCGGCGCGCAGCACCAGTGCATTGCCGCGCTGTTCCAGCAGCAGGTAGCTGTTGCTGCTGGAGTGGGCCAGCGCCCAGCCCGGCGCACCGGCCAGGGCGGCGATCAGCAGCAGGGGCCGCAGCCAGGAGGCGATGAAGGTCAAGGCATGGCTCCTCATCGGCCCAGGCGGGTCTGCAGGGTCCGGGCCAGGGCGGCCAGGGTCGGGTCGGTGTAGCCGGTGCGCTGCATCCAGGTGAGCACCGCTCGGGCGTCTTCCGGACGGTTGGTGGCCAGGGCGGCTTCGATCAGCAGGGCGGCGTCGGCCGGCTCCTGCTGTTCGGCCCAGCTGTCACGCGCCAGTTGGAGGCCGCGTGGCAGATCGGCCTTGTGGCGGATGTAGTACATCATCTGCGGCCGCTCGATCAGGGCCTCGTTGCGCTGGGCCTGTGCGTCCATGCGTTGCGACACCTGGGTCTGCAGATCGGCCGCGCGCGGATCGCGCAGGGCGCTGGCGGCCAGCAGCGCCTGCACCAGCAGCGCATCGGTGGGCTGCACCGTGGCCAGGCTGGCCTGCAGCGCCTGCGCGTGCTGCCCGGTGGCATTGAGGGTCTCGGCCAGCGACAGCCGCACCAGGTGCGAGCCTGGGTGGCGCTGCAGGTGCTGCTGCCACACCTGGGCGGCCTCCCTGGGCCGGCCGGCTGCCACCAGCGCCATGCCCTGGTGGTAACGCAGCCAGTCCTGCGCCAGCGGGCCCTGCAGATCGGCTTGCTGCACCAGGCGCTCGAAGGTGGGCACGGCGGCGGCGGCCTGGCCGGTGCGGTACTGCAGGGTGGCCTGGCAGGCCTGGCCTTCCACCGCGCCGAAACGCTGGCCGAGTTCGGTGCAGTCGGTGCGTGCCTCGTCCAGGCGCGAGGTCAGCAGGTAGAGCGAGAAGCGCCACGACCAGGCCTCGGCCCGCTGCGGCTCCTGCGCGATGGTGGCGGTGAGGTCGGCGATGCCGCCTTCAAAGTCGTGGAAACCCTGGCGCACCAGCGCCCGCATGAAGTGCCCCTCGGCCGGCAGCTTTTGCGCGTTCCACCAGGGCAGCAGGGCGGCGCGCGCGGCGCCGTACCAGCGCAGGTCGCCCTCGCGCAGGCCCAGCACGAACACCTCGCGGGCATAGCGGAATGCGGTGTCTTGCCGCTGGGGGTCGGCGCGCCAGGCGCGTTCGGCCTCGCGCAGGGCGGAGCCGCTCCCGCCGGTGGCCTGCACCGACACCGGCACCACCACCCGATCGGGTTCCGGCACGAATCGCGCCTGCGCCCACAGGGGCATGCTGACCGCAGCAGTTAGCGCGGTAAACAGTACGGTCACAACGCGACCATAGGGTTTACCCCTGCATCCGGCCATTTCCACAGTTGGTTTCATGGTTAACCGCAAAGATGAACAAATCTGTTCGGAGATACGCCAGAATAGCACTCGCAGATTCGGGAGTTCGCCCTGTCTGCGCTTTCCCGGACAAACCAACAACCTTACGGTGAATCACATGAAACTGTTCATTTCCGCGCTCGTGTCGGCCTTCGTTCTGGCCACCGCTCCCGCCGCTTTCGCCGCAGCCCACGCTGGTGGCAAGATGGACGAGAAGGTCGATTGCTCCAAGAAGGAAAACGCCGACAAGGACGCCTGCAAGAAGAAGTGATCGTCTCCCGACGTTCCTGAAGAAGGCCCGCACCCGCGGGCTTTTTTCTTTTCATTACAGGGTCACACCACCCGGCCCGGAATCATCTGGTAACCATTTCCCCGATATTGGCTGAATCCAATCCGGGCGCTGGGGCGTATGCCTGTCAATTTAATTCGATGTTAATTAATTGACCCGAAACAGGCCCCTGCGACGGGCCCGAGGGATGGGCCGGATGCCCAGGGTCGTTGGCAGGGCGACAATGCCCGGCATGCAGGACGACATCCCCACCCTGCGGCGCCTGTTGGGCAGCTGCCGCACCATCGCCGTCGTCGGCCTTTCGGCCGAATGGCACCGCCCCAGTCACTTCGCGGCCAAGTACATGCAGTCGCACGGCTACCGCATCGTGCCGGTCAACCCCCGTTACCCCGAGATCCTGGGCGAGACCAGTTACGCCCGGCTCGAAGACATTCCGTTTCCGGTGGACATGGTCGACGTGTTCCGCAAGGAAGACGAGCTGCCCGCAGTGGCCCGCAGCGCGGTGGCCATCGGTGCGCGTTGCCTGTGGCAGCAGCTGGGCCTGCGCAGCGCCGAGGCCGACGCCATTGCCACCGCCGCCGGACTGGACAGCGTGTGGGACCGCTGCGTGAAGATCGAGCATGCCCGGCTGTTCGGCGGCCTGAACTGGGTGGGCGTGAACACGCGGGTGATTTCCGCACGGAGGCCCGTCTGATGGCCGACCGACAGTTCCGCCCCGAGACCTTGGCCATCCACGCCGGCCAGATACCCGACGCCGCCACCGGCGCCCGCGCGCTGCCCATCTACCAGACCACCAGCTTCGTGTTCGACAGCGCCGAACACGCCGCCAGCCTGTTCAACCTGCAGACCTTCGGCAATGTGTATTCGCGCCTGTCCAACCCCACGGTGGCGGCGCTGGAGGAGCGGGTGGCCGCCCTCGAAGGCGCGCGTGCTGCGGTGGCCTGCGCCAGCGGCATGGCGGCCGAAACGCTGGCCCTCACCACGCTGCTGCAGGCCGGCGACCATGTGGTGGCCGGCGGCTCACTGTATGGCGGCACGGTGACGCTGCTGGCGGTGAACCTGCGCAAGTTCGGCATCGAGACCACCTTTGTGGACGCCACCGACCCGGCGGCGTTTGCCGCCGCCATCCGGCCCGAGACCCGTGCCATCTATGCCGAGACCCTGGGCAACCCCAGCATGGTGGTGCTGGACATCGCCGCCGTGGCCGACGTGGCCCATGCCCACGGCCTGCCGCTGATCGTGGACAACACGGTGCCCAGCCCGTACCTGTGCAACCCGGTGGCCCTGGGGGCCGACGTGGTGGTGCACAGCGCCACCAAATACCTGGCCGGCCACGGCACCACGCTGGGTGGCGTGGTGGTGGAGGGCGGGCGCTTCAACTGGGCCAATGGCCGCTTCCCCGGCATGACCGAGCCTTCCCCGGGTTACCACGGCGTCAAGTTCTTCGAGACCTTCGGCGACTTCGCCTTCACCATGCGCTGCCGCATGGAAGGTCTGCGGGTGTGGGGCGCCTCGCTGTCACCGCAAAGCGCCTGGCAGATATTGCAGGGGGTCGAGACGCTGCCCCTGCGCATGGACCGCCACTGCAGCAACGCCCTGGCCGTGGCGCAGTTCCTGCGCGACGACCCGCGTGTGGCCTGGGTCAGTTACCCCGGCCTGCCGGATCACCCGCAGCACGGGCTGATGCGCCGGCAGATGCGTGGCGCCTCGGGCCTGCTGGCCTTCGGTGTCAAGCCGTCGGCCAGCGAGGGGAGCGGGCTGGCCGCCGGCGTGCGCTTCATCGAGAGCGCGCAGTTCATGAGCCACCTGGTCAACATCGGCGACACCCGCACCCTCATCAGCCACCCGGCCAGCACCACCCACAGACAGCTGGATGAAGCGCAGCAGATCAAGGCCGGCGTGCTGCCCGACATGGTGCGCATCTCGGTCGGGCTGGAGCACATCGACGACATCCTCTGGGACATCGACCAGGCGCTGGCGCGGGCGGTCAGCGCCTGAGGCGGCCGTGCCTCACATCCACAGGCAGCGCCAGGCCACCATCGGCAGGTCCCGCCGCCCCACCGTGACCCGCGTGGCCCAGCTGCGGTGGTCGATGGCGGCGATGTGGTCCAGCACCCGCAGGCCGCCCTGCACCACGGCGCGCAGCTCCCAGCCGCCACGCCCGGGCAGGCGGTGCACCAGCGGGGCGCCTTCGAGCATCAGGCTGCGTGCGTGCTCGCACAGGGCCTGGACCATGGCGCGGCGCGGCGCGTCGAGCCGGGCCTCGCGCGCCGGATCGTCCGGGCGGTGGTGGAAGTCGTCCACCGACAGGCCGTGCCGGTCCAGCAGGTCCTGCGGCAGGTAGCTGCGGCGGTTGGGCAGATCGCGCGAAAGGTCCTGCCAGAAGTTGATGAGCTGCAGCGCGCTGCACACCGCGTCGCTCTGGCGCAGCGCCGGGTCGCCGCTCACGCCATAGAGCTGCAGCAGCAGCCGCCCGATCGGGTTGGCCGAGCGGCGGCAGTAGTCCAGCAGCTCGGGCATGTCGGCATAGGTGTGGCCGCTGGCGGTGTGGCGCACGTCCTGTGCAAAGGCGCTCAGCAGGTCGTGCAGCAGCGCGGGGTCCAGGCGGTGGCGCTGCACGGCGGCCACCAGGGGCGGCCACAGGCCAGGCCATCGCACCGTCTCGCCGCCCTGCAGGGCGAGGTCGAGGTGTTCGCCCAGGGCGGCCAGATCGGCCAGCCGGGCCGGGGCGTCGGCCGTTCCTTCGTCGGCCACGTCGTCGGCGGTGCGGGCGAAGTGGTAGATGGCCGCCACGGCCGGCCGCAGGGGCGCCGGGCACAGCCAGGAGGCCACCGGGAAGTTCTCGTAATGACCGACGTTTCCGCCCAGCGGCATGGCCGGGCCGTTGCCGACAGAAGGTTGGTTTGCCACTACAATTTCGCTTACTAACCGGTCAGTCATTAATTCGGCCGGCCGATATCGGTCGCCAAAACGAGGGTTTCGCCATGAAAGCCGTGCATTGTGTCCTGATCTGCGCCAGTGTCGCGCTGGCCGCCTGCTCCCGCCCCGAGCCCCCGCCGGAACCGGTGCGTTCGGTCAAACTGATCAAGGTGGGCGCCGACAGCCTGTCGGCCACCGCCGAGTACGCAGGCGACGTGCGCGCCCGCACCGAGTCGGCCATGGGTTTCCGCGTGGGCGGCAAGCTGGTGGAGCGGCCGGCCGACGTGGGGCAGCGGGTCCAGCCCGGGCAGCTGCTGGCCCGGCTGGACGCCCAGGACCTGGCGCTGTCCAGCCAGGCCGCGCAGGCGGCCGAAGCGGCGGCCCGCACCCAGCGCGATCTGGCGGCGGCCGACCTCAAGCGTTTCCAGGATCTGCTGGCCCAGGGCTTCGTGAGCCAGGCCGAGATCGACCGCCGTCAGGCCACGCTGCGATCGGCCGAGGCCACGCTGCAGCAGGCCCAGGCCCAGCGCGCGGTGCAGGGCAACCAGGCGGCGTATGCCCGCCTGCAGGCCGATGCGGCCGGCGTGGTGGTGGCGGTGCTGGCCGAGCCGGGACAGGTGGTGGCGGCCGGCACGCCGGTGGTGCGGGTGGCCCGCGACGGCCCGCGCGATGTGGTGTTTGCGGTGCCCGAAGACCGGCTGGCCGCCGTGCGCCCCGGCCTGGGCGCCACCGTGCGGCTGTGGAGCGCCGGCACGGGCGGGCCGGCCATGGCCGCCGTGGTGCGTGAGGTGGCCGCCAGTGCCGACCCCTCCACCCGCACCTACCAGGTGCGGCTGGCCTTGCCGGCCGATGCCGCGGCGCCGCTGGGCGCCACCGCCCGCGTGGTGCTGGACATGCCCCCGGGCATGGCGGCGCCGCAGGTGCTGCGCCTGCCCACCAGCGCCGTCATGGCGGCCGGTGCCGGCAAGGGCAGCCAGGTGTGGGTGTTCGACGCCGCCGCCGGCACGGTGCAGCCGCGCGATGTGACCGTGGCCACTGCCGACGGCAACGACCTGGTGATTGCCAGCGGCCTCAAGCCGGGCGACGAGGTGGTGGCCGCCGGCGTGCATGTGCTCACGCCGGGCCAGAAGGTGGTCCGCTTCAACCCCGCTCAGTGAGGCTGCGATGCACGACCCCGTGAACCCCGCACCGGCCGAGCGCGGCTGGATATCGCGCATGAACCTGTCGCAGTGGGCGCTGGACCACCCGGCCTTCACCCGCTACCTGATGATCGTGCTGATGGTGCTGGGCGTGGCCTCGTACTTCCAGCTGGGGCAGGACGAGGACCCGCCCTTCACCTTCCGGGCCATGGTGGTGCAGGTCTACTGGCCGGGCGCCACCGCGCAGGAGGTGGCCGAGCAGGTGGTGGACCGCATCGAACGCACGCTGCAGGAAGTGCCGCACGCCGACAAGATCCGCAGCTACGCCAAGCCGGGCGAGGCGCTCATCATCTTCCAGCTGCGCGACTCGTCTCCGCCGGCCGAGGTGCCGCAGATCTGGTACACGGTGCGCAAGAAGGTGGGCGACCTGCGCGGCCAGCTGCCGGCCGGCGTGGTAGGGCCGTTCTTCAACGACGAGTTCGGTGACGTGTACGGCGTGATCTACGCCCTGCAGGGCGAGGGATTCACCCCGGCCGAACGCAAGGCGGTGGCCGACGACGTGCGCCAGCAGCTGCTGCGCGTGAAGGACGTGAGCAAGGTCGAGCTGTTCGGCGTGCAACCGGAAAAGCTCTTCATCGAAATCTCCCAGCAGCGGCTGGCGGTGCTGGGCCTGGACCTGACCCAGGTGCTGGACCAGCTGGGCCAGCAGAACGCGGTGGAGTCGGCCGGCACGGTGCAGTCGCCGGCCGATGTGGTGCAGGTGCGCGTGGGCGGGGCCTTTCAGTCGGTGGAACAGCTGCGGGCCATGCCCATCCGGGCGGCCAACGGCCGCCAGCTGCGGCTGGGCGACGTGGCCGACATCGTGCGCGCCTACCAGGACCCGCCGGGCGTGCTGGTGCGGCACGACGGCGTGGACAGCATCGCCCTGGGCATCTCCATGGCCAAGGGCGGCGACATCATCGCGCTGGGCAAGGCCCTCAAGCTGTCGGTGGCCGACATCGAGCGCACCCTGCCGGCCGGCATGCGGCTGGTGCAGGTGCAGGACCAGCCCAAGGCGGTGGCCACCTCGGTCAACGAGTTCGTGAAGGTGCTGATCGAGGCGGTGGTGATCGTGCTGGCGGTGAGCTTCCTGGCACTCGGCCTGCACCGCCGCCCGGGCGGCACCGGCTGGCGCCGTTACGTGCTGGACGTGCGGCCCGGCCTGGTGGTGTTCATCACCATCCCGCTGGTGCTGGCCATCACCTTCCTGGCCATGCACTACTGGGGCATCGGCCTGCACAAGATCTCGCTGGGCTCCCTCATCATCGCCCTGGGCCTGCTGGTGGACGACGCCATCATTGCGGTCGAGATGATGGTGCGCAAGCTGGAAGAGGGCTACGACATCGTGAAGGCGGCCACCTTCACCTGGGACGCCACCGCCATGCCCATGCTCACCGGCACGCTGATCACGGCGGCCGGCTTCCTGCCCATCGGCCTGGCCAAGTCCACCACCGGCGAATACACCTTTGCCATCTTCGGCGTGACCGTGGTGGCGCTGGTGATCTCGTGGGTGGTGGCTGTCATGTTCGTGCCCTACCTGGGCATGCTGCTGCTGCGCCGGCCCGGTGCCGCTGCAGGCGAGGCCCATCACGCCGAGCATGCCGAGCATGCCGAGGTGTTCGACGGCCCGTTCTATGTGCGCTTCCGCGCCCTGGTGGACTGGTGCGTGGAGCACCGCTGGATCACCATCGGCGCCACGGTGCTGACCTTCGTGCTGGGCATCGCCGGCATGGGCAAAGTGCAGCAGCAGTTCTTCCCCGACTCCAGCCGCCCGGAAATCCTGGTGGACATCTGGCTGCCCGAGGGCGCCAGCATCCGCGCCATGGACGAGGTCACGCGCCGCTTCGAGCAGCGCCTGCAGAAAGAGGCCGACGTGACCGGCGTGACCACCTGGGTGGGCTCCGGCGTGCCGCGCTTCTATCTGCCGCTGGACCAGATCTTTCCGCAGACCAATGTGTCGCAGCTCATCGTCATGCCGACCGACCTCAAGGCCCGCGAGCGGCTGCGCCAGGCACTGCCGGCGCTGATGGCCACCGAGTTCCCCGAGGTGCGGGGCCGCGTCAAGCTGCTGCCCAACGGGCCGCCGGTGCCGTATCCGGTGCAGTTCCGCGTGGAAGGGCCCGACCCTGCAACCCTCCGTGGTCTCGCCGATCAGGTCCGGCAGGCCATGCGCGAGAGCCCCAACACCCGGGGGGTGAACGACAACTGGAACGAGTCGGTCAAACAGCTGCGGCTGCAGATCGACCAGGACAAGGCCCGTGCCCTGGGTGTGACCAGCCAGTCCATCGCCCGGGCCTCGCGCACCCTGCTGTCCGGCACCACCGTGGGCCAGTACCGCGAGGGCGACGAACTCATCGACATCGTGCTGCGCCAGCCCCTGAGCGAGCGCGACGCCATGACCGACCTGGCCAACGCCTACCTGCCCACGGCGCAGGGCACGGTGATCCCGCTGCTGCAGATCGCCCAGCCGGTGTTCGCCTGGGAGCCGGGCGTGCTGTGGCGCGAGAACCGCGAATACGCCATCACGGTCCAGAGCGACGTGCGCGAGGGCCTGCAGGGCGCCACCGTCACCGCCGAGCTGCTGCCGGTGCTGCGCCAGCTGGAATCGCGCTGGGCGGCCGAGGGCCAGGGCGCCTACCGGATCCGGGTGGCCGGCGCGGTGGAGGAGAGCAGCAAGGGCTCGGCATCGATCGCGGCCGGCGTGCCGCTGATGCTGTTCATCACCTTCACCCTGCTCATGCTGCAGCTCCAGAGCTTCAGCCGCTCGCTGCTGGTGTTCCTGACCGGCCCGCTGGGCATGGCCGGGGTGGCCGGTGCGCTGCTGCTGCTGGGCCGGCCGTTCGGCTTCGTGGCGCTGCTGGGCGTGATCGCGCTCATGGGCATGATCCAGCGCAACTCGGTGATCCTGATCGACCAGATCGAGCAGGACCGGGCCAACGGCGTGCCGGCCTGGGACGCCATCGTGGAGGCCGCCGTGCGCCGCATGCGGCCCATCGTGCTGACCGCTGCGGCCGCCGTGCTGGCCATGATCCCGCTCTCGCGCAGCGTGTTCTGGGGCCCGATGGCGGTGGCCATCATGGGCGGCCTGATCGTGGCCACCGTGCTGACCCTGCTGGCCCTGCCGGCCATGTATGCCGCCTGGTTCCGGGTGCGCCGCCCGACCTGAGCCCGGGTCCCGGGGGCGCCCGGGACGCTGCGGCTACAATCGTGGGTTGCCGTGAGAAGTGGGCCACCGGCCGTGGCACAAGCCGGCGCGCGGGTGGCGAAATTGGTAGACGCACCAGGTTTAGGTCCTGACGCCAGCAATGGTGTGGGGGTTCGAGTCCCCCCCCGCGCACCACACCAACTCCGTTCCCACTCGGCCCGAATGACCCCGAAATCCCTTGGAGAACACCATGCCCGTGACCGTTGAGACCCTGGAGAAGCTGGAGCGCAAGATCACCCTGACGCTGCCGGCCGACGTGATCCAGAACGAAGTCGCCAGCCGCCTCAAGCGCCTGGCCCGCACCGTCAAGATGGACGGTTTCCGTCCGGGCAAGGTGCCCATGAACGTGGTCGCCCAGCGCTACGGCTATTCGGTGCACTACGAGGTCATGAACGACAAGGTCGGCGAGGCCTTTGCGTCTGCCGCCAACGAAGCCCAGCTGCGCGTGGCCGGCCAGCCCCGCATCACCGAGAAGGAAGGCGCGCCCGAGGGCCAGCTGTCCTTCGACGCCGTCTTCGAGGTCTACCCCGAAGTCAAGATCGGCGACCTGGGCGCCGCCACCGTCGAGAAGCTGTCCACCGCCGTGGACGATGCCGCCATCGACCGCACCCTGGACATCCTGCGCAAGCAGCGCCGCACCTTCGCCCAGCGCGCCCAGGCCGACGCGGCCGTGGACGGTGACCGCGTCACCATCGACTTCGAAGGCAAGATCGACGGCGAACCCTTCGAAGGCGGCAAGGCCGAGGGCTTCCAGTTCATCGTCGGCGACGGCCAGATGCTCAAGGAATTCGAAGACGCCGTGCGCGGCATGAAGACCGGCGAGAGCAAGACCTTCCCGCTGGCCTTCCCGGCCGACTACCACGGCAAGGACGTGGCCGGCAAGACCGCCGACTTCCTGGTGACGGTCAAGAAGGTGGAAGCCGCCAACCTGCCCGAAGTCAACGACGAGCTGGCCCGTTCGCTGGGCATCGCCGAGGGCACCGTCGACGCCCTGCGCGCCGACATCCGCAAGAACCTGGAGCGCGAGACCAAGTTCCGCCTGCAGGCCCGCAACAAGGCCGCCGTGATGGACGCCCTGATCGCCGCTTCCGAGCTGGATCTGCCCAAGTCGGTGGTGCAGGCCGAACTCGACCGCATGGTCGAAGGCGCCCGTGCCGACCTGAAGCAGCGTGGCATCAAGGACGCCGACAAGGCCCCGATCCCCGAAGAACTGTTCCGCCCCCAGGCCGAGCGCCGCGTGCGTCTGGGCCTGATCGTGGCCGAGCTGGTGCGTGCCAACGAACTGTTCGCCAAGCCCGAGCAGATCGAAGCCCACATCAACGAGCTGGCCGCCTCCTACGAGCGCCCGGCCGACGTGGTGCGCTGGTACCAGAGCGACAACCGCCGCATGGCCGAAGTCGAGGCCATCGTGGTCGAGAACAATGTCACCGAGTTCGTGCTGGCCAAGGCCCAGGTCACCGACAAGGCCGTGGCCTTCGACGAGCTGATGCAGCAGTCCTGATCCCCCGGACGGTCCTGAGAAAGGGCGGCGTTGCCGCCCTTTTTTTCGCCTGTGCCGCCCCCAAGTGCCCGATTCCCGGCCGTGAAATCCCTGAGGGGAAAATGACGGTGACGGGTTGGTTACAGTAACCCCATGCCAACGCATCCATCTACGGAGAAAAACATGAGCGCAATGGACATCCAAGGTCTGGGCATGGTGCCCATGGTCATCGAGCAGTCGGGCCGCGGTGAACGCGCCTACGACATCTATTCCCGCCTGCTGCGCGAGCGGGTGATCTTCCTGGTGGGACCGGTCAACGACCAGTCTGCCAACCTGGTGGTGGCCCAGCTGCTGTTCCTGGAAAGCGAGAACCCGGACAAGGATATCTCGTTCTACATCAACTCCCCGGGCGGTTCGGTCAGCGCCGGCATGGCCATCTTCGACACCATGAACTTCATCAAGCCCGACGTGTCGACGCTGTGCATCGGCATGGCCGCCAGCATGGGCGCCTTCCTGCTGGCCGCTGGTGCCAAGGGCAAGCGTTTTGCACTGCCCAACTCCAAGGTCATGATCCACCAGCCCCTGGGCGGCACCCAGGGCCAGGCCACGGAAATCGAGATCCACGCCCGCGAGATCCTCAAGACCCGCGAGCAGCTCAACCGCATCCTGGCCGAGCGCACCGGCCAGCCGCTGGAAAAGATCGAGCGCGACACCGAGCGCGACTACTACCTCAGCGCTGCCGAATCGGCCGAATACGGCCTGATCGACAAGGTCATCGACAAGCGCCCCTCGGCTGCCTGACCCCGTTTCGGGGCATCAATACCGGCAGAAACGGGGCCTGTTGTGCCCGTTTCTGCCGGCTTCGGCGGCCAGGTCATTGAACTATCATTGACATCACGATTCCGGAACACGACTTCATGGCCGACAAAAAAGCCGCCTCCAGCGAAAAAGCCCTGTATTGCTCCTTCTGCGGCAAGAGCCAGCACGAGGTCAAGAAGCTCATCGCTGGTCCTTCGGTGTTCATCTGCGACGAATGCATCGACCTGTGCAACGACATCATCCGGGACGAGCTGCCCGGTGTGGAGTCGGTCAAGGCCTCGGGTGACGACCTGCCCACCCCGGCCCAGCTCAAGGCCAACCTGGACAACTACGTCATCGGTCAGGACGCCGCCAAGCGCGCGCTGGCCGTGGCCGTGTACAACCATTACAAGCGCCTGCGCCACAAGCAGACCGCCCGCAAGGACGACGTGGAGCTGGCCAAGAGCAACATCCTGCTGATCGGTCCCACCGGTTCGGGCAAGACCCTGCTGGCCCAGACCATGGCCCGCATGCTCAACGTGCCCTTCGTGATGGCCGACGCCACCACCCTGACCGAAGCCGGCTACGTGGGCGAGGACGTGGAGAACATCGTCGCCAAGCTGCTGCAGAGCTGCAACTACGACGTGGAGCGCGCCCAGCAGGGCATCGTCTACATCGACGAGATCGACAAGATCACCCGCAAGTCCGACAACCCCTCCATCACCCGCGACGTGTCGGGCGAGGGCGTGCAGCAGGCCCTGCTCAAGCTGGTGGAAGGCACCATGGCCAGCGTGCCGCCGCAGGGTGGCCGCAAGCACCCCAACCAGGACTTCCTGCAGGTCGACACCACCAACATCCTGTTCATCTGCGGCGGTGCCTTTGCCGGTCTGGAAAAGATCATCGAGAACCGCACCGAGGCCTCCGGCATCGGTTTCGGCGCCACGGTCAAGAGCAAGCAGGCCCGGTCCATCACCGAGGCCTTCCAGGAAATCGAACCCGAGGACCTGATCAAGTTCGGCCTGATTCCCGAGCTGGTGGGCCGCGTGCCGGTGATCGCCGCGCTGGCCGAGCTGAGCGAGGACGCGCTGGTGCAGATCCTGACCGAGCCGAAGAACGCGGTGGTCAAGCAGTTCGCCCGCCTGCTGTCCATGGAAGGCGCCGAGCTGGAGGTGCGGCCGGCCGCCCTCAAGGCGATTGCCCGCAAGGCCCTGGTCCGCAAGACCGGCGCCCGTGGTCTGCGCTCCATCCTGGAGAACGCCCTCATCGACACCATGTTCGAGCTGCCGGGCATGAGCAATGTCGAGAAGGTGGTGGTGGACGAGTCCACCATCGACGAGAACAAGCCCCCCCTGCTGGTCTACCGGGAGGCGGCCAAGCAGGCCTGAGGCCTGACGCCCCCGTTGGACAACCCCATCACCGGCGTGGTTGATGCCACGCCCGCCAGCCCCATCTGGCCCTTTTGTCGAGGTTGAAATGTCCGGTCAAACCCCCCTGCCCAGCACGCCGGTCGACCTGCCCCTGCTGCCCTTGCGCGATGTGGTGGTCTTCCCGCACATGGTCATTCCCCTGTTCGTGGGACGGCCCAAGAGCATCAAGGCCCTGGAATCGGCCATGGAGTCCGAGCGCCGCATCATGCTGGTGGCCCAGAAGGCCGCCGCCAAGGACGAACCGTCCACCGAGGACATGTTCGAGATGGGCTGCGTGGCCACCATCCTGCAGATGCTCAAACTGCCCGACGGCACGGTGAAGGTGCTGGTGGAAGGCGTGCAGCGCGCCAAGGTGCTGTCCATCACCGACGGCGAGGCCCACTTCGTGGCCAACGTGGCGCCGGTCGACCCGGCCCAGGAGCGCGTGGACACCCAGGCCAACGAGCTCGAAGCGCTGCGCCGTGCGGTCATGCAGCAGTTCGACCAGTACGTGAAGCTCAACAAGAAGATCCCGTCCGAGATCCTCACGTCCATCTCCAGCATCGACGACCCGGGTCGCCTGGCCGACACCATTGCGGCGCACCTGCCGCTCAAGCTCGAGTCCAAGCAGGTGGTGCTCGATCTCGACCCGGTGGTCAAGCGCCTGGAAAACCTCTTCGAGCAGCTCGAGCGCGAGGTCGACATCCTCAATGTCGACAAGAAGATCCGGGGCCGCGTGAAGCGCCAGATGGAGAAGAACCAGCGCGACTTCTACCTCAACGAGCAGGTCAAGGCCATCCAGAAGGAGCTCGGCGAAGGCGAAGAGGGCGCCGACATCGAAGAGATCGAGAAGAAGATCAAGGCCGCCCGCATGCCCGCCGAGGCGCGCAAGAAGGCCGAGGCCGAGTTCAAGAAGCTCAAGCTGATGTCGCCCATGTCGGCCGAGGCCACCGTGGTGCGCAACTACATCGATGCGCTGGTGGCCCTGCCCTGGAGCAAGAAGACCAAGATCAAGCACGACCTCTCGCACGCCGAGGGTGTGCTCAACGAAGACCACTACGGCCTGGAGAAGGTCAAGGACCGCATCCTCGAATACCTCGCGGTGCAGCAGCGCGTGGACAAGGTGAAGGCACCCATCCTGTGCCTGGTCGGCCCGCCGGGCGTGGGCAAGACCTCGCTGGGGCAATCCATTGCGAAGGCCACCGGCCGCAAGTACGTGCGCATGGCCCTGGGCGGCATGCGCGACGAGGCCGAGATCCGCGGGCACCGCCGCACCTACATCGGCGCCATGCCGGGCAAGGTGCTGCAGAGCCTCTCGAAGGTGGGCACGCGCAACCCGCTGTTCCTGCTGGACGAGATCGACAAGCTTGGCACCGATTTCCGCGGTGATCCGTCCAGCGCGTTGCTGGAAGTGCTGGACCCGGAGCAGAACCACACCTTCGGCGACCACTATGTGGAGGTCGACTTCGACCTGTCGGACGTGATGTTCGTGGCCACCTCCAACTCCATGAACATCCCGCCGGCGCTGCTGGACCGCATGGAGGTCATCCGCCTCTCGGGCTACACCGAGGACGAGAAGACCAACATCGCCATGCGCTACCTGCTGCCCAAGCAGATCAAGAACAACGGCATCCGCGACGGCGAGATGGCGGTGCAGGAAGACGCGGTGCGCGACATCGTGCGCTACTACACCCGCGAGGCCGGCGTGCGTTCGCTGGAGCGCGAGCTCTCCAAGATCTGCCGCAAGGTGGTCAAGGGCCTGCTGCTCAAGAAGTACCAGCCCACCGTGCAGGTCACGGCCGAGAACCTCAGCGAGTTCCTGGGTGTGCGCAAGTACACCTACGGCCGCGCCGAGCAGCAGAACCAGGTGGGCCAGGTGGTCGGTCTGGCCTGGACCGAGGTGGGCGGCGATCTGCTGACCATCGAGGTGGCCACCATGCCGGGCAAGGGCGTGATCACCCGCACCGGTTCGCTGGGCGACGTGATGAAGGAATCGGTCGAGGCCGCTCGCACCGTGGTGCGCAGCCGCGCCCGCGTGCTGGGCATCAAGGACGAGCAGTTCGACAAGCGCGACCTGCACATCCACGTGCCCGACGGCGCCACGCCCAAGGACGGCCCGAGCGCCGGCATCGCCATGACGACCGCCCTGGTGTCGGCACTCACCGGCATTCCGGTGCGGGCCGACGTGGCCATGACCGGCGAGATCACGTTGCGCGGCGAGGTCACGGCCATCGGCGGCCTGAAGGAAAAGATGCTCGCAGCGCTGCGTGGCGGCATCAAGACGGTCATCATTCCCGAAGAGAACGTGAAGGACCTGGCCGACATTCCGGACAACGTCAAGGAAGGTCTGGAGATCGTCCCGGTGAAGTGGATCGACAAGGTGCTGACCATTGCGCTGGAACGCCAGCCGGTGCCGCTGACCGACGAGGAAGTGGCGGCGCAGATCGCGGCCGCCTCGGCCCGTCCGGCCACCGGCAGTGCCGACGCCACCAAGCACTGAACCGGCCCCCCGGAAAATCCACCGACCCTTGAGGGAGGGCGATTTTCTGGGCTATAATTCTGGTTTTCGGCGAGCGTGCAAACGATCACCGGAACATGCGGGAATAGCTCAGTTGGTAGAGCGCAACCTTGCCAAGGTTGAGGTCGCGAGTTCGAACCTCGTTTCCCGCTCCAGACATCCACAAAAAAGGGAAGCGCTGCTTCCCTTTTTTGCAGCAACCGACACGGCGCGATAGCAAAGCGGTTATGCAACGGATTGCAAATCCGTCTAGTCCGGTTCGACTCCGGATCGCGCCTCCAGACAACGGGCCCCGTGCTCCCGGCCCCCAGGCCATTCGATGAACCCGCCGCTGGCGGGTTTTTTCATGTCCGGGCCGTGCTTCAGCGGGCCACCGCCGGATCGGCCAGGCCGATCACGGGCACCAGCACGCCGTCGCGGGTGCGGAAGCCGGTCAGCAGCGCCACGATGCGCGCCTGGGTGGCCACCGGCAGCGGTGCAAAGCCGGTGCCGGCCACGGCCTTGTCGCCCAGCAGGAACGAGCGGTAGAAGAACTGCAGGGTGCGGGCCGCACGCTCGACCGAGGCCGGCCGGCTGGGCACCAGCACATAGGTGGCGGTGACGATGGGCCAGGCGCCGGCTCCCTGGGTGCCCAGCAGCGGCGTGGGTGCCAGCCCGTTCTTGAACAACCCGCCGGCCACGATGGCCGCCCGGAAGGCCGGCAGGTCGGGCTGCACGAATTCGCCACGCGGGTTGCGCAGGCTCACGGCGGTGAGGCGGTCGCGCAGGGTGTAGTCGCTGGAGGCGTAGCCGATGGCGCCCGGCGTGGCCTTGACGGCGGCCACCAGCTTGCTGGACCCGTCGGCACCGGTGGTGTTGCCTGGCCAGCGCGCCCGCCCGCCATCGGGCTCGATGGCTCTGGCCTGTTCGGGCGCGGCCTGGCGCAGGTACTGCACGAACACGGTGGTGGTGCCCGAGCCGTCGCTGCGCACCACGCGCTGGATGGGCAGCGCGGGCAGGTCGAGGTCCGGGTTGAGTGCGCGGATGGCGCTGTCGTTCCAGCGGGTGATGCTGCCGGCCCAGATGCGGGCCAGGGTGGGTGCGTCCAGCCGGAGCTCGCCGCTGGCCAGGCCGGGCAGGTTCACGAAGGGCACGATGCCGCCCACCAGGGTGGGGAACTGGAACAGGCCGCGCCTGTCCAGTTCGGCGGCCGACAGCGGCACATCGCTGGCGCCGAAATCCACCGTGCCTTCCGACACCGCCTTCACGCCGGCCGACGAGCCGGCCGGCAGGTACTTCACCGCCTGCTGCGTCAGGCGCGTGTGGTCTTCGGCCCATTGCAGGTAGACCTTGGCGGGAAAGGTGGCACCGGTGCCGGTGATGGGTTCTTCGGCCAACGCGGGCGAAGACAGCAGGGTCAGGGCGGACAGCAGGACAACGCGCCGCAGGGCGCAGGGCAGGGAAACGGGCATCGGGAACGGATTCAGGTGACGGGGGCGAGCTGTTCGGGCTCGGGGGTGGCGGGCGCGGGACCGGCGTCGTGGGCCTGCGCCCATTGCACGATCTCCAGCCGGCCATCCATGTGCTCCACCAGCGCGGTGAGGCTCTCGACCCAGTCGCCATCGTTGCAGTACAGGGTGCCGTCGATCATGCGCATCTCGGCGCGGTGGATGTGGCCACACACCACGCCATCCAGACCCCGGCGCCGCGCCTCGGCGGCCACGGCGGCCTCGAACTGGGTGACGTAGTTGAGCGCCGACTTCACCTTGAGCTTGAGGTACTGCGAGAGCGACCAGTACGGCAGGCCCAGGCGGGCCCGCCAGGCGTTGAGGTGCCGGTTCAGGCGCAGCGCGAGTTCGTACAGGTTGTCGCCCAGGTAGGCCAGCCAGCGCGCGCACTGGATGACGCCGTCGAAGTGGTCGCCGTGCACCACCCACAGGCGCTTGCCGTCGGCGGTGGTATGCACCGCTTCCTGTTCCACCACCACGCCGCCGAAGTGATGTCCCACGAAGTGCCGGGCGAACTCGTCGTGGTTGCCGGGCACGAAGACCACGCGGCAGCCCTTGCGGGCGCGCTTGAGGATCTTCTGGATGACATCGTTGTGGGCCTGCGGCCAGAACCAGCGGCGGCGCAGCTGCCAGCCGTCGATGATGTCGCCCACCAGGTACAGGTGCTCGCTCTGGTGCGAGCGCAGGAAGGCCAGCAGGGCCTGGGCCTGGCAGCCGGGCGTGCCCAGGTGCAGGTCGGAGATGAACACCGCACGGTACTGGCAGCCGGGGCGGGGCATGTCGTCGTCCAGGTAGGGTTTGAACATGGGGTTCCCGGTGGGTGGTCAGGCAGGCTCGTGCATGCCGGCATGCTGAAGGTGGCCCGTGACGCGGCAGTGGCATTCACATGACCGCTGCATGACACCGGGCCGTGCCGGGCCGGCCGCCACCGATTCATGGCCTTGTCATGCGCCCGCCAAGGGCTTGTCACACCGCACGCGAACCATGGCACCCACAACACCGGAGGTGCTCCATGAAGATTGCAGTGGTGGGTGCGGGTTATGTGGGTCTGGTCACGGCAACCTGCCTGGCCGAGCTGGGCAACGATGTGGTCTGCGTGGACCGCGACCACGGCCGGGTGACGGTGCTGCAGGCCGGTGGCGTGCCGATCTACGAGCCCGGTCTGGACGACTGGCTGCGGCGCAACCTGGACGCCGGCCGGCTGCACTTTTCCACCCAGATCGCATCCGCGGTGCAGGCCGCCGAGCTGATCTTCATTGCCGTGGGCACACCGCCGCAGGAAGACGGTTCGGCCGACCTGCAGCATGTGCTGGCGGTGGCCGACCAGATCGGCCGCCACATGAACGGTTTCAAGGTGGTCATCAACAAGTCCACCGTGCCGGTGGGCACGGCCGACCGGGTGGCCCGGGTGCTGCGCGAGCGGCTGGCCGAGTGCGGCAACAGCGACACGCGCTTCGCCGTGGTGTCCAACCCCGAGTTCCTGAAAGAGGGCGCGGCCATCGACGACTTCATGCGCCCCGACCGCATCGTCATCGGCCTGCCTCCGGGTGAAGACGGCCAGCAGGCCCGCACGCTGCTCCAGCGCCTGTACGCCCCGTTCAACCGCCACCACGAGCGCACCTTGTGGATGGACACGGCGAGCGCCGAACTGACCAAGTACGCCGCCAACGCCATGCTGGCCACGCGCATCTCGTTCATGAACGATGTGGCCCGGCTGGCCGACGCGCTGGGGGCCGATGTGGATGCGGTGCGGCGCGGCATCGGCTCGGACAGCCGCATCGGCCACAGCTTCCTGTACGCCGGCACCGGCTACGGCGGCAGCTGTTTCCCCAAGGACACCCGTGCCCTGGTGCACAGCGCATCGCTGCACGGCCTCCGCATGCGGGTGGTGGAGGCCACCGAGGAGGTGAATCACCAGCAGAAGGATCTGCTGGCGCGCCGCCTGGTCGATCGCCTGGGGGCCGATCTGCGCGGGCGCCGCATCGGCCTGTGGGGGCTGGCCTTCAAGCCCAACACCGACGACATGCGCGATGCCCCCAGCCGCAGCATCGTGGCCGCCTTGCTGGCGCGCGGTGCCGAGGTGCGGGCCCACGACCCGGTGGCCATGGCCGAGGCTCGGCGCGCCATCAGCGCCGACCGCGCGGCGGCCGGGCAGCCCGCTGCCTTCCACAGCCCGAAGGAGGCCTGCGTGCAGCGGGTGCCGGGCAGTCTGGCGCTGGTCGATTCGCCGCTGGCCGCCGTGGCCGATGCCGATGCCCTGCTGGTGGTCACCGAATGGAAGTGCTTCCACAACCCGGACTGGGCCCGCGTGGCATCCGCCATGCGCCAGCCGCTGGTGTTCGATGGCCGCAACCTGTACGAGCCCGCCCTGATGGACGAGCTGGGCATCGAGTACCACGGCATCGGCCGGCGCGGCGGGGTGCGTCTGATCGACGTGGGCACGGGTGTGGACCGCCGGCCCCTGCCGGTGTGACGATGCGGCCGCTCAGAGCGGCCGCAGCTGGCCGCGCGGCTGCGCGGCCAGCCCCTGCCAGATGCCCTCCACCTGCGCGGCCACCGTGTCCCAGCCGCAGGTCAGCGTGGTGGTTCGCGCCCGGCGGCGCAGGGACGCCACCAGCGCGGGGTCTCTGGCCAGGCGCACCGCCTGCTCGATGAAGGCGGCATCGTCCCCGCGGGGCACCAGCAGGCCGTTGTCTTCGTGGCGGATGCGCTCGGCCGCGGCGGCGTAGCCGAAGGCCAGCACCGCCAGCCCGCTGGCCAGGGCCTCGGGCGTGACGTTGCCGTAGGTCTCGGTCACGCTGGGGAAGACGAACAGGTCGGCGCTGGCGTAGTGGGCGGCCAGATCGTCCCCGTGGCGGGCGCCCGCCATCACCGCGTCGGGGCAGGCCTGGGCCAGTACCTCGCGCGCCGGACCGTCGCCCACCACCACCAGGCGCAGGTCGGGGCGGGCCATGCGCATGGCGGCCCAGCAGCGGATGAACAGCTCGGGGTTTTTCTCGCGGGCCAGCCGGCCCACCCACAGCAGCACCGGCTGGTCCGGCGCCACGCCCCAGGGGGCTCTCAGGGCCTCGCTGCGGCGGGCCGGATCGAAGCGCACCGTGTCGATGCCGCGCCCCACCAGCAGCAGCCGCTCGAAGCCCTGGGCCGACAGCTCGTCCCGCAGGTCCGCCGAGGGCACCATGGTGCAGTCGGCCAGGTTGTGGAAGCGGCGCAGGTAGGCGGCCATGGGCTTGCGCAGCCAGCCCAGGCCGTAGTGCTGGGTGTAGGCATGGAAGTTGGTGCGGAAGTCGGTGCTGACCGGCAGGCGCAGCTTGCGTGCGGCCTGCACCGCCGACCAGCCCAGCGGCCCCTCGGTGGCCACGTGCACCAGGTCGGGCCGCTGGCGCGTCCACTGGGCCAGCAGCGCCCGCTTCATGGGCAGGCCCATGCGCAGCTGCGGGTAGCGCGGTACCGGCAGGCTGCGCACCAGCAGCTCGGCCTGCTCCAGGCTGCCCGGAGCGTTCCAGGGACCGTCGTGTGCGGGCTGGCGCGGGCGCACCAGCCGGATCTGGTGGTTGCGGGCCTGCAGGCGCTGCAGCAGTTGCTGCAGGGTCAGTGCCACGCCATTGACCTCCGGCGGATAGGTCTCGGTCACCACGGCCACCCGCAGGCTGGGGCGGTCCACCGGCAGGTGTTCGATGAGCAGCTCGTCGTCGGTGTTCAGGGTCGGGTGCATGGCTGCATGCTGGGGCCGGCGCGTAACAGCGCCATGACAGGTCAGGCAGGCTGTCACGGCGGATGCACCGCTCTGTCAACGCTCTTACATGGTCGGTCGCCAGCATGCGCGCATCCTTGTTGCATGGAGACCCCGCCGTGACCCCGACCCTGAACCGCCTCTCCCTGGACCTCGCTGCGCAGCGCTGGGACGACCACCGCTACTACCACCACAGCCGCATCAACCAGAGCCTGCACCTGCTCAGCGCCATCAGCTTTCTGGTGGCCTACGGGCTGCTGGCGGTGGACCCTGCCTGGGCCGCCCTGCTGGCCTGGACGGTGTCGATGGTCAGCCGCCAGGCCGGGCACTTCTTCTTCGAGCCCAAGGGCTTCGACGAGATCAACCAGGTCACGCATGAATACAAGGAAGCCGTGAAGGTGGGCTACAACCTGCGCCGCAAGGTGGTGCTGATGCTGGCCTGGGCCGGCACCCCGGTGCTGCTGTGGCTGCAGCCCGGTCTGTGGGGTGCCTTCGAGCCGCACACCGACACCGGCAGCTTCCTGCACCAGCTGGGCTGGATGTGGCTGTGGCTGGGTGTGGGCGGTCTGGTGCTGCGCGTGCTGCAGCTGTGGGCCACGCAGAGCCTGCGCACCGGCCTGGTGTGGGCCATCAAGATCGTCACCGACCCGTTCCACGACATCCAGCTCTACTGGCGCGCCCCCCTGCACCTGCTGCGGGGCGAGTGGCTGGAGCCGGGCGCCCGCCGCGCCTGATCAACGCCGCAGGGCCTCCCAGATTTCGGAGGCGATGCGCCGGCGCATGCTGCGACCCGCGTCGGGCAGCGCGTCCCACCAGCCATCGCGCTGCATGTCCCGGCAGGCCTGCACGAAGGCGGTCCGCACCCGGGCCAGATCGGCCGGTGTGAACTGCAGCCCGAACACCAGGCGGCCGCTGCCGACCCAGCTCAGGGCCAGGTGGTGGCGCCGCAGGTAGTACTGCAGCATCCAGTGGTAGCGCGAGGGGCAGAGGAAGTTCACCGTCCACACGGTGCTCAGCCCGTCCAGCCGCACCGGCACCCCGGCTTCGGTCAGGGCCTGGTTGAAGCGATCGCGCTCGGCCTGCCAGCGTTCGTTCATGCCCTCGTACAGGCGCTGCACCTCGGGCGAATCGAGCCGGCGCAGGAAGGCGTTCATGGCACCCATCACATGCGGATGCGCATTGAAGGTGCCGCGGGCAAAGCAGATGTCGGCCGGGCGCTCGCTGCGGTAGCGCTGCATCCAGCGCGCTGCACCGCAGACCACGCCCACCGGGAAGCCGCCGCCCAGCGTCTTGCCGTAGGTCACCAGATCGGCCTGCACGCCGTAGTAGGCCTGTGCGCCGCCCGGGGCCAGGCGGAAGCCCAGGAAGACCTCGTCGAAGATGAGCGCAATGCCGCATTCGGTGCACACCTCGCGCAGGCGCTGCAGCCAGGCCGCATAGGCCTCACGTGGCACGGCGGTGTGGTGCCGCCCGGTGACCAGGGCGGTGTCGCCGGGCGCATTGCGGTTGGGGTGCATGGCCTGGATCGGGTTGACCAGCACGCAGGCGATGTCGCGCCGCCGGCGCAGCACCTGCAGGCTGCGTTCGTCCATGTCGCGCAGGGTGTAGACATGGCCGGGCGGCATGGGATTGCCCGGGCCGGGCTGCACATCGTCCCACCAGCCGTGGTAGGCCCCGCAGAAGCGCACCAGCTTGCGCCGACCGGTGTGGTAACGCGCCAGGCGCACCGCCTGCATCACCGCTTCGGTGCCCGACATGTGGAAGGACACCGCTTCCTGCCCCGAGATCGCCTGCAGGCGCTGCACGTTGTCCAGCACGCAGGGGTGGTAGCCGCCCAGCACCGGTCCGAGCGCGTCGCCCAGGCGGGCACCTTCGGCCATGGTCTGGCGGTAGAAGTCGACGCCGAACAGGTTGACGCCGTAGGAGCCGGTCAGATCGTGGAAGCGGTTGCCGTCCAGATCGATCAGCGACACCCCTTCGGCCTGGGCCCAGAACGAGGGCACCGGCAGATGGGTGCGGGCCATCTCGCTGAACGGGTAGGGCACGCGGTACTGGCTGGTGAGCTGCAGATCGGGCAGGCCCGCACGCGCCTCGGCCGTGGCCGCCAGGCTGCGCGGTGCCATGCTCCTGAGCTGCTGGGACAGCTCGGCAAAGCCGGCCTGGCGCCGGGCCACGGTGGCCGCGCTGGCGCCATCGGCGGTGAAGAAGGCGTCGCCCTGGTGGGTGTAGCCCGGTATCCAGCGCGCCAGCCTTTTGGCCATGCGCGAATGGCCGGCCAGCGAGCGGTGCTTGGCCCGCGACAGCAGCAGGCGCGGACCCACCAGCGGCAGGGCCGAGAGCAGCTGGTCGGTGGGAGACAGGTGGCCCAGGTTCATCTGACACAAGCCTGCAAAGTGGAGATGCCAGAGTTGTAGACCACCGCTTTGACAGAACCATGAACCTGGCCCACTGGCGCGACCGCCTGCTGCTCAACGAAGACCTCAACTTCCTGCTGACCAACCGCATTCCGCGCATCGCGGCCACCCGGTTCATGGGCTGGTTCAGCCGCATCCGCAGCCCGCTGCTCACGCGTGGGTCCATCGCGGTCTGGCGCCTGTTCACCGATCTGGACCTGAGCGAGGCGGTGCCCCGGCGCTACCAGAGCCTGCAGGAATGCTTCACCCGCGAGCTGCGCCCCGGCCTGCGGCCGTTCGACCCCGATCCCGCCGTGCTGTGCAGCCCGTGCGACGGCATCGTGGGCGCCCATGGCCGCATCGACGGCACCCAGGTGCTGCAGGCCAAGGGCTCGCCGTACCCGCTGTCCGAACTGCTGCGTTCCCCCGAACTGGCGGCCCGCATGCAGGGCGGCCACTACCTCACGCTGCGGCTCACATCGAGCATGTACCACCGCTTCCATGCGCCGGCCGATCTGCAGGCCGACCGCGTGACCTACATCAGCGGCGACACCTGGAACGTCAACCCGATCGCGCTCCAGCGCGTGCAGCGGCTGTTCTGCCGCAACGAGCGCGCCGTCATCGAATGCCGGCTGCCGGGCTGGGGCGATGCCCCGCTGGTGCTGGTGCCGGTGGCCGCCGTGCTGGTGGCCAGCATCCGCCTGCACTGGCTGGACGTGCGCCTGCACCTGCGCTGGCCCGGCCCCAACGTGATCGAGCAGCCCGCCGCGCTGGCCAGGGGCCAGGAGATGGGCTGGTTCGAGCACGGCTCCACCATCATCGTGCTGTTGCCACCCGGTCTGGCGCCGTTGCCGGTGGTGCAGGACGGTGCCCGGGTGAAGGCGGGTCAGGCCCTGTTCCGCACCGCCGGGCCGGACGGGAGCTGAAACCCCTCCAGAGCGCGGCCGCGCCGCCGATAGAAGTGACGTGCTGCACCGCAGCAGATTTGTGGCAGTTCAGTGACATTCAGGGAGTCGACATGTCCATTCTTTCCAACATGCCGGTACGGACCAAGCTGGCCGGCCTCGTCGGCCTGATGGCCCTGGCCATCCTGGCGGTGGGTCTGCTTTCGTTGTGGAGCCTGAGCCGCGCCGTGGACGCCGGGCAGCGCCTGGCCACCACCGAGGTGGCGGCGGTCCGCACCCTGGGCGATGCCCGTTCGGCCATCGGCAACATGCGCCGCTTCGAGAAGGACATGTTCCTCAACCTGGCCTTCGAGGCCGAGCTGGAGCGTTACCACAAGGCCTGGCAGGCCCAGGTGGCCTCCACCCTGGACATGCTGCGCGGGCTCCAGCCGCAGCTGGGTGGGGCCGAACAGGAGGCGCTGCAGACCATGGTCACCTCGATCACGGCCTATCAGACCGTGGTCAACGACATCAACCGCCGCATCACCATCGGCGAGATCAACGATCCCTGGGCGGCCAACAAGGCGATGGAGCCGTCCAAGGCCGGCATCCGTGCCGCCGACCAGGCTTTCGTGCAGATCAGCGACGCGGTGACGCAGCGGGTGGACGCCACCGTGGCCGACCTGGCCGCCATACAGCGCCGCGCCTGGTGGATCACCGTGGGCAGCAGCGTGGCTGCGGTGCTGCTGGCGCTCGCCCTGGGCACCCTCATGGCCAGCCGCATTGCGCGCCCGCTGCAACAGGCCACCGAGGTGATCGACCGCATGGCCGAAGGCCATCTGGGCAATGCCATCGTGGTGTCGGGTCGCGACGAGCCCGGTCAGGTGCTCGGTGGCCTGCAGCGCATGCAGCAGCAGCTCGCTGCGGTGGTGGTGGGCATCCGCCAGTCGGCGCAGGCGATCGGTCACAGCAGCGAGGAACTCGCCCGGGGCAACCAGGACCTCTCCAGCCGCACCGAGCAGACCGCGAGCAACCTGGAAGAAACCGCGGCCTCGATGGAGGAGCTCACCAGCACCGTGCGCCAGAGCGCCGATGCGGCCCGCCAGGCCAACCAGCTCGCCGCCAGCGCGGCCGAGATCGCCGCCCGTGGTGGCGAGGTGGTGGCCCAGGTGGTCACGACCATGGACGAGATCAACCACAGCAGCAAGAAGATCAACGACATCATCGGCGTGATCGACGGCATCGCCTTCCAGACCAACATCCTGGCGCTCAATGCCGCGGTGGAAGCCGCCCGCGCGGGTGAGCAGGGCCGTGGCTTTGCGGTGGTGGCCGGCGAGGTGCGCAACCTGGCGCAGCGCAGCGCGCAGGCGGCCAAGGAGATCAAGGGCCTGATCGGCGCGAGCGTGGACCGCGTGGAGGCGGGCAGCAAGCTGGTGGCCGATGCGGGCAACACCATGAGCGAGATCGTGGGCTCGGTGCAGCGGGTGAGCGACATCATCGGCGAGATCACGGCAGCCGCGGGCGAGCAGAGCGACGGCATCGGCCAGGTGAACACGGCAGTAGTCCAGCTCGACCAGATGACGCAGCAGAACGCGGCGCTGGTGGAAGAGAGCGCAGCCGCGGCCGAGAGCCTGAAGGACCAGGCGCAGCGGCTCAACGGGGTGGTGGCCCGGTTCATCCTGGCATGAGTTGATTTCATGTCAAGCTGAAAAACCATCGTTTGTCGGCAGGCCAGGGCAGGGCCATCATCCAGAACGTTCACACACCACCCCTGGAGACACCATGTCCGCCCTGCTTGAAAAACTCGAAGCCCTCGGCCAGAAGGAATACCGCCACGACCCGCTGGTGCACAAGAAGGTCTCGATCTACCAGCCCGACCAGCCCGGCCTGATCTTTCCGGGCATTCCGGCGTTCGACGACGTGGCCCGCACCCGCCAGTACCTCAAGGAGCGTCTGGTGGGCGCCTGCCGCGCCTTTGCGCGCCAGGGCTTCGACTACGGCTTTGCCGGCCACCTGACCATCCGCGATCCGGAGCACCCGCACCTGTACTGGACCAACCCCATGGCGGTGCACTTCGCGCAGGTCAAGGTGTCCAACCTGATCCTGGTGGACCACCAGGGCAAGGTGGTGGAAGGCCAGCACGCGGTCAACCGCGCCGGTTTCGTGCTGCACGCCGCCGTGCACGAGGCGCATCCCGACATCGTGGCCATGTGCCATGCCCACACGGTGTACGGCACCGCCTTTGCCTCGCTGGGCAAGCCGCTGGACCCCATCTCGCAGGACGCCGCGGCCTTCTTTGAAGACCATGTGGTCATCGGCGACGAGGCCGGCCAGGTGGCAGTGGAAGTGAAGGCCGGCCTGAAGGTGGCCGACTGGTTCAAGGGCGTGAAGGCCGCCATCCACCAGAACCATGGCCTGTTCACCGCCAGCCGCCACAGCATCGAGGCGGCGGCCTTCTGGTTCATTGCCCTGGAGCGTTGCTGCCAGCAGCAGCTGGCCGTGATGGCCACCGGTGCCACGCCGCGCCTGGTGCCGGCCGACCGCGCCCGTTACAGCCGCGAACACGTGGGCAGCGAATACATCGGCTGGCTGCACTTCCAGACCATCTGGAACGACCTGGTGCGCACCGAGCCCGACATGTTCGACTGAGCCAGGCCGGGGCAGCGGCGCGCCGCTACACTGCGCAGCGATGCGCCGCTTGCCCCACCTCATGCAGCTGCGGACCTTCGAGGCCGTGGCCCGTCACCGCAGCTTCATGCTGGCGGCCGACGAACTGCACATCACCCCCTCGGCGGTCAGCCACCAGATCCGCCACCTCGAAGCCCACTTCGGGCGCGGGCTGTTCGAGCGCCACCACCGCCGCATCGAACTCACCCCCAGCGGACAGCGCCTCTTCGACCAGCTCAACCGCCTGTTCGATGCGCTCGACATGGCCTGCCGCGAGGTGGCCCTGCCCGATGCCGAGCAGGTGCTCTCGCTGCACTGCGCGCCGAGCTTTGCCGTCAAGTGGCTGGGGCCGCGCCTGGCGGACTTCCGCCGCCAGCACCCCGACATCAGCATCCGCCTGACCACCGGCTCCGATCCGGTGGACCTGGCCGCCGCCCGCGACATCGACCTGTGGATCGCCTATGGCCGACCCCGGCAGGCCCCGGACATCGAGGTGACCGACCTGGGCGAGGAGCGCATCGTGCCGCTGATTGCGCCGCAGCTCATGCCCAACCCGCGCAAGCCACCCCCGCTCGATGCGCTCACGCTGATCGAATCGCAGCTCAGCGACGTGACCTGGGCCGAGTGGTTCCGCCTGAACGGCTGGCCGCCCACGCGCACGCCCAAGCTGTCGTTCGACCGCGCCGCGCTGGCCATCTCGGCGGCGGTGGACGGCATGGGCATGGCCCTGGAGAGCGCCCGGCTGGCCGAACGCGAGCTGCACAGCGGCGAGCTCAAGGTCTGGGGGGGTCAGCGCCACCAGCACCTCAGCCGCCCCATGCACTTCCTGCACCGCCGCAGCCGCGACCGCCTGCGGCCCGAGGTGGCGGCCTTCATCGAGTGGCTGCAACGCGGCACGGCTCAGGCACACTGAGCGGTTCATGCAGATCCTCACCAGCCTTCTTGTCCTCATCGTCCTGGCCCGCGTGCTGGGCCACCTGTTCGCGCGCTGGGGTCAGCCGGCCATCGTGGGGGAAATGCTGGCCGGCATCCTGCTCGGGCCGTCGGTGCTGGGGCTGGTGCACCCGAGTGCAGCGCTCTCGGGCATTGCCTCGCTGGCCATCTTCCTGGTGATCCTGGCCGCCGGCCTGGAGATGAGCTTTCACGAGATCGCCCGGGCCATGCGCGGCCGTGGCCTGGTGGTCGCACTGATCGCCTTCGTGCTGCCCTTCGGTTCGGGCCTGCTGGTGGCCTGGGCCTTCGAGCTGGACCTCATGCGCACCATCTTCCTGGGGCTGTGCATCTCCATCACCGCGCTGCCGGTGGCGGTGAAGATGCTGGACGAGCTGGGCATGCTCGACACCCCCATCGGCCACCACGCCATCTCCACCGCCATCATCAACGACGTGCTGGCCCTGTTCATCCTGGGCATCCTGCTGGCCCTGCCCGAGCAGACCACCTGGGGGCAGGTGGTGTCCACCGGCTCGGTGGTCATGGTCAAGCTGCTGGTGCTGGTCTCGGCGGTGGTGGGGCTGAACCTGCTGCTGGGCTGGCTGGAGAAGCGCGGCATCAATGTGTCGGCCGGGCCGGAGAGGCTGGCCGCGCTGTTCGGCCCGGAGGCGCTGTTCGGCATCGTGGTGGTGTTCGTGCTGGCCTTCGGATCGCTGAGCGAGGGGCTGGGCTTCCACTTCGTCATCGGCGCCTTCTTCGGCGCCTTGCTGCTCGACCAGCGCCATTTCGTGGCGGCCCGCTACGACGACCTCAAGCGCACCCTGGGGTCCATCACCGGCGGCTTTCTGGCCCCGGTGTTCTTTGCCTACCTGGGCCTGGAGTTCCATGTGGAGGCCCTGACCGATCTGGGCTTCGTGGCGGCGGTGCTGGGTGCGGCCATTGCGTCCAAGGTGCTGGCCGGCTGGTGGGGCGGGCGGCTGATCGGCATGTCGGGCCGCGAGGCGCTGGGCCTGGGCTTCATCCTCAATGGCCGTGGCGCCATGGAGCTGGTGGTGGCCAGCATCGCGTTCGAGCGCGGCTTCATCGGCCGCGAGATGTTCTCGGTGCTGGTGCTCATGGGCGTGGTCACCACCATGCTGGCACCGGTCACCTTCAATGCGGTGCTGGACGACGCGCGCCGCCGCCGCTACCGCGAGACCGGCCAGGCCTGATCCGCCCCGGGGCCTGCGGGGCCTCCGTGTTTCTTCCCATGGACGGCGGTGCCACCCGCGCCGACACTGGCTTTTTCAGCCATCCCCAGGAGGAACCATGAGCGCAGGCCCGTCGTCGACCCACCCCACGCCATCCCGGTTGCAGGACCGCTGGACCCGGCTGGTGCCCGGGCCGGCCAACCGGGTGCCGCTCACGCCGGTGGGCTTCCTGCAGCGCTCGGCCGAGATCTTTCCGGACCGCCTGGCCGTGGTGCATGGCGAGCAGCGCATCCGCTATGCCGAACTGCACCAGCGGGCCTGCCGTCTGGCCTCGGCCCTGCAGCGGCGCGGCGTGCAGGCCGGCGACGTGGTGGCCGTCATGCTGCCCAATGTGCCGGCCATGATCGATGCGCACTTCGGCGTGCCCATGGCCGGTGCCGTGCTGTGCACCATCAACACCCGGCTCGATGCCGATACCGTGGCCTACATCCTGGCGCACTCGCAGGCCCGCGTGCTGGTGGTCGACCGCCAGTTCGCGCCCGTGGTGGCCACCGCGCTGCAGCGCACCGACCACAAGGTGCTGGTGATCGACAACGACGATGCGCTCTACCAGGGCCCGGGTGAACGCATCGGCCAGTGCCTGTACGAAGACTTCCTGGCCGAGGGCGACCCGGCCTTCCGCTGGACGCCGCCCACCGACGAGTACGCGCCCATCGCACTCAACTACACCTCCGGCACCACCGGCCGGCCCAAGGGCGTGGTCTACCACCACCGGGGCACCTTCCTGGAGGCCATGGGCAACATCTCGGCCTGGCCGCTGCCGCTGCACCTGGTGTACCTGTGGACGCTGCCCCTGTTCCACTGCAACGGCTGGTGCTTTGCCTGGAGCACGGTGGCCATGGGCGGCACCCAGGTCTGCCTGCGCGCCGTCGACCCCGAACTGATCTTCAAGCTGATCGGCGAGCACGGCGTCACCCACATGTGCGGCGCGCCCACCGTGCTGTCCATGCTGACCTCGTCGCCGGCCGCGCAGACGCGCACCTACCGGCACACGGTGCACATCCAGACCGGGGGCTCGCCGCCGCCGGCCAAGGTCATCAAGGCCATGGAGGAGATCGGCTTCCAGGTGCTGCAGATCTACGGCATGACCGAGCTGCAGGGCCCCAGCACCTATGCCGCGGTGCAGGCCGGCTGGGCTGAGTTGCCGCTGGAGGAGCGGGCCAACTTCATGGCCCGCCAGGGTGTGCGTTACCCGGTGGTGGAGGAGCAGCGCGTGGGCCACCCCGACACCTGCGAGCCCATGCCGCAGGACGGCGAGAGCATGGGCGAGATCCTGATCCGCTCCAACACCGTGATGCTGGGCTACCTGGACGACGAAGCCGCCACCTCCGAGGCCTTCAAGGGCGGCTGGATGCACACCGGCGACCTGGCGGTCTGGCACGCCGACCACTACATCGAGATCAAGGACCGCAAGAAGGACATCATCATCTCCGGCGGCGAAAACATCTCCAGCGTCGAGGTGGAGATCGCGCTCTACCGCCACCCGGCCACGCAGCTCGCGGCGGTGGTGGCCAGGCCCGACGAGAAGTGGGGCGAGACGCCCTGCGCCTTCGTGCAGCTCAAGCCCGACATGCAGGCCACCGAGGCCGAGATCATCCAGTGGTGCCGCGACCACCTGGCCCATTACAAGGTGCCGCGCAAGGTGGTGTTCGGGCCGCTGCCCACCACGGCCACCGGCAAGATCCAGAAGTTCGCGCTGCGCGAACGCGCGCGCTCAGCGTGACAGGATCAGCCGCAGGCCCAGGCCCACGAACAGCACGCCGGCCACCCGGTCCAGCCACAGGCCGGCGCCGGGGCGGCGCTGCAGCCAGCTGCCCACGCTGCCGGCAAAAAAGCCCAGCAGGCCGAACAGCACGGCGGCCTGCAGCGTGAACAGCAGGCCCAGCAGGCCGATCTGCAGGCCCACGCTGCCTTGAGCGGGCTGCACGAACTGCGGCAGGAACGACAGGAAGAACAGCACCACCTTGGGGTTGATGGCATTGGCCACCAGGCCCTTGGCGAACAGCCGGCCCGGGGTCTCGCTGCTGGCGGTGGCGCTGCCCAGGCTGCTCTGGCCCGCATGGCGCAGGGCCTGCACGCCCAGCCACACCAGGTAGAGGCCACCGGCCCAGCGCAGGGCGGTGAAGGCCGTGGGCGACGCCGCCACCAGCGCACTCACCCCGGCCAGGGCCAGCGCGGTGTGGCTCAGGCAGCCGGCGGCGCAGCCCAGGCCGAAGGCGATGCCGTGGCGGCGGCCACGGGACATGCCGGTGCTCAGCACCAGCAGGTTGTCGGGGCCGGGCGAGGCGGTGATGAGCACGGCCGCCAGCAGGAAGCCGAAGAACTGTTCGGGTGAAAGCATGGCTCGATGATAGGCGGCGGGCCGCTCAGGCCGTGTCGCCCAGGCCCGCCGCCAGCAGGGCACGCGCGGCTTCCACGCGCAGGGCCAGCGGGGCCTGCGGATCGTTCATGACCGAACGCAGGAAGGCCACCGGCGTGGTGGCGCCCGTCGCTGCGGCGAACGCAGCAGCAGGTGTGTCCGCTGCCGGCTCGGGCACGGCAGGGCGGTTCAGGCCCAGCCGCTGCCGGGCAACGGCCCAGGCCGCCGGGGTGACGGGCTGGATGCGCGAGAGCAGGTCGGCCTGCGCGTCGTCGCCGGGGGGCAGGTCCAGCCAGGCGTCTTCGCCGAACACGGCGGGCAGGTCGGGCGTGACGAAGGCCGACCAGCGCGGCTCGTCACCGCCAGTCACCGGCGCCGGCACGGCGGCCGGTGCCGGCAGGGTGCCCTGGGCATCGGGCCAGCAGCGCAGCCGACCCGGCTTCAAGTCGGTCAGTCCGGGCAGGTGGTGGCGGCACAGCGCGTCCAGAAAGGCCGCGGCCTCGGCCAGGGCCACCGGCTGCGCCAGCGGCAGCCACAGCTGCAGGCCACCCTGGCCCGACACCGCGATGGCCGGCGCGGGCAGGTCGAGTTCGGTTTGCAACGCCTGCCACACCGCGCGCAGCGGGGGCCAGTCGGCCGGGCGGGACAGTTCGATCCACAGGCAGCGCACCCGGCCCTGGTGCGGGCCGAGGCCGCCCTCGGGCAGGTGGAACAGGCGCTGGCGTTCGGTGTCGAGTCGGTGCATGGCGGGGCGGATTATCGGCCCGCCTGCCCCGACCGACCGCTCACTTGGCCATGGCGTCGGCCGGGCTGCTGGCGGCCTGCGGGCTGGCCGCGAACTCGCGCCGCAGCGCATCGCCCTGTGCGTTGACCGCCGGGATCTCGCGGTAGGTCTCGTCGTCCCACTCGGTGATCCAGGGCAGGGCGGGCACCTCGGCCACATGGCCGTTGACCTTCATGCGCCGGGTGCGCAGCTGCGGGTGGGTGATGAGGTCCTGCACCGAATTGACGCTGCCGAACGCGGTGCGGGCGGTGGTGAGGCGGTCGATCACCTCGGCCGAGGTGAGTTCGGCAAACACCTGGGCCACGGTGCCGTCCACCAGCGGCCGGTTCTCCACCCGCACCGCGTTGCTGGCGAACTGCGGGTGGCTGAGCAGGTCGGGCCGGCGCAGCACGTCGCGGCAGAAGTCGGCCCATTCGCGCTCGTTCTGGATCGACACCAGGATGTCGCGGCCATCGGCGCAGGTGAAGGCGCCGTAGGGCGCGATGGTGGGGTGCTTCAGGCCCACGCGCTCGGGGGCCTTGCCGCCATGGCGGGTCTGCAGGTAGGGCACGCCCATGAGCTCGGAGGCCGAGTCGAACAGCGACACCTGGATGCCCGAGCCCCGCCCGGTGCGGTAGCGCTGGAACAGCGCCTGCTGGATGCCGATGAGCGCGTTCATGCCGGCGGTGATGTCGCACAGCGACACGCCGATGCGGCCCCATTCGCCCGGCGCGCCGCTGATGGAGATCAGCCCGCTCTCGGCCTGGATCAGCAGGTCGTAGGCCTTCATGAGCTGCAGGCTGCCGTGGTCGCCATAGCCGCTGATGTCGCACGTCACCAGGCGCGGGTGGCGCTGGCGCAGGGCTTCCGATCCGATGCCCAGCCGCCCGGTGGCGCCCGGTGCCAGGTTCTGGATGAACACGTCGGCGCGGGACAGCATGCGCTCCAGCAGGGCCAGGTCGTCGGGCTGCTTCAGGTCCAGCGCGATGGATTCCTTGCCGCGGTTGATCCACACGAAGTAGGACGACTCGCCGTGCACCGCGCGGTCGTAGCCACGGGCAAAGTCGCCTTCGGGCCGCTCGATCTTGATGACCCGCGCACCGGCATCGGCCAGGCGGCTGGTGCACCAGGGAGCGGCCACCGCCTGCTCCAGGGCCACCACCAGCATGCCGTCCAGCGGCTTGGGGCTGTGTTGGGCGCTCATGGCGTCTCCCGGTGTTCAGCCGTGGTGGTGCACGACGGTCTTGACGGTGCTCATCTCTTCCAGGGCAATGAAGCCCTTCTCGCGGCCGTGGCCGCTGCGCTTGGTGCCGCCGAAGGGCAGCTCGATGCCGCCACCGGCGCCGTAGCAGTTGATGAACAGCTGGCCGCTGCGGATGCGTTTGGCCATGCGGGCCTGGCGGTCGCCGTCGCGCGTCCACACGCTGGCCACCAGGCCGTAGTCGGTGCCGTTGGCAATGGTCACCGCGTCTTCCTCGTCGTCGAACGGGATGGCGGCCAGCACCGGGCCGAACACCTCCTCCTGCGCCAGGCGCGATTGCGGATCGACCGGGCCGAACACCGTGGGCGGCACGAACTGCCCCTCGCGCGGCAGGCTCTCGGGCAGCGGCGTGCTGGCCATGACCGGCACACCCGCCTCGCGGTTTTCCTGGATGTAGCGCAGCACGCGTTCGCGCTGGCGGGCATTGATGACCGGGCCCAGGTCCGGGTCCTGCTGCGGGGTGCCCACGCGCAGCGCCAGGAAGGCCGCGTTCACCTTGGCCATGAAACTGTCGAAGATGCTGCGCTGCACCAGCACCCGGCTGCCGGCCGAACAGGTCTGGCCGGTGTTCTGGGTGATGGCCTTGACCACGGTGATGGCGGCCTTGTCGAGGTCGGCGTCGGCAAACACCACCTGGGGCGACTTGCCGCCCAGTTCCAGCACCACCGGCACATAGTTCTTGGCAGCGGCGGCCTGCACCATCTCGCCGGCCTGGGGCGAGCCGGTGAAGGTGATGAAGTCGATGCCCCGGTGGCCCGAGAGGGCGGCACCGGCCTCCGGCCCGATGCCGGTGACGATGTTGATGCTGCCCGGCGGGAAGCCCACCTCGTGCGCCAGCTGCGCCACCTCCAGGCAGCTCAGGCAGGCTTCTTCCGAGGGCTTGAGCACCGTGGCATTGCCCATGGCCAGGGCCGGCGCCAGGGTGCGGCCGAACATCTGGGCCGGGTAGTTCCAGGGAATGATGTGCCCGGTCACGCCGTGCGGTTCACGCACCAGCTTCACGTCGTAGCCGGCCAGGAAGGGGATGGTGTGGCCGTGGATCTTGTCGGCCGCGCCGCCGTAGAACTCGAAGTAGCGCACCAGCGCCTGCAGATCGTTGCGCGCCACGGTGATGGGCTTGCCGGTGTCGTGGGCCTCGATCCAGGCCAGGCGCTCGGCTTCCTCACTGATGCGGGCCGAGAGCTTCATGAGCAGGCGGCCGCGCTCGGTCGGGGTCATGCGGCCCCAGGGGCCGTCGAGTGCGGCGCGGGCGGCGGCCACGGCTGCGTCCACCTCGGCCTGGCCACCGCGTGCCAGGTGGGCAATGAGCTGGCCGGTGGCCGGCGCCAGCGTGGGCACGGTGCGGCCGTCGGCCGACTCGACCCAGGCACCGTTGATGAAGTGGCGGTGGGTCAGGGCCGCCACGGTGCCGGTCTCGGAAAAGCTCAGGCGGCCGGGCACGGCGTTCATGGCGGCGGTGGTGGTCATGGCAATGTCTCCAGTGTTCGGGGTGGGGCGCATTGTGGGTACGCACCGCCGAGGCTTGGAATTGCTTTTGTTCGAAGCGTGCATTGCCCGCGCCGCAACACGTCCGTTGCTCAGGGCTTAACGCTGCTTTGCCCACTTCTCAATGGGCATGCGGCGGCATCCACCCCACACTGCGGCCACGCCAGCATCCCGACTCGACTGGCGATCACCAACCCAGGAGACAAGACATGCTTCGATTCACCGCCATCTTCTCGGCCGTGGCCTGCGCCATGGCACTGGCCTCGACCCCCGCGCAGGCCCAGTCGGGCGAACGCACCATCAAGATCTACGGCTTCGGCGCCAAGAGCGGCGTGGTGCGCATCTTCGGCATCCAGAGCGAGGCCGCCATGCAGGCCGCGGCCGACAAGATCAACGCCGCCGGTGGCGTGACGCTGGGCGACGGTGCCAAGGCCAAGATCGTGATCGACTACCTGGATGACCGCTGCAACGCGGAAGAGGGCATCAACGCGCTGCGCCGCATCGCCGCCCAGCCCGATGCCATCGTCGCCATCGGCCCCACCTGCAGCAACGTGGCCGAGCCGGTGTTCGGCATCCTACAGAAGAAGGTGGGCGATGCCGGTGACTCCGGCATCCAGTTCCCGATCTACACCGACGTGGCCGCCAAGGGTGGCCTGGCCGGCATCTCCGAATGGTCGTTCCGCAACGTGCCGAGCGAAGCCGCCATGTACAAGTCGGTGTTCGAGTGGGTGGCCTCCACCCGCAAGGACCTCAAGACCTTCTGGGGCGGCGTCGAGAAGGACTTTGCGCACAGCAATGCCACCTTCAACGTCATGAAGGACAACGCCGGCAAGGCGGGCCTGGAAGTGCTGGGCCAGAGCGAGTGGCTGCTGGCCGACACCAGCTTCAGCACCCAGGTGCGCGAGATGAAGCGCGCCAATGCCGATGTGGTGGCCATCTCGGCCCACCCGTTCACCACCTGCGGCGTGCTCAAGGAAATGCAGCGCCAGGGTGTGAAGCCCAAGCTCATGATCGGCCTGACCAGCTCGTCGAGCATGGAGACGCTGCAGGGCTGCGCCCAGCAGGCCGAAGGCATCATCATCCCGACCAGCTTTGCCCCGGTGACGGCCGAGGCCAAGGCGGCGGCCGAGGCGGTGGCGGCCAAGAAGTCCAACATGGACCTGCACAACGCTGCGGCCTGGGAGAACGTCTTCACCCTCAAGAAGGTGATCGAGGACCAGAAGATCATGGGCAAGCCGGAAACCCTGGCCGCCGACCGCAAGAAGATGCGCGACGGCCTGGCAGCCCTCAAGCAGACCCAGGGTCTGCTGGGCCCGGTGGACCGTGCGGCCGACCGCGAGGCCATCAAGCCCTACCTGTTCGTGCAGGCCAAGGGCGGTGCCTGGACCGTGGCCCACAAGCCCTGATGCCGCTGCCGGCATGACGGCCTGAGGAGGCGCCCCGCGCGGGGCGCCTCTCCCCCTTCCCACCCGCACCGCTCCCATGACCTACCTCGACCTGCTGGACCTCGTCCAGTCGGTGATCGATGGTGTGCTGTTCGGCACCATCTATGCACTGATTGGCATCGGCTTCACGCTCATCTTCGGCGTGATGCACAAGATCAACCTGTCCTATGCCGCTGCGTCGGTGGGGGCGGCCTACCTGAGCCTGCTCATCGTGCAGACCGCACCGCCGGCCCTGGTGTTCGTGGCCGCCGCCCTCGTGGGAGGCGTGCTGGGCGCCCTGGTGTACGTGATCTGCTTCCGCTTCCTGCCGCTGAACAAGCCGCTGGCCACGCTCATGTCCACCGTGGGCATGCTGCTGCTGATCGAGGAAGCCATCGTGCATGCCACCGCCGGCATGCCGCAGAACTACCCGGCCATGTTCGTGGGCTCCAACATCGACATCGGCCCGCTTTCGCTGCGCGGCGACCTGCTGTTCGTCTTTGCGCTGGGCTGCGCCGCCATGGTGGGCCTCACCCTGCTGCTCAAGCGCACCCGGCTCGGCCTGGCCACGCGCGCGGTGTCGCAGCAGGGCACGGCGGCCCGCCTGTGCGGCATGAACATCACCACCACCAACCTCAGCACCTTCGTGATCGCGGGCCTGCTGGGCGGCACCGCCGGTGCCATGGCGGGCGCGGCCATCGGCGTGCTGTCGCCGCTGCTGACGCTGCCCCTCACCGTCAAGGGCCTGGTGGTCACCGTGATCGGCGGCCTGGGCAGCATCCCGGGCGCCATCGTGGCCGGCCTGCTGGTGGGCGGCTTCGAGAACCTCTTCCAGTACTGGCGTGGCGTGAGCGAGCGCGACATCTACGTGATGCTGCTGCTGTTCGCCTTCCTGGTGTTCCGACCCGGTGGCCTGTTCGCCCCTCCCGCCGGCCGCGACTGAAAGGACACGAAACATGGATTTCTACCTCGGACTGGCCCAGGTGATCGGCGTGCACACGCTGCTGGGTCTCTCGGCCTGGTGCGTGCTGCAGACCGGTCAGGTCTCGCTTGCACAGGGCGGTTTCTTTGCGGTCGGTGCCTATGCCTCGGGCATGCTCACCGCCATGGCCGGCTGGCCGCTGTGGCTGGCCATTCCCGCGGCGGCACTCATCTCGGCCATCGTGGCCATTGCCGTGGGCTTCCCGGCGCTGCGGGTCAAGGGCCTGATGCTGGTGGTGGCCACCACGGCGTTCGCCGAGATCGTGCGGCTGTTCTTCTTCAACCTCACCTGGCGCGTGCCCGGTGCCGACGGCAACCTGGTCGGCCCGGACGGCAGCCTGGGTTTCGGCGGCATCCGCTACTTCCCCAGCAACGGCTGGACCTCGGGCGAAATCGTCACCCTCATCTGGGGCATGGTCGCGCTGGTGATGCTGGTGCTGGCCTGGCTGGACCGCTCGCGGGTGGGCACGCTGTGGCGCGCCGTGGGTGAGGACGAGGTGGCCGCGCAGAGCGTGGGCATCAACCTCACCGCCGCCAAGGTCTCGGCCTTCGGCATCGGGGGCGCCATTGCGGGCATCGCCGGCAGCGTGTTCGCGCACTACACCACGCACATCGAGCATTCCAACTTCACCATCCTGCTGGCCACCTTTGCCATTGCGTACCCCATCCTGGGCGGGCTCTCCAGCCTGCTGGGCACGGTGCTGGCGGTGGTGTTCATCCAGGGCATCCTGATCGAGGGTCTGCGTTTCCTGGGTGACTGGCGCAGCCTGCTGTTCGGTGCGCTCATCCTGCTGATGATGCTGGTGCGCCCCAGCGGCATGATCACCTCGCCGCTGGGCCGGCTGCTGCGCGGCGGCCGCGAGCCCGAAGGTGCGGCCCCGCAGGCCGCTGCCAAGGAGAAGGCCCATGCTTGAACTGCAGCAACTCAGCCGGCATTTCGGCGGCGTCAAGGCGCTCGACCAGCTCGACCTCACGGTCAACAAGGGCGAGATCCTGGGCCTCATCGGCCCCAACGGTTCGGGCAAGAGCACCACGGTCAACCTGATCGCCGGGCTCTACCAGCCCAGCGCCGGCAGCCTGCGCTTCAAGGGTCAGGACATCGGTGCCCTGCCGGTGCACACCCGGGCCGAGCTCGGCATTGCGCGCACCTTCCAGAACATCCGCCTGTTCGGCAACCTGAGCGTGTGGCAGAACGTGTGGGCCGCCCGCGTGGTGCGCGAGAGCGGCTGGGCCGGCGTGAAGTCGCGCTGGCTGGCCTCGGGTGGCCAGGCCCGTGAAGAGGTGCGCCAGCTGCTGGCCTTCAGCAACCTGGCCGACAAGGCCGACACCCTGGCCGGCAACCTGAGCTTCGGCGAGCAGCGCCGGCTGGAGCTGGCCCGTGCGGCCGCCTCGGGTGCCGAGCTGCTGCTGCTGGACGAGCCCGCCGCCGGCATGAACGCCGAAGAGATCGAGGAGCTCGACCAGCGCATCCGCGCCCTGCGCGACCGGGGCCACACCATCCTGCTGATCGAGCACCACATGGAGCTGGTGATGGAGGTCTGCGACCGCGTGGCGGTGCTGAACTTCGGCCGCAAGATCGCCGAGGGCACACCCGCCGAGGTGCAGGACAACGCGGCGGTGCGCGCCGCCTACCTGGGTTCGGACGACACCGTGGCCCAGGCGGCCTGAGGAGACCACAGCATGCTGCAGATCGAAGGACTGGCCACCGCCTACGGCAAGATCGAGGCCCTGAAGGGCGTGAGCCTGTCGGCGCAGGCCGGGCAGGTCACCTGCCTGCTCGGGCCCAACGGCGCCGGCAAGACCACGCTGATGATGACCGTGGCCGGCATCCTCAAGCCCAAGGCCGGCTCCATCCGCTTCGAGGGCGAGGAACTGGTGGGCAAGTCGAGTGCCGACATCGTGGCGCGTGGCCTGGCCCTGGTGCCGGAGAACCGGCTGGTGTTCCCGGCACTCACCGTGCGCGAGAACCTGCAGGCCGGCGCCTTCCGCCGCAAGGACCGCGCCGCCATCCGCGACGACATCGACCGCATGTTCGACCGCTTCCCGCGCCTGCGCGAGCGCGTCGACCAGATGGCCGGCACGCTCTCGGGCGGCGAGCAGCAGATGCTGGCCGTGGCCCGCGCGCTCATGTCGCGCCCACGCCTGCTGCTGATGGACGAACCCTCGGTGGGCCTGGCCCCGCTGGTGGTGGCCGAGATCTTCCAGATCATCCGCCAGCTCCACAGCGAGGGCGTGAGCATCTTCCTGGTGGAGCAGAACGCCCACATGGCCCTGAAGGTGGCGCAGCAGTTCTACCTGATGGAGCAGGGCCGCGTGACCTTCTCGGGCACGCCCGGCGAGATGAGCAGCGACGACGTGATCCAGCGCGCCTACCTGGGCCAGCGGCGCGCCGCCTGACCCGGCAGGAGCGGCGGTGCTCGAGTTCCTGCAGCGCACGCTCGATGGCTGGCTGGAGGGTTCGGCCTACGCCCTGGTCGGGCTGGGCCTGACGCTGACCTTCGGCACCCTGCGCCGCCTCAACCTGGCCTATGGTGCCACCGCCATGCTGGCCGCCTATGTGGGCGCCTGGCTGTTTGCCCGCCATGCCTTCCCGGCCTGGGGCGTGGCCCTGGTGGTGGTGGGTCTGGCCGCGTTGATCGGCCTGTATGTGGAGCGGCTGTGCTTCGGCGCCATCGGCAGCACCCCGGCCAACCACGAGGGCCGGGGCAGCGCCCAGCGTGTGGGCGGCGGCTTCGACGGCGCCGAGGTGGTGGCCCTGGCCTCCAGCTTTGCCCTGTGGATGCAGCTGGAGCAGCTGGCGGTGAACCTGCTGCCGCGCCACCTCAACCCCTTCCCCAACCTGGCCGCGCAGACCGAGTGGAGCGTGGCCGGGCTGTACCTGCGGCCCGACCGGCTGGCCATTGCGGCGCTGGCGGTGGTCATCACGCTGGCACTGGGCCAGTGGCTGCTGCGCACCTGGGGCGGTCTGGCATGGCGGGCGGCGGCCACGCAGCGCACGGCGGCCGGGCTGGTGGGCATCCGCGTGGGGCAGGTGCAGGCCACGGCCTTCCTGGTGGCCTGTGCGCTCTCGGGCGTGGCGGCGTTTGCGGTGCTGTCACTCGAAGGCCAGGTCACGCCCATGCTGGGCATGTGGATGCTGACCAAGGGCCTGGTGGCGGCCATGCTGGGCGGGCTGGGCAGCGTGCGCGGCGTGCTGATCGGTGGCTGGCTGCTGGGCATCGTGGAGGCGCATGCGCAGGCCGCCTTCGGCGCGGTGGGGCGCGAATTCGCCACCTACGCGCTGCTGTTCCTGGTGCTGGTGGTCGGCCCGGCCGGCCGCGCCAGCCTGACCGGTGGGGGAGGGTGGCGCCATGCCGCTTGAGCAGGCGGTGGGCCTGGCCACCGACATCGCCATCCTGTCGCTGCTGGCGCTCTCGGCCTACCTGGTGCTGCTGGTGGGGCGCATCTCGTTCGGCCAGCAGGCCTACTTTGCGCTGGGCGCCTATGCCAGCGGCATGGCCTCCACCCTGGCGGGCTGGGCGCTGGCACCCTCGCTGCTGCTGGGGGCGCTGGTGGGCGCGCTGGCCTCTGCATTGCTGGCCTGGCCCACGCTGCGCCTGTCGGGCCTGAACTACGCCGTGGCCACGCTGGCCCTGGCCGAGATGATGCGCATCGCCCTGATGCGCCTGCACATCACCCGCGAGGTGGACGGCGAGGTGGTGGGCCCGCAGGGCACCGAGGGCTTTCGCGACATCCGCTGGCTGCTGGAGAACGATGTGTCGCCCGGCCAGTTCCTGCTGCTGTGCCTGGCCGTGCTGGGCGGGGCGCTGCTGCTGCTGGCCTGGCTGCGCCCGCGCCGCCTGGGCCTGGCGCTGCGCCAGGTGGGGCATGACGAGGTGCTGGCCGCCAGCCAGGGCCTGCCGGTGCTGCGGCTGCAGCTGCTGGCGGTGGCAGCGGCCGGGGCGCTGGCGGCCATCGGCGGCGGTCTGTATGCGCACCGCGCCACCTACATCGAGCCGGCGCTGTTCGACCCCATGCTGGGCGTGCACGCGGTGGGCTATGCCCTCATCGGCGGGCTGGGCACCGCGCTGGGCCCGCTGCTGGGGGTGATGTTCGACATCGGCCTGCTGGAGGCCACCAAGGTGTTCGCCGGCTGGCGCATGGTGGTGTTCGGCGGGCTGGTGGCGCTGTTCCTGCGCTTCCGTCCGCGCGGCCTGCTGGACGAGGCCACCGTGCACCGCATCGGCGCGGCCTGGCGCCATTTCCGGAGATTGCCATGAACCTTCGCTCCACCATGCTGCTGGCGGCCCTGCTGTCCACGCTGTTCCCTGCTGCGGCGCAGTCGCGCCGGCCCCAGGTCGACCTGGCCTGCGAGGCCCATGGCATGGGCCCGCTGCTGGACTGCACCGTGCGCCTGCGCGCCCCCGACGGTAAACCCCTGACCGGTGCTGCCGTGACCCTGGGCGCCACCATGCCCTCCATGCCCATGGCCCACACCGTCAAGCCGGTGAAGGCGCAGCCCACGGCCACACCGGGTGAGTACCGGGGCCAGCTCACGCTGGAGATGAGCGGGGCCTGGGCCATCGAGATCGATCTGGCCGGCCCGGTGCGCGACCGCGTGGTGCGCGTGCTGCAGGCCGAAGAGTGCGAGGGCGACGGGCGCTGCCCGGCCCCGCCGGCCCGTCGCTGAACGCCCCTCCTTTTTCATTCACCTGCACGGAGATCACCATGTCCCTTCCCCCCTTGCTCGACGGCCGCACCGTCATCGTCACCGGTGCCGCCACCGGCATCGGCCAGGCCTTCGCCCTGGCCTGCAGCGCCCAGGGCGCCAACATCGTGGTGGCCGACATGGGCCCGGCCGACGAGACCATGGACCTGATCGCCCGCCAGGGCGGGCAGGCGGTCTATGTGAAGACCGATGTGGCCGACAACGATTCCACCCAGGGCATGGCCGCGGCGGCGCTGCACCGTTTCGGCCGCATCGACGGGCTGATCAACAACGCGGCGTACTTCCGCGAGGTCAAGCTGACCGATTTCGAGGCCATCGACCCCGCCATCTGGGAGCGCATCTTCGCGGTCAACGTCAAGGGCGTGTGGCAGTGCTGCAAGGCGGTCATGCCGGCCATGCGGCAGCAGAAAAGCGGCGCCATCGTCAACATCGCCTCGGTGGTGGCGGTGGCCGGCCAGCCGGGGTATCTGCACTACGTGGCCACCAAGGGCGCGGTGCTGTCCATGACCAAGGGCCTGGCCAAGGAGGTGGGCCAGCACGGCGTGCGGGTGAACTGCATCGCACCGGGCTTCGTCATCACCGATGCCACGCGCAACCGGCCGGTGGAATGGCAGCAGAGCTTCCTCAAGGCGCGCGCCATCGGCCGCGAACAGAAGCCGGACGATCTGGTGGGCACGGCGGTCTACATGCTGTCCGATCTGGCCGGGTTCGTCTCGGGCCAGACGGTGGTGGTGGACGGTGGCCACATCATGTACTGAACCCGCCAGGAACGCCCCATGACCGACATCATCCTGCACCACTACCCGCTCTCGCCGTTTTCGGAGAAGGTCCGCACCACGCTGGGCCTCAAGCGCCTGGCCTGGCACTCGGTCGACGTGGCACCGCTGCCGCCGCGCCCGCTGCTGGCAGCCCTCACCGGCGGCTACCGCCGCATACCGGTGCTGCAGGTCGGCGCCGACATCTACTGCGACACCAACGCCATCCTGCCGGCGCTTGAGCGCCTGCAGCCCAGCCCCACGCTGTACCCCAACGGCTGCGAAGGCCTGGCGCGCGGCATGGCCTTTGCCTGGGAGCGGCAGGTGTGGATTCCCACCATCGGCGTGCTGGTGCACTACATCGGCGACGCCCTGCCGCCGGAGTTCATCAAGGACCGCAAGGAAGGCTACCTGGGCATCGACATCAGCAAGGCCGCGATGGCACCCGACCTGGCCCACCACCGCCAGGTGCTGCAGGCCCAGTACGCCTGGCTCCGGCAGGCGCTGGACGCAGCGGCCTCGCGCGGGCACGACTTCCTGTTCGGCAGCACGCCCTCGGTGCTGGACCTGGCCTGCTGGCAGACCACCTCGCTGCTGCGCAAGAACGCCCCGCCCGAGGTGGATGCGCTGGCCGGCCTGCAGGGGCTGGAGGCCTGGTACGGCCGCATCGCCGCCATCGGCCACGGCCGGCACACCCCCATGACGCCCGAAGAAGCCCTGGCAGCGGCCCAGGCCGCCCGCCCGGTGCCGGTGACCCACCTGCGCCCCGACGGCGACCCCGGCGGCCTGCAGCCCGGCACCCCGGTCACGGTGACCCCCGACGACAATGCCCGCGTGCCGGTGCACGGCACGCTGGTGGCGGCCAGCGCGGGCCTGGTGGTGATCCACCGGCACGACCCGCAGGCCGGCGACCTGCACCTGCATTTCCCCCGGCTGGGCTTCGACGTCATGCCGGCCTGATCCGTTTCAACCCATCGCGCAGAGGAACCCCATGCAACTCCTGGCCAACACCACCTCGCCCTATGTGCGCCTGGCGCGCATGGCCCTGATCGAGAAGGGCGTGCAGGTCGAGCCCACCATCGTCGATCCCTGGGCCGACGACGCCCGCCTGCGCGCGGCCAACGCCGCCACCCGCGTGCCCACGCTGGTGCTGGACGACGGCACGCCGCTGACCGAGAGCCTGCTCATCGTGCAGTGGCTCGAAGCCACCCGGCCGCAGGCCCCCAGCCTGCTGGGCAGCGACCCGGCCGGCGTGCTGGCCCGCACCGGTGTGGCGCTGGGCGTGATCGACGCGGCGGTGCACACCATCATCATCCGCAAGGTGACGGCGCCGGTGCTGTTCGACGAGACCCCGGTGGGCCTGCGGCGCCGCCGTTCCATGGCCGAGGGCATGGAGCGCCTGGAGGCCCTGGCCGCATCGGGTGCGCTCAAAGCCGATGCCACGCCCACGCTGGACGTGCTGGCTGCCATCGACGCGCTGGACTACCTGGACTTCCGCTTCACCGCAGCACCCTGGCTGCCGGCCATGCCGGCCCTGCGGGCGCTGGCTGCGTCCCTGGCCGAGCGGCCTTCGGTGAACACCACCCGGCCGCACTGACCGCGCCGGCCCGGCGTCGGCGTGTGGCGTCAGCGGGCAGCGGCCAGCAGCCGCTGCGCCCGCAGCAGCACCGGCCGGTCGATCATGCGGCCGTCCAGCTGCACCGCGCCGCCATCGCCGGCGGCTGCCACCACCCGCTCGGCCCAGGCCTTTTCCTGTGGCGTGGGGGCCAGCGCGGCATGCACGGCGCCCACCTGGCGCGGGTGGATGCACAGCCGGGCGGCAAAGCCCAGGCGGCGCGCCTCGGCGTTGTCGGCGGCCAGCGCGGCTTCGTCGTCGATGGCCGGGGTGACGCCATCCACCGGTGGCGGCAGATCGGCGCAGCGCGAGGCCCACACCAGGGTGGAACGGGCGTGCCGCAGGGCCTCGTGGTCGGCCGGGTCGATGCCGCCCAGGTCGAGCGCGTAGTCGATGCTGCCGAAGGCCAGCCGCTGCACCGCCGGCACCGCGCCCAGCCGGTGCGCCTGGCCCAGGCCCAGGGCGGTCTCGATCAGGGCCAGCACCGGCAGATCGGGCGGCAGGGTCTGCAGGGCCATGATGTCGCCCGCCTTGGGCACCATGGCGCCGATGCGCACCCCCCCGGCGCGCAGCCGCGCCAGCAGGGCCAGGTCGTCGGCGGCATGCGGGGTGTCCAGGGCATTGGTGCGCAGCCACAGCGTGCCGTCGGCCGCACCGCCCAGCGCGTCGGCCGCCTGGGCCAGTGCGGCGCGTGCGGCGGCCTTGGCGTCGGCCGGCACCGCGTCTTCCAGGTCCACGATCACCGCGTCGGCGCCGCTCTGCCGCGCCTTGGCGATGCGTTCGGGCCGGCTGGCCGGCACGAACAGGTAGCTGCGGGGCAGGGCCTGGGGGGAAGCGGTGTCCGTCATGCGGCCATCATGGCCAGAGCGCGGCGGACCGGCCATTGCCGGCTGCGAAAGCCTGCCTTGATCAGGCCGTAACCCCGGCCTCGGCTTCGGCCCGGCGGGCGCAGCGCTGCAGATGGGCCAGCAGGGCGCCCAGGGGCGAGTCGTCGGCGGCCGGTGTGCGGGTGCACAGCAGCATCTGGCGCGAGGCCCAGCTGTCGCTGATGGGCAGCACCCGCAGGTTCATGGACTGCGCCGTGCCGCGCGCGGCCTGCATGGGCAGCACGCCGATGCCCAGACCGGCTTCCACCGCCCGGCACACGGCCTCGAAGCTGCGCACCTGCACCCGCAGCGCCATGGGCTTGAGCAGCTCGGTGGCGTGCGATTCGAGCAGGCGGGTGAGGGTGCTGCCGCCCTCCAGCCCCACCAGGTCGTGCTCCAGCAGGTCGGTGAAGGACACGGTGGCCGGCAGGTCCAGCCCCGGCGGCGCCACGGCGGCCAGCTGGTCGTGCCGGTAGGGCAGGCAGGCCAGGCCGCTGGTGTCCACGCCTTCGACCACCACGCCCAGGTCGATGTCGCCGCTGCGCAGCTTGCGGATGGCATCGGCACTCCAGCATTCCTCCAGCACCAGGCGGATGTCCGGGTGCTGCGGCTGGAAGCTGGCGATGTCGGCCGGCAGGAACTGCGCCATGGCCGAGGTGTTGCCGTGGATGCGCAGCACGGCGGTGTGGCCGGCGCCGTAGTTGGTCATTTCCGCGCGCATGTGGTGCACCGCGGCCAGCACCTCGCGGGCCAGCAGCAGCAGGCGTTCGCCGGCGGCAGTGAGCTCCAGCCCGCGCGAGTGGCGCTCGAACAGCTGCGCCTTGAACTGGTGTTCCAGCAGCGACAGTCGCCGGCTGGCCGCCGGCACGGTGATGAAGCTGGACTCGGCCGCCCGGGTCAGGTTGCGGGTTTCGGCGGCCTTGACGAACAGGGCCAGGGAGTCGAGGTCGGGCAGCATCGGGGCGGGCTTGGGTGTTCCTTCAAGTATGTAACCCCCGCGGGTACCCCGCTGTCACCCCCGGATCGGTGAAAACCCGGGTGGCGCCGGGCCGGTGGTGCGCTTCGCTGCACGCAGCGAAACGCAGCCTTACCCATTCGGCAATGGCGCAGCCGGCTGCGCATCCGGACACTGCGCACACCACCACACACGAGGGAAGGAGACCCACCCCATGCCGAACCATTCGAGGCTCGCCGGCAAGATCACACTCGTCACCGGGGCGGCCAGCGGCTTTGGCGCCGGCATTGCCCGCGCCTATGCCCGCGAAGGCGCCACCGTGGTGCTGGCCGACCTCAACGAAGAGGGCGCCCGTTCGGTGGCGCGCGACTGCGGCGGCCTGAGCGTGGGCGTGCGCTGCGACGTGACGCGCCGCGCTGACATCGACGCTGCGGTGCAGCTGGTGCGCGAACGTTTCGGCCGGCTGGACGTGGTGGTCAACAACGCCGGCTGGACCCACCGCAACCGCCCCATGCTGGAGGTGGACGAGGAGACCTTCGACCGCGTGTTCGACATCAACGTCAAGTCCATCTTCCACATGACCCACGCGGTGGTGCCCCTGATGCGCCAGCAGGGCGGCGGGGTGATCCTGAACGTGGGGTCCACCGCCGGCATCCGGCCGCGCCCGGGACTCACCTGGTACAACGCCAGCAAGGGCGCGGTGAACCTGCTGTCCAAGTCGATGGCGGTGGAGCTCGGGCCCGACCGCATCCGCGTCAATGCCATCTGCCCGGTGATCGGCGAGACCGCGCTGCTGGAGGCTTTCATGGGCGTGCCCGACACGCCGGAGAACCGGGCGAAGTTCATTGCCACCATCCCCATGGGGCGCCTGTCGCGGCCCGACGACGTGGCCGCCGCGGCGGTGTTCCTGGCCAGCGACGAGTCGGCCTTCATCTCCGGGGTCGAGTTCCCGGTGGATGGCGCACGCACCGTGTGAGGCCCGCATGAGCCTGCCGCCGCCCCACGACATCACCCGCGCCGTGCTGGCGCGGCTGGAAGCCACGCCCGATCCGCGCCTGCGCCGCGTCATGACCAGCCTGGTCGAGCACCTGCATGCCTTCGCCCGCGATGTGCAGCTGACCGAAGCCGAATGGTTTGCCGGCATCGAGTTCCTCACCCGCACCGGCCACGCCACCAACGAATGGCGGCAGGAGTTCATATTGCTGTCCGACACGCTGGGCCTGTCTATGCTCACCGTGGCGCTCAACCACGACCGCACGCCGGGCTGCACCGAGGCCACCGTGTTCGGCCCCTTCCATGTGGAGGGCGCGCCCGAGCTGCCGCTGGGGGCCGACGTGGCCCAGGGGGCGCAAGGCATTCCCTGCGCCGTGACCGGCACCGTGCGCGGCGCCGACGGCACGCCGGTGGCGGGTGCCGTCATCGATGTGTGGCAGGCCGACGCCGAGGGCCTGTACGACGTGCAGCGCGACGGTCTGGAGCAGCACCAGGCGCGTGCCGTGCTGCGCGCCGACGCGCAGGGGCGTTTCCATTTCCGCACCGTGCTGCCGGTGCCCTATGCCATCCCCGACGACGGCCCGGTGGGCGACCTGCTCAAGGCCACCGGGCGCCACCCGTGGCGTCCCGCGCACCTGCATTTCCGGGTGCAGGCGCCGGGCTGGCGCACGCTCATCACGCATGTGTTCCGCCGCGACGATCCTTACCTGGACAGCGACGCCGTGTTCGGCGTGCGGCCCTCGCTGGTGACCGACTGGCCGCAGCAGGCCGACGGCAGCCATGCGGTGGCGGTGGACATCGTGCTGGACCGCGACCACGACCGCGCCGCAGCGCCCGGCACCCCATGAGATCCTTCGTGCACCAGGCCCCGGCCACCCGGGTGGTGTTCGGCGCCGGCAGCCTGGCGCATCTGGAGCGCGAACTCGATCGGCTCGGCCTGCGCCGGGTGCTGGTGCTCAGCACGCCCGGGCAGGCCGCCGCTGCCCGTGCCCTGGGCGAGCGCCTGGGCCCGCTGTGCGCCGGCGTGTTCGACCGGGCCGTGATGCATGTGCCGCTGGGCGTGGCCATCGAGGGCGTGGAGGCGGCCCGCAGCCAGCGGGCCGACGGCACCCTGGCCCTGGGCGGCGGCTCCACCATCGGCCTGGCCAAGGCCATTGCGCTGGAGACCGGCCTGCCCATCGTGGCCGTGCCCACCACCTACGCCGGCAGCGAGATGACGCCCATCCACGGCATCACCGACGGCGGCATCAAGCGCACCGGGCGCGACCCCCGGGTGCTGCCGCGCACCGTCATCTACGACCCCGACCTCAGCCGCGACCTGCCGGTGGGCATCAGCGTGACCAGCGGCATGAATGCCATGGCCCATGCGGTGGAAGCGCTGTACGCCAGCGACAGCACGCCCATGACCGACCTGATGGCCGAGGAGGGCATCCGTGCCCTGGCCCAGGCGCTGCCGGTGCTGCGCCACCTGCCGCGCGACGAGGCCGCCCGCAGCGACGCGCTGTATGGCGCCTGGCTGTGTGGCGCGGTGCTGGGGCAGGTGGGCATGGCGCTGCACCACAAGCTCTGCCACGTGCTGGGCGGCAGCTTCAACCTGCCACATGCCGAGGTGCACACCGTGGTGCTGCCGCAGGCCACGGCCTTCAATGCATCGGCCGCGCCCCAGGCCATGGCCCGGGTGGCCCGTGCCCTGGGGGTGGGCCATGCGGCGCAGGGCCTCTTTGACCTGGCGCGTGACAACGGCGCGCCGGTGTCGCTGCGCAGCCTGGGCATGGCCGCAGCGGATCTGGACCGGGCGGCCGATCTGGCCGCTGCCCAGCCCTACTGGAACCCGCGCCCGGTCGGCCCGGACCAGCGCGACGCGCTGCGCGAACTGCTGCAGCGCGCCTGGGACGGCACCCGACCCGACTGACGCGGACCCATGACGCCGGGCCGGCGCGGCTTCAGCGCTGCGGTGGCGTCCAGCCGCCGCCCAGGCTGCGGTAGACCGCCACCAGCGCGCCGGCCGTGCCCACCTGGGCCTGCACCAGCGCATCGCGCTGGCTCAGGGCTTCACGCTCGGCGTCCAGCACGGCCAGGAAGTCGGTCACGCCGGCTTCAAACCGCACGCGGGCCAGCTGTGCCGCCGTCTCGGCCTGGCGGGCGGCTTCGTCCAGCCGCGCTGCGCGTTGCGACTCGCGGTTGAAGCTGCTGAAGGCGCCTTCGGTCTCTTCCAGCGCCAGGGCCACCGTCTGCTCGAAGCGGGCCACGCTCTGCTGGGCGCGGGCTTCGCTGGCCCGCACGCGGGCGCGCAGGGCGCCCCCGTCCAGCGGGGTCCAGGTGATGCCGGCACCCAGGGCCCAGCGGCCCGACGCGGCGTCGAACAGGTCGCTGCCGCGTGCCGCATTGAAGCCCAGCAGGCCCGAGAGCGACAGGCGCGGGTACAGCGCCGACTTCGCCACGCCGATGTCGGCGGTGGCCGCGGCCAGCTCGCGTTCGGCCACGATCAGGTCCGGCCGGCGCTGCAGCCAGCCCTGCGGCGTGCCCACCGGCAGGGTCGACAGGTCGGTCACCGGCAGGCTGGGCAGGGGCATGGGCGCCGACAGCGAGACCATCAGCGGACGCGGGGGCTGCGCGGTCAGCGTGGCCAGGCGCAGCACGGTGCGGTCGATGGCGTTGTCCAGGGCGGGCAGCGCCGCCTCGGTGCTGGCCACCAGGGTCTTGGCCCGGGCCAGGTCGAGCTCGCTGGCGCGGCCGGCGTCCACCCGGGCCTGGGTGATGCGCAGCGACTCGCGCTGGTTGCCCAGGGCCTGGTCGGTCACCTGGCGGCGCTGCTGCAGGCCGCGCAGCTCCAGGTAGTTGCGCGCCACCTCGGCGGCAACAGTGGTGTGGGCCGCCGAGATGCCGGCCTCGCTGGCGCTCACGCGGGCGGCAGCCGCCTCGCGGCCCCGCTGCACGCCGCCGAACAGGTCGATCTCCCAGTTGGCAATGAAGCTGGCGTCAAACGTGTTGCCGGTGCGTTCGCTGCGGGTGGTGCCGGGGCGCTGGGTGATGGGCTGCACCGCGCGTTCGGCACTGCCGCTGAAGCCGGCCGAGGGTCGGCTGGCCGAGTCGGCCTCGTCGAAGCCGGCGCGGGCTTCCTGCAGGCGGGCCTGGGCGATGCGCACATCGCCGTTGGCGGCCACGGCGCGCTCGATCAGCGCGGTGAGCTGCGCGTCGTTGAAGCCGCGCCAGAAGGCCACGATGTCGGGCGTGGCCGGGCGGCTGTCGGGCCGCTCACTGCCGGGCTGGATGAAGGACGCATCCAGCGCCAGCGGCGGCGTCTGGTGGTCGGGACCGACCGCGGCACAGCCGGCCAGCACCAGGGCGGCGGCCAGGGCGGAAAGGCGGGGCATCACACGGATGGACATGAGGGCTTCAGACATGCTGGCCTCCTTCGGTCGAAGCGTTGGCCGGTGGGGTGGCCGAGCCGGCGGCCAGCCGCCGTGCGCGGCGCGAACGCAGCAGCACATAGAACACCGGGGTGAGGAAGATGCCGAAGGCGGTCACGCCCAGCATGCCGGAGAACACCGCAATGCCCATGGCCTGGCGCATCTCGCTGCCGGCACCGCTGCCGATGATCAGCGGCACCACGCCGGCACAGAAGGCGATGGAGGTCATGAGGATGGGGCGCAGCCGCATGCGGCAGGCGTGCACGATGGCGTCCAGCAGGGCTTCGCCCCGGTCTTCCAGTTCCTTGGCGAACTCCACGATCAGGATGGCGTTCTTGCAGGCCAGGCCCACCAGCACCACCAGCGCGATCTGCGTGAAGATGTTCAGGTCCCCCGGCTGCATGAAGGGCGGGAAGCTGGAGAGCCACACGCCAAAGAGCGCCGAGAGGATGCCCATGGGCACGATCAGCACGATCACCAGCGGCAGGCTCCAGCTCTCGTACTGCGCAGCCAGCACCAGGATCACCAGCAGCACCGAGATGGCCAGCACGGCGGCCAGCACCGGCAGCTTGATGGTGGTGCCCGGCACGGTGATGTCGCGGGTGAGCCGGTCCTGGTAGGCCAGTTCGGTCCACTCGTAGCTCATGCCGCGCGGCAGCGTGCGCTGCAGCAGCGTCTCGATCTCGGCCTCGGCCTGGCTGGACGAGAAGCCGGGGTTGGGCGCGCCGTTGATGTCGGCCGAGGGGAAGCCGTTGTAGCGGGTCACGCGGGTCGGGCCGAAGGTGGGCTCCACCGTCATGAGCGAACCGAGCGGCACCATCTCGCCGGCGGCATTGCGCGTCTTGAGCGCGGTGATGGCCGAGGCGTCACCCCGGAACGGCGCATCGGCCTGCACCACCACCTGGTAGGTCTTGCCGAAGCGGCTGAAGTCGTTCACGTAGAGCGAACCCAGGTTGACCTGCATGGTGTCGTAGATGTCGCCCAGGGCAATGCCCATCTGCTTGGCCTTGGTGCGGTCCACGTCGGCAAAGAGCTGCGGCACATTGATGTCGTAGCCCGAATAGGGCGTGCCGATGCTCGACTTCGGGTTGCCGTACACCTGGCCCAGCGTGCCCCACACCGCGCCGTACAGCGCCTGTTCGCCCAGGCCGCCACGGTCCTGCACCTGGATCTTGAAGCCGCCGGCATTGCCCAGGCCGTCCACCGCGGGCGGCGGCACCACGAACATGCGCGCGCCCTGGATGCTCTGGATGGCGCCATTGACCTGGCCCAGGATGGCGTTCTTGCTCAGGTCGGGCGTGGTGCGCTCCTCGAATGGCGCCAGACCGAAGAACACGATGCCTTCGTTGGGCGCGGCCGAGAAGCCGGCGATCGACAGGCCGGGGAAGGCCACCGAGTCGACGATGCCCGGCACCTTGAGCGCGATGTCGCTCATCTCGCGGATGACGGCCTCGGTGCGGTCGATGGACGCGCCGGCCGGCAGCTGCGCAATGCCGATCAGGTACTGCTTGTCCGGCGCCGGCACGAAGCCGCCCGGCAGGCGCGCGAACAGCAGGGCGGTGGCGCCCAGCAGCACGGCGTACACCACCAGCGCCACCGACTTGCGGCGCACCAGCCCGCCGACCTGGTGGCCGTAGCGGGTGCTGGCGCGGCCGAAGACGCGGTTGAACCAGCCGAAGAACGGGCCGAGCACCTTGTCGATGCCCCGGGTGAGGCGGTCCTTGGGGGCGTCGTGCGGCTGCAGCAGCAGGGCCGAGAGGGCGGGGCTCAGCGTGAGCGAGTTGAAGGCCGAGATCACCGTGCTGATGGCAATGGTCACGGCGAACTGCTTGTAGAACTGGCCGGTGAGGCCGGGCACGAAGGCCAGGGGCACGAACACCGCGCACAGCACCAGCGCAATGGCGATGATGGGGCCCGAGACCTCGCGCATGGCCTTGATGGTGGCCTCGCGGGCGCTGAGCCCTTCCTCGATGTTGCGCTCCACGTTCTCCACCACCACGATGGCGTCGTCCACCACGATGCCGATGGCCAGCACCAGGCCGAACAGCGTGAGCGTGTTGATGGAGTAGCCCAGCAGCAGCAGGAAGGCGAAGGTGCCCACCACCGACACCGGCACCGCCAGCAGCGGAATCAGCGAGGCGCGCCAGGTCTGCAGGAACACGATCACCACGATCACCACCAGCGCAATGGCTTCCAGCAGCGTGACCACCACCTTCTCGATGGAGGTCTGCACGAAGCGCGTGGGGTCGTAGACGATGTCGTAGCTCACGCCGGGCGGGAAGTTCTTGGCCAGCCGGTCCATGGTCTCGCGCACGCTGCCGGACAGCGCCAGCGCGTTCGAGCCGGGGGCCTGGAACACCGCGATGGCGGCGGCTTCCTTGTTGTTGAGCAGGCTGCGCAGCGCATAGCTGCCGGCCGACAGCTCGACACGGCCCACATCGCGGATGCGGATCAGGCCACCGGTGGCCGGATCGGCCCGCACGATGATGTCGGCGAACTCTTCCTCGGTGCTCAGGCGGCCCTGCGTGTTGACCGCGAGCTGGAACTCGGTGCCGGCCGGTGCGGGCGGTGCGCCCACGGTACCGGCAGCCACCTGGGCGTTCTGCTCACGGATGGCACCCACCACCTCGGCGGTGGTCAGGTTGCGGGCCGAGAGCTTGTTCGGGTCGAGCCAGATGCGCATGGCGTAGTCGCCGGCGCCGAACATCTGCACCGAGCCCATGCCCGGGATGCGCAGCAGATCGTCGCGCACATTGAGCTGGCCGTAGTTGCGCAGGTACAGCGCGTCGCGGCTGTTGTCCGGGCTGACCAGGTGCACCACCATGGTCAGGTTCGGGCTGCTCTTCTCGGTGGTCACACCGATCTGGCGCACGATCTCGGGCAGGCGGGGCAGGGCGCGGTTGATGCGGTTCTGCACCGCCGTCTCGGCGGCCTCGGGGCTGGTGCCGATCTTGAAGGTCACGGTCAGCGTCATGCCGCCGTCGGCCGTGGCCTGCGAGTCGAAGTACAGCAGGTTCTCGATGCCGCTGATCTGCTCCTCCAGCGGCGTGGCCACCGTCTCGGAGATCACGCGCGGGTTGGCACCGGGGAACTGCGCACGCACCACGATCTGGGGCGGCGAGACTTCCGGGTACTCCGAGAGCGGCAGCTGGAAGATGGCCAGCGCACCGACCAGGAAGATGAAGATGGAGAGCACGGCCGCAAAACGCGGCCGGTCGATGAAGAACCGGGAGATGTCCATGGCGGGGCTCCGGGTCAGTTGCCGGCAGGGGCAGCGGGGGCGGCACCGGGCTGGCCGGCGGCCGGGAACACCGGCATGCCGCGCTCGTCCACCTTCAGCACCTGCGGCTGCACCGGCACGCCGGGCATGATGCGCTGCAGGCCTTCCACCACCACGTTCTCGCCGGGCTTGATGCCGTCACCCAGCACCACGCGCATGCCGTCCTGCAGCGCGCCCAGGCGCACCGCGCGGAACTGCGGCTGGCCGTCCTGGCCGACCACGACCACCACCTTGCGGTCCTGGTCGGTGCCCACGGCGCGCTCGGGCACCAGGGTGGCGGTGTAGGGGGCGCTGGTGGTCATGCTGATGCGGGCGGCCAGGCCGGGCACGAAGCGCCCGTCCTTGTTGTCGAAGCTGGCGCGCAGGCGGATGGCACCGGTCTGCGGGTTCAGGCGGTTGTCCACGAAATCGAGCTGCCCCTGGTGCGGGTAGCCGGTCTCGTTGGCCAGGCCCAGGCGCACCACCGGCGGCTTGCTGCCGGCTGCGCGCACCCGCAGGAAGGTCTGTTCGCTGCCGTCGAAGTAGGCGTGCACCTTGTTGCTGGCGGCGATCGTGGTCAGCACCACCTGCTCGCTCACCAGGTTGCCGGCGGTCACGTTGGCCCGCGAGATGCGGCCGGCGATCGGGGCCCGCACGGCGGTGTGCGAGAGGTTCAGGCGCGCCACCTTGAGCGCCGCCTCGGCGGCTTCGATGTCGGCCTGGCTGGTGCGGTTGCCGGCGGCCAGCTGGTCGGCCTCCTGCTTCGAGATGGCCTTGCTCTGCAGCAGCTTCTCGGCGCGGGCCAGTTCGGCCGTGGCCAGTTCGGCGCGGGCGCGGGCAGCGGCCACCTGCGAGGTGGCGCGGGCCACCTCGGCCTCGAAGGGGCGCGGGTCGATGGTGAACAGCAGCTGGCCGCGCGCCACGGTGGCGCCGTCGGCAAAGTGCACCTTGTCCACCGTGCCGGCCACGCGGGGCCGCAGTTCGACGAATTCGGCCGCCTCGATGCGGCCGCTGAAGGTCTCGGTGTCGGTCACGGTGCGCTGCACGGCGGGCGACACGCTCACCGGCATGGCCGGCGGTGGTCCGCCCTGGGCGTCGGCACGGCCGCCGCAGGCCGAGAGGAAGGTGGCTGCGCCGACGGTCAGCAGGGACAGGGCGAGCAGGTGACGGATGCGCCGTGCATCCAGGGAATGGGCTGGCATGGGGTACTCCAGAAAGCCAGGGAACGTGGGGCCCGGGTGGGGCCTCCGGTCCGCTGGGAGGGCGGTGGATCGGCGAAAAGCCGAAATTCTATCGACTCATGTGAAACTTTTGTGATTCACCTGAAATTAAATGGGTGAAAATACAACCCGCATGCAAACATCATGGAACCATGAGCACATCCCACGATCAGCCTGACATGAGCCCGGAAGCCCATCCGACCACCCTGGACGCCGGCACCGAACCGACGGTGTCCGGCCGCACCGACGACGAAGCCCTGCTGGCCCGCCTGGCCCTGGCCCTGGTGGATCACCCGCGTGCGACGTTGCAGGAGCTGGCGCAGGCGGTGGGCGTGAGCCGGGCCACGCTCTACCGCTTCTCGCGCACCCGCGAAGAGCTGATCGACCGCCTGATGCAGCACGCCACCGGCTGCATGCAGCGCGCCATGGACGAGGCCCGGCTGGAGGAAGGCCCGGCGCTGGAGGCCCTGTCCCGCTTCGTCACCGGCCAGCTGGAGCAGCGCGAGATGGCAGCCTTCCTGGTGTTCCACTGGCAGCCGGAAAACATCCAGGACGAACGCGGCCGCACCAGCTGCGACGCCTACATGGAGGCGCTGGACGCCTTCATCCTGCGCGGCCAGCGCGAGGGCGTGTTCCGCATCGACATCGCCGCCCAGGCACAGGCCGAGGCCCTGATGTCCTTGCTCACCGGTCTGGTGGACGCCGAACGCCGCGGCCGCGTGGCCCGGGCGGGTGTGGCTGCCATGGTGGAGGCGCTGTTCCTCAAGGGCAGCGCGGCCTGAGCCCGGACCGGCCGGCGCCTCAGCCCGGCACCGCATGCCGCCGCGACGACGGCCCCGCCTGCAGCACCTGGCCCGACAGGGCATGGCCCACCAGCGGCGGCAGCTCGGCCGCCACGGCCAGCAGCGCGGCCAGATCGACGCCGGTGTCCACGCCCATGGCCTGGAACATGTGCACCAGGTCCTCGGTGCTCACATTGCCGCTGGCGCCGGGTGCGAACGGGCAGCCGCCCAGGCCACCCAGCGAGGCATCGAAACGGGTGATGCCGGCCTGCCAGGCCACCAGTGCGTTGGCCAGGCCCATGCCGCGCGTGTTGTGGAAGTGCGCGGTGAAGCTGGTGTGTGGCCAGCGGTCCAGCACCTCGCTGCACAGCCGTTCCACCTGCGCCGGGTGGGCCATGCCGGTGGTGTCGCACAGGGTGATGCGGTCAATGCCGAGTGCCGTGATGCGCCCGATCAGGTCGAACACCTGCTGCGCCGGCACGTCGCCATCGAACGGGCAGCCGAAGGCGGTGGACAGCGAGGCGTTGAAGGCCACCTTGGCCTCCGGCGTCTGGGCTACCTGCGCCACCACGTCCTCGAACTGTTGCAAGGAACGCTCGGGGCTCATGCGCAGGTTGGCCTGGCTGTGGCTCTCGCTGGCCGACATGACCAGGTTGATCTCGTCCACGCCGCAGATCAGGGCCCGCTCGGCACCGCGGGTGTTGGGCACCAGGGCGGCGTAGCTCACGCCGGGCACGCGCTCGATGCGCTGCATCACCTCGGCCGCATCGGCCAGCGCCGGGATGGCCTTGGGCGAGGTGAAGGAGGTCACTTCGATCTTGTCCAGGCCGGTGCGCGAGAGCGCATTGCACAGCCGCACCTTGTCGGCCGTGGGCACGAAGACCGGTTCGATCTGCAGGCCATCGCGCAGCGCCACGTCGTGGATGTGGATGCGATCGGCGCCGCGCTTCATGCAATGCCCTTCCGGCGCAGTTCGGCCATGCGTTCGGCGCTCAGGCCCAGCGAGCCCAGCACCTCGTCGGTGTGTTCGCCCAGGGCCGGGCCGATCCAGCGGGTGGCGCCGGGCGTGGCACTGAGTTGCGGCACCACGCCGGGCAGCGACATGGGTTGCCCGTCGGGCAGGGTGTGCGACTCGATCATGCCGCGCGCCTGGTAGTGCGGATCGGCCACGATGTCGGCGGCGGTGTAGATGCGGCCGGCCGGCACGGCGGCGGCTTCCAGCACATCGAGCACCTGGTCCAGCGTGTGCTGGCCGGTCCACTGGCCGATGGCCTCGTCGATGCGCTGCACCTGGGCCACGCGGCCGGCGTTGCCCGCCAGGTCGGGGTCGTCGGCCATGTCGGTGCGGCCGATGGCAGTCATGAGCCGGCGGAAGATGGCGTCGCCATTGCCGGCAATGGCCACGTACAGGCCGTCGCCGCACAGGTAGGTGTTGGACGGGGCGATGCCCGGCAGGCTGGCGCCGCTGCGCTCGCGCACAAAGCCCTGCACGCTGAACTCGGGCACCAGGCTTTCCATGATGGCGAACACCGATTCGTACAGCGCCACGTCGATGAACTGCCCGCCGCCGCCGTTGCGGCGGTGCTGCAGCGCCAGCAGCGCGCCGATGGTGCCGTACAGCGAGGCCAGCGTGTCGCCCAGGCTCACACCCACCCGCACCGGCGGCCGGTCCGGAAAACCCGAGGTGTAGCGCAGCCCGCCCATGCATTCCGCAATGGCGGCAAAGCCCGGGCGCTGGCTGTAGGGGCCGGTCTGCCCGTAGCCCGACACCCGCACCATGATCAGGTTCGGGTTGAGGGCGTGCAGGGCCTCCCAGCCCAGGCCCCACTTTTCCAGCGTGCCGGGGCGGAAGTTCTCGATCACGATGTCGGCGGTGGCGGCCAGTTGCCGGGCCAGCTCGGCGCCTTCGGGCTGGCGCAGGTCCAGCGTGACCGACTTTTTGTTGCGGCTCTGCGAGTACCACCACAACGAGGTGCCCTCGTGCAGCTTGCGCCACTGGCGCAACGGGTCACCGCCCTCAGGCGATTCGATCTTGATGACCTCGGCGCCGAACTGCGCCAGCAGCGACGCCGCATACGGCCCGGCGATCAGCGAGCCGAGTTCAAGCACCCGCACCCCGGCCAGGGCCTGGGGCGGGGTGGTGCCGGGGGCCGCGGCCGCGGTGCTCATGCCGATGACCTCAGTACCGGCCCGAGAGCAGGGCGCCGCAGCCCGGCACGTGGGCCGGCAGGTTCAGCGCGCTCAGCATGGCGTGGGTGGTGCACACGGCGGCCGATAGCACCGGCAGGCCGAGGCGGTCTTCCACCGGCTGGATGGAGGGCAGCGAGGGCATCTGCACGCAGGCCGACAGCACCACCGCGTCGCAGTTGGCGGTGACCAGCCGGCGCGACAGCTCGATGGGCGCACGCGGGTCCTGCGCGCCCACCTGCAGGTTGTCGGAGATCTCCAGCGACACGGCATCCTGCACCTCGATGCCCTCGTGCTGGATGTAGTCCACCACCAGCTGGGTCAGCGGCTTCATGTAGGGCGTGAGCACCGCGATCTTCTTCGCGCCGATGCGCTGCAGGCCCTGGATGAGGGCGCCGGCGCTGGTGACCACCGGCGCGGGGGCGCCGTTGTCCACCGTGCGCTGGTGCAGGCGCTGCTCGGACTGTCGGTGGTAGCCCAGGCCCATGCTCATGATGGCCACCAGACACGCGTAGCCCAGCACGTCCACCCGGGCGTCCGAGAGTTCGAGCGCGCAGCGGTCGGAATCGGCGTCCATGGCGGCCAGCTCTTCCTTCGTCACCTTCTTCATGCGCATGCGCGAGGAGTGGAAGGTGAAGCGCTCCGGCGCCACGCCCTCGCGGGCGCGCAGCATGGCCGGGATCTCGGTCTCCATGGTGGTGTTGGAGCTGGGCACGATCTGCCCGATGCGGAAATGGGTGCGGGTCATGTCGGTGCGGGTCCGGTCACTCGGCGGTGATGTTGCGGCTCTTGATGATCTGGCCCCAGTACTCGGTCTCGCGGGTCACCAGGTCGCCCAGGCCCTTGGGGTCGAGGTAACGCGGCTCCACGCCCTGCTGCAGCGCGCGGGCCTTGGTCTCGGGAGCGTCCAGCACCTTCTTCACCGCCTCGCTCAGCTGGGCGATCACCGGGGCCGGGGTGCCGGCCGGGGCGAACAGGCCGACCCAGGCTTCCAGCTCGAAGCCGGGCAGGCCGGCCTCGGCGGTGGTGGGCACGTCGGGCAGCATGGGGTGGCGGGTCTTGCTGGTCACGGCGTAGGGGCGCAGCTTGCCCTGCTGGATGTGGCCCAGCACCGAGGGCGGGGTGGTCATGAAGAACTGCACCTGGCCGGCCAGCACGTCGGCAATGGCGGCACCCGAACCCTTGTAGGGCACATGGGTCATGCTGGTTTTGGTGTTCTGCTCGAACAGCGCGGTGCCCACGTGCGAGAGCGAACCCACGCCCTGCGACGCAAAGTTCACCTTGCCGGCGTTGGCGCGCAGGTAGGCCAGCAGCTCGTTGAGGTTCTTCGCCGGCACCGAGGGGTGGGTGGTGATCACGTTGGTGGCCGCCGCGATCAGCGCCACCGGCACCAGGTCCTTCTGGTCCCAGGGCAGCTTGGCGAACATGGACGGGTTGCCCACGTGGTAGGCCGAGTACGAGATCAGCAGCGTGTAGCCGTCCTTGGGCGCGCGGGCCACCTGGCTGTAGGCGATGTTGCCGCTGGCGCCGCCCTTGTTCTCCACGATCACCGAGCCGTTCAGCACCTTGGCCACGCCGTCGCTGATCAGGCGGGCCGAGGTGTCCACCACGCCGCCCGGCGGGTTGGGCACCACGAAGGTGATGGGCTTGTTCGGGAAGCCCTGGGCCATGGCGGTGCCCGAGAGGGCCAGCAGGCAGGACAGGAGGGTGCGTCGGTTCAGCATGGGAATGTCTCCGGGAGGATGTTGTGGGTGGATTCGCAGGGGTGAGCGCGCGGATTCTGGAGACGCGGGCGGGTTTTCGGTTCGTGTTTGATTGACACATCCTCAACCTGTGGTTGAGGATCGGGCCATGAACACCCCCCAGTCTTCCGCGCCCATCAACCTCGGCCGTTTCGACCTCGGCTCGCTGCGCCTCTTCCTGATGACGGTGGACGCCGGCAGCCTGACCGCCGGGGCCGACCGCTACGGCATCTCGCTGGCCGCTGCCAGCAAGCGCATGGCCGAGCTCGAAGCCCATGTGGGCCACCCGCTGCTGGAGCGCAGCAAGCGCGGCGTGGTGCCCACCCCGGCCGGGCAGACGCTGCAGCGCCATGCCATCGAGCTGGTGGCGCAGCTGGAGCAGATGGCGCTGGCACTCAGCGATTTCCGGCACGGCACCCAGGGGCACCTGCGCATCTGGGCCAACACCTCGGCCTTCGGGCATTTCCTGCCCACCACCCTGGCCATCTTCTCGGCCCGTCACCCGGGCATCAAGGTCGACCTGGAAGACGTGCTGAGCGAAGAGGCCGCCCGCGCCGTGACCACCGGCGTGGCCGAGCTGGCCGTCATCGGCGACAACACCCCCACCGAAGGCCTGCACACGCTGCCCTGCGAGACCGACGAACTGGTGCTGCTGGTGCCCGCCGGCCATGCGCTGGCGGTGCGCGAGACGGTGGCCTTCACCGACGCACTCGACCACGACTTCGTGGGCATGAACCGCTCCACCTCGCTCATGCGGCACATTGCTGCAGCGGCCGGCGCCTGCGGCCGGGTGATGCACACGCGGGTGCAGGTGCGCAGTTTTGACGCCATGTGCCGCATGGTCAGCGCCGGTCTGGGCCTGGCCATACTGCCGCGCGCCAGTGCGCTGCCGCTGGCGCCCGCCCTGGGCCTGGTGCTGCGCCGGCTCGATGGCCTGTGGACCCGTCGCCGCCTGCTGCTGGCCATGCGGGACCGGCAGCAGCTCTCGCCGCCGGCACGGGCCTTTGTGGAGCTGGTGGAGGCGTCGGCTCAGCCAGCGACCTGATCGGACCGGGGCAGCGCCGAGGCCGGCAGGCCGAACACCCGGTCGAAGACCCAGTTGAAGACGAAGGTGTAGATCAGGAAGAACACGATCAGGCCGATGTCCATCACGAAGGCTTCCCACAGCGTGAGGTCCAGCCACCAGGCAAAGGCCGGAACCAGCGTGATCACCAGCCCGGTCTCGAAACCCACCGCGTGGGCCACGCGGCGCCATACGCTGCGCCCGCGTGTGGCCTGGCGGGCTTCCCACCATTCGAAAGCGGTGTTGTAGGCCAGGTTCCAGACCACGGCCACCACCGCCGCGCCCACGGCGGCCACGCCGGCGCGCTCCAGATCGCTGCCGGAGAACAGCTTGAGCAGCGCGGTGGAGGCGCTGATGGCGATGAGCTCGTAGAGCGTGACGTAGACGAGCTTGCGCCGGATGCCTTGCATGGGGAGAACGGGTTCGGGGTATCGACAGGACCGCCGACTGTACCTGCACGCCATGACCGGCATGAACCTGCACCCCACAGGGTATGTGGGGCGGCGGCACAATCCCGACCCATGAAACTGCGAGCCGACTGGTCCGAACGTTGTGTGGTCCACAGCCACGACCTGCCCTGGGTGCCGTCGCCTTCCCGCCTGGTGAAGCGCCGCATGCTCGAGCGCGACGGCGAAGAGGTGGCCCGCGCCACCTCGGTGGTGCGGTATGCACCCGGTGCCCGCTTCGACGCCCACGACCACGAGCTGGGCGAGGAGATCCTGGTGCTGGATGGCGTGTTCAGCGACGAGACCGGCGACTACGGCCCCGGCACCTACCTCAAGAACCCGCCGGGTTCGCGGCATGCGCCGTTCTCGGAGCCGGGCTGCACCCTCTTCGTCAAGCTGCGTTACCAGGACCCGCAGGACCAGGCGCAGCTGGCCATCGACACCCGCCGGGCCGACTGGCGCCCCGGCCTGGTGCCGGGCCTGTCGGTGCTGCCGCTCTCGTCCTTCGGCACCAGCCACACGGCGCTGGTGCGCTGGGCGCCGGGCACGTACTTCAACCCCCACCGGCATTACGGCGGCGAAGAGATCTTTGTGGTCGAGGGCGTGTTCTCCGACGAGCACGGCGACTACCCGGCGGGCAGCTGGCTGCGCAGCCCGCACCTGAGCCAGCACCAGCCGTTCTCGCGCGAGGGCTGTCTCATCTTCGTGAAGACCGGGCACCTGCTGAGCGATGCCCCGATGCCGGCCGGGGTGGGCTACGCCCGCGCCGGCGCCTGAAAATCGCTTCCCGGGCCGGACCTGCGACAATGCCGGGTCTGCCTCGATGGTGAAATTGGTAGACACAGCGGACTTAAAATCCGCCGCCCCCAACAGGGCGTACCGGTTCGATTCCGGTTCGGGGCACCAGCCACGGCCGGACACCATCACCGGCCACCCTTCCGGACACCACCGGATCAGCGAGTTTTCATGAGCCAATTCAACGCCCCCTTCGAAATCCATGTGCACGGCGACCTGCCCCTGCGCGAGGACGTCGCCTACGAGCAGATCCAGGAGGCGCTCAAACCCCTGTGGCAGTACGCGGGTGCCCGTTCGCTGGCGGCAGCGGCGGCCAGCAGCTACGAGGACGAGCCCGGCATCCGGGTCGACCAGGAAGCCCATGTGCTGCAGATCTGCTGGACCGTGGCTGGCGACGAGGACTTCCGCCAGACCATGGAAGAGGCCTGCATGGGCCTCAACGAGATCAGCGCGGCCGGTGCGCCGCTGGAAGTCTCCTTCTACGACACCGAGTACGACGAGGAAGACCCGGCCGAGGGCGAAGAAGCCCGCGACGACTTCGTGATGTTCTTCGTCGGTCCCACGCCGGCGGCCATCATGCAGACCCAGCGCGACCTGCTGGTGCAGGACGTGGTGCACGTGATGGAACGCCACTTCGATGCCTCCGAACTCGGCGACGTGGTGGGCGCCATCGACCAGCTCTTCACCCAGCGCTTCGATGCCCTGGTGAACTCCATGCAGCTGGGCCGCCCGCCGCGCGGCCATGGTGGATCGGGCCACGGCGGCCCGCGCAAGCCGCGCCACCTGCACTGACACCCCGGCGGCCTGAGGACACCCACCCATGCCGCTGTTTTCTGCCGACGCGCTCAACCCGGGCGTGCGAGCCCGCGAGGTGCTGGGCTGGGCCCTGTACGACTTTGCCAACTCCGGCTACACCACCGTGGTGCTCACGGCGGTGTTCGCGGCCTACTTCGTGGGCGCGGTGGCCGGGGGCGAGAGCTGGGCCACCCTGGCCTGGACGGCGGCGCTCAGCGCCTCCCACCTGCTGGTGATGCTCACCATGCCCGGCATCGGCGCCTGGGCCGACCAGCATGCGGCCAAGCGCCGCCTGCTGGCCTTGTGCACCCTGGGTTGCGTGCTGAGCACGGCCGCACTGGCCCTGGTGGGGCCGGGGGCAGTGGCGCTGGGCGTGCTGCTGGTCGTGGTGTCCAACACCTTCTTTGCCTGGGGCGAGTCGCTGGCGGCGGCCTTCCTGCCCGAGCTGGCCCGACCGCAGGCCATGGGCCGGGTGAGCGGCTGGGGCTGGAGCCTGGGTTATGTGGGCGGCATGCTGGCCCTGGGGCTGAGCCTGGCCTGGGTGCTGCAGGCGCAGGCGGCTGGCCAGCCCGCCTCGGCCTTCGTGCCGGTGACCATGCTGATCACCGCCGGCCTGTTTGCCGTGGCCGGCACCGCCTCGCTGCTGCTGCTGCGTGAACACGCCACCCCCCGACCGGCCGGTCCGGATGCCGGGCTGGGCGCGGCCTGGCGCCAGCTGGGCACCACGCTGCGCCAGGCCCGGCACTACCGCGACTTCATGTGGCTGCTGGCCTGTGCGGCGGCCTACCAGGGCGGGGTGGCGGTGGCCATTGCCCTGGCCGCCATTTACGCCGAGCAGGTGGTGGGCTTCCAGCCGCAGCAGACCATGGTGCTGATCTTCGTGCTCAACATCGCCGCCATGGCCGGGGCCTTCGCCTTCGGCTACGGGCAGGACCGCCTGGGCCACAAGAAGGCCCTGGCCCTCACCCTGCTGGGCTGGATGGCCACCTGCGTGCTGGCCGCGCTCACCACCACGCAGGCGGTGTTCTGGTGGGCAGCGGCCATTGCCGGGCTGTGCATGGGCTCCAGCCAGTCGGCCGGGCGGGCCATGGCGGGTGTGCTGGCGCCGCCGGCCCAGCTGGCGGAGTTCTTCGGTCTGTGGACCTTTGCCACCCGGGTGGCCAGCATCGTCGGGCCGCTGACCTACGGCGCCATCACCTGGCTCACCGACGGCAACCACCGGCTGGCCATCGGCAGCACCGCGCTGCTGTTTGCGCTGGGTCTGCTGCTGCTGGTGCCGGTGGACATGGAGCGCGGCCGGCGTGCCGCGCTGGCCGCCCCGCCGGGCCGCAACGCCGGCTAGTCGGGCACCACCACCTGCTGCGCGGGGCGGTGCCAGCCCAGCCAGCGGTGCGCAGCGGCGGTCAGTGCGCCGGCATCACCGGTGGTCATCAGCGTCGACTCGGCGTGCAGCGGCTGATCCGGGTCGGCCGCGTCCATCTGCAGCACATGGCGGGTGCGCCGGGCCACGGCCTCGCCGGTGTCGACCAGCCGCACGCCGGGGCCGGCGGCCTGCTGCAGCACCGCGGCCGCAAAGGGGTAGTGGGTGCAACCGAGCACCAGGGTATCCAGGCCGGGTGCGGCCTGCCGCACGGCGTCCACATAGCGCTGGCCCAGGGTCTGGATGGTGTCGGTGTCGTCGCGTTCGATGGCGCCGGCCAGCCCGTCGCAGGGCTGGTCGTGTATGTGCAGCGCTCGCGGCGCTGCCGCCTCCAGCCGCCGGCGCAGGGCGGCATAACGCTCGCTGCCCAGGGTGCCCCGGGTGGCCAGCACGCCCACATGGCCGCTGGCGCTGAGCTCGATGGCCGGCTTGACGGCCGGCTCCACCCCCACGATGGGCAGATCGGCATGGCGGGTCCGCAGACCGTCGATGGCCAGGGCCGTGGCGGTGTTGCAGGCCACCACCAGCGCGTCGATGCCCTGGGTCTGCCGCAGCCACTGCACGATGGCCTGCGAGCGCCGGGCCACCCAGTCGGCGCCGCGCTCACCGTAGGGCGCGTGCAGACTGTCGGCCAGGTAGGTGAAGCGCACGCCGGGCAGCTCGGCCCGCAGGGCGCGCAGCACGCTCAGGCCGCCGACCCCGCTGTCGAACACGCCGACATGGCGAGCGCTGGGCTTCAAGCCGATGCGACGGTGATGCCCTTGAACTCGCCGCTGGCAATGCGCTTCTGCCACTCGGCCGGGCCGGTGATGTGGGCGCTGGTGCCGCCGGCATCCACCGCCACGGTCACCGGCATGTCGACCACGTCGAACTCGTAGATGGCTTCCATGCCCAGGTCCTCGAAGCCGACCACGCGGGCCGACTTGATGGCCTTGGACACCAGGTAGGCCGCGCCGCCCACGGCCATGAGGTAGGCGCTCTGGTGCTTCTGGATGGCCTCGATGGCCACCGGGCCGCGCTCGGCCTTGCCCACCATGGCGATCAGGCCGGTCTGGGCGAGCATCATCTCGGTGAAGCCGTCCATGCGGGTGGCGGTGGTGGGGCCGGCGGGGCCCACGGCCTCGTCGCGCACCGGGTCCACCGGACCCACGTAGTAGATGACCCGGTTGGTGAAGTCCACCGGCAGCTTCTCGCCCTTGGCCAGCATGCCCTGGATGCGCTTGTGCGCGGCGTCGCGGCCGGTCAGCATCTTGCCGTTGAGCAGCAGGGTCTGGCCCGGCTTCCACGAGGCCACCTCGGCCTTGGTCAGGGTGTTCAGGTCGACGCGGGTGCTCTTCTGGGTGTCGGGCACCCAGTTGACGTCGGGCCACAGGTCGAGGCTGGGCGCGTCCAGGTAGACCGGGCCGCTGCCGTCCAGCACGAAGTGGGCGTGGCGGGTGGCGGCGCAGTTGGGGATCATGGCCACCGGCTTGCTGGCCGCGTGGGTCGGGTACATCTTGATCTTGACGTCCAGCACGGTGGTCAGGCCGCCCAGGCCCTGCGCGCCGATGCCCAGGGCATTGACCTTCTCGTAGAGCTCCAGGCGCAGCTCTTCCACCTGGCTGAGCTTCTCGCCCTTGGACGCTTTTTCCTGCAGCTGGTACATGTCCAGGTCGTCCATGAGCGACTCCTTGGCCATCAGCACCGCCTTCTCGGCCGTGCCGCCGATGCCGATGCCCAGCATGCCCGGCGGGCACCAGCCGGCGCCCATGGTGGGCACGGTTTTCAGCACCCAGTCGACCACCGAGTCGCCGGGGTTGAGCATGATCATCTTGCTCTTGTTCTCGCTGCCGCCGCCCTTGGCGGCCACGGTCACTTCCACCGTGTCGCCCGGCACGATCTCGGTGAAGATGACCGCCGGCGTGTTGTCCTTGGTGTTCTTGCGCAGGAACTGCGGGTCGGCCACCACGCTGGCGCGCAGCTGGTTGTCCGGGTGGTTGTAGCCCCGGCGCACGCCTTCGTTGACCGCATCTTCCAGCCCGCCGGTGAAGCCTTCCCAGCGCACGTTCATGCCGACCTTGAGGAACACGTTGACGATGCCGGTGTCCTGGCAGATGGGGCGGTGGCCCACGGCGCTCATCTTGCTGTTGGTCAGGATCTGCGCGATGGCGTCCTTGGCGGCCGCGCTCTGCTCGCGCTGGTAGGCGCGGGCCAGGTGGGCGATGTAGTCGGCCGGGTGGTAGTAGCTGATGTACTGCAGCGCGCCGGCGATGGATTCGATCAGGTCTTCCTGGCGGATGGTGCTCATGGTCTCGACGGGTGGGTGGGGAAGAGGGTAGGGGGCGGGGCGCTCAGTGCTTGCCGGCGTCCGGCACGTGCATCAGGCGGTCGGCCAGGGCAATGGCCATGGCGCTGAACAGGAAGGCCACGTGGATGATGGTCTGCCACATCAGCACCTTCTCGTCGTAGTTGGCCGCGTTGATGAAGGTCTTGAGCAGGTGGATGGAGCTGATGCCGATGATGGCGGTGGCCAGCTTCACCTTGAGCACCGACGCGTTCACATGGCTGAGCCATTCGGGCTGGTCGGGGTGGCTCTCCAGGTTCATGCGGCTCACGAAGGTCTCGTAGCCGCCCACGATCACCATGATGAGCAGGTTGCTGATCATGACCACGTCGATCAGGGCCAGCACCACCAGCATGATGATGGTCTCGTTCAGGCCGGTCAGCGCCACGTCGCTCTTGTAGCCGATGCTGGTGATGAGCTTCTGCAGCGCGGCGTCGTTGCCGAAGGCGGCCTCGATCAGGTGCACCAGCTCGACCCAGAAATGGAACACATAGATGCCCTGTGCCGCGATCAGGCCGAGGTACAGCGGCAACTGCAGCCAGCGGCTGGCGAAGATCAGGTTGGGCAGGGGCCGGATGGGGCCGGTTTTGACGGGATCGCTCATGGGCAGGGAAAATGTGGGGTGGTTCGGGCGGGGTTGTACCCACCCGGCGGGCAGCCTGCTATTGTAGGTGTCGCCTCTGTGTCAGTGGCTTGTAAGAGCGCCTGCGCACAGTGCCCGGCGTTCCGGTTTTCAACAACATCTCAGGAGACTTGCGCATGTCCGCACCCTCGTCGTCGATCGAATCCACCCTGGTCGAAAACCGGGTCTTCGAACCCTCTGCCGCCACCGTCCAGGCCGCCCGCATCTCGGGCATGAACGCCTACCAGGCCCTGTGCGCCGAGGCCGAACGGGATCACGAGGGGTTCTGGGCCCGGCTGGCGCGCGAGACCCTGACCTGGCACAAGCCCTTCACCCAGACGCTGGACGCCTCCCAGGCACCGTTCTACAAGTGGTTCCAGGACGGTGAGCTCAATGCCTCGTTCAACTGCCTGGACCGCCACATGGGCACCCCGGTAGAGAACAAGACGGCCATCATCTTCGAGGCCGACGGCGGCGAAGTGACCCGCGTCACCTACCGCGAACTGCTGGCCAAAGTGTCGCAATTTGCGAATGTTCTCAAGGCCAAGGGCGTCAAGAAGGGCGACCGCGTCGTCATCTACATGCCCATGACCATCGAAGGCGTGGTGGCCATGCAGGCCTGCGCCCGCATCGGCGCCACCCACTCGGTGGTGTTCGGCGGCTTCTCGGCCAAGGCGCTGCAGGAGCGCATCCAGGACGCCGGCGCCGTGGCCGTCATCACCGCCAACTACCAGCTGCGCGGCGGCAAGGAACTGCCGCTGAAGTCCATCGTGGACGAAGGCATCGCCATGGGCGGCTGCGAGACGATCAGGAACGTCATCGTGTTCCAGCGCACCCCCACCGCCTGCCACATGGTGGCCGGCCGCGACACCTTCATGCACGAGGACATGGCCGGCCAGAGCACCACCTGCCCGGCCGAGATGGTGGGCGCCGAACACCCGCTGTTCGTGCTCTACACCTCCGGCTCCACCGGCAAGCCCAAGGGCGTGCAGCACAGCACCGGCGGCTACCTGCTGTGGGCCAACCTCACCATGAACTGGACCTTCGACCTGAAGGCCGACGACATCTTCTGGTGCACCGCCGACATCGGCTGGATCACCGGCCACAGCTACGTGGCCTACGGCCCGCTGGCCGCCGGCGCCACCCAGATCGTGTTCGAGGGCGTGCCCACCTACCCGAATGCCGGCCGCTTCTGGCAGATGATCGAGAAGCACAAGTGCACCATCTTCTACACCGCGCCCACGGCCATCCGCTCGCTCATCAAGGCGGCCGAAGGCGACGAGAAGGTGCACCCGGCCCGCTCCGACCTGTCCAGCCTGCGCCTGCTGGGCTCGGTGGGTGAACCCATCAACCCCGAAGCCTGGATGTGGTACTACAAGCATGTGGGCGGCGAGCGCTGCCCCATCGTCGACACCTTCTGGCAGACCGAGACCGGCGGCCACATGATCACCCCGCTGCCGGGCGCCACGCCCCTGGTGCCGGGTTCGTGCACGCTGCCCCTGCCGGGCATTGCTGCGGCCATCGTGGACGAGACCGGCAACGACGTGGCCAACGGCGCCGGCGGCATCCTGGTGGTCAAGAAGCCCTGGCCGTCCATGATCCGCACCATCTGGGGCGACCCGGAGCGCTTCAAGAAGAGCTACTTCCCCGACGAGCTGCGCGGCTTCTACCTGGCCGGTGACGGTGCCGTGCGCAGCGCCGACCGCGGCTACTTCCGCATCACCGGCCGCATTGACGACGTGCTCAACGTCTCGGGCCACCGCATGGGCACCATGGAGATCGAATCGGCCCTGGTGGGCAAGACCGACCTGGTGGCAGAAGCCGCCGTGGTGGGCCGCCCGGACGACCTGACCGGCGAGGCCATCGTGGCCTTCGTGGTGCTCAAGCGCTCGCGCCCCACCGGCGACGAGGCCAAGGCGATTGCCAAGGAGCTGCGCGACTGGGTGGGCAAGGAGATCGGCCCGATCGCCAAGCCCAAGGACATCCGCTTCGGCGACAACCTGCCCAAGACCCGCTCCGGCAAGATCATGCGCCGCCTGCTGCGCTCCATCGCCAAGGGCGAGGCCATCACCCAGGACACCTCCACCCTGGAAAACCCGGCCATCCTGGAGCAGCTCGCGCAGAACAACTGAAGCCGCAGCGCCCAACAAAAAACCCGCCTGAGTGGCGGGTTTTTTCATGGTCGGGACCGGGTCACTTCTGGCCCAGGATCCAGGTAGCCAGCTTCTTGGCTTCGGCGTCGTTGACCTGCGGGTTGGCGGGCATGGGGATGGCACCCCAGACACCGGCGCCACCCTTCTGGATCTTGGTGGCCAGCATGTCGGCGGCCTTGGCGTCGCCGGCGTACTTCTTGGCGATGTCCTTGTAGGACGGGCCGACCAGCTTCTTGTCGACGGCGTGGCAGGCCAGGCAGTTCTTGCTCTTGGCCAGGGCTTCGTCGGCCAGGGCGGGGGCCGACAGCACGGCCAGCGAGGCCATAATCATCAGGGTGCGTTTCATGGGGTTGTGTCCTCTGGGGTGGTTGCAGTAAGCAATGGGATTCTAGCCAGAGCCCGTTGGTTCAATGCCCCGAGACGCCACGGATTCACAGCTTTTTGCCGGGTATTCACCCGCGCTTCACCGGAGGTTTCCATGTATTTCCTGTCTGCCGGCGTGGTGTTGCTGCTGCTCAAGTACCTGGAGGTGGGCCCGGTGGCCGGCTGGTCCTGGTGGGTGGTGCTGGCACCCTTCGGCCTGGCCGTGTTCTGGTGGGCCTGGGCCGACAGCTCGGGCTACACCCGCCGCAAGCAGATGGAGAAGATGGACCAGCGCAAGGCCGACCGCATCGAGAAGCAGCGCAAGGCCCTGGGCCTGGACCGGCACCGCCGCTGAGGTCATTGCACCCCACCGATAATCCGGGGTTGACCGCGCTGCGGTCGCCCGATCTTTCATAACGACCCCCGAGACACCATGCCGCAATACCGTTCCAAGACCTCCACCGCCGGCCGCAACATGGCCGGAGCCCGCGCCCTGTGGCGCGCCACCGGCATGAAGGACGGCGACTTCAGCAAGCCCATCATCGCCATCGCCAACTCGTTCACCCAGTTCGTGCCGGGCCATGTGCACCTCAAGGACCTGGGCCAGCTGGTGGCCCGCGAGATCGAGGCGGTGGGCGGCGTGGCCAAGGAGTTCAACACCATCGCGGTGGACGACGGCATCGCCATGGGCCACGACGGCATGCTGTATTCGCTGCCCAGCCGCGACATCATTGCCGACTCGGTGGAGTACATGGTCAATGCCCACTGCGCCGATGCGCTGGTGTGCATCTCCAACTGCGACAAGATCACCCCCGGCATGCTCATGGCCGCCATGCGCCTGAACATCCCTGTGGTGTTCGTCTCGGGCGGCCCCATGGAGGCCGGCAAGGTGCGCCTGGCCGTGCCGGGCACCTCCACCATCCAGATCAAGAAGCTCGACCTGATCGACGCCATGGTCATGGCCGCCGACGACAAGGTGTCGGATGCCGACCTGGCCGAGGTGGAGCGTTCGGCCTGCCCCACCTGCGGATCGTGCTCGGGCATGTTCACCGCCAACTCCATGAACTGCCTGACCGAGGCCCTGGGCCTCTCGCTGCCGGGCAACGGCACGGTGGTGGCCACCCACGCCGACCGCGAGGAGCTGTTCAAGCGCGCCGGCCGCACCGTGGTGGAGCTGTGCCGCCGCTACTACGAGCAGGAAGACGCCTCGGTGCTGCCGCGTGCCATCGGCAAGAAGGCGTTCGAGAACGCCATGACGCTGGACATCGCCATGGGCGGCTCCACCAACACCATCCTGCACATCCTGGCCGCGGCCCAGGAAGCCGGCATCGAGTTCGACATGATCGACATCGACCGCATCTCGCGCGACGTGCCGCAGCTGTGCAAGGTGGCACCCAACACCAACAAGTACCACATCGAGGACGTGCACCGTGCCGGCGGCATCATGGCCATCCTGGGCGAGCTCGACCGCGCCGGCAAGCTGCACACCGACGTGCCCACGGTGCACGCTCCCACGCTCAAGCACGCGCTGGACGAGTGGGACGTGGCCCGCAACCCCTCCGAGGCCGTCAAGACCTTCTACATGGCCGGTCCGGCCGGCATTCCCACCCAGGTGGCCTTCAGCCAGAACACCCGCTGGCCCAGCCTCGACCTGGACCGTGCCGAAGGCTGCATCCGGTCCTACGAGCACGCCTTCTCGAAAGAGGGCGGTCTGGCCGTGCTGCGCGGCAACATCGCCCTGGACGGCTGCGTGGTCAAGACCGCCGGCGTGGACGACAGCCTGATGGTGTTCGAAGGCCCGGCCCATGTGGTGGAAAGCCAGGACGACGCGGTGCAGAACATCCTGGACGACAAGGTCAAGGCCGGCGACGTGGTGGTGGTGCGCTACGAGGGCCCCAAGGGCGGCCCCGGCATGCAGGAAATGCTCTACCCCACGAGCTACATCAAGTCCAAGGGCCTGGGCAAGGCCTGCGCCCTGCTGACCGACGGCCGCTTCTCGGGTGGCACCTCGGGCCTGTCCATCGGCCACTGCTCGCCCGAGGCCGCCGCCGGTGGCGCCATCGGCCTGGTGCGCAACGGTGACCGCATCCGCATCGACATCCCCAACCGCAGCATCAATGTGCTGGTGAGCGACGAAGAACTCGCCCGCCGCCGCGCCGAGCAGGACGCCAAGGGCTGGAAACCCGAGCAGCCGCGCCCGCGCCAGGTGTCGGCCGCGCTGCGTGCCTACGCGCTGCTGGCCACCTCGGCCGACAAGGGCGCGGTGCGCGACCTGTCCAGGCTGGAAGGCTGATGCTGGTCCATCCCGCCATCGACCCGGTGGCGCTGCAGCTGGGTCCGTTGGCCATCCACTGGTACGGCCTGACGTATCTCGCCGCCTTCGTGCTGTTCGTGCTGCTGGGGCGCCAGCGCCTTAAGCACGAGCCCTTTGCCAGCCTGCGCGATCCGGCCTGGACCTCGCGCGACGTGGAGGACATCCTCTTCCTCGGCGTGCTGGGCGTGGTGGCGGGTGGCCGCATCGGCTACTGCGTGTTCTACCAGCCGGGCTACTACCTGCAGCACCCGCTGGAGGTGTTCGCGGTGTGGCAGGGCGGCATGAGCTTCCATGGCGGGCTGATCGGCGTGCTGCTGGCCATGGTCTGGTTCGCGCGCAGCCGGGGTCGGCCATGGCTGCAGGTGATGGACTTTGTGGCGCCCTGCGTGCCCACCGGCCTGGCGGCGGGCCGGGCGGGCAACTTCCTCAACGGCGAGCTGTGGGGCCGCGTGGCCGATCCGTCGCTGCCCTGGGGCATGGTGTTCCGCGGCGCGGGCGACCTGCCGCGCCACCCCTCGCAGGTGTACCAGTTCCTGCTGGAGGGGCTGCTGCTGTTCGTGCTGCTGTGGCTGTATGCGCGCAAGCCCCGGGCCACCGGCCAGGTGTCGGCCATGTTCCTGCTGGGCTACGGCGTGTTCCGCTTCGTGGCCGAGTTCTTCCGCGAACCCGACGCCCACCTGGGCCTGCTGTCGCTGGGCATGAGCATGGGCCAGTGGCTGTGCGTGCCCATGATCCTGGGCGGCATTGCTCTGGGCTGGTACAGCCGGCCGCGCTGAACCCATCGGTCTGAACCGCCAGGGGCAGGGTAATCACCTGCCCATTTTTCTGTCTGAGGGGATAGCATTACGTGTAATTACAGATAATTTTTCGCCCAACACCTTTTCATACCGCCGCCATGCGCCTGGTCCCCAGCTCCCTGCACGACGACGTCGCCGACCGGCTGCGGGGGCTGATCTTTGACGGCAGCCTGGTGCCGGGCAGCTTCATCGACGAGCCGGCCCTGTGCGAGCAGATGGGCATTTCGCGCACGCCGCTGCGCGAGGCGCTGAAGGTGCTCACGGCCGAGGGTCTGCTGCGGCACGAGCCGCGCCGGGGCTGCTTCGTCAACCAGATCACCGAGCGGGACCTGGACGAGATCTTTCCGGTGATCGCGCTGCTGGAAGGGCGCTGCGCTTTTGAAGCCGCGCGCAACGCCACCGACGCCGACCTGGCCGCGCTCGACGTGCTGCACGAGCGTCTGAACCGCCATGCGCAGGCGCGGCGCATCACCGAGTACTACGAGACCAACCACGCCATCCACGAGGCCATCATCACCCTGGCCGACAACCGCTGGCTGGCCCAGGTGATCGGTGATCTGCGCAAGATCCTGCGGCTGGCCCGGCTGCAGCAGCTGCATGCCCCCGGCCGCCTGACACAGAGCCTGGCCGAACACATGGCGGTGTACGCCGCACTCAAGGCCCGCGATGCCGAAGGCGCCGAGGCCGCCATGCGCACCCACCTGACCCGCCAGCGCGAGGCGCTGCGTGAACTGGCCCGCCAACGCACCTCGAGGATTTCGGCATGAACGCATCGACCTGGATCACCGAAAAGGTGGGCAAGCTGCGCGCCGCAGCACCCGCACGGCGCAGCGTGGCCGAACGCATGAAGGCCCGGCTGCGCCAGGGCGACGAGGCCTTGTCGCCGCGAGCCCTGCGCCAGCGGTTCGACGAGATCCAGGCCGTGGTGGACCCCATGGTCAGCGAGGTGGAAGGCGGCCGCCGCGCCCAGGTGCTGATGGACTGGTACGCCGCTGCCCCGCTGGAGGAGCGCCGCGATGTGTGGCGGCTGCTGTGCGAGCAGTTCAAGGCCGATCCCGAGAAGGTGCGCAAGGCGCAGGCCGATCTGGCCGCCGCCGCCGGCACGCCCGACGAGGCGGCGGCCGAGGTGCGTTTCCGCCGCGCCACGGTCTCGCCCCGGCGCCGGGTGCTGCAGCGCATCAGCGCCCACCCCGAAGGCATCCGTTTCCTGGTGGACCTGCGGGCCGAACTCCAGCCGCAGCTCAAGGGCGAGCCGGCGCTGCAGGCGCTGGACGTGGAGATGGAGTACATGTTCTCCACCTGGTTCGATGTGGGCTTCCTGGAGCTGCGCCGCATCAGCTGGGACTCGCCGGCCTCGCTGGTGGAGAAGCTCATCAAGTACGAGGCGGTGCACGACATCCGCAGCTGGGCCGACGTGAAGAACCGGCTCGACAGCGACCGGCGCTGCTACGGCTTCTTCCACCCGCGCCTGCCGGGCGAGCCCCTGATCTTCGTGGAAGTGGCGCTGATGAACCACATCGCCGAGAGCATCACGCCGCTGCTGGACGAATCGGCCGCGCCGGACGACCTGACCCGCGCCACCACCGCCATCTTCTACTCCATCAGCAACACCCAGACCGGGCTGCGCGGCGTGAGTTTTGGCGACTCGCTGATCAAGCATGTGGTGGAAACGCTCAAGGCCGAGTTTCCGCGCCTCAAGGTGTTTGCCACGCTCTCGCCCATACCGGGCCTGCGGCCCTGGCTGCAGCGCAACGCGCCGGCCGAGCTGCTGGCCGCCTGGGAGCGCTGGGACGAGCTGGGCGAGCACGACACCCCGCGCCGCGCCCTGCTGGGCTGGGCCGCGCGCTACCTGGGCCGCGAGTTGACCGAGGGCAAGCCGCTGGACCCGGTGGCCCGGTTCCACCTGGGCAACGGCGCGCGCATCGAGCGCCTGAACTGGGGCGCCGACCCCTCGGCCAAAGGGGTGAAGCAGTCCTATGGCCTGATGGTGAACTACCTCTACGACCTCAAGCGCCTGGACCGCCACCGCGCCCAGCTGGCAGCCGGAAAAGTACCGATGTCCGGCGCCGTGGAAGACCTGTACCTTTGACCGCTTTCCCCCACAACCACAAAGACCCGGAGACAACACCATGCAAGCATCGATTCCGCGCCGCCATCTGCTGGGCGCTGCACTGGCCGGCACGGCCCTTCACCACGTCGGCGCCTTCGCCCAGTCCGGCTGGCCATCCAAGCCGGTCACCATGATCGTGCCGTTCCCCGCTGGCGGCGGCACCGATGCCTTCGCCCGCCCGCTCTCGGCGGCCTTCACCCGGCTCTCGGGCAAGTCGCTGGTCATCGACAACCGGGGCGGCGCCGGCGGCACGCTGGGTGCCAGCATCGCGGCCAAGGCCCAGCCCGACGGCTACACCCTGTTCATGGGCGCGGTGCACCACTCGATCGCGCCGGCCATGTACCCCAAGCTCGATTACGACATCGAGAAGGACCTGATCCCGCTGATCCTGGTGGCCAGCGTGCCGCAGGTGCTGGTGGTCAGCCCCAAGCGCATCCAGGGCAACTTCCAGGACTTCCTCAAGCAGGTCAAGTCCAACCCCGGCAAGCTCAACTACGGCTCGGCCGGCGGCGGCACCTCGCACCACCTGGCCGGCGAGCTGTTCAAGCAGCAGACCAAGACCTTCATCACCCACATCCCGTACCGGGGCGCCGGTCCGGCCCTCAACGACCTGATCGCCGGCAACGTGGACATGATGTTCGACGGCCTGGGTTCGTCGGCCGCGCACATCAAGGGCGGCCGCATCAAGGCGCTCATGGTGGCCGGTGCCAAGCGCAACCCGGCCTTCCCGGACGTGCCCTGCGCGGCCGAACTCGGCCTGCCGGACTACAACGTCACCACCTGGTACGGCGTGTGGGCGCCCAAGGGCACGCCGGCGGATGCCCAGAAGGCCGCCATCGACGAGATCCGCAAGGCGGCCAGCACCGACGAGGCCAAGGCCGTGTGGGCCAACCAGGGCGCCGAGTTCCCCGACCTGTCCGGCAACGCCTTCGACAGCTTCGTCAAGGGCGAGATCCGCAAGTGGGCCCAGGTGGTCAAGGCCTCGGGCGCCAAGCTGGACTGATGCGCAGCGTGGGCCACATCCGCTTCGGCATCGAAGGGGCGCTGGCCCGCGTGACGCTGTGCCACCCCGGCCGGCTCAATGCCATGTCGCGCGCGATGTGGCGCGAGCTGGCCGACCTCTTTGTGCGGCTGCAACAAGGCCAGGGCGACCTGGCCGGCGTGCGCGCCGTGCTGGTGGCCGGGGAGGGCGGTCACTTCTGTGCCGGCGGCGACATCGCCGAGTACCCGGACTTCCGTTTCCACCCCGAGGGGCTGCGCGACTTCCACGAGAACGATGTGTGGGGCGGCCTCTCGGCCATGCTGGCCTGCGACCTGCCGCTCGTTGCTGCCATCGAGGGCAACTGCATGGGCGCCGGCATGGAGATCGCCAGCTGCTGCGACATCCGCGTGGCCGGGCAGGGCGCCCGCTTCGGTGCGCCGATTGCGCGCCTGGGTTTTCCCATGGCCCCGCGCGAGGCCCAGCTGGTGGCCCGCGAGGCCGGTCTGGCCACCGCCCGCGAAATGCTGCTGCAGGCCGCCGTGCTCGACGCCCCCACGCTGCTGCAGCGCGGCTTCCTGAACGCCGTCGTCGATGACGGTGCCGTGCCGGCCGAGGCCCTGGAGCGCGCCCGCCGCATCGCGGCCCTGGCCCCCGAAGCCGCCCGCCTCAACAAGCAGACGCTGCGTGCGCTGCTGCCGCCCCCGCCCGACGCCGGCCTGCTGGCCCGCGCCTACGACTACGCCGACAGCGCCGAACACCGCGAAGGCATCACCGCATTCCTGCACAAGCGCGCCCCGGTGTTCGGGGCCGCCTGACCCTTTCTGCACCACCCCTGCCAGCCATGAGCAACCACAACCTGTTTGTCGCCCTGCGCGACGCCTTCCCCGCCGATCTGGACGCCACCGCCGTGGAGACCGTGGGCGGCACCCAGTCCGGCCTGCGCTACTCCTGGCGCGACCTGGACCGCGCCACCGCCATGGTGGCCAACCTGATCGATTCGCTGAAGCTGCCGCCGCGCTCGCGCATCGCGGTGCAGGTGGAGAAGTCGGTCGAGGCGCTCATCCTGTACCTGGCCACGCTGCGCGCCGGCCATGTGTTCCTGCCGCTCAACACCGCCTACCAGGCCGGCGAGATCGAGTACTTCGTGGGCAATGCCGAGCCGGCCATGGTGGTGTGCAGCCCGGGCAACTTCGGCTGGGTGTCCAAGATCGCCTTCCAGGCCGGCACCCGCCATGTGTTCACCCTGGGCGACGACCGCACCGGCAGCCTGCTGGAGCGCGCTGCCCACCACAGTGACGTGCACACCCCGGCCACCTGCGCGGCCGACGAGCTGGCCGTCATCATCTACACCAGCGGCACCACCGGCCGCAGCAAGGGCGCCATGCTCTCGCACGGCAACATGCTGAGCAACGCCCGCGTGCTGCGCGACTACTGGGGCTGGCAGGCCGACGACGTGCTCATCCACGCGCTGCCCATCTTCCACGTGCACGGCCTGTTCGTGGCCATCCACGGTGCCCTCATCAACGGCAGCCCGATGCTGTGGCTCAACAAGTTCGAGCCCAGGGCCGTGCTGGGGCTCATGTCGCGCGCCACCGTGTTCATGGGCGTGCCCACGCTCTACACCCGCCTGCTGGCCGAGCCCGGCCTCACCCCCGAGGCCGCGTCGCGCATGCGGCTGTTCGTGTCGGGTTCGGCACCGCTGCTGATCGAGACCTTCCAGGCCTGGCAGGAGCGCACCGGCCACACCATCCTGGAGCGCTACGGCATGAGCGAGACCATCATGCTGACCTCCAACCCCTACCGCGAAGACCCGCGCCACCCCGGCCAGACCGAGCGCCGTGGCGGCACCGTGGGCTTTCCGTTGCCCGGCGTGCAGCTGCGTGTGGTGGACGATGCCGGCCGCCCGGTGGAAACCGGCGAGATCGGCGGCATCCAGGTGCGTGGCCCCAACGTGTTCAGCGGCTACTGGCGCATGCCCGAAAAGACCGCCGAGGAGTTCACCAGCGACGGCTTCTTCAAGACCGGCGACGTGGGCAAGGTGGACGAGCGCGGCTATGTGACCATCGTGGGCCGCAGCAAGGACCTCATCATCTCCGGCGGCTACAACGTCTACCCGGCCGAGGTGGAGAGCGAGCTCAACCAGATGCCCGGCGTGGCCGAGAGCGCCGTGGTGGGCGTGCCGCACCCCGACTTCGGCGAGGTGGGCGTGGCGGTGGTGATCGCCCGGCCCGGCACCGAGCCCGACCCGCAGGCGCTCATCAATGCGCTCAAGGCCCGGCTGGCCAACTACAAGATCCCCAAGCGCTGCTTCGTGGTGGCCGAGCTGCCCCGCAACACCATGGGCAAGGTGCAGAAGAACCTGCTGCGCGACCAGCACAAGGGCCTGTTCGCCTGAGGCGGCTCAGCCGGCGCGGGCCTCCAGCCGGTGGATGACCCGCCGGCACAGCCACAGGCCGGCCACGCCGAAGCCCACCACGCCCAGGCCGTAGCCGGCCAGCACGCCCAGGGCGCCGTACCACTGGCCGCCCAGGGCAATGAACGGGGCCACGCCCAGGGTGGCGCGGCCCCAGTTCAGCGCGGTGGAATAGAAGGCGAAGCCCAGGTTGTTGAAGGCCGCATTGGCCACGAACAGCGCGCCATTGAACAGGTAGCTGCCGGCCACGAACAGGCAGAAGAACTCGATGAGTTCGGCCGCCTGCCCGGTGGCGCCGAAGGCCTGGGCGATCCAGCCCCGGGCCAGCGCCAGCAGCAGCCACACCGCCAGCACATAGACCACCACCAGCTTGAGGCTGTCGTCCAGTGTGCTGCGCAGGCGGTCGTGCCGCTGCGCGCCCAGGTTCTGTCCCATGATGGGCCCGACGGCGCCCGAGAGCGCGAACAGCGCCACGAAGGCCAGGGGGATGAGGCGCACGATGACCGCCCAGGCCGCCACGGCCGCATCGCCGAAGGGCGCCATCACGGCGGTCACCATGGCATTGCCCACCGGCGTGGCCAGCTGCGTCAGCACCGCCGGCACGCCGATGGCCATGTAGGGCCTCCAGTGCCGCTGCAGCGACCCTCGGGTGGGCCAGGCCCACAGGTGGTGGCGCCGCACCAGGGCATGCAGGCCGAAGGCCACCATCACGCCCCGTGCCAGCACCGTGACCAGGGCCGCGCCGTCCAGGCCCCAGCCCAGCGTGAGGATGGCCAGCGGGTCCAGGCAGGCCACCACCGCCGCGCCGCACAGGGTCACGCCCATGGCGCGGCGGGCATCGCCCACGGCGCGCAGCAGCGCACCCAGCCCCATGGCCAGGCCCAGCAGGGGCGCCGAGGGCAGCACGATCCACATGAAGCGTTCGGCGGCGCGGGCCGCCTCGCCCTGTGCGCCCAGGGCCTGCAGCATCCAGGGCACGAAGGGCGCCATGAGCAGCGCACAGCCCGCCATCGACAGCCCCATGTAGGCCAGCGAGGCGCCGGCCATCTGCCGGGCCTGCGATGCCTCACCCGCGCCCAGGGCGCGCGAGGTCAGGGCGGTGGCGGCAATCGCCAGTCCGATGGACAGCGAGGTCAGGAAGAACAGCAGGGTGGCCGCATAGCCCGCTGCGGCGGTGAGCTCGGGCCGGCCCAGCCGCGCGATGTAGAACAGGTTGAGCACGTCCACCGCGAACAGCGCGAGCAGGCCGACCGAGCCGGCGGCCGTCATGGACGTGACATGCCCCAGGGTGGAGCCGGTCAGGAAACGGCCCGCCGAGGCGGGGGTGGTGCGGCCGGAACGGCCGGATGGAGCGGGTGGAGCGGACATGCGGGGCGCATTCTGCGCCCGCCGCTCAGCGCAGCACCAGCACCGGGATATTGGCGTGGGTGAGCACCTGCTGGGTCTCGCTGCCCAGCAGCAGCCGCTTGATGCCGCGCCGGCCGTGCGAGGCCATGACGATCAGGTCGCACTTCTGGCGTTTGGCGGTGGCGATGATGGCGTCGGACACCAGGTCCGACTTGGCGGTCACCGGCTTGACCTTGATGCCGCGCAGCTGGCCGGCCGAGCGCACCGACTCCACCGCAGCCTGGGCTTCGGTCTGCCACTGCTTTTCGATGCGGGCCACCTCGGCGGCGGCCAGGGCCACGCCGCCTTCGAAGTACGACTGCGGGTAGCGCGGCACCACCTTGAGCGCCACCACGTCGGCGCCGGTGATGTCGGCCAGGTCCAGCGCGTGCTGCACCGCCTTCTGGGAGAGCTTGGAGCCGTCGGTGGCCACCAGGATGCGTCGGTACATGGTTTCTCCTCCTTTGTGTCTGTCGATGGAGACAGCGTAGCGCTCCCATCCGCCTGCGGGTTGACCTGCATCAACCCCGGTGCAGATGGCCGGCCTTAAGCTGCGCCCATGACTTCGACCACGTGGTCGCCCGGACACCGGGGGCCACTGACCGTCACCGACGACTTCCTGGTGCTCGACGATCCCGCCGAGCAGCAGGTCTTCACCCGGCCCGCCGAGCCGGGCGAGGGCGGCTGCGAATCGGTGCTGATGGTGCAGGGCATGTACTGCGCGGCCTGCGCCGATGCCGTGGAATCGGCCCTGGCCCCGCTGCCGGGCGTGCAGGAGGCCCGCGTGCACGCCGCCACGCGCCGCCTGGTGCTGCGCTGGGACCCGCAGGCCACGCGCCTGTCCAGCCTGGCCCGTGCGGTGGGCGAGGCCGGTTACCGGCTGCTGCCCATGGCCCAGGCCCTGTCGGTCGATGCCCGCCTGAAGGAAACCCGCCAGGCGCTGTGGCGCCTGTTCGTGGCCGGCTTCTGCATGATGCAGGTCATGATGTACGCATGGCCGGCGTATGTCGCCGAACCGGGGGACATTCCGGCCGACATCGACCAGCTGCTGCGCTGGGCCAGCTGGGTGCTCAGCCTGCCGGTGGTGTTCTTTGCCAGCGGCCCCTTCTTCCGCAACGCCTGGACCGACCTGAAACGCGGTCGCGTGGGCATGGACACGCCGGTGTCCATCGGCATCCTCGTCACCTTCCTGGCCAGCAGCGCTGCCACCTTCGACCCCACCGGCCCCTGGGGCCACGAGGTGTGGTTCGACTCGCTGACCATGTTCGTGTTCTTCCTGCTGGGCGGGCGCTACCTGGAGTTCAAGGCCCGCGACCGCACGGCCGGCGCGCTGGACGCGCTCATGAACCGCCTGCCCGAGACCTGCGAGCGCGAGCAATCCGACGGCCGCCTGGAGCGCGTGTCGGTGCGCCGGCTGGCGGTGGGCGATGTGGTGCTGCTGCCGGCCGGGCAGGCCTTTCCGGGCGACGGCGTGCTGCTGAGCGAGCAGGCCACGGTGGACGAGGCCCTGCTCACCGGCGAGTCGCGTCCGGTGGAGCACCGGGCGGGTGATGCGGTGGTGGCCGGCAGCTTCAACCTGGGCGGCCCGGTGCGCATGCGCCTGACCGGCCTGGGGCCGGACACGCGCTTCGGCCAGATCGTGCGGCTGATGGAGCAGGCCTCCACCGAAAAACCCCGGCTGGCCCTGCTGGCCGACCGCATTGCCGCGCCCTTCCTGGTGCTGGTGCTGCTGGCCGCTGCGGCGGCCGGCGTGGCCTGGTGGCAGGTGGAGCCGGCGCGTGCCCTGGCGGTGGCGGTGGCGGTGCTGATCGTCACCTGCCCCTGCGCCCTGTCGCTGGCCACCCCGGCGGCCATGCTGGCGGCGGCGGGTCGGCTGGCCCGGGGCGGCGTGCTGGTGCGCCGGCTGCAGGCCTTCGAGACGCTGGCCGGCATCGACACCGTGGTGTTCGACAAGACCGGCACCCTCACGCTGGACCGGCTGGGCCTGCAGGCGCTGCGGCTGCGGCCCGGCGCCGACCGCAGCCAGGTGCTGAACCTGGCCGCTGCGCTGGCCCAGGGTTCGCTGCACCCGTCGTCGCGCGCGGTGGTGGCCGCCCGCGAGGCCGATGCACCGGCCATGGCCCTGCCGCTGCCGGCACTGAGCGACCGCCGCGAGATCGCCGGGCAGGGCATGCAGGCCCGCCTGGAAGACGGCAGCACGGTGCGGCTGGGCTCGGCCGCCTTTGCGCTGACGGGCACCCCCGCGCCGGACGATGGTCAGCCGCCGGAAGCCCCGCGCGTCTGGCTGGCCGATGCCCAGGGCTGGCTGGCCACGCTGGTGCTGACCGAGGTCCTGCGCGACGACGCCCTGGCCGCCGTGCAGGCGCTGCAGGCCCTGGGGGTGCGCTGCTGGCTGCTGTCGGGTGATCGCCATGCGGCCGCCCGGCAGGTGGCCGGGCATCTGGGCATCGACCGGGTGGTGGCCCAGGCCTCGCCGGAGCGCAAGCTCGACGAACTGGGCGGATGGCAGCGCGCCGGCCACCGCATGGCCATGGTGGGCGACGGCCTGAACGACGGCCCGGTGCTGGCGCGCGCCGACACCTCGTTCGCACTGGGCCATGCGGCGCCGCTGGCCCAGGCGCAGTCCGATTACGTGATCCAGAGCGGCCGCCTGATGGACGTGGTGCACACCCTGGTGCTGGCGCGGGCCACGCTGCGCACCGTGCGTCAGAACCTGGTATGGGCGGCCGTGTACAACGCGGTGTGCGTGCCGCTGGCCCTGGTGGGCTGGATGCCGCCCTGGCTGGCCGGTGTGGGCATGGCAGCGAGTTCGCTGCTGGTCATCGGCAATGCCTTGCGCCTGTCACGCCCCTGACCTTCAACGGAGTTCCCATGGACGTCCTCTACCTGCTCATCCCGCTGTCCATCCTGGTGGTGTTCGGCGTCATCGCCCTGTTCTGGTGGGCCTTGCAGGGGGGCCAGTTCGACAACATCGAGCGCGAGGGCGAGCGCATCCTGCGCAATGACTGATCCAGGGCGGGTCGATCCGTGCGCGGCTTGACGTACGTCAAGCCCGGGCGCCCCCGGTTTGCAGACACTACACACAACTACAGAGAGAGAGGAGTTTTCCCATGTCCGTCAGCCCATCGGCCGCCAACGCGGTCTACAACGACAAGGTGGTGAGGCAGTTCGCCCTCATGACCGTGGTCTGGGGTGTGGTCGGGATGCTGGTCGGCGTGATCATCGCCGCCCAGCTCACCTGGCCCGCCCTGAACTTCGGCATCGAGTGGCTGACCTATGGCCGCCTGCGCCCGCTGCACACCAACGCGGTGATCTTCGCCTTCGGCGGTTGCGGCCTGTTCGCGGCCAGCTACTACGTGGTGCAGCGCACCTGCCACACCCGGCTGTTCGCCGGCCCGCTGGCGGCCTTCACCTTCTGGGGCTGGCAGGCGGTCATCGTGCTGGCGGCCATCACGCTGCCGCTGGGCATGACCTCGGGCAAGGAATACGCCGAGCTGGAGTGGCCCATCGACGTGCTGATCACCCTGGTGTGGGTGGCCTATGCGGTGGTGTTCTTCGGCACCGTGGGCATGCGCAAGGTGCGCCACATCTATGTGGCCAACTGGTTCTTCGGCGCCTTCATCCTGGCGGTGGCGGTGCTGCACCTGGTCAACAGCGCGGCCGTGCCGGTGGACCTGTTCAAGAGCTACTCGGCCTATGCCGGCGTGCAGGACGCCATGGTCCAGTGGTGGTACGGCCACAACGCGGTGGGCTTCTTCCTCACCGCCGGCTTCCTGGGAATGATGTATTACTTCATCCCCAAGCAGGCCGAGCGCCCGGTCTACAGCTATCGCCTGTCGATCGTGCACTTCTGGGCGCTGATCTTCACCTACATGTGGGCCGGCCCGCACCACCTGCACTACACCGCGCTGCCGGACTGGACCCAGTCGGTCGGCATGGTGTTCTCGCTCATCCTGCTGGCCCCGAGCTGGGGCGGCATGATCAACGGCATCATGACCCTCAGCGGTGCCTGGCACAAGCTGCGTGACGACCCCATCCTGCGTTTCCTGATCGTGTCCCTGTCGTTCTACGGCATGAGCACCTTCGAGGGCCCGATGATGTCCATCAAGACCGTCAACGCCCTGAGCCACTACACCGACTGGACCATCGGCCACGTGCACAGCGGTGCCCTGGGCTGGGTGGGTCTGGTGACCATGGGCTCCATGTACTACCTGATCCCGCGCCTGTACGGCCGCAAGCAGATGTACTCGGTGCCCGCCATCGAACTGCACTTCTGGGTGGCCACCATCGGCATCGTGCTCTACATCGCCGCCATGTGGATCGCCGGTGTCATGCAGGGCCTGATGTGGCGCTCGGTCAACCCCGACGGCAGCCTCACCTACACCTTCGTGGAATCGGTCAAGGCCAGCTTCCCGTTCTATGTGATCCGTCTGGCCGGGGGTCTGCTGTACCTGGGCGGAATGATCGTGATGCTCTGGAACGTGGTCATGACGGCCCGCAGCGGCCGGGTCGAAGAGGTCCGGGTGCCCGCACCCCAGCCCGCCCACGCCTGAGAACCGGAGGAATCAACCCATGGCACAAGCTGACAAACCCACCGGTTTCACCCACGAGCGGATCGAGACCAACAACTTCCTGATGATCGTGCTCATCGTCCTGGTGATCGCGGTCGGCGGACTGGTCGAGATCGTCCCGCTGTTCTTCCAGAAATCCACCACCCAGCCGGTGGAGGGCCTCAAGCCCTACACCGCGCTGCAGGTGGCCGGTCGCGACATCTATGTGCGCGAAGGTTGCTACAACTGCCACTCGCAGATGATCCGCCCCTTCCAGGCCGAGACCCTGCGCTACGGCCACTACTCGGTGGCCGGCGAGTTCGTGTACGACCGTCCTTTCCAGTGGGGCAGCAAGCGCACCGGCCCCGACCTGGCCCGCGTGGGTGGCCGCTACAGCGACGAGTGGCACCGCGTGCACCTGAACAACCCGCGTGACCTGGTGCCCGAGTCCAACATGCCGGCCTACCCGTGGCTGGAGAAGCGCACCGTCAAGGCCGAAGGCCTGCCGCGCCGCATGGAGGTGCTGCGCACCCTGGGCGCGCCCTACAGCGACGAAGAGGTCAAGGGCTCGGTGGAGGCCGTCAAGGGCAAGACCGAAATGGAAGCCCTGATCGCCTACCTGCAGGTGCTGGGCACCGCCATCAAGTAAGGAGTGCGGCCATGGACATCAACGACCTGCGCAGCATCGTCACCGTGGTGAGCCTGTTCACCTTCCTGGGCATCGTGGTGTGGGCCTGGTCCCGCCGCAACCAGGCCGGCTTCGAGGAAGCCGCCCGCCTGCCCTTCCAGGACGAGTGACCCGACAACCGAACCGAGAACCATCATGAGCGACTTCACCAACGACTTCTGGTCCTGGTACGTGGCCGGGCTGACCCTGGTCAGCATCATCGCGTGCGCCATCCTGCTGTGGATCAGCGGCACCACCAAGGTCAAGGCCCACGCCGACAACACCACCGGCCACGTGTGGGACGGCGACCTGCAGGAACTCAACAACCCGCTGCCCAAGTGGTGGGTGTACCTGTTCATCATCACCGTGATCTTTGCGCTGGCCTACGGCCTGCTGTACCCCATGTTCGGCCAGTACAAGGGCGTGCTCGGCTGGTCCTCGCAGGGTCAGCACACGGCCGAGGTCAAGAAGATGCAGGAGGCCATTGCGCCCATCTATGCCGCCTTCCGCAGCCAGGCCCCCGAGCAGCTGGCCGGCGACGCACAGGCCATGGCCGTGGGCGAGCGGCTGTTCCAGAACAACTGCGCCCAGTGCCACGGCTCCGATGCGCGCGGTGCCCGCAGCTTCCCCAACCTCACCGACGGCGACTGGCTGTATGGCGGCACCCCGGCCGACATCAAGACCACGCTCATGGAAGGCCGCAACGGCATGATGCCGCCCATGGCCGCTGCCGTGGGTTCGGCCGAAGACGTGCGCAACCTGGCGCATTACGTGCTGAGCCTCTCGGGCAGCCCGCACGACTCGGTCAAGGCCACGGTGGGCAAGAGCAAGTTCGGCGCCTGCGCCGCCTGCCACGGCATGGACGGCAAGGGCAACACCGCGATGGGCGCGCCCAACCTGACCGACAACACCTGGCTGCACGGCTGGGGCGAGGAGGCGGTGGTCAAGGCCATCACCAACGGCTTCAGCAACCAGATGCCGGCGCAGGCGGCCAAGCTCAATGCCGACCAGATCCATGTGCTGACCGCCTACGTCTGGGGCCTGTCGAACAAGCCCGCCGCCCGTTGATCTTTTTCCACTGATCCTTCCGGCCGAGACCCGAGACGCTCCGTGACCGAACGCAAGACCGTCATCCCCATCGTTCCCGCACCCGCTGCCGCCGCCGTTGGCGACGACGAGGTGATGGTCTCGCTGTATGCCTCGCGGCAGAAGATCTACCCGCGCTCGGTCTCGGGCTTCCTCTCGCGCTGGCGCTGGGCCCTGGTCTGGCTGACCCAGCTGGTGTTCTACGGCCTGCCCTGGCTCAGCTGGAACGACCGCCAGGCGGTGCTGTTCGACCTGGAGGCGCGGCGCTTCTTCCTCTTCAACTTCGTCCTGTACCCGCAGGACTTCATCTACCTCACCGGCCTGCTGGTGATCTCGGCACTCGCGCTGTTCCTGTTCACGGCGGTGGCGGGGCGCCTGTGGTGCGGCTACGCCTGCCCGCAGACGGTCTACACCGAGATGTTCCTGTGGATCGAGAAGCAGGTGGAAGGCGACCGCTCGGCCCGCCAGCGGCTGGACCAGTCGCCCATGAGCCTGAAGAAGCTGGGCCGGAAGTCGGCCAAGCACGGCCTGTGGCTGGCGCTGTCGGTCTGGACCGGCTTCACCTTCGTGGGCTACTTCACGCCCATCCAGGAGCTCGCCGGCCTGGTGGCCAGCCTGTCGCTCGGCCCGTGGCAGACCTTCTGGATCCTGTTCTATGGCGTGGCCACCTACGGCAACGCCGGCTTCCTGCGCGAGCAGGTCTGCAAGTACATGTGCCCCTATGCGCGCTTCCAGAGCGCCATGTTCGACCGCGACACCATGATCGTCACCTACGACGAGCGACGCGGCGAGCCGCGTGGTGCGCGCAGCAAGAAGGCCGACCCGGCGGCCCTCGGTCTGGGCAGCTGCGTCGACTGCACCCTGTGCGTGCAGGTCTGCCCCACCGGCATCGACATCCGCAAGGGCCTGCAGTACGAATGCATCGGTTGTGGCGCCTGCATCGACGTGTGCAACGACGTCATGGACAAGGTGGGTTATCCGCGCGGCCTGATCCGTTACGCCACCCAGAACGGCATGGAGCAGGGCTGGAGCCGCCAGCAGATGCTCCGGCGTGCCCTGCGGCCGCGCGTGCTGGTCTACACCGCCATCCTGGGGGCCATCACGCTGGCGGTGCTGGGCAGCCTGTTCCTGCGCACGCCGCTCAAGGTCGACGTGATCCGCGATCGCGGCGCGCTGGCGCGGATGGTCGAGCAGGGCCGCATCGAGAACGTGTACCGGCTGCAGATCATGAACGCCACCGAAGCCACCCAGCATTACCGCGTCACGGTCAAGGGGCTGGAGGGCATCGCCCTGGCGCCCAGCCCCGACGTGGTGGTGGAGGTCAAGCCCACCGAGGTGCGTGCGGTGGGCGTGAGCGTGCAGATCCCGCCCGGCTCCGCCGCCACCGGCTCGCACCCGATCGAATTCGACATCCGCTCCACCGACCAGGCCGGCCTGGGCGTGGTCGAGCATTCCACCTTCATCGTGCCGCGCTGACGCGGCCCCGGAGACCTGCCATGAACACGAACGAACCGACGGCCGCCACCACCCCCGAACCCTGGTGGCGGGTCAAGGCCATGTGGCTGGTGGTGGGCGGACCGCTGGTGGTGGTGCTGGGCTGCATCGCCACCATCACCCTGGCCATCCGCCACCCCGATCCGGTGCTGGACAAGGCCGCCTACGAACGCGACCTGGCCGCGGCCCGATCGCTGGATGGCGCCGAGCGCGAGGCTGCGCTGATCAAGCTGCAGCCGGCCCACCAGGCGCGCAACCACGCGGCCTCGCCGGTGGTGCCGCAGGACCGTTGAGGCGGGGAGGGCACATGACCGCACGCCTGAACGCACGCACCTGGCTGATCGTGGGCTGGCCGGCCTTTCTGGTGGCCGGTGTGCTGGAGATGGTGGTGTTCGCCATGGTCGACCCGGGCGACCTGCACACCTTCGGCGGCGGCCGCATCCATCTGTCGCCCCAGGCCGTCTACACGCTGGCGTTCTTCGTGTTCTGGGCGGCCACCGCGGTGGCCGGCGCCCTGACGCTGATGCTGGCCCGACCGGCCGAGGACATCAACCGGCCGGTCTGAAGCCGGGCGACCTCAGAGGCAGCTGCGCGAGTTGACGATCTGCTTGAGCGCGTCGGTGTCCTTGATGTGCACGTAGCGCTGCTTGACGTCGATGACGCCGTCCTCGACGAACTTGGAGAAGGTGCGGCTGACCGTCTCCAGCTTCATGCCGAGGTAGCTGCCGATCTCCTCGCGCGTCATGCGCAGGATCACCTCGGACTGCGAGAAACCCCGGGCGTGCAGGCGCTGCACCAGGTTGAGCAGGAAGGCCGCCAGGCGTTCTTCGGCCCGCATGCTGCCCAGCAGCAGCATGACGCTGTGGTCGCGCACGATCTCGCGGCTCATGATCTTGTGCACATGGTGCTGCAGCGTGGTGAATTCGCGCGAGAGCTGTTCCACCTCGTTGAACGGCATCACGCAGACCTCGGCGTCTTCCAGCGCGATGGCGTCGCAGGAATGGCGGTCGTTGACGATGCCGTCCAGGCCGATGATCTCGCCCGTCATCTGGAAGCCGGTCACCTGATCGCGGCCGTCCGGCGTGGTCACGCAGGTCTTGAAGAAGCCCGAGCGCACCGCGTACAGCGAGGTGAACCGGTCGCCGGCACTGAACAGGGCGGTGCCCCGCTTGATGCGACGGCGGGTGGAGATGATGTGGTCGAGCTTGTCCATCTCTGCCTCGTTCAGCCCCATGGGCAGACAGAGTTCGCGCAGATTGCAGCTGGAGCAGGCGACCTTGATGGCTTGGGCGTCCATAAGCGGGTCGTGATTTTTGCAAGAGGTTACCCGATGCACCGGGGGGTGTCGATGCAAGTGCACCACAGCAGTGCGGATTCAGGCTTCGGCGCCGGCCCTTGATCCGTGTCAATACGGCCGTGGGCGGTCGGCGTCACAGTACGCCCATACGGGGAGAACCCGAGGAAGAAACCAGGAGCAATGCCCGTGAGCCATGCCATCCCCGACGACCTGCTGCAGCGCTTCGATGTGCCGGGTCCGCGCTACACCTCTTACCCCACGGCCGACCGTTTCGTCGAAGCCTTCACCGAAGCCGACTACACCCAGGCCCTGGAGCAGCGCCGCGCCGGCTCCATGGCGCTGCCGCTCTCCATCTATGTGCACATTCCATTCTGCGAATCGGTCTGCTACTACTGCGCCTGCAACAAGGTGATCACCAAGCACCACGGCAAGGCGGCCGAGTACCTGCGTTACCTCTCGCGCGAGATGGAGCTGCAGGTGCAGCACCTGGGCGCGGGGCAGTCGGTGTCGCAGCTTCACCTGGGGGGTGGCACGCCCACCTTCCTGTCGGACGAGGAGCTGTCCGACCTGATGCACATGATCCGCCGCCACTTCACCCTGGTGCCGGGTGGTGAGTACTCGGTGGAGGTCGATCCCCGCACCGTCAGCCGCGAGCGCCTCGAGGTGCTGCACCGGCTGGGCTTCAACCGGCTGAGCTTCGGCGTGCAGGACTTCGACCCCACGGTGCAGAAGGCGGTGCACCGGGTGCAGCCGGCCGAGCAGGTGTTTGCGCTGGTGGCCGCTGCGCGCGAGATCGGCTTCGAGTCGGTCAATGTGGACCTGATCTACGGCCTGCCGCTGCAGACGCCGGAGTCGTTTGCGCACACGCTGGCCCAGGTGTCGCTGCTGCGCCCGGACCGCATTGCGCTGTACGCCTATGCCCACCTGCCCAGCCGCTTCAAGCCGCAACGCCGCATCCTGAGCGCCGAGCTGCCCAGCCCCGGCGACAAGCTGGCCATGCTGTCGGCCTCGCTCGATGCGCTGGGCGATGCCGGCTATGTGTACGTGGGCATGGACCACTTTGCCCTGCCCGACGATGCCCTGGCCGTGGCCAAGCGGCAGGGCCGGCTGCACCGCAACTTCCAGGGCTACAGCACCCGGCCCGACTGCGACCTGATCGCACTCGGTGTGTCGGCCATCGGCCGCATCGGCGCCACCTACAGCCAGAACGCCAAGACGCTGGAGGAGTACTACGACCTGCTCGACCAGGGCCGCCTGCCCATCGTGCGCGGTCTGGCGCTGAACCGCGACGACCTGCTGCGCCGCGCGGTCATCATGTCCATCATGTGCCAGGGCGAGCTGTCGTTCGAGTCCATCGACCTGGGGCACCTGATCGACAGTCGCACCTACTTTGCGCGGGAGTTCGTGGCCCTGCAGCCGCTGGTGGAAGCCGGCCTGGTGCAGATCAACGACAGCGGCCTGCAGGTCACGGCACGGGGCTGGTACCTGGTGCGGGCCATCGCCATGGTGTTCGACCGCTACCTGCAGACCGACCAGGACCGGGCCCGTTTCTCCAAGATCATCTGAACCCGCCCGAGGCTACAGTCCAGTCATGCAGACCTCGATGGCCGTGACGGCCTTGTTCATGGGCCTGGTGGGTGGCCCGCACTGCGTGGCCATGTGCGGTGCCGCCTGCACCGGCATTGCGCGCGCCGCCGGCAGTTCCGGCACCCGGGCGCTGCTCACCTTTCAGGCCAGCCGCATGCTGGGCTATGCGCTGTTCGGCGCTTTTGCGGCCGGCTCGGTGCAGGGTCTGGCCTGGCTGGGCACCCACACCGCCGTGCTGCGACCGGTGTGGACCAGCTTTCATGTGGCGGCGCTGCTGCTGGGGCTGGTGCTGCTGTGGCGGGCGCGTCAGCCGGCCTGGATCGACGGGCTGGGCCAGACCCTCTGGCGCCGCGCCCGGCCGGTCATGGCCCGCCTGGGGCCACGCGCTCCGGTGGTGCTGGGCGTGGGCTGGGCCCTGATGCCCTGCGGCCTGCTGTACTCGGCCTTGCTGGTGGCCTCGCTCACCGCCAACGCGCTGGAGGGCGCTGCGGTCATGGCCCTGTTCTGCCTGGGCACCTCGGTGTCGCTGGTGGCGGGGCCCTGGCTGATGCTGCGCCTGAACAACGCCCGCTCCGGCGCCTGGGGCATCCGGCTGGCCGGGCTGGCCCTGCTGGTGACGTCGGGCTGGGCGCTGTGGATGGGCCTCACGCAGCCCACCGGGCTGTGGTGCCTCTGAAGCTCAAGCCGGCGATCGCTGGGGCAGGGTGGCCAGCACCAGGCCCAGCAGCGCGATGCCGAAGGCCAGCAGCTGCACCGGCGTGAGCACCTCGCCCATGAACAGCACGCCGATGGCCGCCGCGCTGATGGGCAGCATGACGGTGAACACGCCCGCCTGGGACGCCGGCACCGTGCGCAGCCCGGTCATCCACAGCCACACGGTCCACACGCTGGCCGCCAGCCCGTAGAACACCAGCAGCAGCCAGATCGGCGCCTGCACGGCGCCGAAGTCGAACGACAGCGCGGCCCACAGGCCCATGGGCGTGACCAGGGCCAGCCCCACCAGGTTGATGAGGGCCGAGATGCGGCGCGGCCCCAGGCCGTCGGTCAGGCGTTTGCCGATCACCACATACGAGGCCTCGCACACCACGGCGGCAAACACCAGCAGGTTGCCCAGCCAGGCCATCGAGCCGGCGGCCTCGGGCGTGGCCGGCTTCTGCAGCGAGAACAGGCCGATGCCCACCGCCGCGCACGCAATGCCGGCCAGGCTGCGGCCACCGATGCGTTCGCGCAGGAAGATCCAGCTCAGCACCGCCACCACCGCCGGGATGGACGACATCACCACGCCGGCCGCCACGGCGGTGGTCAGGCTCACGCCATAGAGCATGCAGATGGAGAACAGGAAGTTGCCCAGGAACGACTCCAGGAACAGCAGCCAGCGGGTGCGCGGCGTCATCGGCGGCTCGTCGGCCGGCTTGCGCAGCCAGCGGGCCATGGCCAGCGCCCCCACACCGAAGCGCAGCCAGGCCAGCAGGAACACCGGAAACACCAGCACCAGCGGCTTGGACAGCGCCACATAGCTGCCCACCAGGGCCATGCTGAGGGCCAGGCAGCCGTAGGCCATCCAGCGGGGTAGGGAGCGGTCGGTCATGAAACGGTCCGGAAGCGGCGGTCGCCGGATGATGCCTCAGGCCTGCGTGGGGTTTTCAGCATGGAGGATTTGCTTTCCGTCATGCGGAATTCCGGCATGCTGCGCCGCACGATTTTTTCTCAATCCAAGAAAAGCTTTTCCGCATCGAGAAATTCGATCCGAAGTTCATTGATTTTATTGTAGAAAATATTTTCTCTTATATAAGACATAAGAGCTTCCACAGGTCTTCTATAAGACTTAAAGTCTGTCCAACGGCACCGACACGGTCACACCCACGATGCCGACCGATGCCGGACAGCCCGTCCGATTTCAAACCCTGAAGGAGCACCACCATGCCGCAATCCCTGAATCAGCAACTCAGCCGCGCCCAACAGATCGAGGCCCTGGAAAAAGACTGGGCCACCAACCCCCGCTGGAAGGGTGTCAAGCGTGGCTACAGCGCCGCCGACGTGGTGCGCCTGCGTGGCAGCCAGCCGATCGAATACACCCTGGCCCAGCGCGGTGCCGAGAAGCTGTGGGACAAGGTCAACGGCGGCGCCAAGAAGGGCTATGTGAACGCCTTCGGCGCCATCACCGCCGGCCAGGCCATGCAGCAGGCCAAGGCCGGTCTGGAGGCCGTGTACCTGTCGGGCTGGCAGGTGGCCGCCGACGGCAACACCTCCGAGACCATGTACCCCGACCAGTCGCTCTACGCCTACGACTCGGTGCCCACCATGGTCCGCCGCATCAACAACACCTTCAAGCGCGCCGACGAGATCCAGTGGAGCCGTGGCATCGAGCCGGGTTCGGCCGAGTTCATCGACTACTTCCTGCCCATCGTGGCCGACGCTGAAGCCGGTTTCGGCGGCGTGCTCAACGCCTTCGAACTCATGAAGAACATGATCGCCGCCGGTGCCGCCGGCGTGCACTTCGAAGACCAGCTGGCCGCCGTGAAGAAGTGCGGCCACATGGGCGGCAAGGTGCTGGTGCCCACGCAGGAAGCCATCGAGAAGCTGATCTCGGCCCGCTTCGCTGCCGACACCATGGGCGTGCCCACCCTGATCCTGGCCCGCACCGACGCCGAGGCCGCCAACCTGATCACCTCCGACCACGACGCCAACGACAAGCCTTTCCTCACCGGCGAGCGCACCCAGGAAGGCTTCTACCGCGTCAGGAACGGTCTGGAGCAGGCCATCAGCCGTGGCGTGGCCTACGCCCCCTACGCCGACCTGGTGTGGTGCGAGACCGGCACGCCCGACCTGGGCTTTGCCCGCGAGTTCGCCCAGGCCGTGCACGCAGCCTGCCCGGGCAAGCTGCTGAGCTACAACTGCTCGCCGTCCTTCAACTGGAAGAAGAACCTGGACGACAAGACCATCGCCGCCTTCCAGGAAGAGCTGTCCGCACTGGGCTACAAGTACCAGTTCATCACCCTGGCCGGCATCCACATCAACTGGTTCAACACCTTCCAGTTCGCCCACGCCTATGCCCGCGGCGAAGGCATGAAGCACTACGTGAACATGGTGCAGGAGCCCGAGTTCAAGGCCCGCGAGCAGGGTTACACCTTCGTGTCGCACCAGCAGGAAGTCGGCGCCGGCTACTTCGACGACGTGACCACCGTCATCCAGGGCGGCTCCTCCAGCGTGAAGGCCCTGACCGGCTCGACCGAAGAAGAGCAGTTCCACTGATCCCGGATCCGCCACAGAGCGGAGGAGGAGACGCAAAAGCCCGGGCTGGTCCCGGGCTTTTTTGCGTTCAAGGCATGGTCTCACGCACCAGCCGTATGCCCACCAGCGGATAACGCGTCTGCACCGAGTTCCAGTTGCGGAACGAGCAGCGCGCATACAGCGGCCAGGTGTGCCAGGAGCCGCCCCGGCGGACCTTGACGTTGCCGTCCGGCGGTCCGGTCGGGTCGTCCTGCGGAGATCGGGCGTACCCGTCTTCGTCGTACCAGTCGGACACCCATTCCCAGACGTTGCCGTGCAGGTCGTGCAGGCCGAAGGCGTTGGGCTCGAACGAGCCCACGGGCGCGGTGAAGGTGTGGCCGTCGTGGCCGGGGGTGGCCCGGTCGCGCCAGGCGGGCCAGAGGGCGGCGGTGGCGGCATCGAAGGTGTTGCCGCTGCGGGGCAGGCCGGCGGGGTCGTCCCCGTGCTGGTAGCGGGTGGTGGTTCCTGCGCGGCAGGCGTATTCCCATTCGGCCTCGGTCGGCAGCCGGTAGGTGCGGCCTTCCTGCTGGCTCAGCCAGCGGGCCAGGGCCACGGCATCGTTCCAGGTGACGTTGGTGACCGGGTGGTCGTCGGTCTGGGCAAAGCCCGGGTCCTGCCACGAATAGCGTGGCAGCCGCCCCTCGAAGGCATCGCCGCGCTCGCTGGTGTCCGGGTCGTAGTCGGCCCGCCAGCCGTAGCCGCCGGTGCCGTCGGCCACCGACTCGGGCACGTGGCCCGAGCGCTGCAGGAATGCCCGGAACTGGCCCACGGTGACTTCGTGGCGCGCCATCTCGAAGGGCCGGGTGATGCGCACCCGGTGCACCGGGGCTTCGTCGGTCAGTCCTTCCAGGCGCTCGCGTTCCAGGGTCGGGAAGGCGCGGGCCAGTTCGTCCGGCGCTTCGCTGCTGCCCATGCTGAACTCGCCCGCGGGCAGGCGCACGAAGTCCATGCCCAGGGCGTTCACGCCTGCCGGTGTCTGCGCATGGGCTGCGGGCCCGGCCGCCAGCAGGCACATCCAGAGCAGACGCAACAGCGACCGGGCAGGGGCGGGCAGGGCGTGGCGCGCAGGCATGGCGGGAGTTTGTGGGACAATCCAAGACCTGTTCAATCAGCAAGAACGAGAAAGGCGCAACGGTTATGACACCGCGAACTCAGGCTTTGTCCTCCCTGGCCCCTTGAGGCCCGCAGTTCGCGCCTGCCCATCCGTTCCCCTCCTGTTCCAAGCGCGGCCCCTGCCGCGCTTTTTTGTTTTTGGATTCCGCCATGCCCCAGATCACGCTTCCCGACGGTTCTCAACGCAGCTTTCCCGCACCGGTGACGGTGGCCGATGTGGCCGCCTCCATCGGCACCGGCCTGGCCAAGGCGGCTCTGGGCGGCAAGGTGGATGGCCGTCTGGTGGACACCAGCTTCACCATCGACCGCGACGTGTCGCTGTCCATCGTCACCGCCAAGGACGCCGACGGCCTGGAGATGATCCGCCACTCCACCGCCCACCTGCTGGCCTACGCGGTCAAGGAGCTGTATCCCGATGCCCAGGTCACCATCGGCCCGGTCATCGACAACGGCTTCTATTACGACTTCTCGTACAAGCGCCCCTTCACGCCGGAAGACCTGGCCGCCATCGAAAAGCGCATGACCGAGCTCGCCGCCAAGGACGAGAAGGTCGAGCGCCGCGTGCTGCCCCGCGACGAGGCCGTGGCGCACTTCAAGGCCATGGGCGAGCACTACAAGGCCGAGATCATTGCCAGCATCCCGGCCGGCGAAGACGTGAGCCTCTACCGCGAAGGCGGTTTCGAGGACCTGTGCCGTGGCCCCCACGTGCCCAGCACCGGCAAGCTCAAGCACTTCAAGCTCATGAAGGTCGCCGGCGCCTACTGGCGTGGTGACCACCGCAACGAGATGCTGCAGCGCGTCTACGGCACGGCCTGGGCCAGCAAGGAAGACCTGCAGCAGTACCTCACCATGCTGGAGGAGGCGGAAAAGCGCGACCACCGCAAGCTCGGCCGCGAGCTCGACCTGTTCCACCTGGACGAGCATTCGCCCGGCACCGTGTTCTGGCACCCCAAGGGCTGGACCCTATGGCAGGAGGTCGAGCAGTACATGCGCCGCGTCTACCGCGAGAACGGCTACCAGGAGGTCAAGGGCCCGCAGATCCTGGACAAGGCCCTGTGGGAGAAGACCGGCCACTGGGACAAGTACCGCGAGAACATGTTCACCACCGAATCGGAAAAGCGCGACTACGCGCTCAAGCCGATGAACTGCCCGGGCCACATCCTCATCTACAAGCAGGGCATCAAGAGCTACCGCGACCTGCCGCTGCGCTACGGCGAGTTCGGTCAGTGCCACCGCAACGAGCCCACCGGCGGCCTGCACGGCATCATGCGGGTGCGTGGCTTCACCCAGGACGATGGCCACATCTTCTGCACCGAAGACCAGATCCAGGGCGAGGTGACCGCCTTCACCACGCTGCTGCAGAAGGTCTACAAGGATTTCGGCTTCACCGAGATCCTCTACAAGCTGTCCACCCGGCCTGAAAAGCGCATCGGCACCGAGGAAAGCTGGGACAAGGCCGAGGCCGCCCTGGCCGCCGGCCTCAAGGCGTCGGGCTGCGAGTTCGAGTACTTGCCGGGCGAGGGCGCCTTCTACGGCCCCAAGATCGAATACACGCTCAAGGACGCGCTGGGTCGCCAGTGGCAGTGCGGCACCATCCAGGTCGATCCCAACCTGCCGGAGCGGCTGGACGCCGAATTCGTGGGCGAGGACGGCGTGCGCCACCGCCCCGTCATGCTGCACCGCGCCATCGTGGGCAGCCTGGAGCGCTTCATCGGCATCCTGATCGAGCAGCACGCCGGCGCACTGCCCACCTGGCTGGCGCCCACCCAGGTGGCGGTGCTCAACATCACCGATGCCCAGGCCGATTACGTGCGGCAGGTGGCGAAAACGCTGCAGAATCAAGGGCTTAGGGTGGTGACCGACCTGCGCAACGAGAAAATCACGTATAAAATACGGGAGCACGCGTTGCAGAAGCTGCCTTTCATTGTCGTCGTGGGTGACAAGGAAATGGCCGCCGGCGCCGTGGCTGTGCGGGCCCGAGGCAACCAGGATCTCGGGGTCATGTCGCTGGAAGCCTTTGCCCAGCGGGTCGCAACCGACGTTGCCACCCGGGCCTGATTCCCTTCGTACGACCAAGCCCTCGTCAGCCGCGACGCCCATGGCGCGGGCTGATGGTGGCATGAAAGCCACCTTTTCAACTTCTGCCCACGCAAGGAACAAACCATCGCTACCAACTTTCGCGACCGCCGCCAGCGTGAAGAGCGCGCACACCGCCTGAACCGGGAAATCATGGCCCCTGAGGTCCGCCTCAACGGCCCCGAGAACGAGCCGCTGGGCATCGTCAGTCTTCAGGAAGCGCTGCGCATGGCCGGTGAACTGGATGTGGATCTGGTCGAGATCGCAGCCACCGCAAACCCCCCGGTTTGCCGGCTGATGGATTACGGCAAGTTCAAGTACCAGGAGCAGAAGAAGGCGGCGGAAGCCAAAGCCAAGCAGACCGTCATCGAGATCAAGGAGATCAAGTTCCGCCCGGGTACCGATGACGGCGACTACAACATCAAGATGCGCAACATCCGTCGTTTTCTGGACGACGGCGACAAATGCAAGATCACGCTGCGGTTCCGCGGCCGGGAAATCACGCACCAGGAACTGGGGCTGGCCCTGCTCAACCGCATCCGTGACGACCTCGGTGACACGATCGTGGTGGAGCAGTTCCCCAAGCTCGAAGGTCGCCAGATGATCATGATGATTGCCCCGGGTCGCAAGAAGCCGGGCGCAACCAGCAAACCGGCCGAGGCGGCAACGCCCTCGGCCAGCCAGACGGCCTGAGGGCTGTCGGCAACAAACGGTCTGTGCGGGGTTGGTCCCCCGCGCGGTACCGGGGCAGGGCCTTGTGTCCTGACCCGAACGGCCACCGCAAGGTGGCCGAACAAAAGTGGCTCGGGGCCAGCAAGTCCGCGGAAGGTTCGCGGCGCCTCACGAGCACAAATCAAGAAGGAGCATGAAGATGCCCAAAATGAAGACCAAGAGCAGCGCGAAGAAGCGTTTTCGCGTTCGTCCCGGTGGCACCGTCAAGCGCGGTCAAGCCTTCAAGCGTCACATCCTGACCAAGAAGACCACCAAGAACAAGCGCCACCTGCGTGGAGCAGTCACCGTGCATGAGACCAACATGGGTCACATGGCACAGATGCTGCCCGGCATGGGCATTTGATCAACGACGAACAGGAGAACACACATGCCTCGCGTCAAACGTGGTGTCACGGCTCGCGCCCGACACAAGAAAGTCCTGGCTCTGGCCAAAGGTTTCCGCGGCCGCCGCGGCAATGTCTTCCGCATCGCCAAGCAGGCGGTGATGAAGGCCGGGCAATACGCCTACCGTGACCGCCGCACCAAGAAGCGCGTGTTCCGCCAGCTCTGGATCGCGCGTATCAACGCCGGTGCCCGTGCTTGCGGCCTGACGTACAGCCAGTTCGCCAACGGCCTGAAGAAGGCCCAGATCGAGATTGACCGCAAGGTCCTGGCCGATCTGGCCGTCAACGATCCGGCGGCTTTCGGCAGCATCGTGGAGCAAGTCAAAGCCAAGCTGGCCGCTTGATTCACGGACGGGCGGCCCGGCCGCCCGCCGCTCAAAGGGGTTGGGGCTTGAGGGAACACCTCGCGGCTTCAATCCCTTTTTTCTTTGGTATCGCACACAGCCCCACACATGAACGAGTTGGACGCACTGGTCGACAGCGCCCGCGCCGCGTTTGCGCAGGCCACCGCCCCGGCCGATCTGGAAAACGCCAAGGCGCAGTACCTGGGCAAGTCCGGCCGCATCACCGAACTGATGAAGGGCATGGCCGCCCTGTCGGTCGACGAGAAGAAGACCCGCGGTGCCGCCATCAACCTGGCCAAGCAGGCCATCGAGGCCGCGCTCACCGAACGCCGCCAGGCCCTGGCCGATGCCGAACTGCAGGCCCAGCTCAAGGCCGAGGCGCTGGACGTCACGCTGCCCGGCCGTGGCCAGAGCGCAGGCGGTCTGCACCCGGTGAGCCTGACGCTGGAGCGCATCGAGGCCATCTTCGGCTCCATGGGTTTCGAGGTGGCCGACGGCCCCGAGATCGAATCCGACTGGTTCAACTTCACCGCGCTGAACACGCCCGAGGACCACCCGGCGCGTTCCATGCACGACACCTTCTATGTGGAAGGCGGCTCGGCCAAGGCGCCCAACCTGCTGCGCACCCACACCAGCCCGATGCAGATCCGCCATGCGGTGCAGCACGTCAAGCGCCACCGTGCTGCGCTGGATGCCGGCCAGCCCATGCCCGAGATCCGCGTGATCGCCCCGGGCCGCACCTACCGGGTGGACAGCGACGCCACCCACTCGCCCATGTTCCACCAGTGCGAAGGCCTGTGGATCGGCGAGAACGTGAGCTTCAAGGACCTGAAGTTCGTCTTCACCGATTTCTGCCGCACCTTCTTCGAGAGCGACGATCTGGTGCTGCGTTTCCGCCCCAGCTTCTTCCCCTTCACCGAGCCCAGCGCCGAGATCGACATCCAGTTCCAGAGCGGCCCGCTGGCCGGCCGCTGGCTGGAGGTGGCCGGCTCCGGCCAGGTGCACCCGAACGTGGTGCGCAACATGGGGCTGGACCCCGAGAAATACATCGGCTTTGCCTTCGGCATGGGACCGGACCGCCTGACCATGCTGCGTTACGGCGTCAACGACCTGCGCCTGTTCTTCGACGGCGACATCCGCTTCCTCTCGCAGTTCCGTTGAAGTCTTGTTGAGCTGAACCCATGCAATTCCCCGAATCCTGGCTTCGCGCCTTCTGCAACCCCGACCTGACCAGCCAGCAGCTGGCCGACACCCTGACCATGGCCGGTCTGGAAGTCGAAGAGCTGCAACCGGTGGCGCCGCCCTTCACCCGCGTGGTGGTGGGCGAAATCAAGGAGGCGGTCCAGCACCCCAACGCCGATCGCCTGCGCGTGTGCCAGGTGGACGTGGGGCAGGGCAGCCTGCTCAACATCGTGTGCGGTGCGCCCAATGCGCGCGCCGGCATCAAGGTGCCGTGCGCCCTGGTGGGCGCCGAGCTGCCCCCGGGCGAGGACGGCAAGCCGTTCGCCATCAAGCTGGGCAAGCTGCGTGGTGTGGAGAGCCAGGGCATGCTGTGCTCGGCCCGCGAACTCAAGCTGTCGGAAGACCACGGTGGCCTGCTGGAGCTGCCGGCCGATGCCCCGGTGGGCCGCGACATCCGCGAGCAGCTGGGCCTGGACGACATGCTGTTCACGCTCAAGCTCACGCCCAACCTGGCGCACTGCCTGAGCATCCAGGGCATCGCCCGCGAGGTGTCGGCCCTGACCGGTGCTCCGCTGGTGCAGCCCGAATTCCCCGCCGCGCCGGTGACCCTGCAGGACCGCCTGCCGGTGCAGGTGCAGGCGCCCGACCTGTGTGGCCGTTTCAGCGGCCGCATCGTGCGCGGCGTGAACACCCGTGTGGCCACGCCGGCCTGGATGGTCGAGCGGCTGGCCCGGTGCGGCCAGCGCAGCGTGTCGGTGCTGGTGGACATCTCCAACTACGTGATGTTCGAGCTGGGTCGCCCCTCGCACATCTTCGACCTCGACAAGATCCACGGCGGCCTGCAGGTGCGCTGGGGTCGCGCCGGCGAACAGCTCAAGCTGCTCAATGGCAACACCATCACGGTCGATGCCGAGGTCGGTGTGATCGCCGACGACCAGGCGGTGGAGTCGCTCGCCGGCATCATGGGTGGCGATGCCACGGCGGTGTCGGACGACACGCAGAACATCTACATAGAGGCCGCCTTCTGGTGGCCCAAGGCCGTGGCCGGGCGTTCGCGCCGCTACAACTTCAGCACCGATGCCGGCCACCGCTTCGAGCGCGGTGTGGACCCGGCCACCACGGTGCAGCACATCGAGCGCATCACCCAGCTGGTGCTGGAGATCTGCGGCGGCCAGGCCGGCCCGATCGACGACCAGGTGGTCAAGCTGCCCGAATCCCGACCGGTGACGCTGCGCGTGGCCCGCGCCAACCGCGTGGTCGGCATGCCGCTGAGCCAGGCCCAGTGCGCCGGTGCGCTGCGCCGCCTCGGCCTGGACGTGAGCGAAGGCGAGGGCACGGTGACCGTGGTGCCGCCGTCGTGGCGCTTCGACCTGCAGATCGAGGAAGACCTGATCGAGGAGGTGGTGCGCATCATCGGCTTCGACCGGCTGCCCCAGACCCCGCCGCTGGCGCCCATCACGGCCAAGATCCGGCCCGAGGCGCAGCGCGGCAGCTTTGCGGTGCGCCGCCAGCTGGCCGGCCTGGGCTACCAGGAAACCATCAACTTCAGCTTTGTGGAAGAGCGCTGGGAGCGTGAACTGGCCGGCAACACCGACCCGATCCGCCTGCTCAACCCCATTGCCAGCCAGATGAGCGTGATGCGCTCGTCGCTGCTGGGCAGCCTGCTGCAGGTGCTCAAGTTCAACCTGGACCGACGCGCCGACCGGGTGCGGCTGTTCGAGCTGGGCCGCGTGTTCCGCAAGGACGCCTCGGTGGCCGATTCCGACACCACCGTGGCCGGCTTCGATCAGCCGCGCCGGGTGGCCGGCCTGGCCTTCGGCCCGGTGGCCCCGCTGCAATGGGGCCAGGCTCCGCGCGCGGTGGATTTCTTCGACGTGAAGGCCGATGTCGAGGCGCTGCTGGCGCCGTACAAGCCGGTCTTCCGCGCTGCCGAACACCCGGCGCTGCACCCGGGCCGCTGCGCCAGCGTGTGGCTGGGCGAGCGCTGCATCGGTCACGTGGGTGAACTGCACCCGCGCTGGCGCCAGGGCTACGAGCTGAGCGCCGCACCCGTCCTGTTCGAGCTCGATCTGGACGCCGTGCTGCAGCGCCCGGTGCCGGCCTACCAGCCGGTCAGCCGCCACCAGCCGGTGGAGCGCGATCTGGCCATCGTGGTGGGCGAGGCGGTCACGCACGATGCGGTCATGGCCGCCATCCACGCGCCGGGCAACCCCTGGCTGCGCGAGGCCCGCCTGTTCGACGTCTACCGCCCGAAAGCCGGCACCAGCGGCGGCGGTCTCGCCCCGGACGAGCGCAGTCTTGCCGTTCGTCTGGTGCTCAACCGCGACGACGCTACACTGACCGAAGACGACATCGAGGCCATCGTCAAGGCCTCGCTCGAATCACTGCAGCAGCGGGTCGGCGCCCGCCTGCGCGCCTGAACACGCAAGGGAACACCGCATGGAACTCGCAGTGGAAAGCCTGGAGACCCCGGCACTGACCAAGGCGCAGCTGGCCGAACTGCTGTTCGACCAGATCGGTCTGAACAAGCGGGAGTCGAAGGACATGATCGACGCCTTCTTCGACCTCATCACCGACAGCCTGGTCGACGGCACCGACGTCAAGATCTCCGGCTTCGGCAATTTCCAGATCCGCACCAAGGCCCCGCGCCCCGGACGCAACCCGCGCACCGGCGAGCCGGTGGCCATCGAAGCCCGCCGCGTGGTCACCTTCCACGCCAGCCCCAAGCTCAAGGAGCAGGTGCAGGCGGCTGCCGTCGGTACCTGATCGGTGACCGTCGGGCGGCCGGCACCCGGGCGGTGCCGGGCTTTTTCGTCATGTTTCCCCCACAGATCCACACGCCGGTAGGCACTGCCAGCGTGTTAGAGTAAATTTCAAGGTTCGGTCCGTACCGCCTTGATTTTCAATGGAAAAAACGCTCCCTCCCATCCCGGCCAAGCGCTACTTCACCATCGGTGAGGTCGGGGAGCTGTGCGGCGTCAAGCCTCACGTGCTGCGGTACTGGGAGCAGGAGTTCACCCAGCTGCGTCCCATGAAGCGGCGGGGCAACCGCCGCTACTACCAGCACCACGAGGTGCTGATGATCCGGCGCATCCGCGAGCTGCTGTACGACCAAGGCTTCACCATCAGCGGTGCGCGCAACAAGCTGCAGGAAATCGCCCAGGCCGAGCGCGAACACCGCCGCCAGGGTGATGACGAGGTCATCGATGTGGTCGAACTCGACAGCGTCATCCACGACGACGAGCTCGATGACGAGGTCGTCACCGCTCCGGTGGTGAGCGCCCCGACCGGGGTGTGGACCGATGTGCGCCGCGAGCTGCTGGAAATCCGCGAACTTCTTCGCATCACCCCCTGAGAGGGGCCTTTTCGCCGGCTATAATGCGAGGCTTGTCGGCGTGTAGCGCAGCCTGGTAGCGCACTTGCATGGGGTGCAAGGGGTCGCGAGTTCGAATCCCGCCACGCCGACCATCACACGGGAAACCCGCTGTTCGAAAGAGCAGCGGGTTTTTTCATTTCCGGGCGGCGTGCAGCGTCAGGCCCTCAGGGCGTCAGCCAGACCCAGCCGGCCGGCTCGCCGCCCTGCGCCGGTCCGCCATCCCAGCGTCCGCGCCGATGCCCGTCGCGGTGCAGTTCCAGCCAGTCGATGGCGCGCACCTCCAGCTGCACGATGGCCAGGTGGTGCCGTTCGCCGGCCGGGCCTGTGGTGGTGGTGTCCAGCGGCGCCCCCGGCGCCCGGGGCATCAGGTAGTCGGTGGCGGCAGCGGATGGCCGCACCCGTTCCCAGGCGGCCTGCACGGCCGGGCCGTCGGTGGCCACGCGGGCGTCTGCCGTGATGCGCAGCTGCCAGCCCAGGCGCTGACTCCAGAACACCAGCGCGGCCCGGGGCCGGGCCTGCAGGTCGGCGCACTTGGGGCTGCGGGCATCGGTGAAGCAGGTGAGGGTGCGGGCTTCGGCATCGGCGCGGCGCAGCACCACGGTGCGGGCCTGGGGCAGGCCGTCGGCATCCACGCTGGCCAGCACCGGGGTCCGCCATTCGTGGTGCCGGTCGACGGTGGCGCGTTGCAGTTCCTGCCAGATGCGGCCGGGCAGTTCGGCCGGTGTGATGCGGTCGGTGGGGAGCGGGCGGGTCATGTCCCATCGTAGTCCGGGGGGTATGAAATCGTCGCTGGACAGGTCAATCACGTTTGTGTACTGTATATAAAAACAGTATTGAGTGATGAGCTGATCATGGATTCCTGGGTATCGGAGGGCGGTGCAACGGTCTGGCGGGCCGACCGCCTGGAGCGCCCCGCCGTTCCCGTCTGGCCCACCGGCTGGCCGGCGCTGGATGCCGAACTGCCCGGGGGTGGCTGGCCGGCCGAAGGCCTGACCGAGCTGCTGTGCGAATGCCCCGGTGCACTGGAAGCGCGGCTGCTGATGCCGGCCCTGGCCGGCGCCGACACGCCGGTGGTACTGGTGGGTGCGCCCGAGCCGCCACACCCGCCCGGCTGGTGGCGTGCTGGGCTGCTGCCCTCACGGCTGGTCTGGGTGCAGGCCGATGCCCTGCGCGAGCGCCTGTGGGCGGCCGAGCAGCTGGTGCGGGGCCAGGCCGCGGCCGTGCTGCTCTGGCTGGACCGGGTGCCGCCGGGCGCCTTGCGCCGCCTGCAGGTGCTGGCCGCCGGTGCGGGCCGGCCGGTGTTCGTGTGCCGGCCGTGGTCGGCCGCGGCGGTGTCGTCGCCGGCGCCGCTGCGCCTGCGGCTGGCCTCGGTCAGCGGCTGGAGCCTGCAGGTGGAGCTGCTCAAGCGGCGGGGGCCGCCGTTGTTGCAGCCGCTGGTGCTGCCGTCGGTGCCGGGCGGCTTGTCGGCCGTGCTGTCGCCGCGCCAGCAGCGGCTGGGCCAGGCCCTGCCGGATGGGCTGCTGCACCCTGTGGAGGCCATGCCCTTGCCGATGGCGTTGCCGGAACAGGCCGCCGCCAACGAGGTGAACCATGCTCTGGGCCGCCTGGCTCCCGCCGCCTGATGCGCGGCCCCGGCCCTGGCCGCAGGCCATCACCCACTGGGCATTGGGCTTCACGCCCCGGGTGACCTGCCAGGGCGACGCCGTGCTCATGGAGGTGCACAGCAGCCTGCGCCTGTTCGGCGGCTGGCCGGCCCTGCGGGCGCGGGTGGAGGTGCAGGGCCGCGAGCTGGGTCTGGCCCCGCCGGCCTGGGCACCCCAGGCACTGGCGGCGCTGGCCCTGGCCCGCGCCGGCCTGCCCGGGGCGCCGGATCTGCCCCCCGATGTGCTGGACCCGCTGCCCCTGACCGTGCTGGACGCCGCCGTGCCGCATGCCGCGCTGCTGGCCCAGACCGGCTGCCACACCCTGGGCGACCTGCGCCGGCGCCCGCGCGGCGCCGTGGCCCGCCGCTTCGGGGCCGCCCTGCTGGAAGGGCTGGATCAGGCCTATGGCCTGCGCCCGTCGGTGCATGCCTGGGTGACGGTGCCCGAGCGCTTCGAGGCCCGGCTGGAACTGCCCTGGCGGGTGGAGCAGGCCGAGGCGCTGGGCGAGGGCGCCCGCCGCCTGCTGCTGCCGCTGCAGGGTTGGCTCACGGCCCGGCAGGCCGGCGTGCGGGCCTGCCGCCTGCGCTGGCTGCACGACGGCCTGCGCCCGCGCGATGCCGGTCCCGGTGGCGAGCTGGTGTGGCGCACCGCCACGCCCACGCGCGACATCGACCACCTGCAGCGCCTGCTGGCCGAGCACCTGGCCCACGTGACCCTGCAGGCCCCGGTGGGCGAGCTGGTGCTGGATGCCCTGGAGGTGCAGCCATTGCAGCCACAGGCCACCGACTGGTGGGCCGATGCCGCCACCACCCAGGCCGAGGGCCTGATGCCGGTGCTGGAGCGCCTCTCGGCCCGGCTGGGGCCGCAGCGCGTGCTGCGCCCGGTGCCCTGCGAAGACCACCGGCCCGAGGTCATGGTGCGCTGGTGTCCCGCCACCGAGGCGGCCGTTGCGCCATCCGCCGGCCACCCGCGCCGGCCCCTGCCCGCCGTGGGGCCGCAGCCGGGCTTCCTGCGCTCGCCGCCCTTGCGGCTGGTGGTGCGCCGGCACCGGCCGCACTACCACGGCGAGCTGCAGCTGCTGGCCGGGCCGCAGCGCATCGAAGGCGGCTGGTGGGACGGTGCAGCGGCCCAACCCGGCGCCAACCCGATCCCCGCCGCGCGCGATTACTGGGTCGCCCATTCGCCGCGTGCCGGGCTGCTGTGGGTGTTCTGCACCCGTCCGGTGGCGCAGCAGCAGGAACCGGCCTGGTACCTGCACGGCCACTTCGCCTGAGGCCTGTGCATGGGAACCGCGTTGCCGGCGTATGCCGAGCTCATGTGTCTGAGTGCCTTCAGCTTCCTGCGCGGCGCCAGCCAGCCCGACGAGCTGGTGCGCCGCGCCCATGCCCTGGGCTACAGCGCCCTGGCCCTGACCGACGAGTGCACGCTGGCCGGCATCGTGCGGGCCCATGGGGCGGCGCGCGAGTGCGGCCTGACGCTGCTGGTGGGCAGCCAGTTCCGGGTGGACGACGGCGGCCCCGGCTTCACCCTGCTGGTGCTGGCGGTGAACGCCGCCGGCTACAGCCGCCTGTGCCGCTGCATCACCGGTCTGCGGCGCAGCGCTCCCAAGGGCCGCTACCGGCTCGATGCCGCCCGGCTCGATGCTCTGGCCCGGCAGGGCGAGCTCGATGACTGCGTGCTGATCGCCGTGCCCGCCCGCGAGAGTTCGCAGGACCAGCTCGATGCCCTGGCCGGCTGGCTGCTGCAGCGCTTTGTGGGCCGTTGCTGGCTGGGGGTGGAGCAGCAGCGGGCGCTGGACGACGAGCTCTGGCTGCACCGTCTGCGCCAGAGCAGCGCGCTCACGGCGGTGCCGCTGGTGGCGGTGGGCGATGTGCAGATGCATGTGCGTTCACGCAAGCCGCTGCACGACGTGATGACCGCCACCCGCCTGGGTCGGCCGCTGTCCGAGTGCGGCCTGGCGCTGCAGCCCAATGCCGAGCGCCACCTGCGTTCGCGCCTGGTGCTGGGCCGCTGTTTCCCGCCCGATCTGCTGGCCGCCACGCTCGATGTGGCGGCGCGCTGCCACTTTTCGCTGGACGAGCTGCGTTACCAGTACCCCGACGAGGTGGTGCCCGCCGGCCACACCCCGGCCAGCTGGCTGCGGCAGCTGGTGGACCGTGGCGCGCGCTGGCGCTGGCCGCAGGGCACGCCGGCGGCGGTGCAGCGGCAGATCGAGCACGAGCTGGGCCTGATCGGCGAACTGCGCTACGAGCACTACTTTCTGACCGTGCACGACATCGTGGCCTTCGCGCGCAGCCAGGGCATCCTGTGCCAGGGGCGCGGTTCGGCGGCCAACAGCGTGGTCTGCTTCTGCCTGGGCATCACCGAGGTCGACCCGGCGCGGCTCTCGGTGCTGTTCGAGCGCTTCATCTCGAAAGAGCGCAACGAGCCGCCCGACATCGACGTGGACTTCGAGCACGAGCGCCGCGAAGAGGTCATCCAGTACCTCTACCGCCGCTACGGCCGCGAGCGGGCCGCGCTCACGGCGGCGGTCATCTGCTACCGGCCGCGCAGCGCCCTGCGCGACGTGGGGCAGGCCCTGGGCATCGAGGCCGATGCGCTGGCGCGGCTGACCCGCAGCCTGGGCTGGTGGGACGGCACCCAGGTGCCGCCCGAGCGTCTGCAGGAAGCCGGGCTCGACCCCGGCGACCGGCAGGTCACCCTGCTGCTGGAACTGGCCGGCCAGCTGGTGGGCATGCCGCGGCACCTGTCCCAGCACACCGGGGGCTTCGTGCTCACGCGCGGGCCGCTGACCGACCTGGTGCCGGTGCAGAACGCCCGCATGGCCGGGCGCACCGTCATCGAATGGGACAAGGACGACCTGGACACCATGGGCCTGCTCAAGGTCGATGTGCTGGCCCTGGGCATGCTGACCGCGCTGCGCAAGTCGCTCGAACTCATCGGCCAGCGGCGTGGCCGGCCCATGGCGCTGCAGGACATCCCGGACGGTGACGAACCCACCTACGACATGGTGTGCGCCGCCGACACCGTGGGCGTGTTCCAGATCGAGAGCCGCGCCCAGATGGCCATGCTGCCGCGCCTGCGGCCGCGCACCTTCTACGACCTGGTGATCGAGATCGCCCTGGTGCGCCCCGGCCCCATCCAGGGCGGCGCGGTGCACCCGTACCTGGACCGGCGCCAGGGCAAGGCCCTGGTGAGCTACCCCAGCCCGGCGCTCGAACAGGCGCTGGGCCGCACCCTGGGTGTACCGGTGTTCCAGGAACAGTGCATGCAGATCGCCATCCTGGCCGCCGGCTTCACCCCCGGCGAGGCCGACGGCCTGCGCCGCGCCATGGGCGCCTGGAAGCGGCGCGGCGGCCTGGGGCACTACGGCCAGCGGCTGGTGGACGGCCTGCTGGCCAACGGCTACACCCCGGCCTTTGCCGACGCGGTGGTCGAGCAGGTGAAGGGCTTCTCCAGCTACGGCTTCCCGGAAAGCCATGCCGCCAGCTTTGCCCTGCTGGTGTACGCCAGCTGCTGGATCAAGTGCCACCACCCGGCCGAGTTCCTGGCCGCCATGATCAACAGCCAGCCGCTGGGCTTCTACACCCCGCGCCAGCTGGTGGCCGATGCCCAGCGCCATGGCGTGGTGGTGCTGCCGGTGGACGTGAGCCACAGCGACTGGGACTGCTCCCTGCACGATCGGCCTGACTCACCGCCGGGTGCACCGCCGGCCGTGCGCCTGGGGCTGCGGCTGGTCAACGGCCTGGGGCCGGTGGCGGCGCAGCGGCTGCTGCAGGCCCGCGCCCGCGCGCCCTGGCGCGATGTGGCCGACCTGGGCCAGCGCGCCGGCCTGGGCTCGCACGAACTCAGCCTGCTGGCCGCCGCCGACGCCCTGTCCAGCCTGAGCGGCCACCGCCGCCAGCAGATGTGGGACGCCGTGGCCCGCCACACGCCGCCGGCCCTGCTGCAGGGCGCGCCGATTGCCGAGCCGGTGGTGGAGCTGCCGCCCGCGCCCGAGGGCGAGGCCATCGTCTGGGATCACCGCGCCACCGGCCTGAGCCTGCGGCGCCATCCGCTGGCACTGTTGCGCCCGCAGCTGCAGGGCCGGCGCCTGTCGACCGCCGCCGAACTGGCCCAGGCGCCGGACCGCCGTCTGGTGCGCCACGCCGGCCTGGTCACACTGCGCCAGCAGCCCGAGACCGCCGGCGGCGTGATGTTCGTGACCCTGGAAGACGAGACCGGCGTGGTGCAGGCCATCGTCTGGCGCCGCCTGCGGGAGCGTTACCGGCGCGCGCTCATGCAGTCGCGCCTGCTGGCGGTGTACGGGGTGTGGCAGCGCGAAGGCGAGGTCTGCAGCCTGATCGCCGGCCACCTGGAAGACCTCACGCCGCTGCTGGGGTCGCTGGCCGTGGGCAGCCGGGATTTCCGGTGAGGGCGTGGCGGAGCGGTGCAGGCTTCAGGCCGGCGGAAGCGGCGGCGTGTCGCTCGATGCAGCGGCTTCGCGCTGCGCCGCCAGCCGGGCCTCGGCCTCGCGCCGGCTCTGCGTGGCCTGGCGGGCCTTCTTCACATCGTTGATCTGCCACAGGCCGAAGACCAGCACCACCACAAAAATGCCCAGCTCGAACCAGATCGCCATGTGCACCGCTCCTTCAGGAATGGCCCATGCTGCCGCAGCCGGCATGGGCCTGCAATACAGTCGGACGATGTCTGACGAATCCCAGATCGAGATCCCCCCGTCTTTCGTGGCCCTGTACGTGCCGCCGGGGCGCATCAAGCCCACCCTGCCGCGCAGCGAGCTCGCCCAGCGCTACGAGCTGTGCGAGGACATGGCGCAGATGCTGGTGGACACCGCCCGCACCCTGGAATTCAGCCTGGGCATCACCCAGGCCGACGTGCTGCAGCGCGTGGCCCAGGGCCTGCAGGGCGAGGACGCGGTGGTGACCGAGGCCGAGGCCGGCTGGGTGGTCACCCGCCTGGCCGAGCTGCTGGGCTCCTGAGCCACAGCAGCGTGGCCAGTGCCGTGGCCGACAGCAGCGCCGAAAACACCAGCGCCCCCGCGCCGAAGCCCTCGATCAGCGCGCCGAAGGCCAGCGGCGCAAAAGCCTGCGCCACGCGCGACGGCGCCATGATCCAGCCCTGCCGCAGGCCATAGCCCTGCGGCCCGAAGAACACCAGCGGCAGCGTGCCCTTGGCAATCGTCAGGATGCCGTTGCCCGCGCCGTGCAGCACCGCAAAGGCCGGCGCGGCCACCGGCCCGGCCAGCATCCAGGCCAGCGCGCCCAGCGGGTGGGCGGCAGCCGCGCAGCGCGCCGACAGCAACGGATGCAGCCGGCGCAGCCAGCCGAATTCCAGCAGCCGCCCGGCCACCTGCGCCGGCCCCACCAGCGCCCCCACGGCCACCGCACCGGCCAGCGTCATGCCGCTGGCCACCAGCAGCTGCGGCAGGTGGGCTGCCATGGCGGTGCTGATGAACCAGGTGGCGGCAAACACATAGGCCAGCGCCCAGGCCACGTGGCGGGGCGGGGCGGGGGATGCGCTCGGGGTCGCTGCGGCGGCCGGTGTATCGGCCTGCGGTTGGGCCGGCGGTTCGCTCCAGCTCACCGCCACCGGCCCGGCGCGCGGCACCGACAGGTTCAGCGGCAGGCCCAGCAGCAGGTGCAGGCCGGCCCAGCCCAGACAGGCGCCGCGCCAGCCCCATTCGGCCTCCATCCAGCCGGTCAGCGGCCAGCCCACGGTGCTGGCCAGGCCGCCCAGCAGCGTGATGCCGGTGATGGCGTTGCGCGCCCCCTGGCCCTGCAGCCGCACCAGGGTGGAAAAAGCCGCTTCGTACAGGCCGCTGCCCATGGCCATGCCGATCAGCAGCCAGGCCAGCACCATCGACACCAGCCCCTGCGCCTGCGACAGCGCCGCCAGCCCGGCGGCAAATACCAGGCTGGTGAGGGCCAGCACGCCCCGACCACCGTGCCGGTCGATGGCCCGACCCGCTGCCGGCCCCAGCAGGGCCGAGAGCAGCAGCGCGGCGCTGAACGCGGCCCAGGCCTGCGTCACGGGCAGGCCGAGTTCGCGTGCCATGGGCTGGGCCAGCAGGGCAGGCAGGTAGTAGGTCGAGCCCCAGCCCAGCATCTGGGCGGTGCCCAGGCGCACGACCAGTCCGGTGGAGCGGGCGGGCCGGGCGATCACGGGCTCAGGTGATGTCGAGCGTGTGGATGCCGAAGCGGCCGGCCTTGCGGTCGGCAAAGTAGTGCTCCAGCGTTTCCTTGACGGTGCGGAAGGCGATCTCGTCCCACGGGATCTCGGCCTCGGTGAACAGGCGCGCTTCCTGCGTTTCGTGGCCGGGGTTGAAGCGGTCGCTCAGCAGCCGGGCGCGGTAGTACAGGTGCACCTGGCCCACGCGTGGCACGTTCATGAGGGTGAACAGGTCACCCATCTCGATCTGGGCGCCGGCTTCCTCGTCGGTCTCGCGGGCGGCGCCTTCGGCCGTGGTCTCGCCCAGCTCCATGAAGCCGGCCGGCAGCGTCCATTTGCCGCGCCGGGGTTCGATGTTGCGCTTGCACAGCAGCACGAACTGCCCGCTGTCGCCCCACACCGGCACCGTGCCCACCACATTGAGCGGGTTGTCGTAATGCACCAGGCCGCAGGCCGGGCACACCGCGCGCTGGCGGGTGTCGCCGTCATCGGGCAAGCGCAGCTGGACGGCGGTGCCGCAGTCGCGGCAGAAACGGGCAGGGGTTCGCAGCATCGGATCAGTGTAGCGGTGGCCGGTGACGCGCCGGCCCCGTGGGGTCAGGCCTTGCGGCCGTGCTTGGCGATCAGCGCGCGGGCGGTGTCCAGCAGCTGGCGGCCGTTGTAGCCACGCTTGTCCATGTCCTGCACCCACTCCACCTCCACCAGCCGGGCCTTGCGCTTGAACTCCTGCGCCTCGGCCGCCGGAATGGTGTGGATGCTGTTGCCCTGGCGCACGGCGGCCTCGCGGCCTGGCACGTCACCGGCCTGCTGCGCCTTGCCCAGCCAGGCCGAGGTTTCCATGCCGGTGTTGCGGTCGATCACGGCCTTGAGGTCGGGCGGCAGGCTGGCGTATTTCGCCTTGTTCATGGCCATCACGAAGGTGGTGGTGTAGAGCGCGCCACCGGCGGGTTCGAACTCGCTGTGGAACTTGGCCAGCTCGTGCACCTTGACGGCAGGCACCACCTCCCAGGGAATGGCGCAGCCGTCGATCACGCCCTTGGACAGCGCGTCCGGAATCTGCGGCAGCGGCATGCCCACCGGCGTGGCGCCCAGGTAGCCCAGCATCTTGGTGATCTGGCGGGTCGGGCCGCGCACCTTGGAGCCACGCAGATCGTCCACCCGGAAGATCTGCTTGCTGCGCATGTGGAACATGCCCGGGCCGTGCACCTGCAGGGCCAGCGGGTGCACGTCCTTGTACTCGTCGGGCGCCATGGTGGTGATGTATTCCCAGAATGCCCTGGAGGTGGCTTCGGCGTTGTTCATCATGAACGGCAGCTCGAACACCTCGGTGCGCGGGAAGCGGCCCGGCGTGTTGCCCGGCAACGTCCAGACGATGTCGACCACGCCGTCGCGGGCCTGGTCGAACAGCTGCGCCGGCGAGCCACCCAGCTGCATGGCCGGGTAGCCCTCGAAGCGGATGCGCCCGCCCGATTCCTTCTCCACCTTGTCCATCCAGGCCTTGTGCATGTTGAGCCAGACGTTGGACTGCGGTGCCATGAAGGTGTGGAACTTCAGCGTCACGCTGGACTGGGCCAGCGCGCCGAGCGCGGGCGCGCCCAGGGCCACGGCGGCGGTCGATTGCAACAGGGTACGGCGCTGGATCATGGTGGGGTCTCCGTGGGGGTGAAGGACTCGGGCAGGGTGGCTCAGACCACCTGGAAGCGGATGTCGGTCAGGCCGTCCACATGGCCGTGCAGCACGTCGCCGCGCACCACCGCGTTCACGCCTTCGGGCGTGCCGGTGTAGATCAGGTCGCCGGGCTGCAGCTCCCAGCCCTTGCTGAGCTGCTCGATGGTCTCGGCAATGTTCCAGATCAGCTTGGCCACGTTGCTGCGCTGGCGGTCAGCGCCGTTGACCTGCAGCCAGATGGCGGCCTTCGTGATGTCGCCGGCCTGCGCTGCCGGGGTGATGGGGCCGATGGGCGAGGCATGGTCGAAGGCCTTGCCGATGCACCAGGGCTTGCCGGTCTTCTTCATGTCGGACTGCAGGTCGCGCCGTGTCATGTCCAGGCCGGTGGCGTAGCCGAAGATGTGGTCGAAGGCATCGGCCGCGGCGATGTTGCGCCCGCCTTTGCCGATGGCCACCACCAGCTCGATCTCGTGGTGGAAGTTGCTGGTCAGGTCGGGGTAGGGGATGGTGGCGGTCTGGCCGGCCTCGGCCACCACCACCGTGTCGGCCGGCTTGAGGAAGAAGAACGGCGGCTCGCGACCGCTGTGGCCCATCTCCTTGGCATGGTCCTCGTAGTTGCGGCCCACGCAATAGACGCGGTGGACCGGGAAGCGGGCGCTGGTGCCGACCACGGGAACGCTGACGGTGGCGGGCGGGGTGAAGGTGAAAGCGGGGGAAGTGTTTGTCTCGCTCATGGGTGGGTTGCTGTGGATGAAGAAGGAGCCGGGTCAGTGTGCCATGCGGCGGACTCAATACTGGCTACGTGGAAGCCGCAGCGACAGGCCGTCGAGCAGGGTGCTCAGGCGCAGCTGGCAGGCCAGCCGGCTGCCCGGGCCGGCCGGGCTGGCGGCAAAGTCCAGCATGTCGGTCTCGTCGGGCACCGGGGGCGGCAGGCGGTCGCGCCATTCGGGGTCGACGATCACGTGGCAGGTGGCGCAGGTGAGCTGGCCGCCGCAGTCGCCGTCGATGCCGGCCACGCCGGCCTGCACCGCCACGTCCAGCACGCTCTGGCCCTCCAGGCCCTGCAGCGGGTGGGGGGTGCCGTCAAAGCTGTGCAGCAGGAGTCGGATCATGGGCGGGGTGCGGCGGTTCGGTGGAGAGCCTGCGGATTGTGGCGTCAACCGCCGCAGTTTTCGTCCTTGGGCGAAGCAGGGCTTTCACCGATGCACCGGCGAGGCCCGCAGCGGCTGCCCACAATGGCGCGGTGCTGGCGACCTCCGGGTCGCTTTTGCTTTTTGGACCCACTGGAAGGAAACACCATGACCACCCTGTTCGACCCGATCACCGTCGGCGACATCCCCCTGTCCAACCGCATCGCAATGGCGCCGCTCACCCGCAACCGCGCCCCGAACGCCGTGCCCACCCCGCTCATGGCCACCTACTACGCCCAGCGCGCCACCGCCGGTCTGCTGATCACCGAGGCCACCGCCATCAGCCACCAGGGCCAGGGCTACGCCGACGTGCCCGGCCTGTATGCGCCCGAGCAGATCGCCGGCTGGAAGGGCGTGACCGCCGCCGTGCACCAGGCCGGTGGCCGCATCGTCACCCAGCTGTGGCACGTGGGCCGCGTCTCGCACACCGAGCTGCAGCCGGGCAACGGTGCCCCGGTGGCGCCCTCGGCCATCCGTGCCCACACCAAGACCGTGCTGCTGAAAGACGGTGCCCCGGTGTTCGTGGACACCTCCGAGCCGCGCGCGCTCGACATCACCGAGCTGCCCGGCATCGTGGAGGACTACCGCCGCGCCGCCCTGGCCGCCATCGAGGCCGGCTTTGACGGCGTGGAGATCCACGCCGCCAACGGCTACCTGCTCGACCAGTTCCTCAAGACCGGCAGCAACCAGCGCACCGACGCCTACGGCGGCAGCATCGACAACCGCGCCCGCCTGCTGATGGAAGTGGTGGCTGCGGTGGTGGGCGCCATCGGCGGCGGCCGCACCGGCATCCGCCTCTCGCCGGTGACGCCGGCCAACGACATCATCGACGCCGACCCGCAGCCGCTGTTCACCCATGTGGTGCAGCAGCTCGCGCCTCATGGCCTGGCCTATGTGCACCTGATCGAAGGCGCCACCGGCGGCCCGCGCGAGCTGGCCGACCGCCCCTTCGACTACGCCGCCCTCAAGGCCGCCTACCGCGCCGCCGGCGGCAAAGCGGCCTGGATGGTGAACAACGGCTACGACCTGGCGCTGGCCCACCAGGCCGTGGCCGATGGCGCCGACGTGGTGGCCTTCGGCCGCCCCTTCATCAGCAACCCCGACCTGGTGCAGCGCCTGCGGGTGGGCGGCCCGTTCAACGAGCCGGACCGCAACACCTTCTACGGCGGCGGCGCCAAGGGCTACACCGACTATCCCGTGCTGGGCTGAAACCGCGCTGCCGTCAACGCAGGCCAGGCCGGGTCAGGATGGACTGTTTCAGCTCTTCTGAAAGGCGGGTGGCTGCCCGCCGCCCGGCCAGGCCGAAGTCGCTCTTGAACTCCGCAAACTCGGCGGTTCCGCGCGACTGGATGGTCAGCTGATCCAGTGGTCGTCCTTCGATGTCGGTCACCTCGCAGCGCAGGTCGATGGTGAACTCGGTCGGTGGCCAGGTGAACAGGGACGGCGACGACGATTGCGTGGTGATGACCGGTCTGTACACCACCGTGGCGCCCAGGGACTGCAACATGGCGGTGTCGGCGCTCGACGGTACGACAAACACATCGCTGTACACCGCACGCAGCGCATCCCGCAACGCCTTCTCGAGATCGCGGTAGGGGAAGTAGCTCACCTTGTCCCCGCCGCCGCCGGGCGTGATCACTTCGCGTGACCGTTCCGCGTCGCTCATCACGTAAGCCGCCTTCTTGGGGCTCAGTCGGGCCTCATCGCGTACCGGTGTATCGATGGGGCCTATGCCGATGGGGTGGGCACAACCGGCCAGGACGGCCACCATGGCAGCAGCCAGCCATGTGGCAGCGCGTTTGAACATGAACATGGGGAGCATCCTTTTCGTCAGGGTTTGAGTGCGGCCTGGAAGGCCGGATCGGTGTAGATGTTCTGCAGCAGCCGTTGCACCAGGCGTGGGTATTCGGCCTGGGCACGGGGGACCGCCACGTTGGCAGCCAGGTGGATCGGGAAGGTGGTGTTGGCCTGGTAGGTCTTGTCCAGGGTCAACTGTCCGGCCCTCGTCACGCGCAGGCGCAGCCTCAACTCGCCCTCACCGGTGGAGAAGCCTGATATGTCGAAGCGATTGAGCAGCAGCTCACCGGCAATGCGTGTGTCCGAGCGTGGATCGAGCCTTCGCAACTCGGTCAGGTCGCTGCGCAGAGCGGCCTCTATGTAGCTCGCGAAGCTTCCGCCGGCTGGGGCAAATGGCGCTCCCCGCAGGGTGAGCTGGTTCACTGGCGCGCTGGCATCGCGGGGTTCGAATGCCGTCACATCGACCGGCGACAGAGACTGAGTCTTGAGCCGATCCAGGCTGGGATAGTCCGGGCTGTAGCCAGGTACCGGAAAGGTGCCACAACCGGCCAGCAGGCCGGCCGCAAGGGCCGGGACGACCCATCTCATGCGTATCATCGCTCCTCCTCATGTCGTTGTCGGAGCCTGCATCGTAAGTGAGTGGCGGCCGGTCAGAAGTTATGCTTGCCCGCATGAAGCTCTACAACTACTTCCGCTCTTCCGCCTCGTTCCGGGTGCGCATTGCCATGGCCCTCAAGGGCCTCCCGTACGAGTACGTGCCGGTGCACCTGGCGCGCGGCGACCACAAGCTGCCGACCTTTGCCGACATCGCCGCCGAGGGCCTGGTGCCACTGCTGGAGCTGGACGACGGTACCCGCCTGACCCAGTCGATGGCCATCATCGAGTACCTGGACGAGACCCATCCCGAGCCGGCCCTGCTGCCGGCCGACGCGCTGGGCCGTGCCCGGGTGCGGGCGCTGTCGCAGATCGTGGCCTGCGAGATCCACCCCATCAACAACCTGCGCGTGCTCAAGTACCTGGTGCGTGAACTCAAGGTGGAGGAAGAGCCCAAGAACACCTGGTACCGCCACTGGGTGCGCACCGGTCTGGAAGCCTTCGAGAAGCAGCTGGCCGCCGGCCCCACCGGCCGTTTCTGCCATGGCGACACCCCCACCCTGGCCGACTGCGTGCTGGTGCCGCAGATCTTCAACGGCCAGCGTTTCAACGTCAGCTTCGATGGCCTGACCCACACCATGCGGGTGTTCGACGCCTGCATGGCGCACCCGGCCTTCCAGGCCGCCGAACCCAAGGCCTGCCCCGACTTCGAGGCCTGATGGCCGGGCTGCCGATGCCGGGCCTGCTGACGCCCGACTGGCCCCTGCCGGCGGGCGTGCGCGCCCTGTGCACCACCCGTGCCGGTGGCGTGTCGGCTCCGCCGTTCGACAGCTTCAACCTGGGCGACCATGTGCGGGACGACCCGGTCCATGTGGCGGCCAACCGTGCGCGGCTGGCGGGCCTGACCGCCCCGGCCACACCGGTGTTCCTGCAGCAGGTGCACGGCACCCGTGTGCTGCGGTTGCAGGCCGATCCCCTGCACATGGCGGCCAGCCAGGGTGCGCAGGCCGACGCCTGCCTTGCCACCGAGCCCGGCGTGGCCTGCACCATCATGGTGGCCGACTGCCTGCCGGTGCTGTTCGCTCACGCGTCGGGCCGTGCGGTGGCGGCGGCCCATGCCGGCTGGCGCGGGCTGGCCGGCGGGGTGCTGGAGGCCACAGTGCAGGCGCTGGCCGACGCGGCCGGGCAGGGCGCCATCAGCGCCTGGCTGGGTCCCTGCATCGGCCCGTCGGCCTTTGAAGTGGGGGACGAGGTGCGGGAGGCGTTCGGCGCCACCGCCGATGCCCGCGCCTGTTTTGTGGCGCACGGCCCCGGCAAATGGCTGGCCGACCTGCCGGCCCTGGCCCGCTTGAGGCTGGTGCAGGCCGGCGTGACCGACCTGCACGGCAACGACGGCACACCGGGCTGGTGCACCGTCACGCAGGACTCAGTCTTTTTCTCGCACCGGCGCGACGCTGCCCGCCTCGGCAGCACCGGTCGCATGGCCGCCTGCATCTGGTTCGGCTGAAGCCTGCGCAGCAGCCACCTCGGCGGCTTCCCGTGCCTTGCGTTCCTTGCGCCGCGCGGGCGTGCGCATCACATAGACCACGATGGTCATGGGCAGCACGCCGTACAGCAGGAAGGTGATGATGGCCCCGAGCACCGTGCCGGTGGTGTTGGAGGCCTCGGCCACCGCCATCATCAGCACCACATACATCCACGCGATCACGACCAGGTACACAGCTGCTTCCAGGGGCCGGCATGGGGAGCGGGATGGCGTCAGCCGGGCGGAAGGCACGCGGCCGATACTGGTGCAGGGCCGGGTATAACTGCCCCAGAGCCTCCCATAATAGGCGCAGGCCAATTCCAGAGGAGACGAACATGGCATCGGGCAAGACGGCGGGCGGCAGCGGGCCGACCGACCCGTGGCAGCAGGCCACGCAGCACATCCAGGCTTTCCAGCAGAACCTGATGGGGCAGTGGACGCAGATGGCCCAGGCCATGCCGTCCGGCCCGTCTCCTTTCACGGCATCGCCCTTCGGCATGCCGGGCATCGACCAGCTGTTCAGCCAGGCCACCGGCCCGGCGGTGAAGATCGATCCGGCCAAGCTCATCGAGATCCAGAAAAGCTACCTGCAGGACGCGGTGGCCCTGTGGAACCAGGGCGCCACGGCCCGCCCGCAAGGCGACCGCCGCTTTGCCGGCGATGCCTGGGCCAGCAACCCGGTGGCCGGCTTCACCGCCGCCGTGTACCTGCTCAATGCCCGCACCCTCATGGCCATGGCCGACGCGGTGGAGGGCGACGACAAGACCCGCACCCGGGTGCGCTTTGCGGTGCAGCAGTGGATCGACGCCAGCGCGCCCAGCAACTTCCTGGCCTTCAATGCCGAGGCCCAGAAGAAGGCCATCGAGACCCAGGGCGAGAGCATTGCCAAGGGCGTGGCCAACCTGCTGCACGACATGAAGCAGGGCCACGTCTCCATGACCGACGAGAGCGTGTTCGAGGTCGGCAGGAACGTGGCCACCACCGAAGGCGCCGTGGTGTTCGAGAACGAGCTGTTCCAGCTCATCGAATACAAGCCGCTGACGCCCAAGGTGTACGAGCGCCCGTTCCTGCTGGTGCCGCCGTGCATCAACAAGTTCTACATCCTCGACCTGCAGCCCGAGAACTCCTTCATCCGCTACTGCGTGGAGCAGGGCCACCGCACCTTCGTGGTGAGCTGGCGCAACCCGGATGAATCGCTGGCAAACAAGACCTGGGACCACTACATCGAAGACGCGGTCATCCGCGCCATCGGCGTGACGCAGGACATCACCGGTGCCGAGCAGATCAACGCCCTGGGCTTCTGCGTGGGCGGCACCATGCTGGGCACCGCGCTGGCGGTGCTGGCCGGCCGCGGCGAGGAGCCGGTGCACAGCGCCACCTTCCTCACCACGCTGCTGGACTTCCGCGACACCGGCATCCTCGATGTCTTCATCGACGAGAACTTCGTCAAGTTCCGCGAGATGCAGTTCGCCGAGGGCGGCCTGATGCCCGGGCGCGACCTGGCCACCACCTTCAGCTTCCTGCGGCCCAACGACCTGGTCTGGAACTACGTGGTGGGCAACTACCTCAAGGGCGAGACCCCGCCGCCCTTCGACCTGCTGTACTGGAACTCCGACAGCACCAACCTGCCCGGCCCGTACTACGCCTGGTACCTGCGCAACCTGTACCTGGAAAACCGCTACACCCGCCCGGGCAGCACCACCGTGTGCGGGCAGGCCATCGACTTCCGCCAGGTCAAGCTGCCGGTCTACATCTACGGCTCGCGCGAAGACCACATCGTCCCCATCGGCGGCGCCTATGCCAGCACCCAGCTGTTCCCGGGCAAGAAGCGGTTCGTCATGGGCGCCTCGGGCCACATTGCCGGCGTGATCAACCCGGCCAGCAAGGGCAAGCGCAGCCACTGGACCGGCCCGGCCAACCGCTTCCCCGAGAAGGCCGAAGACTGGATCGCCGGCGCCACCGAACACCCCGGAAGCTGGTGGACCGACTGGGCCGCCTGGCTCAAGCCGCTGGCCGGCAAGCAGATCGCAGCGCCCAAGGCCTACGGCCGGGGCAAGACCTACACCGCCATCGAGCCCGCACCGGGCCGCTATGTGAAGGCGAAAGCCTGACCCGATTCAAAGAGGAGTGAGAGCCATGGAAGACATCGTCATCGTTTCCGCCGCACGCACCGCCGTCGGCAAGTTCGGCGGCACGCTCGCCAAGACCCCGGCCACCGAGCTGGGCAGCATCGTCATCCAGGCGCTGCTGGAGCGCACCGGCCTGCCCGCCGATGCGGTGGGCGAGGTGATCATGGGCCAGGTGCTGGCCGCAGGCGCCGGCCAGAACCCGGCCCGCCAGGCCATGATGAAGGCCGGCGTGGCCAAGGAAACCCCGGCGCTCACCATCAACGCGGTGTGCGGCTCCGGCCTGAAGGCCGTGATGCTGGCCGCCCAGGCCGTGGCCTGGGGCGACAGCGAGATCGTGATTGCCGGCGGCCAGGAAAACATGAGCGCCAGCCCGCACGTGGTGCCCGGCAGCCGCGACGGCCAGCGCATGGGCGACTGGAAGATGGTCGACACCATGATCGTGGACGGCCTGTGGGACGTGTACAACCAGTACCACATGGGCATCACCGCCGAGAACGTGGCCAAGGCCCACGGCATCACCCGCGACATGCAGGACGCCTTGGCCCTGGCCAGCCAGCAGAAGGCCGCTGCCGCGCAGGACGCCGGCCGCTTCAAGGACGAGATCGTCGGCGTGACCATTCCGCAGAAGAAGGGCGATCCGCTGGTGTTCGACACCGACGAGTTCATCAACAAGAAGACCAGCGCCGAAGCCCTGGCCGGCCTGCGCCCGGCTTTCGACAAGGCCGGCTCGGTCACTGCCGGCAATGCCTCCGGCATCAACGACGGCGCGGCCGCCGTCATGGTCATGACCGCGAAGAAGGCCGCGGCCCTGGGCCTGACCCCGCTGGCGCGCATCGCCAGCTTCGGCACCAGCGGCCTGGACCCCGCCACCATGGGCATGGGCCCGGTGCCGGCCTCGCAGAAGGCGCTGGCCCGCGCCGGCTGGAAAGCCGCCGACGTGGACCTGTTCGAGCTGAACGAAGCCTTTGCGGCCCAGGCCTGCGCGGTCAACAAGGCCCTCGACATCGACCCGGCCCGCGTGAACGTCAACGGCGGTGCCATCGCCATCGGCCACCCCATCGGCGCCTCGGGCTGCCGTGTGCTGGTGACCTTGCTGCACGAGATGCAGAAACGTAGTGCGAAGAAGGGCCTGGCGGCCCTGTGCATCGGTGGCGGCATGGGGGTTTCCCTTGCTGTCGAACGCTGAGCCGGTCGATACGATCGACCTGTCAATTCAGCGACACACAACAACGCATCAACGCGAAAGGTACACATGAGTCAGAAAGTTGCGTATGTCACCGGCGGCATGGGTGGCATCGGTACCGCCATCTGCCAGCGCCTGCACAAGGAAGGTTTCAAGGTCATCGCCGGCTGCGGCCCCACCCGCGACTACCAGAAGTGGCTGGACGAGCAGAAGGCCCTGGGCTTCACGTTCTACGCCTCCGTGGGCAACGTGGGCGACTGGGACTCCACGGTGGAAGCCTTCAGCAAGACCAAGGCCGAGCACGGCTCCATCGACGTGCTGGTGAACAACGCCGGCATCACCCGCGACCGCATGTTCCTCAAGATGAGCCGCGAGGACTGGCAGGCCGTGATGAACACCAACCTGGACTCCATGTTCAACGTCACCAAGCAGGTGGTGGGCGACATGGTCGAGAAGGGCTGGGGCCGCATCATCAACATCAGCTCGGTCAACGGCGAGAAGGGCCAGGCCGGTCAGACCAACTACTCGGCCGCCAAGGCCGGCATGCACGGCTTCTCGATGGCGCTGGCGCAGGAGCTGGCCACCAAGGGCGTCACCGTCAACACCGTGAGCCCGGGCTACATCGGCACCGACATGGTCAAGGCCATCCGCCCGGATGTGCTGGAGAAGATCGTGGCCACCGTGCCGGTCAAGCGCCTGGGTGAACCCAGCGAGATCGCCTCCATCATTGCCTGGCTGGCCAGCGACGAAGGCGGCTATGCCACCGGGGCCGACTTCTCGGTCAACGGCGGCCTGCACATGGGCTGACGCCGTGGCGCGACGGCTGCCCACCCTGGCGGCCGCCGCGCTGGCCGCGCTGCTGGGTTTTTGCGCAACCCTGCACGCGGCCACCCCGGACCCCTGGCAGGACGATCTGCGTCCCATCGCCCGGTCCGACTGGAGCCGCGAACGCGCGGCCCATCTGCTGGAGCGCACCGGCTTCGGCCCCTTGCCCGCCGAAATCGACCGCGCCGCCCGCGACACGCCGCAGCGCGTGGTACAGCGTCTGGTGAACTACCGCCAGACGCCCGATCCGCAACCCGCCTTTGTGCATTCCGGCGCCTTCGACGAAGGGCTGGACCCGTTCGAGCCGTCTCGCCCGGCCGCCACCGACAAGGCGCGCGCCAGCGGCGAGGCCCTGGGCGTGAAGGTCAAGCCCGAGGGCAACCGCCGCATGCAGCAGGTGGCCGACCGCTACCTCTACTGGCTGCGCGCCAGCAAGCTGGAAAGCCAGCGCGTGGGCTACTGGTGGGCCAACCGCATGCTCACCACGCAACGACCGCTGCAGGAGAAGCTCACGCTGTTCTGGCACGGCCACTTCGCCACCAGCGAAGAGAAGGTGCGCGACTACCGCAAGATGCTGGTGCAGAACGAGACCCTGCGCCGCCATGCCGACGGCCCGTTCCGCGAGCTGCTGCTGGCCGTGGCCCGCGACCCGGCCATGCTGGCCTACCTGGACGCCGGCGTGAACATCAAGGGCGCGCCCAACGAGAACTTCGCCCGCGAGATCATGGAGCTGTTCACGCTGGGTGTGGGCCACTACAGCGAACAGGACATCCGCGAGGCCGCCCGTGCCTTCACCGGCTGGAACTACCGGGGCACGCAGTTCGTGCTGGACCGCAGCCGCCACGACACCGATGCCAAGACCGTGCTCGGCCGCACCGGCCCGTGGACTGGCGAACAGGTGATCGACATCCTGCTGGCCCAGCCCGCCGCCGCCGAATTCGTGGCGAGCAAGCTCTACCGCTTCTTCGTGCGCGACGAGGTGTCGCCGGCCCTGCAGAAATCGCTGGGCGACCTGCTGCGCAGCCACGGCTACCGCATCGCCCCGTTCCTCAACACGCTGTTCCTCTCGCGCGACTTCTACAGCAGCGCTTCCGTGGGGGCGCACATCAAGAGCCCGGTAGAGCTGGTGGTGTCCACCTACCGCCGCATGGGGCTGCAGCGCGTGCCCGGCATTCCGGACTTCAACGACACCACCGAGGCCATGGGCCAGAAGCTGCTGTTCCCGCCCAACGTGGCCGGCTGGGCCGGCGGGCGCAGCTGGATCACGCCGGGCCTGCTGCTGGTGCGCGGCAACTTCGTGTACGACACCGTGTTCCCGCCGATCGACTTCGTGCCCAACGACCGGGTGCCGGCCTCGCTCTACCAGATCATCTCGGTGGCCGACCGGCTGGCCCTGGGCCAGGACGTCACCAGCGCCACCCGGCCCGAGGGCAAGGAGGTCACCTCCATGTCCAACCAGGGCGACCGCGACGAAGACTTCAACACCCGCCTGGCCAGCTACCACGCCTGGCGCAAGGCCATCGAGAAGGTGCAGCCCATCCCGCGCGACCCGGCCCGGCTCGACCTGTCGGCCCTGGTGCGGCAGGCCGGCTGCCGCACCGCGCAGGACGCGGTCGACCATCTGCTGCTGCGCTTCATGAGCGTGCCGGTCGATGCCGACACCCGCGGCCGCATCACGGCCCTGCTGCAGGCCGAACTCGGCACCACCGACCTGGCCCGCGCCGACACCTACATGGAAGACGCGCTGCGCCAGGTGCTGCACGTCATCCTCTCGCTGCCCGGCTACCAGGCCAGCTGAAGGCTCCGCATGACGCACCACGACCATCCCCACGCCGCTCACCGTGCGCCCAGCCGCCGCGACATGCTCCGCACCCTGGCCGGTGCCGGGCTGGTGGCGGCGTGGCCCGCGTCAGCCCGCGCTGCCGCTCGGAGCGAGGCTGCCGGCGGCCGCCCGGGCCGCATCCTGGTGGTGGTGGAGCTCACCGGGGCGAATGACGGCCTCAACACCCTGGTGCCCTACACCGACGACGCCTACTACCGCCTGCGCCCGCAGATCGCGGTGCCGGCCCGGCGCGTGCGCCGCATCGACGACCGCTTCGGCTTCAACCCCGGCATGGCCGGCTTCGAGCGGCTCTACAAGGACGGGCAGATGGCCATCGTGCACGGCTGTGGTTACCCGCAACCGTCGTTCTCGCACTTCACCTCGGCGGCCTACTGGCACACCGGCGTGCCCAACGGCGGCGAGCCGCACGGCTGGCTGGGCCGCGTGGCCGACGCCATCGACCCCGGCCTCACGCCCAACTTCATGGTCAACATCGACGAGCGCCAGTCGCTCGCGGTGCGGGCTCGCCGCCATGTGCCGGTGGTCTTCAACGACCCGGACCGTTTTGCCCGCAAGGGCCTGCACGCCAGCCGCCCCTTGCTCGATGGCGCGCTGCCGCCGGTGGCCGGGCAGGGCGCCACCGCCCGTTACCTGGACGACGTGGCCCGCAGCGCCCGCGAAGCCTCGGCCCAGGTGCGCGCCGCCTGGGAGGGCTACAGCACCCCGGTGGACTACGGCATCATTTCCATGGACCTGCCCAAGGTCGCCAGCATGATCAGCGCCGGCATGCCCACGCGCCTGTACCACGTGGCCTACCGCCACAACGCCTTCGATACCCATGTGCAGCAGGCCGACCTGCACCAGCGCCTGCTCACCTATGTGTCCGACGCCGTGGCCGGCTTCGTGAAAGACCTGCAACGCATCGGCCGGGCTGACGACGTGGCCGTGCTCGTCTACTCCGAATTTGGCCGCCGCCCGGCCGAGAACACCAGCCTGGGCACCGACCACGGCACCGCCAACCACATGTACGTGGTGGGCACCCGCGTGAAGGGCGGCCACTTCGGCGAGGTGCCGTCCCTGACCCAGCTCGACGAGACCGGCAACCAGCGCCACACCACCGACTTCCGCCGCGTGTACGCCAGCCTCATCGAAGGCTGGCTGGGGCATGCCGACAGCGCGTTATTGCTGTACGGCAGGTACGAGACGTTGCCGTTGTTCGGGTGACGGGGCAGGGCGGCCCGCAGCGTCCGGTCGCGCCCGCATAATCGCGCCAGGCCGCAAGGCTTGGTGCGTGAAAACACCGGTTGATCAGAGGTTGCAGCCCCCACCTTCAAGCGGGGTTTCGTCATGTCCCCATTCAAGCGGCGAGGCTCGGTCTTGTCGCGTCGGTTGCGGGCAAGATGGGCCACACCGTGAGGCTGGCCGCACGGCTGATCCCGTGTTTTCAACATCTTGCCCACCCCATGCGCTTGAAAACGTGTCGGGTGGTTTCCAGTCTCGATCAGGAGCCCCCGCATGAGCCACAACGCTCTCCCCATTTCCTTCTCCACCCACCCCGACACGGTGGGCCTGCACCGCCACGAGTCCGGCGCCGTGAGCCTGAGCCCCGCCCGCCACCGCGCCTGCCTGGAAGCCGCCTGGGAAATCGAAGCCCTGGCCCGCCTGCTGCCCGACCTGGCCCTGCGCGACGACGATGCGCTGCCCCTGCAGGTGCGCGGCGTGGCACGCCGGCTGGGTGATCTGGCGGGGGCGGTGATGTCGGGGCTGGATGATGGGGTGGTGGTGGACCGGGGCTTGATGGATGCCGTTGCCCTGTCCGGCGGCTGAAGGCTTCAATCTGGTTTGAGAAATAGCACTTGGTTTGAATATTTTTGTTGAATCCAATCAATCGGATCTCTGTTTGATTGGTTTCTGTGCTATTTTTCAAACATGGGTACAACTTCAAGACACGATTTGATCAGGCGGGTTCAGACCGAGCTGCCCCGAGGGGCCCCGTTCGATCTGGCCGCGCTGGCCGCGCTGGGTGTGTCGCCCCAGCTGGCAGCCCACTATGTGGAGGCGGGCTGGCTGGTGCGCCTGGCGCAGGGTGTTTATGCGTTTCCGAACGAAGACCATGGTCTGTACGGATCGCTGAAGTTTCTGCAGCAGCGCGTGCCGGGTCTGCACGTGGGCGGCAAGAGTGCGCTGGCTCTGCAGGGTGTGCGGCACAACCTGGGCAGCCGCGAGACGGTGGTGCTCTGGGGTGAGTCCAGGTACACCCTGCCGGAGTGGTTCACGTCCCGCGTTCCGGCTCGTTATGTTCATGCCACCCTGTTCGACTGGCCGGACGCCTTGCTCAACACCAGGACGCAGGGCACGCCCCCCGGCGTACCCCATGGATTGAGGGTGTCGTCGCCCGAGCGCGCCGCGCTGGAGATGCTGTACGAGGTCGGTACCCGGCAGAGCCTGGAAGAGGCCCGCAACGTGTTCGATGGCTTGCGCTCGCCGCGCAAGGAGCTGCTGGGTCAGTTGCTCTCCTGCTGCACCAGCGTGAAGGCGGTGCGGCTGTTTCTTGCCTGGGCGCGGGATACCGGGGTGGTGGATGTGGACGACCTGATGGCTCGGCATCCGTTGCGGACGGGCAGCGACAAGCGCTGGATGGGCCGGCTCGCCGACGGCACCCTGCTGAGCCTGAAGCCGCATGGATAAAAGCTACGCCGACACGGTGCGGCTGCTGCTCGCCGTGACGCCCGAGGTTTTCGCCAATCGGATCTTCGCGATGAAGGGCGGAACCGCCATCAACCTGTTCGTGCAGGACATGCCACGCCTGTCGGTCGACATCGATGTGGTGTTCTGCCCCTGGGATGTGCCGCGCGATGCGGCGCTGCTGGCCATCCATGAGGAGCTGTCCAGCATTGCACACCGGGTCCGTCCATGGGGTGTGCAGTCCCGACTGGTTCGCAGCAAGGATCAGGCCGACACCAAGCTCATCGTGGAGAACGCGACCAGCCAGGTCAAGATCGAGGTGAATGTGGTTTTCCGGGGCACGGTGATGCCGGTGGAGCGCAGACCGCTGAGCCGCAGGACCAGCGATCTCTTCGGGGTCGAGTTCGACGCTCCGATCCTCGCCCATGACGAGCTGTACGCCGGCAAGCTGGTGGCTGCCCTGGATCGACAACACCCGCGTGACCTGTTCGACGTCTGGCAGCTGTTCGAATCGGGTGGCATCACCGACGGCATGGTCGAGTGTTTCGTTCTCTATCTGGCCGGGCATAACCGGCCGGCCCACGAAGTGCTGTTCGGACACGACAAGGACATTGCGGCGGAGTTCGAGCAAGCCTTTGTCGGCATGACCGAAGTGGAATGTTCGCTGGATACCTTGCTGGAGGCACGGGCCCGGTTGCGGCAGCTCTTGCCGCGCCGGCTGACCCCGGCGCACCGGCAGTTTCTGGGTGGACTGGTGCGCGCAGCGCCAGACTGGTCCCTGGTGAGCTGCCCCCATGCCGCCCAGCTGCCAGCGCTCCGGTGGAAGCTCTCCAACCTGGAGGCGTTTCGCCAGCGTCGCCCTGCCGACTTCGTTGCGCAGGCTGAAGCCCTCAATGCGGGCTTTGCTCGAACCACGCGCTGACCCGCGAACAGGCATGAGCAGGGACAATACGGCGTTACCTCAGTCCCCGCCATGACCACCCCCTCCGTCTCCCCCTCGTTCAGCCCCTGGCGCCTGTCCGTCGCGCCCATGATGGACTGGACCGATCGCCACTGCCGTTACCTGCACCGGCTGCTGAGCCGGCACACGCTGCTCTACACCGAGATGGTGACCACCGGTGCGCTGATGCATGGCAGCGTGCAGCGGCACCTGCGCTTCAATGCCGAGGAGCACCCGGTGGCGCTGCAGCTGGGCGGCAGCGAGCCGGACGAGCTGGCGCGCGCCGCCCGCATGGGACAGGCGTGGGGCTATGACGAGATCAACCTGAATTGCGGCTGCCCCAGCGAGCGGGTGCAGCGCGGCGCCTTCGGGGCCTGCCTGATGGCCGAGCCGCAGACGGTGGCCGACGGGGTGAAGGCCATGCGCGACGTGGTGGACATTCCGGTGACGGTGAAGCACCGCATCGGCATCGACCGCACCGAGAGCTACGACTTCGTGCGCGACTTCGTGGGCACGGTGGCCGATGCCGGTTGCGAGGTGTTCATCGTCCATGCCCGCAACGCCTGGCTGCAGGGCCTGAGCCCGAAGGAAAACCGCGAGATCCCGCCGCTGCGCTACGAACTGGTGCACCGCCTCAAGCAGGACTTTCCGCAGCTGACCATTGCGGTCAACGGCGGCATCACCACCAACGCGCAGATCGCCGAGCACCTGCAGCAGGTGGATGGCGTGATGGTGGGGCGCGAGGCCTACCACCACCCCTGGCTGCTCACGTCCTGGGACCGCACGTTCTTCGGCGCAGACACGCCCGAGCCCGACCGCAACGAAGTGGAAGACCAGATGGTGCGTTACATGGAGCGCGCCCATGCCGAGGACGGCTGCCCCTGGTACGCCATTGCCCGCCACATGCTGGGCCTGCGCCACGGCCTGCGGGGCGCCCGCAAGTGGCGCCAGGTGTGGAGCGACCACCGATTGAAGCCGCTGCCCCCGCGTGAGGTGTGGGCGCTGGCGCAGGCGCATGTGAGCGACGAGGTGGACAACGGCTTTGTGGCACCGGACACCCTGGCGCAGGGGGCTGCCGCATGAGCACCTTGCCGTCCCCCCTGAGCGTGCCACCGCAGATCATTCACACCCCCGCCGGCCCGGTGGCGGTCTACATCGCGCACCCCGCCACGCCGTCCGACCTGCCGCCCCTGCTGCTGGTGCACAGCGTGAACGCGGCTGCGTCGGCCGCCGAAGTGGCGCCGCTGTTCGAGCAGGCTCGCAGCCACCGCACCGTGGTGGCGCTGGACCTGCCGGGTTTCGGCCACAGCGACCGCAGCGACCGCCCCTACACCCCGCGCCTCATGACCGATGCGGTGCATGCCGCCATCGCGTGGGCGCTGCAGCAGACCGGCGCCAGCGCGGTGGACGCGCTGGGCGTGTCGCTGGGCTGCGAGTTCGTGGTGAGGGCGCAGCAGGAGCAGCCGGGGCGCATCCGCCGCGTGGCGCTGGTCAGCCCCACCGGCTTCTCGCGCAGCAAGCGGCGCCACGGCCCGCCGGGCTCCACGCTCATGCTGCCCTGGCTGTACCGCCTGCTCACCCGGCCGGGCTGGGGCGAACGCATCTTTGGCTGGCTCACGCGGCCGGGGGTCATCCGCTACTTCCTCAAGCGCACCTTCGGCCGGCCGCAGATCGACGAGGCCCTGTGGGCCTTTGCGGTGGCCACCACGCGCCAGCCGGGCGCTCGCCATGCACCGCTGTGTTTTGTGTCGGCCGGCCTTTTCAGTGCCGACATCAACACCTTGTACGAGGCCATGCAGTGCCCGGTGTGGGTGAGCATGGCCACGCGTGGTGACTTCACCGATTACCAGGGCCGCCGCACGGTGGACGACCGGCCGAACTGGCGCTTCGAGGCGGTGCCGGGTGGCGCGCTGCCGTACTTTGAGGACCTGCCGGGGTTTGCGCAGCGGCTCGACGCCTTCTGGCGCGGCTGAAGCCGGTCCGGGATCAGACCGCGGCTTCCAGCCCGTTGCGGAAGTGTTCGCGCATGCGCTGCGCGGCCAGTGGCGGATCGCGCTGCACCAGGGCTTGCACGATGGCGCGGTGCTCGGTCAGCGATTCGTCGATGCGCCCGGTCTTGAACAGCGAGTGGTGGCGGTTGAGCTTCATGACCTTGCGCAGGTCGGCCACCATCTGGTCGCGCCAGCGGTTGTCGGCAATCTCCAGCAGCCGCATGTGGAACTGTTCGTTGATGGCAAAGAAGCGGTCGCGGTCGGTGGTGGCGGCTTCCAGTTCGGCGTGCAGGGCCTGCAGGCTTTGAAGTTCGGCGTCGGTGGCGCGGCTGGCCACCACACCAGCGGCGTCGGATTCGAGCAGGGCCAGCAGGTGGTAGACGTCGGCCAGGTCCTTCTCGGACACCTCGGTCACGTAGGCGCCGCGCCGCACCTTCATGGTCACCAGGCCTTCGGCGGCCAGCACCTTGAGGGCTTCGCGCAGGGGCGTGCGGCTGATGCCCAGTTCTTCGGCGATCTTGAGCTCGTCGATCCAGCTGCCCGGCTCCAGCTCGCGGTGGAAAATGCGCTGACGCAGCCGCTCGGCGACTTCTTCGTACAGGGCGCGGGGGGCGAGGGCGGTGGCGGACATGGGCGAGGGACCGGGCGGGAACGTCAGGAAGGAGTCGGTATTCTGCATCAATAATTATGAATGATGTAAACTCCGGGCCTTCGGACTTTCTCGCGACGCCGGCCCTGCGACCCGCCAGAACAGCGCCTTCACACACGTTCCGCCATGAGCTCTTCGAACCCCGAATTCACCCCCCCGTCCTATGAAGCCTGGCTCAAGGCCGCCCAGAAATCGGCCCCCGGCGGGCAGCTGGAAGCGCTGAACTGGACCACGCCGGACGGCATCGTGGTCAAGCCGCTGTACACCGCGGCCGACGTGGCCGACCTGCCCCACACCCACACGCTGCCGGGCCTGGAGCCCTTCATCCGCGGCCCGCAGGCCACCATGTACGCGGTGCGGCCCTGGACCATCCGGCAGTACGCCGGCTTCTCCACCGCTGAAGAATCGAATGCCTTCTACCGCAAGGCGCTGGCCGCCGGCGGGCAGGGCGTGTCGGTGGCTTTCGACCTGGCCACCCACCGCGGTTACGACAGCGACCACCCGCGCGTGACCGGCGACGTGGGCAAGGCCGGTGTGGCCATCGACAGCGTGGAGGACATGAAGATCCTGTTCGACGGCATTCCGCTGGACAAGGTGTCGGTCTCCATGACCATGAACGGCGCCGTGCTGCCGGTGCTGGCCGGCTACGTGGTGGCCGCCGAAGAGCAGGGCGTGCGCCAGGACCAGCTGGCCGGGACCATCCAGAACGACATCCTCAAGGAGTTCATGGTCCGCAACACCTACATCTATCCACCGGAGCCGTCGATGAAGATCATCGGCGACATCATCGAGTACACGGCCAGGAACATGCCGAAGTTCAACTCGATCAGCATCTCCGGCTACCACATGCAGGAAGCCGGGGCCAACCAGGCGCTGGAGCTGGCCTTCACGCTGGCCGACGGCAAGGAGTATGTGAAGACCGCCCTGGCCAAGGGCATGGACGTGGACGACTTTGCCGGGCGCCTGAGCTTCTTCTGGGCCATCGGCATGAACTTCTATCTGGAGATTGCCAAGATGCGCGCGGCCCGCCTGCTGTGGACGCGCATCATGAAGGGCTTCGGCGCGAAGAACCCCAAGAGCCTGATGCTGCGCACCCACTGCCAGACCTCGGGCTGGAGCCTGACCGAGCAGGACCCCTACAACAACATCGTGCGCACCACCATCGAGGCCATGGCGGCGGTGTTCGGCGGCACCCAGAGCCTGCACACCAACAGCTTCGACGAAGCCATTGCGCTGCCCACCGAGTTCAGCGCCCGCATCGCGCGCAACACGCAGCTGATCATCCAGGAAGAGACCCACATCACCAACGTCATCGACCCCTGGGCCGGCAGCTACATGATGGAAAAGCTCACCCAGGACATGGCCGATGCCGCCTGGGCCATCATCGAAGAGGTCGACGCCATGGGCGGCATGACCCGCGCCGTGGACAGCGGCTGGGCCAAGCTCAAGATCGAGGCGGCCGCTGCCGAGAAGCAGGCCCGCATCGACTCCGGCAAGGACGTGATCGTCGGCGTCAACAAGTACCGCCTGAAGGACGAGCCGCCGGTGGAAGCCCGCGACATCGACAACATGGCCGTGCGCGACGGCCAGATCGCCCGTCTGCAGAAGATCCGCGCCAGCCGCGACAGCGCCGCCGTGCAGGCCGCGCTCGATGCGCTCACCGCTGCCGCCGAAAGCGGCCAGGGCAACCTGCTGGACCTGTCCATCAAAGCCATCCGCCTGCGCGCCACCGTGGGCGAGGTGAGTGATGCGCTGGAGAAGGTGTTCGGTCGCCACCGCGCCGACACCCAGAAGGTGACCGGCGTGTACGCCGCCGCCTACGACAGCGCCGAGGGCTGGGCCCAGCTGCAGCAGGAGATTGCCGCCTTCGGTGACGAACACGGTCGCCGCCCGCGCGTGATGATCAGCAAGCTCGGCCAGGACGGCCACGACCGCGGCGCCAAGGTGGTGGCCACGGCCTTCGCCGACCTGGGCTTCGACGTGGACATGGGCCCGCTGTTCCAGACCCCGGAAGAATGCGCCCGCCAGGCCATCGAGAACGATGTGCACGCCGTGGGCGTGAGCACCCTGGCCGCCGGCCACAAGACCCTGGTGCCGGCCATCATTGCCGAGCTCAAGAAGCAGGGGGCCGACGACATCATCGTGTTCGTGGGCGGCGTCATTCCGCGCCAGGACTACGAGTTCCTGTACGAGGCGGGTGTGAAGGGCATCTACGGCCCCGGCACCCCGATTCCCGCCAGCGCCAAGGACGTGCTGGAACAGATCCGCAAAGCCGTGGCCTGAAGGCGCGACGTGACGCCGCAAGCGCTCTTTGACGGCATCGCGCTCAGCCAGGGCATGGCCCAGCGCCGCGCCATGGCCAAGGCCATCACGCTGCTGGAGTCGACCCGGGCCGACCACCGCCAGCAGGCCGACGCGCTGCTCACCGACCTGCTGCCGCGCACCGGCCAGGCCTTCCGGCTGGGCATCAGCGGCGTGCCGGGCGTGGGCAAGAGCACCTTCATCGAGGCCCTGGGCCTGTACCTCATCGGCCTGGGCCACCGGGTGGCGGTGCTGACCATCGACCCGTCCAGCACGGTCTCCGGCGGCTCCATCCTCGGCGACAAGACGCGCATGGAGCGCCTCTCGGTGCACGACCGGGCCTACATCCGTCCCAGCCCGAGCAGCGGCACGCTGGGCGGCGTGGCCGAGAAAACCCGCGAGGCCATGCTGGTGTGCGAGGCCGCCGGCTTCGATGTGGTCATCGTCGAGACCGTGGGCGTGGGCCAGAGCGAGACCGCCGTGGCCGGCATGACCGACATGTTCTGCCTGCTGCAGCTGCCCAATGCCGGCGACGACCTGCAGGCCATCAAGAAGGGTGTGATGGAGCTGGCCGACCTGGTGGTCATCAACAAGGCCGACATCGACCCCGATGCCGCCACCCGCGCACGGGCGCAGATCACCTCGTCCTTGCGGCTGCTGGGCCAGCAGGGCCGGCCCGAACACGCGCACCACGACGAATCCATCTGGCACCCGCAGGCGATCCAGCTCAGCGCTCTGCTGGGCCAGGGCGTGGACGCGTTCTGGGAAGCCGTGAGCCGCTTCCGCACGCTGCAGACCGCCAACGGCCAGCTGGCGCAGCGCCGCCAGCAGCAGGCCCGGGCCTGGATGTGGGAGCGCATCGAGGCCGGATTGAAGCAACGTTTCCGCACCCATCCCGCCGTGCAGGCGGCGCTGGACGACACCACCCGCCGCGTGCTGGACGGCACGCTGCCCGCCAGCACGGCAGCCCGTTCGCTGCTGGCGCTGTTCGACTGATTTTTCTGGAGAAGACACATGCAGGACATCCTTCGACAACTCGAGGACAAACGCGCCGCAGCCCGCCTGGGTGGCGGCGAGAAGCGCATTGCGGCCCAGCACGCCAAGGGCAAGCTCACCGCGCGCGAGCGGCTGGAGGTGCTGCTGGACGAGGGCACCTTTGAAGAGTGGGACATGTTCGTCGAGCACCGCTGCACCGACTTCGGCATGCAGGACAACAAGGTGCCGGGCGACGGCGTGGTCACCGGCTACGGCATGATCAACGGCCGCCTGGTGTTCGTCTTCAGCCAGGACTTCACCGTGTTCGGTGGTGCGTTGTCCGAAGCCCATGCCGAGAAGATCTGCAAGATCATGGACCAGGCCATGAAGGTCGGTGCCCCGGTGATCGGCCTGAACGATTCGGGCGGCGCCCGCATCCAGGAAGGCGTGGCCTCGCTGGGCGGCTATGCCGACGTGTTCCAGCGCAACGTGCTGGCCAGCGGCGTGGTGCCGCAGATCAGCATGATCATGGGCCCGTCGGCCGGTGGCGCGGTGTATTCGCCGGCCATGACCGACTTCATCTTCATGGTCAAGGACAGCTCCTACATGTTCGTGACCGGCCCTGAGGTGGTGAAGACGGTGACCCACGAGGAAGTGACCGCCGAGGAACTGGGCGGCGCCATCACCCACACCACCAAGAGCGGCGTGGCCGACCTGGCCTTCGAGAACGATGTGGAGGCGCTGCTCATGCTGCGCCGCCTCTACAACTACCTGCCGCTGAACAACCGCGAGAAGGCCCCGGTGCGGCCCAGCGGCGACCCCATCGACCGCATGGAGCTCAGCCTGGACACGCTGGTGCCGGAGAACCCGAACAAGCCCTACGACATGAAGGAGCTGATCCTCAAGATCGTGGACGACGGCGACTTCTTCGAGCTGCAGCCCGAGTACGCCAAGAACATCCTGATCGGCTTTGCCCGCATGGACGGCCAGACCGTGGGCATCGTGGCCAACCAGCCGCTGGTGCTGGCGGGCTGCCTGGACATCAAGAGCAGCATCAAGGCCGCGCGCTTCGTGCGCTTCTGCGACTGCTTCAACATCCCGGTGGTGACCTTCGTGGATGTGCCCGGCTTCATGCCCGGCACCAGCCAGGAGTACGGCGGCATCATCAAGCACGGCGCCAAGCTGCTGTACGCGTACGCCGAGTGCACGGTGCCCAAGATCACCGTGATCACCCGCAAGGCCTACGGCGGCGCCTACGACGTGATGGCCTCCAAGCACCTGCGTGGTGACGTGAACTTTGCCTGGCCCAATGCCGAGATCGCGGTGATGGGCGCCAAGGGCGCGGTGGAGATCATCTTCCGCGAAGAGAAGAAGGACCCGGCCAAGCTGGCCGAGCGCGAGGCCGAGTACAAGGCCCGCTTTGCCAACCCCTTCGTGGCCGGCGCGCGCGGCTTCATCGACGACGTGATCCTGCCGCACGAGACGCGCAAGCGCATCTGCCGTTCGCTGGTGATGCTCAAGGACAAGAAGCTCGAGAACCCGTGGCGCAAGCACGGCAACATTCCGCTGTGATGGGCTTCTCCGTCATCTTTTCGCGCCGAGTCGGCTCGGGGTGCCCGGACGTTTTGCTCCGTGTCCCCCGGCCTTCGGCCTCCTCCTTTACCTGCGCAAAACGCCCGGGCACCCCGATCCTCAAGGGTCTGCGTTCCCCGGGCTTTCACGTCACCCCCTTCGCAGCAAGGAGCGTGGCGGGTGTGTCGCAGCGAAGTAAAGGAGGAGCCGGCCCCAGGCCGGCGGGGGACATGAGCGGAGGCACACCCGCCACGATCCTTGCGGGCACAGACACCACGGCCAGCCGCAGCCAATGACTTTTGCACCGGAGAACGCCATGTTCAAGAAGATCCTGATTGCCAACCGCGGCGAGATCGCCTGCCGCGTGATCGCCACCGCCAAGAAAATGGGCATCGCCACCGTGGCGGTGTATTCCGACGCCGACAAGGAAGCCCGCCATGTGCAGCTGGCCGACGAGGCGGTGCGCCTGGGCCCGCCGCCCTCGCGCGAGAGCTACCTGCTGGGCGACGCCATCATTGCCGCCGCGCAGGCCACCGGTGCCCAGGCCATCCACCCCGGCTACGGCTTCCTGTCCGAGAACGAGGACTTCGCCCGCAAGGTCGAGGAAGCCGGGCTGGTGTTCATCGGCCCCAAGCACTACAGCATTGCGGCCATGGGCGACAAGATCGCCTCCAAGAAGCTGGCCAATGAAGCCAAGGTCAGCACCATCCCGGGCCACAACGAGCCCATCCAGTCGCCGGAAGAGGCGGTGGGCATCGCGCAGAAGATCGGCTACCCGGTCATGATCAAGGCCAGCGCTGGCGGCGGTGGCAAGGGCCTGCGCGTGGCCTTCAACGACAAGGAATGCTTCGAGGGCTTCAGCAGCTGCCGCAACGAGGCGCGCAACAGCTTCGGCGATGACCGCGTGTTCATGGAGAAGTTCGTCCAGGAGCCGCGCCACATCGAGATCCAGGTGCTGGGCGATTCGCACGGCAACGTGATCTACCTGAACGAGCGCGAATGCTCGATCCAGCGCCGCCACCAGAAGGTGATCGAGGAGGCGCCGTCGCCCTTCATTTCCGAGGCCACCCGCAAGGCCATGGGCGAGCAGGCCGTGGCCCTGGCCAAGGCGGTCAGGTACCAGAGCGCCGGCACGGTGGAGTTCGTGGTCGGCAAGGACCAGGACTTCTACTTCCTGGAGATGAACACCCGCCTGCAGGTCGAGCACCCGGTGACCGAATGCATCACCGGCCTGGACCTGGTGGAGCTGATGATCCGCGTGGCCGCCGGCGAGAAGCTGCCGCTGACCCAGGCCGACGTGAAGCGCGAGGGCTGGGCCATCGAGTGCCGCATCAACGCCGAAGACCCGTTCCGCAACTTCCTGCCCTCCACCGGCCGCCTGGTGCGCTTTGCACCGCCGGCCCAGAGCATGTGGCAGGCCAACACCGCCGACCGGTTTGGCGTGCGGGTGGACACGGGTGTGCTGGACGGTGGCGAGATCCCGATGTTCTACGACTCGATGATCGCCAAGCTCATCGTGCACGGCAAGGACCGCAACGACGCCATCGCGAAGATGCGCGAGGCCCTCAACGGCTTCATCATCCGGGGCGTGCAGAGCAACATCCCGTTCCAGGCGGCGCTGCTGGCGCACCCGAAGTTCGTCACCGGCGAGTTCAACACCGGCTTCATTGCCGAGCACTACGGCCACGGTTTCCGGGCCGAGGACGTGCCGCACGACGCCCCCGATTTCCTGGTGGCACTGGCGGCCTTCGTGCGCCGCAAGAGCCGCGAGCGCGCGGCCGGCCTCAGCGGCCAGCTGCCGGGCTACGGCGTGAAGGTGGGGCACGACTACCGCGTCATCACGCTGGACGGTCAGGGTGGCCAGCACACCTACTCGGCCGTGCATGTGGACGAGGTGGTGGGCCAGATCGGCGCAGCCGTGGTGACCGTGGGCGACAAGCGCTATGCCATCCAGAGCCCGTCCCGCCTGAACGACATCTGCATCAGCGGCACCTGCAACGACAAGCCCTTCACCGCCCAGATCGAGCGCGGCACGCCGCGCAACCCGCTGGCGCTGGTGGTGCAGCACAACGGCACCCGCATCGAGGCCATGGTGGTGTCGCCGCGCATGGCCGAGCTGCACGCGCTCATGCCCTTCAAGGCCCCGGCCGACATGAGCCGCTTCGTGCTCTCGCCCATGCCCGGCCTGCTGGTGCAGGTGGCGGTGCAGCCTGGCCAGAAGGTGCAGGCCGGCGAACGCGTGGCCGTGATCGAGGCCATGAAGATGGAGAACGTGCTGTTCGCGGCCGCCGACGGCGTGGTGGCCAAGGTGCTCGCGTCGCAAGGTGAATCGCTGGTGGTCGACCAGCCCATCGTGGAGTTCGAGCAATGACCGGCCCCCACGCTCCACCGCTGCGCGGGTCGCTGCCCCCCGAGGGGGCTGATCCGGCTGGGGGCGGCCCGGCGCCGGATCGCCGTCGCCCCTTCAAGGTGCTGGGCATCCAGCAGGTCGCCATCGGCGGGCCCGACAAGCAGCGCCTGCAGACGCTGTGGGTGGAGATGCTGGGCCTGGAGGTCACCGGCACCTTCCGCAGCGAGCGCGAGAACGTGGACGAGGACATCTGCGCCATGGGCAGCGGCCCGTTCAAGGTCGAGGTCGATCTGATGCAGCCGCTGGACCCCGAGAAGAAGCCCGCGGTGCACACCACACCGCTCAACCACATCGGCCTGTGGATCGACGACCTGCCGCGCGCCGTGGAATGGCTCACCGCCCAGGGTGTGCGCTTTGCACCGGGCGGCATCCGCAAGGGCGCAGCGGGCTACGACATCACCTTCCTGCACCCCAAGTCGAACGACGAGTTCCCGATCGCGGGCGAGGGCGTGCTGATCGAGCTGGTGCAGGCGCCCCCTGAAGTGATCGCGGCTTACTCGGCGATCATGTAAGTCTTGGTGAGGTGCTCCAGCACCTCGAACTCGCCGACAAAGCCGGGCGGCAGGTACAGCGCCTCGCCCGGCCCGGCCTCCTGATAGCCGCCCCGGGCATCGTGCACCCGGCAGCGGCCGCTGACCACGGTGAACAGCTCACGCTCGGTCGGCCCCATGGCAATGCGCCAGTGGCCCGGCTCGCAGCGCCACACGCCGCAATACACGCGGCCGGCCGGCAGGGCTTCGTCCACCCGGTTCCAGGTCTCGCGCAGCGGGTTCCCCCGGATCAGCCGTTCCGGTTTCGGATGGTCCAACGTGGGGGTATCGGCCGGATGGGCCGTGAGCTTGAGGAGCAGGGCGGGGCTGGTCATGGGCAGGGGGTTGCTTGTCGCCCGATCGCGCGACGGGCCGATGTAAAGAGCCCCGATTCTCGCAAACCTGCCTTCAGAAACCGCCGCCACGGGCCGATGTGAACGGCATTCCCGGCGCTGTTCCGGCCATCGGCCACCGCCCGGGTCCCCTACAGTTTCCAGGGCCTGCAAAGGCCTTGAAGCCAGGAGAACCTTCATGACACCGGTGCCCGATTCGGGATTCAGTTTTTCCGCGCACGAGCCGCAGGAGCCCCAGGTGGCTCTGCTGGGCGGGGCCACCGATCTGATCGAGGCCTTCAGCCTGCGCATGGCCCGCCACGGCATGTGCGTGAGCCGCCGCATGATGCTGGCCGACCCGGCCTATGCCCGCCAGCAGGCGGCCCATGCCCACAGCTTCGACGACCCGCTGCTGGTGCTGATGGCCCTGGAACTCATGCGCCAGTTCGACTCGGATCCCTCGGTCTTCGGACATCTGCACTGACACCGCCTTCAACTGCCATGCAACACAACCTCCTGATCCGTCCGGTGGCTGCGCTGATGCGCCGCCTGCCCCTGCGTTCCAAGCTGGCCGTGGTGGCCCTGGCCGCGCTGTGGCCGCTGCCGCTGTTGTGGCTGCACCCCGAGCTGTCGCTGGTGGTGGCACCGGTGGCCGCCGCGATCCTGGTCTGGCTGCTGGTCGGCCTGGACGCCAGCTTTCGCGGCGACCTGCGCCAGATCATCGAGGTGATGGAGCAGACCACCTCCGGCAACCTGCGCGCCAGCCTGCGCGTGCGCGGCCGCGACGAGCTGGCCGACCTGACTCGCCTGCTGGACCGCATGATCGGCAGCCTCTCGGCCATGGTGGCCGAGGTGCGCAGCAACTCCGCCCTGGTGGCCCATGCCGGCCAGAGCCTGGCTTCGGGCAACCGCGATCTGGCCGACCGCACCGAACAGCAGGCCGCCAACCTGGAGCAGACGGCCGCCAGCGTGCAGGAACTCACCGGCACCGTGGCCCAGAACGCCAGCACCGCCGGCGACTCCGACCAGCAGGCTGCGCGCGTGCGCGACATGGCCGAGGCCGGCTCGCAGTCCATGGTCCGCGCGGTGGAGTCCGTCGAAGGCATCCAGAAGAGCGCGCAGCAGATGAACGAGATCATCGGCGTGATCGACAGCCTGGCCTTCCAGACCAACATCCTGGCCCTCAACGCCGCCGTGGAAGCGGCCCGGGCCGGTGAACAGGGCCGCGGCTTTGCCGTGGTGGCCAACGAGGTGCGCTCGCTGGCCCAGCGTTCGGCCGCATCGGCCCGCGAGATCCGCGAACTCATCCAGTCCTCGCGCAGCCAGGTCGAGTCCAGCGTGGGCCTGATCCGCAATGCCGGCACCAACATGGCCGAGATCGTGGCCGGTGTGCGCGGTGTGGCGGCCAACATGTCGTTGATCTCGGCGTCGAGTGCCGAGCAGAGCGGGGCCCTCAGCGAGATCGCATCGGCCGTGGCCCAGCTCGACCAGATCACCCAGAGCAACGCCCAGATGGTCGATCTGGCGGTGAACGAGGCCAACCGGCTGGAGCAGCGCGCGGCGCACCTGGCCCGCGCGGTGGCCAGCTTCATGCTGCAGCAGGGCACGGCCGAAGAGGCGCTGCACCTGGTGGAGCGGGCGGTGGGTTTCCGTCAGCAGGTGGGCCGCGAGGCCTTCGTGCGCGAACTGACCGAGCCCTCGCGCGGCTTCCACGACCGCGACATGTACATCTTCGCGCTCGACGCGTCGGGCGTGTACCGCGCCTTCGGCGGCAAGCCCGAGAAGGTGGGCAGCCGGGTGCAGGACATTGCCGGCATCGACGGCAACGCGCTGCTGGCTTCCATCATCGAGCAGGCCGAGCACGGCCCGGGCTGGGTGGAGTACGACATCGTCAACCCGGCCACCGGCACGGTGCAGGCCAAGATGTCGTATGTGGTGAAGGTCGACGACCTGTATGTGGGCTGCGGCGTCTACAAGACCGCGGCCGCCCGCGTGGCTGCCTGATCGGGCGGCTCAGCGGTTCTCGCGGCGGGCCCGCGCACGCGCCAGCGCCGCCTCCACCACGGCGCGCTTGCGGTCGAGTTCGCTCGGGTCGGTGATGGCCGAATGGGCCGGCAGGTCGGCCAGCTTGGCCTGGAGCTGCTCGGCCTGCTTCGTTGCCTGGGCCGCCTTCTCGCGTGCCAGCCGGGCCTTGCGGGCCTCATAGCGGTCTTTGGCGGCCTGCGCCTGCGCCGGCGTCCAGGCGGCCCAGCCGGTGCGTTCGCCACTCACCGGCTCGAGCGAGATGCAGTCCACCGGGCACACCGGAATGCACAGCTCGCAGCCGGTGCAGTGCGGCTCCACCACGGTGTGCATGCGCTTGTGGATGCCGACGATGGCATCGGTGGGGCAGGCCTTGATGCACAGGGTGCAGCCGATGCACCAGGCCTCGTCGATGATGGCCACCGTCACCGGGCCTTCCACGCCGAAGTCTGTGTCCAGTGGCCCTGCCGGCAGACCGGTGATGGCCGCCAGCCGTTCTATGCCCTCGGTCCCGCCGGGCGGGCACTGGCGGATGCCGGCCTCACCGGCCGCAATCGCCTGCGCGTAGGCCGCGCAGTCGGCGTAGCTGCAGCGCTGGCACTGCGTCTGGGGCAAGGCGGCATCGATGCGCCGCGCCAGCTCGTCCATGCCTCAGGCGGTGGCCTTGCGGGTACGGGCAGCGGTCTTCTTCGCAGCGGGCGCCTTGGCCGTCACCTTGGGCTGCGCTGCCGCCCGTGCGCTGGAGATGCCTTGCTGGTGCGCCAGGATGAACTGCTTGACCACCGGGTACACCATCTCGCGCCAGCGGCGGCCGCTGAAGATGCCGTAGTGGCCGGCACCTTTGGCCTCGTAGTGCATGCGGTGCTTCTGGTCGATGCCGGTGCACAGGTCGTGCGCGGCCGCGGTCTGGCCGGATCCGGAGATGTCGTCGAGCTCGCCTTCGACCGTCAGCAGGCCGGTGTGGCGGATGTCGGCCGGGCGCACGCGCTCGGCCTTGCCGGCTTCGGTCTTCACGTCCCAGGTGCCGTTGACCAGCTTGAACTCCTGGAACACCGTCTGGATGGTTTCCAGGTAGTAGTCGGCGTCCATGTCGAGCACGGCGTTGTATTCGTCGTAGAACTGGCGGTGGGCTTCGGCGCTCTCGTTGTCGCCCTTCACCAGGTTCTGGAAGTAGTCGTAGTGGCTGTTGGCGTGGCGGTCCGGGTTCATGGCCACGAAGCCGGAGTGCTGCAGGAAGCCGGGGTAGACGCGGCGGCCGGCACCGGGGAACTTGTCGGGCACCCGGTAGATGACATTGTTCTCGAACCAGGCGTGGCTGCGCTGCGTGGCCAGGTTGTTGACGGCGGTGGGGGAGCGGCGGGCGTCGATGGGGCCACCCATCATGGTCATGGACAGCGGGGTGGTCTCGCCGCGGCTGGCCATGAGCGACACGGCCGCCAGCACCGGCACGGTGGGCTGGCACACGCTCATCACATGGCAGTTGCCGTACTGGCCCTGCAGGTAGCGGATGAACTCCTGCACATAGTTGACGTAGTCGTCGAGGTGGAACTCGCCGTCGGCCAGCGGCACCAGGCGGGCGTTCTTCCAGTCGGTGATGTAGACCTTGTGGTCCTTGAGCAGGGTGCGCACCGTGTCGCGCAGCAGGGTGGCGTAGTGGCCGGACAGCGGTGCCACCACCAGCACCACCGGCTGGGCCTTCAGCGTGGCCAGGGTGGCGGTGTCGTCCGAGAAGCGCTTGAAGCGGCGCAGCTCGCAGAACGGCTTGTCCACTTCCACGCGCTCGTGGATGGCCACTTCCACGCCGTCCACATCGACCGTGCGGATGCCGAAGGCGGGTTTCTCGTAGTCCTTGCCCAGGCGGTGCAGCAGGTCGTAGCCGGCCGAGATGCGCTGGGCACCGGGCAGCTGGGCGAAGGGCAGCGCCGGGTTGGTGAACATGCGCGATGCCACGTCGGCCAGATCGGCAAAGGGCTCCATGATGGAGCGCTGGGTTTCGTAGAACTGGTACAGCATGGGCCAAGACTCCGCGTTATGTTGCAGTGCAATATAACAGTATGTACTGTTTTCGGTGCGGGGAAAAACCAGTGAAAAACGGCCGGACTGTCGCTCAGGCGCCAGTCCGGCCGTTGTCAGGGGCGGGTGCTGCGGGGTGTCAGACCACGGCGGCGATGGCCCGGCAGACGTAGTCGATGTTCTTGCTGTTGAGCGCGGCCACGCACATGCGGCCGGTGTCGGTGCCGTACACGCCGAACTCGCTGCGCAGGCGCACCATCTGGTCCTTGCTCAGGCCGGAGTAGCTGAACATGCCGATCTGGGTGGTGATGAAGGACATGTCCTGCTGCACGCCGGCGGCCTTCAGGCCGTCGACCAGCGTCTGGCGCATGGCCTTGATGCGCACGCGCATCTCGCCCAGCTCTTTTTCCCACAGGGCGCGCAGCTCGGGGTTGTTGAGCACGGCGGCCACCACGGCGCCACCGTGGGTGGGCGGGTTGGAGTAGTTGGTGCGGATCACGATCTTGAGCTGGCTCAGCACGCGGTCGGCTTCTTCCTTGCTGGCGCACAGCACCGACAGCGCACCCACGCGCTCGCCGTACAGGCTGAAGCTCTTGGAGAACGAAGTCGAAACGAAGAAGTCCAGGCCGGCAGCGACGAACTTGGCGATCACGGCGCCGTCTTCGGCGATGCCGTGGCCGAAGCCCTGGTAGGCCATGTCCAGGAACGGGGTCAGGCCACGTGCCTTCACGGCGGCAATCACCTGGTCCCACTGGGCCGGGGTGATGTCGTAGCCGGTGGGGTTGTGGCAGCAGGCGTGCAGCACGACGATGGTGCCGGGTGCAGCGGCATTCAGGCTGGCCAGCATGCCGTCGAAATTGACGCCGCGCTTGTCGGCGTCGTAGTAGGCGTAGGTGCCCACGGTGAAGCCGGCGTTGGTGAACAGGGCGCGGTGGTTTTCCCAGCTCGGGTCGGAGATGAGCACGGTGGCGTTCGGGCTCAGGCGTTTGAGGAAGTCGGCGCCGATCTTCAGGCCGCCGGTGCCGCCGATGGCCTGCACCGTGGCCACGCGGCCGCTCTTCACCGGCTCGCTGTCGGCGCCGAACACCAGGCCCTTGACGGCCGCGTCGTAGGCGGCGATGCCGTCGATGGGCAGGTAGCCGCGCGCGGTGGGCTTGTCCATCAGCGCCTTCTCGGCGGCCTGCACGCACTGCAGCAGCGGCAGCTTGCCGTTGTCGTCGAAATACACGCCCACGCCCAGGTTGACCTTGCTGGGGTTGGTGTCGGCGGCAAATTGCTCGTTCAGACCCAGGATCGGGTCGCGCGGGGCCATTTCAACGGCGGTGAAGAGAGACATGGAGCGTCCTTGGGGTGGAATGTGGGAGGCCTGCGGCCGCGTCGGCCGGGCAACCTAGAATTTTAGCCTTCCCGCCCAGATCACCGCTGACACCATGAACCCCACCGCCATGTCCCCTGCCGAGCCTTGCGATGTCCTGGTCGTGGGCGCTGGCGTGGTCGGCCTGGCCGTGGCCCGCGCGCTGGCGCTGCAGGGCCGCGAGGTGATGGTGCTGGAGCGCGAGGCGTCCATCGGCACCGGCACCAGTTCACGCAACAGCGAAGTCATCCACGCCGGCATCTATTACCCGGCGGGTTCGCTCAAGGCACAACTGTGCGTGCAGGGCAAGCAGATGCTCTACGCCTACTGTGCCGAGCGCGGCGTGGCTTTCCGGCGCTGCGGCAAGCTCATCGTGGCCCACACGCCCAGCCAGCTGGCCGCCTTGCCCGCCATCATCGAACGGGCGCGCGCCAACGGGGTGGACGATCTGGTGCTGCTCGACCGCGACCAGGCCCGGGCCCTGGAGCCGGCCCTGGAATGCCTGGGCGCGGTGCATTCGCCGTCCACCGGCATCGTGGACAGCCACGGCCTCATGCTGGCGCTGCAGGGCGATCTGGAGCACGCGGGTGGGCTGGTGGCCTGCCACAGCGCGGTGGCCCATGTGGCCGTGCAGCCCGACGGCCTGCTGGTCACCACCGGGGACGGCACGCGCCTGCTGGCCCGCACCCTGGTGAACGCGGCCGGCCTGCACGCCTGCGACCTCGCCCGGTGCATTGACGGCCTGGACCCGCGCCATGTGCCCACACCGCATTACGCCAAGGGCAGCTACTTCACCCTGGCCGGTCGCGCGCCGTTCCAGCACCTCATCTACCCCGCGCCCGAGCCCGACAAGCACCTGGCCGGCCTGGGCGTGCACCTCACGCTCGATCTGGGCGGTCAGGCCAAGTTCGGCCCCGATGTGCAGTGGGTGGAGCGGGCGGACGATCTGCAGGTCGACCCCGCCCGGGGCGACGCCTTCTATGCCGAGGTGCGCCGTTACTGGCCCGATCTGCCCGACGGCAGCCTGCTGCCGGGCTATGCCGGCATGCGGCCCAAGATCAGCGGCCCTGGCGAGCCGGCGGCCGACTTCGTGCTGCAGGGACCGGCGGTGCATGGCGTGCCGGGGCTGGTCAACCTGTTCGGCATCGAGTCGCCAGGACTCACCAGCAGCCTGGCCATCGGGCAGGCCGTGGCCGACCTGCTGGCCTGAGCGCGCCGGTTCAGCGCAGCGCCGCCAGGGCCTGCGCCGCCTCGCGCACCAGCGCCGGTCCGCGGTAGATCAGCCCGGTGTAGATCTGCACCACGTCGGCCCCGGCCTTGACCTTGCTCACGGCATCCGCTCCGCTCAGCACGCCGCCCACTCCGATGATGGGAAAGCCCTGGCCCAGCGCCTGGCGCAGCTGCCGGATGACGCGGTTGCTGGCCTCCAGCACCGGCGCGCCCGACAGGCCACCCGCCTCGTCTGCATGGGGCAGGCCGGCCACGGCCTCGCGGCTGAGCGTGGTGTTGGTGGCGATCACACCCAGTGCCTGCGTGGGCAGGCCGTCGCTGCCGCAGCCATGGCGGCGCAGGGTGGCGGCGATCAGGCCGATCTGGGTGTCGTCCAGATCGGGCGCGATCTTGATGAACACCGGAATGCGCCGGCTGTGGCGGGCGGCCAGCTGCTCGCGCCGTTCCATCACCGCGCCGATCAGCGCGTCCAGGGCCTCGTCGGACTGCAGGCTGCGCAGGTTTTTGGTGTTGGGGCTGGAGATGTTCACCGTCACGTAATCGGCGTGCGGGTACACGCCGTCCAGGCAGGTGAGGTAGTCGTCGGTGGCGCGCTCGATGGGCGTGGCCGCGTTCTTGCCGATGTTCAGGCCCAGCAGCATGGGGGCACCGGCGTGCTGGCCCTGGCGGCGAAAGCGCGCCTGCTGCACGTTGCGCAGGAAGGCCTCCAGCCCCTCGTTGTTGAAGCCCAGCCGGTTGATCAGCGCCTGCTTCGCCGGCAGGCGGAACATGCGCGGCTTGGGGTTGCCGCTCTGGCCCAGCGGCGTGACGGTGCCCACCTCCACGAAGCCGAAGCCCATGGCGGCCAGGCCGTCGATGCAGCGGGCGTTCTTGTCCAGCCCGGCCGCCAGACCCACCCGGTTGGGGAAGTGCAGGCCGGCCACGGTGACGGGGTCGTCCACCCGGCGCTCGCTGTACAGGCAGGTCAGCGGCGAATGCTGCAGCCGGGCGATGGCGCCCAGCGTGAGCTCGTGGGCCTGCTCCGGGTCCATGCCGAACAGGAAGGGGCGCGCGGCGCCGTAGGGGAGGAGTGACATCGGATAATCCGCCGGTTCAGACAAACCCCGAATTCTCTCAAATGACCCAAGACGAACTCAAAGCCCTGGTGGGCCAGGCCGCCCTGCAATACGTCGAACCCGGCCAGATCGTCGGCGTGGGCACCGGCTCCACGGTCAACAAGTTCATCGAGGCGCTGGCCACCATCAAGGACCGGGTGCCCGGCGCGGTGTCCAGTTCGGAAGCCTCCACCGCCCGCCTGCAGGCCCTGGGCATTCCGGTGATCGCCGCGCAGGACGCCGGCGAGCTGTCGGTCTACATCGACGGGGCCGACGAGATCGACGGCCAGGGCCACATGGTCAAGGGCGGCGGCGCTGCGCTCACCCGCGAGAAGATCGTGGCGGCCCAGTCGCGCCGCTTCGTGTGCATCGCCGACGAATCCAAGCTCGTGCGCACCCTGGGCGCCTTCCCGCTGCCGGTGGAGGTGATCCCCATGGCGGCGGCCCACATCGGCCGCCGCTTCACGTCCATGGGGGGCACGACCCGGCTGCGCCTGAAGGACGGCGCGCCCCTGGTCACCGACAACGGGCAGCACATCCTGGACGTGACCGGCCTGCAGATCACCGATCCGCTGGGCTTCGAGAGCCAGGTGAACCAGTGGCCGGGCGTGGTGACGGTGGGTGTGTTCGCCCACCAGAAGGCCTCGGTCTGCCTGCTGGGCACGGCACAGGGCGTGCGCACCCTCACGTTCTGAGCGGGGCCGGCCGCACGGGCCGGCGGCCTCAGAAGCGGATGCCGGAGGGCGGCTGGACCGGGATCTCGGCCGGGCGGCTGGACGCTGCCGGGCCCTGGCTGGCCGACGGCGGGGAGGCCTGGGCCGCCCCGTTCGGCGCTGCCGGCTGCAAGGCGGACTGCACCGCCACCAGCGGCTCCGGCTGCGGGCGGCGGTAGATGGACGGCAGCTGCGACTGCTTGGGATAGCCGGCGGCGTCCAGGTACTGGCCCCACTGCACGTCCGAATACCCCTTGATCTGCTGGGCGCCGATGGTCAGCACCGGCACCGTCGGCTCACCCGTCAGGCGCGTGAGCGCGGCGGCGTCCTCGGGCGTGGTCACGGTGCGCTCCACATAGGGAATGCCGCGCGAGTTCAGCAGGTTGCGCCCGCTGTTGCACGGCGAGCAGTCCTTGCCGGTGTACAGCGTCACCGGGAACTGACCGGCCACGCGGCGCAGCTCGAAGGGCAGGGCCGCGTTGCCACCGGCCGGCGCCGTGCCGCCGGATGCACCCGACGCACCGGCCACGGGCCTGGCCTGGGCGGCCGGCGGGGGCTGATCGGAGAAGGTGACCTTGCCGTCCGGCCCGACGATGCGGTAGACGCCCTGTGCGGCCGCCAGCCCGCACAGCAGGCTGCCCATGGTGAAGGCGACCAGCGCAGCGCTGGCGCGACGGTGTGGTGCATGTTTCATGCGTTCTCCCTGAAATCTGGTCCGGTCGCCCGGTGATCAGCCGGCCATGCCCTGGTGCTTGAGCAGGGCGTCGATCTGCGGTTCGCGGCCCCGGAAGGCCTTGAACGATTCGATGGCCGGGCGGCTGCCACCGGCCTCCAGCACCGCCTCACGGTACCGGCGCCCGGTCTCGGCGTCCACCGTGCCGCGACCGCTGCGGGCAGCCGCTTCCTCGAAGGCGGCATAGGCGTCGGCCGACAGCACCTCGGCCCATTTGTAGCTGTAGTACCCGGCTGAATAGCCGCCGGCAAAGATGTGGCTGAAGGTGTGCGGCGTGCGGCTGTAGGCCGGGGCCTGCATCACGGCCACCTCGGCCCGCACCTGGTTCAGCAGCGCCATGACCGCATCGCCGCTGGCCGGCGGGGTGGTCTGGCTGTGCAGCAGCATGTCGAACAGGGCGAACTCGACCTGGCGCAGAGTCTGAAGACCGCTCTGGTAGTTCTTGGCAGCGAGCATCTTGTCGAACAGATCGCGGGGCAGTGATGCACCGGTATCGACATGGGCGGTCATGTGCTTGAGCACATCCCACTCCCAGCAGAAGTTCTCCATGAACTGGCTCGGCAGCTCCACCGCATCCCATTCCACGCCGCTGATGCCCGAGACATCGCGTTCGTTGACCTGGGTGAGCATGTGGTGCAGGCCGTGGCCGAATTCGTGGAAGAGGGTGATGACGTCGTCGTGCGTGAGCAGGGCCGGCTTGCCGCCCACGCCCTCGGCAAAGTTGCACACCAGGTGGGCCACCGGGGTCTGCAGGGTGCCGGTGTCCGGGCGCAGCCAGCGGGCCCGCACATCGTCCATCCAGGCGCCACCGCGCTTGCCGGTGCGGGCGCCGGGGTCCAGGTAGAACTGGCCCACCAGCTGGCCCTGGCGCTCGATGCGGAAGAACGAAACCCCCGGGTGCCACACCGGCGCGGAGTCGGGGCGGATGGCCACTTCGAACAGCGTCTCGACGATCTGGAACAGGCCGGCCAGCACCTTGGGCGCGGTGAAGTAGGTCTTGACCTCCTGCTCGCTGAAGGCGTAGCGGGCTTCCTTCAGGCGCTCGCCAATGAAGGGCCAGTCCCAGGGCTGCGGATCGCTGATGCCCAGATGGTCCCGGGCGAAGGCCCGCAGGTCGGCCAGGTCCTGTTCGGCGTAGGGGCGGGCGCGGCGGGCCAGGTCGCGCAGGAAATCGATCACCTGCTCGGGCGAGCGGGCCATCTTGGGCACCAGCGACACGTCGGCGAAGTGGCGGTGGCCCAGCAGGGTGGCTTCCTCCTGGCGCAGGGCCAGGAGCTCGGTCATGACGGCGGTGTTGTCGAAGCGGGCGGCATCGCCCTGGGCCTGGTCGCTGGCGCGGGTGACGTAGGCGCGGTAGAGCTGCTCGCGCACCTCGCTGCGGCGGGCGAACTGCATCACCGGCAGGTACACCGGCATCTTCAGCGTGAGCTTGTGGCCGTCACGGCCGTCGGCCTGGGCGGCAGCAGCGGTGGCCTGCAGCACGTCGTCGGGCACGCCGTCCAGGTCGGCGGTGGGCAGGTAGAGGGCGAAGGCGTCGGTGGCGTCCAGGGCGTTTTCGCTGAACTTCTGGGCCAGTTCGGCCTGGCGTTCCTGGATGGCGGCAAAACGGGCCTTGGCCTCGCCCTGCAGTTCGGCGCCGCCCAGCACGAAGCCCTGCAGCGCGTTGTGGCGGGCACGGACCTGCTCGGGGGTGAGGCGGGCCGGGTCCATGGCCTTGTACTTGGCATACAGGCGCTCGTCCGATCCGAGCCGGGTGCCGAACTCGGTGACCCTGGGCAGACTGTCGTTGTAGGCGGCGCGCAGGGCCGGGGTGTCGGCCACGCTGTTGAGGTGGCTCACGGCGCCCCAGGCGCTGTACAGGCGCTCGGTGGCCACGTCCAGGGTGGCGGCCATGGCCTTCCAGTCGGCCGGGAAGTCGGGGGCTGTGACCTGTTCCAGGGCGGCGTCGGCCCGGGCCAGCAGCACATCCATGGCCGGGGCCACGTGCTCCGGCCGGATGGCGTCGAACAGCGGCAGGCCCGATGCGTCGAGCAGCGGGTTGTCGGTAGCGAGGGGGACAGTGCGATCGTTCATGGACTCTCAGATGGGCTGGGGGGCGTCAAGTTCAAGCGACCTCACCGGGTCGTCACCCCTGGGTCTTCTTGACGCTCTTCTTGCGGACCTTGGCCCGCTTGATCTGGCCGCCGGGGGTCAGGCGCTGGTTGCCCAGCACCCGCACCACCTTGACCTCGGGCCGCTGGCCGCCGCGCTTGCTGAATTTCAGCACCTTCACGTCTTTCGGGCCGGGCATGCGGTCTTCGTCGACCGCCCGGGCTTTCTCCGGCACGGGGCGCCAGAGCACCAGCAGCTTGCCGATGTGCTGGATGGGCGCGGCGTCGAGCTCGTCGGCCAGCGTGGCCAGCATGGCCTCGCGGGCGGCACGGTCATCGTTGAGCACCCGGATCTTGATGAGGCCGTGGGCCTTGAGGGCGGCGTCGGTTTCCTTGCGGACGGCGGCGGTCAGGCCGTCGTTGCCGATGTGGACCACGGGGTCGAGGTGATGGGCGTCCGACCGGTGGGCCTTGCGCTGCGCGGGGGTGAGCTGGATCTGGGGCATGGGACAATTATCGTTTACCACGCCGCCGCGCGATCCCCATGGGCATCAAAGTCAAAACCCAGAGCAAGAAGGTCAACAAGGCCTGGCTGAACCAGCACGTCAACGACCCCTACGTCAAGCTGGCCGGCAAGGAAGGCTACCGCGCCCGAGCCGCCTACAAGCTCAAGGAGATCGACGAGCAGTTCGGCCTCATCCGGCCCGGGCAGGTGGTGGTGGACCTGGGCAGTGCACCCGGCGCCTGGAGCCAGTACCTGCGCCGCCGGCTCAGCCCCAACGGGGCGGCGGTGGGCGAACTGCAGGGCACCATCGTGGCGCTGGACATGCTGCCCATGGAGGCGGTGGAGGGCGTGCACTTCATCCAGGGCGATTTCCGCGAGGCCGAGGTGCTGCAGGCCCTGGAGGGCGCCCTGTCCGAGCGCGGCGTGAACAAGGTGGATGTGGTGGTGTCCGACATGGCGCCCAACCTGTCGGGCATCGGCGACACCGACGCGGCCCGCATTGCCGACCTGATCGAACTGGCGGTCGATTTTTCGCGCCAGTGGCTGCGGCCCGAGGGGGCGCTGGTGGTCAAGCTGTTCCACGGGGGCGCCTACGAGCCCATGGTGGCCCTGTTCCGCCAGACCTTCCGGGTGGTCAAGCCGGTCAAGCCCAAGGCCAGCCGGGACAAATCGTCGGAAACCTTTCTGGTGGGCATCGGTCTGAAAGCCGTCTGAGCCGCCTGACCAGAAAAAAACCTAACCCCATGATTGACAAAGCCTCAGGGTCGGTGGCAGGCACGCAGCCTTGAAACACCTAGAATGAGTCCCAAATGTGATACCCGGGCTTTCCGGCCCAACAGGAGCTGCCTTTGAACAACCAGTGGTTCTCGAAAATCGCCGTGTGGATGGTCATCGCCATGGTGCTTTTCACCGTCTTCAAGCAGTTCGACAGCCGCAGCACCGCAGGCGCGGGCTACATGGGCTACTCCGAATTCCTTGACGAGGTGAAGGCCCAGCGCATCAAGAGCGCGACCATCCAGGAAGGCAACGGCGGCACCGAGATCGTCGCCATCACCCAGGATGACCGTCGTGTGCGCACCACGGCCACCTACCTCGACCGGGGCCTGGTGGGCGACCTGATCAACAACAATGTCAAGTTCGACGTGCGTCCGCGCGAAGAAGGCTCGCTGCTCATGACCCTGCTGGTGAGCTGGGGTCCGATGCTGCTGCTGATCGGCGTGTGGATCTACTTCATGCGCCAGATGCAGGGCGGCGGCAAGGGCGGGGCCTTCAGCTTCGGCAAGAGCAAGGCCCGCATGCTGGACGAGAACAACAACACCGTGACCTTTGCCGACGTGGCCGGCTGTGACGAAGCCAAGGAAGAGGTCAAGGAGGTCGTCGACTTCCTGAAAGATCCGCAGAAGTTCCAGAAGCTGGGCGGCCGCATTCCGCGCGGCCTGCTGCTGGTCGGCCCCCCGGGCACCGGCAAGACCCTGCTGGCCAAGGGCATCGCCGGTGAAGCCAAGGTGCCGTTCTTCAGCATCTCGGGCTCCGACTTTGTCGAGATGTTCGTCGGCGTGGGCGCGGCCCGTGTGCGCGACATGTTCGAGAACGCCAAGAAGAACGCGCCCTGCATCATCTTCATCGACGAGATCGACGCGGTGGGCCGCCAGCGTGGCGCCGGCCTGGGCGGCGGCAACGACGAGCGCGAGCAGACCCTCAACCAGATGCTGGTCGAGATGGACGGCTTCGAGACCAACCTGGGCGTGATCGTGGTGGCCGCCACCAACCGCCCCGACATCCTGGATGCCGCCCTGCTGCGCCCGGGCCGTTTCGACCGCCAGGTCTATGTGACCCTGCCGGACATCCGGGGTCGCGAGCAGATCCTCAACGTGCACATGCGCAAGGTGCCCCTGGGCACCGACGTGAACGCCTCCATCATTGCCCGGGGCACGCCCGGCATGAGTGGTGCCGACCTGGCCAACCTCTGCAACGAAGCCGCCCTGATGGCCGCCCGCCGCAACGCCCGCGTGGTGGAGATGCAGGACTTCGAGAAGGCCAAGGACAAGATCTTCATGGGCCCCGAGCGCAAGAGCATGGTCATGCCCGAGGAAGAGCGCCGCAACACCGCCTACCACGAGGCCGGCCACGCCCTCATCGGCAAGCTGCTGCCCAAGTGCGATCCGGTGCACAAGGTCACCATCATCCCGCGCGGCCGTGCGCTGGGCGTGACCATGAGCCTGCCGTCCCAGGACCGCTACAGCTACGACAAGGAATACATGCTGAACCAGATCAGCATGCTGTTCGGTGGCCGCATCGCCGAAGAAGTGTTCATGAACCAGATGACCACCGGCGCCAGCAACGACTTCGAGCGCGCCACCACCATCGCCCGCGACATGGTCATGCGCTACGGCATGACCGACGCCCTGGGCCCCATGGTGTACGCCGAGAACGAAGGCGAGGTGTTCCTGGGCCGTTCGGTCACCAAGACCACCAACATGAGCGAGCAGACCATGCAGAAGGTGGATGCCGAGGTGCGCCGCATCATCGACACCCAGTACAAGCTGGCCCGCGACCTCATCGAGGAACACGCCGACAAGATGCACGCCATGGCCAAGGCCCTGCTGGAGTGGGAAACCATCGACGCCGAGCAGATCGACGACATCATGGCCGGCAAGCCGCCCCGTCCGCCCAAGGACTGGACGCCGCGCAACCCCTCGGTGGGTGGCGGCGACGGCGGCACCCCGGCGGTGTCCACCGATCCTTCGCCTTCGGCGGCCTGACCGACCTGCCGGCACACGACAACGGGGCTTCGGCCCCGTTTTCTTTTTCTCCTTGCCACGCCCATGAACCGCTGGATCACCGCCCGCTTCGACATAGACCTCTCCGCCCCCCGCGTGATGGGCATCGTCAATGTCACCCCCGATTCGTTCTCGGACGGCGGCCGCCACGCCGGTACCGCTGCGGCACTGGCCCACTGCGAGCAGCTGCTGGCCCAGGGCGCCGACATCCTGGACATCGGCGGCGAATCCACCCGGCCCGGCAGCCCGGCCGTGCCGCTGGACGAGGAGCTGGCCCGGGTGCTGCCGGTGGTGCAGGGGGCGGTGAAGCTGGGTGTGCCGGTGTCGGTGGACACCTACAAGCCCGAGGTGATGCGCGCGGTGCTGGACGCCGGGGCCGACATCGTCAACGACATCTGGGCGCTGCGCCGCGGCGACGCCCTGCAGGTGGTGGCCGCGCACCCGCGTGCCGGCGCGTGCCTGATGCACATGCACCGCGATCCGCAGACCATGCAGACCGCGCCCATGGAGGGCGATGTGGTGCCGGCGGTGGCCGACTTCCTGCAGGAACGGGCGACCGCGCTCACCGCGCTGGGCGTGGCCCGCGAGCGCATCGTGCTGGATCCCGGGGTGGGCTTCGGCAAGACGGTGGCGCAGAACTTCAGCCTCATCGAGGGGCAGCGGCCGCTGCTGGACGCCGGCTTTGCGGTGCTGGCGGGCTGGTCGCGCAAATCGTCGCTGGGCGCGGTCACCGGGCAGGAGGTGCCGGCCGACCGGGTCGCTGCCAGCGTGGCGGCGGCGGTGCTGGCGGTGGACCGGGGCGCCCGGGTGGTGCGGGTGCACGATGTGCGCGCCACGGTCGATGCCTTGCGGGTGTGGCAGGCCGCGATAATGCGCGGTTGACCCCAGAACAACGAGGAGATACGCCCATGGCACGCACCTATTTCGGTACCGACGGCATTCGCGGCACGGTGGGACAGGCCCCGATCACGCCCGATTTCGTGCTGCGGCTGGCCCATGCGGTGGGCCGCGTGCTGCGCCGCACCGAAAAACACCCCACGGTGCTCATCGGCAAGGACACCCGCATCTCCGGCTACATGCTGGAGGCCGCGCTGGAGTCCGGCTTCAACTCCGCCGGTGTGGACGTGGTGCTGCTCGGGCCGGTGCCCACGCCGGCCGTGGCCTACCTGACCCGGGCGCAACGCGCCAGCCTGGGCGTGGTGATCTCGGCCAGCCACAACCCGTTTGCCGACAACGGCATCAAGTTCTTCAGCGCCCAGGGCACCAAGCTGCCCGACGCCTGGGAGCTGGACGTGGAAGCCGCGCTGCAGGAGCCCCCGGTGTGGGTGGCCGCGGCCGAGCTGGGCAAGTCGCGCCGGCTGGACGATGCCGCCGGCCGATACATCGAGTTCTGCAAGAGCACGGTGCCCAACAGCCTGAGCCTCAAGGGCTTGAAGATCGTGGTCGATGGCGCCCACGGCGCGGCCTATCACATCGCACCCGCGGTGTTCCATGAACTCGGGGCCGAGGTGGTGAAGATCGGCTGCAGCCCGGACGGCCTGAACATCAACGCCGGGGTGGGTGCCACCCACCCCGAGGCCATGGTGGCGGCGGTGCGGGCCCACAACGCCGATTACGGCGTGGCCCTGGACGGCGATGCCGACCGGCTGCAGATGGTGGACCGGGAGGGGCGCCTGTTCAATGGCGACGAACTGCTCTACCTGATGACCGCCGACCGCATCGCCCGCGACGAGGACGTGCCCGGCGTGGTGGGCACGCTCATGACCAACATGGCGGTGGAGGTGGCGCTGAAGGCGCGTGACGTGAAGTTCGTGCGGGCCAAGGTCGGCGACCGCTACGTGCTGGAAGAGCTGGAGCGTCAGGGCTGGATCCTGGGCGGTGAAGGCTCGGGCCACCTGCTGGTGCTGGACCGCCACACCACCGGCGACGGCCTGGTGTCGGCCCTGCAGGTGCTGCACGCCTGCGTGGACAGCGGCCGCACCATGGCCGAGCTGCTGAGCGACGTGACGCTGTTCCCCCAGACCCTGATCAATGTGCGGCTGCAGCCCGGCCAGGACTGGAAGACCAGCCAGCGCCTGAAGGACGAGACCGCCGCCGTGGAGGCCGAGCTGGGCGATGCCGGCCGTGTGCTGATCCGCGCCAGCGGCACCGAGCCGCTGCTGCGGGTGATGGTGGAGGCGCGCGACGCCACCCAGGCCCGCACCTGTGCCGAACGCCTGGTGGCGGCGGTGCAGTCCGGGGCCTGAACCATGGCCGGATGCACCGTGCGGCTGGCGGATTACGCCAGCGCATCCGACGCCCGCGCCGTGGTCGATCTGCTGGATGCCTATGCCCGCGACCCGGCGGGCGGCGGCGAACCGCTGAGCGCCTACGCCCGCAAGCACCTGGTGGCCGAACTGGCCGCCCGCCCGCAGGCCTTCAGCATCCTGGCCTTCGACGGCGACCAGGCGGTGGGCCTGGTCAATGGCATCGAGGGCTTCTCCACCTTCCAGTGCAAGCCCCTGGTGAACGTGCACGACGTGGCCGTGCTGGCCAGCCACCGGGGCCGGGGCGTGGCCCGACAGATGCTGCTCAAGGCCGAGGACGTGGCCCGCGAACGCGGGGCGGTGAAGATGACGCTGGAGGTGCTCTCCGGCAACGCCTCGGCGCTGGCACTGTACCGGCGCCTGGGCTACGCCGGCTACCAGCTGGACCCGACCATGGGCACGGCCGGCTTCATGCAGAAGTGGCTGGCGCCCGGTCAGTAAAGCAGGAAGGGGCGGCGGGTTTCCAGCCACGCCGCCTCGTCACGGCCGGCAGCGGCATCCAGCACATCGGGTGAGGCGGTCACATCGTCCACCCACTCGCGCAGCAGCGGGCCGCCGTTGATGAGGTCGATGGCCAGGCGGTCGTGCTCGTACTCGTAGGCAAAGTCGCGCCACAGCGGGTAGTCCGGCTTCTGCAGGCGGATGGCCCGGAAGGCCAGGGCCTGCAGGCGCCAGGGGCGGAAGGCGGCATGGTCGTAGTGGGTCGGGTCTTCCACATGGATCTGCACACCGGCGCACAGCTGGCCCACGTGCTTGTGGAAGGTGGGCTCGAACCAGCAGGCGCGCAGCACGCAACCCTGCAGCCAGTGCGGGGCAATGCGGCGCATGTCGGCCAGCAGGCGGTGGGTGTCGATGTCGGGTGCGCCGAACAGCTCCAGCGGCCGCGTGGTGCCGCGCCCTTCGCTCAGCGTGGTGCCTTCCAGCATGACAGTGCCGGCGTAGGCCCGCGCCATCGACAGATTGGGCGCGTTGGGGCTGGGGTTGACCCAGCTGCGCTCGCCCAGCGGCCAGCCGAAGCCGGGGCCGGCATCCGGCTGCCAGCCGGTCATGGCGATCACACGGTAGTCCAGCTTCAGGCCCAGCTGGGCGATGAACCAGTGGCCCAGCTCGCCCATGGTCATGCCGTGCCGCATGGGCATGGGGCCGGCGCCCACAAAGCTCTCCCAGCCCGGCTGCAGCAGTTTGCCCTCCACCGGCCGGCCGGCGGGGTTGGGCCGGTCCAGCACCCACACCGCCTTGCCGTGCTGCGCCGCCGCCTCCAGCACATAACGCAGGGTGGTGATGAAGGTGTAGATGCGGCAGCCCAGGTCCTGCAGATCGACCAGCAGCACATCGAAGCTGTCCATCATGGCGTCGGTGGGGCGGCGCACCTCGCCGTACAGGCTGAACACCGGGATGCCCAGGCGCGGGTCGGTGAAATCGGGCGACTCGACCATGTTGTCCTGCTTGTCGCCGCGCAGCCCGTGCTGCGGGCCGAAGGCCGCGCTCAGGCGGATGTCGGGCAGGGCGGCCAGGGCGTCCAGGCTGTGGGTCAGGTCGCGCAGCACCGAGGCGGGGTGTGCCAGCAGTGCCACGCGCCGGCCGCGCAAAGGCTCGCGCAGGGCGGGTTCGTCGATCAGGCGTTCGATGCCGAAGCGCAGGGGAGCAGGGGACATGGGGTCGGTGTTCATTCGGCCGGCCAGTGCAGCACATGGCCGGCGGGGTGGTGGAAGTCGGGGCGGTCCGCCGGGTGGTGCAGCGCCCAGTAGCTCAGGTGGCCGCCGGTGGTCTCGATCACGGCGCTCAGGCCGATGCGCCAGCCGATGCCGTCGTCGTCGGCCTGCGCGGCCTGCGGCAGCTCGATGCGCGCCGTGAGCTGCATCCCGTCGATCAGGCGCTGCACCTGCAGCAGCGGCGGGGCTGCGGCGGTGGCGTGGTCGTCGCGTTCCCGCTCGGCCCGGAAGCGGTAGCAGGCCCATTGGCCGGACGGTGCGAGATTGAACTCGGTGTAGGCCGGCGAGCCATCGTCGCGGCGCACGAAGGCCTCGAAACAGGTGTGTTGCCACAGGCCGTCGGCCGGACCGGCCGGTCGGGGCTCCGGCCAGACGATGGCCGCCGGATCGGCCTGCAGCCGCCACACCAGCACCAGCTCCGAGGTGCTGCGCTGCAGACCGACCCGCAACGTCAGCGGCACCGGGCACGGGCTGGCGGGATGGCAGTGCAGGTCAAGCGGCGTCATGCCCGCCATTCTGGCAGCAGCGCCACAGTGCCCTGGCTTCGCGGGTGGTCCTGGCGTCACATGAAAGTCATGTGACTGCCACGAGAAGGTCACGCAGCGCCCGCAGACTGCAGCGCATGCCCCAGACCACGAATCCCGCCGAGGAGCACGCCATGAAGGAACTGCCCACCCCCACGCTCGACCTGTCGCCAGCCGCCTGGCCCCGGGGGTCGCTTCATCCCCGCCCGCTGGCAGCGGCTGCGGGCGAAGTGGCCGGCATCGAGGTGGCCTGGGCGCGGCATCTGGACGAGGTTCGTGAAGCGCAGCGCCTGAGGTACCAGGTGTTCGCCCAGGAAATGGGCGCCCGCCTGCCGGCCAGCGTGCCGGGCCACGACATCGACCTGTTCGACGACTACTGCGAACACCTGCTGGTGCGCGATGCCGCCAGCCGCGCCGTCATCGGCACCTACCGCGTGCTCACCCCGGCCCAGGCGCGCCGCGTGGGCAGCACCTACAGCGACACCGAATTCGACCTCACCCGCCTGCGCGGCGTGCGCGAGCGCATGGTGGAGCTGGGCCGCAGCTGCGTGCATGCCGACCACCGCCACGGTGGCGTGATCATGGCCCTGTGGGGCGCGCTGGCCGGCTTCATGGTGAACAACCGGCTGGACATGATGATCGGCTGCGCCAGCATCCCCATGCACCACGAAGGCCCGCACGGCCGGGTGGGCGGGGGCCATGCGGCCGCCAGCATCTGGCGCCAGGTCAGCCAGACGCATCTGGCCCCGATCGATTTCCATGTGCGTCCGCGCCTGCCGCTGCCGGTGGAGCAGCTCGACGACACCCTGGTGGTGGAGCCGCCGGCGCTCATCAAGGGTTATCTGCGCCTGGGCGCCAAGGTGCTGGGTCCGCCGGCCTGGGATCCCGATTTCAACGCCGCCGACCTGCCCATGTTCATGCGGATCGCCGACCTGCCATCCCGCTACCGGCGGCACTTCCTGGGAAGCTGAGGCCTTGCGCATCCTCATCGTCACCGACATCTGGCAGACCCACGACCACGGCGTGGGTCACCTGCTGGTGGAGCTCACCCGCGAGCTGCAGCAGATCGGCCATGCGGTGACGGTGGTGCAGCCCGGCGCCTTTGCCTGCCTGCCGCTGGGCAACGGCGCGCCGCGCTGGGTGGCCTGGCCCGGTGAACGCCTGCGCCGCCTGATGGACGAAGCCCGGCCGGACGCGGTGCACATCGCCACCCAGGGCCCGCTGGGCTGGGCCGCCCGGCGCCATTGCCTGCGCCGGCGCTGGCCGTTCTCCAGTGCCTGCCACAGCGATGTGGCCGCCTGGCTGGTCGCACGCGGTGTCATGCCGCTGCGCTGGGCCGATGCGCTGCTGCAGCGGTTTCACCGACCCAGCAGCGCGGTGCTGGTGAGCAGCCCGGCGCTGCTGAACCGGCTGCAGTCGCTGGGCTGGGAACGCCTGCACGACGCGTCCCCCGGTGTCGACACGCGCCTGTTCCGGCTGGCCGATCCGCCGCTGGCCGACCGCGCGCTCGGGCCGCTGGCCCGCCCGGTCAGTCTGTACGTCGGCCCCATCAGCCACGAGCGTGACGTGGAGGCCTTCCTCGAACTCGACGTGCCCGGCAGCAAGCTGGTGTGCGGTGATGGCCCCCAGGCCCGCACCCTGCGCCAGCGCCACCCCAATGTGCACTGGCTGGGCGTGTTGCCCCGGCACGACCTGGCCCGCGTCTACCAGGCCGCCGATGTGCTGGTCTACCCGGGCCGACAGGACGGGGCCGGGCGCGTGGTGCTGGAGGCCATGGCCTGCGGCACGCCGGTGGCGGCCCGCCCGGTCGATGGACCGCTGCAGCGGGTGGCCGACCAGGGCGGGGCACTGGACGACGATCTTCTGGTGGCCTGGCATGCGGCACTGCGCCAGCCGCGCCACCAGGTGCATGCCCACGCGCAGTCGTTTGCCTGGTCGCGTGCGGCCGGCGAGTTCGTGGCGCGGCTGCCGACCATACCGGCGCACCGCCGCAGCCGCCACGTGCAGCCCACCCTCCCCAGCATGGTCTCCCGGTGAAATAATGAATCCGACAACCCCGGCGCCACTCCCAGACGCAACGCCGCCATCCCCCAGGTCCATGAGCATTCCTTCCCCCGGCAACCGGCATTCCCTTCTTGACCGCGACCACAGCATCCTTGCCTTCAACGAGCGGGTGATGGACTGGGCCCGCCGCCCCGATGTACCGCTGCTGGAGCGCCTGCGCTACCTGAGCATCGTCTCCAGCAACCTCGACGAGTTCTTCGAGGTGCGTGTGGCGCCGCACATCACGGCGGCCAAGGCCAACGAGCAGCGCGGCCTCTACACCGCCCAGACCTACGAACGCCTGTCCGACAAGGTGCACCAGCTGGTGGCCCAGCAGTACGCCATCTACAACGACGAGCTGCTGCCCCTGCTGGAGAAGAAGGGCATCAAGCTGGTCTCGCACGGTGAACGCACCACGTCGCAGCGGCGCTGGGTCAAAGACTTCTTCGTGGCCGAGGTGCAGCCGCTGCTCATGCCCGTGGGCCTGGACCCGGCGCACCCGTTTCCGCAGGTGGCCAACAAGTCGCTCAACTTCATCGTGCGGCTCTCGGGCAAGGACGCCTTCGGCCGCGAGAACGAGATCGCCATCGTCAAGGTGCCGCGCATCCTGCCGCGCTTCGTGCGCATGCCGCAGCCCAAGGGTTCGCGGCAGGCGCTGTTCGTCTCCATCTCCAGCCTGATCCGCTCGCACCTGGGCGACCTGTTCCCGGGCCGGCAGGTGACCGAGTTCTCGCAGTTCCGCGTCACCCGCCACTCCGACCTGGCGGTGGACGAGGAAGAGGTGAAGAACCTGCGCACCGCCCTGCGCAAGGGGCTGCAGCAGCGCCACTACGGTCAGGCCCTGCGGCTGGAGGTGTCGGCCGGTTGTTCGGAATTCCTCTCGGGCTTCCTGCTGGAGCAGTTCGGCCTGCCCGAGGCGGCGCTCTACCGCGTGCCCGGCCCGGTGAACCTGGTGCGCCTGAACCAGCTGATCGACAAGGTGGACGCGCCGGCCCTGCGCTTCGAGAGCTACAACGCCGGCTGGCCGGTGCAGCTCACGCCGGGCCAGTCGTACTTCGAGCGGCTGCAGCAGGGTGACGTGCTGATCCACCAGCCCTACGAGAGCTTCGATGCGGTGCTGGGCTTCCTGCGCGAAGCCGTGCAGGACCCGGATGTGCTGGCCATCAAGCAGACCATCTACCGCACCGGCGCCAAGTCCGAGCTGATGGAGCTGCTGCGCGAGGCGGTGCGCCGGGGCAAGGAAGTGACCGCCGTGGTGGAGCTCAAGGCCCGCTTCGACGAAGAGGCCAACATCAACTACGCCGAGCGGCTGGAGTCGGTGGGTGCCCAGGTGGTGTACGGCGTGGTGGGCCTGAAGACCCACGCCAAGATGTTGCTGGTGACCCGGCGCGAGGAGGGCGGCCTGCGCCGCTACGCGCACATGTCCACCGGCAACTACAACCCGGGCACGGCGCGGCTCTACACCGACCTGAGCTACCTCACCGCCGACCCGCTGCTCACCGCCGACCTGGACCAGATCTTCCTGCACCTGGCCAGCCAGAACCGGCTGCCCCGGCTGAACAAGGCGCTGATGGCGCCGTTCCACCTGCACAAGGCCATGCTGGAGAAGGTGGAGGCGGCCGGTGCAGCCGCGGCGGCCGGCAAGCCGGCCAGCATCGTGCTCAAGATGAATTCGCTCACCGACGAGCCCATGGCCCGTGCACTGGCCCATGCCTCGCAGCAGGGCGTGAAGATCGACCTGATCGTGCGCGGCGCCTGCGTGCTGCCGGCCCAGGTGCCCGGCTTCACCGACAACGTGCGGGTGCGTTCGGTGATCGGCCGGCTGCTGGAGCACTCCAGGGTGTTCCAGTTCCGCATCGACGGTCAGGAAGAGCTGTGGCTCTCCAGCGCCGACTGGATGAACCGGAACATGCTGCGCCGCATCGAGCTGGCCTGGCCGGTGACCGATCCGGTGCTGCGCAACCGCATCGTCGACGAATGCCTGCTGGCCTACCTGCACGACACGCGCGACGCCTGGCTGCTGCAGCCCGACGGCACCTATGTGCCGGCCTCGCAGGGCGGTGGCAGCCGTCGCGGCAAGGCGGTGCTGCACTCGGCGCAGTCCAGTCTGATGGCGCTGTACGGCACCAAGGGCTGAACCGGAGTCTGCGCATGGACCTGATCCTGTGGCGCCACGCCGAAGCCCATGAGCACCCCGATCCCCTGGAGGGGCAACCGGGCGACGAGGCCGATCTGGCCCGCCGGCTCACGCCGCGCGGCGAGAAGCAGGCGGCCCGCATGGCCAGCTGGCTGGACCGCCAGCTGCCCGAAGGCACGCGCATCTGGTGCAGCCCGGCCACCCGCTGCGAACAGACGGTGATGGCGCTGGGCCGCAAGTACCGCACCAGCGCCACCATCCTGCCCGAGGCTTCCTCGGGCGCCTTGCTCGACCTGGTGCACTGGCCCGAGGGCAAGTCGCCGGTGCTGGTGGTGGGGCATCAGCCCACGCTGGGCTGGGTCATCAGCCAGACCGTGGGCATGCAGCGCGATGAGTGCGCCGTCAAGAAGGGCGCCGTGTGGTGGCTGCGCCACCGCGAGCGCGCCGGGGAGCACCAGACGGTGATCCTTGCGGTGCAGACGCCCGAGCTGCTTTGACGGCCGGCTTGCGGGCTGCGGTCTTTGTTGCGGCCGCTTTTTTCGCGGGTGCCTTTTTCGCGGGTGCGGCCTTGGGGGCCTGCGTCGGCACCGGTTCCGCCTGAGGGCGTCCGGGCTTGAGCGTGGGCACGGCCGCCACGGCGGCCTTGAAGGCGGCGTCGCTCATGCCCACCAGGGCCATCAGGCCGGCGCGCAGCAGTTCGCTCTTCTTGACCGACGTGCCCAGCGCAATGGCCCGGGTCTTGAGCGCGTCGATGGCCGCGTACTCGGTCTTGGGGATGGTGAAGCTGTCGCGCACCAGCTTGGGCTTGCGGGTGGCGGATTTGCTGTCGGGTTTGCTGTCGGCCATGGGATCTCCCTGTGAACGTCCTGAAGGACAAAGGGATTCAGTGTAAATCGTATATACGGTTTACACCATGTGCCTTCCGCCTTGAGCCCGACCGGTTCAGCGGATGTCGGCGGTGAACTTCCAGGCCGTCTTCTGCCAGGCCAGCACTTCCTCGCTCAGCAGCCAGGCCGACTGCGGGTAGCGCCGTGCCCAGCCGGGCTGGGTGGTGAGCCGGAAGGCGCCGGCCTTGTAGCTCAGCCGCACGGCCGAGTGTTCCGGCATCTGGCGGGCGTGGCACAGCATCACCGCCAGCCGCAGGCACAGCAGCTGCTTGGCGAACAGCTCGTCCTGCAGCGCCTCTTCGAGCTTGCGCAGCTTGCCGCGCTGTCCCAGCACCAGCAGGCTCATGCGGTGCAGCTCGGGGATGGAGAAGCCGGGTGCGTCCACATGGTCCAGCACATAGGCGCCGTGGTGGTGGGCGCGGTCGTGGGAAATGTGGGTGCCGATCTCGTGCAGCCGGGCGGCCCAGGCCAGCTTCTGCGAATAGCGCTGGTTCTGGTCGTCCTGCGCGGCCACCTGCGCGAACAGGGCCATGGCCACCTCGCCCACGCGCCGGGCCTGGGCGGTGTCGATGGAGAAGCGCTGGCTGAGCCAGTTGACGGTGCGCTCGCGCACGTCGCCGCCGTCGGTCTCGCGGTCGATCAGGTCGTACAGGGCACCGTGGCGCAGCGCGCCTTGCGCCGGCAGCATCTGCTGGATGTCGAACAGGTCGAAGATGGCGCGCAGCACTGCCACACCGCCGGCAATCACCGGGCGGCGGTCGTCCTTGAGGCCGTCGAGCTTGAGCGCGTCGACATTGCCGGCGCGCACCAGGCGCTCGGTCAGCCAGTCCAGGCCGCTGCGGGTGACCAGGCCGGTGGCCCAGCCGTTGGCACCCAGCATCTCGGCCACGGCACTCACCGTGCCCGAGGAGCCATAGGCAACGTTCCATTCGGTGGGGGGGAAGGTGTCCAGCGCCTCGTCGAGCACGGCCTTGGCCGCCACCTCGGCGGTCTTGAAGGCGGCCGCGGTGACCACGCCGCGCTCGAAGTACCGCCCCGACCAGGCCACGCTGCCCAGCCGGTACGACTCCATGGCGTGGGCGGTGTAGCCCTGGCCCAGGATCATTTCGGTGGAACGGCCGCCGATGTCGACCACCAGCCGTTTTTCGTCGGAGTGCGGCAGCAGCCGCGACACGCCCTGGTAGATCAACCGGGCTTCCTCGTGGCCGGACACCACCTCGATGGCGAACCCCAGGATGGCCTGGGCGTGGCGCAGGAATTCCTCGCGGTTGCGGGCCTCGCGCAGGGTCTGGGTGGCCACGGCCCGCACCTGCTGCTTCTTGAAGCCGTGCAGGCGCTCGGCGAACCGGGCCAGGCATTCCCAGCCGCGCTGCATGGCGGCCTGGCTGAGCACCTTGTCGTCGTCCAGACCGCTGCCCTGGCGGACCGTCTCCTTGAGGTACTCGATCCGCTCGATGTGCCCGGAGTGGTAGCGACCGATCTCCAGCCGGAAGCTGTTGGAGCCGAGGTCGATGGCGGCGAGGAGGGTTCCGTTTTGCATTGCGGGATGGCGGGCCAGGGTCGGGCCGGTGCAGCGGGGTAGGGCCGTGGTGCGGCCCGGGGGCGGGTGCGCGAGCCCGGATTGTGACGCATGCCGGCGGTCCGGTCCGGCTGTGTGACAGCGGTTTGTGTGTCACGTCAATGTCACAAACGCTGCCTAAAGTCCCGCCTGTCCCCCATCACCTACCGCAAGGACCCGCATGAACACCAAACGCACCCTCCTCAAGTCCGTGGCCGCCGCCGCTCTGGCCACCCTCGCGCTGGGTTCGGCCCATGCCGCCGACATCACCGGCGCCGGCGCCACGTTCCCGTTCCCGATCTATGCCAAGTGGGCCGAGATGTACAAGGCCCAGACCGGCGTGGGCCTGAACTACCAGTCCATCGGTTCGTCGGGCGGCATCCGCCAGATCCGCGCCAAGACCGTGGCCTTCGGTGCCACCGACGCCCCGGTGTCGGGCGCCGACCTGGACAAGGACGGCATGGTGCAGTTCCCCGCCATCATCGGCGGCACCGTGCCGGTCTTCAACCTCGACGGTTTCAAGCCGGGTGAAGTCCGCATCACCGGTGCTGTGCTGGCCGACATGTTCCTGGGCAAGATCGCCAACTGGAACGACCCCAAGATCGCCGCCCTGAACCCGGGCAAGACCTTCCCCAACCAGGCCATCACCGTGGTGCACCGCGCCGACGGCTCCGGCACCACCTTCAACTGGACCGACTACCTCAGCGTGGTGAGCAAGGACTGGGCCGACACCGTGGGCAAGGGTGCTGCCGTCAAGTGGCCCGCCGCCAGCTCGGTCGGTGGCCGTGGCAACGAGGGCGTGGCCGCCAACGTGACCCGCACCCGCGGCTCCATCGGCTACGTGGAATACGCCTACGCCAAGAAGAACAAGATCCCCCACATGCAGCTGCAGAACGCCGACGGCAACTTCGTGGAGCCGGACGACACCACCTTCGCCGCTGCCGCTGCCGGCGTGGACTGGTTCAGCGTGCCGGGCATGGGCGTGTCCATGGTCAACGCCAAGGGCAAGAACGCCTGGCCGGTGAGCACCGCCTCCTTCATCCTCATGTACAAGGACCCGGCCGACAAGGCGGCATCGGCCGAAGTGCTGAAGTTCTTCGACTGGTCCTTCAAGAACGGCAAGCAGGCCGCCCTGGACCTGGACTACGTGCCCATGCCCGACGCCGTGACGGCCCAGATCCGCCAGCGCGTCTGGTCGCAGATCGCCAAGTAATCCTGGGTCGAATCGTCCCGCTTCCACCCGCCGCCCGATCCCGATCGGTCGGCGGGTTTGCGGTTTACAGTCTGTGACGACGACCCGGAGGGGGTCATGAACACCAACACCACTACAGCAGACAGCCCCATGGCAAGCCCCATCGATTCCACGTTCCGTCGCCAGGAGGAGCGCGACGCCGAGCAGATGCAGGCCATCGCACGCCGCCAGCGCCTGCAGGACGCCATCTTCCACCGGCTCACCCAGGCCTTCTCGTTGCTGGTGCTGGTGGCCCTGGTGGGCATCATCGCTTCCCTGTTCTACAACGCCTGGCCCACCTTCCAGAAATTCGGCCTGAAGTTCCTGTGGACGGTGGAGTGGGACATCGTCAACGAGGAATTCGGCGCGGCCATCGCCATCGTCGGCACCCTGCTGAGCGCCAGCATCGCCATGGTGATCGCGGTGCCGCTGGCCTTCGGCATCGCCCTGTTCCTGACCGAAACCTGCCCCGTGTGGCTGCGCCGCCCGCTGGGCACGGCCATCGAGCTGCTGGCGGCCGTGCCCTCCATCATCTACGGCATGTTCGGCCTGTTCGTGTTCGCGCCCATCTTTGCCGACTACATGCAGATGCCGCTGCAGACCCTGCTGGGCGGCATGCCGCTGGTGGGCTGGCTGTTCGGTGGCGCCACCAACGGCCTGGGCATCATGGCCGCCGGCGTGATCCTGGCCTTCATGATCCTGCCCTTCATCGCCGCCGTGATGCGCGACGTGTTCGAGATCACCCCGCCCATCCTGCGCGAGTCGGCCTATGGCCTGGGCTGCACCACCTGGGAGGTGGTGCGCAAGGTGGTGCTGCCGTACACCCAGAAGGGCGTCATCGGCGGCATCATGCTCGGCCTGGGCCGTGCCCTGGGCGAGACCATGGCGGTGACCTTCGTCATCGGCAACGCCAACCGCATGCCGGGCACGCTGTTCTCGCCCGGCACCTCGATCGCGTCGGTGCTGGCCAACGAGTTCGGCGAAGCCGCCGAGCTGCACTTCAACACCCTGTTTGCACTGGGCTTCCTGCTGTTCTGCATCACCTTCCTGGTGCTGGCGGCGGCCAAGTGGATGATCATCCGCGCCGAAAAGGCCAAGGGCTTCTGAGCCGGAACCAGGATTCCCCATGGAAATCAACGCCTCCCTCTACGCCCGCCGCCGCCGCGCCAACTGGATCGGCCTGACGCTGTCCATGTCGGCCATGGCCCTGGGCCTGTTCGTGCTGCTCTGGATCCTGTGGGTGCTGTTCTCCAACGGCATTGCCGGGCTGGACGCCAACATCTTCACCGCCGACACCCCGGCCCCGGGTTCGGAAGGCGGTGGTCTGCGCAATGCCCTGCTGGGCAGCCTGATGATCGTGGGCCTGTCGGTGCTGGTCTCCACGCCGGTGGGCATCCTGGCTGGCGTGTACCTGGCCGAGTACGGCGACACCAGCAAGACCGCCGAGCTCACCCGCTTCGTCACCGACATCATGCTGTCGGCGCCCTCCATCGTGCTGGGCCTGTTCGTGTACGCCATTGCGGTGGCCACGGTGGGCAACTTCTCGGGGTATGCCGGCAGCCTGGCGCTGTCGCTGATCGCCATCCCGGTGGTGGTGCGCACCACCGAGAACATGCTGCGCCTGGTGCCCGGCAGCCTGCGCGAAGCCGCCTTCGCCCTGGGCGCGCCGCGCTGGAAGGTGGCCACCATGGTCACGCTGCGCGCGGCCAAGAGCGGCGTGATCACCGGCCTGCTGCTGGCCGTGGCCCGCATCAGCGGCGAGACCGCGCCGCTGCTGTTCACCGCCCTGAACAACCAGTTCTTCAGCACCGACATGGGCGGCCCCATGGCCAACCTGCCGGTGGTGATCTTCCAGTTCGCGCTCAGCCCGTACGACAACTGGATCCGCCTGGCCTGGAGCGGGGCGCTGATCATCACCCTGACCGTGCTGGTGCTCAACATCCTGGCCCGCGTGGTGTTCCGCGAAAAGACCAAGGTCTGACGCCCCGATCCGCCGCCTGCCGAACCGAACCCCATCTCTGAGGAAAACGACATGTCCGACACCGCCATGGTCATCAACCGCGAGAACCTGGCCCGCCCCGTGGCCGCCTCCGGCGAGCCGGTGCGCAATGCCATCGAGGTCCGCAACCTGAACTTCTTCTACGGCAAGTTCCAGGGTCTCAAGGACATCAACCTGGACATCCAGGAAAAGCGCGTGACCGCCTTCATCGGCCCCTCGGGCTGCGGCAAGTCCACGCTGCTGCGCACGCTCAACCGCATGTACAGCCTCTACCCCGGCCAGCGCGCCGAGGGCTCCATCAGCTTCTACGGCGAGAACATCCTCGACCCCAAGCAGGACATCAACCTGCTGCGCGCCCGCATCGGCATGGTGTTCCAGAAGCCCACGCCGTTCCCCATGTCCATCTACGACAACATCGCCTTCGGCGTGAAGCTCTACGAGAACCTCTCGCGCAGCGACATGGACGAGCGGGTGGAATGGGCCCTGACCAAGGCCGCCCTGTGGAAGGAAGTGAAGGACAAGCTGGGCCAGAGCGGCCTGTCGCTCTCCGGTGGCCAGCAGCAGCGCCTGTGCATCGCGCGCAGCGTGGCGGTCAAGCCCTCGGTGCTGCTGCTCGACGAGCCCACCTCGGCGCTGGACCCCATCTCCACCGGCAAGGTGGAGGAGCTGGTGCACGAGCTCAAGCAGGACTACACGATCGCCATCGTGACCCACAACATGCAGCAGGCCGCCCGCTGCAGCGACTACACCGCCTACATGTACCTGGGCGAGCTGATCGAGTTCGGCGCCACCGAGCAGATCTTCTTCAAGCCGGCCAAGTCGGCCACCGAGGACTACATCACCGGCCGTTTCGGCTGATCCGGCGCATCCCACAGGAGACCCCATGAGCGACAAACACCTCTCCAGCCAGTTCGACGCCGAACTCAACTCCATCTCCACCCACGTGCTGGAGATGGGCGGCATGGTCGAAGCCCAGCTCCACCAGGCGGTCTATGCCCTGGTCCACATGAGCCTGGAGACCGCCCACCAGGTGATCGAGAACGAGGCCCGCATCAACCAGATGGAGCTGCAGATCGACCACGAGATCATCTCCACCATCGGCCGGCGCCAGCCCACCGCGCGCGACCTGCGCTTCCTAATGGCCATCTCGCGCACCACGCAGAACCTGGAGCGCGCCGGTGACGAGGTCGCCCGCATCGCCCGCATGGTCAAGTCCATCATCGAGAACGGCACGCCGCGCAACCTGCCCAGCTCCGAGCTGCGCGTGGCCTCCGACCTGGCCGCCTCCATGCTGCGCAAGACGCTGGATTCGTTTGCCCGCCTGGACACCACCATGGCACTGGCCATCATCAAGGGCGACGACGACATCGACCGCGAGTACAACGGCTTCCTGCGCAAGCTCATCACCTACATGATGGAAGACCCGCGCACCATCTCGCCCAGCCTGGACCTGCTGTTCCTGGCCAAGTCCATCGAGCGGGTCGGCGACCACGCCAAGAACATCGCCGAGCAGATCATCTTCATCGTCAAGGGCGAAGACATCCGCCATGTCCCGGTGGACAAGGTGGCTTCGGTGGTCGGATGAGAAAGCTGCCCCGCGTGCTGGTGGTCGAGGACGAACCCTCGATCGCCGAACTGATCGCCGTCAACCTGCGCCACAACGGCTTTGCGCCCACCGTCGTGTTCGACGGGGCTGCTGCCCAGCGCGAGGTGGACGCCGTGCTGCCCGACGTCATCCTGCTGGACTGGATGCTGCCCGGCGAAAGCGGTGCCTCGCTGGCGCGCCAGTGGCGCAAGCAGGAGCGGACCAAGACGGTGCCCATCCTCATGCTCACGGCCCGCAGCGACGAGTCCGACAAGGTGCAGGGCCTGGACGCCGGCGCCGACGACTACATCACCAAGCCGTTCTCCACCCAGGAGCTCATGGCCCGCATCCGCGCCGTGCTGCGCCGCCGCGCGCCCGAGGTGGTCAACGACTCGGTGCAGGTGGGTGAACTCACGCTGGATGCCGCCACCTACCGGGTGAGCTTCCGGGGCAGCGAGCTCAAGGTCGGGCCGACCGAGTTCAAGCTGCTGCACTACCTCATGAAGCACGCCGAGCGCGTGCACTCGCGTGGTACGCTGCTCGACAAGGTCTGGGGAGACCATGTGTTCATCGAGGAGCGGACCGTGGACGTGCACGTCAAACGCCTGAGGGAGTCGCTGGGCCAGGCGGCCAGCATGATCGAGACCGTGCGGGGTGCCGGCTACCGCCTGACCGCACAGGGCAGCGGCATCCGTCCGGCCCAGGGAACCTCCGCTTCCGCCGCATGACCCGGCGGGTGATCGAACTGCTGCTGCTGGTGGCACTGGCAGCGGTGTGGGGCTGGTCGCGCGACTCCGCCCCCATGGCGGTGGGCGGTGCCCTGGTGGGCGCCCTGGTCTGGGCCGTCATCGACAGCCTGCGGGCCAACCGCGTGCTCAAGTGGCTCAACAAGGCCGACGTGTCCCGCGCCCCCGACATGACCGGCACCTGGGGCGAGGTGCTCGACCGCTGCCGCCGTCTGGTGAAGAAGCTCGAGAAGAAGGCCCAGAGCAGCGATGCCCGGCTGGAAGACTTCCTGTCGGCCATCCAGGCCTCGCCCAATGGCGTGGTGCTGCTGGACGCCAGCGGCCGCATCGAATGGGCCAACCTGACGGCATCGAGCCATCTGGGCTTCGACCCCCAGCGCGACCTGGGCCAGTACGTGCGCAACATGGTGCGCAACCCGGCGTTTTCCACCTACCTGGCCGAGGGCGACTTCAGCCACGAGATCCAGGTCGACGGCATCGGGCCGCGTCCCTCGCAGCCCAGCCGCATCTCGCTGCAGATCCACCCCTACGGCAAGAAGCGCAAGCTCATGCTCACCCGCGACGTGACGGCGGTGCAGCTGGCCGAGACCATGCGGCGCGACTTCGTGGCCAACGTCTCGCACGAGATCCGCACCCCGCTCACCGTGCTCAGCGGCTTCGTGGAAACCATGCAGAGCCTGCCGCTGGACGATGCCGAGCGGGCCCGCTACCTCGAACTCATGAGCCAGCAGGCCCAGCGCATGCAGACGCTGGTGAGCGACCTGCTCACGCTCTCCCGCCTGGAGGGCAGCCCGGCACCGGGTCTGGCCGAGTGGTCCGACGCCGAGGAGCTGCTGGGTCATGTGGTGCAGGAGGCGCGCGGCCTGAGCATGGCGATTGCCACCACCCCGCACCGCATCGAGCCGGTGGGCGGGGAACGCTTCTGGATTGCCGGCAGCAAGAGCGAACTGCTCAGCGCCATGTCCAACCTGCTGAGCAACGCGGTGCGGTACACGCCGGGTGGCGGCCTGATCGAGCCCGGCTGGCGGCTGCACGAGGACGGATCGGCCGAATTCTTCGTCAAGGACAACGGCCCCGGCATCGCGGCGGAGCACCTGCCGCGCCTGACCGAGCGCTTCTACCGCGTGGACCGCAGCCGCTCCCGCGAGACCGGCGGCACGGGCCTGGGGCTGGCCATCGTCAAGCACGTGGCCCAGCGCCATGGCGGACAGCTGGATGTGCAGAGCGTGCAGGGCGAGGGCTCGAGCTTCATGATCGCGCTGCCGGCCAACCGCGTGCGCCGCTACGCACCGTCCTGATGCGGGCCGGGCTCAGCGCCCGATGCGTCGGTACACCAGCAGCGTTTCCTTGCTGTCGCCCAGGCGGCTCACCGCGGCCTGGTAGGCCCAGTCGGTCAGCGCCACCCGCTGGTCCAGGGTGGGCTGGGAGGCCGGCGACACCACCATCACGCGGCAGCGGGCCTCGCCCGGCGACACCGAGGGCACCACCGTGAGCCCGCCGTGGTAGCGCAGCGCGGTGATCTGTCCCGCGTTCAGGCCATCGGCCATCACGCAGCTGCCCGGTGGCACCAGGGTGGCGATACGGCGCGACAAGGGGCCGTAGCTGCGGCCGAAGTCCAGCAGCGGCAGCCACAGGGTCATGAGCAGCAGCCAGCACAGGATGGCGCCGGCCGAGGGCAGCACCAGGCTCTTCCACAGGGCCTGCCGGTGGCGGCCCACGCGCCAGCTCACCAGCCAGACCCAGGCCAGCGTGGCCAGCAGCCCGAGCAGGAAGGGCAGAAAGGCGAACTCGGGCACGAAGCCCGGGGCCAGCTTGGCCACATTGGCGGCCGGCTTGGCCGGCACGCCGGTCATCATGGCCACCCAGATCACCCAGATGATGAGCGCGCAGCCGGAGAAGAACAGCAGGGTGAACCAGTCGATCAGGGCCGACACGCTGCGCTTGAGCGTGGGCAGCGCAAAGGCCGCCAGGGCCGCCAGGCCGGGCAGCGCGGTGAGCAGGGCCCGGTCGCGCTCGTCGGCCAGTGCGCTGGTCAGCACGCCCACCGCCACCAGCCACAGCGGCAGCGCCACATGGGGCGCCAGCCACTGGCGCCGCCAGCGCCACAGCGTCCACAGGGCCAGCGGCCAGGCCGGCCAGGTGAACCACAGCAGCAGGCGGGCAAAGCTGTCGGCATCGTCGGTGCGGGGGGTCCAGCTCGACGGGGCCAGGCCGCCGCTGAGCCATTCGCCCAGGGCCAGGGCCAGCAGCCAGATCAGGCCGGCCATCCAGCCGGGGTGCGAGCGCCGGGTCGAGAGCGTGAGCATCCAGACCAGACCCAGTGCCGCCAGCGGCAGCACTGCGTCGCTCAGGGCCAGCACGGCGCAGCCGGCGGCCCAGATGAGCAGGCTGCGCCAGGGGCGGGGTGCGTCGGGCGAGAGCAGGCGGGCCGCACCCAGCAGCAGCAGGGCCACGCCGGTCAGGCGGACCAGGTCGGGTGTGGTTTCGTGCGAGAGCTGGGCCAGACCCAGGCAGGCCACCAGCGCCAGCAACCCCGCGTCGGCCAGGGCCCGCGCATAGTCGGTCGGGTGGGCCTCGCCCCCGAAGGCAAACGCCACGGGCAGCGCCGCCGGTTGCCGCGCCAGGTGGTAGACCGTGTACCAGGTGGCCGCCAGCGTGACGCCGAGCAGGCCGATGAAGGGCAGGCGGGCCGCCAGTGCCGGCTCGAGGAAGGGCAGGGCCCGGATGGCGGCGGCCCCCAGCCAGTAGGGCAGCAGCGCGGGGTCGGCCAGCGGTTGTCCCAGCACGGCCGGTTGCAGCCACTGGCCGATGCCGGTGGCCATCTCCAGCATGGCGCCAAAGGCCGCCACGTCCGCCAGCTTCCAGGGCTCCCTGCCCAGGAAACCCGGCAGCACGTAGGCGGCGCAGAACAGCAGCAGGGCCCAGCGCGGCAGGCGCCGGACGGCGGCCTGGGTGACGATGGCGGGCGTGGGCTGGTTCACGGCGTTGGACTATACCGGCGAAAAAAAGGCAGCTGACCTGCAGCTGCCTTCTTGTGAAGCGTGACCTCGCAATTACGCGGCGGTGCGCTTGAACTTGTTGCGGAACTTCTCCACGCGACCACCCATGTTGTCCACGGTCTTCTGGGTGCCCGTGTAGAAGGGGTGCGATTCGCTGGTGGTTTCCAGCTTGACCAGCGGCAGTTCACGGCCGTCGTCGAGCTTGATCTTTTCCTTGGTGGTGACGCACGAACGGGTCACGAACTGGAAGTTGTTCGACATGTCGACGAACACGACTTCTCGGTAATCGGGGTGGATGCCCTCTTTCATGGAGATTCCTTGGGGTTCAGTGGCGGCAGCCGCAGCGAAACCCGTTTCCGCTGTACTTGCCGCTCAAGCAAAGCCTGTGAGTATACCAGTGCTGCCGGGCGTCAGCCGCCGCGGCGCATCATGTCGAAGAATTCGGAGTTGTTCTTGGTGGCCTTCATGCTCTTGAGCACCATCTCCATGGCCTCGATCTCGTCCATGTTGTACATGAACTGGCGCAGGATCCGGGTCTTCTGCAGGATCTCGGGCTGCAGCAGCAGCTCTTCGCGGCGGGTGCCGCTGCGGTTGAGCTGGATGGAGGGGAACACGCGCTTCTCGTAGAGGCGGCGGTCGAGGTGGATCTCGCAGTTGCCGGTGCCCTTGAACTCTTCAAAGATCACCTCGTCCATGCGCGAGCCGGTGTCGACCAGCGCGGTGGCGATGATGGTCAGCGAGCCGCCTTCCTCGACCTTGCGGGCCGCACCGAAGAAGCGCTTGGGGCGCTGCAGGGCGTTGGCGTCCACACCGCCGGTGAGCACCTTGCCGGACGACGGCAGCACGTTGTTGTAGGCGCGGGCCAGACGGGTGATGGAGTCGAGCATGATCACCACGTCCTTCTTGAGCTCGACCAGGCGCTTGGCGCGCTCGATCACCATCTCGGCCACGTGCACATGGCGGGCGGCCGGCTCGTCGAAGGTGGAGGCGATCACCTCGCCGCGCACGGTGCGCTGCATCTCGGTCACTTCCTCGGGGCGCTCGTCCACCAGCAGCACCATGAGTTCCACGTCGGGGTGGTTGGTGGTGATGGCGTGGCAGATGTGCTGCATCATGACCGTCTTGCCGCTCTTGGGCGGGGCCACGATCAGGGCGCGCTGGCCGCGACCGATGGGCGCAATGATGTCGATGATGCGGCCGGTGATGTTCTCGTCGCTCTTGATGTCGCGTTCCAGACGCATCTGTTCCTTGGGGAACAGCGGCGTGAGGTTCTCGAACATGATCTTGTGCTTGTTGTCCTCGGGGGGCAGGCCGTTGATCTTGTCGAGCTTGTTGAGTGCGAAGTAGCGTTCGCCGTCCTTGGGGATGCGGACCTCGCCCTCGATCATGTCGCCGGTGTGCAGGTTGAAGCGGCGGATCTGGCTGGGCGAGATGTAGATGTCGTCGGTGCTGGCCGTGTAGCTGGTGTCCGGCGCCCGCAGGAAGCCGAAGCCGTCCGGCAGCACCTCCAGCACGCCGTCGGCGTACACCAGCTCGCCACCCTTGGCCCGCTTCTTGATGATGGCGAACATGAGCTCTTGCTTGCGCATGCGGCCGGTGTTCTCGATCTCAAGGGCATCTGCCTGCTTGAGGACTTCAGACACGTGCAGTGCCTTGAGTTCGTTGAGGTGCATGGAATTCACTCCGTGGGGGAGTTGCTTCGGGGAACCGGGGGGAGGGGCGCGGGGGTCCTGAGGTGGACGCTGCGCGGGAGGGGCACGTGCCTGGGTCGGGCCTGCTGCGCGAAATTATGACAGGAAACGGCGACGGTCAACCGACGGTGCCGACAGCCCGGGCGGTGCCGCCCGGGCCACGGGGTCAGACCAGCTGCTGGTCGATGAACTGGGTGAGCTGGGCCTTGCTGAGGGCGCCGACCTTGGTGGCGGCCAGCTGGCCGTCCTTGAACAGCATCAGCGTGGGGATGCCGCGGATGCCGAACTTGGCCGGCACGTCACGGTTCTCGTCCACATTGAGCTTGGCCACCTGCAGCTTGCCGCTGTAGGCGCCGGCCACCTCGTCCAGGATGGGGGCGATCATCTTGCAGGGGCCGCACCACTCGGCCCAGAAATCCACCAGCACCGGGGCCTTGGATTCCAGCACGTCGGTCTGGAAACTGGCATCGGAAACGTGTTTGATCAGGTCGCTGGCCATGCTGGGGTCCTCTGGAGATGTCGATGAGCGGGAGGTTAAAGTCTGCGCGCCGGGCGGCCCGTGGATTCACGGCCGTTCATGCCCCGACAAGACGGCCGCATTGTGACAGAAAGCTCCTTCCCATGACGTCAGTCAGCCCAAGCCCGGACGCCCCGGCGCATGGCCAGCCGTCCCCCGCGCCGGACTTCTGGGCGCCCGTGCTGACGGCGCTGCGCCAGACCCTGCAGCGCGAAGGCCTGTCGCCCGAGCGCGTGGTGGTGCTGGTGCCCTATGCCCAGCTCATGGAGACGGCCCGCCGGGCCTGGGTCGGCCTGATGGGCGACGGCTTCCCCCCGCGCTTCGAGTCCACCCGCAACTGGGCCTCGGCTCTGGAACCCTTCCTGCCGGGGCCGACCGATCTGGGCATCGACATGGCCCGCGATTCCCTGATCGCCGCCAGCCTGCTGGAGCAGGTGATGCCCGAACGGTTGGCCTCGCCCCTGCGGGCCGAACTGGTGACGCGGCTGATCGAGGCGGCGCGCCAGCTGGCGCCGGTGGCGGCAGCCCGGCCGCCGGCCGAGCGCACCGCCTGGTCGCAGGAGCGCAGCGAAGGCCTGGTGCCGCCCCTGGGCGCCTTGCGCTGGGAAAGCCTGATCGCGCGCCTGGCCCTGGCCTGGGCCGGTACCTCGGCCTATGCCACCGACGCGTTGTGGAGCCCGCGTGCCGCGCCCGGGCAGGACGCCGATGCCCTGATCGTGCTGGAGGGGTTGCAGGCCGATCCGCTGACCGAAGCGCTGGCGCAGCACTGGGCGGGCCGCTGCTGGCGCCTGCCGCTGTTGTCCGCTGACGAAGGCGCCGACCCGCAGACATCCACCCGGCTGCAGGTGCACGCCTGCACCGACGCCGAAGACGAAGCCCAGCGCGCCGCCGCTTGTGTGCTGCAGCACCTCAGCCAGGGCCGTGAGCCGGTGGCCCTGGTGGCCAACGACCGCCTGCTGACCCGGCGCGTGAGCGCCCTGCTGGCTCAGCAGGGCGTGCCGGTGCGCGACGAGACCGGCTGGAAGCTCTCCACCACCCGCAGTGCCGCCGCGCTCATGGCGGTGCTGCGGGCTGCCCGGGTGGGTGCCTCGATGGACGAGGCGCTGGACGCCCTGCGCCAGGCCCCGCTGTTCTGCACCGGCCCCCACGCCGTCCTGCTGCGCTCGCTGGAGCAGCGCGCCCGCGAACGTGGCGTGGCGCGCTGGTCGGCAGCCCTGTCGATGCCGGCCCTGACCGAGGTGGTGCCGCCCGGTGCGGCCGAATGGCTGTCGTCGCTGGCCGCACCGCGTCCGCTGGTGCGCTGGCTCACCGATCTGCGCGCCGCGCTGGAGCAGGCCGGCATGGCCGAGCCCATGGCCACCGACACCGCCGGCCAGCAGGTCATGGCGGTGCTGCGGCTGTCGGAGGGCGGCGCTGCCGAGCTGGCCACCCTGGGTGCCGAGGCCGGGTCCGAGGCCGAGGACTCCGCCGCCGCACCCCGGGGTGCCCGGCGCCGCATGTCGCTGGCCACCTTCAGCGCCTGGGTGCGCGACGTGCTCGAGTCCGCCGTGTTCCATCCGCACACCGGTGTGGTGGCGGCGGTGGTGGTGCTGCCGCTGCCGCAGCTGCTGGGCCGGCCGTTCGTTGCCGTGGTGGCCCCGGGCTGCGACGAGCTGCACCTGCCGGTCAGCCCCGAACTGCCCGGCCCCTGGACGGCCGCGCAGCGCGAACACCTGGGCCTGATGCCGCGCGACGCGCTGACCCAGGCCGCCCGCCAGGCCTGGCAGCTGCTGCTCGACCAGCCCCGTGCCGACGTGCTGTGGCGCCAGGACGACCGGGGCGAAGCCCGCCTGCCGTCGCCCTGGTTGCTGCAGCAGCCGCTGGCCGCCGCCATCGACCCACGCCCCATGCGCCGCTGGGCCTTGTCGCCGGTGGAGCGCCCGCAGCCGGTGGCGGCCGATCTGGTGCCGCAGCGCCTGTCCGCCAGCGCCTACACCCAGCTGCGCCAGTGCCCGTACCGCTTCTTTGCGCTGCGGCAGCTGCGCCTGTCGGACGCGGCCGAGCTGGACGACGAACCCGATGCCCGCGACCTGGGCAACTGGCTGCACCGCGTGCTGCGCCGTTTTCATGAAGACCGCCGCGACCACCGACCGGGCCGCGACGCCGACCGCGAGCACCTGAACGCGCTGGCCCGCGACGAGGCCGATGCCATGGGCCTGAACGCGGGGGAGGGCGGGGCGGGCTTCCTGCCGTATGAGGCCCAGTGGCCGCAGCTGCGCGAGGGCTACCTTGAATGGCTCCACGGTTTCGAGGCCGGGCCCGACGCCGACGGGCCGCGCTTCCAAGCCGCCGAGATCGACCGTCAGCACAGCCTGGGCCGCTGGACCCTGATCGGCCAGCTCGACCGCATCGACCGGCTGCCGGCATCCCAGGGCGGGCAGGCCTTCGTCATCGACTACAAGACCGAAGGTCGGCAGAAGACCATCGACCGCAAGAAGCAGATCGACGAGGACGTGCAGCTGGCCTTCTACGCCGCCCTGCTGCCCGACCGGCCGGTGCGCGCGGCCTACCTCAGCATCACCGACCAGCGTGGCGTCGGGGAGAAGGCCGCCACCTGGATGCTGGAACACCCCGACGTGGCGACCGCCGCCGACCGGCTGCTGCAGGGTATCCGGAACGATCTGGACCGCATCGCCGCCGGTGCACCGCTGCCGGCCCTGGGCGAAAGGCCGGTGTGCGACCACTGCGAGGCCCGCGGCCTGTGCCGCAAGGATTTCTGGTCATGACCGCCGCCTTCCACATCAATGGCGCGAACGTCGCCCCGCAGGCCTTTTATGCCGTGGCCTGCAACCCCGCCCGCAGCGTGGCGGTGGAGGCCTGTGCCGGCGCCGGCAAGACCTGGATGCTGGTCTCGCGCATGCTGCGGGCCTTGCTGGACGGCTGCCCGCCGCAGGACATCCTGGCCATCACCTTCACCAAGAAGGCCGCCGGCGAAATGCGTGAGCGGCTGGACCGGCTGCTGCGCGAGTGCGCGGCCATGAGCCCCCCGCAGCGCATCGAAGCGCTGTGCCAGCGTGGCCTGTCGCTGGCCGACGCGCAGCGGCTGGAGCCCGATCTGGCCACCCTGCATGCGCGCCTGCTGAGCGCCGGGCGCACGGTGCAGGTGCGCACCTTCCACAGCTGGTTCGCGGCCCTGCTGCGCGGCGCGCCGCTGTCGGTGCTGCAGGAGCTGGACCTGCCGCCGCGCTACGAACTGCTGGAAGACGACCAGCCCGCCATCGAGCGGCTCTGGCCGCGTTTCCATGCCGCGCTGGCCGAGCGGCCGGTGGAGAAGGCCGACTTCTTCGACCAGGTGGCGCGCCATGGCCGCAGCCAGACCCGCAAGGCGCTGGTGCAGGCCCTGGCACGCCGCGTCGAGTTTGCGCTGGCCGATGCCGCCGGTGTGGTGGACCGTTCGGTGCAGACCTTCGGTGAAGCCTTTCCGTCCCTGCAAGGGCTGGAGCGGCCCGAGCATGCGCTGCTGGCCCCTGCCGCCCGGCAGCGCTGGCAGGCCTGGGCATCCACCCTGGGCCAGCACAAGAACAAGACACCGCAAAAGGCTGCGCAGGCCATCGTCGATGCCTTCCTGCTGCCCGATGAGCCCGAGGCCATGGACCGCCGGCTGGCCAAGCTGCGCAGCGGCTTCTTCGTGAAAGACGCCGACCGCCTCACCCAGCACCTGACCGAGCTGCCCGAGGCCCAGCAGGCCGAGGTGGAACTGCAGCTGCTGTGCGCCGCCGTGCGCCAGCACGAAGCCTGGGCGCACCACCAGCGCATGGCCCGGCTGGTGCGCCTGCTGCTGGCCTGCTTTGCCGACTTCAAGCGCGAGCAGGGCTGGGTCGACATGAACGATGTCGAAGGCGCGGCCCGCCGCCTGCTGGGCGACGCCGAACTCTCGGGCTGGCTGCAGCAGCGGCTGGATGCGCGCCTGCGCCATGTGCTGATCGACGAGTTCCAGGACACCAACCCGCTGCAGTGGCAGGCCCTGTACGGCTGGCTCTCGGGTTACGCCGGGGCCGGCCCGGGCGAGGCGCCCAGCGTGTTCCTGGTGGGCGACCCCAAACAGTCCATCTACCGTTTCCGGCGGGCCGAGCCGCAGGTGTTCCGCGCCGCCCAGGCCTTTGTGGTGCAGGGGCTGGGCGGTGCGCTGCTCAGCTGCGACCACACCCGGCGCTGCGCACCGGCGGTGGTGCAGACCCTCAATGCGGTCATGCAGGACGCCGAGAGCGCTGGCGAATACGGCGAAGCGGTCGGCGCCGCCTTCCGGGCCCACACCACCGGCAGCGACGCCACGGGGGCGGTGCTGCTGTTGCCCTCGGCCGTGCCGGCCGACGGGGACGACCCGGACGCACCTGTTACCGAATCCACCCCCGAATCCGCCGCCGAAGCCGACCCCTGGCGCGACAGCCTCACCCAGCCGCGCCACACGCCGGAGGAAAAACGCCCGGCGCTCGAAGCCCGCCAGGCCGCCGACTGGATCGCCGCCGAGCTGGCCCGGGGGCAGCTCCGCCCGGGCGACGTGATGGTGCTGGCCCGCAAGCGCGAGCGCCTGGGCTGGCTGTTCGAGGCCCTGCGCGAACGCGGCATACCGGCCGAGCAGCCGGAAAAACTCGACCTGGCCGACGCCCCCGCCGTGCAGGACGTGGTGGCCCTGCTCGATGCCCTGGTCTCGCCCGACCACAACCTGTCGCTGGCCCGCGCCCTGCGTTCGCCCATCCTGGGCTGGTCCGACGCCGATCTGGCCACCGTCGCCCGGGCCTGCCGCCGGGCCACCGAGGCCGTGTCGTGGTGGGACGTGCTGCAGGCCGGCCCATCGGCCGACGCCGGTCTGGACGAGGCCGGCACTGCCCGCTGGCGCGACACCGCCCGCTGGCTGGCGCGCTGGCAGTCGCTGGTGCAGACCTTGCCGCCGCACGATGCGCTCTCGGCCATCTATGCCGACGCCGAGCTGCCCGGGCGTTACGCCGCCAGCGTGCCGCCGGCCCAGCGCAGCGGCGTGCTGGCGCAGCTGCGTGAACTGCTGCTGCTGTCGCTGGACATCGAGGGCGGCCGCTTCCTCACGCCGTACCGCTGGGTGCGCGCCCTCAAGGCCGGCCAGCTGCCGGCGCCGCAGACCACCGCCACGGACGGTGCCGGCGCGGTGCGCCTGCTCACCATCCACGGCGCCAAGGGCCTGGAGGCCTCGGTGGTCATGCTGCTGGACACCCGCTCCGGCGGCGGCAAGCCCGAAAGCATGGGCGTGCTGGTGGACTGGCCCGGCGAGGCGCCGGTGCCCCGGCGGATGGTGTTCCTGGTGAGCGAGAAGCAGCCGCCGGCCTGTGCCGCCACCGCGCTGGAGGTCGAGCGCCAGGCCCGTTCCCTGGAAGAGCTCAATGCCCTGTACGTGGCCATGACCCGCGCCGAGCACCGCCTGGTGGTGTCCAGCTTCGAGCCGGCGCGCCGCAGCGATGCGCGCAGCTGGTTCGACCGCCTGGCCCCGCATGCCACGCCGGTCGATGCGCCGGCTCAGCTCGCCGGTGCCGCCGGGCTTGAAGTCCCCGCACCGCAGGCCGCCGAACTGCCCGATCTGCCCGCGTGGACCGGCGCCCGCCGACCCGCTGGCCAGGCCGTTGCGGCCCCGCCCGACGAAGACGACACCGCCGCCCGCCTGGGCATGGCCCTGCACCGCCTGCTGCAGTGGTGCCCCACGCCGCTGGCCGGGTTCGACTGGCACGCCGGCCATGCCAGCGCCGTGGCGCGCGAGTTCGAGCTGAGCCCGGCCCAGGCCACCGAGGCCCTGGCCGCGGCCCGCCGCATCGTGCGGGGCGAAGCCGCCTGGGCCTGGGACGCCAGCCGGGTGGACTCGGCCCGCAACGAGATCGACCTGTTCCACCAGGGCCAGCTCCTGCGGCTGGACCGGCTGGTGCGCGAGACCGCCACCGGCACCTGGTGGGTGCTGGACCACAAGAGCGCCCTGCGGCCCGAGCTCGACCCCGAGCTGCGCGCCCAGCTGCGCCGCTACGGCGACGCCGTGCGCGCTGCCCGCCCCGGCGAGCCGGTGCGCACCGCTTTCATCAACATGGCCGGGCGGCTCATCGAGCCGCCGGCCGAGACCGACATTCATGACTGACGCTCCCCCTGTTCTCCCGGTCGATGTGGCCGTCATCGGTGGCGGCCCCGCCGGCCTCATGGCCGCCGAACGCCTGCAGGCGCGAGGCCTGGCGGTGCACCTGTTCGATGCCATGCCCTCGGTGGGCCGCAAGTTCCTGCTGGCCGGCAAGGGCGGACTCAACCTCACCCATGCCGAAGCCCTGGAGGCCTTCACCGGCCGTTATGCCGAGCGCGCCGGCACGCTGGCTCCGCTGCTGCAGGCCTTCGGCCCTGACGCCGTGCGCGCCTGGGCCGAGGGCCTGGGCATCGGCACCTTCGTGGGCACCTCGCAGCGCGTGTTCCCCACCGACATGAAGGCCGCCCCGCTGCTGCGGGCCTGGCTGCAGCGCCTGCGCCATCCAGCCGCACCCGGCGTGGCGGTGCAGTTCCACATGCGGCACCGCTGGCAGGGCTGGCAGCAGAGCGGTGATCCGAGCAGCCCGCTGGTGTTCGACACCCCGCAGGGCAGGCGCAGCGTGCAGGCCCGAGCCACGGTGCTGGCCCTGGGCGGCGCCAGCTGGGCCCGCCTGGGATCGGACGGTACCTGGCAGCCCTGGCTGCAGCAGGCCGGCATCGAGCTGCGCCCGCTGGTGCCGGCCAACTGTGGCTTCGATGTGGCCGGCTCGGCGGTGCATGGCCTGGCCGAGGGCTGGACGCCCCTCTTGAGCCAGCGCTGGGCGGGCCAGCCCTTCAAGTCGGTGCGGCTGCGCTGCACCGGCGTCGACGGCGAGGTGTTCGACCGCCAGGGCGAATTCGTGCTCACCGCCACCGGCATCGAAGGCAGCCTGGTGTATGCGGCCTCCCGCCTGCTGCGCGAACGCATCGCGGCCGCGGGCCGCGCCACGCTGGAGATCGACCTGCTGCCCCACCGCAGCGCCGACTGGGTGCTGGAGCAGGTGCGCCACCCGCGCGGCTCGCGCAGCCTCTCCAGCCACCTCAAGAGCCGCCTCAACCTGGACGGCCTGAAGCTGGCCATGCTGAGCGAGTTGCTGGACAAGGCCGCGCTGCACCACCCCGAGCAGCTGGCGCGCGCCATCAAGGCCCTGCCGCTCACGCTGCTGCGCTGCCGCCCCATCGACGAGGCCATCAGCAGCGCCGGCGGCGTGCGTTTCGAAGCGCTGGACGATCACCTCATGGTGCGCCGGCACCCGGGTCTGTTCGTGGCCGGCGAGATGCTGGACTGGGAAGCGCCCACCGGGGGCTACCTGCTCACGGCCACCATGGCCAGCGGCGTGGCGGTGGGGGAGGGTGCGGCGCGGTGGCTGGGCTCAGGAGTGCCCGGGGCGCTGTAAGGGGGGTGACGAGCCTTGACCCCGGCACTGGATTCACAGTTAGGGCTGCTTGGTTCCCCACCTGACCCGGTTGGCCGCTTCACCATGCGGGAAGGCCCGTCGGGGTCGATTGTAGGCGATGGCACGGGTACCGGTCCGGGCATCACCCCCCTTTAGAATTCGGCGGATGTCCTATGTCGTCCTGGCCCGCAAGTACCGCCCACGCTCCTTTGCCGAGATGGTCGGGCAGGGCCATGTGGTGCAGGCGCTGACCAATGCCCTGACCACCGGACGCCTGCACCACGCCTACCTGTTCACCGGCACGCGCGGCGTGGGCAAGACCACGGTCTCGCGCATCCTGGCCAAGTCGCTCAACTGCCTGGGGGCCGACGGGCAGGGCGGTGTGACGGCCGAGCCCTGCGGCGTGTGCCAGGCCTGCACCGACATCGATGCCGGCCGCTTCGTGGATTACACCGAGCTCGACGCTGCCTCCAACCGGGGCGTGGACGAGGTGCAGGGCCTGCTGGAGCAGGCGGTCTACAAGCCGGTGCAGGGCCGCTTCAAGGTCTTCATGATCGACGAGGTCCACATGCTCACCAACACGGCGTTCAACGCCATGTTGAAGACGCTGGAGGAGCCGCCCGAGTACCTCAAGTTCGTGCTGGCCACGACCGACCCGCAGAAGGTGCCGGTGACCGTGCTGTCGCGCTGCCTGCAGTTCAACCTGCGGCCCATGGCACCCGAAACCGTGGCCTCTCACCTGCAGCAGGTGCTGCAGGCCGAATCGGTGGCGGCCGATGCCGCCTCGCTGCGGCTGCTGGCCCGCGCGGCGCGCGGCTCCATGCGCGACGCGCTCTCGCTCACCGACCAGGCCATCGCGTTTGGCGGCGGCAGCCTGCAGGAAGCCGGTGTGCGCCAGATGCTGGGCGCGGTGGACAGCGCCCCGGTGCTGGGCCTCATCGATGCCCTGGCCCGTGCCGACGGCGCGGCGGTGGTGGACACCGTCAACGCCCTGCGCACCCAGGGCCTGAGCGCGGCCGGCACGCTGGAAGACATGACCGCCGTGCTGCAGCGCATGGCGGTGCTGCAGGCCGTGCCCGATGCGCCGGCCTCCGACGACCCCGATGCCCCCGAGGTGGCCCGCCTGGCGCAGGCCCTGGCGCCGGACGAGACCCATCTGCTCTACAGCCTGTGCCTGCACGGCCGCGCCGAGCTGGGCCTGGCGCCCGACGAGTACGCGGCGCTGACCATGATCCTGCTGCGCCTGCTGGCCTTCAAGCCCTCGGGCACGGCGGAAAAAAAAAGCCTGAAAACAGCTGAGGCGCCCGCGCCGGTGGCCTCACCTGTGGTCGCACCGGCCCCGACGCCGGCCCCGGTGCCCGCCCCCGTGCGGACGTCACCGCCTTCGCTACCCCCTTCGCCTCCACCGCCGCCCCTTGCACCGGCCCCCGCACCTGTGGCCACCCGGTCCGACGATGGCCCGCCGCCCGACGACGCGCCCTGGCCCGAGCCCGACGACGACGGCCCGCCCTGGGACCCCGAGCCCGAGGCGGCGCCGGCCCCGGCCCGCCCGCCGATCATGCGCATCCCGGTGCGCGACCCGGGCGAGCCCGGCCGGCTGGACCAGCCGCGCGCCGCCGCGCCCGAGGCGCCGCTGCAGATCACGCCCGAGGGCGATGTGTGGTTCGAGGTGGTGATGCAGCTGGTGCGGGCCGAGGCCATCTCGGCCCTGGTGCGCGAACTGGCGCTGCAGTCGCAGCTGGTGGCGCGTGACGAAGGGCAGTGGCTGCTGCGGGTGGAGCGCGAATCGCTCAACCAGGGCAACACGCGTGAGCGCCTGTCGGCCGCGCTGCAGGCCGCCGGCCACCCGGTGCGGCTGGTGGTGGAGATCGGCCCGGTGGTCGATGCCCCTGCGCGGCGGCTGGCGGCCCAGGCCCGCGAGCGCCAGCAGCAGGCCGAGGCGCAGATCATGGCCGACCCGTTTGTGCAGGCGATGATGCGCGACTTTGGCGGCAGAATCGTGCCCGGCTCGATCAAGGCCGTCGACACCTCCGGCCGCTGATCACACACCCGTTTTTCTTCTTCAGACCACAAGGATTGCCATGTTCAACAAAGGACAACTCGCCGGCCTCATGAAGCAGGCCCAGGCCATGCAGGACAACCTCAAGAAGGCCCAGGAAGAACTGGCCTTCATCGAGGTCACCGGCGAGTCCGGCGCCGGCATGGTCAAGGTGCTCATGACCTGCAAGCACGACGTCAAGCGCGTCACCATCGACCCCAGCCTGCTGGCCGACGACAAGGACATGCTCGAAGACCTGGTGGCGGCTGCCTTCAACGACGCCGTTCGCAAGGCCGAGGCCACCTCCACCGAGAAGATGGGCAAGCTCACCGCCGGCATGCCGGGCCTGCCCGGCGGCATGAAGTTCCCGTTCTGATCCGGCGCACTGCGTGGCCGACAACCTCTCGCTGGAGCGCCTGGTGCAGGCGCTGCGCCGCCTGCCCGGCGTGGGCGTGAAGTCGGCGCAGCGCATGGCCTTCCACCTGCTGCAGCACGACCGCGACGGCGCCCGCGTGCTGGCCGATGCGCTGCAGGACGCCGCCGGCTCGGTGCGCCACTGCACCCAGTGCCACACCTTCACCGAAGCCGAGATCTGCCCCACCTGTGCCGACCCGGCGCGTGACCGCAGCCTGCTGTGCGTGGTGGAAACCCCGGCCGACCAGGCCGCCATGGAGCGCACCGGCGCCTACAAGGGCCTGTACTTCGTGCTCATGGGCAAGCTCAGCCCGCTGGACGGGGTGGGTCCGCGCGACATCGGGCTGGACAAGCTGCTCGACCGCATCATGGACACCGACGCGCCGTCGCTGCGCGAGGTGATCCTGGCCACCAACTTCACGGCCGAGGGCGAGACCACGGCCCATGTCATCACCCAGGCCCTGCGCGACCGCGACATCAAGGTCACCCGGCTGGCACGCGGCGTGCCGGTGGGCAGCGAGCTGGAATACGTCGATCTGGGCACCATTGCCCACGCGCTGGTGGACCGGCGCTGATTCATCCCCGAACTGGAGCCCCCGCCCATGAAATCCGGACTCACCGTGGCCTACTGGGCCTTGCTGATCGCTGCCCTGCTGCCCATCTTCTGCGCCGGCCTGGCCAAGTGGGGCACCTTCGGCAAGCCGCGCAAGGAAGGGGGCTACGACAACCACAACCCGCGCGCCTGGCTGGCCCGCCAGACCGACTGGCGCGCCCGCGCCAACGCCGCCCAGGCCAACACCTTCGAGGCGCTGCCCTTCTTCTTTGCGGCCGTCATCATTGCCCACCAGTCCAGCGCCTACCAGATGCGGCTGGACGTCATGGCCTTCCTGTGGGTGTTCCTGCGCGTGCTCTACGTGCTGATGTATGTGGCCGACCAGGCCACCGCCCGCTCGCTGGTGTGGGTGCTGGCCCTGGTGCTCAACATCGCCATCCTGTTCGCCTGAGGATGCTCCTTCCGGGCCGGCCGGCTCGGTAGTTTCCCGCTCGGGATTGGTCCCGATGCGGTGCCCCGGCCCCACGGCTACGGTAGGTGGGGTACAGGCTGCTCTTGGCAGCGGCCGGGAGGCAGCAGTGAACAACTGCGATCGTCGTCGGTGGATCAGGCTGGGCGCCGGGCTGGCGCTCGGTGCCGGGATGGTCCCTGCGCGCGCGCAGACTGCCCCGCGCCTGACCACCACCCGGCTGGTCATTGCGGTGGAACAGCGCGGCGCGCTGGCTTACCTGCCGCTCACTGTGGCCCAGCGCCTGGGCTTCTTCGAGGCCGAAGGCCTGAACGTGGAAGTGCGTGACCTCATCGAGCCGGGCAGCGCCCTGCGGGCGGTGCAGACCCAGGCCTCCCACCTGGTGTGCGGCCCTTTCAGCCAGCTGCTCACGGCTTCCCGCCTGCGCTCCTTCGTGCTGCAGTCGCGCACGCCGCAGATCGTGCTGGGCGTGTCGCGCAAGACCATGCCGGCCTACCGCGAGGTGATCGATCTGGCCGGCAAGCGCATCGGCGTGCAGGCCGGCCAGGCGGCCGGCAAGGCGGTGGCGCGGCGCGTGTTCGAAAAAGCCGGGCTCGACCTGGGTCAGGTCGAGCTGGTGGCCCTGGCCAACCCGTTCGCGGCGGTGCAGGCGTTCCGCAACGGGGCGGTGGACGCCATCAGTTTCTCGGACCCGGTGATCACCCAGCTGGAGCTGCTGGGCGAGCTGCGCGTGGTGGCCGACACCCGCACGCTGCGCGGCTCCACCGATGTGTTCGGCGGGCCCATGCCCTCGGTCTGTCTGGGGGCCCCGATCGATTTCATTGCCCAGTTCCCGCGCCTGTGCCAGGCGGCGGCCGATGCCATGGTGCATGCCCTGAAGTGGCTGCAGACCGCCGGCGTGACCGACATCATCCGCGCCGTGCCCGAATCGCACTTCCAGGGCGACCGGGCCCTCTATCTGGCCGCCTTCGAGCGCATGCGCGAGAGCTGGACGCCCGACGGCCTGATGCCCGCCGAGGGGCCGCTCACGGCGCTGCGCGCCATGGCCATGGGGGACGAGGTGCCGCTGCCCGAGGTGGGTGAGCTGCAGCGCAGCTACACCAACGACTTCGCCCGCAAGTCCAAGCTGCGTTTCCGGGCCTGAGGCCCGGCCGCGTTCTGGGCTTGCTCAGGGCTTGCCGGTGGCCACCCGGGTGCGGCTGCTGGTGCTGGCCGTCTTGCGGGCGGGTGCGGCCTTGCGGCTGGCGGTGGTGGTCTTGCCCTTGGCCTGGCTGCGTGCGGTGCGCGTGGCCGCCTGCTTGCGGGTGGAGGCGCTCTGCGTGGCGGCCGCACGCTGGGGCAGCATCAGGGTGATGCTCTGGCCGGCCTTGAGCGGGGCGCCGGCCGACAGCTTGTTCCACTCGGCCACGCTGGACGCCGACACCTTGTAGCGGCGCGCCAGGCTGGCCACCGTCTCGCCCTTGCGGGCCTTCACCGTGGTGCGGCGCAGCACCACGTCGGGCTGCAGGGCCAGCATGGCGTTGTCGGCCACATGCTCGGGCACGTCGCGGTCGCGCGCGCCGGTGCGGTGCACCAGCAGGCTGGAGCCGGCCCGCACCTGCATGCGCGGCGGAATGTTGTTGACCGAACGCAGCTCCGACTCGCTCATGCCCAGCTTGCTGGCGGCCGCCGAGACCGACATGGTGCTGGGCACGACCCAGGCGGTCCAGGTGGCCAGCGGGCCGTCGTGGCGGGCCAGGTTCTGCTGGAAGATGACCGCGTTGTCCCAGGGCAGCAGCACGGTGGGCGTGCCGGCGGCCATGACCACCGGCTGCTTGAGCGAGGGGTTGAGGGCGCGGAAGTCGGCCTCGCTGATGCCGGCCAGGCGGGCGATCACGGCCACGTCCATGTCGCGCTCGATGGTGACCGTGTCGAAGAACGGGTGGTTGCCGATGGCGGGCAGGGTGGCGCCGAAGGCCTGGGGCCGCGCCACGATGTTCTTCACCGCCTGCAGCTTGGGCACATAGTTGCGCGTCTCTGCCGGCATGTTGAGGTCGATGTAGCTGGCCGGCAGGCCGGCCCGTGTGTTGCGGGTGATGGCCCGGTTGACGTTGCCTTGCCCCCAGTTGTAGGCGGCCAGGGCCAGGTGCCAGTCGCCGAAGCGGGCGTGCAGCTGCTGCAGGTAGTCCAGCGCGGCGCGGGTGGAGGCCAGCACGTCGCGGCGGTCGTCGCGGAACACGTTCTGCTTGAGGTCGAACGAGGCGCCGGTGGCGGGCATGAACTGCCACATGCCGGCCGCGCGGGCCGAGGACACCGCCTGCGGATTGAAGGCGCTCTCGATGAAGGGCAGCAGGGCCAGCTCCATGGGCAGGTTGCGCCGCTCGATCTCCTCGACGATGTGGAACAGGTAGCGGCTGGAGCGCTCGGTCATGCGCTGGATGTAGTCTGGCCGGCTCAGGTACCAGCGTTCGTGGTCGCGCACCAGATCGTTGTCCAGGTCGGGCATGGACAGGCCCCGGCGGATGCGTTCCCACAGATCGACCGGTGCGGCCAGGCTGGCCACGCCGATGCCGGGGGTGCTGGCGGTGCCGATCTGGCTCAGGGGACCGCTGGGCACCACCGGCTGCATGCCGCTGGCGGCACGCGGGCTGGTGGATGCCGGTGCGGTGCTGCTGTCTGCGGGCACCGACGCGCAGCCGGCCACCAGCAGGGCCATGAAGGCCAGGGCCACGCCCAGGCCGCGTTGAAGGCGGGTGGCGGCCCGCATCAGAAGACGTTCTTCCATTCGCGCAGGGCGGCCAGCACCGACACGGCATCCGTGCCGGTGTCGGGGGCATGGCGCCGGGCGGCCGCGGCCACGCCGGGCACGCCGGTGCGCAGGAAGGGATTGATGCGCCGCTCCAGTTCGATGGAGCTGGGCAGGGTGGGCACGTTCTGCGCCCGCAGCTGCTCGCAGCGCGACTGGTAGCCCAGCAGGTCGGCGTTGTCGGGCTCCACGGCCACGGCAAAACGCAGGTTGGACAGCGTGTACTCGTGGGTGCAGCACACGCGGGTGCTGCCCGGCAGCGCGGCCAGGGCCGAGAGCGATTCGTGCATCTGCGCCGGGGTGCCTTCGAACAGGCGGCCGCAGCCGCCGGAGAACAGCGTGTCACCGCAGAACACCAGCGGGCCGCCGGGGGCATCGGGCGCGAAGAAGGCAATGTGGCCGGCGGTGTGGCCCGGCACGTCGATCACCTCGAAGCGGATGCCCAGGGCTTCGACCGACTCGCCGCCGGACACCCGTTGCAGCGGCTCGGGCATGGTCTCGAAGGCCGGTCCGATGACGCGGGCGCCGGTGGCTTCGCGCAGCTCGGCCACGCCGCCGGTGTGGTCGGCATGGTGGTGGGTGATGAGGATGGTGTCGAGCTGGATGCGGTGCTGTGCCAGCCATTGCAGCAGCCCGGCGGATTCGCCGGGGTCCACGGCCAGGGCGCGCTGGCCGTCGTGCAGGATCCAGATGTAGTTGTCGGAGAAGGCGGGTAGGGGATGAAGCTGCATGCCGTGCGAGGCCTGGGGCCGTGTAGAGTGCGGGGCTGTCCGGGCGGACACCCTTCTGCAGTGTCGCAGAGGGCAACCGCCCTGGGTCCATCCCCTGCGCCATGACCGAAAAAATTATAGGGTTGACCGAGTGGTTCGCCACGCCCCCCGGCCAGTACCTGCTGGCCTGGGAGCAGGCGCAGTTCGACCTGGCGGTGGCCGACCTGTTCGGATTCAACGCGCTGCAGCTGGGCCTGCCGGAACTCGATGCGCTGCGCAGCAACCGCATGCCGCACCGCTGGCTGGCCCTGCCCGAGCCGCTCGAGCCCGCGGCGGCGCAGGCCCGCTCGGTGGCCCTGGTCACCGATGCCGCGGCCCTGCCGTTCCCGGCCGCCAGCCTGGACCTGCTGGTGCTGCCGCACACGCTGGAGCTCAGTGCGGACCCGCACCATGTGCTGCGCGAGGTCGAGCGCGTGCTGGTGCCCGAGGGCCGCGTGGTCATCAGCGGCTTCAACCCGGCCAGCTGGTGGGGCTTCCGCCAGGGCCGGGCCCGGTTGTGGGAGCGCACCGGCATGGACGACGGCAGCGGCCTGTACCTGCCCGATGCCGGCGAGTTCATCGGTCCCTGGCGCCTGCGCGACTGGCTGCGCCTGCTGAGCTTCGAGATCGAGTCCGACCGTTATGGCTGCTACCGGCCGGCGGTGCGCACCGAAAAATGGCTGCAGCGCATGGCCTGGATGGACCGGGCCGGCGCCCGCTGGTGGCCGGTCTTCGGGGCGGTCTACTTTGCGGTGGCGGTCAAGCGGGTGCGCGGCATGCGCGTGCTGGGCCCGGCCTGGAAGCCACGGCGGGCGCGGGCGGCGGCACCGGTGCCGGTGACCAGCCGGCACTGAGGCCTGTTTATCTTTCCTTCACATTCCTGGAGCATCCTCTCTTGAACCATGTGGTGATCTACACCGACGGCGCCTGCAAGGGCAATCCCGGCCCGGGCGGCTGGGGCGTCTACCTGAAGTCCGACGGACACGAAAAGGAACTGTGGGGCGGCGAACGCAGCACCACCAACAACCGCATGGAACTCACAGCGGTGATCGAGGCACTGGCGGCGCTCAAGCGCCCGTGCCGGGTATCGCTCTTCCTCGACAGCGAATACGTGCGCAAAGGCATCACCGAGTGGATTCACGGGTGGAAGAAGAAAGGCTGGGTCACGGCCGCCAAACAGCCGGTGAAGAACGCCGAGCTGTGGCAGCGCCTGGACCAGCTGGTGCACAACGGTCCGCACCAGATCGAATGGCACTGGGTCAAGGGCCATGCCGGCGACCCGGGCAACGAGCGCGCCGACGCGCTGGCCAACCGGGGCGTGCCGGGCTGATCCCCGGCGCCGCACGACCCCGACCAGCCTGCGGGGTCGTGGGAACTTCGTGCCTGCCCATCCGCTCTGGACTGCTACATTGCCCGATGACCCCGCAGCGCGTGCCGCTGGCGCGGGTCCCCCTATCCCCCATTGACGGGACACCATGGCCAAAAAACTGATTCATGTGCTGGTCGCTGTGGCCGGCATCGGTGTGGCGTCCGGCGCCGCGTGGTGGTGGCAGCACCGCACACCGGCCACCGGCCCGGCTGCTGCTGCTGCTGCCGGTGGTGCCGCCGCACCCGGCGCCCGTGCGCCGGCAGGCCCCCCCAGCGTGGAGGTGACCAGCGTGCGCCGTGCGCGGCTGCAGGACGACGCCCAGGCCGTGGGCACGCTGCGCTCGCGCCAGAGCGTGACCCTCAAGCCCGAGGTGGCCGGCCGGGTACAGCGCATCGCGTTTGCCGACGGCGCCCAGGTGCGGCGCGGTCAGCTGCTGGTGCAGCTGGACGACACGCTGCAGGCGGCCGAGCTCAGCCAGGCGCAGGCCCAGCTCTCCATCGCCCAGGCCAACTTCAACCGCAACCAGGAACTGGTGGCGCAGAACTTCGTGGCCCAGCGCGTGCTGGACGAAAGCCGTGCCGCCCTGCAGGTGGCCCAGGCCCAGGTGACCCTGGCCCAGGCCCGCCAGCAGCGCATGCGCATCACCGCGCCCTTTGACGGCACCGTGGGCCTGCGCAGCATCAACCTGGGTCAGTACGTGCAGGAAGGCCAGGACCTGGTCAACCTGGAAGACACCTCGGTGCTGACCGTGGACTTCCGCCTGCCCGAGCGCTACCAGACCCGCATCGCGCCGGGTCTGGCGGTGCAGGTGCAGCTCGATGCGCTGCCCGGCCGCAGCTGGGAAGCCAAGGTGCTGGCGGTGGACCCGCTGCTGGACGCCAACGGCCGCTCGATCGCGGTGCGCGCCACCATGCCGGCCGACCCGCGCAAGGAGCTGCGCCCCGGCATGTTCGCCCGCGTGCTGACCGTGTTCTCGGTGGACGACACCGCCATGGTGGTGCCCGAGGAGGCGCTGGTGCCGCAGGCAGGGCGGCAGTTCGTGTACGTGCTGGACGAGCAGGGCGAGGGCGATGCGCGCAAGCGTGTCTCGCGCCGCATCGAGGTGCAGACCGGCGTGCGCCGGGGCGCCGAGGTGCAGATCGTCAAGGGCCTGCAGGGCAACGAGACCGTGGTGGTGGCCGGTCAGCAGCGCCTGCAGCGCGACGGCACGGTGGTGAAGGTGGTCGACATGGCCAAGGCCGTGGCCAATGCGGCGACCACCGCGCCGGCGTCCGCACCCGCCCGCTGACGCCGAACCCGGAGCACACGCATGCAGCTGCCTGAAATATCCGTCCGCCGCCCGGTGTTTGCCACCGTGCTGTCCCTGCTGGTGCTGCTGGTGGGCATGGTGGCCTTCAAGGGCCTCACGGTGCGCGAGTACCCCAACATCGACGAGCCCACCGTCACCGTCACCACCACCTTCGGCGGTGCGTCCAGCGAGGTCATCGAGACCCAGGTCACCAAGGTGCTCGAAGACTCCCTGGCCGGCATCGAGGGGGTGGACATCATCACCTCCATCAGCCGCCAGGAGCAGAGCCAGATCACGGTGCGCTTCAAGCTCAGCCGCGACCCCGACTCGGCCGCCGCCGATGTGCGCGACAAGGTCAGCCGCGTGCGCCAGCGCCTGCCCGAGGAAGTGGACGAACCGGTCATTGCCAAGGTCGAGGCCGATGCCTCGCCGGTGATCTGGCTGGCCCTCACCTCCGAATCCATGCCGGCGCTGGAGCTCAGCGACCTGGCCAACCGCATCGCCAAGCCGCGCCTGCAGACGGCGCCCGGCGCGGCCGACGTGCGCATCTTCGGCGAGCGCCGCTACTCCATGCGCATCTGGCTCGACCCGGATCGCCTGGCCGCCTACAACCTGACGGTGCAGGACGCCGAAGACGCGCTGCGCCGCTCCAACCTGGAAGTGCCGGCCGGCCGCATCGAGAGCCAGCAGCGCGAGTTCAACGTGACCGCCGCCACCGACCTGCAGACCCCTGCGCAGTTCGCCGGCATTCCCATCCGCACCGTCAACGGCCAGACCATCCGCATCGGCGACGTGGCCCGGGTGGAGCAGGCCCCGCAGGACGAACGCACCACGGTGCGCTACAACGGCCGCGAAGGCATCTCGCTCGGCGTGATCCGCCAGGCCACGGCCAACCCGCTGGACCTGTCGGCGGCGGTGCAGGCCATGCTGCCGCAGATCCGCGAGGACCTGCCCGACACGGTGAAGGTGGAGGTGGCCAACGACAACTCCATCTTCATCGACCGTTCCATCAAGGCGGTCTACACCACCATCGCCGAAGCCGTGGTGCTGGTGGCCCTGGTCATCTTCGTGTTCCTGCGCACGCTGCGGGCGTCCATCATTCCGCTGGTGACCATTCCGGTCAGCCTGATCGGCGCCTTCGCGCTGATGGCGCTGTTCGGCTTTTCCATCAACACGCTCACGCTGCTGGCGCTGGTGCTGGCCATCGGCCTGGTGGTGGACGACGCCATCGTGGTGCTGGAGAACATCTACCGCCACATCGAGGACGGCATGAAGCCGTTCGAGGCCGCGATCAAGGGTTCCAGGGAGATCGGCTTTGCGGTGGTGGCCATGACGCTGACGCTCGCCGCCGTGTACGCGCCCCTCATGTTCACGCCGGGCCGCACCGGCAAGCTGTTTGCCGAGTTCGCGCTGGCGCTGGCCGGCGCGGTGATCGTCTCGGGCTTCGTGGCGCTCACGCTCTCGCCCATGCTGTGCTCCAAGCTGCTCAGGCACAACCCCAAGCCGGGCCGTTTCGACCGCTACATGGAGCGCCAGCTCACCCGCCTGAGCGACGGCTACGAGCGCCTGCTGGGCGCCACGCTCAAGGTGCGCTGGCTGATGGTGGCCATCATGCTGGTCAGTGCCGCCGGCAGCTGGCTGCTGCTGCAGTCCACCCGGCAGGAGCTCTCGCCCATGGAAGACCGGGGCGTGGTGCTGGCCTCCATCAACGGACCCGATGGCGCCACGCTGGCCTACACCCAGAAGTACGCCCAGGCCATCGAGGGCATGGCCCAGACCTACCCGGAGTTCGACCGCATCTTCACCATCGTGGGCAATCCGTCGGTGGCCCAGGGCAGCGTGATCATGCGCGGCGCCGCCTGGGAAGACCGCACCCGCACCACCATGGAGATCGCCCGCGACCTTTCGCCCAAGGTGGCGGCCCTGCCGGGCATCAGCGCCTTCCCGATCACGCCGCCCTCGCTGGGCCAGGGCTTTCGCGAGCGCCCGGTCAACTTCGTCATCATCACCAACGACTCGTACGAGAACCTCTCTGGCGTGGTGCGGCAGTTCCAGGACAGGCTGGCCCAGAACCCGGGCTTCGTGCAGGTGGACACCGACCTGCGCCTGAACAAGCCCGAGATCCGCCTGGACGTGGACCGCGAACGCGCCGCCGACATGGGCGTGAGCGTGGACGCCATCGCCCGCACGGTGGAGACCATGCTGGGCGGCCGCACCGTCACCCGCTACAAGCGCGACGGCGAGCAATACGACGTGGTGGTGCAGACCGTGTCTGCCAGCCGCACCACGCCCGAGGACATCGACCGCCTGTTCGTGCGGGGCCGGGGCGACGCCATGATCCCGCTGGCCTCGCTGGTCAAGACCTCCGAGGTGGTGGTGCCGCGCGAGCTCAACCACTTTGCCCAGCGCCGCAGCGCCACCATCACCTCCAACCTGTCGCCCGACTACTCGCTGGGCGAGGCGCTGGCCTACCTGGACCAGATCTCGGCCGAGATCCTGCCTGCGGGCTACACCACCGACCTCAACGGCCAGAGCCGTGAATTCCGCAGCGCCTCGGGCTCGCTGGCGCTGGTCTTCGTGCTGTCGCTGGTCTTCATCTACCTGGTGCTGGCGGCCCAGTTCGAGAGCTTCGTGGACCCCTTCATCATCATGCTCAGCGTGCCGCTGTCCATGCTGGGGGCGTTGCTGGCGCTCAAGCTGGCGGGAGGCACGCTCAATGTGTTCAGCCAGATCGGGCTCATCACGCTGGTGGGCCTGATCACCAAGCACGGCATCCTGATCGTGGAATTTGCCAACCAGCTGCGCGAGGAAGGCGTGGAACGTGTCGAGGCGGTGCGCCGCGCCGCCGCCATGCGCCTGCGCCCCATCCTCATGACCACCGGCGCCATGGTGCTGGGCGCCATTCCGCTGGCCCTGGCCACCGGTGCCGGTGCCGAGAGCCGTCAGCAGATCGGCTGGGTGATCGTGGGCGGCATGTCGCTGGGCACGCTGCTTACCGTCTTCGTGGTGCCCACCATGTACACGCTGCTCTCGCGCGACAAGGCGCACCAGCCGCAGCCGCCGGCGTCCGACGCCGGCTTCATCCCGGCCAAGTGACGTGAAAGGTCGGCGGCGTCAGATGGCGCCGTCGAACACCATCACCTCGACGGTGTCGCCCACGGCCACGTTGCCCTGGTCGTGCCGCAGCACGATCAGGCCGTTGGCCTGCACCATCGAGCTCAGCACGCCCGATCCCTGGTTGCCGGTGGTGCGGGCCACCAGCGTGCCGTCGGCCTCGCGGGTGACGGTGCCGCGCTGGTACTCGGTGCGGCCCGGCTTCTTGCGCATGGCCTCGCCGCTGCGCGCCTGCAGCAGCACGGGCTGGCTGACCTCGGCGCCCATGAGCTGCTGCAGGGCCGGACGCACAAAAGCAAGGAAGGTCACCATGACGGCCACCGGGTTGCCGGGCAACCCGAACAGGACCGGCCGGCGCCCATCGGCCATGCGGCCCACCGCCATGGGCCGGCCCGGGCGCATGGCGATGCGCCAGAAGGCCACGTCGCCCAGCTGCTTCATCAGCGCCTTGGTGTGGTCGGCCTCGCCCATGCTCACGCCGCCGCTGGTGATGATGGCGTCGGCCTGCCCGGCGGCCTGGCGGAAGGCGGCCTCCAGGCTGGCGGGGTCGTCGCCCACCACGCCCATGTCGATCACGTCGATGCCCATGCGGCGCAGCAGGCCGTACACCGTGTAGCGGTTGCTGTCGTACACCGCACCTTCGCGCGGGGCCTCGCCCAGGCTGAGGATTTCGTCGCCGGTGGAGAAGTAGGCCACCTGGATGCGCCGCATCACCTTGACCGTGGGCAGCCCCAGGCTGGCGATCAGGCCGAGCGCGGCCGGGCCCAGCGTCTGGCCACGGCGCAGGGCAGGGCGGCCTTCCATCAGGTCTTCGCCCTTGAAGCGGCGGTTGTCGCCGGCCTTCAGGATGCCGGGCGGCAGCGTTATCCGGTCGCCCTCGACCTTCACGAACTCCAGCGGCACCACCGTGTCCAGGCCGGCCGGCATGATGGCGCCGGTCATGATCTTCACGCACTGACCCGGCGCCACGCTGCCGGCCCAGGCCTTGCCGGCCAACGCCGTGCCCACCACCTGCAGGCTCAGCGGTGCGTCACCCAGCTGGCCGCCATCGAAGGCGAAGCCGTCCATGGCGGAGTTGTCGTGCGGCGGCACGCTGATGGGGGAGATCACGTCGTCGGCCAGCACCCGGCCCAGGGCATCGAACACGCCCACATCCTCGGTGCCGGTCACCGGCGTCACCAGCCGGGCCAGGAAATCGTTCACCTGCGCCGCGCTCAGGGCCTGCGGGTCGTAGCCCTGCAGCTCGGCGGCGATCTGCTCGATGGTCTTCATGGCTCAGGAGCGCTCCAGCGCGTGCAGTTCGGCCAGGGTGTTGGCATTGCGGAAGGCGCTCGGGTCGTCACCGGGCTGGTTGAACGGCACCTCCACGGTGCGGTGCTGCGCGGTCCAGGCGTCGATCTTGCGGCCGCCGGCCTGGGTGAACAGCGTCAGGCTTTCCAGCAGCTCGATGCGCATGAGACAGAACACCGGCTGGGTGCGCAGCTGGCCGTCTTCGGGGGCGGACACCATGGCGATCTCGGTGGCCGGGTCGTCGAAGGCGGCGGCCAGCCGGCGTGCCAGGTCGAGCGGAAAACGCGGTACGTCGCAAGGCACCGTGAGCAGGTAGGGCGTCTCGCAGCGCTCCAGCCCGGTCAGGAAGCCGCCCAGCGGGCCGGGAAAGTCGCTGATGCCGTCGGGCCAGACCGGCACGCCGAAGGCCTCGTAGGCCGCCAGGTTGCGGTTGGCATTGATCATCTGGTCGCCGACCAGGCCGCCGTCCTGCATCTGCAGGCGCAGCAGCGCGTGCAGCGCCAGCGGCGTGCCGTTGAAGTTCTGCAGGCCCTTGTCGGTGCCGCCCATGCGGGAGCCGCGCCCGCCGGCCAGCACCATGCCGGTGATCTGGTTCTGTTCGATCATGGGTGTGAAGTTCAGCCGCCGATGTAGGACATCTCCACCCGCCGCTGGCCCTGGGTGGCGTCGGGCGGCAGGGTGGCGCGGAGTTGGGAATAACGGTCGTCGCGCCCTTGCCAGATGGCGGCAATGGCGCTGGCCAGCTCGTCGTCGCTGGCGCCGCCGCGGATGAGGGGGCGCAGGTCGTGGCCCTGGGTGGCGAACAGGCACAGGTAGAGCTGGCCTTCGGTGGACAGGCGGGCGCGGTTGCAGTCGCCGCAGAAGGCCTGAGTGACGCTGCTGATCACGCCGATCTCGCCCGAGCCGTCGGCATAGCCCCAGCGTTCGGCCGTCTCGCCCGGGGCCGACGGGTCCAGCTGCACCAGCGGCAGCTCGGCATGGATGCGCTGCACCACCTCGGCACTGGGCAGCACCTCGTCCATGCGCCAGCCGTTGGTGGCACCCACGTCCATGTATTCGATGAAGCGCAGCACGATGCCGCTGCCCTTGAAGTGGCGCGCCATGGGCAGGATCTGGTCGTCGTTGGTGCCGCGCTTGACCACCATGTTGACCTTGATCGGGCCCAGGCCGGCCGCGCGGGCCGCTTCGATGCCTTCCAGCACATCGGCCACCGGAAAGTCCACATCGTTCATGGCGCGGAAGACCGCATCATCCAGGCCGTCCAGGCTCACGGTCACGCGCTGCAGGCCGGCGTCCTTCAGTGCCTTGGCCTTGCGGGCCAGCAGCGAGCCGTTGGTGGTGAGGGTGATGTCCAGCGGCTGGCCTTCGGGCGTGCGCAGGGCGGCGAGCTGGCCGATCAGGATTTCCAGGTTCTTGCGCAGCAGCGGCTCGCCCCCGGTCAGGCGCAGCTTCTGCACGCCGTGGGCCACGAACTGGCGCGCCACCCGGGTGATCTCCTCGAAGGTCAGCAGGCTGCTGTGCGGCAGGTAGGCGTAGTCCTTGTCGAAGATTTCCTTGGGCATGCAGTAACTGCAGCGGAAATTGCATCGGTCGGTCACGCTGATGCGCAGGTCTCGCAGCGGGCGGCCCAGCTGGTCGCCCAGCAGGCCGGTGGCGGCGATCGGCCGGTCGGGGATGCGCACCGCGGTGTTGCGCAGGCGTTGGTCGATCAGGGGAATGACGCGTTCGGACATAGCCGACGATTATCCGACATGCCCCCTGGGGCATGCGGTCGCCGCAGGGCGGGCGCCCCCGGCGGCAGCGGGGTCTCAGGTCGCGGGCGCGACGCTGGCTGTACCCACCGGAGCCAGCACATCGGCGTGGTCCTGCAGCCAGCGCTCGGACAGCTCGTTGTGGTGCTGGGCGGGATGGAAGTCGGGCCGGAAGTAGGCCTTCCACGGGGCAAAGCTCACCCGCAGCAGGCCGTCGCGCCCCAGCAGGTGGCGCAGGCCGCTGCGCCAGGTGCTCCAGCGCCACAGCGTGCCGTCGCGCCGCAGGTTGGCGGCGGTCTGGCGCAGCACGTCGAGCATGAACAGCAACGCCACCCGCCGCATCCAGGTCACCCGCCAGGCGTGGCTGCCGCCCAGGGCCTGGTACAGGTCGAAGGCGGTGCACTTGTGCTCCGACTCTTCGGCGCTGTGCCACAGCCACAGGGTCTGCAGCCGGGGCTCGGCCCCGGCCAGCACCTGCGGCCGGGCCAGCAGCCAGTCGGCAAAGAGCGCGGTGAAGTGCTCGTTGGCCGCGGTGATGGCCAGCGCGTGGCGCGGGTCGGCCTGCTCCAGCGGCGCCAGGCGGGCCGTGATGCGGCCCTCCCAGCCATTGACCAGCCCCTGCCGCTCCAGGTGGGCATTGAACAGGGCGTGGATGCGCCGGTGCGTGGCCTCCTGGCCCACGAAGCCCTTGACCTCCGCGTCCCACCGCGCCTGCTGCTCAGGCGGCAGGGCCTTGAAGCCCCGGCGCACGCTGTCCAGAAAGAACTGCTCGCCCACCGGAAAGCTCATCGACAGGGCGTTGAACCAGGCGGTGAGGAAGGCGTCGCCGCCGCACCAGTGGCGCGGCACCGGGGCTTCCAGGTCGATGAGCAGTCGGCGGACGGTGAGCTGGGTCATGGGGCGGGCAACACGGGTCAGGTCAGGGGCAGCAGCGGCACGATCAGCAGGGCCACGATGTTGATGATCTTGATCAGCGGGTTCACGGCCGGGCCGGCGGTGTCCTTGTAGGGATCGCCCACGGTGTCGCCGGTGACGGCGGCCTTGTGCGCCTCCGAACCCTTGCCGCCGTGGTGGCCGTCTTCGATGTACTTCTTGGCATTGTCCCAGGCACCGCCGCCGGTGCACATGGAGATCGCCACGAACAGACCCGTCACGATGGTGCCCATGAGCAGGCCGCCCAGGGCCTTGGGACCCAGGAACACGCCCACGAGGATGGGCACCACCACCGGCAGCAGGCTGGGGACGATCATTTCCTTGATGGCCGCGCTGGTCAGCATGTCCACGGCGCGGCCGTACTCGGGCTTGGCCGTGCCTTCCATGATGCCGGCGATCTCCTTGAACTGGCGGCGCACCTCCACCACCACCGAGCCGGCCGCACGGCCCACGGCCTCCATGGCCATGGCCCCGAACAGGTAGGGGATCATGCCGCCGATGAACAGGCCGATGATGACCATCGGGTCGCTCAGGTCGAAGCTGACCTTGGCGCCGTAGGTTTCGAGCTTGTGGGTGTAGTCGGCGAACAGCACCAGCGAGGCCAGGCCGGCCGAGCCGATGGCATAGCCCTTGGTGACGGCCTTGGTGGTGTTGCCCACGGCGTCCAGCGGGTCGGTGATGTCGCGCACGCTGCTGGGCAGCTCGGCCATCTCGGCAATGCCGCCGGCGTTGTCGGTGATGGGGCCGTAGGCGTCCAGCGCGACCACGATGCCGGCCATGCTCAGCATGGACGTGGCGGCCACGGCAATGCCGTACAGGCCGGCCAGCGCATAGGCCGCCACGATGGCGGCGCACACGAACAGCACCGGCCAGGCGGTGGAGCGCATGGAGACACCCAGGCCGGCAATGATGTTGGTGCCGTGGCCGGTGGTGGAAGCCTGGGCGATGTGCTTGACCGGGCTGTACTGCGTGCCGGTGTAGAACTCGGTGATCCACACCAGGGCGGCGGTCAGCACCAGGCCCACGGCGCAGGCGCCGAACAGCTTGAGCTGGCTGCCGGCGGCACCCAGGGCGTTGTCCGGAATGATCCAGGCGGTCACGAACCAGAACGCGATCAGCGAGAGCACGCCGGCAATCGCCAGGCCCTTGTAGAGCGCCGGCATCACGTTCTTCATGCCCGGGCTGGCCTTGACGAAGAAGCAGCCGATGATGGAGGCAATGATGGACACGCCCCCCAGCACCAGCGGGTAGAGCACCGCCTGCATCGGGGCGGCCGCCACCATCAGGGCGCCCAGCACCATGGTGGCGATCAGCGTGACGGCATAGGTCTCGAACAGGTCGGCGGCCATGCCGGCGCAGTCGCCCACGTTGTCACCCACGTTGTCGGCGATCACGGCCGGGTTGCGCGGGTCGTCTTCCGGAATGCCGGCCTCCACCTTGCCCACCAGGTCGGCGCCCACGTCGGCGCCCTTGGTGAAGATGCCGCCACCCAGGCGCGCAAAGATCGAGATCAGCGAGGAGCCGAAGGCAAAGCCGATCAGCGGGTTGAGCATCTTGGCCAGGTTGGAGGTGGCGTTGGTGTTGCCGTTGCCCACCAGGAACCAGAAGAAGCCGGCCACCCCCAGCAGGCCCAGGCCCACCACCAGCATGCCGGTGATGGCGCCGCCGCGGAAGGCCACGTCGAGCGCCGGGCCGATGCCCTTGGTGGCGGCCTGTGCGGTGCGCACGTTGGCCCGCACCGAGATGTTCATGCCGATGAAGCCGCAGGCGCCCGAGAGCACCGCGCCCAGCACGAAGCCCACGGCCGAGGGGCCGTCCAGGAACACGCCGATGAGGATGGCCAGCACCACGCCCACCAGGCCGATGGTCTTGTACTGACGGGCGAGGTAGGCGGCCGCCCCGGTCTGGATGGCCCCTGCGATTTCCTGCATGCGGGCATTGCCCGCGTCCTGGGAGAGGATCCAGCTGCGCGACCAGAACCCGTAGACCACGGCGATCAGGCCACACACCAGCGCAAACACCAGCGCACTTTGTCCAACCATGAAGTTACTCCTGCTCTGTTTTGTACGACTTGGAGGGGGCAACGCCTCCGGGGCTGCCCCCGCTGCGTTGCTTCCTCGCTCGGTACCTTCGCTGCGGTGCAGCGGGGCAGGGCGATTGGCCAACGCCTGCAATTTAGCGGCATTGCGCTCGCTTGCCACCGGGGGCGTCAGGTCCGGATCAGTAAAATCAGGGTAAATCCCGACCGTTTTTCACAACCATCACAGACCCATCATGGCTCTCGACAACGTCACCCCCGGCAGCAAAGTCCCCGAAGCGTTCAACGTGATCATCGAAATCCCGATGAACGCCGATCCGATCAAGTACGAGGTGGACAAGGAAACCGGCGCGATCTTCGTGGACCGCTTCATGAGCACCGCGATGCACTACCCCACCAACTACGGCTACGTGCCCAAGACCATTGCCGGCGACGGCGACCCGGTGGACGTGCTGGTCATCACCCCGGTGCCCCTGATCCCTGGCGTGGTCGTGCCCTGCCGTGCCATCGGCATCCTGAAGATGCAGGACGAGGCCGGCGAAGACGGCAAGGTGCTGGCCGTGCCGGTGGACAAGATCCTGTCCATCTACACCCAGTGGCAGAAACCCGAAGACCTGAACCCGATGCGCCTGAAGACCATCCAGCACTTCTTCGAGCACTACAAGGACCTGGAGCCGGGCAAGTGGGTCAAGGTGCTGGGTTGGGAGGGCAAGGACGCCGCCCACAAGGAGATCCTGGACGGCATCGCCAACTACGAGAAGGCCAACCAGGCCTGATCCGGCCGGATCACACAGCGGGGGCTTCGGCCCCCGTTTTTCATGGGGCCTCGCGGCGCAGCGGGCTGCGGGCCTGCAGGTGCTCCAGGTATTGATCGATGCCCTGGCCCTCGCGGTCCAGGAAACGGTCCACCGCGTCGGCAAAGGCCGGATGGGCCAGCCAGTGGGCGCTGGTGGTGCGCACCGGCAGCAGGGCGCGCGCCATCTTGTGCTCGCCCTGGGCGCCGCCTTCAAAGCGCCGGAAGCCCTGGGCCAGGCACCATTCCAGCGGCTGGTAGTAGCAGGCCTCGAAGTGCAGGCAGTCCACCCGCTCCAGTGCCCCCCAGTAGCGGCCACAAGCCACGCCCTGCGACCGGTCGATGCCGATCAGGCTGCTGGCGATGGGCCGGCCGTCGCGCTCGGCGATGAACAGCAGCCAGTTCGCCGCCATGTCGCGCTGCATGCGGTCGAAGAAGCCGGGCTGCAGGTAGGGCGCGTTGCCGTGCTCGTAGTAGGTCTGCTGGTAGCAGCGGTGGAAGAAGTCCCAGTCGGCCGCGCTGATGGCGGCACCCTCGGCATGGCGGAATGTGACGCCGGCCTCAAACACCTTGCGCCGCTCCTGGCGGATCTTCTTGCGTTTTTCCTGCTGCAGTGAGCCGAGAAACTGGTCGAAGTCCGCCCAAAGCTGCCCGTCCGGGCCCTGGTTCTGCCAGTGGAACTGCACCGTGTGGCGCAGCATCAGGCCGGCGGCTTCGCAGGCCGCCACATCCTGGGGTGTGAGGAACAGCAGGTGCAGCGAGGACAGCCGCCAGTTCCGCACCTGGGCCACCAGCGCACGCACCAGGGCCGCCCGGGCGGCGTCGTCCCGGGCCAGCAGGCGTGGGCCGGGCACCGGCGTGAAGGGCACGGCCACCAGACCCTTGGGGTAGTAGCGGATGCCGTGCTGCTCGTGCGCCTGCGCCCAGGACCAGTCGAACACGTATTCGCCGTACGAGTGCTGCTTGAGGTAGAGCGGGCAGGCCGCCACCAGCTCGTCGCCCCGCCACAGGCTCAGGTACTGCGGGGTCCAGCCGGTCTCCCCCACGGCACTGCCGCTGGCGTGCAGGGCGTCCAGATAGGCCGACCTCAGGAAGGGCGACGGCTCGGGCTGCCGGGCCAGCAGATCGTCCCAGCGGGACATGCCGATGTCGGCCAGGGACTGCGAGACCCGGGTGACATAATCGTTTTCAGCCACGCGCCTGCCCCCAACGACCACCTGTTTTCACTTCTGCTCCATGACGTTTTCCGTTTCCGTGGCCCAGCTCAACTTCGTGGTGGGCGACATGGCCGGCAATGCCCGGCGCATCATCGACGCGGCGGTGCAGGCCCATGCGCGCGGGGTGCAGCTGCTGCTGACGCCGGAGCTGGCGTTGTGCGGCTACGCGGCCGAAGACCTGTTCCTGCGGCCCGCCTTCATCGATGCCTGTGATCATGCCCTGAACGAGATCGTGCGCGGCACCGCCCACCTCAAAGGCCTGCACCTGGTGGTGGGACATCCGGCCCGCCAGACCGACATGGCCCTGCGTGGCCGCAGCGTGGCCGTGGCCGGCCTGTACAACGCCGCCAGCGTCATCAGCGAAGGCCGGGTCGTGGCCCGCCATGCCAAGCGCGAACTGCCCAACTACCAGGTGTTCGACGAGCGCCGCTACTTCGTGCCGGGGCATGAAGCCTGCGTGTTCGCGGTGCCCGATGCCGCCGGCCGCACGGTCAAGGTGGGATTGCTGATCTGCGAGGACGCCTGGTTCGAAGCCCCCGCCGCCGACTGCAAGGCCGCCGGCGCCGAGGTGCTGGCCGTCATCAATGCCTCCCCGTTCCATGCCGGCAAGGGGGGCGAGCGCGAAGACACCATGCGCCAGCGCGCGGCGTCCACCGGCCTGCCGCTGATCTATGCCCACCTGGTGGGCGGGCAGGACGAGATCGTCTTTGAAGGCCGCAGCTTCGTGCTGGATGCGGCCGGGGCGCTGGCCGGCCGGGCGGTGAGCTTCGAGGAGGCGGCCTTCGACATGCGCTTCGAGCGCACGGAAGCGGGCTGGCAGATCACGGCCGACACCGACCGCGCCCACAGCGCCGAGGCCGATCTCTGGCACGCCCTGGTGCTGGGCGTGCGCGACTACATCGGCAAGAACGGTTTTCCGGGCGCGCTGCTGGGTCTGTCGGGCGGCATCGATTCCGCCCTGGTGCTGGCCATTGCGGTGGATGCGCTGGGGCCCGACCGCGTGCGGGCGGTCATGATGCCCTCGCCCTACACCGCCGACATCTCCTGGATCGACGCCCGTGACATGGCCGCCCGCATGGGCGTGCGCTACGACGAGATCGCCATCGCACCCGAGTTCGAGGCTTTCAAGGCGTCACTGCTGCCCTTGTTCGAAGGCCGGCCCGAGGACACCACCGAGGAGAACCTGCAGGCCCGCATCCGCGGCACGCTGCTCATGGCCCTGTCCAACAAGTTCGGCAGCATCGTGCTGACCACCGGCAACAAGAGCGAGATGGCCACCGGCTACTGCACGCTCTACGGCGACATGGCCGGCGGCTTTGCGGTCATCAAGGACGTGGCCAAGACGGCGGTGTTCCGCCTGGCGCGCTGGCGCAATGCCCACGACCCGTATGGCACCGGCGCCAACCCCATTCCCGAGCGCATCATCACCCGCCCGCCGAGCGCCGAGCTGCGGCCCGACCAGGTGGACCAGGACAGCCTGCCCCCTTACGAGGTGCTGGACGCCATCATCGAGCGCTACATGGAGAACGACCGCAGCCCCGGCAGCATCGTGGCCGAGGGCTTTGCCCAGGCCGATGTGGACAAGGTGGTGCGGCTCATCCGCATCAACGAGTACAAGCGCCGCCAGGCGCCGGTGGGCATCCGCGTGACGCACCGCAGCTTCGGCAAGGACTGGCGCTACCCCATCACCAGCCGCTGGCGCGCCTGACGGCCTGCGGTGCCACTGCCCGACCCGCCTGCGGCGGTGATGGGTGCGTGATACATTTTTGACACTTTCCCGAGACCGAACCGGAGCCCCCGCATGAAGCAGATCACCGCCGTCATCAAACCCTTCAAGCTCGAAGAAGTGCGCGAAGCACTGGCCGAACAGGGTGTGACCGGCCTGACGGTGACCGAGGTCAAGGGTTTCGGCCGCCAGAAGGGCCACACCGAGCTCTACCGCGGCGCCGAGTACGTGGTGGACTTCCTGCCCAAGGTGAAGGTGGAGGTGGTGGTCAACGACGGCGACGTGGACCGCTGCGTGGACGCCGTCATCCGCGCTGCGCGCACCGGCAAGATCGGCGACGGCAAGATCTTCGTCACCTCGGTCGAGCGCGTGGTGCGCATCCGCACCGGCGAACAGGACGAATCCGCGGTCTGACGCGGTTCAGATCAGTTCGGTGCGAAAGCGCGGCGCCAGGCCGCTGTCCTGCACCAGCGCCGGCAGCAGCCGGCCAGGGTCGGCATCCACCTGCACCAGGGCCATCTGTTCGGCACTCATGAAGCCCGCCTGCACGCCCTGCTGCAGGAAGCGGTTCAGCGCGTCGTAGTAGCCGGCGGTGTTGAGCAGGCCGATGGGTTTGTCGTGGTAGCCCAGCTGCCGCCAGGCCCACACCTCGAACAGTTCTTCAAAGGTGCCGATGCCGCCCGGCAGCGCCACGAAGGCATCGGCGTTGTCCGCCATCAGCCGCTTGCGTTCGTGCATGGTGTCCACCACCACCAGCTCGGTGCAGGCGGTGTGCGCCCATTCGCGTTCCACCAGGGCGTGCGGGATGATGCCCAGCACCTGACCGCCATGGGCCAGCGTGGCGTCGGCCACGATGCCCATCAGCCCGTTGCGTCCGCCCCCGTACACCAGGCGCCCGCCGTGGCGGCCGATCCAGGCGCCGGTGTCGGCGGCGACCTGTGCAAACGCCGGGTCGGTGCCCGGCCGGGAACCGCAGTACACACACAGCGAGAAGGCCGGCTCGCTCATGCGCCACCCCAGCGTGACCAGATGGCCGCGCCCCAGATGCCCAGGCACAGCAACAGGCTCAGCAACACGGCCGCGCTGCCCATGTCCTTGGCCCGCTTGGACAGGTCGTGCCATTCCGGGCCGATGCGATCGATGGCCGATTCGATGCCGGTGTTGAGCAGTTCGACCATCAGCACCAGCATGACCGAGCCCGCCAGCAGGGCGGTTTCCACCCAGGTCTGTCCGAGCCAGAAGGCGGCCGGCACCAGGACGATGGCGGCGATGATTTCCTGGCGGAACGCGGTCTCGCCCCAGCCGGAGCGCAGGCCGGCCAGGGAGTAGCCGAAGGCATGCTGCATGCGAGACAGACCCGTGCGCAGCTTCTGCGCGTTGACGGCTTCCCGATCGGGTTGCTGGTTCATGGTTTCAACTCCACCAGCGCCGTGGCTTGTTGGGGTCTTCCACCGGCTTGAAGTGGATCAGGCGAGTGCCCGCCAGTGCGTCGTGCAGGAACTGCCCCTGGACATGAAAGCGTGAGAGCAGCGCCCAGATCACGACCCAGCCCACGAACAGCACCGTCAACTGCGGCCCCGGGAGGTGCATGATGCCCCCCACGGCCAGTGGCGGCAGCAGCCACACCCACGACAGCACATAGCGCCAGAGCGCACGGCCCTGCGTCAAGGCGTTGCCGTGTCGGTCGACCACGCGGATGTGCCAGGTCTTCATGGCCAGTGTCTGGCCCTTGGCCCAGAACCAGCCGAAGTAGATGCCGAACGCCACGAACACCAGGGCTTGCAGCAGATAACGGTTGTCCAGTGCATTGCCCGCATCAACGAACGATGACAGCGCGTAGCTGGTGGTGAACAGCACCCCGACCAGGAAAATCACGCCGAACAACAGGGTGCCTTCGTAGAGCCAGCAGGCCATCCGGCGTTTGAGCGAGGGGGCCTGCAGCGACACGGGCTGGGCAGGCGAAGGGGAGGGGGAAGACGCGGTGTCGGCCGACATGGATGCAGGGGTCCGGAAAAACCGGAATTGTCGCATCCGGCATGAAAACGGCGGCTTTCCGGGCTGTTCCGGCCGGGGTGCGGTGAAAACCGCCCGTGTTGCGGTGCGATAATGCGCGTTGCAATTCAAAACAAGGCAAACGGATCCGGGTCCGGCGGGGTATGTGTCCGCTCATGGCCATGGGTCTCAAGTCCCGATACCGCCCCACAAGGGTGGGTGGAGGGGCACCCAAGGTTTTTCGTCAGAGAAATTCTCGAAAGGTTGATCATGGAAATCTCCAAGGCCGAACTCGCTTCGGCGGCCGCCGCATCCGGCGCAGCCATCCCCGAACTCCGTGGTGCAGAAATCCTCGTCAAGGCCCTTCAGGCCGAGAACGTGAAGTACGTCTGGGGCTATCCCGGCGGCGCGGTGCTGCACATCTACGACGCGTTCTACAAGCAGGACACCATCCAGCACGTGCTGGTGCGCCACGAACAGGCCGCCGTGCACGCCGCCGACGGCTATGCCCGCGCCACCGGTGACGTGGGCGTGGCCCTGGTCACCTCCGGCCCCGGCGTGACCAATGCCATCACCGGCATCGCCACGGCCTACATGGACAGCATCCCCATGGTGATCATCACCGGGCAGGTGCCCACGGCCGCCATCGGCCTGGACGCCTTCCAGGAGTGCGACACCGTCGGCATCACCCGTCCCATCGTCAAGCACAACTTCCTGGTGAAGGACGTGCGCCAGATGGCCGACGTGATGAAGAAGGCCTTCCACATCGCCCGCAGCGGCCGTCCCGGCCCGGTGGTGGTGGACATCCCCAAGGACGTGTCCTTCAACAAGACCCCCTACGCCGGCTACCCCGAGACGGTGGAAATGCGCTCCTACAACCCGGTGCGCAAGGGCCACGGTGGCCAGATCCGCAAGGCGCTGCAGCTGCTGCTCAACGCCAAGCGCCCCTACATCTACACCGGCGGCGGCGTGCTGCTGGGCGATGCCACGGCCGAGCTGCGCACCCTGGTCGACCTGCTGAACTACCCGGTCACCAACACCCTGATGGGTCTGGGCGCCTTCCCGGCCACCGACCGCCGCTTCCTGGGCATGCTGGGCATGCACGGCACCATTGAAGCCAACAACGCCATGCAGAACTGCGACGTGCTGCTGGCCGTGGGCGCGCGCTTCGACGACCGCGTGATCGGCAACCCCAAGCACTTCGCGCAGAACGAACGCAAGATCATCCACATCGACATCGACCCCTCCAGCATCTCCAAGCGGGTGAAGGTGGACGTGCCGATCGTGGGCGACGTGAAGGACGTGCTCACCGAGCTGATCCACATGGTCCGCGAGACCACCACCCGCGCCGACGAGAAGGCGATGGCCGACTGGTGGAAGACCATCGAAGGCTGGCGCTCGCGCGACTGCCTGAAGTACGACCGCGGCAACAAGGACGTCATCAAGCCGCAGTACGTGGTCGAGACCCTGTGGAACATGACCAAGGACGTCGACACCTACATCACGTCCGACGTCGGCCAGCACCAGATGTGGGCGGCCCAGTTCTACAAGTTCAACGAGCCGCGCCGCTGGATCAACTCCGGTGGTCTGGGCACCATGGGCGTGGGCATTCCGTACGCCATGGGCATCAAGCTGGCCAAGCCCGAGAGCGAGGTGTACTGCATCACCGGTGAAGGTTCGGTGCAGATGTGCATCCAGGAACTCTCCACCTGCCTGCAGTACAACACCCCGATCAAGGTGATCTCGCTGAACAACCGCTACCTGGGCATGGTGCGCCAGTGGCAGGAGATCGAGTACTCCGGCCGCTACAGCCACAGCTACATGGATGCGCTGCCGAACTTCGTGAAGCTGGCCGAGGCCTATGGCCACGTGGGCATGCTGATCGAGCGTCCGCAGGATGTGGAGCCCGCCCTGCGCGAGGCCCGCAAGCTCAAGGACCGCACCGTGTTCATGGACTTCCGCACCGACCCGTCGGAGAACGTGTTCCCGATGGTGCAGGCCGGCAAGGGCATCACCGAGATGCTGCTGGGTTCGGAAGACCTGTAATCACCCCTCGCGGGCCGGCAGGCGCCGGCCCATTCCCTCCAGTCGAATCTATTGCCCGCCAAGCCCGCGCATTACCGTGCGCGGGGGAGGGCGGCGAAAAGAGGAAACTTCGCATGAAGCACATCATTGCCGTGCTGCTCGAGAACGAGCCCGGTGCACTCTCACGCGTCGTGGGCCTGTTCTCGGCCCGTGGCTACAACATCGAGTCGCTGACGGTGGCCCCCACCGAAGACCCCAGCCTCTCCCGCATGACCATCCAGACCACCGGGTCGGACGACGTCATCGAACAGATCACCAAGCACCTCAACCGCCTCATCGAGGTGGTCAAGGTGGTCGACCTCACCGAAGGTGCCTACACCGAGCGCGAGCTCATGATGGTGAAGGTGCGTGCGGTGGGCAAGGAACGCGAGGAGATGAAGCGCATGGCCGACATCTTCCGTGGCCGCATCATCGACGTGACCGAGAAGAGCTACACCATCGAACTCACCGGCGACCAGAGCAAGAACGACGCCTTCCTGGAAGCCATCGACCGAACCGCCATCCTCGAGACGGTCCGCACCGGTGCCAGCGGCATCGGCCGCGGTGAGAGAATCCTGCGCGTTTAATTTCATTCCAACGGAGCAACCATGAAAGTTTTCTACGACAAGGACTGTGACCTGAGCCTGATCAAGGGCAAGACGGTGGCCATCATCGGCTACGGCAGCCAGGGCCATGCACACGCGCAGAACCTCAACGACAGCGGCGTGAAGGTGGTGGTCGGCCTGCGCAAGGGCGGCGCCTCCTGGGACAAGGTCGGCAAGGCCGGTCTGACCGTGATGGAAGTGAACGACGCGGTCAAGGCCGCCGACGTGGTCATGATCCTGCTGCCCGACGAGCAGATCGCCGAGGTCTACCGCAACAACGTCGAGCCGAACATCAAGCAGGGCGCCTCGCTGGCGTTCGCCCACGGCTTCAACGTTCACTACAACCAGGTCGTGCCGCGCGCCGATCTGGACGTCTGGATGGTGGCCCCCAAGGCCCCCGGCCACACCGTGCGCAACACCTACACCCAGGGCGGCGGCGTGCCCCACCTGGTGGCCGTGCACCAGGACAAGTCCGGCAAGGCCCGTGACCTGGCCCTGAGCTACGCCATGGCCAACGGTGGCGGCAAGGCCGGCATCATCGAGACCAACTTCAAGGAAGAGACCGAGACCGACCTGTTCGGCGAGCAGGCCGTGCTGTGCGGTGGCGCCGTCGAGCTGATCAAGATGGGTTACGAGACCCTGGTCGAGGCCGGCTACGCCCCCGAGATGGCCTACTTCGAGTGCCTGCACGAGCTCAAGCTCATCGTCGACCTGATCTACGAAGGCGGCATTGCCAACATGAACTACTCGATCTCCAACAACGCGGAGTTCGGCGAGTACGTGACCGGCCCCGAGGTCATCAACGAAGAGTCGCGCAAGGCCATGCGCAACGCGCTCAAGCGCATCCAGAACGGCGACTACGCCAAGATGTTCATCCTGGAAGGCCGCACCGGCTACCCCAGCATGACGGCCCGCCGCCGCAACACCGCCGATCACCAGATCGAGGTGGTGGGTGCCCAGCTGCGCGCCATGATGCCCTGGATCGCCAAGAACAAGCTGGTCGACCAGACCCGCAACTGATCGGGCTCGCACCCGTCCCGCGCAAAGGGCCACTTCGGTGGCCCTTTGTCGTTGATGCGGCGCCACTGCCGTACACTGCGCCTTCCGCGGCCGCCCGCCGCGCCCAAGCCTTGCCATGCACGACGGAAACGACACCCAGATCCCGACCCCGGTCGACGCGCCCAAGCGGGCCAAGGGCATCTACATGCTGCCCAACATGATCACCCTGGCCGCGCTGTTCGGCGGCTTCTACGCCATCGTCATGGCCATGAACGACCGGTTCGACCTGGCCACCGTCGGCATCTTCGTGGCCATGGTGCTCGACAGCCTGGACGGTCGCGTGGCCCGTCTGACCAACACCCAGAGCGCTTTCGGCGAACAGATGGATTCGCTCTCCGACATGGTGTCCTTCGGTGCGGCGCCGGCGCTCATCGCCTACGAATGGGTGTTGCGCGACATCGGGCGCTGGGGCTGGATTGCGGCATTTGTCTACTGCGCCTGCGCCGCCCTGCGACTGGCCCGCTTCAACGTGAACACCGGTGTGGTGGACAAGCGCTACTTCCAGGGCCTGCCGTCACCGGCCGCGGCGGCCCTGGTGGCCGGCTTCATCTGGCTGATGACCGAAACCGAGGTGCCGGCGCAGGACGTGACCTGGTTCATGTTCGCCATCACGCTCTACACCGGCCTGACCATGGTCACCAACGTGCCGTTCTACAGCTTCAAGGACCTGAGCCTCAAGCGCAGCGTGCCGTTTGCGGCCATCGTGCTGGTGGCCCTGGGCATTGCGGTCATCAACATCCACCCGCCCACCGTGCTGTTCGGGCTGTTCGTGCTGTATGGCCTCTCGGGCTACGTGATCTACATCTGGCGCAAGTCCAAGGGGCGCCCCACCAGCGTGATCAGCACCTCCACCGACGAACCGGACGAGCGCGGTCTGCACGACTGACACCGATGGGCCCGATTGCAAACCCCTATCGGTTCTTCAAATTCTTTGTGATACATTGACCCGTATGTTCCAGATCGCCCTGCTGCTACCCCTGTCTGTCCACCACGGGCACGTCCGGTAGCGCGCGAGCGAACACATCCCACGGCCCGTATGCACCCGCAGCGGGCCGTTTGTTTTGGAACTGCGGGTTTTCGAGATCCAGGCCTTTGTGCCCCACCGGAGCAATGCGATGACTGACAAGCTGATCATTTTCGACACCACCTTGCGCGACGGCGAACAGTCGCCCGGCGCTTCCATGACGCGCGACGAGAAGCTGCGCATTGCCCGCCAGCTGGAGCGCCTGAAGGTCGACGTGATCGAAGCCGGCTTTGCCGCCAGCTCCAATGGCGATTTCGAATCGGTCAAGGCCATCGCCGACGTCATCAAGGACTCCACCGTCTGTTCGCTGGCGCGTGCCAACGACCGCGACATCTCCCGTGCGGCAGAAGCCCTCAAGGGTGCCAACCGGGCCCGCATCCACACCTTCATCGCCACCAGTGCGCTGCACATGGAGAAGAAGCTGCGCATGAGCCCGGAGCAGGTGCTCGAGCAGGCCAAACAGTCGGTGCGGTTTGCGCGCAACCTGTGCGAGGACATCGAGTTCAGCGCCGAGGACGGCTACCGTTCCGAGATGGACTTCCTGGCCCGTGTGGTGGAGGCCGTGATCGCCGAAGGCGCCACCACCATCAACATCCCCGACACCGTGGGTTATGCCATCCCCGAGCTGTATGGCAACTTCATCCGCACCCTGCGCGAGAAGGTGCCCAATGCCGACAAGGCCATCTGGTCGGTGCATTGCCACAACGATCTGGGCATGGCCGTGGCCAACTCGCTGGCCGGCGTGAAGATCGGCGGTGCGCGCCAGGTGGAGTGCACCATCAACGGCCTGGGCGAACGGGCCGGCAACTGCTCGCTGGAAGAGGTGGTGATGGCGGTGCGCACCCGCCGTGATCACTTCGGCCTGGACGTGGGCATCGACGCCAGCCAGATCGTGCCGGCCAGCCGCATGGTCAGCCAGACCACCGGTTTCGTGGTGCAGCCCAACAAGGCGGTGGTGGGGGCCAATGCCTTCGCCCACGCCAGCGGCATCCACCAGGACGGCGTGCTCAAGGCCCGCGACACCTACGAGATCATGCGAGCCGAAGATGTGGGCTGGAGCGCCAACAAGATCGTGCTGGGCAAGCTCAGCGGTCGCAATGCCTTCAAGCAGCGCCTCCAGGAGCTCGGCATCGAGCTCGACTCGGAGACCGAAATCAACGCGGCGTTCGCCAAGTTCAAGGAACTGGCCGATCGCAAGGCCGAGATCTTCGACGAGGACATCCTGGCCCTGGTGAGCGACGACAGCGTCACCACCGAAAAGGAGCAGTACAGCCTGGTGTCGCTGGCCCAGCGCAGCGAGACCGGCGAGCGCCCGCATGCCAATGTGGTGTTCACCGTGGACGGTCGCGAGGTGCAGAGCGACTCGGACGGCAACGGCCCGGTCGACGCGTCGCTCAAGGCCATCGAGAAGAACGTCAAGAGCGGCGCCGAGATGGTGCTGTATTCGGTCAATGCCATCACCAGCGGCTCCACCGAGAGCCAGGGCGAGGTCACGGTGCGGCTGCAGCACGGCGGTCGCGTGGTCAACGGCGTGGGCGCCGACCCGGACATCGTGGTGGCCTCGGCCAAGGCTTACCTGAGCGCGCTGAACAAGCTGCACAGCAAAGCCGACCGTGTGGCGGCCCAAGGCTGAAAATTGAATTAAATCAACCACTTGAGCGGTGAATTGGCGCCATCCGTCGAATAGATACCAAAAGTAGCATCTGTTCCATCGATCGGTGAAGACTACCGCTCAAGTTTTTGATATTGCTAGTTTTTTTGCCTGTCTCTACAATCCCGCTCCATAGCAGCACTGAGGCAGGAGTTCCGGCATGAAGATCGCGGTCAGCAGTTGGCGTCGTGCCGTTTCCCTGGTGGGCCTCTCGCTCATCCTGTCTGCCGGTGCGGGTCTGTCCGGCGCGCCCGCTGCACACGCCGCCGAAGGCAAGACCCAGGCGGCCAAGAAGGCCTCTGCCTCCAAGAAGAAGGCGGCCGCTCAACCCTCGGCCCGAAAAGTCGCGGCCAAGAAGCCGGTGGCGGTGCAGAAGGCGGGCAAGAAATCCACCCGCAGCTCCAAAGCCGTGGCGGCTGCCCCGCGCCGGAACGCTTCGGCCGCCAAGGCCCAGGCATCCACCCGCCGGGTGAAGACGGAGATCCGTGCATCGGCCCCCGCCGTGGACATGACCCCGGTCCGCATGACCGCGCCGGCCCGCGCGTCAGTGGGTGAGCAGCTGGGCCTTCGCGCCAAGGACGATCCGCTGGACCTCAATTCCAGCGTGGCCCTGGTGGTCGATCAGGAAACCAACGAGGTGCTGTTCAGCAAGAACGACCACGCGGTTCTGCCGATTGCCTCCCTCACCAAGCTGATGACCGGGCTGATCGTGGCGGACGCCCATCTCGACATGAACGAGATGATCACCATCACCCAGGACGATGTCGACACCTACAAAGGCAGCCGGTCGCGCCTGGCCGTGGGGACCCGTCTCACGCGTGGCGAGCTGATGCACCTGGCCCTCATGTCCAGCGAGAACCGGGCCGCCCATGCGCTGGGCAGGACTTATCCGGGCGGACTGACCGAATTCGTCCGCCTCATGAACCTCAAGGCGCGGGAACTCGGCATGAGCGACACCCGCTATGTGGAACCCACCGGCCTGTCGAGCGACAACCGCTCCAGCGCCCGCGACCTGGCCACGCTGGTGTCGGTGGCTTACGAGCGCCCGATCCTGCGTGACCTGTCCACGTCGCCCGGTTACGAGGTCGATGTCGGGCGCCGCACCCTGCAGTTCAACAACTCCAACCGCCTGGTGAAGAACCCGGAATGGGACATCGGCCTGCAGAAGACGGGCTACATCTCGGAGGCCGGACGTTGCCTGGTCATGCAGGCCCAGGTGGCCGGTCGCAAGCTGATCATGGTGTTCCTGGACGCGACCGGAAAACTCAGTCGCCTGCAGGACGCCGAGCGGGTCCGCAAATGGGTGGAACACAAGACCGGCAACCAGCCGATGGCCGCCCGCCCCCAGGGCTGATCAGCGGGCTCTGAGCTGGTCGGGATGGGGGCAGCCCAGAGCGCTTGAAATCTCGGCGGCGGTGGCCCTGAGCTTGGGCAGCCAGCTCTCGTCGATGCGGTCGGCGGGTGCCGAGATCGACAATCCTGCCACCAGCTTGTGCTGGTCGTCGTAGATGCCGGCGGCCATGCAGCGCACACCCAGCTCCAGTTCTTCGTTGTCCCTGGCCACGCCGAGCTGGCGGCATTGGGCCAGCTCGCGTTCGAGCGCGGGCAACTGGGTGAGGCTGTTGCGGGTGTTGCCTGCCAGCCCGGTGCGGGTGGCATAGGCCCGCAGCCGCTGGGGCTCTTCGTCGGCCAGGAACAGCTTGCCGACCGAGGTGAGGTGCAGCGGGGCCCGACCGCCAATGGCCCGCACCACCTGCATGCCCGAGCGCTCGCTGTAGGCGCGTTCCACATAGACGATCTCGTCGCCCTGGCGCACGCTCAGGTTCACCGGCTGCTGGATCTGGCGGTGCAGTTCCCGCATGGGCAGCAAGGCGGCGTCGCGCACGCTCAGCCGTGCCTTGACCAGGTTGCCCAGCTCCAGCAGGCGCATGCCCAGCCGGTAACTGCCGGCCTCGGGGCGGTCGACAAAGCGGCCGATGGTGAGATCGTTGAGGATGCGGTGGGCGGTGGAGGGGTGCAGCCCGGTCTTTTCGCTGATTTCCTTCAGCGATACCGGCTCTTCTCGGGATGCCAGCACCTCCAGCAGGTTGAACATGCGTTCGATCACCTGCACGGTGGGCGCGGTCGGTGCGGATTCGTTTCGTTTCGTCATGGCGTGATGGCCTGATCTTACGAGATGAAATGCACAGCCCGAAGCACGGGAGCGACCCCAGGCTCAGTCCTGCTCGGTCCAGCGGCCGTCCAGCAGCAGTTCGTGCGGGACGAAAGCCGCCTTGTAGTTCATCTTCGGGCTCTGACGGATCCAGTAACCCAGGTATACATGGGGCAGGTCCAGGGCGCGGGCCTGACGTATCTGCCACAGGATGCTGTAGGTGCCGTAGCTGGCGCGATCGTCCGGCTCGTAGAAGGTGTAGACCGCCGACAGGCCGTCGTTGAGCACGTCCACGATGGACACCATCTTGAGCCGCACCGGCGCACCGCTGGCATCGGCCTCATGGAACTCGACCAGCCGAGAGTTGACCCGGCTCTGCAGCAGGAACTGGGCGTACTGGTCCACGCTGTCCTGGTCCATGCCGCCACCGGCATGGCGGCTGTTCTGGTAACGCAGGTAGAGGTCGTAATGGGCGGGCACGAAACCCAGTTTCAGCACCCGGGTGACCAGACCGGCATGCTGCTTCTCGGCCCTTCGCTGGCTACGGCTCGGCTGGAAGCGCGCCACCGGCAACCGCAGCGGTATGCAGGCCTGACAGCCGTCGCAGTACGGCCGGTAGGTGAACATGCCGCTGCGCCGGAATCCGTGGGTGACCAGGTCGGAGTAGGCGTCGTTGTGGATGAGGTGGCTGGGGGTGGCCACCTGGGAGCGGGCCATCTGGCCGTCCAGATAACTGCACGGGTAGGGCGCTGTCGCGTAAAACTGCAGCGCCTGTAGCGGGAGTTCTTTGGGGTGGGTCACGCGGGACGGCGGGCGTGGTGGAACAGTGCGTCCCAGTATACGGGGCGGAATTCCCAGGTCGGGGCGGCCAGCGGCAAGGCCATCTGCACATGCTGGATGAAGTCGCTGCGGGGCATGACCTTGCCACCCAGCGACGCGAGGTGGGCGGTGTTCTGCTGGCAATCGATCAGGGGCACCCGGTGGACCCGGCAGAACGCCACCAGGGCGGCCAGGGCGATCTTGGAAGCATCGGGCACCCGGCTGAACATGGATTCGCCATACACCATGGCCCCCAGATTGACGCAGTACAGACCCCCCACCAGATCGCCGTCGATCCAGGTTTCCACGCTGTGGGCCAGACCGGCACGGTGCAGGCGACCGTAGGCCTGGGCCATGGCGGGGAGTATCCAGGTGCCGTCCTGACCAGACCGGGGGGTATGCGCGCAGGCCCGTATGACCCGGTCGAAATCGTGGTCGACCCGGATTTCCAGCCGGTCCTGCGAAATCAGTTTCTGCACGGTCTTGCGCAGGGACCGGTGCAGCCGGAACTCGGCGGTGTTCAGCACCATGCGGGGGTCGGTGCTCCACCACAGGATGGGCTGGCCCGCGCTGTACCAGGGAAAGATGCCCCGGGTGTAGGCCGCCACCAGCGTGGGAACGTCCAGCGTGCCCCCGGCGGCCAGCAGGCCCGGCGCCGGATCCGCCGGCCCCCAGGCTTCCTCCACCGCGGGAAAGGGCTGACCGGGCTCCAGCCAGGGCAGGGCGCGGGTCGGGGGCGTCTGTGTCATGGCGGCTGGCCGGTCAGGGCCCGCGGGAGGCCGACGTTCTGCCGGAATGGGCCCCCATCCACGCCAGCAGCACCACGGTGATGCCGATCAGATCCGCCAGAAAGTCCGCCAGATCGCCCCGGCGCCAGCCGCTCCAGGCCTGGAGCAGCTCGATGACGGCGCCCCACACGGCCAGCGCCACCGCCAGCCGCAGGCCCCCATCTCGCCAGCGGTGGGCCATCAGGCCGCACAGCATCAGCCAGCCGAAGCCGGTGGCGTGTTGCGCCTTGTCCCAGATGTCGAATGCCAGATCGGGCAAGCGCTGTGTCGGCAGCAGGGAGCCGATGGTGATCAGCAGAAAGCTGAGCACGAATGCCAGTTTCCAGGCCGGGCGGAAAGTGAGCAGGGTCATGGCGAGCGTGACCTCGACGCGCGGTCAAAACGATGGGTTGTACGGTTGAATGTACCGTACCCCCGACCGGTACCATCCTGTCATAGTTTTTTACACATAGGGGTATCCCTTCCCGGGTTGTGCCCCACCTCATGGAATGAACCATCCCTGTGTCACAGCCCCTGTCAGCCCGTTCCGCCGCCAGGCAGGGCTGACCTTGATCGAGGCGCTCACCGCGGTTCTCGTGCTGGGCGTGATTGTGGCGCTGGGTGGCCCTTCCTTCGCTGCATTTGTCCAGAACACCCGGGTGGAGTCGCGCTCCAGCGCGGTGCTCCAGGTGGCCAACCAGGCGCGTGCAGAAGCCACGGCCCAGCGCCGTCCGGTGTCGGTCTGCGGCAGTCTCAACGGCACCGCATGCAGCAACGACGCGGCAGCCTGGTCCACGCGCGTCATCAGTTTCGTGGACTGCAACGGCAACGGCACGCTGGATGCGGCGGTTCCCGCGCCGGCCTGTTCGGACCGGCTGTTGTCCGACATCGAAAACGGCAGCCCGGGCGTGACCACGGCGGTTGCGGGTTTCAACAACAACCGTTTCGGTTTCAACACCCAGGGTTTCCTGCTCAACCCCGCTCGGGGAACCATCCGTTTCTGTGATGGCCGTGGAGCCCGTTTCGCCCGTGCCTGGGTGATGTCGCCCACGGGCCGCCTGATTGCCGCTGTGGACAGCAACGTACCTGCCGATGGAGTGGTGAATGACCACACGAATGCCAACATCACCTGCCCCTGACGCGGTGGCGTCCATGCCGCGACCACCGGCCGCCGGCCGCGGTCAGCGGGGTTTTGCGCTGATCGAGGTGATGGTCACGGTGCTGGTCATCACCTTCGGGCTGATCAGTCTGGCCGGCCTGCAGCTGGCCACCAAGCGTGGCGGCAACACCTCCTACCAGCGCACGCTGGCCCTGACCGTGGCCAACGAGATGATGGAGCGCATCAATCTGAATGCTTCGCAGGCTGCGGCTTACAACACCGGCCTCAACACCGGGCTGGGTCGTGGCAGCCTGGGCGCTGTGGGCAAGGACTGCACCCAGATCGCCGGTGCCTGCACGCCGGCCGAGCTGGCCGCCTGGGATCTGTGGAACTGGGAGCGCCGCCTGGATGGCGCCGGCATTCAGGACGCCAATGCCAACGATGCCTCGGGTCTGCTGGAGGCCCGCGGCTGCGTGGTGTTCACGCCGGACGGGGCCGGGTCTCCCAATTCGGGGCAGGTGCGCATCATCGTGAGCTGGCGCAGCCTGACCGACACCACCGATGCGGCCACCACAGCCGCACTGACCTGCGGTGCCGTGGCCACCGGAAGCGACGCCGGGCGCCAGCAGGTCGTTCTCAACGGATACGTCGTCAATGCGGGAGATTTCGCGCCATGAGGTCTGTGCCGCACGCATCCTTGCGCCGCTCTCGCGGCCTCACGCTGCTGGAACTGCTGGTGGCTCTGGCCATCGGCATCTTTCTGGTGGGTGGGGTCATATCGCTGTTCCTGGCGTCCAAACGCTCCTACACCGAGACCGACCGTTTCGCCCGGGTGGCCGAATCGGGGCGTTTTGCGCTGGTCACGCTGGGTCGCGATCTGCGCCAGGCCGGCTTTTTCGGTGCGGCCGGACTGGTCAACCTGACGACCGACCCGGACACCGGCGCGGTCAGTGGCGACTGCACGGCGCCGGCCGATGCGTACGGCTATGCGAACTACTTCCAGGTGGTTCGGGCCAGCGGCACCGGCCAGGCGGTGGGGTGTGTGACCGACGCCGTGCCCGATTCGGACGTGATCATCATCAAGTCGGTCCGGGCCGTGCCTCTGACCGATGGCGCTCGAGACAACCGTACCGATGACGACGGCGTGATCGACACGCCCGAAGCGATCAACAACCAGCGTGTGTACATCCTGGCCAACACCGATCGGGGTGTACTGTTCCGCGGAGCGGACGGCACGCCGCCCACCCTGCTGGCCGGTGGTGACGTGCCCCAGGGCGAGGCGTGGCAGTACCAGGTGTTCGTGTATTACGTGCGGGCCGGCAACGTGCCCACGCTCAGCCGCAAGACCCTGGGATGGGATGCCACGAACAACCGTCTGGCCATCCTCACCGAGGACCTGGTGGAGGGCGTGGAGCAGATGCGGGTGCAGCTGGGTGAAGACCGCACCCTGGACGGCAACGTCGATGTGCTGGTGGATGCCACGCAGGTGGTCGACTGGACGCGGGTGCTCTCGGCGCAGCCCAATCTGCTGCTGCGCAGCCTGGAGCCCGAACCCGGTTATGTGGACGACCGTACCTATGTGCTGGCCGGCGCCAACTTCGCCCCGGGTGGGGCGTTCCGCCGGATCGTCATTTCCGAGACGGTGTCGATGCGCAACTCCATTTTCATCGTCCGCTCGGGATTCTGACCATGACGACGCTTCCCATGTACCGTCCCCGCCGCAGTGCGCCCCGGCAACGGGGTGCCGTCCTGGCCATCACCATGGTGCTGCTGGTGGTGATTGCGCTGCTGGCGGCGTACGCGGCCGCCAACGTCAACACCGACCTGCGCATGGTCCGCAACCTGCAGGAGTCGGTCCGCTCGCTCAACTCTGCCGAGGCAGGGACTTCGGCCCTGATCAAGGCCATCTTCGAGACACCGGGCCTGCTCAACGGCACCAGCAATGCCGATCCTCTGGCCGGCGTGAATCCCAACCCCCTGGCCAGCGTCACCAACCGCGGCGACGATGCCATCGATCTCAATGTGGTCAACACGGTGCGCGAGGGCAGCTGTCCGCGAAGCGCGGCCGGATCGAGTGCCCGCGTGATCGTTTGTGACCATTACCGGATCGAGTCGGAGCACACCTCCGACTTTGCCCGGACGAAGGTGGATGAAGGTGTTTTTGCAGAGGTCATCGGGCGCAACTCGCCCTGATCCGGGAGATCAAGCATGTTCGAGAAATCTGTTTCTGCCTGGCGCGTGATGTCGCGTGTGCTGGTCATGGCCATGACCGGCCTGGCGCTGGTGCACCTGCCAACGGCCCACGCCGACGAGACCGAGGTGTTCCGCTCGGACAACGAGAACGGCAACGCCCGGCCCAAGGTGTTGATCATCTTCGACAACTCCGGCTCGATGGACTCGGTGGCCCAGCGCAAGCCGGCCTACGACCGCACCATCACCTATCCCACGGTCCCCGGGATCGACGCCAGCCGCCTGTACTGGGCCACCGGCACCAACGGCGGGCCGCCGCCGGTCAACACCGGCAACTGGTTCCCGGCTTCCATCAACCGCTGCAACCGGTCGTTCAACTCCCTGGACACCAACGGCCTGTACAGCAGCACGCGGTTCGGCATGTACACCGGTGGAGACACCTGGAGTGCCCTGGGAGCCACCACCCGGAGCCTGGTGCACATCGACTGTCTGGCCGACATCAGCAACTCCGATTCCGGAAACGGTTCGGGGCAAGCCGCCGGCTACCCCCGCAACCAGGGTACGGGCGGCAACCGCATCAGCAACTACAACGGCTACGGCACGACCCGCGACACCGGCATCGACGACAACTGGACCACAGCCCGCCTGTACACCGCCAACTACATGAACTGGTGGTACAGCACCACCCTGGTGGACCGCACCCGCATGGAGGTGGCGCAGGGCGTGATTTCCGAGATCATCGACAGCAACCCGGACATCGACTTCGGTCTGGCCACCTACAACTACAACACCAGCACCAGCACCGACGGCGGGCGCATCATCCGCCGCATCATCGAGAACTCGACCGCGCTGCAACGCCAGAACGTGATCGACCTGGTCAACCAGCTGTCACCGGGCGGCAACACGCCGCTGTGCGAGAGCATGTACGAGGCCTACCGCTACCTGTCGGGTGGACGCCTTTACTTCGCCACCGAGAAGGACAGCCAGAACCGGGACGGTCCGGCCCGCGACCTGCTGGCCGAGCGGCTGACCGGCACCTACATCTCGCCGGTGGGTGACTGCCAGTACGTGTACGTGATCCTCATGACCGACGGTGAACCGACCTCGGACGATCAGGCCAACACCTTGATCGAGACCCTGACAGGCAAGACCTGCGGTAGCTACAACGGCACCAAGAACTGCATGCCGACGCTCGCGGAGTACATGTACAACCAGGACCTGGATGGCGTGGCTTCCAACGGCATCCAGCGTGCGGTGACCTACACCATCGGCTTCACCACCGCGCAGACGCTGCTGAGCGACACGGCGGTGCGGGGCGGTGGTCAGTACTACACCGCCGACAACACCGAGGAACTGACGACTGCCTTCCAGGGCGCCATCACCTCCATCCTGTCGACCAACGCAGCCTTCACCTCGCCGGCGGTGGCCGTGGACTCGTTCACCCGCACCGAAAGCCGCGACGACGTCTTCTACGCCATGTTCCGGCCCACCACCGGCACCAACTGGCCGGGCAACATCAAGAAGCTCAAGGTCCGCGTGGCTTCGGACGGCTCTGCCGCCCTGGTCGACAGCGTGGGGGCCGAGGCCATCGACGCGCAGACCGGCTTCATCAAGGATTCGGCGGTGACGTTCTGGGGCAGTGCCGCCGATGGACCGGCCGTGGGGCAGGGCGGGGTGGGGGCCAAGCTCGCCGCCCGCGACCCCGACACCCGGGTCATCAAGACCAACACCGGCACCAACGGCGCGCTGCAGGACTTCAACACCACGAATCTGAACGCCACGGCCTACAGTGTGGGCAGCGCCAGCGACGTCTACAACCTGTTCGACGTCACCAGCGCCACCGATTTCTCCAACCTGATCGCCTGGGCGCGGGGCTGGACCGATTCGGCCAAGACGTCCCGGCGTGACTGGATCCTGGGCGACATCGTGCACAGTCGTCCCCTGGTGCTGAACTACGGCGCACGCACGAGCGACTACTCGGCTTCCAACCCCGACCTGCGCGTGGTGGTGGGTACCAACGCCGGTTTCCTGCACATGTTCAACACCGCGGACGGTGCAGAGGACTGGGCGTTCTTCCCCAAGGAACTGACCAAGGTCTTCAAGGCCCGCAAGGACGACCTTCTGGGTGGCAACAAGGTCTGGGGCGTGGACGCGCCGGTGGTGTCCTACCGCTTCGACGCCAACCAGGACGGCTCCATCAAGGCCACCGATGGCGACAAGATGTACATCTTCTTCGGCCTGCGCCGGGGTGGTCGTGCCATGTACGCCATGGACGTGACCGATCCGACCAATCCGACCTTCCTGTGGCGCATCAGCAATGCCACGGCGGGCTTCGCCGAAATGGGTCAGACCTGGTCGGTGCCCATCGTTACCACCATCCCGGGTTACGCCACCAGCGGCGTGCGCCGTCCGGTGCTGATTTTCGGCGGCGGTTACGACAGCACTTACGACTCGATCTCCACCACGGCTTCCGAGGTGGCGGCCCTGTCACCCGCTCCGGTGGGCAAAGCGCTGTTCATCGTCGATGCGGCCACCGGCGCGCTGGTCTGGAGCGTCAGCCAGGCCGCCGACAGTGCCACCAACAAGCGCGAGGCGGGCTTCACGCACTCGATGGCCGCACCGCCCGCGGTGATCGACAGCAACGGCGACGGCATCACCGACCGCATCTATCTGCCCGATGTGGGTGGCAATGTCTGGCGCATCGACCTGCCGGGCAACACCCGTCCCACGGCCGCGACCGAGCAGAACCGCTGGCGGGTGACCAAGCTGGCCAGCCTGGCCGCAGTCAGCCTCCTCAACCCTGCCCGCCAGGCCGGTGACCGCCGTTTCCTCAGCGAGGTCGATGTCGTGCGCACCACCTTTGGCGGCAAGGCATTCGACGCTGTCCAGCTGGGCAGCGGCGACCGCACCAACCCGAAGGCGGTCGACAACAACGACCGGTTCTACATGCTGCGCGATTACCAGGTGGCGGCCTACTCGACCGATGCGCCCACCACCGCGCAGTGCACGGCCACCGTCAACCCGAGCACGGACAACCGATGCCGGCTTCCGATCACCGAGTCCAGCCTGTACGACGCTTCGGCCAACCTGATCCAGGTCGGCACGGCCGAGCAGCAGGCCACCGCCAAGACGGGTCTGTCCCAGTCGATGGGCTGGTACATCAACCTCAATGCCAGTGCCGGCGAGAAGTCGCTGTCGGGCTCCACCACGCTGCGCGGCATCACGTTCTTCACCACGTTCGCGCCCAACTCGGCCACCGCCAATGCCAACATCTGCGAGCCGTCGGCTGGCACGGGCCGGCTGTATGCGCTGAACCTGCAGGATGGCTCCGCCACCATCGACTTCAATGGCAACGGCACGCTGGTGACCGCCGACCGATCGGTGCTGCTGGGCTCGACCGTGCCGGATTCGCCGTCGCTGTATTTCGCCCGTGACCAGCAGATCCGCCTGCTGTTCCCGGCCGGCGGTGGTCCTGCTGCAGGCACCCAGGGTGCGGGCGGCAACCGTTGCGGAGCGGGCATGCTGTGCGGTCCGCGTGGCTTGCGCCCTGTGGTGCCGACCTTCCGCTATGAACAGGAGTATTGATCCCATGCGCATGTCCCGCATTCCGACCCGCCTGGGCCAGCGTGGCTTCACGCTGGTGGAGGTCATGATCGTCGTGGCGCTCATCGGCATCCTCACGGCGATCGCGCTGCCCAGCTACAACAGCTATGTGCAGAAGAGCCGTCGCAGCGATGCACGCGCCGCGCTGATGGAGGCCGCCAACCGCCAGCAGCAGTTCATCCTGAACCGCTCCACCTTCACGCTCAACATGCAGGACCTGGGTTACGCCACCGATCCCGCCCGCTCGCCCGACGGCTTCTACACCGTCGACGCAGCCCAGTGCGCTGGCGGTGTGGCGCTGACCCGCTGCTATGTGCTCACCGCCACCCCGGTCGGTTCTCAGACCGGTGATGCCGCATGCACCAGCTTTTCGCTGGCTTCGTCAGGCGTCAAGACAGCCACCGGCACCAGCGCCGCCACCTGCTGGTGATCCAACTTCGGAGAAATCCCATGCGTCGCCCGATCCTTCAGATTCCCGTACTGGTGGCTGCCAGCCTCGTGGCGGTTGCCGCCAGCGCCCAGGTCACCGGCCCGGCGCCCTCCCGCATGGCGCCGCAGGGCCTGGTCAGCTATGCCTGTGCCGTGACGATGCCGTCATCCACACAAAGGATCGTCTTTGTGGAAGCGCCTGACAAGCAGGCCGGCCGGCGGCTGGCCGAGCGGTCCCGGCCGATCGACACCACCGGCAAGCGCACACCCGTGCGCAGCGTGCAGGAATGCATCGATCTGGCCAAGGAAAAGTTCATCGACCCCAAGGCGGCCGAGCTGCTGGCCAACACGCCCCGCTGAACCGGGGAGCCGCCCTCGGGCGTCACACCCAGCCCAGCATCCCCAGCACAGCACCCGCACCGATCATCCACAGCAGGTGCACGCGGGTGCGCCACACCAGCACGGCGCTGGCGGCGGTCAGCAGCCACAGGGGCCAGTCACGCGACGGCTGGTCGTGGCTGGCCACCAGCAGCCAGCCGGTGGCCACCAGCAGCGATATCACCACCGGGGCCAGACCTGCCCTGAAGGCTTTGGCGACCCGCTGCTCGCGGTGGCGGTGTGCCCACCGGGCGGCGTGGTAGCTCAGCAGCGAGGAGGGCAGCAGGATGGCGGTCATGGTCACGGCCACGCCCAGCAGGCCCAGCGCCCAGGCGGTCCATCCGCCGGCCGCCCCTCCGCCCGACTGCAGGCCCACCTGCCAGCCCAGCAGGGCCACGAACAGCACGTTGGGCCCTGGCGCCGCCTGCGACAGGGCAATGGCGGTGGTGAACTCCGCATCGGTCATCCAGCCCTGCTGCACCACCAGGTAGCGGTGCATGTCGGGCGCCACGGTGATGGCGCCACCGATGGCCAGCAGCGACAGCGTGAGGAACTGCAGGAAGAGTCCCAGCCAGTTGGCCAGCGACGGGTCCATGGCGTTCATGCCGACGGCTCCTCTGCACCGGCGCCCAGCTGCCACCAAGCCCAGCCGCAGGCCAGCAGCCCGAGCAGGGGCAACACTGCGGTCAGCGGCCAGCGCAGCCAGGCCACCAGCACGAAGCTCACAAGCGCGAAAAGACCGCAGGCCGCCGGCCCCATGGGATTGGACTTGAGTGCGCCCATCAGCCGCAGGCCGGCCCCCATCACCAGGCCGGCCGATACCGCGCCCATGCCCCGCAGGGCGTTCTGGGCCACGGGATGGGTCGCGATCTGCGACCACAGCACGGCCACCAGCAGCACCACGGCCAGGGGGGCCGCCAGCATGCCCGCCAGCGCCGCCAGTGCGCCGCGCGGACCGAAGTAGCGGTCGCCGATCATCATGGAGAGGTTGACCACGTTGGGCCCCGGCATGAGCTGGGCCAGGGCCCAGTCCTCGACGAACTGCTCGCGGGTGAGCCACTGGCGGCGGTCCACCAGCTCCCGCTGAACCACGGCCAGCACGCCACCAAAGCCCTGCAGGGCCAGCCAGGTGAAGGCCATGAACAGCTCCCGGCACGACCCGGGCTGGCGCGGCGCGTTCACGCCGTGAGCATGTCGCGCACCAGCGCTGCGGCCAGCGGCTTGGTCACGTAGCCGCTGATCACCGGGATCTGCGCGGCGCGTTCGCGGTCCTGGGGCGAACCGGAGGAGGTGAGCATCACCAGCACCGTGGTGTCGCGGCCTTCGAGCAGCGGCGCGGCCTGGATCGCCACCTCGAAGCCATCCAGCATGGGCATGTTGATGTCCAGGAAGATGCAGGTCGGCAGGCGCAGCTGGTCCTGGCGCATGAAGTCCAGCGCGTCCAGTCCGTTGTCGAAGATCAGCACCTCGCCGGTGAAGCCGGCGCGGCGGATCATGATCTCGTGGAAGACGTTGTCGGCCTCGTTGTCGTCGATGAGGATGAAACGTTCGGGGCGGGGCAGTCGGGTCATGGGGTCACCGGGTCGGGCTGGCGTTGCAGCTGCAGCGTGAAGCGGCTGCCGGTTTCGGGGGAGGAGTCCAGCAGCAGCCGGCCGCCGTGCATGTCGGCGATGCGGCGGCAGATGGACAGGCCCAGGCCGGAGCCGGCGTAGACCTTGCGGTTGTGCAGCCGCTTGAACATGTCGAACACGGCGGCCTGGTGCTCGGCCGGTATGCCGATGCCGTTGTCTTCCACATGGATGAGCCAGTGCTCTGCGGTGGCTTCGTGGTGCAGCCGCACCTGCGGCTTCTGACCGGGGCGGGTGAACTTCAGGCCGTTCTCCACCAGGTTCTGCAGCAGCAGGCGCAGCAGGGTGGTGTCACCCCGCACCGTGGGCAGCGCGTCGATGTCGATCCGGCCCCCGGTGCGTTGCAGGGCTGCGGTCAGGTCATCGCGCACCTGCCGGGCCAGCGCGCCCATGTCCACGCCGATGAAATCGACCCGGTGCTTGTCCAGCCGCACATAGCGCAGCAGGTCGTCGAGCATCTGGCTGATGCGCTTGCCGCCCTGCTGCACGAAATCGAGGTAGCGCTGCGCATCGGCCGGCCAGCCAGGGGCATGGTCGCTGGCCAGCAGCGAGGTGAAGTTGTTGATCGAGTTGATGGGCTCGCGCAGGTCGTGCGAGATCACCTGGATGAAGCGCTGCTGCTCCATGGTCTTGCGCTCCAGCAGGCTGATGGTGTCCTTGAGCTGGGCCTCGTTGCGCTTGAGGTTCTCGATGTCGTGGACCCGCTTGACCACACCGGCCACCGCGCCCGCGTCGTCGAACACCGGCAGCATGGCCACTTCCACGTGGCGGTCGCCCTTGCCGCGGTAATGGCCCAGGCGCTGGTAGTACACCGGCTTGCCGCTCAGCGCCTGCTGCAGGTTCTCCAGCACCATGCCCACCCCTCTGTCGTGCTGCAGCAGCTGGCCCACGCTGCAGCCGATCACCTGGTCCCGCGTGGCGCCGTGGTAGTCCAGGTAGTTCTGGTTGGCGTGCCGGTACACCAGGTCCCGGTCGATGTAGGCCTGGGCGTCCAGGCCGGCGGTGATCATCGCCACCAGCTGTTCGTTGCGCTGGTGGGCCGAGACCGCCTGGGCATGGGCCTCGTCGTGGCGTATGCGCTCATGCTCCAGCAGTGTGCTCACCAGGCCCGAGAGGCGCTTGAGGGCATCGATCTGCAGCGGGTCGAGCTGGCGCCGGGTGCGGTCGATGACACAGACCGTGCCGACCGCCAGGCCGTCGGAGGTGACGATGGGGGCGCCGGCGTAGAAGCGCAGCCCCATGTCGCCGGTGACCAGCGGGTTGTCCGCGAAACGGGGGTCCTGCAGCGTGTCCTCCACCACCATCACCCGATCGGGCTGCAGGATGGCGTGTGCACACAGGGTGATGTCGCGCGGGGCCTCGACCACGTCCAGACCCTTGCGGGACTTGAGCCATTCGCGGTCGGCATCGATGAAGCCGATGTAGGCCATCGGCGTCTTGCAGATGGCCATGGCCAGTGCCGAGATGTCGTCGTAGGCCTGCTGGGGCAAGGTATCCAGGATGCCCAGGCCCCGCAGCCGCGCCAGGCGGTCGGTTTCGTTGTGGGGAAGTGGAGCGATCTGCATGGGAAGGGGTAGTGTCGATGAACGGCACTTTGACCGCATTTTGTTACAAATGCAGTTCCCTGTCCCTGCGCTGCCGGTTTTGCCCCCTGGCGCCCGCCCCCCGACGTGACGGTGATCACGCCACCGTGGCGTGCATCACACCGACATGCCGCCTGAGACCTCGATCACCGCACCGTTGATGTAGCTGGCGTCGTCGCTGGCCAGGAAGGCGTACACGCTGGCAATTTCTTCGGGCTGGCCCAGACGGCGCAGCGGCACGCGGTGCTCCATCTCGGCAATCACCTTTTCGGGGATGGTGCTCAGGATGGGGGTGGCGATGAAGCCCGGCGCCACCGCATTGACGCGGATGCCCTTGGGGCCGAGCTCGCGGCTCCAGGTCTTGGTGAAGCCGATCACGCCGAACTTGCTGGCCGCGTAGTTGGTCTGGCCGTAGTTGCCATAGATGCCCACCACCGACGAGGCATTGAGGATCACGCCCGAACCTTGCTGCACCATGGCGTCCGCCACCACCTGGGCGCAGTGAAAGACGCCGCGCAGGTTGACGTCGATGACGCGGTCGAACTGCTCCAGCGTCATCTTCTGCAGCCGCGCGTCCTGGGTGATGCCGGCGTTGTTCACCAGCACGTCGATGCGGCCGTGGCGGGCCAGCACATCGGCCACCACCGCGTCCACGCGGGCGCGGTCGGTCACGTCCAGCACATGGCCTTCGGCGCGGGCGCCCAGGGCCCGGCACTGGCGCACCGCATCTTCCACGGCGGCAGCCTTCACGTCGCAGACGATGGGAACAGCGCCCTCACGGGCAAAACGCAGGGCGGTGGCCAGACCGATGCCTTGGGCGGCACCGGTGATGAGGCTGACTTTGTCGAGCAGTCGGGTCATGGAATCGATCAGAAAGAGGAAGCGGGATTCACCACGTCGGCTGGTGCCGGCGCAGGGCGTCGAGGGTGGCGGCGTCCAGCGCAAAGCCGGGGCCGTGGCGGGCCGCGAGGTCGGCACAGCGGGCCTGGAAGCGGTCGATGCCCATGCCGTAGATGAACTGCAGCGCGCCCCCGGTCCAGGCCGGGAAGCCGATGCCGAAGATGGAGCCGATGTTGCCGTCGTGCACCGTGGTCAGCACGCCTTCGGCCAGGCAACGCGCGGTCTCCACCGCCTGCCGGTAAAGCAGCCGGTCTTTCACGGTCTGCAGGTCCCAGGCGGTGCCGGGCTGTTCGAACAGGGCCTTGAGCTCGGGCCACAGGTGCTTCCTGCCGCCCTGCGGGTAGTCGTAGAAACCGCCGCCGCCCGCGCGGCCGGAGCGTTGCAGTTCCTTGACCATGCGTTCGACCAGCAGCTCGCCGGGGGTGGCGGTGTAGCTGCGGCCCTCGGCCGCAAAGTCGGCCCGGGTCTGGTCCAGCACATGCACCGAGAGCGACAGCGCGGTCTCGTCCAGCACCGCCAGCGGGCCCACCGGCATGCCGGCCTGCACGGCAGCGTTCTCGATGACGGGTGCCGGTATGCCTTCGCCCAGCATGGCCGCGCCTTCCATCACATAGGTGCCGAAGGTGCGGCTGGTGTAGAAGCCGCGCGAGTCGTTCACCACGATGGGCAGCTTGCCCAGCGCCTGCACATAGTCGTAGGCACGGGCCACGGTCTCGTCGCTGGTCTGGCGGCCGCGGATGATCTCCACCAGCTTCATCTTGTCCACCGGGCTGAAGAAGTGGATGCCGATGAACCGGGCCGGGTCGCGGCTGGCCTGCGCCAGGCCGCTGATGGGCAGGGTGGAGGTGTTGCTGGCAAAGAAGCCGCCTGGGGCCAGTTGCGGCTCGGCCTCCTGCGTGACGCGGGCCTTGAGCTCGCGGTTCTCGAACACCGCCTCGATGATCAGTTCGCAGCCGGCCAGGTCGGCCGCGCTGTCGGTGGCGGTGATGCGGCCCAGCAGGGCCTGCTGGTCGTGCGGGCTCATGCGGCCCTTGTCGACCCGGGGCTGGGTGATCCTGGCGCTGTAGGCCTTGCCTTTCTCGGCCTGCTCGCGGTTCACGTCCTTGAGCACGGTGGCGATGCCCTTGCTGGCCTGGGCGTAGGCGATGCCGGCACCCATCATGCCGGCGCCCAGGATGCCCACCTTGGCCGGCTTGAAGCGCGGCACGTCCTTCGGCCGGGAGTGCCCGCCCTTGACCGCGTTCATGTGGAAGAAGAAGGTGTTGATCATGGCCTTGGCCACCGGGCTCACGATCAGGCTGGCCAGGTAGCGGCTCTCGATGCGGGTGGCAGTGTCGTAATCCACCAGCGCGCCTTCCACCATGGCGGCCAGCGCAGCTTCGGGGGCGGGGTACAGGCCACGCGTCTTCTGCTTGAGCACGGCCGGTGCCACGCTCAGCATGCCGGCCAGCTTGGGGCTGGAGGGCGAGCCGCCGGGCAGGCGGTAGTCCTTCTCGTCCCAGGGCTGGCGCGACGTGGGGTGCGCCGCGATCCAGGCCAGGGCGGCCGGACGCAGGTCGGCATCGGACGCCACCAGCTCGTGCACCAGCCCCAGATCGAGCGCCTGGCGCGGGTTGAAGAGCTGGCTCTCCAGGATGTAGGGCTGCGCGCCCATCAGGCCCAGCAGCCGGACCATCTTGGTGATGCCGGTGGCACCGGGGATCAGGCCCAGGGTGATCTCGGGCAGGCCGAGCTGGATCCTGGGGTTGTCCACGGCGATGCGGTGATGCCCCACCAGCGCCACTTCCCAGCCGCCGCCCAGGGCCGCGCCGTTGATGCAGCTCACCACCGGCACGCCCAGCGTCTCCAGGGTGCGGAAGTTCTTCTTGGTCTGCTCGATCTCGGCAAACACGGCGGCCGCGTCCGAGGGCTGCAGGCGCATGGTGCCCTTGAGGTCGGCACCGGCAAAGAAGGTGCTCTTGGCCGAGGCCAGCACGATGCCCTTGATGGCGGCCTGGTCGCGCACCACCTGCGCGGTGGCCTCGGTGAGGTCGTGCTGCCAGTCGGCGCACATGGTGTTGACCGGCGAGCCGGGCTCGTCGAAGGTGAGGGTGGCGATGCCGTCGGCGAGTTCGTAGCGGATGGTTTTCATGGGGTGTCCTTCAGATCCGCTCGACGATGGTGGCAATGCCCATGCCGCCGCCCACGCACAGCGTGGCCAGGCCGTAGCGCAGGCCGCGGCGGTGCAGCTCGTCGATCAGGGTGCCCAGGATCATGGCGCCGGTGGCGCCCAGCGGATGGCCCAGCGCAATGGCGCCGCCGTTCACGTTCACCTTCTCGTGCGGCACGCCGAGTTCCTTCATGAACTTCATGGGCACGGCCGCAAAGGCCTCGTTCACCTCGAACAGGTCGATCTGGTCGATGCTCATGCCGGCCTTGGCCAGCGCCTTGCGGGCCGCCGGCATGGGGCCGGTGAGCATGATGGTCGGGTCGGCGCCCGAGAGCGCCACCGACACCACACGGGCGCGGGGGGTGAGGCCATGGGTGCGCCCGGCGGCCTCGCTGCCCACCAGCACGGCGGTGGCGCCATCCACGATGCCCGACGAATTGCCGGCATGGTGCACATGGAGGATGCGCTCGACCTGCGGGTAGCGCTGCAGGGCCACGGCATCAAAGCCCATGGCACCCAGCTGTTCAAACGCCGGCTTGAGGCTGGCCAGCCCCTCCATCGTGGTGTGGGGCTTGATGAATTCGTCCTCGGCCAGCAGGGTCTGGCCCAGGAAGTCGGTGACCGGCACCACAGACGCCTTGAAGCGGCCCTCGGCCCGGGCCGCCGCCGCGCGGCGCTGCGATTCGAGCGCGTAGGCGTCCACGTCGTCGCGGCTGAAACCTTCCAGCGTGGCGATCAGGTCGGCCCCGATGCCCTGCGGCACGAACAGCGTGGCCGAGTTGGTGGCCGGGTCCTGGGCCCAGGCGCCGCCGTCCGAGCCGATGGGCACCCGGCTCATGCTCTCCACCCCGCCGGCCACCACCAGGTCTTCCCAGCCGCTGGCCACCTTCATGGCGGCCATGTTCACGGCTTCCAGGCCCGAGGCGCAGAAGCGGTTGATCTGCACGCCCGAGCAGCGCCAGTCCCAGCCGGCTTTCAGCGCGGCCACCTTGGCGATCACCGAGCCCTGTTCGCCAATGGGCGAGACCACGCCCATGACCACATCGTCCACCGCCGCGGTGTCGAAGCCGTGGCGCTGCTGCAGCGCGGTCAGCACGCCGGCGAGCAGGTCGACCGGTTTCACCTCGTGCAGGCTGCCGTCCTTCTTGCCCTTGCCGCGCGGCGTGCGCACGGCATCAAAAATGAATGCGGAAGTCATGGTGTCTCCTCGTGGAAGCCCGGAGGGCGATGCGGTGCCGGTGGCAGTATAGTGATTTCAGCAAGCAGTTGCTTTGTAAAAATCCGCCGACACCGTCCCCCAGGAGACCCCATGATCGAACGCACCCTGTTCAACGCCGACCACGAAGCCTTCCGCGACAGCTTCCGCCGCTTCATGGAGAAGGAGATCGCGCCCTTCCATGCCGGGTGGGAGGAGCAGGGCTATGTGGACCGCGAGGTGTGGCGCAAGGCCGGCGAGAACGGCTTCCTGTGCATGACCCTGCCCGAGGCCCATGGTGGCGCCGGTGTCGACCGCCTGTACTCGGTGGTGCAGATGGAGGAGCTGGCCCGGGGCGGGTTCTCGGGCATCGGCTACGGGCTGCACAGCGAGATCGTGGCGCCCTACATCGCCCATTACGGCACCGAGGAGCAGAAGGCCCGCTACCTGCCGAAGCTGGCCAGCGGCGAGATGGTGGGGGCGATCGCCATGAGCGAGCCCGCCGCCGGCAGCGACCTGCAGGGCGTGCGCACCACGGCGCTGAAACAGGCCGACGGCAGCTACCTCATCAACGGCAGCAAGACCTTCATCACCAACGGCTGGCACGCCGACCTGGTGATCCTGGTGGCCAAGACCGACCCGGCCGCCGGCGCCAAGGGCACCAGCCTGTTCCTCATCGAGCGCGGCATGTCCGGCTTCGAGAAAGGCCAGCGCCTGAAGAAGCTGGGCCTGAAGGCGCAGGACACCTCCGAGCTGTTCTTCAACAATGTGCGCGTGGGCCCCGAGCAGCTGCTGGGCGGCACCGCCATGGAAGGCCGGGGCTTCATCTGCCTGATGGAGCAGCTGCCGTGGGAGCGGCTGCAGATCGCCATCGGCGCCGTGGCAGCCGCGCAGGCCGCCATCGACTGGACCGTGGCCTATGTGAAGGACCGCAAGGTGTTCGGCCAGCCCGTGGCCGCCTACCAGAACACCCGCTACACCCTGGCCGAGCTGCAGACCGAGGTGCAGGTGGCCCGCGTGTTCGTGGACCGTTGCTGCGAGCTGGTGGTGCAGGACCGGCTGGACACGGCCACCGCCAGCATGGCCAAGTACTGGTGCAGCGACCTGCAGTGCAAGGTCATGGACGAGTGCGTGCAGCTGCACGGCGGCTACGGCTTCATGTGGGAATACCCCATCACCCGCGCCTATGCCGACGCCCGGGTGCAGCGCATCTACGGCGGCACCAACGAGATCATGAAGGAAGTGATCTCGCGCGGCATGGGCCTGGGCGGGCGCTGAACACCCGCCCGGCCTGCCGGCTTAGCGGCGGGCGGCTTCGCCCAGGCGGCGGCCCAGCGAGATGGCGTAGGGCGCGGCGCGTGCATTGAGCACCGGGTCGGCCGAGGGCTTGATGCCGGCCGGCAGCGCCACCGGGTTGAAGGTCATGCCGTCGCAGGCGCCGCCCATGCCGGCTTCCACCTGGGTGATCACCAGCTGGCCCACGGGCACCAGCGCGCGGGTGTCGGGCCAGGCCACGGTCGGGTCGGTCAGGTTGTCGCCGGCCTCGGCCAGCTGCAGCTTCATGTCGAACACCACCGGCTTGGCGGCCACGCGCTGGCGCAGCTCGCCGGCCAGAAAGTCGTCCGGCATGGCCTTGAGCTGCTCGTCGCTCAGGCCTTGCGTGCCGGCCTCGGGCACGAACTGCCAGCGGGCAAAACGGCTCTCGCCCTTGGCATTGACGAACTCGAAGGCGTTCACCCCCCAGTAGTTCACCGTGCCGTAGCTGGCCGGCACCGGCGCCTGCGCCAGGTAGGCGGCCTGGCGCAGCGTTTCGGGGTTGGCGGCGTTGAAGGCCTTGAGTTTTTCCGGGTCCGGCTTGCCGGTGGCCGGGTCGGCGGTGCGGGCCTGCACGAAGGGCGCGAACTGGTCCGGCCGGGCCACGAAGAACACCGGCGCCGAGATGTTGGCCATCTGCCAGACCTCGTTGCCCGGCAGCTGGAAGGCCAGGGCCAGGCCACGCACCGACTTGCCCTTGTCGCTGGCCTTGGGGTTGCCGCCACCGACCGAGAAGCGGGCCACCACCGGCACCTGGGCGCCGCTGAAGGCCGATGCGCTGGTCAGTGAACGGCCCACGGCGTTGCCGACAAAGTGGCCGCTGGCGCAGATGCCCTTGGCCCCGGAGCGGCGCGCGCCGGGCTGAGGGCCGGCCAGGCCTTCCAGGGCATTGACCTGGGCTTCGGCCTGGCTGGTCTGGGCCTGGGCAGCGGCGATCGGGAACAGGGCGGGGGCGAGCAGGGCGGCCAGGCTGGTGGCCAGCAGGGTGCGTTTCATGGGAACCTTTCTGTGGTGGGACGTGTTGGGCAGGTCCCGGTCCACATCGGTCCGTCCCGCCTGATCGGTGGTCGGCCCTGTGCGCGGCTTCTTACAGGCCGCTGCAAAAAATCTCAGCGGTCCGGCAGCACCACCGTGTGGTCCGGCGGCATGCCGGGCGGGGCTTCGTAGTCGGCCAGCACCACCGCCCGGTCGGGCTCACGGACCACCGCGTCCACGCACGCGGCCAGAAAGCGGATCGAGGGCGAGTCGAGCGCGGCCACCGGCTGATCGAGCAGCAGCACCCGCGCCCCGCTGGCCAGGGTCTGGCACAGACCCACCTTGCGCCGGCTGCCGGCCGAGAGCATGTACAGCGGCTTGGCCCGGTGCTCCACCAGGCCGAAGCCTTGCACCAGATCCTCGGGCACGCCGGCCAGCAGCGCCTGCACCGGGGTGTTGTCGTGCGCGGGGCTCAGGATGTCGTTCAGGAACGCGGTGCCGCTGCGCTCGATGTGTCCGGCCACCGGTGGCTCCCGGCCGGCGATCAGCCGCAGCAGGGTGGACTTGCCGCAGCCCTCGTCGCCGGTGATCAGCGTGATGCCGGGCGGGATGTGAATGTCCAGCCCGTCAAACAGCGGCAGGCCGGGCCAGCCATGGCGCAGCTGGCGGATGCGGACCAGGGGGGTGTTGTTCGTCATCGTTCGGGGCCGTCGTTCAGTGGCCGATCCGGTAGCGCTGGCCCCGGTGGTTGAGCACCGAGCCATCGCGGCCGATCTGTTCCAGCACATGGCCCGGCCCGATGGACTGGCCTTCCTGCAGCACGCGGCCATTGACGATGAGGTGGCGCCACGCCGGGTTCTCGGACCAGGTCACGCCCTGCACGCTGATGGCGGGCAGGGCCGCACGCACCGACTCCGGCAGGTCGGCGTAGCGCGGCACGGCAGCGGCGGCGGGTCTTGCGTCGGTGGCGGGCTTCGGTGCCGGTGATTCGGTCGGCGCGGCGGTCGGTCGTGCCGGGGCTGGCGGGGGTTCGGGCGCGGGCTGCAGGATGGGCGCCGGCGCCGTGTCGGCCAGGGTGGGCGGGGGCGACACCATGGCCGGGGCCTGCGGTGCGGCTGGTGGCACGGACGGCGCCATGGTGGCGGCGGTGGTGGCGGGCGCTTCGGGGGTGCGCGGGCCCACCACGACCGCCATGACCGCCACCGTGGCCACCACCGCAGCCCCCGCGATGCCGAGCATCCAGCCCGTGCCGCGAGGTGCCGGCGCTGGCGCCACCGGTGTGTCGGGTGCCACCCGGACAGGCACGCCGGGGGCGGCGGCGCTGGCGGCCGGTGCGCCCGTCGGGACCACCGGCACCACCGGCAGAGAAGGGCTGCCCAGCCCGGGGGGCGTTGCAGCCTGTTGCTGACGTTGCGCTTCGGCACGGCGCAGGGCTTCGAGGATGTAGGACATGGCCGTTCAGGGGCGGGGCAGGGCGGTGGCCAGCCGGGGTTCGTCCACCTGGCTGGCGCGGTTGAGCTGCATGAAGGTCAGCGGGCCGGCGGCACCGACCGGGTCGATGCCCTGGCTGCGCTGAAAGGCCCTGATCTGTTCGGTCAGGCTGGCACCGGTGCCGAGGCCCGGCAGTTGCCCCTGGGCCTGCAGGTCGTTCATCCGCGCGGTCAGCCAGGGCGCGGCCGGACCGAAACGACCGTCCTCCAGCCGGCTGCGCTGGCCGGGGGGCAGGCGCCACAGGGTGGTGAAGTCGCCGCGCCACAGCGTCTGAAGCCGCTGCAGCGGCAGCTGCCAGCGGCGTTCGTCCACCGACACGGTGGCCGTCTGCTCGTCCAGCGCGGTGACCAGCACGGTGGCGCTGGCGCCCGGCTGCCCCAGCGTGATCAGCCCGGGACGGTCGAGCTGCCGCAGCCCGGCCAGGGTGAGGCGGTCGGTGCGGTAGCACTGCAGTCCCAGCGCACGGGCGGCGGTGCAGGCGTTGCGCGCCGGCAGGTCGGTGGCCCAGAGCCGGCCCAGCTGCACCAGGCCGGCATCGGGCGTGAGCTCGGGCCAGGGCGGGTTGGCGGGCCATGCCGGGGCGGATTCGGTGGCGCTGGCCTCCGGGGTGGCTGTCGGTGCGGTGGCTGGCGCGGCGTTGTGGGCCGTCGCTCCTGCCGTGGCGACCCCGCCGGCCACTGGGCCCGCGCCCGGGCCCGCACCGGCGGGTCGGGTCAGGCCGTGCAGCACGGCGGCGAGCACCGCCACCACGGCCAGCCCGGCCAGGGCCAGCACCGGGCGCGACCAGGGCACGTGGGGACTCGCCGGCTCAGGGGGGCCGCTGCGGGCCGGGGCGGGGGATGCTGGCGGCACGGTGTCGAACACCTCGGCGGCCGCCTGCTCCAGCAGGCCCCGGTCCACCTGCGCCCGTGCACCCGCATAGGCGCCCAGCAGTGCGCGGTCGCACAGCAGGTTGATGCGCCGGGGCACGCCGCCGGTCAGGGCGTGGATGCGGTCGATGGCCTCGTCGGTGAAGGGCAGCGGCCCGCCCAGGCCGGCCACCTGCAGGCGGTGGGCCACATAGGGGCGGACCTCTTCGGGGCCCAGCGTGTCGAGGTGAAAGCGTGCCACCACCCGCTGTGCCAGCTGCTCCAGCCCCGGCTCGGCCAGCCGCTGGCGCAGCTCGGGCTGGCCGATCAGCACGATCTGCAGCAGCTTGGCCTCGCTGGTTTCCAGGTTGGTCAACAGGCGCAGCTGCTCCAGCACCGGCGCCGGCAGTGCCTGCGCCTCGTCGATGATCAGCAGGTTGCGCTCGCCCGCCGCATGGCTGCGCAGCAGGTGTTCGTTGAGCGCGGCAATGCACGGCTGAAGAGAGCCGGGGTTGCCGGGATGCGCCGTCCATGCCAGGCCGAACTCGGCGCAGATGGACTGCAGCAGGTCCAGCGCGGTGGCCGGCGGGTGAAAGATGTAGGCCACCCGGCACCGGGGCGGCACCTGCTGCAGGAAGCAGCGGCAGATGGTGGTCTTGCCGGCGCCGATGTCGCCGCTGAGCACCACGAAGCCGCCACCGCCCTGCACGCCGTACAGCAGATGCGCCAGCGCCTCGCGGTGGCGCTCGCTCATGTAGAGGAAGCGCGGGTCCGGCGAGAGCGAGAAGGGGTCGAGCTGGAGTCCGAAATACCCGGCGTACATCGGCCCGAGCATAGCGGCCGCGAATGACCCGGGCCATCCGGGTCATCCTGCGGCCGGCGGGCTTCAGGCCGCCAGGGCCATGGGCTGCTTGGTCGTCTGCGAACCGGTTGCGCTGGCCGGACGTGCCGCGCTGGCGCCGCATTCGATGTCGCCCGAGAGCTGGCCGCCGTCCTCGATGACCACGCGGCCGTACTTGATGCGGCCGGTCACCTTGCCGGTGGCATGGATCACCAGCTTCTGGCGCACCGTGAGGTTGCCGTCGAACACGCCCCGGATCTCGGCGATGTCGATCTCGGCCGATCCCTTGAAGGCGCCTTGTTCGGCGATCTGGATCACGCGCGAATCCATGGTGGCCTCGACCAGACCTTCGACCACCAGGGTGTCGCAGTCGGTGATCTCCACGCCCTTGAGCTTGATGTTGGGGCCCACGGTGAGCTTGCTGCCGCTCTCGGGGACGGCGGGGCTGCTGTCGGCTGCCGTTGCGGCCTGTGCGGCGGGTTCGGGGGTGGTCGCTGCCGGGGTCGAGGCGGCCGCCGTGGCCGCACCGACCGGGCCGCCCTGCCCGTAGCGCGGCGTGGCCATCTGGCCGCCCAGGGGTTTGTTGAGGTCGGATTCGCGTTTGCCGAAGTGCAGTGCCATGGGTGAACTCCTTGATCGAAGAATGAAAACAGGAGCGCTCATGCTAGGCGCCATGCGGCTTACATTCGGGCCGGTCCCGTAAGAGGTGTGACGAGTTGAAGCACCTGCGGTGCATGGGCCCAAGCCCCCGTGAAACCGGGGCGGGCCGTAAAATCGCAGGTTGTCCACCGCCCGCGCCACGGGTGCCCCGCCCATGAACGCCCCCCTCGACGTCTCCTTCTTCGCGCGCGCCGCCAAGCCCATCACCAGCTACCGGCCCTACTGGGCCAAACGCTTCGGCACGGCGCCCTTCCTGCCCATGAGCCGCGCCGAGATGGACCTGCTCGGCTGGGATAGCTGCGACATCATCCTGGTGACCGGTGACGCCTATGTGGACCACCCCAGCTTCGGCATGGCCGTGGTGGGCCGCGTGCTGGAGGCGCAGGGATTTCGCGTGGGCATCATCGCCCAGCCCGACTGGCAGAGCGCCGACCCGTTCAAGGTGCTGGGCAAGCCCAACCTGTTCTGGGGCGTGACCGCCGGCAACATGGATTCCATGATCAACCGGTACACCGCCGACCGGAAGATCCGCAGCGACGACGCCTACACCCCCGGCGATGTGGGCGGCAAGCGGCCCGACCGCGCTGCCATCGTCTACAGCCAGCGCTGCCGCGAGGCGTACAAGGACGTGCCCATCGTGCTCGGCGGCATCGAGGGCAGCCTGCGCCGCATCGCGCATTACGACTACTGGAGCGACAAGGTGCGCCGCTCCATCGTGGTGGACAGCAAGTGCGACATCCTGCTCTACGGCAACGCCGAGCGCGCCCTGGTGGAAGTGGCCCACCGCCTGGCCGCCCGCGAGCCGGTGGAGACCATCACCGACGTGCGCGGCACCGCCTTCATCCGCCGCCCGGGCGATCCGTCGGCCGAGGGCTGGTTCGAGATCGACTCCACCGAGGTCGACACGCCCGGCCCGGTCGAGTCGCACATCAACCCCTACCTCACCACCAGCGAGCAGGCCCAGGCGCAGGGCGAGAGCTGCGCCAAGGACGATGCCGCAGCCCCGGCTGCCGCCAGCCAGGGCCAGGCCGTCCAGACCATCCAGTTCGTGCCCAACCCCTCGCTCAAGGGCAAGGGCGGCCGCCCGCCACGCGACCGCACCGTCATCCGCCTGCCCAGCTACGAGCAGGTCCGGTCCGACCCGGTGCTCTACGCCCACGCCAACCGCGTGCTGCACGTGGAGGCCAACCCGGGCAACGCCCGTGCGCTGGTGCAGGCCCACGGCGAGGGTGCACTCGCCCGCGATGTGTGGATCAACCCGCCGCCCATTCCGCTGACCACGGCCGAGATGGACCATGTGTTCGACCTGCCGTACGCCCGCAGCCCGCACCCCGCCTACGCCGACGAGAACGGCCGCCACGACGGCCCGACCAAGATCCCGGCCTGGGAGATGATCCGCTTCAGCGTGAACATCATGCGCGGCTGCTTCGGCGGCTGCACCTTCTGCTCCATCACCGAGCACGAGGGCCGCATCATCCAGAGCCGATCGGAAGAGTCGATCATCCGCGAGGTGGAGGACATCCGCGACAAGGTCGAGGGCTTCACCGGCGTCATCTCCGACCTGGGCGGACCCACCGCCAACATGTACCGCCTGGGCTGCCGCACGCCCGAGATCGAGGCCGCCTGCCGCAAGCCCAGCTGCGTGTACCCGGGCATCTGCCAGAACCTGACCACCGACCACGGTCCGCTGATCAAGATCTACCGCCGCGCCCGCGAGCTGCGTGGCATCAAGAAGGTGCTGATCGGCTCCGGCCTGCGCTACGACCTGGCCATCAAGTCGCCCGAGTACGTCAAGGAGCTGGTGCAGCACCACGTGGGCGGCTACCTGAAGATCGCGCCCGAGCACACCGAGGGCGGTCCGCTCTCGAAGATGATGAAGCCCGGCATCGGCAGCTACGACCGCTTCAAGCAGATGTTCGAGAAGTACAGCGAGGAGGCCGGCAAGAAGCAGTACCTCATCCCGTACTTCATTGCGGCCCACCCCGGCACCAGCGACGAGGACATGATGAACCTCGCGCTCTGGCTCAAGCGCAACGGCTTCCGTGCCGACCAGGTGCAGACCTTCTACCCCAGCCCCATGGCCACCGCCACGGCCATGTACCACACGAGTCTGAACACGCTCAAGGGCATCCACCGCGACGACCGCAGCGAGAAGGTCGACATCGTGCGCGGCGAGCGCCGCCGCCGCCTGCACAAGGCCTTCCTGCGCTACCACGATCCCAACAACTGGCCGCTGCTGCGCGAGGCGCTCAAGGCCATGGGCCGGGCCGACCTGATCGGCAACGGCAAGCACCACCTCATCCCGACCTTCCAGCCGCTCACCGATGGCGGCTACCAGAGTGCGCGCCGCAAGAACAGCACGCCGCCGGGCAAGCCCCGCACCGCAGCAGCGGGTCAGCCCAGGCCGGGCACGCTGCTGACGCAGCACACCGGTCTGCCGCCCCGGGTGCAGGGGGCTGGTCCCGGCAAGGGCCCGGCCGCGCGCCGCAAGCCGCGCTGAACACCGGCGGCAGGGCCTGCGGCCCGTTCAGGGCAGGCGGGAGAAGGGCGGCCAGATCAGCCAGGCCAGCAGGGCCAGGCAGTGCAGCGCGATGGTGGCCTTGAAGGCCAGCTGGAACGAGGGCTTGCGGGTCTTGTGGCGCAGCACGCTCTGGGCAAACCAGGCACCCGGCCAGCCCCCCATCAGGGCGAAGCCGTGCAGCACGCTTTCCTGCACCCGCCAGTCGCCGTTGCGGGCGGCGTGCTTGTCGCGCCAGTAGGCGAACAGGGCCACCACGTTCAGCAGGGCCAGGCCCACCAGCACCACCCAGGGGAAGCGGCCCAGGGCGATGCCCACCAGCCACATCAGCAGCCACACGGCCACCAGGCCGAGCTCGGGCCAGGGGTGCCAGCGCTCCAGCAGGGATGGCGGCCGTGGCCGCCGTGCACTGGGCCGGCCGGCCGGCAGCAGCTCGTCCATGGTGCTGGCCACCTTCACGTCGGACTTGAAATAGATGTCGGCCGGCCGGTCCTTCACCTGCAGGGCCTGCGGGCCGCGGCCGCCCACCACGATCTCCTCGAACTCCACCGGCTGCCCGATCTGGATCGGCAGCGGACCCTTGTAGTCGCGCAGGTGGAAGCGGATGAAGGCGGCGGTCTGCGGGCTGCGGATCAGGCCCAGGCCTTCGTCGGCATTCCATTGGACCACGGAACCTTGTTTGCGCATGGGGGATGCTCGGCGGGGTCAGACCAGGGTGTGCAGCGGGATGTCGTGCTCGGCGGCCAGGCGATCCAGCTCGGCGCGGCTGCGCTGGGCGAACCAGGCGGCCAGTGCGTCCCGGGTGGCGGGCAGGAACAGCGTCTGCGGCCCCTGCAGCGCCACGCCGGCCACGGCGCACAACGACGCTGCAAAGTGCGGCTCCAGCGCGGCCACGGCCACACGGCCGTCGCGGCAGGCGTACACCCGGTAGCCGGCGTGCGCGCCGCCCACGGCGCCGTCCGGGCGGGTCAGGCCCCACAGGCGGGGCAGGGCCAGCCAGGCCGCAGCGTCCGACAGCGCCACCGACTGGTGCTGGCCGCTTTCGGTCTGGCGGGCCACGGTCACGGCAGCCAGCACGGCCTCGGAGGCCATGAGCGAGCCGCCCATGTCGGCAAACAGCGTGGCCGGCAGGTCCAGCCCGGGGACCAGGCCGGCGTCGGCCAGGTAGGTGAGGTCGTGTCCGGGTTCCTCGGCCCGTGCACCGGGCGCTCCCACGATGCTCACCATGGAGAGCCGGGGGTGAGCCTTGTGCAGCGCCTTCCATTCCAGGCCGAGCTTGCGCAGGGCCGAGGGGCGGAACGAGGTGAGCAGCACGTCGGTCGTGGCCAGCATGCGCTGCAGACGGGCGCGTCCGGCATCCTGCTTGAGGTCGAGCACCGAGACCTTGATGCCGGCGTGCAGCGTGGCATAGGCCTCGGGGTTGTACTGGCCCATGGGATCGCCGCTGCGTCCGGCGGGACCGGGCGGTTCGATCTTGGTGCAGCGGGCTCCCATCTGCTGCAGCCGCATCAGGGCGGCGGGACCGGGCAGGTTGAGCGCCAGGCTCAGAACACGAACACCGCGCAGCGGCTTGAGGGCGGAAGACGGCATGAACGGAGGACTCGGAAAAATACCCTCCGAATGTACCCGCGCCCGCCCTGGCGCAATCACCGGATTTGCGCGAAATCCAGCGGCAATCCCACGTAGTTCTCGGCCAGCGAGCGCGATGCCGCCTCCGAATTCACCAGGTATTCCAGTTCGGCCTCCTGCACCTTCTGGCCGAAGCCCTGGGTGTCGGGGAAGCGGTGCATGAGCGAGGTGAGCCACCAGCTGAAGCGCTCGGCGCGCCAGACGCGGGCCAGGGCCTTGCGCGAGTAGTCGTCGATGCCGGCGCTGGTGCGCTCGTGGTAGTACTCCACCAGGGCGTTGGAGAGGTACTTCACGTCGCTGGCCGCCAGGTTCAGGCCCTTGGCGCCGGTGGGCGGCACGATGTGGGCCGCATCACCTGCCAGGAACAGCCGGCCGAAGCGCATGGGTTCGGCCACGAAGCTGCGCAGCGGCGCAATGCTTTTCTCGATGCTGGGCCCGGTGACCATGCGTTCGGCCATCTCGGGGTCGAGGCGGCGGCGCAGCTCGTCCCAGAAGCGGTCGTCGCTCCACTGCTCCACCTTGTCCTCGATGGGGCACTGCACGTAGTAGCGGCTGCGGGTGAGGCTGCGCATGGAGCACAGGCCGAAACCGCGTTCGCTGTTGGCATAGACGATGGCGTGGGTGGACACCGGCGGCACGTCGGCCAGCACGCCCAGCCAGCCGAAGGGATAGACCTTCTCGTACTCGGTGATGGCGCCTTCGGGCACGCTGGCCCGGCACACGCCGTGGAAGCCGTCGCAGCCGGCGATGAAGTCGCAGGCCAGTTCCTTCAGTTCGCCGTCCTGGCGGAAGCGCACCACCGGGCTGCTGCCGTCGAAGTCATGGATGCTCACATCGGCGGCGCTGTAGAGGGTGGTGAGGCCGGCCGCCGCGCGGGCATCCATGAGGTCCTTGGTGACTTCGGTCTGGCCGTAGGCCGTGACCACCTTGCCGCCGGTGAGCCCGGTCACGTCGATGGGGTGGCGGGTGTTGCGGTAGACCAGCTCGATGCTGTGGTGCACCGTGCCCTCGGCCGCCACCCGGGCGCCCACGCCGGCCTCCTTCAGCAGGTCCACCGTGATCTGTTCCAGGATGCCGGCGCGGATGCGGCCCAGCACATAGTCGGCGCTCTGGCGCTCGATGATGATGTTGGCTATGCCGGCCTTGTGCAGCAACTGGCCGAGCAGCAGGCCCGAGGGGCCGGCGCCGATGATGGCAACCTGGGTACGCATGGGGGTGTCTCCTGTGGGTGCCCGGATTGTGGGCAGCACACCCGCCGATCACAACGCCGCCACAGCGCTGTTGCGCGATCATCGGACACCATGTGCGATGATCGCGCAAAACACCGACCTGACGGGAACCCTTCCATGCCGCCTTCCGCCGCCACCCCGACCATCGCCCGGGCCGACTTCATCGAGGGCATGGCCAAGGGCATGGCGGTGCTGGAGAGCTTCGACACCACCCGCCAGCGGCTCAATGCCACGCAGGCGGCCGAGCGGGCCGGCATCACCCGGGCCGCGGCGCGCCGCCACCTGCTCACCCTGGCCCACCTGGGTTATCTGGAGACCGACGGCAGCCACTACTGGCTCTCGCCCAAGGTGCTGCGGTTCTCGGGCAGCTACCTGGCCTCGGCGCGGCTGCCCCGGGTGCTGCAGCCCACACTCAACCGGCTGGCCGCGTCCACCCGCGAATCGTTCTCGGCCGTGGTGCTCGATGGGGACGAGGTGGTCATCGTGGCGCGCAGCGTGTCGGCCCATGTGCAGCGGCTCATGGCCTATGGCCTGCATCTGGGCGCCCGGCTGCCGGCGCATGCCACCTCCACCGGCCGGGTGCTGCTGGCGGCCTTGCCGCGCACCGAACTCACTGCCTGGCTGCGCGGGCGCGAGCTGCCCCGGCTCACCCCCCATACCACGGTGGATGCCAAGGCCCTGCGGGCCGTGCTGACCCAGGTGCGGACGGACGATTTCGCGGTGGCGCGCGAGGAGCACGAGCTGGGTGTGTTTGCCGCCGCCGTGCCGCTGCGCGACATGCAGGGCCGGGTGGTGGCCGCGCTCAATGTGGTGGCCTCGCCGGAGCGGCTGCAGGAGTCGGTGCTGCGGCAGGACCTGCTGCCCCAGCTGCAGGCCGCCGCGCTGGAGCTGCGGCCGCTGCTCTGAACCTCAGACGCCCAGGTGCTGTTCCAGCAGGCCGGGCTGGGCCAGCAGCTCGGCCGACGTGCCTTCGAACACCACCTCGCCCTTGACCAGGATGACGTTGCGGTCGGTGATCTGGGTCACGTGCTTCCAGTTCTTGTCGACGATGACGCTGCTGATGCCACTCTCGCGGATCAGGCCGCAGATGCGCCAGATCTCGCGTGCGATCAGCGGGGCCAGGCCTTCGGTGGCCTCGTCCAGGATGAGCAGGTCGGGGTTGGTCATGAGCGCACGGCCGATGGTCAGCATCTGCTGCTCGCCGCCGCTGAGCTGCTGCCCGCCGTGGTTCAGGCGTTCGGCCAGGCGGGGAAAGGTCTCCAGCACGCGCTCGTAGGTCCATTCGCGCTGGCCCCGGGTGCCGGCACGGGCCGCCATGACCAGGTTCTCGCGCACGCTCAGGTTGCCGAAGATGCCGCGCCCCTCGGGCACGTAGGCGATGCCCAGGCGCGCCACCTCGTAGGGCGAGGCGCCGGTCATGGCACGGCCCTTGATCTCCACCGTGCCGCCGCTGGGCTTGACGATGCCCATGACCGACTTGAGCAGGGTGCTCTTGCCCATGCCGTTGCGGCCCATCAGGCCGATGGTCTGGCCCGGCTGCACCGTGAAGTCGATGCCGCGCAGGATGTGGCTCTGGCCGTAATGGGTGTGCAGGCCTCGGGCCTGGAGCAGGGCGGTCATGCGTGTTCCTCCCCGAGGTAGGCGGCCTGCACGCCGGCATCGGCCCGGATCTCGGCCGGGGTGCCGCTGGCGATCACCTGGCCGTTGACCATGACGGTCAGCACGTCGGCCAGGCTGAAGACGGCGTCCATGTCGTGTTCGACCAGCATCATGGCGTGGTCCTTCTTGAGGCGCTGCAGCAGGTCCACCATGCGCTCGGCCTCGGCCGTGCCCATGCCGGCCAGGGGTTCGTCCAGCAGCAGCACCGTGGGTTCGGTGGCCAGGGTCATGGCCACTTCGAGCTGGCGCTGCTCGCCATGGCTGGTGGTGCCGGCCACGGCCTTGGCGCGTGCGGTCAGGCCGGCCAGTTCCAGCGCCCGTTCGCAGCGGCGGTTGACGTCGGCCATGCTCCGGGCAGAGCTGAACCAGTGCAGCGGGTTGAAGGCGGCGTGCCGTTCGCGCGACTGGGCGGCCAGCCGCACGTTGTCCCACACGGTGAAGGGCAGGAAGATGTTGGTCTTCTGGTAGCTGCGGCCCAGGCCCAGGCGGGAGATGGCCTCGGGCTTGTGCCCGGCAATCCCATGGCCGCCCAGGGTGATGGTGCCGGAGGTGGGCGGCAGGTCGCCGGAGAGCAGGTTGGTCAGCGTGGACTTGCCGGCGCCGTTGGGTCCGATGACCGCGTGGATGCGGTCGCGGTGCAGGTCGACCGACACCTCGTTCACGGCGGCCAGGCCACCGAAGCGCTTGGTGAGCTGCCGCGCGCTGAGCACCGGCTGGCTGGCGGGGATCGGGTGGGTGGAGCTCATGCGGCATCCTTGCGGGTGAAGCGCTCGACCAGACCCAGCAGGCCGCGCGGCGCCACGATCACCACCAGCACGATGAAGCCGCCCATGAGCAGCTGCCAGTGCTTGGTGAGGTCCTTGAAGAAGTGCATGACGTACTCGAAGGCGAACGCACCGACGATGGCACCCGCAAAGTTCCCCATGCCGCCCAGGATGACCATCATGATGGCGTGCGCGCTCATGTGGAAACCCATCAGCTCCGGGTTGACGAAGCCGGTCTGCGCCGCCCACAGGTAGCCCGCCACGCCGGCCAGCGTGCCAGCCAGGGTGAAGGCGGTGAGCTTGTAGCCGAAGGTGCCGTAACCCACGGCCCGCATGCGGTGCTCGTTGACGCGGATGCCGGCCAGCACCCGGCCGAAGGGCGAGAACAGCAGCCGGCGCAGGAAGGCGTACACCAGCACCAGCACCGCCAGCGTGAAGTAATAGAAGGTGGTCTTGTTCTCCAGGTCCAGGCCGAGTGCCGTGGCGTCGGGCCGGAAGGTGACGTAGATGCCGTCCGATCCGCCCAGGCCCTTGTTGTCGAAGAACAGGAAGAACACCATCTGCGCAAAGGCCATGGTGACCATGATGAAGTAGATGCCGTGGGTGCGCACCACGAAGAAGCCGATGACGAGCGCGGCCAGGCCGGCACCGGCGGCGGCCAGCGGCAGCGACCACCACAGCGCGATCGGCGCGTCCTGCGGCGTGAGGAAGGCCAGCGCGTAGCCGGCCAGACCGAAGTAGGCCGCATGGCCCAGCGACACCAGGCCGGTCACGCCCTGCAGCAGGTCCAGGCTCATGGCGAAGATGGCCAGGATCATCATCTGCGACAGCATGCCGAGGTAGAAGTCGGCGCCGGTGAAGGGCATCAGCGGAAAGGCCGCCAGGGCGATGAAACCCAGTCCGAGGATGAACTGGATGCTGCGCGGCAGGCGCTCGAGTTGGGCTTTGGGGGAACTCATTGCTTGAACAGCCCTTCGGGCTTGTAGAGCAGCACCAGGGCCATCAGCATGTAGACCGCCATGCCGGCGATCTGCGGCACCAGCACCTTGCCGAAGGTGTCGACCAGACCGACCAGCAGCGCCGACACCAGCGCGCCGCGCACCGAGCCGATGCCGCCGATCACCACCACCACGAAGCACATGATCAGCACCGAGCTGCCCATGCCGGGGTACACGCTGGCAATGGGCGAGGCGATCATGCCGGCAATGGCGGCCAGCGCCACGCCCAGGGCAAACACCACGCCGTGGATGAGGCGGATGTTCACGCCCAGCGATTCGGTCATCTCGCGGTTGAAGGCACCGGCGCGGATCTTCATGCCCAGGCGGGTCCTGCTGATCAGCAGGTACAGGCCCAGCGCCAGCACGATGCAGATGCCCGACATCACCAGCCGGTACACCGGGTACGACAGGTTCTCGGTCAGCGGGATGGACCAGTTCAGCAGCTCGGGCACCTGGACTGCGTGCACATCGTCGCCCCACAGGATGGAGCGCAGCTCCTCGAAGATGTAGATCAGGCCGAAGGTCAGCAGCACCTGGTCGAGGTGGTCCCGGTGGTAGAAGTGGCGGAACAGCAGCCACTCCAGCGCCCAGCCGAACACCACGGCCAGCGCGGCACCCAGCACAACGGCCAGCGCCAGGCTGCCGGTCTGGCTGGAGATGAACCACGCGAGGTAGGCGCCCAGCATGTAGAAGCTGCCATGCGCCAGATTGACCACGCCCATGATGCCGAAGATCAGCGTCAGGCCGGCGGCCAGCATGAACAGCAGCAGCCCGTACTGCAGGCTGTTGAGCAGCTGGATGAGGAAGTTGGCGAAGTCCATGGGGGGTCTTGGGGAGAGGCCGACAGCAAACCGGCGCCACGCGGGCGCCGGCTGCAGGGGAGGGAAGGAACCGGGGTCAGCCCATCCGGCAACCCGTTGCGGGGTCGGCCACGGCCTTCTGGGCAATGCCGATCACCTTGTTTTCCTTGTTCTCGACCTTGCGCAGGTACATGTCCTGGATCGGGTTGTGGGCCTTGCTCATGGTCCACTGGCCGCGCGGGCTGTCGATGGTGGCGCCTTCCATGGCGGCGTACAGCGCCTTCTTGTTGTTCAGGTCGCCCTTGACCGCGTTGGCGCCCTTGATCAGCAGCAGGCCGGTGTCGTAGCCCTGCACGGCGTACACATCGGGCTGCAGCTTGAAGGTCTTGGCGTAGTTCAGGCGGAAGGTCTTGTTGCGCGGCGTGTCCAGCGAGTCGCTGTAGTGCATGGTGGTCAGCACGCCGTCGGCGGCCGGGCCGGCGGCTTCCAGCACACCCTCGGTCAGGAAGCCCGAGCCATAGAGCTGGATGTTCTTGTTCAGGCCGGCGGCCGCGTAGTCGCGCAGGAACTTGGCGGCGCCGCCACCGGCGAAGAAGCAGGCCACGGCGTCGGGCTTGAGGGCGGCGATTTCGGTCAGCAGGGCCTGGAACTCCACGTTGGGGAAGGGCAGGCCGAGCTTCTTGACGATGGTGCCGCCAGCGGCGGTGTAGCTCTGCTCGAAGCCCTCGTAGGCCTCGTCACCGGCGGCGTAGTTCCAGGTGATCCACACGGCCTTCTTGTGACCACGGTCCACCATGGCCTTGCCCAGGGCCAGCGTGGGCTGGCTGTTGGTGAACGAGGTGCGGAACACGTTGGGGGCGCACTGGGCGCGGGTGGCCACGTGCACGCCGGCATTGGGGATCAGGCTGAGCACGCCGGTGTCGCGGGCCACCTTGTGGATGCCCATCTGCACGCCGGAGTGCACGGTGCCCACCAGCACGTCGACCTTGTCGCGCTGCACCAGGCGGGTGGCGTTCTCGATGCCCTTGGCCGGGTTGGATTCGTCGTCCACCTTGAAGAACTCGACCTCGCGGCCGCCGAGCTTGCCGCCTTGCTCGTCCAGGGCCATGCGGAAGCCGTTCTCGATGGCCACGCCCAGCTGCGCGAAGGTGCCGGTGTAGGGCAGCATGAAGCCCACGCGCACCTTGTCGGACTGGGCGCGCACGATCTGCGGCAGCAGCAGGCCGGTGGAAGCGGCGCCGATCACGGCGGCACTGCGGGTCAGGACAAGTCGGCGGGTGGTCATGGGTGTCTCCTGTAGTCGGGTTGGAACGCGGCTCACTGTAGGGGGCGGGTCTGCGGGTGACGATCCTGACTTACCCTACTTCAAGTCTCAACTATTCATGTCTGAAATCAGGCCATGGCTGCCAGGGCCTGCGGCAACCATTCGCGGCACCAGGCGATGCCGGCCGCCTCGGGGTCGTCCACGGTGAAGGCGTCCAGCACCAGGGGCTCGCCCAGGCGCACGGCGCCCAGGTCCTTCAGGCGCTCGTCGAAGCGGCGCCCGCCGTTGGCGAAGGTGTTGGGGTACTGGGCGCTGTCGCCCAGGGCGATCAGGCCGTAACGCACATGGCCCAGGAAGCGGGGCTGGCTGTCCAGCGAGGCGTACAGGGCCTGCGCGTTGTCCGGCACGTCACCCGAGCCGTAGGTGGAGGTGCATATGACGTAAAGTGCATCTTCGTCAAAGACCGAGGTGTCCAGGCCGTTCATCATCCGGACTTCGATCGACCCGACCAGGTCGGCGCAGTCCAGCTCGATCGCCTGAGCGACGTACTCGGCCGTGCTGGTCATGGTGCCGACCAGGATGAGGAGCTTGGAAGGAGTGGGCATAAGCTGCACTTTAGTTCATGTTGTTCGGTGAATGTCTGCGGGTTTACCCCTTGTTTCTGCGATTCCCGGGGTCCGATCGGCCCTAAAATAAACAGCACACTGATATTTTGTGTGCCCATACAACACCCGGATCAAGGAAAGCATCTGATGCGCGCAGAACTCAAATGGACCGTCGTGGCCGTCGCCGTGGCGCTGGCCGCTTGCGGCAAGAAGGACGATACCGCCGCCGCCCCCGCCGGCGACGACACGCTCGTGGTGAAGATCGGCCATGTGGGCGCCACCAGCGGCGCCGTGGCCCACCTGGGCAAGGACAACGAGAACGGCGCGCGCCTGGCCATCGAAGAGCTCAACGCCGCCGGTGTGCGCATCGGCGACCGTGCCGCCCGTTTCGAGCTGCTGGCCGAAGACGATGCCGCCGACCCCAAGCAGGCCACGGCCGCTGCCCAGAAGCTGGTCGACGTGAACGTGCACGGCGTGGTGGGTCACCTGACCTCCGGCGCCACGCTGCCGGCCTCGCAGATCTACAACGATGCCGGCATTCCCCAGATCACGCCGTCGTCGACCAACCCCAAGTTCACCCGCCAGGGCTTTGCCGGTGCCTTCCGCCTGGTGGCGGACGACACCCAGCAGGGCGGCGCCCTGGGGCGTTACTCGGTGGAGTCGCTCAAGGCAAAGACCGTGGCCGTCATCGACGACCGCACGGCCTATGGCCAGGGCCTGGCCGACGAATTCGAGAAGGCCGCCGTGGCCGCCGGAGCCCAGGTGGTGGGCCGCGAGTACACCAACGACAAGGCGACCGACTTCAATGCGGTGCTGACCTCGCTCAAGGCCAGGTCGCCGGACGTCATCTTCTTCGGCGGCATGGACTCGGTGGGCGGCCCCATGCTGCGCCAGATGCGCTCGCTGGGCCTGCAATCGCTGCTGGTGGGCGGCGACGGCCTGTGCACCGCCGAGATGATCACCCTCTCCGACACCGCCCTGGGCGACGAGCGTGTTTTCTGCGTGGAGGCCGGTGGCGTGGACGGTGACGAGGTCGCTGCCAACGAGCAGTTCCGTGCCGCCTACAAGGCCCAGTACGGCACCGATGTGCAGGCCTACGCCGGCTATGCCTACGACGGCGTCAAGCTGCTGGCCGCGGCCATGCAGGCCGCCGGCTCGGTGGATGCGCAGAAGTACCTGCCTTCGCTCAAGTCCATCCAGTACCAGGGTGCCTCGGGCAAGGTGCGGTTCGACGAGAAGGGCGACCGTGTCAATGCCGCACTGACGCTCTACACCTTCAAGGGCGGTCAGCGCCAGAAGCTCGCGGTGATCCGCTGAGCGACCTGTGGCCAGAGTGACGGGGGGCGGGCTGGGGACACAATCGTGGTCTGTCGCAGCTTCCCACCCCGTCATGGCCCGCACCCCACCGATCGACCTGCCCGCCAACCGGCTCGACCAGCAGCTCTGTTTTGCGCTGTACCGGGCCACCAACGCCATCACGCACACCTACCGTGCGCCGCTGGCGGCGCTGGGCCTGACCTACCCGCAGTACCTGGTGATGCTGGTGTTGTGGGAAGACGGCGAGCAGACCGTGGGCGGCCTGGCCCAGCGGCTGGCCCTGGACGCCAGCACGCTCACGCCCCTGCTGCGCCGTATGGAGACCGCCGGGCTGGTGCAACGCCAGCGTGACCCTGCCAATCAGCGTTCGGTGCGCGTGCGCCTGACCGACGCGGGCCAGGCCCTGGAGGCGCCCACCGCGGCCATCCAGCAGCGCGTGGCCTGCGCCACCCGGCTCGACGGCCCCACTTTCGAGCAGCTGCGCCTGCAGCTGCACCGCCTGGCCGCCGACCTCGACGCCGCCTGATCGGCGCTGGATGCAGGGAGAATCCCTGATGTGCAATTGTTTGGTGGGCCAATAATCGGGCTTCCCCAACCCTCCGAGGTGCCTCATGTCCCGATCTGTCCTGTCCCTGTCTGCTGTGGCCGCTGCTGTGTCGCTGGTGGCCGGCATCCTGGCCGTCCCCGCCGCTTGGGCGGTCGACCCCACCCGCATGGTTGATGCCTTCGAGGCCACCAACGGCAAGTTCGAGGGCTTCCGTCGCTCTGGTGCCAAGGGCATCTGTGCCACGGGCGAATTCACCGGTTCGGCCCAGGGCCGGGCGCTGTCGGTGGCATCCGCCTTCTCGGGCAAGCCGGTGCCGGTGATCGTGCGTTTCTCGGTCGGCGGCGCCAACCCGAACGCGCCCGACAACGGCAAGGGCCAGCGCAACCTGGCGCTGCAGTTCGATCTGCCGGGGGGCGAGGTCTGGCAGATGGGCAACATCAACGCCCCCATCTTCGGCGCCGCCACGCCGGAGCAGCTGCTGGGCCGGGTGGAGTCGCTGCGCCCCGATCCGGCCACCAGGGCGGCCGACCCGGCCAAGGTGAAGGCGTTCGCCGATGCCAATCCCGAGGTGCTGATGCAGGGCAAATACTTCGCCTCGCAGCCGGTGCCGGCCAGTTATGCCAGCGTCAACTACTGGGGCGTGCACGGCTTCGGCTTCACCAACGACAAGGGCCAGACCCAGTACGGCAAGTGGATCTTCGAGCCGGTGGGCGGCGTGCAGGGCCTCACCGACGAGGAAGCCAAGGCCAAGGGACCGCAGTTCCTGTTCGACGACCTGCGCCAGCGCGTCAAGGCCGGCGGCGTGGCCTTCAACTTCATGCTGGAGCTGGCCCAGCCCAGCGACACGATCAACAAGGCCACCGTGCCGCTGCCCGAGGGTCGTCAGAAGGTGAACCTGGGCGTGCTCAGGATCACCGCGGTGTCGGCCGACGCCACCGGCCCGTGCGTGGGCATCACCTACAACCCCATGATCCTGCCCAAGGGCGTGGTGCCCACCGACGATCCCATGCTGGCCGGCCGCGCGGCGCCGTACGCCGTGTCGCTCGGTCGCCGGCTGGGCGAGGGCGCCAAGCAGTAAGGCGACTCAGGCGCGGGCCAGGCCGTCGGCGTTGGCCTGCGCGATGGCCCGGAATGCCGGGCTGATGCGCGGGTCGGCAGCGGCCGAGCGCCAGAAACCCAGGGCCAGCGCCAGCGCCCGGGGCCACACCGCCAGGGTGTGCACCGTCGGCCGTGGCGGCTGGGCGAGGAAGTCGCGCGGCACCACTTCGCCGGCCACCGGCGCGTACAGCATGGGCAGCATGTCGTAGGCCGGTGCCAGCCGCCAGCGGTGCTCGTGCAGCAGCAGCGACAGGTTGCCGTGGTGGCGGTCGGTGTTGGCGATCAGCGCACCGAAGGCATCGAGCAGGCCGATGGTGTGCACATCATCGGGGTGCAGCCGCTCCGGGCCGGCGACGTCGGAGCGGTGGGCGGTGTCCACCCAGTTGTGGCCGGCGCCGATGTACTGGCGGTCATAGACCTCCAGCGACACCATGCCGATCCGGCCGCCCGATGCGGTGCGGTCGAACCGGCGGCTTTCCAGGAATACCCGGCCGCCAGCCATCTCGATGCGGCTGTGGGCCGCCGGCACGCCGGCCTCTGCCAGCGTCTGCAAGGCCAGGCCTTCGCAGACCAGCAGATCGCGCCAGCGCTGGCTGGCCGCACTGTCGTCGGCCGGCGAGAACTTCACCAGCACCGCGTGACCGTCGCGCACCGCGCCGAACTTGGGCTGTTCGCCGCCGGCGCTCGACCCCGGCGTGCCCAGGTCCAGCGCCTGGGTGGCCATGGCCGGGTAATCGATGGCGGGATCGCTCGCCACCGGTGCCGCCACCCGCAGGGGCGAGGGCAGGGCCATGAACCGGTCGAAGGCCGCCGCGCCCACCAGCAGGTTGCCCGGCAGGTCTTCGCCGGCGTTCACCAGGGCTTTGAGGATGTGGTCGTCGTTCCAGTGGGCCAGGTTGGCGGGCAGCTGCAGGGCCGTATGGCGGCCGACAAAGCCACGCCCCAGAAAGCCCTGGGGCCGCATGTCGTACAGGAACCAGGGCAGGCTCTCGTGCCGGGCGCTCTGGCCGTGTTCGCGGTCGGCCTCGTCCATCCAGAAGCCTTCCGGGGCCAACGGGTGGAGGGTGCCGAAGAACCGCACCGAGCCGTCGGGCTGCACCGCATGCACCGGCACCTGGCGGCCCACGCCCGGCACGTCGCGGGGCAGCAGGTAGCGCCGCGCGCGGGCCGAACCCGCCGCCACCAGTTGTCCGTTGGCCACCAGTGGCGCGAGCAGGCGCGACGCCGTGGGCTGGCTGATGCCCAGGTGCACCTGCAGCTCCGGGCTGGTGGCGGTGCCGCCCCGTTGCCGCAGGGCGGTCAGCAGATCATGGGAGGTGCTGGGCATGAATGGATTCTTGAATGAATTTTTTCATTCTAAGCCGTTGTCAGGAAAAGAGAATCCGGAAACGGTGAATCCATCGGTATTGGCCTGCCCGGAGGGACTCGAACCCCCGACCTGCTGCTTAGAAGGCAGCTGCTCTATCCAGTTGAGCTACGGGCAGTGTGACCACCGGGTGTGCGGTGGCGGGGCCGGATGGAGAAAAGGCCCACGCTGTGGGCCTTTTCGTTGTGGTGGTCGGAGCGGCGGGATTCGAACTCGCGACCCTCTGCTCCCAAAGCAGATGCGCTACCAGGCTGCGCTACGCTCCGACTGAAGCGGCGGATTGTACCTGCGCGCAGCCCCCCGTCCGGCCGCCGTCAGCGCTTCTGGTACTGAACGGCACCGAACAGGGTCTGGCGGGCCTTGTCGTCGGTCAGCGGCTTGCGGGCATCGGCCAGCACCGCGACGCCGCGCTGCACGGCCGGGCGTGCAGCGATGCGGTCGAACCAGTCCTTCAGACGCGGGTAGTCGGCCCAGTCGATGCCCTGGTTCTGCCAGCTGCGCAGCCACGGAAAGATGGCGATGTCGGCCACGGTGTACTGGCGCCCGGCCATGAACGGGTGGTGCGCCAGCTGCCGGTCCATCACGCCGTACAGGCGTTTCGCTTCGTTGGTGTACCGGTTGACGGCGTACTCGATCTTCTCGGGCGCATAGATGCGGAAGTGGTGAGCCTGGCCCAGCATCGGCCCCACGCCCCCCATCTGGAACATGAGCCACTCCAGCACCTTGAAGCGGTCGCGGTCGGAGCGGGGCAGGAACTTGCCGGTCTTGCTGGCCAGGTACAGCAGGATGGCGCCCGACTCGAACAGGCTGATGGGCTTGCCGTCCGGCCCGTGCGGGTCGACCATGGCCGGGATCTTGTTGTTGGGGCTGATCTTCAGGAAGGCCGGCTCGAACTGGTCGCCCTTGGCGATGTCGATCGGGTGCACCTGCCAGTCGCGGCCGAGCCTGAGCCCGCACTCCTCCAGCATGATGTGGACCTTGTGTCCGTTGGGCGTGGGCCAGGAATAGACATCGATCATGGGGGTCTCCGTGGTGCGCTGCGCAAGGGGTGTCAGCGCGGGCACTTTACGGGAAAATGCGGCGCATGTTCGACCGTGCACGCCATGCCCTGCAGCGCCTTGTGGGCGCACCCGATGCGCCTTCGGGTGCCCCGCTCACCCAGTGGTGCCGCCAGCACGGACTGAGCTTCAGCCAGCAGGGGCCGATGGCGTTCGCCGTCAATGGCGCCGAGGGCGCCCGCATCTGGCGCGCAGCGTGCGGGCCGTCCACCCGCGGCTACATCCGTGGCCACGAGCTGCTGGCCCGTGTGCACCTGGGGCGCGACGACGGTGCCCTCATCGTGCTGATGAACCGCCCGCTGCGCCACGACATCGAGGCCGTGGCCCACACCCTGTTCGCCCGCGCCACCGACGATCTGCAGACCATGGCACAGGAGGTGCCCGAGGAAGTGCGCTGGATCTCCAGCCTGCGCGACACCGGCTGGCAAGGTCCGCCGGCCGATTTCTGGACGCGCCACGCCGTCTTCACCGACGATCCCTCGGCCGCCCGCCGCTGGCTGGACGACGAGGCGGTGGACCGCCTGCTGGCCTGGCCGCCCGGCGGCGTGACGGCGCAGACCCCCATGCTCATCACCCGCCAGCGCGGGCGCCTGCAGCTGCGCCTGCAGATGGACCCGCCGGCCGATCCCGACACGGCGGTCCATGCGCTGGACCTGCTGCGCCACCTGGCCGGTCAGGCCACCTGAATCAGCTGCCGCGGGTGATGGGCATCTCGACCTCGGTCTTGATCGCCATGTGACGGGCCAGCTCCAGCTTGGCGATGGACTGGCGGTGCACCTCGTCCGGACCGTCGGCCAGGCGCAGGGTGCGCTGGTTGGCATAGCTGTAGGCCAGCGGGAAATCGTCGCTCACGCCACCGCCGCCATGGGCCTGGATGGCCATGTCGATGATGTCGCAGGCCATGTTGGGCGCCACCACCTTGATCATGGCGATCTCGGCCTTGGCCACCTTGTTGCCCACCGTGTCCATCATGTAGGCGGCCTTGAGCGTGAGCAGGCGGGCCATCTCGATGCGGCAGCGCGCATCGGCGATGCGCTCGTGCCAGACCGACTGGGCCGACACCGGCTTGCCGAAGGCCACGCGGCTGTTCAGGCGCTGGCACATCAGTTCGAGGGCGCGTTCGGCGGCGCCGATGGAGCGCATGCAGTGGTGGATGCGGCCGGGGCCGAGGCGGCCCTGGGCGATCTCGAAGCCACGGCCTTCGCCCAGCAGCAGATTGCCCGCCGGCACGCGCACGTTCTCCAGCACCACCTCCATGTGGCCGTGCGGCGCGTCGTCGTAGCCGAACACGCTGAGCGGGCGCACCACCTTGATGCCCTTGCTGTTGGCCGGCACGATGATCATGGACTGCTGCGAATGGCGGGGCGCGTCCGGGTTGCTCTTGCCCATGACGATGTACACGGCGCAGCGCGGGTCACCGGCGCCCGACGACCACCACTTGCGGCCGTTGATGACGTACTCGTCGCCATCGCGCTCGATGCGGCACTGGATGTTGGTGGCATCGCTCGAGGCCACCTCGGGTTCGGTCATCAGGAAGGCCGAGCGGATCTCGCCGCGCAGCAGCGGCTCCAGCCACTGGTCCTTGAGTTCCTCGCTGGCATAGCGCTCGAAGGTCTCCATGTTGCCGGTGTCGGGCGCCGAGCAGTTGAAGACCTCGGCCGCAAACGGCACCCGGCCCATGATCTCGCACAGCGGTGCGTATTCCAGGTTGGACAGGCCCTCCGGTGCGCGCGGGCTGCGCGGCAGGAACAGGTTCCACAGGCCGGCGGCGCGGGCCTTGGGCTTGAGCTCTTCGATGATCTTCGTGGGGATCCAGGCGTTGCCGGCCGCGCGGTTGGCGGCGATCTCGGCAAAGAAGCGGGCCTCGTTGGGGTAGATGTGTTCGTCCATGAAGGCGAGCAGACGCTCGCGCATGGCCTTGACCTTGTCGGTGTAATCGAAGTTCATGGTGGCTCCTGGTGGGATCGTGGGTTATTTGAAATGAGGGGAGCGTCGGCGTTCAGCCACCCTGGGCAAAGCGCCAGGCCATCTCGGCCATGGGTCGGGCGCCGGCGGCCGAGCGCACGGCCTGTTCGCTTGATGCAGTGCCGGCCTCCACCCGCTTGCCGATCCCCTGCAGGATGGCCGCCAGGCGGAACATGTTGTAGGCCAGGTAGAAGTTCCAGTCGGCCTGGAGTTGCTGCGGCGTGGCGAAGCCGGTGCGCTCGCAGTAACGCTCGATGTACTCGGCCTCGCTCGGGATGCCGAGCGACGCCAGGTCCAGCCCGCCGATGCCGCGGAACAGGCCGGGCGGTATGTGCCACGACATGCAGTGGTAGCTGAAGTCGGCCAGCGGGTGGCCCAGGGTGGAGAGTTCCCAGTCGAGCACGGCCAGCACGCGGGGCTCGCTCGGGTGGAACATCAGGTTGTCCAGCCGGTAGTCGCCATGCACCACCGACACCAGGTTCTCGTCGCGGGCCATGGCGGGGATGTTCTGCGGCAGCCACTCCATCAGGCGGTCCATCTCGGGGATGGGCTGGGTGATGGACGCCACGTACTGCTTGCTCCAGCGGCCGATCTGGCGCTCGAAGTAGTTGCCCGGCTTGCCGTAACCGTCCAGCCCCACCTCGTCCGGCTTGACGCTGTGCAGCGCGGCCAGCACCCGGTTCATCTCGTCGTACAGCGCGGCGCGGCCGGCCCGGTCCATGTCGGGCAGCGACTGGTCCCACAGCACGCGGCCATTCACGCACTCCATCACATAGAAGGCGCGGCCGATCACCGACTCGTCCTCGCACAGCACATGCATCTGTGCCACCGGCACGCCGGTGCCGCGCAGGGCGCTCATCACGCGGAACTCGCGCTCGATGGCGTGGGCCGAGGGCAGCAGCTTGGCCACCGGGCCCGGCTTGGCGCGCATCACGTAGGCGCGCTGCGGGGTGATGAGCTTGTAGGTCGGGTTGGACTGCCCGCCCTTGAACATCTCCACCGTCATGGGCCCTTCAAAGCCGGGCAGGTGCAGCTGCAGCCAGGCGCTCAGGGTGTCGGTGTCGAAGGCGTGCTGGCTGGAAACCGGGCGGGTGCCGGTGAAGTTCTGGGAATCGGTCATGCCGTCAGCTCGGTGGGTTGGGACCGGCTGCTCGGCAGTCCGGTCAGGCGTCGGATTCGGCGATGCGCATGAGCATCGAGCGGTTGCGCACCACCAGGCCGCCCTGTTCGATGCGGATGGCGTCCTCGCGCTCCATCGACTTGAGTTCCTGGTTCACGCGCTGGCGCGAGGCGCCCAGCAGCTGCGCCAGTTCTTCCTGTGCCAGCTGCAGGCCGATGCGCATCTCGTTGCCGTCGCTCAGGCAGGGCACGCCGTAGCTGCGCACCAGGTGCAGCAGCTGCTTGGCCAGCCGGGCGCGCAGCGGCAGGGTGTTGAGGTCTTCCACCAGGCCGAAGAGCGTGCGGATGCGCCGCGCCTGCAGGCGCATGAGCGCCTCGTACAGCTCCACATGGGTGGCCAGGATCTTCTGGAAATCGTTGCGGGCCACGCAGAGCAGGGTGGTCGGCCCGTGGGCATAGGCATCGTGGGTGCGCTGGTCGCCGTCGAACATGGCCACATCCCCGAACCACACGCCCGGCTCCACATAGGTCAGCGTGATCTGCTTGCCCGAGAGCGAGGTCGAGCTCACCCGCACCGCGCCCTTGGCCACGGCGGTCCACTCCGAGGGTGGATCGCCCCGGGCCACGATCAGGTCGCCGTCCTTGAACCGTTTGACGTAGGCGCATCGAAGAATGTCGTGCCGCAGGGAGGGGGAGAGGTTGGAGAACCAGCGACCGTTGTTGATCGCCTCGCGTTCTTCCATTGTCAGAATCGGTTCGTCCATGGCATGTCTTGTGAGTGACTGGGGAGGGCAGGGGCTGTCGCCCCTGGGACCAACGGGGCTTCAGCGGTAGCTGGCCGGCCGTTTTTCCATGAAGGCCGCAATGCCTTCACCCGCGTTGGCGTGGTGCAGGTTGCGCACGAAGTGGTCGCGCTCGGCCGCCAGCTGGGTGTGCAGGCTGACCGATGCCGCGTCGTTGACCAGGTCCTTGATGCTGGCCAGGGCGTTGGGCGCACGGGCGTTCAGGCGCTCGGCCAGCGTCAGGGCCTGGTCCAGCGCCTCGCCGTTGCCGCACACGGTGTTGATGACGCCGAGCTGCTGCAGCCGCTCGGGCGTGATGCGTTCACCGCCCATGAGCAGCTGGAGCGCGGTGGCGCGGGGCAGGGCGCGCACCAGGCTCCAGGTGGCGCCGCCGTCGGGCGACAGGCCCACATTGCTGTAGGCCATGACGAACACCGCGTTGGCCGCGGCCACCACGAAGTCGCAGGCCAGGGCCAGCGAGAAGCCGGCACCGGCGCACGAGCCTTCGACGGCGGCGATCACCGGCTTGGGGCAGGCGCGGATGGTCTCGATCCAGTTGTGCAGACCCTCGATGCTCTCGGCCTGCACCTGCGGCGGCTTCTGGCGGTTGGCCAGCAGGCGCTGCAGGTTGCCCCCGGCGCAGAAATGGCTGCCTTCGCCGGTGATGACGATGCTGCGCACGTCCGGGTTGCCCTCGGCCACCGACAGCGCCTCCACGCCGGCGGCGTACAGCTCCGGCCCGAGGGCGTTGCGGTGTTCGGGGTTGCTGATGGTCAGCACCAGGGAGCTGCCCACCGAATGGCTCTTGAGGCTGGCGGTCATGGCGGGCCTCAGGCTTCTTCGTGCTTCAGGCTCAGGCCCAGGGCGCCACGGCGGCGCAGCCACGGGGAGGGGCGGTAACGCGTGTCGCCGTAGACCGTCTGCAGGTTGAACAGGATCTCCAGCACATTGGTCGGGCCGATGCGGTCGCCCAGGGCCAGCGGGCCCATGGGGTAGCCCAGGCCCAGCGTCACGGCCAGTTCCAGATCGGCCGGCGTGCAGATGCCCTGCTGGCAGATGTCGGCGGCGATGTTGACGATGGTGGCGGCCACCCGCTGCGACACGAAGCCGCCGCTGTCGCGGATCACGCTCACCGGCTTGCCGTCGCGGGCGAACAGGGCGTGGGCGGCGTCGCGCATGTCGGGCCGGGTGGCCGGGTTGGTGGCCAGCACGCGGCGCTTGACGGCGGCGTCCTCCAGCATCATGTCGATGCCCAGTGTGCGGGTGGCGTCCAGGCGCTCCACGGCGGCCAGCGTGGTCACGTCCATGCCCAGGGGTGCCACCAGGATGAGGGCCTGCGCCGACGGCGCAGCACCGGTCTCGATGACCGCGCCCAGGTCCTTGAGCAGCTGGTACAGCTCGGCGCGGCGGGCCGCCTTGGGCGACACCCACACCGGCGGCCGGGTGGCATCGGCCGGCACTGCCGGCTCGGCCGGTACCTGGGCCTTGCCGTCCTGGTAGCGGTAGAAGCCTTCGCCCACCTTCTTGCCCACCACGCCGCCGGCCAGGCGCTGCGCGGTGATCACGCTGGGGCGGTAACGCGGCTCCTCGTAGTACTGGTGGTAGATCGATTCCATGACCGGGTGCGACACATCCAGTGCCGTCAGGTCCATCAGCTCGAACGGGCCCAGGCGAAAGCCCAGCTGGTCCTTGAGGATGCGGTCGATGGTGGCGAAGTCCGACACGCTCTCGCCGACGATGCGCAGCGCTTCGGTGCCGTAGCCCCGGCCGGCGTGGTTGACGATGAAGCCCGGCGTGTCCTGGGCCATCACCGGCGTGTGGCCGAAGGCGCGGGCGAAGGCGTCCAGGCGCTGGCACACGGCAGCATCGGTCTTGAGACCGGCGATCACTTCCACCACCTTCATCAGCGGCACCGGGTTGAAGAAGTGCCAGCCGGCAAAACGCTGCGGGCGCTTGAGCGCGGCCGCAATCGCCGTGACCGACAGCGACGAGGTGTTGGTCGCCAGCACCGCATCGGGTCCGACGATGGCTTCCAGTTCGGCAAACACCTTCTGCTTCACATCCAGCCGCTCGACGATGGCCTCCACCACCAGATCACACACCGCCAGATCGGCCATGCCAGAGGCAATGCGAAGCCGCGCGGTGCAGTCGGTCGCGGCGTCGGCGGCCATGCGCTGCTTGGCCACCAGGGCGGTCCAGGTGCCCTCCAGCGCGGTGCGCGCGGCCTCTGCGGCACCGGGTTGGGTATCGAGCAGCCAGACCGTGGCGCCGGCCTGTGCGGCCATCTGGGCGATGCCCCGGCCCATGGCGCCAGTGCCAACTACTGCCACATTTCCGAAAATAGGTTGCATAAAGTGTGTTTTATTTGGGGTGGGCACCCTACCGGGTATGCCAGAATGTTTCAACGTGTGAACCCAAGGACAAGAACGTGCGCCAGTTCTGGACAGGTTGTATTTTGCTATCAACGGCTCTGAGCAGTTCCGCAGTGACGCTTGGCCGCCATTCCGGACAAGCCATCGTGGGTCGCCCGCTGGACGTGCGACTGCAGGTGATCGCGTCTCCCGACGAAGACCCCCTGAGCCAGTGCATTGCCGCCGACGTGTTCTACGGCGACTCTCAGGTGCCCTCGGGTCTGGTGACCGTGACGGTCACGCGCGGCACGAACGGGGCCGAGAGCTCGGTGCGGGTGCAGGCAGCGCCTGCCATCAACGAAGCCTTCGTCAGCCTGTACATGCGGGCGGGATGCGACAACGCGTTCAGCCGCCGCTACACGCTGCTGGCCGATCCGCTGTCCGAGCCGGTGGCGCCGGCTCCGTCGGCACCGGCACCGGTTGCCGCTGCAGCGGCGGCCGCTGCAGGCGCCGCTGCGCCTGCCCAGCCTGCCCCCGTGACCGCACCGGCGGCAGCGCCGGCCGCCAGCCGCCCGGCCGTGGCACCGACGCCGCGCCCGGTGACCCGTCCCCCCACCAAACCCCGTGACGCCGGTACCCAGGCTGCGCGTCCCAAGGCCGCTGCGCCGGCCGAGCCGGCCAAGCCCCGGCTCAAGCTCGATCCGGTGGACCCGGTGGCGGCGGCCGAACCCGATCTCAAGCTGTCCTCGGCACTGGGCGCCGGCCCGTCGAGCAGCGAGACCGAGCGGGCTGACGCGGCCCGCCGCTGGGACGAGCTCAATGGTGGTGCCCAGGATGCCGCCCGCGGCAACGAAGCCCTGGCCCAGGTGCAGGCCGATCTGGCCCGCGTGCTGGCCGCCCAGAAAGAGCAGCAGGAACGCCTGGCCGTGCTCACCCAGCAGCTGGAGCAGGCGCGCAGCGAGCGCTTCAACAACCCGGTGGTCTGGGCGCTGGCCGGTCTGCTGCTCTTGTGCCTGGGGGCGCTGGCCCGCATGAGCCGCCTCAACCGCCGCAAGGCCGGCGCGCCGGACGAGAAGGCCTGGTGGAGCGGTCAGGGCGCGGACGCGCCGGCTGCCGAGCCGTCTGCTGCGACGCGCCGCGTGCCCACCGGCAGCAGCGACCTGATGCCGCTGACCGACCACGGCGACATCGATGTGCAGATCGACCTGGACGCCGGCTCGCCGCCGGTGCGCTCCAAGGTGATGCCCACGCCCCGCGAGCCGGTGCGTCCGCTGGTGGTGCCGCCGGTGTCGGCCGCCGACCAGCGCGAGTTTGCGCCCAGTGCCATGGGCACCAACCGCGCCGTGGCCACCGAGGAACTGTTCGACGTGCAGCAGCAGGCCGACTTCTTCGTGTCGCTGGGCGAGGACGAGCAGGCCATCCAGGTGCTGCGCAACCACCTGGCCGAGAGCCACGAGCCCAGCCCGCTGGCCTACCTCGACCTGTTCCGCATCTACCACCGCCTGGGCCGCCAGAAGGACTACGAGTCCCTGCGCGACGAGTTCAACCACCTGTTCAACGCCGACGCTCCCGCCTTCGACCGCTACACCGCCCAGGGCAAGGGTCTGGAGGCTTACGACACCGCGTTTGCGCGCATCCAGGCCCTGTGGCCCCAGCCGCGCGTGCTCGACCTGATCGAGCGCTCCATCTTCCGCGACCTGCAGGACGAAGAGACCGAGGTGTTCGATCTGGAGGCCTACCGCGAGCTGCTGCTGCTGCACGCGATGGCCAAGGACATGATCGAGAAGCAGGCGCCGGAGGTGTCGCCCAGGACCAGCTTCCAGCACACCGCCATGGAGCCCCTGAAGGCCGTCAGCCGCAATGCCGAGCTGCGCGAAGGCCGCATCACCATGCCCATGGCCGACCAGACGCCGCCGGCGTCGCCCCGCCTGGGTCTGGACGTCAACCTGGACGAACTGGCGGTGCAGGCTTTCGAGGCCTCGCTGCCCGACGTGCCGCTGGCCGACGGGCCCGCTGCCCCGGCGGCCGACAAGGCCAACGACGGCCTGATCGATTTCGAGGTGTTCGACTTCGACAAGGCCGGTACCGGCAGCGCGCCGATCAGCGCCTCGCGCGCCGTGCCGGCGCCTGGCAGCCACCCGGACGGTGACGACGGCGAAGGCCGGCCTACCCAGCCACCCGCACGCCCCTGACGGGGTGGTCGTGCCGGCTCAGCGCCGGACCTGCAGGGCGCCCGGATTGACGATGTTGGTCGGGGTGCCCTTGATGAAGTTCACCACGTTGTCGAACGCGGAGCCGAAATACAGCTCGTAGCTGTCCTGCTCCACATAGCCGATGTGGGGCGTGCAGATGCAGTTCTCCAGCCGCAGCAGGGCGTGGCCCTGCAGGATGGGCTCGGACTCGAACACGTCCACGGCGGCCAGCCCCGGCCGTCCCCGGTTGAGCGCGGTCAGCAGCGCTTCCGGCTCGATCAGTTCGGCCCGCGAGGTGTTCACCAGCAGGGCCGTGGGTTTCATGCGGCTCAGGTCGTCCAGCGTCACGCAGCCGTGGTTGCCGGGGGCCAGCCGCAGGTGCAGCGACAGCACGTCGGACTGCTCGAACAGCGCATCGCGGCCCGCGGCAATCTCGTAGCCCTGGGCTGCCGCGCGGGCGCGTGCGTCCTCGCTGCCCCAGACGATGACCCGCATGCCGAAGGCGCGGCCATAGCCCGCCACGATTTCGCCGATGCGCCCGAAGCTCCAGATGCCCAGGGTCTTGCCCCGCAGCACCATGCCGATGCCGAAGTTGGCCGGCATGGCCGACGACTTGAGCCCCGACTGCTGCCAGGCCCCATGCTTGAGGTTGGACACGTACTGCGGAATCCGCCGCATGGACGCCATGATCAACGCCCAGGTGAGCTCGGCGGTGGACACCGGCGAGCCCACGCCCTCGGCCACGGCAATGCCGCGCTCGGTGCAGGCGGCCACGTCCACATGGGCGCCGACCTTGCCGGTCTGGGCGATCAGCTTGAGGCGCGGCAGCTTTTCGATCAGCTGCCGCGTGATCTGGGTGCGCTCGCGGATGAGCACCAGGATGTCGGCATCCCGCAGGCGGATGGACAACTGACCGACGCCCTTGACCGTGTTGGTGAATACCTTGGCCGGGTAGGGTTCCAGCTTGTCTGCGCAGGCCAGCTTGCGCACGGCGTCCTGGTAGTCGTCGAGGATCACGATGTTCATGACCCGTATTGTGCCCGCCGGTCGGAACCGGACCGGGCTGTGCGGGCCTTCAGGCGGCGCGTTGCAGCGCCTCTTCCTGGGCGGCCAGACGCTCCAGTTCGGCACACACCTGGTCCATGCGCCCTGAGAGCACCAAGCGGGCGCCGGCGCCGCGGCGAGCCGCCGTGCGCTGGGCTGTGTGCTGGCCCTTCTGCTGGCCCCTCTGCTGGCTTGTTTGTACGGCACCGCCGGGCTGGCTGGCCGAGGCCGGGCCACCATGCGGGTCGGTCGGGTCGTCCAGCCGCGGGGCGTTGGCCGCCGGCCGTCCCAGCCAGCCCGCCCGGGCGAACCGCTGCACCGTGGCCGAGGTCTGCCCGGTGGCAGGGCGTATCGGCATGCTGCCTTGCGCGTGTTGCCGTGCGAGGCTGGCGGCACCAGGTTCCGGCAGCCAGCAGTCGATCAGTTGCAGCGGTGCGCGCCAGCTGCGTGCAGAGAAGAAAAGTCCCATGTGAATCTCCGTTGGAGGTTGAACACAGGCAGGATTGATCGGTGTGTCGGGCCTCGCAGGGCCGGCGGCAACAGCCACCAGCGCCCGCCACCTGCGAGGACGACAGTCCGCCGACGGCGGTCAGATCTGGAAGCTGTTGCGGATGAGGCCGACGGCCAGACCTTCGATCTCGAAGGGTTCGCCCGGCTCCACCACGATGGTGGGGTAGTCGGGGTTTTCGGCCCGCAGCTCGATGTGCCCGGCCTGCTTCATGAAGCGCTTGACGGTCACGTCCTCGCCCAGACGCGCCACCACGATCTGGCCGTTCTTGGCTTCGCGGGTGGACTGCACCGCCAGCAGGTCGCCGTCCATGATGCCGACGTCGCGCATGGACATGCCGCGCACCCGCAGCAGGTAGTCGGGCGTGCGCTGGAACAGGCTGCTTTCGACCTGGTAGGTCTGGTCCACATGCTCCTGCGCCAGGATGGGCGAACCGGCCGCCACGCGGCCAATCAGGGGCAGGGACAGCTGCGACAGGCCCGGCAGCGGCAGGTTGAGCTGGCGGCTGCGGCTCTGGTTGATACTCTGCAGATCGACACTGCGCAGCCGGATGCCGCGTGAAGTGCCGCTGACCAGTTCGATGACGCCCTTGCGGGCCAGCGCCTGCAGGTGTTCTTCGGCGGCGTTGGCCGACTTGAAGCCCAGTTCGCTGGCGATCTCGGCCCGGGTCGGCGGTGCCCCGGTGCGGGCAATGGCCGACTGGATGAGTTCCAGGATCTGTTGCTGGCGGGCCGTCAGCTTGGGAGCACTGCTGTCGAACATGGTGTGGTCCTGTGTGTTTGTACAGTGCCTGTATTTTTAACCAGTTGGGAAGGGTTTGACAAGTGTCGGATTCAGCACAGCCGCGTCGCATCGTCATTCTGGGCACCGGCGGCACCATTGCCGGGCGTGCCACCGTGGCCGGCGACAACGTGGGCTACAAGGCCGGCCAGGTGCCGGTGCAGGAGCTGCTGGCCGGGTTGCCGGCCTGGGCTGATCAGGCGGTGGATGTGGAGCAGGTGGCCCAGATCAACAGCAAGGACATGACGCTGCCGGTGTGGCAGGCGCTGGTGGCCCGGCTGGTGGCGCACCTGCAGCGGCCCGAGGTGGCCGGTGTGGTGATCACGCACGGCACCGACACGATCGAGGAAACCGCGTGGCTGCTGCAGCGCCTGTTGCGCCCGGCCAGGCCGGTGGTGCTGACCTGCGCCATGCGGCCGGCCACCGCGGTGTCGCCCGATGGCCCGCAGAACCTGTCCGACGCCCTGGCCGTGGTGCAGGCGCCCGGGGCCTGCGGCGTGAGCGTGGTGTGCGGCGGTCAGGCGCACCTGGCCAAGGATGTGGCCAAGGTGCATCCGTACCGGGTGCAGCCGTTTTCCTCGGGCGAGGCCGGCCCGCTGGGCGTGGTGGAGGAGGGGCGGCTGCGGCGCTTTCGCGACTGGCCTGCCGCCGCGCCTGAAGGCCTGGACCAGGCGGCCGCAGACCGGTTTGCGGCCCTGCGCGCGCTGCCCCGTGTGGCCTGGGTGACCAGCCATGCCGATGCCGATGGCGGGCTGGTGGACGCCCTGGTGATGCAGGCCGCCCATTCGCCCGATCAGGCCTGCCGGGGCATCGTGGTGGCAGGCACCGGCAACGGTTCGCTGCACGAGCGCCTGCAGGCGGCCCTGCACCGCGCCCGCGACGCCGGCATGCGTGTGGTGCTGGCCACGCGCTGCACCGAAGGCTCGGTGGTGGGCTGGTCCGCGCAGCCTTTCCCCGATCTGGACGGGCTGTCGCCGGCCAAGGCCCGGCTGGCGTTGTCGCTGCAGCTGGCGGGGGTCTGATGGGCGCGGCGCTGGGGGCCCATCCCTGGGCTTATCCCATGCTGGAGGTGGTGCACATCGTGGGCATCGCCCTGCTGCTGGGCAACCTGGTGCTGCTGGAGGTGCGGGTGTGGGGCCTGGCCGCCGAGGTGCCGGTGGCCCCGCTGGCCCGCCTGTCCCTGGGGCTGGCCCTGGGTGGCTTCGGGCTGGCGGCCCTGAGCGGGCTGCTCATGTTCGCCACCCAGCCCATGGAACTGCTGGCCAACCGCATGTTCACAATCAAGGTGGCGCTGATGATGCTGGCCGCCTGCAATGCGGGCTGGTTCCACGCCCGGCGCTCGCTGGAAAGGCAGGACTTCGCCGCCCGCGCATCCCTGCTGTTGTCGACCGTCCTGTGGCTGCTGGTCATCACCTGCGGCCGCTGGATCGGTTACTGGTGATCTTCAAGAGGAACCTGCATGAACCTGCACCGACGTGATCTGCTGCTGACCACCCTGGCCGCTGGAGCCGCCGTGCCCGCCTGGGCCCACCACGGCTGGAGCAGCTTCGACCAGAACCGCCCCCTCTACCTGGAAGGCCGCGTGGCCGAGGTGCGCTGGCGCAACCCCCACGCCGAGCTGCTGCTGGAACTGCCCGAGAAGCTGGTGCTGCCGGCCGATCTGCCGCGCCGCAGCCTGCCTGCCCAGCAGGCCGGGGTGGACGGCCCGGCCCTGCTGGCCCGCACCACCTTGCCGCGCCGCGCCGAACGCCGCTGGGAGGTGGAGCTGGCGCCCCTGTTCCGGCTGCAGCAGTGGCAGATGAAGGAGATCGTGCAGGGCGATCCTGTGGCGGTGGTGGGTTTCACCTTCGCCGAAGAAAAAGGTGCGCCCTTGCTGCGCGCCGAGTATGTGTTCCACGACGGCCGTGTCGTGGGCTTGCGGTCCGGCCCGGCCTGAGCCGGGGGCAGGACCGCGCCGGACGCGTCAGGCCGAGAGGGCCTGCATGGCGCGGCTGGTGATCTCGTCGACCGAACCCATGCCGCTGATGGCGCGGTACTTCGGTGCGGCGGCCGGGTCGGCCTTGGCCCAGCTGCTGTAGTAGTCCACCAGCGGGCGGGTCTGGGCGCTGTACACGTCCAGGCGCTTCTTGACGGTCTCTTCCTTGTCGTCCTCGCGCTGGATCAGGGGCTCGCCGGTCACGTCGTCCACGCCGGCCACCTTGGGCGGGTTGAACTTGACGTGGTAGGTGCGGCCCGAGGCCGGGTGCGAGCGACGCCCGCTCATGCGTTCGATGATGGCGTCGAACGGCACATCGATCTCCAGCACGTAGTCCAGCTTGACGCCGGCCGCCTTCATGGCGTCGGCCTGGGGGATGGTGCGCGGGAAGCCGTCGAACAGGAAACCGTTGGCGCAGTCGGGCTGGGCGATGCGTTCCTTCACCAGGTTGATGATCAGGTCGTCGCTGACCAGACCACCGGACTCCATCACGGCCTTGGCCTGCAGGCCCAGCGGGGTGCCGGCCTTGACGGCGGCGCGCAGCATGTCGCCGGTGGAGATCTGGGGAATGCCGTATTTCTGGCAGATGAAGGTCGCTTGCGTTCCTTTGCCGGCACCCGGTGCGCCCAACAGGATGAGTCTCATCGTTTTCCTTTTGCAGAGTATTCGGTGGCGTGGTTGCGCATGGCGCGCAACCCACCCGGGCGTGGGCACCGGGACAGCGCGGCGAGGATAGCATGCCCCGCCATGGTGCCGGCTTACAGGCCGGGGGGTATCCGGCCCGGGTTTTCCAGGGCGCGTCGCACGCGTTCCAGGTCCTGTGGCGTGTCCACGCCAGGGCCCGGCGCATGCGGCGTGACGTGCACCGCAATCCGCCCGCCGTGCCACAGCACCCGCAGCTGCTCCAGCGATTCCAGCTGCTCCTGCGGCGACGGTGCCAGCGCCGGAAAGCGGCGCAGGAATCCGGCCCGGTAACCATAGATGCCCACATGCCGCAGCGGTGCCGGCGAGGGCAGGGTGGGGGTGGCGGGCGCATCGCGCCACCATGGCAGCGGCGCCCGGCTGAAGTACAGGGCGGTGCCCTCGATGTCGGTCACCACCTTCACCACGTTGGGATTCACCCAGTCCTCGTGCCGGTCGATGGCATGGGCGGCGGTGCTCATCACGCAGTCGGACCGGCGCTGCAGTTCGGCCGCCACCGCGTCGATCAGGGCCGGATCGATCAGGGGTTCGTCGCCCTGCACGTTCACCACGATGGCCTCGTCCGGCAGATGCAGCAGGGTGCAGGCTTCGGCCAGGCGGTCGCTGCCGCTGGGATGGTCGTCGCGGGTCAGGATTGCTGCCACGCCGTGCCGGGTGCAGGCGTCCACGATGCGGGCATCGTCGGCCGCCACCACGCAGCGGGCGGCCTGGCTCTGTGCGGCCCGCTGCGCCACCCGCACCACCATGGGCAGGCCGGCGATGTCGGCCAGGGGCTTGTCGGGCAGGCGGGTCGAGCGCATCCGTGCCGGGATCAGCACGGTGAAATCGGCGTGCGCCATGTCAGCCCAGCGGTGCCGGGGCGCTGGGGCGGGCCAGCTCGTCGTCGGTCAGGGGCCGGGCTTCGTGCTCGAGCAGGATGGGAATGCCGTCGCGCACCGGGTAGGCCAGGCGCGCCGGGCGCGAGATCAGTTCCTGGCGTTCACGGTCGAAGCTCAGCGGCCCCTTGGTGACCGGGCAGACCAGCAATTCAAGCAGTTTGGTGTCCATGGGCGGGATGATAGGCCGACAGTGCCGCATCGAGCGCCTGCAGGGCTTCGGCCGGCACCTCCAGCGCCAGCGGCACCGCCCACACCGGACAGCTCAGCCCCAGCCCGGCCAGCTTGACCAGATCCTTCTCGGTGCAGACCACGGTCGTGTGCGGGTCATCGGCCAGCGCGGCGCGGATGGCGTCGGCGTCGGCATGGTCGGGCAGGGCGATGCAGCGCGCCGGCTCCACGCCCGCCTCCCGCAGCATGCCGAAGAACGCCTCGGGCCGGGCGATGCCGGCCAGTGCCCGCACCGGGGCACGGCCCAGCTGTTGCAACGGGAGGGTCTGCCCGTCGACCGATACCGCCTGTGCGGCCAGGCGCCTGACCACCGGCCAGACCGGGATGCCCGGGGCATGAAGCCGGGCTGCGTGCGGTCCGGGGGTCTGCTGCCACACCAGATCGGGCACCGGCTGTGCGCCGCGTGGGGGCCATGGTTCGCGCAGCAGACCGGCTGGCAGCAGCCAGCCGTTGCCCACACCCCGGTCGTCGAACACGGCCAGCCGCACCGTGGCCTGCAGCGGGCGGTGCTGCAGGCCGTCGTCGCAGACCAGCACGTTCACCGCCGGATGGGCCTGGATCAGGGCCCGGCCTGCCTCGGCCCGCCGCGATGCCACGAACACCGGCGCACCGGTGCGGCGTGCGATCAGCAGCGGTTCGTCACCCACGTCGGCGGCCGAGGAGCCTGCACCGACCGGCATCGCCGAACCCGACGCGCGCCCGTATCCGCGCGAGATCACGCCCGGCGTCCAGCCCTGGCGCTGCAGGTGCTGCACGACCGCCAGGGTGGCGGGCGTCTTGCCGGCACCGCCGGCCACCAGATTGCCGATCACCAGCACCGGCACCGGCAGGCGCTCGCTGCGCAGCCAGCCCAGCCGGTACAGCTGGTGGCGCAGGGCCACGCTCAGGCCGTACAGCCAGGCCAACGGAAGGAAGAGGGGAGCGGGCCAGGCCCTGCTGGCGGCCATGCGGCGCCAGCGCTGTTCGCGCAGGGCCTTGCGCGCTGCCGCTGCGCCGCTGTCAGGGCCTTGCACGGGCCCGGCCGGCGCCACCCTGCTGGGTGGCAAAGGTGATGCGCGAGAGGCCCGCACGCCGTGCTGCGTCCATCACATGGATGACCGACTGGTGGCTGGCGGCCGCGTCGGCGCTGATGATCACCATGGCTTCGCGATCGTCCCGTGCCGCCTCGCCGATGGCCGCCACCAGGGAGTCGACCGAGCCGGCGTCCAGCACCAGCCGGTTGACCGCAAAACGCCCGTCGGCACCCACCGACACCACCACCTCGCGCGGGTTGGACTGCGGCTTCTCGGCGTCCGCCGTGGGCAGGTTGACCTGGAGCTCGGTGTACTTGCTGTAGGTGGTGGTGAGCACCAGGAAGATCAGGACGACCAGCAGGATGTCGATGAACGGGATCAGGTTGATCTCGGGCTCGTCGCGGGTGCCGGGGCGGAAGTTCATGTCAGGCCTTGCGCAGGGTCAGCAGGTGGCGGGCAAAGCGGTCGGCCGACACTTCCATGGCCAGCAGGTAGTCGTCCACCCGGGAGCGGAAGTAACGCCAGAAGATCAGCGCCGGGATGGCCACGATCAGGCCGAAGGCCGTGTTGTAGAGCGCGATCGAGATGCCGTGCGCCAGCTGGCCCGGGTTGCCGCCACCGGGCACCACGCCCAGGCCGTCGCCCGCCTGCGAGCCGAAGATCTCGATCATGCCGATGACCGTGCCCAGCAGGCCCAGCAGCGGCGCGGCCGACGCGATGGTGGCCAGGGCGCCCAGGTACTTCTGCAGCCGGGCCGCCACCAGGCGGCCGGTGCTTTCCAGGCTGGCCCGCAGGTCGTCCTCGCTGACGCGGGGGTTGGCGTGCATGGCGCGAAAACCGCTGGCCAGCACCGCACCCAGGGCCGAATTGGCCTCCAGCTGGGCCACCACGTCGGAGCCGGGCACACCGTTGCGAGAGACCATGATGGCCTCATCCAGCAGCTTGGGCGGGATGACCTTGGCGGTCTTGAGGCTGAGGAAGCGCTCCACGATGAGCGCCAGGCCGATGACGGAACACGCAATCAGTGGCCAGATCGGCCAGCCGGCGGCTTGGATGATGGACAGCAAAACGGGGCTCCAGGCGTTGGCCGCAGGGGCGGCGGACGGGCGACGCGCGGATTATGGCGCAGCCTCCGGCCGATCGTCAGGCCACCGACCTGCCCACCGATTCTGTGGATAACTTTGTGGAGAACGGCAGGCCCCCGCCCGTCCACCCGTGGTGAATCCTCACGATGGCATGATCTGCTCACCGAACGGGCACCCGAAAGTGCTCACAAATCAACAGTGTGGCGCGAAGACGGCGGCCTTTCGAGGCCTGGCCGGCAAAACCCAGACGGAGCGCGGCTTGTGGACAGATATTCCTCCAGAACCCCGGCAGATGCCGGTCTCGACCTCTCAGCCCCCGATGCCGGCGGGCGCGTGTGGGCCGTCGGCCCGCTGATGCGCGCCATTGCGGATGCGCTGGCGGCCCGTTTCAACCCGGTGGCGGTGCAGGGCGAGATTTCCGGCTTCTCGCGCGCGGCCAGCGGTCATTGCTACTTCTCGCTCAAGGACGACACCGGCCAGGTGCGCTGCGCCATGTTCCGCCGCGCCGCCGACCAGCTGGGCTTTGCGCCGCGCGACGGCCAGCGCGTGGTGGCCCGGGGCAAGCTCGACGTGTACGGTCCCCGGGGCGACCTTCAGCTCATCGTGGACAGCCTGCAGGCCGCCGGGCAGGGCGCGCTGTTCGAGCAGTTCCTGCGCCTGAAGGCCCAGCTGGAGGCCGAGGGCCTGTTCGACGCCGCCCGCAAGCGGCCGTTGCCGGCCCAGCCGCACCGCATCGGCGTGGTGACCTCGCTGGGCGCCGCCGCGCTGCGCGATGTGGCCACGGCGCTGCGCCGGCGGGTGCCCCACATTCCGGTGCTGCTGTTCCCGGCCTCGGTGCAGGGCGCGCAGGCCCCGGCCGAGCTGGTGGCCGCACTCGACCGCGCCTATGCGCTGCAGGGCGGTCCCCTGGCCTGTGACGTGCTGCTGGTGGTGCGTGGCGGCGGCTCGCTGGAAGACCTGTGGTCCTTCAACGACCCGGCCGTGGTCCGCATGCTGGCCCGTGCACCCATGCCGGTGGTGTGCGGCGTGGGTCACGAGACCGATTTCACCCTGGCCGACTTCGTGGCCGACCTGCGCGCGCCCACCCCCACGGCCGCTGCCGAGCTGTGTGCGCCTTCGCTGGAGCAGCGCCTGGGTGAACTGGCCTATGCGCAGGAGCGCCTGACCGACGCGGTGCACCAGGCCATCGACCAGCGCGGGCAGCGGCTGGACTGGCTGGCGCAGCGGCTGGGGCGCCCCTCGGTCCGGCTGCACCAGGCCGCGCAGCAGCTCGACCGCCTGCAGGCCCGGCTGCAGCAGGGGCTGGCGCGCAGTACCGCCCGGTCGCGCCAGCGCATCGAGCTGCTGGCGCAACGCTTGCCGGCGGCGCTGCAGCACGACATGCAGTTGCGCCAGCAACGCCTGCAGCGCAGCGGGATGGCACTGGGCCTGCTCGATCCCGCCCTGGTGCTGGAGCGCGGCTATGCCTGGCTGACCGACCCGGACGGCCAGGCCATCACCCGCGCGGCCGACATCGGGCCGGGGCAGGCGGTGCGCGCCACCCTGGCCGACGGATCGGTCGACCTGGTCGCGCGCTGACGCCGCGCCCCAACAACCCTGCTGCCGGCAGCGTCACACGCGCTGCCTACAATGCGCGCTCATCCCGCCAACCCCAATCAAGAGGACATCCCCATGGAACACACCCTGCCCGCACTGCCCTACGGTCTGGACGATCTGGCCCCGCACTACAGCCGCGAGACCCTGGAGTTCCACCACGGCAAGCACCACAACGCCTACGTGGTCAACCTGAACAACCTGCAGAAGGGCACCGAGTTCGAGAGCATGGACCTGGAGTCCATCATCAAGAAGTCCAGCGGCGGCATCTACAACAACGCGGCCCAGATCTGGAACCACACCTTCTTCTGGAACTGCATGAAGCCCAACGGCGGCGGCGAGCCCACCGGCGCCCTGGCCGCGGCCATCAACGCCAAGTGGGGCAGCTACGCCGCCTTCCGCGAAGCCTTCGTCAAGAGCGCCGTGGGCAACTTCGGCTCCGGCTGGACCTGGCTGGTGAAGAAGGCCGACGGCTCGGTGGACATCGTCAACACCGGTGCGGCCGGCACCCCGCTGACCACCGCCGACAAGGCCCTGCTGACCGTGGACGTGTGGGAGCACGCCTACTACATCGACTACCGCAACATGCGTCCGAAGTTCGTCGAGACCTTCCTGGACCAGCTGGTCAACTGGTCGTTCGCCGAGAAGAACTTCGCCTGATCACCGGCAACGGTTCACGCATGAAAAAAGCGGCCCCCGGGCCGCTTTTTTTGTGGTCGGGATCCGGGGTCAGCGGGCCGCGAACGGCGTGCCGGTGAGCCGGAAGCCGGCAGCGATGCGCCGCTTGGCAAACCAGCCCTGGTTCATTTCCAGCACGTAGCGCACCGGCTCGGTGGAGCAGTGGCTGGCTTCGGACAGCGGCTGCATGTCGGCCAGGTTGACGATGCGGCCGTCGTCCGCCACGAAGGCGGCGGTCAGCGGAATGAGCGTGTTGCGCATCCAGAAGCACTGGGTGGCCGGTTGTTCGAACACGAACAGCATGCCCTCGTGCACCGGCATCTCGCGCCGGTGCATCAGGCCGATCTGGCGCTGCACCGGGGTGGCGGCCACCTGGGCGTCGATGCGGTGCATTCCGGCCGACAGCGCCACGCGGGGCAGGTTGAGCTGAGGCTGCCCGTCGTTCTGGGCGCGGGCAGAGGGTGGTGCAGCGAGCATCAGCCCGGCCAGGGCGGCGATGCAAAGGACTCGAAGGCGGGAGGTGAGTCGGGTGGTGATCGGCATGGCGGGCATGGTAGCGCCGCCACCGGTTCGGGTGACACCTGCTGTCAGGGCCGATACAGTCTGTGGGGCTAAAATCATTCGCCGCGCATCATGTGAAATGATGTTTCGCGGACCTGGCACGAACCCCGCGCCAGGAGCCGACCTCACACCGCACCATCCGGAGACCCGATTCCATGTACCAGCACATCAAAGTGCCCGCCCAAGGCCAGAAGATCACTGTCAATGCCGACATGTCGCTCAACGTGCCTGACCAGCCCATCGTGCCCTACATCGAAGGCGACGGTACCGGCTTCGACATCACCCCGGTGATGCTCAAGGTGGTGGACGCGGCCGTGGCCAAGGCCTACGGCGGCCAGCGCAAGATCCACTGGATGGAGGTGTACGCCGGCGAGAAGTCGACCCGCGTCTACGGCCCGGACGTGTGGCTGCCCGAAGAAACCCTGCACGCCCTGCGCGAGTACGTGGTGTCCATCAAGGGCCCGCTGACCACCCCGGTGGGCGGCGGCATCCGTTCGCTCAACGTGGCCCTGCGCCAGGAGCTTGACCTCTACGTCTGCCTGCGCCCGGTGCAGTACTTCAAGGGCGTGCCCAGCCCCCTGAAAGAGCCCGAGAAGACCAACATGGTCATCTTCCGCGAGAACTCGGAAGACATCTACGCCGGCATCGAATACGAAGCCAAGACGCCCAAGGCCCAGAAGCTCATCAAGTTCCTGCAGGACGAGATGGGTGTCACCAAGATCCGCTTCCCCGAGACCTCGGGCATCGGCATCAAGCCGGTGTCCATCGAGGGCACCGAGCGCCTGGTGCGCAAGGCCATCCAGTACGCCATCGACAACGACAAGCCCAGCGTGACCATCGTGCACAAGGGCAACATCATGAAGTACACCGAAGGTGGCTTCCGTGACTGGGCCTACGCCCTGGCCCAGCGCGAGTTCGGTGCCGAGCTCATCGACGGCGGCCCGTGGTGCAAGTTCAAGAACCCGAAGACCGGCAAGGACATCATCGTCAAGGACTCGATCGCCGACGCCTTCCTGCAGCAGATCCTGCTGCGCCCGGCCGAGTACTCGGTGGTCGCCACCCTGAACCTGAACGGCGACTACATCTCCGACGCGCTGGCCGCGCAGGTGGGTGGCATCGGCATTGCCCCGGGCGCCAACCTGTCCGACAGCGTGGCCTGCTTCGAAGCCACCCACGGCACCGCGCCCAAGTACGCCGGCAAGGACTATGTGAACCCCGGTTCCGAAATCCTGTCGGCCGAGATGATGCTGCGCCACATGGGCTGGAAGGAAGCCGCCGACCTGGTGATCTCCTCGCTGGAGAAGGCCATCCTGTCCAAGAAGGTCACCTACGACTTCGCCCGCCTCATGGACGGCGCCACCCAGGTCAGCTGCTCCGGCTTCGGTCAGGTGATGATCGACCACATGTGATGGGTCGGGCAGCCGGGCTGCCCGCTGCATGCCAAGGGCCCCGGGGTGCATCGGCACCCCGGGGCCCTTGTCCATTCCGGGGGGTGAATCCGCAGCAGTGCCGCCGGTCGGCCACCCGAAACTGCCCGGGATTTACCGGCCAGTCCTGACGAATGCCGGGACTGAGGCGGGTCCAGAATGTGCCCATGGATCGCTGGCCTGCTCCCCGTCCGATGCCCTGGACTCCGGCGCCCTCAGGCGCTGTGGGGCCAATTCGTCCCGACCCGACAAGGCCGGGGCTCTCGCTAGAATCATTCCATGGCTTCCGAGACCCCCAAGAAACCCGAAAACCCCGCCGCGCCGCCGTCGGTGGGCAGCGACGACGCGGTGGTGCTGGAGCGCCGTGCCCAGCGCATCCAGCCGCCCCAGATGTACCAGGTGGTGTTGCTCAACGACGACTTCACGCCCATGGAGTTCGTGGTGCACGTCATCCAGGAGTTCTTCAGCAAGGACCGGGAAACCGCCACCCAGATCATGTTGAAGATCCACCTGGAGGGCAAAGGCATCTGCGGGGTGTATACCCGCGATGTGGCCGGCACCAAGGTGGATCAGGTGCTGCAGGCCGCCCGTGCGGCCGGCCATCCCTTGCAATGCCTGAGTGAACCGGTTGAATAAGCCGCCTGGCACCCCATCTGGAACCCAAACTGTCTCACCAGCCTCCGATTTCCGACCCCCAGCCCAAAGGACGTGCCCATGATTGCCCAAGAACTTGAAGTCAGCCTGCATATGGCCTTTGTCGAGGCCCGGCAGCAACGGCACGAATTCATCACCGTCGAGCACCTGCTGCTGGCCCTGCTGGACAACCCCAGCGCGGCCGAGGTGCTGCGCGCCTGCTCCGCCAACATCGAAGACCTGCGCAAGTCCCTGACGAACTTCATCAAGGACAACACCCCGCAGGTGGCCGGCACCGACGAGGTCGACACCCAGCCCACCCTGGGCTTCCAGCGCGTGATCCAGCGCGCCATCATGCATGTGCAGAGCACCGGCAACGGCAAGAAGGAAGTCACCGGCGCCAACGTGCTGGTGGCCATCTTCGGCGAGAAGGACTCCCACGCCGTGTACTACCTGCACCAGCAGGGCGTGACCCGCCTGGACGTGGTGAACTTCATCGCCCACGGCATCCGCAAGAGCGACCCGCCGGAGCCGACCAAGTCCGGCGAGAGCGCGGCCGAGAACGAGGAAGCCACCGAGACCAAGGGCAACGAGAAGCAGTCGCCGCTGGAGCAGTTCACCCAGAACCTCAACCAGATGGCCAAGGACGGCAAGATCGATCCCCTGATCGGCCGCGAGTACGAGGTGGAGCGCGTCATCCAGATCCTGTGCCGCCGCCGCAAGAACAACCCGCTGCTCGTGGGCGAGGCCGGCGTGGGCAAGACGGCCATTGCCGAGGGCCTGGCCTGGCGCATCACCCAGGGCGACGTGCCCGAGATCCTGGCCGAAAGCGCCGTGTACTCGCTCGACATGGGCGCGCTGCTGGCCGGCACCAAGTACCGCGGTGACTTCGAGCAGCGCCTCAAAGGCGTGCTCAAGTCGCTCAAGGACAAGCCCAACGCCATCCTGTTCATCGACGAGATCCACACCCTGATCGGGGCCGGCGCGGCTTCGGGCGGCACGCTGGACGCGTCCAACCTGCTCAAGCCGGCGCTCTCCAGCGGCCAGCTCAAGTGCATCGGCGCCACCACCTTCACCGAGTACCGCGGCATCTTCGAGAAGGACGCTGCCCTGTCCCGCCGCTTCCAGAAGGTGGACGTGGTCGAGCCCACGGTGGAGCAGACGGTGGACATTCTCAAGGGCCTCAAGAGCCGCTTCGAGGAGCACCACAACGTCAAGTACGCCGTGGCCGCCCTGCAGGCCGCTGCCGAACTGAGCGCCAAGTACATCAACGACCGCCACCTGCCCGACAAGGCCATCGACGTGATCGACGAGGCCGGTGCGGCCCAGCGCATCCTCTCGGCCAGCAAGCGCAAGAAGACCATCGGCAAGGCCGAGGTGGAAGAGATCGTGGCCAAGATCGCCCGCATCCCGCCCGCCAACGTGTCCAACGACGACCGCAGCAAGCTGCAGACGCTGGAGCGCGACCTCAAGAGCGTGGTGTTCGGCCAGGACAAGGCCCTGGAGGTGCTGGCGTCCAGCGTCAAGATGGCCCGCTCCGGTCTGGGCAAGGCCGACAAGCCCATCGGCGCCTTCCTGTTCAGCGGCCCCACCGGCGTGGGCAAGACCGAAGCCGCCAAGCAGCTGGCCTACATCATGGGCATCGACCTGATCCGCTTCGACATGTCGGAGTACATGGAGCGCCACGCCGTGAGCCGCCTGATCGGTGCGCCTCCGGGCTACGTGGGCTTCGACCAGGGCGGTCTGCTGACCGAGGCCATCACCAAGAAGCCGCACGCGGTGCTGCTGCTCGACGAGATCGAGAAGGCGCACCCGGACATCTTCAACGTGCTGCTGCAGGTCATGGACCACGGCACGCTGACCGACAACAACGGGCGCAAGGCCGATTTCCGCAACGTGATCATCATCATGACCACCAACGCGGGTGCCGAGACCATGAACAAGGCCACCATCGGCTTCACCAACCCGCGTGAAGCCGGTGACGAGATGGCCGACATCAAGCGCCTGTTCACGCCGGAGTTCCGCAACCGTCTGGACGCCATCGTCAGCTTCAAGGCCCTGGACGAGAACATCATCCTGCGGGTGGTGGACAAGTTCCTGCTTCAGCTGGAGACCCAGCTGGCCGAGAAGAAGGTGGAGGTCACCTTCACCGACGTGCTGCGCAAGCACCTGGCCAAGAAGGGTTTCGACCCGCTCATGGGCGCCCGCCCCATGCAGCGCCTGATCCAGGACACCATCCGCCGTGCCCTGGCCGACGAGCTGCTGTTCGGTCGCCTCACCGACGGGGGTCGCCTGACCGTGGACCTGGTCACCAAGACCGGCGAAGACGGCAAGGAGACCCAGGAAGTCGATCTGGACATCCAGCCCACGCCCAAGAAGGAAGGCAAGGCCAAGCCCGAAGAGGCGACCGCCGACTGACCGTCAGGCAGCATGAAAAAACCCGGCCAAGGCCGGGTTTTTTCATGGCTGCTGCAGGTACAGCGCCCTCAGCGCCTCGATGCGTTTTCGGTTGGTGCCGAAGTCTTCCGAGCCCAGGCGGCTGGCGCTGCGCAGGTCGATCACGCCGCGCTGCGCGTCCACCGCGAACTCCAGGTCGTCCACAAAACCCAGCCAGGGCGTGCGGGCCTCGGCGCGCAGATAGCCGGCCTGGCGCGTGAGGTTGCGCACGCCGCCCAGTTGCTGCAGGGCCGCGGTCAGCGCGTCCAGCGATGCGTCGGCACCGCCGGGCTTCAAGGGCAGGGGGTCGATGCGGGCGTAGTCGGCCTGGGGATGGCCGGGGTGGCGGTCGGTCTGGCTGGAGACGCTGTTGCGGGTGACCGAGGGCGGCTTGAGCAGGCCGTTGTTCAGGCCCAGGTCGGCAGGGGGCTGGCCTTCCAGCGCGCCCAGCTGGGCCGCACCCAGGGCCAGCACCAGCACGCCCACGGTCCACATGGCGCTGCGCTTCAACGCTTGCCGCCGAGCAGGCCGCCCAGCACCCCGCGCAGGATCTGCCGGCCCAGGCCGCTGGCCACGGTGCGGGCAGCCGTCTTGGCCATGGTCTGCACCAGGCCGTCGTACTGGCCGCCGCGCGGACCGGTGCGGCCGAACAGCACCTCGTTGAGCATGCTCTTTTCTTCGGCGCCGGCAGTGTCCGGGCTGGCTGCGCCGGGGATGCGCGGGGTCTTGGCGGCGCCGGCAGCGGGCGCTTCGGCCTCGCCGCGCTGGCCGGCATGGCTGCGGAACATCTCGTAGGCGCTTTCGCGGTCCACCACCTTCTCGTAGGTGCCGGCCACCAGCGATTCGCGCAGCAGCGCCTGCCGCTGCTCCGGCGTGATGGGGCCGATCTGGCTGCCCGGGGGCACCACGAACACCCGCTCGGTCTCGGTGGGGCGTCCCTTCGCGTCCAGCAGGCTGACCAGGGCCTCGCCCACCGCCAGTTCGGTGATGGCAGCCTCGATGTCCAGCCCGGCCTTGGGCCGCATGGTCTGGGCGGTGGCCTTCACCGCCTTCTGGTCGCGCGGGGTGAAGGCGCGCAGCGCATGCTGCACCCGATTGCCCAGCTGGCCCAGCACGCTGTCGGGGATGTCCAGCGGATTCTGGGTCACGAAATACACGCCCACGCCCTTGGACCGCACCAGCCGCACGACCAGCTCGATGCGCTCCACCAGCACCTTGGGAGCTTCGTTGAACAGCAGGTGGGCTTCATCGAAGAAGAACACCAGCTTCGGCTTCTCCGGGTCGCCGATCTCGGGCAGGGTCTCGAACAGCTCGGACAGCATCCACAGCAGGAAGGTGGCATACAGCCGGGGCGAGTTGAGCAGCTTGTCGGCGGCCAGGATGTTGATCACGCCCTTGCCGTCCACCGTCTGCATGAAGTCGGCGATGTCGAGCATGGGTTCGCCGAAGAAGCGGTCGCCACCCTGCTGCTCGATCTGCATCAGGCCGCGCTGGATGGCGCCGATGCTGGCCGAGCTGATGTTGCCGTACTCGGTGGTGAACTGCTTGGCGTTGTCACCCACGTGCTGCAGCATGGCCCGCAGGTCCTTCATGTCGAGCAGCAGCAGGCCGTTGTCGTCGGCGATCTTGAAGATCAGGTTGAGCACCCCGGTCTGGGTGTCGTTGAGGTTGAGCATGCGGGCCAGCAGCAGCGGCCCCATGTCGGAGACGGTGGCGCGCACCGGGTGGCCTTGCTCGCCGAACACGTCCCACAGCGTGGTGGGGCAGGACAGGGGGTCGGGCAGGGCGATGCCCCGGTCTTTCAGCACGCCGGCCAGCTTCTCGCCGATGCGCCCGGTCTGGCTGATGCCGGTGAGGTCGCCCTTGACGTCGGCCATGAACACCGGCACGCCGATGCGCGAGAACTGCTCGGCCAGCGTCTGCAGAGTCACCGTCTTGCCGGTGCCGGTGGCGCCGGTGATGAGGCCGTGGCGGTTGGCCAGCGCGGGCAGCAGCTGGCAGGTGGTCTGGGCGTTCTGGGCGATCTGCATCGGTTCGGCCATGGGGCGTCCTCAAGGGGAATGGTGGGCGGAAAGTAAAATCGCGGGCTTATTAGATCAAAGCCCGTGGGGCAAAAGGACGTTTTCGTGGCCGGACACAGCAAATGGGCAAACATCCAGCACCGCAAGGGGCGGCAGGACGAGAAGCGCGGCAAGATCTGGACCCGCGTGATCCGCGAGATCACCGTGGCGGCCCGCCAGGGCGGCGGCGACCCGGCCATGAACCCCCGCCTGCGGCTGGCGATTGAAAAGGCCAAGGCCGCCAACATGCCGGCCGACCGCATCAAGTACAACGTGGACAAGGCCTCCGGCACGCTGGAAGGCCTCACGCTGGAAGAGATCCGCTACGAGGGCTACGGCATCGGCGGCGCGGCCGTCATCGTCGACACCATGACCGACAACCGGGTGCGCACCGTGGCCGAGGTCCGGCACGCCTTCAGCAAGTACGGCGGCAACCTGGGCACCGAAGGGTCGGTGTCGTTCCAGTTCAAGCACTGCGGGCAGCTGGTGTTTGCCCCCGGCACCTCCGAAGACAAGGTGATGGAAGTGGCGCTGGAAGCCGGGGCGGATGACGTCATCACCGACGACGAAGGCGCGATCGAGGTCATCACCTCGCCGACCGAGTTCGAGGCCGTCAAGAACGCGCTCGAAGCCGCCGGCCTCAAGCCCGAGCTGGCCGAGGTGACCATGCGGGCCGAGAACACCATCGAGCTGACCGGCGAAGACGCCGCCCGCATGCAGAAGCTGCTGGACATCATCGAAGACCTCGACGACGTGCAGGCCGTGTTCCACAACGCCGAGATCAGCGAATGAAAGTCCTCGTGATTGGCGGCGGCGGCCGCGAACATGCCCTGGCCTGGCGCCTGAAGCAGTCCACCGGCGTGACCCAGGTGTACGTGGCCCCCGGCAACGCCGGCACCGCCCGCGACGCCGATCTCATCAACCTGCCCATCACCGACAAGGCCGCGCTGCGGGCCTGGGCGCAGGACAACGCCATCGGCCTGACCGTGGTCGGGCCCGAGGCGCCGCTGGCCGCCGGCGTGGTGGACGAGTTCCGCGCCCACGGCCTGCCCATCTTCGGGCCCACGCAGAAGGCGGCCCAGCTGGAAAGCTCCAAGGCCTTCAGCAAGGCCTTCATGCAGCGCCACGGCATACCCACGGCCGAGTACCAGACCTTCACCGACCCGACCCAGGCCCACGCCTACGTGGAGGCCAAGGGTGCGCCCATCGTCGTCAAGGCCGACGGCCTGGCCGCCGGCAAGGGTGTGGTGGTGGCCATGACCCTGGCCGAGGCGCACGAGGCCATCGACTTCATGCTGGTGGACAACACCCTGGGTGTGGCCCACAACGAGGGCGGCGCCCGCGTGGTGATCGAGGAGTTCCTCGAAGGCGAGGAAGCCAGCTTCATCGTGCTGTGCGACGGTGAGCACGCCCTGGCCCTGGCCACCAGCCAGGACCACAAGCGCCTGAAGGACGCCGACCAGGGCCCCAACACCGGCGGCATGGGCGCCTATTCGCCGGCTCCGGTGGTCACGCCCGCCGTGCACCAGCGCGCCATGGACGAGGTCATCCTGCCCACGCTGCGCGGCATGAAGGCCGACGGCATTCCCTATACCGGCTTCCTGTACGCCGGCCTCATGATCACCCCGGACGGCCGGGTCAAGACGCTGGAGTTCAACTGCCGCATGGGCGACCCCGAGACCCAGCCCATCATGATGCGGCTGCGCAGCCCGCTGGCCGACGTGCTGCTGGCCGCCACCCGAGGCGAGCTGGACCGTGTCAGCCTGGACTGGGACCCGCGCGTGGCGCTCGGTGTGGTCATGGCCGCCCACGGCTACCCCATGAACCCGCGCAAGGGCGACGCCATCACCGGCCTGCCGGCCGACGAGGCCGACCGCATGGTGTTCCATGCCGGCACCACGGCCAACGGCGAGCGTATCGAGGTCAGCGGTGGCCGCGTGCTGTGCGTCACCGCGCTGGCCGACACGGTGGCTGCGGCCCAGCGGCGCGCCTACGAGGTGGTCGACCAGGTGCAGTTCGACGGCATGCAGTGCCGCCGCGACATCGGCTTCCGTGCACTCTGACCCCGGCGCCGCGTTGCCGGTGCGCTTCCCTGAATCCCGTGTGGCCCGGGCGCTGCTGCGCCTGGCGGGCTGGCGGGTCACGTACAACGGTTTCCCGACCCGACAGGGCGTGGCCATCGTCTATCCGCACACCAGCAACTGGGACTTCGTGGTCATGGTGCTGGCCAAGTGGACCATCGGCATTCCCGCCCGCTGGTGGGGCAAGGACAGCCTGTTCCGTGTGCCGGTGCTGGGCCGCTGGATGCGCTGGCTCGGCGGCATCCCGCTGGACCGCCGTTCCGCCCGGGGCGTGGTGGGCGAGATGGTGGCGGTGTTCGAGGATGCCAAGGCGTCCGACGAGCTGCTGTGGCTGGGCCTGTCCCCCGAAGGCACCCGCAGCCACACGCCGGGCTGGCGCAGCGGCTTCTACCAGGTGGCCCTGGGTGCCCGGGTGCCGGTGGCGCTGATCCGGCTGGACTACGGCCAGCGCGAGGTGCGCATCACCGATTTCATCCACCTCAGCGGCGACGTGGACGCCGACTACGCCCGCATGGCCGAGGCCTACCACGGCGTGCGTGGCCAGCGGCCGGATCAGGCCAGCCCGATCGCCCCCTTGCCCAAGCGGCCAACCCCCGATACGGTATGAGCATGAACTCCATGGCATCCCCCTCCGCCAGCGTGCAGGCGCCCTCCGGCGCCATCCACACGGTGCGCCAGTACCTCACCGGCCTTCAGAGCCGCATCACTGCGGCGGTCACCGCCATGGACGGCACGCCGTTCCTGGTGGACCACTGGACCAAACCGGCCGGTGAAAAGCTGCAGGGCAACGGCATCACCCAGATCCTGGAAGGTGGCCCGGTGTTCGAGCGCGCCGGCTGCGGTTTCTCGCACGTCACCGGTCCGCAGCTGCCGCCCTCGGCCACGCAGCACCGGCCTGAACTGGCGGGGGCGCCCTTCGAGGCCATGGGCGTGTCGCTGGTGTTCCACCCGCGCAACCCCTACGTGCCCACGGTGCACATGAACGTGCGCATGCTGGCCGCCACCCCGGCCGGCGGCGAACCGGTGTGCTGGTTCGGCGGCGGCATGGACCTCACGCCCTACTACGGCTTCGAGGAAGACGCGGTGCACTTCCACCGCACCTGCCGGGCCGCGCTGGCGCCCTTCGGTGACGACAAGTACCCGCGCTTCAAGCAGTGGTGCGACCAGTACTTCTTCCTCAAGCACCGCAACGAGCCGCGTGGTGTGGGCGGCGTCTTCTTCGACGACTTCTCCGAGCTGGGTTTCGACAACAGCTTTGCCATGATGTCGGCCGTGGGTGACGCCTTCGTGGATGCCTACATGCCCATTGCCGAGCGCCGCCGCCACCTGCCGTATGGCGAGCGCGAGCGCGCGTTCCAGCTCTACCGGCGCGGCCGTTATGTGGAGTTCAACCTGGTCTGGGACCGGGGCACGCACTTCGGCCTGCAGTCGGGCGGTCGCAGCGAATCCATCCTGCTGTCCATGCCGCCGCTGGTGAGCTGGTCGTACAACCACCAGCCCGAGCCCGGCAGCGCCGAGCACCGGCTGTACAGCGAGTTCCTGGTGCCCCGGGACTGGGCCTGATGAGCGATTCCGGCGACGGCGTCATCCGCCGCGTGGGCATGTTCGGCGGCGCGTTCGATCCGCCCCATGGCGCGCACCGTTCACTGGCCGAAGTGGCCATCGAACAGCTGGGTCTGGATGTGCTGCATGTGCTGCCCACCGGGCAGGCCTGGCACAAGGCCCGCCCCCTGACCGACGCCAGCCACCGCGTGGCCATGTGCCAGCTGGCCTTCGGAGACCTGCCGCGTGCGCGCATCGACGACCGCGAGATCCACCGCCAGGGCCCGAGCTACACCGCCGACACCCTGGCCGAACTGCGCCGGGAATACCCGCTGGCCGAGCTGTATCTGGTGCTGGGCGCCGATCAGCTGCTGGCCTTCCGCTCCTGGGTGCGCTGGCAGGACGTGATGTCGCTGGCCCGGCTGGCCGTGGCGGCGCGTGCCCGGTCCATCGGCGCGCAGGCGCTGGACCAGCCCGCCGAGGAGGCCGACCTGTCCGGCGTCGATCTGCCCTTTGTGCCGCTGACCATGCCGCTCAACCCGGTGAGTGCCACCGCCGTGCGGGCCCGGCTGGCCGCGGTCGGCCCGGATGCAGCCGCCCTGGATCTGCTGGTGCCGGCCCCGGTCGCAAGCTATATTTCACAGAACCACCTCTACCAGACCCCTACATGACCAGCGAAACCACCGTCAAGAAAGACATCCAGAAACTGCAACGCGCCATCGTCGATGGGCTGGAGGATGTGAAGGGACAGGACATCGTGGTGTTCAACACCGAGACGCTCTCGCCGCTGTTCGAGCGCGTCATCATCGCCAGCGGCACCTCCAACCGCCAGACCAAGGCCCTGGCCGCCAGCGTGCGCGACGCGGTGCGGGAAGCCGGCTTCGACAAGCCGCGCATCGAGGGTGAAGAGAACGGCGAATGGATCATCGTGGACTGCGGCCAGGCCGTGGCCCACGTGATGCAGCCGGTGATCCGCCAGTACTACCGCCTTGAAGAAATCTGGGGCGCCAAGCCGGTCCGTCTGAAGCACGGGGCCGAAAAGGCGCCTGCCGCCGCAGCTCCCGCCAGGAAGACGGCTGCGCGCAAGACCACCAAGTCCGCGCAGACCGAGCCGGCGCCGGTGTCGGGCAAGGCAGTGGTGCGCAAGCAGGCCGCGGCCCAGGCGGCTGCTGCCAAGGCCGCACCGGCGAAGAAGGCGGCGCCGGCGAAGAAGACCACCACGGCCAAGCCTGCCGCCAAGGCGGCCCCCAAGGCTGCAGCAAAGACGGCCGCCAAGCCGGCGGTCAAGAAGGCCCTGCCCAAGTTGGTGGTCGGCAAGACCACCAAGCCGGCGGCCAAGGCGGCTGCGAAGCCTGCAGCGAAGCCCGCCGCCAAGGCCCCGGCCCGCAAGACCGTCAAGCCTGCCACCCGCAAGACCGCCACCAACAAGGCATGAAGCTGCTGATCGTCGCGGTGGGCCAGCGGGTTCCCGACTGGGCCCAGACCGCATACGACGATTACGCCAAGCGCTTCCCGCCGGAGCTCAAGGTGGAGCTGCGCACCGTCAAGACCGAGCCGCGCGGCTCGCGCACCACCGAGACCCTCGTGGCGGCCGAGCGCGAGCGCATCCAGGCCGTGCTGCCGCGCGGCTGCCGCGTGGTGGTGCTGGACGAGCGCGGCACCGCGCTCACCACCCAGGCGCTGGCCCGCCAGCTCACCCAGTGGCAGCTGGGGGGTGACGATGTGGCGCTCATCATCGGCGGCCCGGACGGGCTGGAGCCGGCCTTCCGCGACGCCGCCCACCAGCGCATCCGCCTGTCCGACCTGACCCTGCCGCACGCCATGGTGCGGGTGCTGCTGATCGAGCAGCTCTACCGCGCCTGGTCGATCAACGCCAACCACCCGTACCACCGCGAATGAAGCCCTTGCTGTATCTCGCTTCGCAAAGCCCGCGTCGCAAGCAGTTGCTGGAGCAGTGGGGCGTGAACCCGGAGCTGCTGCTGCCCGATGCCGACGAGGATGTCGAGTCGCTCGAGGTGATCCGTGGCGCCGAGGCGCCGGCCACCTACGTGCAGCGGGTCACGGCGCTCAAGCTGCAGGCCTCGCTGGAGCGTCTGCAGCGCAGGGGTCTGCCGCTGGCGCCGGTGCTGTGCGCCGACACCACCGTGGCCCTGGGGCGGCGCATTCTGGGCAAGCCGGCCGATGCGGCACAGGCCCGTGCCATGCTGCGCGATCTGGCGGGCCACACCCACCGGGTGCTCACCGCGGTGGCCGTGGGCGTGCCCGCGCGCCGCTCGGGTGCTGCGCCCCGGATCGCCCAGGCCCTGTCGGTATCCACGGTCACCTTCGCGCCGCTGTCGCGCAGCCAGATCGACCGCTATGTGGCTTCTGGTGAGCCCATGGGCAAGGCCGGTGCCTATGCCTTGCAGGGCCAGGCGGCCCTGTGGGTGAGCCGCATGACCGGCAGCCACTCGGGCATCGTGGGTCTGCCGGCCTTCGAGACCGCGCAGGTGCTGCGCGAAGCGGGCATGGCGCTGTACTGATTCCTTTCCATCTACCGAGCCTTTCATGAGCCAAGACATCCTGATCAACTGGTCGCCGCAGGAAACCCGGGTGGCGGTGGTGGAGCAGGGCGCGGTGCAGGAGGTGCACCTGGAGCGCACCCTGGAGCGCGGCCTGGTCGGCAACATCTACCTGGGCAAGGTGTCCCGGGTGCTGCCGGGCATGCAGTCGGCCTTCATCGACATCGGTCTGGACCGCGCGGCCTTCCTGCACGTGGCCGACCTCATGCCCAACATCCAGGCCAAGCACGCGCCGGCGCGCCCGACCGAGCCGGAGGCCGGCGGTGCCTCGGCGCCCAAGGTGCTCACGCCCAATCCGGTGCTGCCGATCGAGCGGCAGATCTTCGAGGGCCAGGCGCTGATGGTGCAGGTGCTCAAGGACCCCATCGGCACCAAGGGGGCGCGGCTGACGGCGCAGATCAGCATCGCCGGGCGGCTGCTGGTGTTCCTGCCGCAGGACAACCATGTGGGCGTGTCGCAGAAGATTCCGCCGGCCCAGCGCGAGGCCCTGCGCCAGCGCGTCACCCAGCTCGCGGCCCTGCCCGACGGCAGCCCTTCGGGCGGCTTCATCCTGCGCACCAACGCCGAAGACGCCAGCGACGAGGAGCTGCGCGACGACATCGCCTACCTGCGCAAGACCTGGCTGCGCATCAAGGAAGCGGCCACGCGCCAGCCGCCGGCCACCCTGCTGCACGAAGACCTCAACCTCATGCAGCGGGTGCTGCGCGATCTGGTGGGCGCGCAGACCCAGTCCATCCGCATCGACTCGCGCGAGCAGCACGGCCTGCTGACCGGATTTGCCCAGGAGTTCATGCCCGACACCGTGGCCAAGCTGCAGCACTACAGCGGCGAGCGGCCCATCTTCGACCTGTTCCACATCGACGACGACATCGCCCGTGCCTTGAGCCGTCGGGTGGACCTGAAGTCGGGCGGCTACCTGGTCATCGACCAGACCGAGGCCCTGACCACGGTGGACGTGAACACCGGCGGCTTCGTGGGTGCCCGCAATTTCGACGACACGGTGTTCCGCACCAACCTGGAGGCGGCGCAGGCGATTGCCCGACAGCTGCGGCTGCGCAACCTGGGCGGCATCGTCATCGTCGACTTCATCGACATGACCCGCGAAGACCACCGCGAGGCGGTGCTGACCGAGTTCCGCAAGCAGCTCGCGCGCGACCGGGTCAAGACCATGATCGGCGGCTTCTCGCAGCTGGGCCTGGTGGAGATGACCCGCAAGCGCACCCGCGAGTCGCTGGCCCACATGCTGAGCGAGCCCTGCGAGGCCTGCGGCGGCAAGGGCGAGGTGAAGACCGCCCGCAGCGTGTGTTACGACATCCTGCGCGAGATCCTGCGCGAGGCCCGGGCCTTCAATCCCCGCGAGTTCCGGGTGGTGGCCTCGCCCAAGGTGGTGGAGCTGTTCCTCGATGAAGAACGGGCCCACCTGGCCGGTCTGTCGGACTTCATCGGCAAGCCGATCTCGCTGCAGGCCGAGAGCTCCATGAACCAGGAGCAGTACGACATCGTGCTGCTCTGACCGGCCGGGTCAGACCGCAGCGCCCTGGCCCAGGCCCTGCGAGTGCAGCCGGGCGTACAGCCCGTCGGCGGCCATCAGTTCGGCATGGCTGCCTTGCTCGGCCACCCGGCCCTCGGTCAGCACGACCACCCGGTCGGCGTGCTCGATGGTGGAGAGCCGGTGCGCAATGACCAGCGTGGTGCGGCCCTGCATCAGCCGGGACAGGGCGTCCTGCACCAGCCGTTCGCTTTCGTTGTCCAGCGCCGAGGTGGCCTCGTCCAGGATGAGCACCGGCGCGTCCTTGTAGATGGCCCGCGCGATGGCCAGCCGCTGGCGCTGCCCGCCCGAGAGTTCGGCCGCGTTGTGGCCCACGGCGGTGTGGATGCCTTGCGGCAGCCGCGCCACCAGTTCGCCCAGGTTGGCCGACTGCAGCGCCGCCAGCACCCGCGCCTCGTCGATGGTCGAAGGCTCGGCGCCCAGCGCCACGTTGGCGGCCAGGCTGTCGTTGAGCATGACCACGTCCTGCGAGACCATGGCGAACTGCCGGCGCAGGCTCTGCAGGTCCCAGTCGGGCAGGGGGATGCCGTCCAGCGTCACCTGGCCCTCGTCCACCTCCACGAAGCGCGGCAGCAGGTTGACCAGCGTGGTCTTGCCCGAGCCCGACGGGCCGACGAAGGCCAGCACCTCGCCGGGCTGCACCTGCAGCGACACGCCGCGCAGCGCCACATGGCCGCCGTGCCCGGCTTCGCCCTCGCGCTCGGGGTAACGCACCGTCACGTCGCGCAGCTCGATGGCGCCGCGGACCCGGTCTGCGGTGTGCGTGCCACCGGTCTGCACCGGCGTCTCCTCGATCAGCTCCAGACCCCGCTCCAGCGCGGCCAGCCCGCGGGTGATGGGCGCGGTGATCTCGGCCAGGTGGCGGATGGGCGTGATGAGCATCAGCATGGCGGTGACGAAGGCCACGAAGTTGCCCACGCTCACGCCGCTGCTGCTGCTCTGCCACAGCGCCACCGCGATCACGGCCGACAGCGCGCCGGAGGCCAGCAGCTGGGTCAGGGGCGTCATGGCGGCCATGGCGATGGTGGACTTGAGGGCCAGCTTGCGCAGCCGCACGCTGAGCGTGTCGAAGCGGTCGGCCTGCCGGTCCTGCGCGCCATGCAGGCGGATCATGCGGTAGGCCAGGGCGTTCTCTTCCACCACATAGGCCAGCTCGTCGGTGGCCTTCTGGCTGTCCTTGGTGAGCTGGTACAGCCGCCGGGTGAGCACCCGCATGATGAGGATCAGCCCGGGGAACACGGCCAGCACGATGAGCGTGAGCTTCCAGTTGAGGTAGACCAGATAGCCCATGAGGGCCAGTACCGTGAGCGAGTCCTTGGCCAGCGTGAGGAAGGCCGACACCAGCATCTGCGAGCCGGTCTGCACCTCGTACACCAGCGTGTTGGACAGCTTGCTGGCGCTCTGCCGTGCAAACAGCGCCATCCGGGCCTCATTGAGCCGGGCGAACATGGCCCGTCGCAGGTTCAGCATGCCCAGGCTGGCGGTGTAGGACAGGGCGTACTGCGCCACGAAGGTGGCCATGCCGCGCAGGCCGAACAGGCCCATCAGGGCCAGCGGCACCGCCCACAGCGGCACCTGACCGGCTGCAAAGCCCTTGTCGAGCAACATCTGCAGCAGGGCCGGGATGGCCGGTTCGGTCAGTGCACCCACCAGCGTGGCCAGGGCTGCCAGCGCGATGCCGGCCTTGGCGCCCCGGAAGTAGGGCCACACCCGGCGCAGGCGCTGCCCCAGCGTTCCTGCGGGTGGAGGAGGGGAGCCGTGGGCCGGACTCGTGGCGGGCGGGGCGTTGGGATCGGTCAAGGGCGGACGGTCGATGGACGGGTGCGGAACCTGTGGAGCGCAAAGTGATCACATGGCCGCTTGCGCGGTGGCGGACCACCTCTCACATCTTGTCACGGGAGGGGGGCGGAAGCCTCCGGTATTATCGGCCGCTCTCACCCGGACCGCGTCCACCGCCCGCGCAACACGTCCCGAGACCCCACCAAGATGCCCGATCCGATCCGAACCGCCTCGTTCGCCCCCATGCCGCGCCGTCGCGCGCTGGGTCTCGTTTCCTCTCTCCCGTTGCTGGCCCTGCCGCTCTCGCCGGCCCATGCCCAGTTCCGCGTCGAGATCGCCGGCGTCGGCCTGACCCAGTACCCCTTCTCGGCCGTGAACTTCCGCGGCAACGATGTGGCCAGCGAGAACATGGCTGCCATCATCCGCGCCGACCTGGAACGCAGCGGCCAGTTCCGTTTCGTGGAGCCGGCGCCCGGCGTGCTCGACGAAACCTCCCGTCCCGACCTGGCCCCCTGGCGCCAGCGCGGCACCGACTCGCTGGTCACCGGCAGCGTCACGCGGCTGGCCGATGGCCGTTTCGACGTGCGTTTCCGGCTGTGGGACGTGGTGCGCGCCCAGGACCTGGGCGGCCTGAGCTACCCCGTCGTGGCGGCCGACCTGCGTCTGGCGGCCCACCGCATTGCCGACTACATCTACGAAAAGCTCACTGGCGACAAGGGCGTGTTCTCCACCCGCATCGCCTACGTGACCAAGGCACCGCAGCGCTACAACCTGTGGGTGGCCGATGCCGACGGCTTCAATGCCCGGCCTGCGCTCACCAGCCCCGAACCCATCATCTCGCCCAGCTGGGCGCCCGGCGGCTCGCAGCTGGCTTATGTGTCGTTCGAGTCGCGCAAGCCGGTGATCTATGTGCACGACGTGGCCACCGGCAAGCGCCGCCTGCTGGCGAGCTTCCGCGGCTCCAACAGCGCACCGGCCTGGTCGCCCGACGGCCGCCAGGTGGTGGCTACCCTGTCGATCTCGGGCAATGCCCAGATCTACGGTATGGACGCCAACGGCGGCGAGCCCCGGCGCCTGTCCAGCAGCAGCAGCATCGACACCGAGCCGGTGTTCAGCGCCGACGGCAAGTCCATCTTCTTCGTCAGCGACCGCGGCGGCTCGCCGCAGATCTACCGCATGGATGCCGGCGGCGGCAATGCCCAGCGCCTGACCTTCAGCGGCAACTACAACATCTCGCCCGCGCCCAGTGCCGACGGTCGCTGGCTGGCCTACATCTCGCGGGTCGGTGGCGCTTTCCGCCTGCACGTGATGGACCTGGCCAGCGGACAGGTCACCGCCGTGACCGACGGCTCGGCCGACGAAAGCCCGAGCTTCTCGCCCAACAGCCGGCTCATCATCTATGCCACCCGCGACAAGGGTCAGGAAGCGCTCATGACCACCACGGTGGACGGCCGCATCAAGACCCGCCTGGCCGGCTCGCAAGGCGACATCCGCGAACCCGAGTGGGGCCCGTTCCTGAAGTGACGGCCTGCCCGGCGAACCCTGTTTTCCTGTTGTTCCTCTCGTTCTTTCTCATCCATCAAAAGGTCCTCACATGAACCAGAACCTGTCCCGTCCCCTGTTCCGTCGCGCCGGCCTGGCCCTCGGCCTGTCGGCTGCCATGCTGCTGGCTGCCTGCGGCTCCAACGTCAAGCTGGACGAAGTGCCGGTGTCCGACCGTTCGGGCACCGCCACCGGTGCCGGCGCCGGCGGCCAGGGCAGCGGTGTCGATCCGCGCGGTGTGACCGGCGTGCAGGTGCAGGGTGCCGGTGGCGCCCAGCCGCAGCAGCTGCAGCGCATCGTGTACTTCGACTACGACAGCTTCGAGGTCAAGCCCGAGTTCGCCTCCGCCCTGGAAGCCAACGCCAAGTACCTCAACGCCAACCGCACCGCCCGCGTGGGCCTGGAAGGCCACACCGACGAGCGCGGTGGCCGTGAGTACAACCTGGCCCTGGGCCAGAAGCGCGCCGAGGCCGTGCGCCGTGCGCTGTCGCTGCTGGGCGTGGCCGACAACCAGATGGAAGCCGTGAGCTTCGGTGAAGAGAAGCCGGCCCAGACCGGTGCCGACGAGGCTGCCTTCTCGAAGAACCGCCGCGTCGAAATCAACTACCGCTGACATGCAGGCCGCCCGTCAACGTCTGAGCGGCCTGTCCGGCCTGTGCGCTGCGGCCCTGTGTGCTGCCGTGCTCTGGCCCACGCAGGCCCACGCCCTGTTCGGCGACGACGAAGCCCGCCAGGCCATCCTGGAACTGCGGCGCAAGGTCGATGCCAACCAGGCCGCGAGCGAGGCGGCCCGCAGCGAAGGCGACGCCGCCACCCGCCGCAGCCTGCTCGAACTCTCCAACCAGATCGAGCAGCTGCGTGGTGAGCTGGCCCGTCTGCGTGGTCAGAACGAGCAGCTGGCCCGCGAAGTGGCCGAGCTGCAGCGCGCCCAGAAGGATGTGCAGGCCGGCGTCGACGCCCGTCTGCGCCAGGTCGAGCCGCTGAAGGTCGAACTGGACGGTCAGAGCTTCACGGCCCAGCCCGCCGAGAAGACCCAGTTCGACGCGGCCATGGACACCCTGCGCCGCTCCGAGTTTGCGGCGGCATCGGCGGCCTACACGGCATTCCTGCGCCAGTACCCCTCCAGCGGCTACACGCCCTCGGCCCTGTACTGGCTGGGCAATGCGCAATACGCCGCCCGTGCCTACAAGGATTCGGCCGAGAGCCACCGCCGTCTGGTGAGCGAGTTTCCGAACCACCCCCGCACCCCGGAGGCCATGCTGGCCATGGCCAACAGCCAGGTGGAGCTGAAGGACGCCAAGGCGGCGCGCCGCACGCTGGAAGACCTGGCCAAGAAGTACCCGCAGTCCGAGGCGGCCGCTGCCGCCAAGGAACGCCTGGCGCGCCTGCGCTGATGGGCCGGAGCCGCCCGGCCCGCGCCGGGTGGCCTCCTACAATGGCGGTTATGGAACTCGCCGAATTCAACCAGCTCCGCATCACCACGCTGTGGGCGGCCTTTGCCGTGGCAGCCGCCTTCGGCTTCATCGCCCAGCGCACCCATTTCTGCACCATGGGCGCCGTCAGCGACATCGTCAACATGGGCGACTGGACCCGCATGCGCATGTGGGGCATGGCGGTGGGTGTGGCGGCCATCGGTTTTCATGCGCTGGGCTGGCTGGGGCTCATCGACACCACCCAGTCCATCTACACCGGTGCCCGTGTGGTCTGGCTCTCCGCGCTCACGGGCGGCGCGCTGTTCGGCTTCGGCATGGTGCTGGCCTCGGGCTGCGGCAGCAAGACGCTGGTGCGCATCGGCGGCGGCAGCCTCAAGTCGCTGGTGGTGTTCTTCGTGATGGGTCTGGCCGCCTTCATGACCCTGCGCGGCGTGTTTGCCGTGTGGCGCAACGCCACGGTCGATCAGGTCTTCTTCGAACTGCCGCAGGGCAGCGCCGTGCCGGCCTGGGTGGCCGGTGCCACCGGACTGGACGCCGGCCTGGCCGGCCTCATCTGCGCCCTGGTGCTGGGTGGCGCCCTGGTGCTGTGGGCGCTGCTGGGTCGGGACTTCCGCACCGGCAACAACCTGCTGGCCGGCCTGGGCATCGGCGCGGTGGTGGTGGCCATGTGGTGGGTCAGCGGGCATCTGGGCTTCGTGCCCGAGCACCCTGAAACGCTGGATCCGGTCTTCCTGGGCAGCAACACCGGCCGCATGGACGCGCTGACCTTCACCGCCCCCATGGCCTATGTGCAGGACTGGCTCATCTTCTACAGCGATGCCAGCAAGGTGCTCACCTTCGGCGTGGTCACCGTGGCCGGCGTGGTGCTGGGTGCGCTGGCCTGTGCGCTGATCGAAGGCAGCTTCCGCTGGGAAGGCTTTGCCAGCACCCAGGACACCGCGCTGCACATCGTCGGCGCCATCTGCATGGGTGTGGGCGGCGTCACCGCGCTGGGCTGCACCGTGGGGCAAGGCCTGTCGGGCCTGTCGACGCTGAGCCTGACCAGCGCGATCGCCGTGGCCGGCATCATGGTCGGCGCCGTGCTGGGCTTCCGTCTTCAGATCTGGTTGCTGGAGCGCGGGTGACCGGAGCCATCGAGCCCGCCGAGGCCGAGCTGTTCGAGCGCCGCTTCGGTGGTTTGCGCCGTCTCTACGGCGTGCAGGGTGCGCAGCGCGTCTTCGATGCCCACGTCGTCGTCGTCGGACTGGGCGGCGTGGGCTCCTGGAGCGCCGAAGCGCTGGCCCGCAGCGGCGTGCGCCGCCTCACGCTGATCGACATGGACCATGTGGCCGAGTCCAACATCAACCGGCAGATCCACGCACAGCTGGGCACGCTGGGGCAGGCCAAGATCGAAGCGCTGCGCGACCGCATCCACAGCTACCACCCGGACTGCAGCGTGCAGTGCATCGACGACTTCGTCTCGCCGGACAACTGGCCCGGCCTGCTGGGTGCCGAGACGCCCGATGCCGTCATCGACGCCTGCGATCAGGTCAAGGCCAAGACCGCCATGGCGGCCTGGTCGTGGCACACCGGCGTGCCGCTGGTGGCGGTGGGGGCGGCCGGTGGCAAACGCCAGGCCGAGCGCATCGAGATCGGCGATCTGGCCAGCGTCACCCACGACCCGTTGCTGGCGCAGCTGCGCTACCGGCTCCGCAAGGTGCACGGCGGTGCCCGCCAGGGACCCATGAACGTGGCCTGTGTGTTCAGCCGCGAGACCGTGGCCCCGCCCGATCCCTCGTGCGGGCTCGATGCGGGCGACGGCAGCCTGAACTGCCATGGCTTCGGCTCGGTGGTGAGCGTGACCGCCAGCGCCGGCCTGGCCGCAGCCGGATGGGTGATGAACACACTCGCCGCAGGAAATTTGCGAAAAGTGAAGCCCTCTTCAAAAACACCCAAAAATGACGCTATAATTTGAGGCTTCGCAGGGTGCACTGAACGATGTTCAGCAAGCTCGGTGAAGGAGCCAAGGCCGCTTGCAAAAGCACCGCCAAGGCAGTGTGGGACGTTAGCTCAGTTGGTAGAGCAGCGGACTTTTAATCCGTTGGTCGGCAGTTCGAGCCTGCCACGTCCTACCAGAGATCGAAGGGGTCTGACCGCAAGGTCAGGCCCCTTTTCTTTTGGCGTGGGGCGTCCGGTGCCGATGTGTGCGCAGGCCCTGCACACGCGACGTGGATTGCATCACGCAAGCCGGGCCAGTTCCGAGGGCGATGCGGGGTCTTGGGCGGATAGGCCCCAAGTTGGGGCGGATACTGCCGATGCAGCAGATATGCCCTTTACCCGCCTGTTCACGCGCGATGCCGACGCGCCCCCCTTCGATGCCATGGACGAGGCCATGCGGCTGTCCAGTGCCGGCGTGCGCGTGGCCGCTGAGGTGTTGTCCGGCGATGCGCCGCCCATGCATGTGGTGCAGCGTTATTGCGAAGCGGTGGTGCAGGCGTCCACCCATCTGTCCCTGGCCTGGTGCTGGTTCGGCCCTGCCAACTCCCCTGTGATCCGACCCATGGTCAGCGCCGGTCGAGCTGCGGATTGGGCGCGGCACATGCGGATCGAGCGCAACTGGCTGACCCGTCGCGGGCCTGCGTTGCGCACTGTGGAGAACGGCCAGAGCGAGACGGTGGCGATTTCGCGCTTTGCGGTCTGGGGTCCTTGGCGCCGTCTGGCTCAGGATCACCAGGTCCGTTCGGTGCGCTGCATTCCGCTGCGGGGTGAATCGCCGTCCCGCTCCGGGATTCTGGTGGTGTACGCCGATGCGCCGGATTATTTCAATGTCCTGGGCCGTTACTTCGACGATCTGGGGCAGCTGTTTGCTTCGGTCCTGCTCAACCGCGAGGCGGCCGAAGCCTCGGCCCAACACTACCTCCACCGGCTGGAGCTGGCCGCCGATGTGGGGGCCCTGGGCATCTGGGAACTCGACCTGAAGTCACGCACCTTCACGGCCGACCGGCGTCTGACCGACATGATGGCGCTGCCCCCCAACGCCGAAGAGAACCGGCTTTCTGCGGTGCTGGATCGCATCCACCCGGACGACCGGGAGGCGGTGCAGACAGCGCTGGCCGCCGCAGCCGCCCACGAGCCGCCCATTTCGGTGGAGTTCCGGGTGGAGTTTCCGGGCGGGGAGATGCGCCACATCCTGGGGCGTGCCATCGGGCTGCGGGATCCGGATGGGCGACCGACCACCCTGGTGGGGGCCAATGTCGACATCACCGACCAGAAGCGGGTGGAAGAAACCCTGCAGCAGGCGCGCGATGCGGCCGTGGCCGCCAGCCGCGCCAAGAGCGACTTCCTGGCCAACATGAGCCACGAGATCCGCACGCCCATGAACGGTGTGCTGGGCATGACCGGGCTGGCGCTGGAGCTCGCCACCGACCCGGCCCAGCGCGAATACCTGTCGCTGGTGCGGAGTTCGGCCGACGGCTTGATGGGCGTCATCAACGAGATCCTGGACTTCTCCAAGATCGAGGCCGGCCACATGCACACCGAGATGTCGGACGTGGAGGTGCGTTCATGGCTGGACGAGATCGTCCGGCCCCTGCAGATGCGCGCCTGCGAGAAAGGCCTGAACCTGCAGGTGGATCTGGCGCCCGACCTGCCGCCGGTGCTGCGCACCGACGCGCTGCGGGTCCGGCAGATCATCAACAACCTGGTGGGCAATGCCATCAAGTTCACCGCGCAGGGCGGGGTGACGCTGCGCATCCATCCCGTCAAAGGTCCGTCGCCCGATGCGCTCACGCTGGCACTCGACATCGTCGACACCGGCATCGGCATCGCACCGGAGAAGCAGGCGCTGATCTTCGAACCCTTCAGCCAGGCCGACGGCAGCATCACGCGCCAGTTCGGCGGCACCGGTCTGGGCCTGTCCATCTGCCACCGCCTGTGCACGCTGCTGGGCGGCACCATCGGCCTGGACAGCACCGTGGGACAAGGGACCACCTTCCGGGTGCGTCTGCCCGTGGTGGCAGTGCCGCTATCCTCAGGGCCGACCGCTGTCCAGGAAGCACCCGCCATGAGCATCCCGCCCCATGTTCCCGCCACCGTGCCTGCCACCCCCCGCGCCGCTGCCACACCCGACTCGGCCGGCAGCTCGCTGCGCATCCTGCTGGCCGAGGATCACCCGGTGAACCAGAAGGTGGCCCAGATCATGCTGACCAAGAGCGGCCACACGGTGGAGGTGGCGGCCGATGGTGGGCAGGCCGTCGAGGCAGCGCGGCGTGGCGGCTTCGATCTGATCCTGATGGACATGCAGATGCCGGTGCTTGACGGCCTGGAAGCCACGCGGCGCATCCGCGCCGAAGAGGCCGAGCAGCAGCGCCCGCGCGTGACCATCATTGCCATGACCGCCAACGCCCGCGAAGAAGACCGCCACACCTGCCTGGCCGCCGGCATGGACGACTTCGTGAGCAAGCCCATCCGCATGGCCAACCTGGTGGAAAAGCTGCGGGCGCTCTGAGCCTGCGCTGGCTGCTGGCACAGCGGGCAAGAAAAAAGCCCTTGCATCGCTGCAAGGGCTTTTGAATTTCTGGCTCCCCGACCTGGACTCGAACCAGGGACCTGCGGATTAACAGTCCGTCGCTCTACCGACTGAGCTATCAGGGAACAGCCTCAAATTATAGCGTCATTTTTTCGGTTTTCTAAGCGACGTTCAACTTTCTCAAAATTGTGTCTCGAAGGCCACGCGCAGCGTGCGGGACGCGGCCGGGAACAGGTAGATGTGTTCGTACTGGAACGGCGCTTCCTGGAAGTAGCGGCGGTTGAACACGTTGTCCACGGCCAGCACCCAGCTGGCGGGGCGGCCCTGCACGCGGGTGTCGTAGCGCAGTGCGGCATCGACCCGGGTCCACGAACCGAGTTCGAGCTGGTTGTCCGGCGTGATGGCGCGCCGGCCTTCGTGGCTGAGATGGGCGCTGGCCTTCAGGCCGGGGACCGATTCGATGGCGCGGCTCACGTTGCTGCGCAGCACCCAGCGCGGCACGTTGGTGGGGCGCAGGCCGTTGAGCGTGGGGTTGATGGTGCTGCCCAGGCGCTCGGCGTCGATCCAGGTGAGGCTGGCGTTGTAGTCCCACAGGCCGGCGGTGCGGCCGCCGCCGAGTTCCAGGCCCTGGTGGCGGGCCGATCCGTCGATCACGCGGGTGCAGCTGTTGGGCGTGCCGCTGCAGGCGGGCTGGTCGCCGCTCAGGGGGCGGTCGATGCGGAAGTAGGTCAGGTTCCAGCGGGCGCTGTCGCTGGCCGAGCGCAGGCCCATCTCCCACTGCCGGCTCTTGAGCGGCGGCAGGGCCTGGCCCTGGTTGGTGTAGCGGGCCCGGCCCGGCGCCACTTCGGATTCCACACCCTGGCCCCAGCTGGCATACGCCGTACGCTGCTCGTCGAGCTTGAAGGTGGCGGCCAGCCACGGGGTGGTGAAGTGGTCCTGGTAGCTGGTGGCGCGAGGATCGTTGCCGGTGCGGGCGCTGTCGCGCTCCAGCCGGGTGTGGCGCAGGCCCAGCCAGGTGTGCAGGGCGGGTGACCACTCGATGTGGTCGGTGGCAAACCACTCGGTGCTGCGCTCGGTGCGGTTGGTGAAGGGGTCGACGATCTGCGGGTTCGGTGCCAGGGCGGGCAGGGTGAACAGGTTGCCGCCGGCGATGAAGCCCGAGTCGTTGGCGCGGGTCTGGCCGCGCAGGGTGAAGCGGCTGACCAGCACGCCGGCGCTCACCTTGTGGCGCAGGCCGCCGGCCTCGACGTCGCCGTTGATGCGCCACTGCGCGGCGTTCGTGGTGCGCCGCTCGTTCTCGCTGCGGTAGTCGTAGAGGTCGAAGTCGCCGTTGCTGCAGTAGCGGTCGAAGTTGCCTTCGGCGCTGCAGCCGTAGGGGTAGGCCAGGTAGTCGTCGGTCTTGAGCCGCTGTGTGCCCAGCTGCGCCTGCCAGTTCCACTGGCTGTTGATGGCCTGGGTGAAGCGCAGGCTGCCGCTGAAGTTGCGGAAGTCGGTCGGCTGCGACCACGGCTGGCTGTTGATGTTGATGCGCGGATCGGCCGGGGGCAGGGCGGTGCCCAGCAGGCTCAGGCCGGGCACGGTGGCCTGGCGGCGGCGGCTGATCTCGAACTCGCCTTCGAGCAGGCTGTCGCGCGAGAGGCGGGCGTCCATGGCCAGGGCCAGCAGGCCCCGTTTGCCTTCGGTGCCCTGGGCTTCGGTGTTCAGGCGTTCACCGGCGATGTTCAGGCGCCAGCCCAGGTCGCCGTCGGCGGCGCGTCCGCTCATGTCCAGGTGGACCAGGGCGTTGCCGTCTTCGTTCACTTCGGTGCGCAAGCTGCGTTGCGGCTGGGCCGTGGGCCGCTTGACCACCAGGTTGATCAGGCCGCCCGGTGCGCTGGTGCCGGCCTGGATGCCGCTGGTGCCCTTGAGCAGTTCCACCCGCTGCAGGTGGTCCAGGGGCAGGCTGGTCTCGGCGCTGATGGGCAGGCCTTCGCGGCGGAAGTTGTAGGTGTTGTCGATGACGAAGCCGCGCACGCTGGCGTAGTCGTAGTAGCCCACGGCGTTGTAGGCGTCGCTCACCGAGGCGTCGAGCTGGTAGAGGTCGCTGATGCGCCGCGCGCCGACGTCACTGATGGTGCGGCTGTCGATCACGGTGGTGCTGATGGGCACGCTGGCGGCCGGCTGGTCGCCGAAGCCGGTCACGTCGGCCGGGGCGGTGCTGGGGGCGCTGCGGATGGTGACCGCGGGCAGCGTCACCTCGGCGCTCTGGGCATGGGCCGGGGCATGCAGTGCGGCCAGACAGGCCAGGCTGATGAAGGACAGCGCCGCGGGTTGCCGCGGGCGGGGGGAGTGGTGGTCGGGTTGTGCCATATCGTGTGTCCGGGAGGACGGGTCATGGCAGGTGGGCTGGGCCGGCACCACAGGGCACGGGCGGACGCCGGCATGCGGTGCTGACTTTTGCTTCCCTGCGCGAGGATTACCTCAATCAGGTTCAAAGGGACTTTCTCAGTCGCGGCCTGTCGGCCGCAACACCCCTAGCGGATGCACCCCACTCTTGAAGTGCGGGCGTGATTCTAGTTCAGCCGCTCACCCCCAGCAGCCGGTGGAGTTTGGGGCTGGTGGTGGTGTACTGCAGCAGCGTGCGCTGCTCGGGGAACAGCCGGGCAGCGGCGGCGAAGGCGGCCAGCGTGGCCTCGTGGAAGCCGCAGAGGATGAGCTTCTTCTTGCCCGGGTAGGTGTTGATGTCGCCCACGGCATGGATGCCGGGCACGCTGGTCTCGAAGCCGGCGGTGTCCACCACCAGCTGCTTGCGCTCCATGGCCAGGCCCCAGTCGGCGATCGGCCCCAGGCGCGGCGACAGGCCCAGGCAGACCAGCAGCGTGTCCAGCGGCTGCACCACGGTGCGGTCGTCGGGGGTGACGAGTTCGATGCCGGTGAGCCGGCCGTCCTGCACCTGCAGGCCCAGCGGCTGGCCGATGCAGCGCCGGATGCGACCTTGTTCGCTCAGGGTCTGCAGCAGGGCCAGGCTGGGCTCGTCGGCCTGGAACACGTCGCGGCGGTGCAGCAGGGTGATGGAGGCGGGCGGCGTGGCGGCATCGGCCAGGCGCAGGGCCCAGTCCACCGCGTGCTCGTCGCCGCCATGCACCACCACGTTCTGGCCGGCGAAGGCCTCTGCGTCGTGCGGACGGTGGAACACCTGGCGGCCCTCGAAAGCCTCGATGCCGTCGAGCTTGAGCGGGCGGGCCTGGAAGGCGCCCACGCCAGCGGCGATGAACACACTGCGCGCCAGAAAGGCGGTGCCGGCGGAGGTGTGCACGTCGAAGCGGCCGTCGTCGCGCGCCGAGAGCGCGGCCACGGTCTGGCCCAGGTGCAGGCTGGGGGCGAAGGGCCGCACCTGCTGCTGCAGCCGGTCCATCAGTTCCTGGCCGCTGCACACCGGCAGGCCGGGGATGTCGTAGATGGGTTTGCCGGGGTAGAGCTCGGCGGGCTGACCGCCGCCCCGGGGCAGCGCGTCGATCACATGGCAGCGGATGTCCTGCAGCCCCAGCTGGAACACCTGCCACAGGCCCACCGGACCTGCGCCGATGACCAGCGCATCGGTCTCGATGGGTGCGCCGGTCATGGCCTTCAGCGGATCAGCTGGTCCAGCTTGCCGGTCTTGTCTTTCCAGTCGTCGGCGTCCGGCAGGGGCGCCTTGCGCTTGGTGATGCTCTTCCAGCCGGGCAGGCGGGCCAGTTCGGCGTTGATGGCCGTCATGTGCACCTGGTCCTTGGGCAGGTCTTCCTCGGCGTAGATGGCGCTCACCGGGCACTCGGGGATGCAGACCGCGCAGTCGATGCACTCGTCCGGGTCGATGGTGAGGAAGTTCGGGCCTTCGCGGAAGCAGTCCACGGGGCAGACATCGACGCAGTCGGTGTATTTGCAGCGGATGCAGGCTTCGGTGACAACGTGGGTCATGGTGTGGGCGGAATTCGGGGGAAAACCGGATTTTAGGGGGTTCGGCGCCGGTCTTCAGCGCACCAGCACAGCGCCCGCAGTGCGGTGGCTGGCGGTGTCCACCAGCACCAGCGAACCGAGCTGGCGCGAGCGGGCAAAGGGCAGGGTGGCCAGCGGCTCCTGCAGGGCCAGCTCGATGTGGCCGATGGCATTGGGCTCCAGCTCGGTGGCGTCCTGCTCGGCCAGGGTGTGGATGTCCAGGCGGTGCACGATGCGCTTGACCTTGGCCTTGACCCAACGGTGGCCGTGCAGCGCCCAGTACACGCGGCCGGGCACCAGGGACTCGTCGTCCAGCCAGGCCACGGTGGCGGCGATCTCGCGGCTGTGCAGGAAGCCATCGTGCCCGTCGGCATCGATCAGCCAGTCACCACGGGACACGTCCACCTCGCGGTCCAGCACGATGCCGGCGCTGTGCCCGGCGGACACGTCGGCCGGGCGGCGCACATGGTCCAGCACCTGGGCCACGGTGGCGGTCTGTCCGTTGGGGGCGATGCGCACGCGCTGGCCCGGCACCACGGCACCAGCGGCCACGCGGCCCCAGAAGATGCGGCGCCCCTGCGAGGTGTCGGCCGAGCTGCTGAACTTCTCGACCCACTGCACCGGAAAGGCCAGGGGCAGGCCGGTGTCGGCCGCCGTGACCGGCAGGCGCTCCAGGATCTCCAGCAGCGTCGGACCGTCGTAACCGCACCAGCCAGCGGTTTCGGCGGCATCGACCACGTTCCAGCCCTTGAGCGCCGACACCGGCACCGTGGCGGTCACGGTGATGCCGGCCTGGTCGGCGAAGGCCGCCAGCGCAGCGCCGATGTGGGCAAAGGCAGTGGTGCTGTCGTCCACCGCGTCGAGCTTGTTGATGGCGAACACCACCGACGGCACGCGCAGCAGCTGCAGCAGCAGGCTGTGGCGGCGGGTCTGCGGCAGCAGCGCGAGCTGCGGGTTGCGCCAGTCCAGCTTGGTGGCATCCACCAGCACCACGGCGGCATCGGCGCTGGAGGCGGCGGTGACCATGTTGCGGGTGTACTGCTCGTGGCCCGGGGCGTCGCCGATGATGAACTTGCGCGCCTCGGTGCTGAAGTAGCGGTAGGCCACGTCGATGGTGATGCCCTGCTCGCGCTCGGCCGACAGGCCGTCGGTGAGCAGGGCCAGGTCGGTCTGGCCCTGGCGCTGCACGCCGGCCAGGTGGTCCTGCAGCACGGCCTTGCTGTCGACCAGCAGGCGGCCGATGAGGGTGCTCTTGCCGTCGTCCACGCTGCCGCAGGTGATCAGGCGCAGGGCGGCGGAGGTGTCCACGGGGGTGGCCGTGGGGGTGGCGGTCGTGCTCATCAGAAGTACCCGTCTTTCTTGCGTTTTTCCATCGAGGCGTCGCTGGTCTTGTCGTCCATGCGGGTGGCGCCCCGTTCGCTGACCTCGGCGGCCAGGGTCTCGATCACGATGTCGGCCGGCGTGGCGGCGGTGCTCTCCACCGGGCAGGTGCAGGTGATGTCGCCCACGGTGCGGAAGCGCACGTCGCGCACCTCCACCGTCTCGCCGTCGCGCGGCGGGGTGAGCTCGGTCACCGGCACCAGCAGGCCGCGGCGGTCCACCACCTGGCGGCGGTGGGTGTAGTAGATGGAGGGCAGGGCGATGTTCTCGCGGGCGATGTACTGCCACACGTCCAGTTCGGTCCAGTTGCTGATGGGGAACACCCGGAAGTGCTCGCCCATGTGCAGGCGGGTGTTGAACAGGGTCCAGAGTTCGGGCCGCTGGGCCTTGGGCTGCCATTGGCCGAAGCTGTCGCGGTGGCTGAAGATGCGCTCCTTGGCGCGGGCCTTTTCCTCGTCGCGCCGGGCACCGCCGATGAGGGCATCGAAGCGGAATTCCTCGATGGCCTCCAGCAGCGTCACCGACTGGTGCACGTTGCGGCTCTCGCCCGGGTGGGCCAGGCGCACCGTGCCGCGCTTCATCGAATCCTCGACGCTGCGCACGATGAGTTCGGCACCCAGTTCGCGGGCGCGCTGGTCGCGGAAGTCGGTCACCTCGGGGAAGTTGTGGCCGGTGTCGATCATCAGCAGCGGGTACGGGATGCGGCCGGCGCCGAAGGCCTTTTCGGCGCACTTGAGCATGACCAGCGAATCCTTGCCGCCGGAGAACAGCAGGGCCGGGCGTTCGAAGGCGCCGGCCACTTCGCGCAGGATGAAGATGGTCTCTTCTTCCAGTGCGTCCAGGTGGGCGTTGCTGAGCTGGTGGCCGTCGGCCTGCAGGGCGGTCTGGATCACGGAGGGTTCGGTACGGGCGTTCATGCGGGGGTCCGGTCGGTGCGGGAGATCGGCTGGGCCGAGACGGTGTCGCTGGCCACGGGCTGCACGTGCAGGCCGCATTCCTTGGCGTTGTCCTGTTCCCACCACCAGCGGCCGGCGCGGAAGTCCTCGCCGACGCTGATGGCGCGGGTGCAGGGCTCGCAGCCGATGCTGGGGAAGAACTGGTCGTGCAGCGGGTTGTAGGCCAGGGCGTGTTCGGCCACGAAGTGCCAGACATCGCCCCAGGTCCAGTCCACCAGGGGGCTCACCTTCACGCGGCCCGGCTCCTGGATGATCTCGGCCGCTTCGGCCCGGGCATTCGACTGTTCGCGGCGCAGGCCGGTGATCCAGCCGTCCATGCCGGTGAGGGCGCGAGAGAGCGGCTCCATCTTGCGGATGTCGCAGCAGGCCTTGCGCAGGCCGACGCTGCGGAACATGGCGTCGTCGCCGTTCTGCTGCACGAAGTGCACCACGGCTTCCTGCACCGGCTGGAACCGGTCGATCGACAGGCCGTAGCGTTGCTCGATCTGCGGGATAAGGGCCAGCGTCTCGGCGTGCAGACGACCGGTGTCGAGCACGAACACGCGGCTGTCGATGCCGGCCAGGTGGATCAGGTGGGTCACCACCACGTCCTCCACGCCCAGGCTGGAGGCCTGGGTCAGGCGGGGGTGGGTGGCGGCCGCCTCGCGCAGCAGCGCGATGGCGCGCTGCACACGCTCGGCGTACTGGGGCGAGGGGCGGTTGTAGAGGTCGATGGCACTCATGGCGTGCTCGCTTCAGGCGGAGGTGGCTTCGCGCACGAAGCGGGGGGCGGTTTCCACGGCGTCGCCCTGGTAGAAGGCCGCGTAGTGGGTCAGCAGGCGCTGGCCGTGGGCCAGGTCCTGGTCGGCGCGCAGCACGGCCTGGGTGAAGCCGCTGCGGGCCATCTGCACCAGCTGGTCGATCAGCACCTCGCCGGTGGCGCGGATCTGGCCGGCAAAGCCCAGGCGGCGGCGCAGCAGGAAGGCCTGGCTGAAGGCGCGGCCGTCCACGAACTTGGGGAACTGCAGTTCCACCACGTCGATGCCGCTCAGGTCGGCCTCGCGCGGGTCGGCGTCGTTGGCCAGCACCAGGCGGCGGGTGTCGGGTTCGGGGGCCGCGAACTGGGCGGCGCTGAAGAGTTCGATGCTCATGGGGCGTTCCGGTGTCGGGTTCAGGCCGCGTCGGCGGTGTCGGTGCGGGCGGTGGCGGTGCGCACGGCATGCGCGGCGGCCTTGAAGGCGTCCGGGCCGGTGCGGCGCAGCGTGGCGAGGAAGGTCTCGCCCTCGGCGCGTTGCTGGCGGTAGGTGTCGAGCAGGGCCTCGATCACATCGGGCACCTCGCTGGCGGCGAACGACGGGCCGATCACCTTGCCGGGCTGTGCGGCGCCCGAGAGCTTCGAGCCGTCGGAGCCACCCAGGGTGATCTGGTACCACTCCTGGCCGTCCTTGTCGACGCCCAGGATGCCGATGTGGCCGCTGTGGTGGTGGCCGCAGCTGTTGATGCAGCCGCTGATGTGCAGGTCGATCTCGCCCAGGTCGTGCAGCTCGTCGAGGTCGCGGTAGCGCTCCAGCAGGGCCTGGGCCAGCGGGAGCGAGCGGGCGTTGGCCAGGTCGCAGAAGTCGCCGCCGGGGCAGCTGATCATGTCGGTCAGCAGGCCGATGTTGGGGCGCGCCAGGCCCAGGCGGCGGGCTTCGCGCCACAGTTCGGGCAGGGCGTCGCAGCGCACCCAGGGCAGCAGCAGGTTCTGTTCGTGGGTGACGCGGGCCTCGCCGGCCGAGAAGCGGTCGGCCAGTTCGGCGGCCCGCTCCAGCTGCTCCGCCGTGGCGTCGCCCGGGGCCTGGCCGATGCGCTTGAACGACAGCGTGACCGCGCGCAGGTCCGGGTTGCGGTGCGGCTGCACGTTGCGGGTGAGCCAGCGGCTGAACTCGATGTCGTCTTCGGCCGCGGCCTTGAGGATGTGGGCGATCTTGGCGTCGGCGGTCTTGCGGTCGCAGGCCAGGTCGGGCGGCACGAAGCAGGCGCTGACGCGGTCGAGTTCGGCCTGGGTGATGGTGTGCGGCGCACCGTCGATCTCGACGATGTCGCGGTACTCGGCTTCCACCTGGTCCACGAAGGCCTGGCCTTCGGCCTTCACCAGGATCTTGATGCGGGCCTTGTAGGCGTTGTCGCGGCGGCCGAAGCGGTTGTAGGCCCGCACCACGGCTTCGAGGTAGTTGAGGATCTGGTGCCAGGGCAGGAACTCGCGCACCACGGTGCCGATGATGGGCGTGCGGCCCATGCCGCCACCCACGCGCACCTGGAAGCCCAGCTCGCCGTCCACGTTGTGCAGCAGGCGCAGGCCCACGTCGTGCCAGGGCGTGGCGGCGCGGTCTTCACGGGCGCCGGTGATGGCCACCTTGAACTTGCGCGGCAGGAAGGCGAATTCGGGGTGCAGGGTGCTCCACTGGCGCAGGATCTCGGCGAACGGGCGCGGGTCGGCCACCTCGTCCACCGCCACGCCGGCCAGGGCGTCGGTGGTGATGTTGCGGATGCAGTTGCCGCTGGTCTGGATGCCGTGCAGGTTCGCGCTGGCCAGCAGGTCCATCACGTCGGCGGCGCGGGCCAGCGGAATCCAGTTGAACTGCACGTTCTGCCGCGTGGTGAAGTGGGCGGTGCGGTCGGGCAGGGTGGGCACCTCGCTCAGGCCGGCGTTGGCCTGGGAGGTGTCGTGCTCTTCCTTGTGGTCGTACTCGCGGGCCACCCGGGCCAGCACGCGCAGCTGGGTGCTGTTGATCTCGCCGTAGGGCACGGCCACGCGCAGCATGGGGGCGAAGCGCTGCACATACCAGCCGTTCTGCAGCCGCAGCGGCTTGAAGGCGTCGTCGGACAGGGTGCCGGCCTGCCAGCGCTGGAGCTGGTCGCGGAACTGGTCGGCACGGCTTTTCAGGAAGGCCCGGTCGAAGTCGTTGTATTGGTACATGGCAGCAGAGGCGAAGAACGAAAACGGTCAGAAAGCGATGAGCTTGACGCCGGCATAGGCCAGCAGCAGCGACAGCAGCGAGCGCACCAGGCGCTCCGGGGTGTGGCGCATCAGGCGCGTGCCCAGCCAGATGCCGGGCAGCGAACCGGTGAGCAGCAGGCCCAGCAGCGACCAGTTCACCGAGCCCAGGGTGGCATGGCCCAGGCCGGCCAGCAGCGTGAGCGGCACGGCGTAGGCAATGTCGGCGGCCACGATGCGGGGCAGCGGCAGCAGCGGGAACAGGATCAGCAGCACCGACACGCCGATGGCCCCGGCCCCCACCGAGGTGAGCGTGACCAGGCAGCCGATGACGGCGCCGAACAGCACCGGCAGCGCCGGGTGGCGGGCGCGGGTGGCGCGGTCCAGGTCGGCCTCGTTCACGGTGCGGGGCACCTGGCGGCCGCGCGCGGCCTTGTAGAGCATGGCCGCCGCAGTCAGCAGCAGGGCCACGCCCAGGGTGCTGGTCATGAGCGACTGGGCCTGGGGCGAGGCCGGGCCCAGGCGGTGCAGGGCGTACAGCGTGGCCAGCGCCGCCGGAATGCTGCCCAGGCAGAGCTGGCCCACCACCCGCCAGGGGACCAGGCGCTGCCGGGCCAGGCTGAGGGTGCCGCCGAGCTTGGTGAAGGCGGCAAACAGCAGGTCGGTGCCGATGGCCAGGTAGGGTTTGACGCCGAAGAAGAAGATCAGGATCGGCGTCATGAGCGAGCCGCCGCCCACCCCGGTCAGGCCGACGATGAGGCCGACGGCAAAACCGGCAAGGACAATGGCGTATTCGGGCATGCCCGGCACTGTAGGCGCCGGTCTTTATATGCCAAACGATTTTTTATTCATGCGGGTATGCCGCACGAGAATAAGGAATCAGCCAGCGCGGCGGCTCTGGCGCCAGCCGAAGCGGGCCGGGTCGATGGCCGCCCACAGATCGGCATCGGCCTGCACCTCGGCACCGTCCATCTGTTCCGCCAGGCGCTGGGCGCACCAGGCGGCCAGGGTCAGCCCACGGGAACCCAGCGCGCACAGGGTGAACAGGCCGGGCAGGCGCGGCGTGTCGGTGGGGCCGGGGCGCCAGCGGCGGCGTTCCGGGCGGGCCCGCTCGGCCTGCAGCGCGGCGGCATCGGGCAGGGCGCCGCACAGCGGCAGCCGGTCCAGCGAGGCGCAGCGCACCTGGGCCCAGCCCAGCAGCCGTCCGGCCCGCCAGGTGTGTTCAAACGCGTCGGCCCCGGCCGGGTGCAGGGCCCGCAGGCTGTCCAGATTGCGCTGGTGGGCGGTGTCTCGCACATCGGTGTGGGTGGCGCCGCGCTCGTAGGTGGAGCCCATGGACCAGATGGAGGCTGGCCACTGCGGGCCCAGCCCGCTGTCCTGGTACGAGGGCACGAACACGCCGTTGTCGCGTTGCGGCCCGTCGGCCAGGGCCGGTCCGTCGAGGGCGGCCAGGCTCATCTGGCCCTGCACCGGCCGCAGCGGCAGCCAGTCGGGCGGCAGGCCGACCGACGCCAGCAGGGACAGGCTGCCGATGGCGCCGGTGACCGCTACCACGGACGCCTGGGCCAGGGTCTGGCCTGCGGCATCCTGCAGCGCCCAGCCGCTGTGGGCCGATGTGCCGGGACAGATTCGGGCAACCGGGCTGTTCCATCGGGTGGTCAGCCGGCCGGAGGCCTCGGCCTCGGTGATCCAGGCCTGCACCAGGGCGCCCGGTCGCACCAGGGCGGCCGGCCACACGCCCCGGTCGTGTCCGTGGTTGTGCACCTCGCAGGCCTGCCAGCCGGCACCCTGCGGCACCCGGGCTGCCAGTTCGGCGCGGGTGGTGGGCACGCCCAGGGCGGTCAGGCGGGAGAGGGGGGTGGGTGCCCGGGTGACGTGCGGGCTGAGCATGCCCACCGGCAGGGCGCTGGCACCCCGGGCCGGGCCGGGGGCGGCATCGATCAGTTCGACCCGCCAGCCCCGGGCCACCAGCGCCTGCGCCAGGGCGGCTCCGGCCAGACCGGCGCCCACCACGGCGGCGTGGCGCTGCGGATCGGTCACGGCAGGGGGATCAGGCGGCCGGCGGCGGCACGTAGCCGGCCGCAGCGTCGGCGCCTTCGCCGAAAAAGTGCTTTTCCATCTGACGCGCCAGGTACTGGCGGGCGCGGGCGTCGGCCATGTTCAGGCGGTTCTCGTTGAGCAGCATGGTCTGGTGCTTGAGCCAGGCGGCCCAGGCTTCCTTGCTGACGTTCTCGAAGATCTTCTTGCCCAGCTCGCCGGGGTAGGGCGGGAAGTCGAGGCCTTCGGCTTCCTTGCCGAGCTTGATGCATTGAACGGTGCGTGCCATGTGGGGTCTCAGGTGGGGCGGCGTTAGAAGCCGGAGTTATATCGGTCAGAAGAATTGCGTCGTTCCCGTGCGACACGGGACGCGGCATGATGCCGGGCCGCCACTGTAGCAAGGTCCTGCTGTCCGCAAGGCCGTCAGGGCCGCCCGCCGCCCGGCGCGGGCCGACTTTTTACAATACGAGCTTCCCTCCACAGGATTTCCCATGAGTGCATTTCTGGAAGAGCGCGTGCTGAGCGTTCACCACTGGACCGACCGGCTCTTCAGCTTCACCACCACCCGCGACACCTCGCTGCGTTTCTCCAACGGCCACTTCACCATGATCGGCCTGAAGGTGGACGGCAAGCCGCTGCTGCGGGCCTACAGCATCGTCAGCCCCAACTGGGCCGAGCACCTGGAGTTCCTGAGCATCAAGGTGCAGGACGGCCCGCTGACCTCGCGCCTGCAGCACATCCAGGTGGGCGACACCATCATCGTGGGCCGCAAACCCACCGGCACCCTGCTCATCGACTACCTGCTGCCCGGCAAGCGCCTGTACCTGCTGGGCACCGGCACCGGCCTGGCCCCGTTCCTGAGCATCGTGCGCGACCCCGAAACCTACGAGCGTTTCGAACAGGTCATCGTGGTGCACGGCGTGCGCCAGGTGAACGAGCTGGCCTACCGCGACCTGCTTAGCACCGAGCTGCCCAAGGACGAGTTCCTGGGCGAGATGGTCCAGCAGAAGCTGCTGTACTACCCGACCGTCACCCGCGAGCCCTTCATGCACCAGGGCCGCATCCCGCAGCTGCTGGCCGACGGCGTGATCGCCAAGGACCTGGGCATCCCCCTGCTCAACCCGGCCGAAGACCGCGTGATGATCTGCGGCAGCCCCGAGATGCTGCGCGACCTCAAGGCCCTGTGCGAGAAGTCCGGCTTCAAGGAAGGCAACACCACCACGCCGGGCGACTTCGTCATCGAACGCGCCTTCGTCAGCTGATGGGCGCGCTGCTGCACTTCGTCGAGGCACAGCCCCGCAAGGTGCTGGGTCTGGTGGCGCTGGCCTGCGTGGCCATGCTGGCTTTCGGCCTGTACCTGCAGCACGGGGTAGGGCTGGAGCCGTGCCCCATGTGCATCGTGCAGCGCTACGCCATGATCCTGGTGGCGGTGCTGGCCGGCATCGGCGCCTTCGTGGCCCGTCCGGGCCTGCGCAACGGTCTGGTGCTGGGCGCGGGCGCTTTTGCGGTGTTCGGCGCCTTCACCGCCGCCCGCCAGAGCTGGCTGCAGTGGTTTCCGCCCGAGGTGCTGACCTGCGGTCGCGACTTCTACGGAATGATCGAGTCGTTTCCGCTCAAGCGGGCCGTGCCCATGATCTTCCGCGGCAGCGGCGACTGTTCGGTCATCGACTGGACCTTCCTGGGCCTGTCGATCGCCAACTGGTCGTTCCTGGTGTTCGTGGGCTTCACCATCACCGCAGCCCTGCTCTGGGTGCGCCGCCCGCGCGGCTGATGCCCGCCCGGGCCTGATCAGCCCAGCTTCTTCACCAGCACCTGGCTGCGCCGGTCCCAGTTGTACTTGCGCTTGCGGGCCTCGGGCAGCCAGTCGGCGTTGACCTGAACGAACCCCCGCTTGAGGAACCAGTGCATGGTGCGGGTGGTGAGCACGAAGATGCTCTGCAGCCCCTGGGCCTTGGCCCGCGCCTCGATGCGCTTGAGCAGCCGTTCACCATCCCCCTGGCTCTGGGCCTGGGTCGACACCGTGAGGGCCGCCATCTCGCCGGTGCGCTCTTCCGGGTAGGGGTAGAGCGCGGCGCAGCCGAAGATCACGCCGTCGTGTTCGATGATGGTGTAGTTGGCCGCGTCGCGTTCGATCTCGGTGCGGTCGCGCTTGACCAGCGTGCCGTCGTTTTCGTAAGGCTCGATCAGGGCCACGATGCCGCTGACATCGTCGATGGTGGCCTCGCGCACGCTCTCCAGCTTTTCGTCCACCACCATGGTGCCGATGCCGTCGTGGGTGTAGATCTCCAGCAGCAGCGCGCCGTCCACCGCAAAGGGCAGGATGTGGCTGCGGTCCACGCCGCCTTCGCAGGCGCGGATGCAGTGCTGCAGGTAGAAGGCGGTGTCGGTGGGGCGCTCGGCCTTGGGCAGGCCGTCCAGCATGCGGCGGGCGTCGGCCAGCGGCAGTTCGGTGTCGATGTCGCTCTCGGGGTCGCTGGCGTCCACGCGCACGCCGGGCACCTCGGTCAGGAACATCAGCTTGTCGGCCTGCAGGGCCACGGCCACCGAGGTGGCCACGTCTTCCATGGTCAGGTTGAAGGCCTCGCCGGTCGGGGAAAAACCGAAGGGCGAGAGCAGCACCAGGGCGCCCATGTCCAGCGTGCGCTGGATGCCGTCGGTGTCCACCTTGCGCACCAGACCGGAATGCATGAAGTCCACCCCGTCGATCAGGCCCACCGGGCGCGCCGTGATGAAGTTGCCCGAGATGACCCGCACCGTGGCGCCGGCCATGGGGGTGTTGGGCAGGCCCTGGCTGAAGGCGGCCTCGATCTCGTAGCGCAGCTGGCCGGCGGCTTCCTGGGCGCAGTCCAGCGCCACCGAGTCGGTGATGCGCATGCCGTGCGAGTAACGTGCCTCATGGCCCTTGAGGCGCAGCTGTTCGTTCACCTGCGGGCGGAAACCGTGCACCAGCACGATCTTCACGCCCATGCTCTGGATCAGGGCCAGGTCCTGCGCGATGTTCTGCAGCTTGCCCGCCGCGATGGCTTCACCCGCGATGCCGACCACCAGCGTGTTGCTGCGGTGCTTGTGGATGTAGGGCGCCACCGAGCGGAACCACGGCACGAAGGTGAAATTGAAGACGTTGGACATCGGCGGGGGAGGGCGGCGGGATAATGTCGGGTTGCCCGATTTTGACCGAAGTTCCCGCTTGACCGCCCCCGCCCTGCACCTCGAGTTCCCCGAAGCCCTGCCCGTGTCCGCACGCCGGCACGAGATCGAGGCCGCCATCCGCGACCACCAGGTGGTCATCGTGTGTGGCGAGACCGGCTCGGGCAAGACGACCCAGCTGCCCAAGATCGCCCTGGCCATGGGGCGCGGGCGCCTGAATGCGAAGCCGGGCCAGCGCGGTCAGCTCATCGGCCACACCCAGCCGCGCCGCATTGCGGCGTCCAGCGTGGCCAAGCGCATTGCCGAAGAGCTCAAGACCCCGCTGGGCGAGGTGGTGGGCTACAAGGTGCGCTTCCAGGACCGGTTGTCCAAGGACGCCTCGGTCAAGCTCATGACCGACGGCATCCTGCTGGCCGAGACCCAGACCGATCCCGACCTGCGCGCCTACGACACGCTGATCATCGACGAGGCGCACGAACGCAGCCTCAACATCGACTTTCTGCTCGGCTACCTGCGCCAGCTGCTGCCGCGCCGGCCCGACCTGAAGGTCATCGTCACCTCGGCCACCATCGACGCCGACCGTTTTGCCGAGTACTTTGCCTCGGCGCGCGGCAAGGCGCCGGTGCTGATGGTGTCGGGCCGCACCTACCCGGTGGAGGTGCGCTGGCGTCCGTTCGAGGAAAGCCGCGAATACGACCTGAACGCCGCCATCGCCGACGGCGTGGATGAACTCTGGCGCGGCGGCGTGGGCGGGGACATCCTGGTCTTTTTGCCCGGCGAGCGCGAGATCCGCGAGGCCGCCGACCACCTGCGCAAGCACCTGGCGCACCAGCCCGCGCTGCGCAACGCCGAGGTGCTGCCGCTGTTCGCGCGGCTGTCGCAGGCCGAGCAGGACCGCATCTTCCAGCCGCACGGGCAGCGCCGCATCGTGCTGGCCACCAACGTGGCCGAAACCTCGCTCACCGTGCCGGGCATCCGCTATGTGATCGATGCCGGCACGGCAAGGGTCAAGCGCTACAGCTTCCGGCAGAAGGTGGAGCAGCTGCTGGTGGAGCCCATCAGCCAGGCGGCGGCCAACCAGCGGGCGGGCCGCTGCGGCCGGGTGGCCGACGGCATCTGCATCCGCCTGTACGACGAGGCCGACTTCAATGGCCGCCCGCGCTTCACCGACCCCGAGATCCTGCGCAGCTCGCTGGCGGGTGTGATCCTGCGCATGAAGTCGCTGCACCTGGGTGCGGTGGAAGACTTCGCCTTCGTGGACGCGCCGCAGCGCCGCGCCATTGCCGACGGTTACCAGCTGCTGGCCGAGCTGGGCGCGGTGGACGAGTCCAACGAGCTCACCGCCACCGGGCAGGCCCTGGCCCGCCTGCCGCTGGACCCGCGGGTGGGCCGCATGATCCTGGAAGCGCGCGACCGGGGCGCCCTGGCCGAGGTGCTGGTGATTGCCGCCGCCGTGAGCGTGCAGGACGTGCGCGACCGCCCCCTGGACAAGCAGGCCCAGGCCGACCAGGCCCATGCCCGCTTCGACGACGAAAAAAGCGAGTTCAGCGGCACGCTGCGGCTGTGGAAGTGGCTGGAAGACAGCAAGGGCGGCCATGGCACCGACCACAAGCTCAGCCACCGCCAGTACGAGAACCTGCTGCGCGAACACTTCATCAACCCGCGCCGGGTGCGCGAGTGGCGCGACATCCACAGCCAGCTGCTCACGGTGGTGACCGAGCAGCGCTGGCCCATCAACAGCACGCCGGCCGGCTACGAGGCGCTGCACCTGTCCATGCTCTCGGGCCTGCTGGGCAACATCGGCTGCAAGAACGACACCGAGGACTGGTACCTGGGCGCGCGCGGCATCAAGTTCCACCGCCACCCCGGCGCCAACCTGAGCAAGAAGCCGGGCCGCTGGATCGTGTGCGCCGAACTGGTGGAGACCACGCGCCTGTTCGGCCGCGGCATCGCGGCCATCGAGCCGCAATGGCTGGAACAGGTGGGGGCGCACCTGCTGAAGAAGCAGATGCTCGACCCGCACTGGGAGAAGAAGGCCGCGCGCGTCTCGGCGCTGGAGCGGGCCACGCTGTACGGCCTGGTGGTCTACAGCCAGCGGCGGGTGGACTACAGCCGGGTCGATCCGGCCGGGGCGCGCGAGATCTTCATCCGCGAGGCCCTGGTGCAGGGCGACTGGGACACGCGTCTGGCCTTCCTGGCCGCCAACCAGAAGCTGGTGCGGCAGGTGGCCGAGCTGGAACACAAGTCACGCCGGCAGGACGTGCTGGTGGACGACGAGGTGGTGTTCGCCTGGTACGACGCCCAGATCCCGGCCGACGTGTGCAACGGCGCCAGCCTGGAGCGCTGGTACGGCCAGGCGGTGCGCGAGAACCCCAAGCTGCTGTACCTCACGCGCGAGGCGCTGATGCGGCACGAGGCCGCCGGCATCACGGCCCAGGCCTTTCCGCGCACCATCCGCCTGGGTGGCGTGGACTGCGCCTGCAGCTACCTGCACGAACCGGGCGACGCCCGCGACGGCCTGTCGGTGGCGCTGCCCCTGTTCGCCCTGAACCAGGCCAGCGAGGACCGCTGCGACTGGCTGGTGCCCGGCATGCTCAAGGACAAGGTGCTGGCGCTGCTCAAGACCCTGCACCAGCGGCCGCGCTCCCGCCTGGTGCCGCTGCCGGCCACGGCCGAACGTTTTGCGGCCGAGCTGTGCGAGCCCGAGGTGTTCGGCAGCGGCAGCCTGATGGACGCGCTGCTGAAGAAGGTGCGGGCCGCCACCCAGCTCGACATCCAGCGCGCCGACATCAAGGCCGACATGCTGCCGCCGCACCACTTCATGCACCTGCGGGTGGTGGACGAACATGGCCGCCAGCTGGGCCAGGGCCGCAGCCTGGCCGCGCTGAAGGCCGAACTCGGCGCGCAGGCCCGGGGTGCCTTCCAGGCCCTGGCGGCGCTCAAGGTGGCGCGGCCGGCAGCGGCTGTTCCCGCGCCCACCCCCGAAGCGGAATCGACCGCCGCATCGGCGCGCCGCGTGCCGGCACCCGCCCCGGCCACCCCCAAGGCCGATGCCAGCCAGCGCCACACCCGCTGGGACTTTGGCGAACTGCCCGAGCTGATGGAAATCCGCCAGGGCCAGCAGACGCTGGTGGGATTCCCCGCACTGGTGGACGACGTTGATGCGGTGCGCATCGAGGTGTTCGACGAGCCCGATGTGGCCCAGGCCAGGCACCGGGCCGGGCTGCGGCGCCTGTTTGCCCTGCAGATCCGCGACGCGCTGAAGTACCTGGAAAAGAACATCCCCGGCCTGCAGGCCATGGCGGCGGCCTACATGCAGGTGGGCAAGGACAGTGGTGGCGGCACGCTGGAGGAGCTGCGCACCCAGCTGATCGAGCTGGCACTGGACCGGGCCTTTCTGGCCGACCCGCTGCCGGTGGACGAAGCCAGCTTCCAGCGCCGGGTGGACGAAGGCCGGGGGCGCCTGAACCTGATCGCGGCCGAGCTGGCCCGCAGCGCAGGCGCCATCCTGACCGAGTTCGCGGCGGCCCAGCGCAAGCTCAAGGACAGCAAGCCGCCGGCCGACGTGGCGGTCGACATCCAGCGGCAGCTCGCCCGGCTGATGCCGCGGAATTTCCTGATCCAGACGCCCCCAGGCCAGCTGCAGCACCTGCCGCGTTACCTCAAGGCGGTGCAGCTGCGGCTGGAGAAGCTGCGGGCCGATCCGGCCCGCGACGCCGCCCGCCTGGCCGAACTTCGGCCGCAGGAACAGCGCTTCTGGCGGCTGGTGGCCGAGCGCAAGGGTGTGCAGGACACCCGGCTGCAGGAGCTGCGCTGGCTGCTGGAGGAGCTGCGGGTGAGCTTTTTCGCGCAGGAGCTGCGCACGCCTCAGCCGGTGAGCCTCAAGCGCATCGACAAGGCCTGGGCCCAGCTCAACGCCTGATCAGGCGCCTTCCACCCGGCCCTGTGCAGCGCCCAGGGCGGGGTCGGCCTGCAGCTTGCGCAGCAGGGCTTCGGCGTCCTGGCGGGTGGCCACCTGCTGCACCCGCACTTCATGGCCGCGCACGGTGTTGGCCACCGAGGCCGGGTAACCCGCCTTCTGCAGGCGCATGCGCAGGGCCTCGGCTTCGGCCAGTCGGGGGAAGGTGGCCACCACGGTGCGCCACGATCCGCCCTGCACCAGCACACCGCTGCCGGGTTGCAGATCGCCCTGGGCAATGAACTTGCTCAGCTGGGCCGGGGTGGCCTGGCCGGCGGGCTTCTCGGGCTGGCCGGTGAACACCACCCAGAACGCGCCGGGCTGGTTCAGGGCGATGGTGTCGCGGCCGTCGCGCATGACCGCCACGGCACCTTCGAACACGCAGACCGCGTCGTGCTCGGCGTCGCTCATGGCCCAGAAGTCGGTGCCGCGCACGCCCACGGTGGCCGTGGCGGTCTGCAGGCTCACGTCACGGTTCACGCCCAGGGCCTTGCTGCGGTAGTCGGTGGCGTAGCGGAACACGCCGGTGACCAGCCGGAACTTGCCCGCCATCTGGGCCTGACCGTCCTTGCGGCCGGCTTCCAGGTTCTGCAAGGCCAGTTCGGTGGCTTCGCCCATCTTGACCAGGCTGTTGTCGGACAAGCGCAACACGGCGCGCGAGCCGGCGGCCGTGACGGCCACGTCCCCGGCCCGCAGGCGTTGCCCCGGCTCGGCGGCGCGGCGGTCGCCGTTGCGCTCCACCCAGGCGGGCAGTTGAACGGCCTCGACCACGGTGTCGGCGGCCACCGGCGTGGCGGCACGGCCGGTGGTCGGCATCCCGGCAGCAGCACCCAGCAGCAGGGCAGCGGCCAGCGCTTGGCGGCGGGAGGGCAGGAGGGGCAGGGAGCGGGAAGTCTTCATCGTCTCGGTCGTGCAGGGAGGAGGGCTGGCCCCGTCGTGCAGGGCCAGGTGCTGTATCGGCACAAATTCTCTACGCCGTAGGGCGCGTGGCAGATGCAGCCGCTCGTCGCAGCGGCCCGATGCGTGATGCATGTCCCATGAGGGGCTTGCCCTGTTGCCCTGCTGGGACATACTCCCGCCCGTTTGACAGCGGGCAAGCCATCGAGTGAACTGCGCGCCTGCAGACAGGAGACACAGGAATGGATCGCAGGGATTTTGTGGAGAGTTGTGCCATCGGGGCCGGCGCCTTGGCCGCCACGCTGGCCACCGGTGCCTGGGCCGCTCAGGCCAGGGCCCGCTCGTATGGCCGGGTGCTGCTGACCGACGACACCGGCCGGCCCATCAAGGCCTCGTCGCTCAAGGCGCAGGTCAATTACGTGTTCCATTACCCTTTCGAGGCCACGCCCGTCTTCCTGCTGGACCTGGGCAAGCCGGCCCAGCCGGTGCAGCTGACCACCCGCGACAAGCAGACCTACGACTGGCCCGGCGGCGTGGGCCCCCGGCGCAGCCTGGTGGCGTTTTCGGCCATCTGCGCGCACAAGCTGGTCTATCCGACCCGGGAGCTGAGTTTCATCAGCTTCCGCAAGGGCGGGGTGTCCAACCCGCAGACGCCGAGCAAGGGCAACGACCTGATCCACTGCTGCGCCGACCACAGCCAGTACGACCCGGCGCGCGGCGCCCAGGTGCTGGCCGGCCCGGCCGAACAGCCGCTGTGCGCCGTGCTGCTGGAGCACGACCCCAAGACCGATCAGCTCACCGCCACCGGCACGCTGGGTGGCGAGCTGTTCGACGACTTCTTCCGCAAGTACGAGATGAAGCTCAGCATGGAGATGGGCTCGGGCGTGCGCCGCACCGTGGCCGACCGCTCCATGGTGCGCGAGCTGGAGCAGTTCTGCCGCAACCCGGTGCGCTGCTGATCAGAGGCGCGCCAGGCGCTTGAGCGCTTCGTCCAGCGTGTCGTCGCGCTTGGCAAAGCAGAAGCGGATGACGCGCTGGTCAAAGCCGTTGCCATAAAAGGCCGACAGCGGGATGGCCGCGACACCCACCTCGGTGGTGAGCCATTCGCAGAACGCGCCATCGGGCAGGTCGCGTTCGGGCACCGCCAGATCCTCGATGCCGACGCACTGGAAGTAGGTGCCTTCGCCGGGCAGCATGCGAAACCGCGTGTGCGCCAGGCCGGCACGGAAGCGGTCGCGCTTGGCGCCGTAGAAGGCCGGCAGGTTCAGGTAGGGTGCGGGGTCGGCCATGTAGGCGGCCAGGGCGTGCTGCACCGGCGTGTTCACGGTGAACACATTGAACTGGTGCACCTTGCGGAACTCCGCCGTGAGCGGCGCCGGGGCCACCACGGTGCCCACCTTCCAGCCGGTCACGTGGTAGGTCTTGCCGAAGCTGCTGACGATGAAGGCCCGCGCCGCCAGACCGGGGTAGCGGGCGGCGCTCTCGTGCCGCTGGCCGTCGAACACCATGTGTTCGTACACCTCGTCGCTGATGAGCAGCACATCGGTGGGGGCCAGCAGGGCCTCGAGCTGCTGCATCTCGGCCGCGGTCCAGCACATGCCGCTGGGGTTGTGCGGGCTGTTGATCAGCAGGGCGCGGGTGCGCGGCGTGATGGCGGCAGCGATGGCCGCAAAGTCGGGCCGGAAGCTGCCGGGGGTCAGCGGCACCCGCACCACCGTGCCGCCGGCCAGCTCGATGTTGGGCACATAGCTGTCGTAACAGGGTTCCAGCACGATGACCTCGTCGCCCGGGTGCACCACCGCCAGGATGGCCGTGAGGATGGCCTGGGTGGCGCCGGCGGTGACGGTGATCTCGGTGTCGGCATTCACCGCCAGACCGTAGAGCGCCTGCATCTTGGCCGCCAGGGCCTGCCGCAGCGCCGGCACCCCGGCCATGGGCGGGTACTGGTTGTGGCCCTGGGCCATGGCGGTGGCCACGGCGGCCGGCAGGGCCGGGTCGCAGTCGAAATCGGGGAAGCCCTGTCCCAGGTTGACGGCGCCGTGCTTCGCGGCGAGCGCCGACATGACGGTGAAGATGGTGGTGCCCACCTGGGGCAGGCGGGACTGCAGAGTCGGCGTGACCGGCGGTGTGACGGCGAGCGTGGTCATGTCAGAGTTCGTAGTCGTCCGGCGTGCCGTTCATGGCCCGCATGATGGTGTCGCGGCTCAGGCGGTCGCTCAGCAGCTCGGCAAAGCGCAGCACGAAGTGCCGCAGGTAGGTGCCGCGCTTGAAGGCCACCCGGGCCAGGTTGTGCCCGAACAGCTGGCCGGCGGGGCGGGCCACCAGGCCGGGCGTGAGGTTCTCGCCCTGCATGGCCATCTCGGCCACGATGCCCACGCCCATGCCGAGCTTGACGTAGGTCTTGATCACGTCGGAGTCGATGGCTTCGAGCACCACGTTGGGCTTGAGGTGGCGCAGCGCAAAGGCCTGGTCGATGCGGGTGCGGCCGGTGAAGCTGGGGTGGTAGGTGATCAGGGGCAGGGCGGCCAGATCTTCGAGGCTGATGCGTTCGCGGTCCACCAGCGGGTGGTCGAACGGCAGCACCAGCACGTGCTGCCATTCGTAGCAGGGCAGGGTGACCAGTTCGGGGTAGTTCACCAGCGACTCGGTGGCCATGCCGATCTCGGCCACTTCCTCGATCAGCATGCGGGCCACCTGGTCGGGCGAGCCCTGGTGCAGGCTGATGCCGACCTTGGGGTACGACTGGCGCAGCGCCGCCACCGGCCCGGGCAGCACATAACGGGCCTGGGTGTGGGTGGTGGCGATCGACAGCGTGCCGCTGTCCTGGGCCGAGTACTGCTCGCCGATGCGCTTGAGGTTGTTCACCTCGCGCAGGATGATGTCGATGCTCTTGAGCACCTGGGTGCCGGGCTCGGTGACGCGCTTGATGCGCTTGCCGTGGCGGGCAAAGATCTCGATGCCCAGCTCGTCTTCCAGCTCGATGATGGCCTTGGACACGCCGGGCTGCGAGGTGTGCAGCGCCTTGGCCGCCTCGGTCAGGTTGAGGTTGCGGCGCACCGCCTCCTGCACGAAACGGAACTGGTGCAGGTTCATGCCGTGGTCTCCAGCGCCAGCTGGGCCAGCAGGGCGGTCAGTCGGGGGTCTTCACCCGCCGTGGGCAGCTGCCGGAAGGACACGCCGGGATGGGCCTGCTGCAACGCCGTCATGAGCACCGGCAGGTCTTCCCTCGCGTGCTTGCCCATGCCGAAGAACAGCGGCAGCACCCGGATGTCGGTCGCACCCCGGGCCACCAGCGCGGCGGCGGCGGTGGGCAGGTCGGGTTCGCACAGCTCCAGGTAGGCGCAGGCCACCGCAGCGGACGCATCACGCTGCGCGATCTGCTGCGCCACCGACTCCACCGGCCGGCGCCACAGCGGATCGCGTGAACCGTGGGCGAAAACGATCACACCGAGCATGGCACTACCTCCGAAGGACCAGCCAGCCGAACGCACCCAGCGAGACCAGCGAATAGATCAGGGCCGGCGACAGGGCTGCCAGCCAGGGTCGCCACTGGTTGAGGTTGCCGATGTAGCCGAACACGTTGTTGAGCAGGAAGAAGCTGATGCCGATCATCACGCCGCCGAACACATAGGCCGTGATGCTGCCGGAGCGGAAATGCAGGTAGGCGAACGGCAGCGCCAGCACCACCATCACCAGGCAGGACATGGGGTAGAACACCTTGCGCCAGAACTCGATCTCGTAGCGCTGGGCGGTCTGCCCGTTGGCTTCCAGGTGCCGGATGTAGGCGAACAGGTCGGCCGTGCGCATGCGCTCGGGCTTGAGCAGGGCCACCGACACCATCTCGGTGTTCAGGCTGCTGGGCCAGCGGAAGCTCTCCAGCGCGCTGCGCGTCACGCGGGACGATGCCAGCCCGGCCGCGTCGAACTCGCGCCGCTCCACCTCGCGCAGCGTCCAGCTCTCGTCGCCTTCGATCTGGCCGGATCGGGCGTGCACCGTGGACACCAGGAAGCCCTGGTTGTTGAACTCGAAGATGCGGATGTTGCGCAGCTCGCCTTGCGCCGACATCGAACCCACGTTGACCGAGAAGTTGCTGTAGGGCTGGCGTTCCTTGAGCCATGCGCCGGTCTGGCCCACGCTGATGTTGCCCTGGTAGCGGGCCTTGAGCAGCTGGCCGGCACGGTCGGCCACGGGCGCCACATAGTCCCCCATGACGAAGGTGAAGGCCACGAACGCCACCCCCAGGCCCAGCAGCGTGCGCAGCGCCTTCCAGGGTCCCAGGCCGCTGGTGCGCAGGATGGTGTATTCGGAGTGCTGCGCCATGCGGGCCAGCACGAACACCGTGCCGATGAGCACCGCCATGGGCATGAGCTCGTAGATGCGGCTGGGCATGAGCAGGCCCACATACCCCAGCGCGTGCGGCAGGCCATACACCAGCGACGCATCCAGGGGCGAGGCGCGCCCGATGGCGGGCAGCTCGTCCACCAGGTCGAAGAAGGAGAACAGCGCCAGGAAGGCGATCAGCACGAAGGCCACGGCCCGCAGCACCTCGCCATAGATCAGTCGCCGCAAGGTCTTCATGCCGGGGTCCTCCGCAGGCCACCCAGCCAGCCACGCAGGCTCAGGTTGTGGTGGCGCTTGTACAGCCAGGCCAGTGCCAGGGCCATCACGCCGCCGTGCAGCAGCACCATGAACGGAATCAGCCCCACCAGCCCCTGTGCCACCCAGCTCTGGCCGATGTTGAGCAGGTTGTAATAGAACACGAAGGTGAACAGGGTGAAGAACAGGTTGCCGCCCCGGCCGGCCCGGGGGTTGCCCGCCGTGGTGGCCAGTGCAATCAGCACGAAGTTGAGGGCGGTCAGCGCCATGCCGATGCGCCAGCCCAGCTCCGACAGGTTCAGCCGGTCGGGCTCGGTGATCAGCCGCCAGGTGCTGCGGGCCTTGAGCGGCTGCACCGCGCGCTGGCCCGGAGCGGCGTTGCCCACCTGGGTGCCGTACTCCTCGAACTCGCTGACCTTGAGCGCGGCCTGGGGCGAGGTCTCGAGCCGCTGCCCGTTGTTGAGCACCAGGTACTGACGGTCCTGGAGGGTCTCGATCCGGCCGGAGCGCGCCGACGTGACGGACTCGCTGCCGTCGCTTTCGGTGCTGGCGATGAAGACGTTGCGGCCCTCGGTGCCGGCGGCCGTGTCCTTGTCGATGAAGAACACCCGACGGCCGTTGGACGATTCCTGGAACTGGCCGGGAGCGATGCGCTCCAGGTCGCCGCGCTGCTCGAACCGTGCGCGAAGCTCGTCGGTCTGCTGGTTGGCCCAGGGCCACACGAAGAACACCATGACCGTGATGGTCAGCAGCACCGGCCAGGCAAAGCGCATGACCGGCCCCAGAAATCCCCCGAGCGAGCGGCCGCTGCTGAACCAGATGATCATCTCGCTGTCGCGGTACATGCGCGAGAGCGTGAACACCACCGCAATGAACAGCGCGAGCGTGAGGATGGTGGGGGTGCGCCCGATGACGGTGTAGCCCAGCACCAGCATCACCTCTTCCGGATTGACGCTGCCCTGCGAGGCCGCACCCAGCGTGCGGATGAGCAGCATGGTCAGCACGATGGTGAAGAGCACCACCAGGGTCGCGCCGAAGCTGCGGGCCAGCTCTTTGCGGATGGAAGAATGAAATAACATCGATCGGACAAGGAAAACACGATTATGAACTTCGAACTCAAATCCCTCACCCTGGCCCAGGCAGCGCAGCTGCCGGTCGATGCGCTGCTGGTGCTCCTGCCCGACCACCTGCCCAAGGCGCTGGCCGCGAGCCCCGATGCGCTGACCCGCCTGGCCGTCCTGGCCCTGGGCGACATGGAGTCCGGCGTCGGCCAGATGGTGGCGGGCTACAAGGTCGAGGGGGTCAAGGCCGCCCGTGTGGTGCTGGTCCGTGCGGGCGATGCGTCGGCGGCCGCGGTGCGCAAGGCGGTGGCTGCCGGCACGGCCGCCCTGCGGCAGGCGGGCGTCGAGAAGCTGGCCCTGGTGCTGAGCTGTCTGCCCGACGACGCCATGGCGGTGCGGATGGCGGTGCAGGCCAGCGCCGATGCCAGCTACACCTACACCACCACCAAGCCCTCGGCCAAGCCCCGTGCCCTCAAGCGGGTGACCGTGGCGGTGGCCGATGCCGCTGCCGTGCGCGCCGGCTTCGAAGTGGGCAAGGCCCTGGTCAGCGGTGTGGAGTTCGCCAAGGAATGGGCCAACCGCCCCGGCAACCATGCCACGCCCACCCACCTGGCCGATGCGGCCAGGGCGCTGGGGCGTCAGGGCGGCATCAAGACCGAAGTGCTCGGGCCCAAGCAGGTGGCCGCGCTGGGCATGGGCGCCTTCATGGCCGTGGCCCAGGGTTCGGCACAGCCGTTGCGCTTCATCGTCATGCAGTACAACGGCGGCGCCAAGGGCGACGCACCCGTGGTGCTGGTGGGCAAGGGCATCACTTTCGACACCGGCGGCATCTCCATCAAGCCCGCGCCCGAGATGGACGAGATGAAGTTCGACATGGGTGGCGCCGCCAGCGTGCTGGGCACCTTTGCGGCGCTGGCCGAGCTCAAGCCGGCGATCAATGTGGTGGGTCTCATCCCCAGCTGCGAGAACATGCCCGACGGCCTGGCGGTCAAGCCCGGCGACGTGGTGCGCAGCATGAGCGGCCAGACCATCGAGATCCTCAACACCGATGCCGAAGGCCGCCTGATCCTGTGCGACGCCCTGACGTACGCGGCCCGCTTCAAGCCCCGGGCGGTGATCGACATCGCCACGCTCACCGGTGCCTGCGTGATCGCGCTGGGTGCCGTGCGCACCGGGCTGTTCAGCGCCAGCGACGAACTGGCCGACGCGCTGCAGAAGGCGGGCGACGTCTGTGGCGACCTGGCGTGGCGCATGCCGCTGGACGACGAGTACGCCGAGGGCCTCAAGTCCAGCTTCGCCGACATGGGCAACGTGGCGGGTCGTGCGGCAGGCGCCGTGACCGCCGCCAAGTTCCTGCAGAAGTTCGTGGGCGACATGCCCTGGGCCCACCTCGACATTGCCGGCACCGCCTGGAAGAGCGGGGCAGCCAAGGGGGCCACCGGTCGCCCGGTGCCGCTGCTGCTGCAGTTCATCCTGGACCAGGCAGCGACCCCGGCAGCCGTCAAGCCGGCCCGGCGCAAGACCCGCGCCTGATCCCATGCCGGCCGAGGTTGCCTTTCATTTCAATGCGCCCGACCGGGTGGGCTATGCCTGCCGGCTGCTGCGCAAGGCCTACCTCAAGGGCGCGCGCCTGTGGGTGCGGGTGGCGGCAGACGACCTCGGCCCGCTCGACCAGGCCCTGTGGGTCAGCCAGGCGGGCGACTTTCTGCCCCACAGCCGCGAGGGCGATGCGCCCGACGTCGTGCGCCACTCGCCCATCCACCTGGCCACCGGTGCCCCCGACCCGCAAGGCCGGCAGGTGCTGGTCAATCTGTGCGCCGACATGGCCGAGGGCTGGGAGCGGTTCGAGCGGGTGATCGAGGTGGTGACCCAGGCCGACGAGGACCGGTTGCCGGCGCGCGAACGCTGGCGCACCTACCGGGTGCAGGGCATCGAGCCGGTGCGCCACGATCTGGCATCCGCCGCCCCATGATGGTTCCTCCGCAGCATCGGTTCCGCTAATGCGGCATTCGGTGTTGCGATTACGCATGAGGAAAACCCTTGGCTGCCGCGCAGCGCCTTCGCAGCGTGAAATCTGCGGGATTTTTGGGGTATCTTTATGCGGTGGAGAAAAAAGTTCCCTCCGCGTTTCAACTTCATCCCTTTCGAGGAATCCCCATGCAACTGAACATCAAACTGGCCGTCATCGCCGCGGCTGTGGCGCTTGCGGCTTGTGGCAAGAAGGAAGAGGCCGCTGCGCCCGCCGCCGCTCCCGCTGCTGCCCCCGCAGCTGAAGCCCAGGTCGTCAAGATCGGTCACGTTGGTCCCACCAGTGGCGCCATCGCCCACCTGGGCAAGGACAACGAGAACGGCGCCCGCATGGCCATCGAAGAGCTGAACGCCGCCGGCCTGACCCTGGGTGGCAAGCCGGTCAAGTTCGAGCTGCTGGCTGAAGACGACGCTGCCGATCCCAAGCAGGGCACCGCCGCTGCCACCAAGCTGGTGGACGCCAAGGTCGCCGGCGTGATCGGTCACCTGAACTCCGGCACCACCATCCCGGCCTCGCAGATCTACAACGACGCCGGCATCCCCCAGATATCCCCGTCCGCCACCAACCCCAAGTACACCCGCCAGGGCTACCAGGGCGCCTTCCGCGTCGTGGCTGACGACGTGCACCTGGGTGGCACCCTGGGCAAGTACGCCGTGCAGACCCTCAAGGCAGCCAACGTGGCCGTCATCGACGACCGCACCGCTTACGGTCAAGGCGTGGCCGACGAGTTCGAGAAGGGCGTGATCGCCGCTGGCGGCAAGGTCGTGGGTCGTGAATTCACCAACGACAAGGCCACCGACTTCAACGCCATCCTGACCACCCTGAAGGCCAAGAAGCCCGACGTGGTGTTCTTCGGCGGCATGGACGCCGTGGCCGGCCCCATGCTCAAGCAGATGAAGCAGCTGGGCATCAACGCCAAGTTCATGGGCGGCGACGGCATCTGCACTTCCGAGCTGCCCAAGCTGTCGGGTGACGGCATGGCCGACGAGCAGGTCTACTGCGCCGAAGCCGGTGGTGTCGAAGGCGAACAGAAGGCCGGCATGGACAAGTTCCGCGCCGACTTCAAGGCCAAGTTCAACGCCGATGTCCAGGTGTACGCCCCGTACGTGTACGACGCCGTCAAGGTCATGGCCAACGCCATGGTCACCGCCGGCTCGGCCGACCCCAAGGTGTACCTGCCTGCTCTGAAGGCCACGAACTACAAGGGCGTGACCGGCAACATCGAGTTTGACGAGAAGGGCGACATCAAGAACGGCGCCCTGACCCTGATGACCTACAAGGGCGGCAACCGCACCACCATCGCCGTGATCCGCTGATCAACCGATCGGTCCTCACGCAAAAAAGCCGCCCCGAGGGGCGGCTTTTTTCTTGGGCGCTGGAGTGTGAAAGACCCCGGAGCGCCGTGGCTCAGTAGCTGTTGCGACGGTTGCCGTCGTAACCACCGCCGAAGCCGCCGCTGCGCGGGGCGCGGGGCTCCATCGGGCGAGCGATGTTGACCGTCAGGTCACGGCCGCCCATGTTCTTGCCGTGCATGCCCTGGATGGCGGCTTCGGCTTCGGCCGGGCTGGACATCTCGACAAAGCCGAAACCCTTGGAGCGACCGGTGTCGCGCTCCATCATGACCTTGGCGGACTGCACCTGGCCGAAGGAAGAGAACTGCTGCTGGAGATCGTCGTCGCGAACCGAGTAGGACAGGTTGCCGACGTAAAGTTTGCTGCTCATGTTGAGCCTTTCAGAGTGTGCGCTGCGAAATGGGTAGCGCGTGCCGTGGACGGCCATGTGGAATGGCCGAAAGAAGCTCGCCTGGGGAGGAAGTCAGACCACCGGCGGGGACCCTGAACGGATCAGTGCGGTGGAGGTGTGCGGTGTTGGGGGAACCGCTGCCCGGATCAAACTTGTCTGTTGCTGAGGAAAGCGTTCGCAACAGGGGGTGGAGTGTGACAGTGTTTGAGGCCCGGCACAACCGTCGAGCGCCGGTTCGCCCGGACCGGCCCAACAAAAAGCCCCTGCGGTCGCACGACGGCAGGGGCTGTTGTGGGGTGGCGGAGAGGGCGGGATTCGAACCCGCGGTGGGGATTAGCCCACACACGCTTTCCAGGCGTGCGACTTAAACCGCTCATCCACCTCTCCGCGAAGCCTGCGATTGTAGCAGGGCGCAAGCCCGGTTTTCCCGGCGTCGCAGCGATTCAGGTGGCCGCGCTGCCGTCGGTGGATTTTCGCCAGGCGTGTTGCTGCAGCGTCGGCAGGTCCACGAACTGCAGGGTGGATGCGTGTGTGGCTTCCAGGATGACCGGAGGCGCCACGCCGGCGGTCAATGCCTCTTTCCAGCGCCGCACGCACAGGCACCAGCGGTCTCCCGGCTGGAGCCCCGGGAAGCGCCATTCGGGACGCGGTGTGCTGAGGTCGTTGCCGACCGCCTTCGAGAAGGCCAGGAACTCCGCCGTCACGCGGGCGCACACCACATGCGTGCCCACATCGTCGGGCCCGGTGTGGCAGCAGCCATCGCGGTAGAAGCCGGTGACCGGGTCGAAGGAGCAGGCCTGCAGGGGGTCGCCCAGCACATTGAGCGCGTCGTGGTCCATGGTGTGTCAGCGAGAGGGGGCCTGGGTGGCGTTGACCATCTTCATGGCCGATGTGATGAGGGAGGACACCTCGGTCATGTTGCCGGGCACGATGAGTGTGGTGTTGGCGTCCGCGGCCACCTTGGCATAGGCGTCCACGGCGCGCTCGGCCACCTTGAGCTGCACCGCTTCCTGACCGCCAGGCTGTCGGATGGCGGCGGCCACGCGCTCGATGGCCTGCGCGGTGGCGTCGGCCACGGCGGTGATGGAGGCGGCCTCACCCAGTGCGTTGTTGATGGCGGCCTGCTTCTCGCCTTCGGAGCGCGCGATGAAGGCCTCGCGCTCGCCGGTGGCGATGTTGATCTGTTCCTGGCGACGGCCCTCGGAGGCGGCGATCAGGGCGCGTTTCTCACGCTCGGCCGTGATCTGCTGCTGCATGGCATGCAGGATTTCCTTGGGCGGGGTCAGGTCCTTGATCTCGTAGCGCAGCACCTTCACGCCCCAGTTGAGCGCGGCTTCGTCGATGGCCTGGACCACCTGGGCGTTGATGATGTCGCGCTCCTCGAAGGTCTTGTCGAGTTCGAGCTTGCCGATGACCGAACGCAGCGAGGTCTGGGCCAGCTGGGTGACCGCCACGATGTAGTTGGACGAGCCGTAGCTGGCGCGCATGGGGTCGGTCACCTGGAAGTACAGGATGCCGTCCACCTGCAGCTGGGTGTTGTCGCGCGTGATGCAGATCTGGCTCGGCACATCCAGCGGGATCTCCTTGAGGCTGTGCTGGTAGGCCACCTTGTCGATGAAGGGCACGATGAAGTTCAGGCCCGGCGCCAGCGCGGTGTGGTACTTGCCCAGCCGCTCCACCACCCAGGCGTTCTGCTGGGGCACGACCTTGATCGAGCTCTTGATGAAGATGGCCGCTATGACGATGAGGGCGATCGCGATTTCCATGAGGGATTTCCGTGTGGATGAAGAAGAGGGAGGTCAGGCCTTGTCCAGCACCAGCCGGTTGCCGATCAGTTCGGTCACGCGGTGCGGCCCCGGTTCGGGGGTGAGCCCGGCGCGGGGAACGGCGGTCCAGCGGGCGCCCCGGTACTGCACATGGGCCGTGCCGTCGGCTTCCCAGGCCTGCACCTGCACCACTTCGCCGATGTCCAGATTGACATCGCGCTGTGCACTGGCCGGAAGGCTGGAGGCGTTGCGGCGGCGCACGGCAGTCCAGACGGCCACGGCGCCCGCACCCACCACGGCCGAGGCCACCAGCTGCGCGGTCAGGCTCAGCCCGCCGTGCGCCGCCAGCGCGCCGGCCGCCAGGCCCAGGGCCACCATGAGCAGGTAGAAGGTGCCGGTGAACAGTTCCAGCGCCACCGCACCGCCGGCCAGCAGCCACCAGATCGTCGACATCGCCATGAACAAGGCCTTTCATGCCGGCAGCTTGTGGCCGGTCTGTGGTCGATTCTGCGACAAAAGCCGGCATCCGCCGCCGGAGCGACACGCGATTTCCGTACACTTCGGCCCTTGCCCGACGGCGTGAGGTCGTCGGGCCTTTTCTTTGCGGCCTTCGGGTCTGCATGTCGGGCGGTGTGGCCGCCACTGGCTGGAGCTTGAGATGAAATTCCGTTTCCCCATCGTCATCATCGACGAGGACTTCCGTTCCGAGAACAGCTCGGGTCTGGGCATCCGCGCGCTGGCCCAGGCCATCGAGAGCGAAGGCTTCGAGGTGGTGGGTGTGACCAGCTACGGCGACCTGAGCCAGTTCGCCCAGCAGCAGAGCCGGGCCAGCGCCTTCATCCTGTCCATCGACGACGAGGAATTCACCCCCGGCCCCGAGCTGGATCCGGCGGTGCTGAACCTGCGCAACTTCATCGACGAGGTGCGGCGCAAGAACGCCGAGGTGCCGATCTACATCTACGGCGAGACCAAGACCAGCCGGCACCTGCCCAACGACATCCTGCGCGAGCTGCACGGCTTCATCCACATGTTCGAGGACACGCCGGAGTTCGTGGCCCGCCACATCATCCGCGAGGCCAAGAGCTACCTGGAAGGCATCCAGCCGCCGTTCTTCAAGGCGCTGCTCGACTACGCCGAGGACGGCTCCTATTCGTGGCACTGCCCGGGCCATTCGGGCGGCGTGGCCTTCCTGAAGACGCCGGTGGGCCAGATGTTCCACCAGTTCTTCGGCGAGAACATGCTGCGCGCCGACGTGTGCAACGCGGTGGAAGAACTGGGCCAGCTGCTGGACCACAACGGTGCCATCGGGGCATCGGAGCGCAATGCCGCGCGCATCTTCAATGCCGACCACTGCTTCTTCGTCACCAACGGCACCAGCACCAGCAACAAGATGGTGTGGCACCACACGGTCGCGCCGGGCGACGTGGTGGTGGTGGACCGCAACTGCCACAAGAGCATCCTGCACTCCATCATCATGACCGGCGCGATTCCGGTCTTTCTCAAGCCCACGCGCAACCACTACGGCATCATCGGCCCGATTCCCCAGGCCGAGTTCGAGATCGAGTCCATCCAGGCCAAGATCCGCGCCAACCCGCTGCTCGCCGGCGTGGACGCGGCATCGGTCAAGCCCCGGGTGCTCACGCTGACCCAGTCGACCTACGACGGCGTGCTCTACAACACCGAAGCCATCAAGCAGATGCTCGACGGCTATGTGGCCAACCTGCACTTCGACGAGGCCTGGCTGCCGCACGCCGCCTTCCACCCGTTCTACGGCAACTTCCACGCCATGGGCAAGAAGCGGGCGCGGCCGAAGGAGTCGGTGGTGTATTCCACCCAGTCCATCCACAAGCTGCTGGCCGGCATCAGCCAGGCCAGCCATGTGCTGGTGCAGGACTCGCAGAACGTCAAGCTGGACCGCCACCTCTTCAACGAGGCGTACCTGATGCACACCAGCACCAGCCCGCAGTACGCCATCATCGCCAGCTGCGACGTGGCCGCCGCCATGATGGAGCCGCCCGGTGGCCGTGCGCTGGTGGAAGAAAGCATCCTGGAGGCGCTCGATTTCCGCCGCGCCATGCGCAAGATCGAGGACGAGTTCGGTGCCGACGACTGGTGGTTCCAGGTCTGGGGCCCCGAGCACCTGGCCGAAGAGGGCGTGGGTGAAGCGCGCGACTGGGTGCTCAACCGCCAGAAGAGCGACGACGGCCACGACACCGAGAAGGACTGGCATGGCTTTGGCGACATGGCGCCGGGCTTCAACATGCTCGACCCCATCAAGGCCACCATCGTCACCCCCGGCCTCAAGCTGGACGGCAGCTTCGGCGAGACCGGCATCCCGGCCTCCATCGTCACCAAGTTCCTGGCCGAGCACGGCGTGGTGGTCGAGAAGACCGGCCTCTACAGCTTCTTCATCATGTTCACCATCGGCATCACCAAGGGCCGCTGGAACACGCTGCTGACGGCGCTGCAGCAGTTCAAGGACGACTACGCCAAGAACCAGCCCATGTGGCGCATCCTGCCGGAGTTCTGCCAGAAGCACCCGCGCTACGAGCAGATGGGCCTGCGCGACCTGTGCCAGCACGTGCACGAGATGTACGCCCGCTACGACATCGCCCGCCTGACCACCGAGATGTACCTGAGCGACCTCACGCCGGCCATGAAGCCGTCGGACGCCTTTGCCCACATCGCCCAGCGCACCACCGAGCGGGTGCCGATCGACCAGCTGGAAGGCCGCATCACCACCAGCCTGGTCACGCCGTACCCGCCCGGCATCCCGCTGCTCATCCCGGGCGAGGTGTTCAACCGCAAGATCGTGGACTACCTGAAGTTCGCCCGCGAATTCAACCGCCAGTGCCCCGGCTTCGAGACCGACATCCACGGCCTGGTGGAGGTGGTGGGCGAGGACGGCCAGAAGGCGTATTTCGCTGACTGTGTCGCCGCCAGCGTCAAGGCCTGAGGCCACCGCAGCGCCCACAAAAAAGCCGCCCGAGGGCGGCTTTTTCATGCCCGGATGCTCGGGGGATCAGGCCATGTTGTCCTTGCTCAGGCCGGTGGTCTGGCTGTAGCCGCCATCCACATAGGTGATCTCGGCCGTGACGCCGCCGGCCAGGTCGGACAGCAGGAAGGCCGCCACGTTGCCCACGTCCTCGATGGTCACGTTGCGACGGATCGGCGAGGCGCTGGCCACCACGTTGAGCAGCTTGCCGAAGTCCTTGATGCCGCTGGCGGCCAGGGTCTTGATGGGGCCGGCGCTGATGCCGTTGACGCGCATGCCGCGCGGGCCCAGCGATTCGGCCAGGTAGCGCACCGAGGCCTCCAGGCTGGCCTTGGCCAGGCCCATGGTGTTGTAGTTGGGCACGGCCCGCAGGGCGCCCAGGTAGCTCAGGGTCAGCAGGGCCGACTTGTCGTTGAGGTAGGGCAGGGCGGCCTTGGCCATGGCCGGGAAGCTGTAGGCGCTGATGTCGTGGGCGATGCGGAAGCTCTCGCGCGAGAGGCCGTCCAGGAAGTCGCCGGCAATGGCCTCGCGCGGGGCGAAGCCGATGCTGTGCACGAAGCCGTCGAACTTGGGCCAGGTCTTCGAGAGGTCTTCAAACAGCTGGGCGATCTGGGCGTCGTCTCCCACGTCGCAATCGAAGATCAGGTTCGAGCCGAAGTCGGCGGCGAACTCGGTGATGCGGTCCTTGAAGCGTTCACCGACGTAGCTGAAGGCCAGTTCGGCACCCTGCTGGTGGCAGGCCTTGGCAATGCCATAAGCAATCGAGCGGTTGGACAGCACGCCTGTGATCAGCAGTTTCTTGCCCGCGAGAAAACCCATCATTCAATCTCCATAAAAATTGCAGCAGAATTGTCGCATGACGTTTTTGTGCGCCTGCCGCCGCTTCTGCATGCTCCTGGTGCTGGCGGCCCTGTCGGCGCCGGCCTGGGCGGCCCACGGGTATGCGATCTGGGGCGACCTCAAGTACCCCGCCGGCTTCACCCATTTCGGCTATGTCAACCCGCAGGCCCCCAAAGGGGGTGAGTTGCCGCTGGTGAGCAACCTGCGCACCAGCACCTTCGACAAGTACAACCCCTTCACCCTGCGGGGCAGTGCACCGGCCTATCTCAGCAACCTGATGTTCGACAGCCTGCTGACCGGCGCGCTGGACGAGAACGGCGCCGGCTACGGCCTGCTGGCCGAAGACGTGCAGGCCGCGCCCGACGGCCTGTCGGTGACCTTCCGGCTGCGCAGCACGGCGCGCTTCCACAACGGCGACCCGGTGCTGGCCGCCGACGTCAAGCACAGCTTCGACACCCTGATGGGGCCGCACACCTCGCCGGTCTACAAGACCATCCTGGCCGAGGTGGCCGGCCTGGACGTGCTGGACGAGCGCACGGTGCGCTACCGCTTCCGCAAGCCCAACCGCGAACTGCCGCTCACCGTGGGTGGCCTGCCGGTGTTCAGCCGGCAGTGGGGCAACCAGATCGACCCCAAGACCGGGCAGCGCAAGACCTTCGACCAGGTGGTCACCGACATCCCCATCGGCAGCGGGCCGTACCGCATCGGGCCGGTCAACTTCGGGCGCGACATCACCTACCTGCGCGACCCGGCCTACTGGGCGCGCGACCTGCCGGTGCGGCGCGGCACGGCCAACTTCGACCGCATCACGGTCAAGATCTACAAGGACAACACGGCGCGGCTGGAAGCGCTCAAGGCCGGCGAGTTCGACCTGATGCGCTTCTTCTCGGCCGGCGACTGGGCGCGCCGCGTCACCGGCAAGCGCTTCGACAGCGGCGAGCTGGTCAAGGGCGAGTTCCAGCACCGCCTGCCCACGGGCTTCCAGAGCTATGTGCTCAACACCCGGCGCCCGCCGCTCGACGACATCCGGGTGCGCCAGGCACTCGGCCTGGCGCTGGACTACGAGTGGATGAACCGGCAGATGTTCTACGGCGCCTACCAGCGGGTGCGTGGCCTGTTCGGCAACACCGACTGTTCGGCCCAGGGCCTGCCGTCGCCGGCCGAGCTGGCGCTGCTGGAGCCGTGGCGCGGCCGATTGCCCGATGCCGTGTTCGGCCCCGCTTTTGAACCGCCGCGCACCGATGGCGACAGGTCCCTGCGCCAGAACCTGCGTCAGGCCCAGGCCCTGCTGCGCGAGGCCGGCTGGACCGTCAAGGACGGCGCGCTGCGCAACGCCGAAGGCAAGGCCATGGTGCTGGAGTATCTGGACAGTGCCGAGGTGGGTGCCCGGGTGGTGGCGCCCTGGACCCGCAACCTGGAAAAGCTGGGCGTGCAGCTGCGCTTCCGCCCGGTGGACTTCGCGCTCTACCAGCAGCGGCTGCGCACCTTCGATTTCGACATCATCTCGCTGGCCTACGGCGGCACCAGCACGCCCGGGGCCGAGTACGCCGACCTGTTCGGCAGCCAGGCCGCCCGCACGGAAGACTCCGGCAACCACACCGGTCTGGCCAACCCGGCGGTGGACGCGATCATCGAACGCATGACCGCCGCCAGCGACCGCGCCAGCTTCACCGCCGCCTGCCGCGCGCTGGACCGGGCCGTGAGCCACAGCCATGTGCTGATCCCGCAGTGGTCCGCCACCACGCACCGCATGGCCTACAACGCCTGGCGCCTCGCAAGGCCCGAGCAGATGCCGCCGTATGCCTCCGGCGAGGTCTGGGCCATCGACACCTGGTGGGCACGGGAGTCACGCTGATCATGTGGGTCTACATCCTCAAACGCCTGCTGCTGATGATCCCCACCCTACTGGGGGTGCTGCTGCTGACCTTCGTGGTCATCCAGTTCGTGCCGGGCGGGCCGGTGGAGCAGTACCTGGCCGAGGCGCGCGCGGCTGGTGGCGCGGCCGGGGCCGAGGGCGGGGCGGTGTACCGGGGGGCGCAGGGCGTGGACCCCAAGCGCATCGAGCAGATCAAGGCGCTCTACGGCTTCGACAAGCCGGCGCACGAGCGCTTCTTCCAGATGCTGGGCCAGTTCGCCCGCTTTGACCTGGGCACCAGCTTCTTCCAGAACAAGCCGGTGGCCGACCTCATCATCGAGAAGCTGCCGGTGTCCATCACGCTGGGTCTGTGGACCTTCCTCATCAGCTACGGCGTGGCGGTGCCGCTGGGCGTGGCCAAGGCGGTGCGGGCCGGCACCCGGTTCGATCTGGTCACCACGCTGATCATCCTGGTCGGCTATGCCATCCCCGGTTTCGTGCTGGGCGTGGCGCTGCTGGTGATCTTTGGCGGGCAATTGCAGTGGTTTCCGCTGCGCGGGCTGACCTCGTCCCACTGGGAGGAGCTGTCCTGGGGGGCGCGCATCGTCGATTACCTCTGGCACATCACCCTGCCGGTGACCGCCATGGTGCTGGGCAGCTTTGCGGTGACCGCCATGCTGACCAAGAACGCCTTCCTGGAAGAGATCCGCAAGCAGTACGTCATGACCGCCCGGGCCAAGGGCCTGAGCGAGCGGCAGGTGCTGTGGAAGCATGTGTTCCGCAACGCGCTCATTCCCATCGTCACGGGTTTTCCGGCCGCCTTCATCGGTGCCTTCTTTGCCGGCTCGCTGCTGATCGAAACCCTGTTCTCGCTCGACGGCCTGGGCCTGCTGAGCTATGAGAGCGTGATCCGGCGCGACTACCCGGTGGTGCTGGGCACGCTGTTCCTGTTCACGCTGATCGGCCTGGTGACCAAGCTGATCTCCGACCTCTGTTATGTCTGGGTCGATCCCCGGGTGAAGTTCGACTGATGACCGACGCCGCCACCCCCCGTCCTGTCGCCCTGAGCCCGGGCCGCCGCGCCTGGCAGCGCTTCTGCCGCAACCGCCTGGGCTACTGGAGCCTGATCGGCTTTTGTGTGCTGGTGCTGCTGAGCCTGGCGGCCGAGCTGGTGTCCAACGACCGGCCGCTGGTGGTGCGCTACCAGGGTCAGTGGTACTTCCCCATCGTGCAGGACCATGCCGAAACGGTGTTCGGTGGCGACTTCGATACGCCCACCGATTACCTGGACCCGTTCATCAAGGCGCAGATCACCCAGGGCGACAACTGGGCCCTCTACGCCCCCAACCCCTACGGCCCCAGGACCATCAACTACTTTGCCGAGCTGCCCAACCCGTCGCCCCCGTCGGCGGCCAACTGGCTGGGCACCGATGACCGGGGCCGCGACCTGCTGGCCCAGCTGATCTACGGCTTTCGCGTGAGCGTGCTGTTTGCCCTGGCACTGACCGTCATCGGCGTGCTGCTGGGCGTGCTCACCGGCGCCATCCAGGGCTTCTTCGGCGGCCGCACCGACCTGGCCTTCCAGCGCTTCATCGAGATCTGGGGCTCCATGCCCGAGCTCTACCTGCTGATCATCTTCTCGGCGGTGTTCGCACCCAGCGTGGGCCTGCTGCTGGTGCTGCTCAGCCTGTTCGGCTGGATGGGGCTGTCGGACTATGTGCGGGCCGAGTTCCTGCGCAACCGCCAGCTCGACTATGTGCGGGCCGCCCGGGCCATGGGCCTGAGCAATGCCCAGATCATCTGGCGCCATGTGCTGCCCAACAGCCTGACGCCGGTGGTGACCTTCCTGCCGTTCCGCATGAGCGCCGCCATCCTGGCGCTGACCTCGCTGGACTTCCTGGGGCTGGGGGTGCCGCCGGGCACGCCGTCGCTGGGCGAGCTGCTGAGCCAGGGCAAGAACAACATCGATGCCTGGTGGATCTCGATGTCCACCTTCGGCGTGCTGGTGATCACCCTGCTGCTGCTGACCTTCATGGGCGACGCGCTGCGCGACGCCCTCGACCCCCGCAAGGCCGACGCATGAGCCACGCCACGATCCCCTTGCTCGACGTGCGTGGCCTGCAGGTGGCCTTTGCCGGGCGCACCGTGGTGCACGGCATCGACTTCTCCATTGCGCCGGGCGAGAAGCTGGCCCTGGTGGGCGAGTCGGGCTCGGGCAAGACGGTGTCGGCCCTGTCGCTGCTGAAGCTGGTCAACAACGCCGAGGTGCGCGGCCAGGCTCTGCTGGGCGGGCGCGACCTGCTGGCCTTGTCCGAACGCGAACTGCGCGGCGTGCGCGGCGACGAGGTGGCGGTCATCTTCCAGGAGCCCATGACGGCGCTCAACCCGCTCTACACCGTGGGCCAGCAGATTGCCGAGGTGCTGCAGCTCAAGAAGGGGCTGACTGCCGCCCAGGCCCAGGCCGGCACGGTGGAGCTGCTGGCGTCCACCGGCATTCCCGAGCCGCAGCGCCGCGCTGGCGCCTACCCGCACCAGCTCAGCGGCGGCCAGCGCCAGCGCGCCATGATCGCCATGGCGCTGGCCAGCTCACCGAAGCTGCTGCTGGCCGACGAACCCACCACCGCGCTGGACGTGAGCCTGCGCGGCCAGATGCTCGACCTGCTGTCCGACCTGCAGCGCCAGCACGGCATGGCGGTGCTGCTGATCACCCACGACCTGAACCTGGTGCGCCGCTTCGCCGACCGGGTGGCGGTGATGGAGCGGGGTCATCTGGTGGAGCAGGGCAGTGTGGCCGACGTGTTTGCGCAGCCCGCCCATGCCTACACCCGCATGCTGCTGGCCAGCAAGCCCCAGCGGGACGTGGGGGAGGCGCCGCCCGAGGGACCGGCGCTGCTGGCTGCCCAGGGCCTGGAAGTGGCCTACCCGGTGCCGCTGCCGGGCTTGCGGGGCTGGTTCCGCAAGGGCCGCTTCGTGGCGGTCCAGGGCGCTGATTTCCGGCTGGGCCGGGGGCGCACGCTGGGCGTGATCGGCGAATCCGGATCCGGCAAGTCCACCCTGGCGCTGGCCGCGCTGGGCCTGGTGCCGCACGCCGGCGACCTGCAGGTGGCCGGCACCCGCTGGCAGGACTGCCGGGGTCTGCCGGCGCAGCGCGCGGTGCGCCGGCGGGTGCAGGTGGTGTTCCAGGACCCGTTCTCGTCCCTGTCGCCGCGCATGACGGTGGAGCAGATCGTGGGCGAGGGCCTGACCATCCACCACCCGGACCTGTCGCCGCACGAGCGCCGCGCCCGCGTGGTGGCCGCCCTGGCCGACGTGGGGCTGGTGGACGATCCGCAGCGGGGTGGCGACTGGCTGCAGCGTTACCCGCACGAATTCTCCGGCGGCCAGCGCCAGCGCCTGGCCATTGCGCGCGCCCTGGTGGTGGAGCCCGAGCTGCTGGTGCTGGACGAGCCCACCAGCGCGCTGGATGTGACGGTGCAGAAACAGGTGCTGGGCCTGCTGCAGCGGCTGCAGCGCGAACGCGGCCTGGCCTACCTGCTGATCACGCACGACGTGGACGTGATCGCTGCCATGGCCCACGACGTGATCGTCATGAAGGACGGTCAGGTGGTCGAATCGGGGCCGGTGGCGCAGGTGCTGAGCGCCCCGGTGCATCCTTACACCCGGCTGCTGGTCCAGGCGGCCGCCTGACACGACATGAACGCTTCCACCGAGCCTGTATCCCTCTCGTCTCCCTGGCGCTGGCTGCGCCTGGGCTGGGCCGACCTGTGCCGCAACCCGGTGCCCGGGCTGGTGCACGGCCTGCTGGTCACCGCCTTCGGCGGGCTGCTCCTGCTGCTGGCCCGCGACCGTTTCTGGCTGCTGGCCGGGGCGTTTTCCGGCTTCCTCATCGTGGCGCCCATCGTCGCCACCGGCCTGTACGCGGTCAGCCGGGCGCTGCAGGAGGGCCGGCAGATCGGCATGCCCGAGGTGATGGCACTGTGGCGCTCGCGCGAGGCGCGGCTGGTGCGGTTCGGCCTGCTGCTGGGCCTGGCCGGCACGGGCTGGGTGCTGACCTCGGCCGGGCTGATCACCCTGGCGTCGCCCACGCCGATCGAAAAGCCGCTGGATTTCCTGCGCTTCGTGGTGCTGGCGCCCGAGCTCGGCCTGTTCGAGCTCTGGCTGCTGCAGGGGGCCTTGCTGGCCACCCCGGTGTACGCCTCCACCGTGGTGGCGCTGCCCATGCTGGTGGACCGCCCGGTGCCGGTGCACCAGGCGGTGATGGCCAGCTGGCGGGCGGTGGCGGCGCACCCGGCGCCCATGGTGCTGTGGGCGCTGCTGATCGCCGTGCTGGTGGGGCTGGGCATGGTGCTGGCCCTGGCCGGGCTGGTGGTGGTCATCCCCTGGATCGCCCATGCCAGCTGGCATGCCTACCGCGACCTGGCGGCGCACTGACATGGAAGGCACGCTCTGGGGCTTCACCGAGGGTCAGATCGCCCAGTTCGGGCTGACGTTCGGGGTGGGCGCCTTCATCCTGTACATGCTGTTCATCGTGTTCAACCTGGCCCGGGAGTCCAAGGCGGGCCGCTTCGGCACCTTCGTGCTGTTCATGGTGCTGTCCTTCGGCATGCTGGGTTTTCTGGCCAAGAACCTGATCCAGTGGATTCTGGGCATCTGAGGGGGCGTGGCGGGTTGCATCCGGGGTGTCGTGCGCGTTACAATCCCGGCTTCACGACCAAATGGGCGGGTTACTACCGGCCCATTTTTTTTGGCTGATCGGCTTTGGGTGCTTCTCTGTACGGGACCCGGGGCCTCGGCCCCGACACACGCATACATGGCCTGGCAAGACACCGTCGCGCAAACCGTCACCGGACTGGGTTTTGACCTGGTCGACCTTGAACGGTCGGCCGGCGGGCTGCTGCGCGTCACCATCGACTGGCCCTGGACGCCGCCCGCCGAAGGCCAGGCCCGGCCGGCCGAGCGCTTCGTGACCGTGGAAGACTGCGAGACCATCACCCGCCAGCTGCAGTACCTGCTGGAGGTGGAAGGTCTGGACTACCGCCGCCTGGAAGTCGGGTCGCCCGGCATCGACCGGCCGCTGCGGCACGAGATCGATTTCGTCCGCTTCCAGGGCGAGGTGATCGACATCACGCTCAAGGCCCCGCTGGGGGCCAATGGCGGCGCCGTCTCGGCCAGCCGCAAGAAGTTTCGCGGCACGCTGGAGCGTGCGGCCGACGGTGTGCAGTGGCAGATCGTCTGGAGCGACGAGCCCGAACCCAAGCCGGGCCAGCGCGTGAGCAAGAAGCGGCAGGCCGCGCCGCTGCAGGCACTGACGTTCTCGCTGGACGAACTGCAGCAGGCGCGACTGGCGCCGATCGTGAATTTCAAGGGCCGCAAGGCCCCGGGAGGGTCGGCAGCCGATGCCGGCTGATCCCCGACCGATGACAGAACAGACAAGCAATGCGAAAGGTGGGCGAGTGAAATGAACCGCGAAATGTTGATGCTGATCGATGCGATCTCGCGTGAGAAGAACGTCGAGCGCGATATCGTCATGGGTGCTGTGGAACAGGCCCTGGCCTCGGCCACCAAGAAGCTCTACAAGGGCGAGGTCGACATCCGGGTGGCCATGGACCCCGACACCGGCGCCTACGAGACCTTCCGCCGCTGGCTGGTCGTGCCCGATTCGGCCGGCCTGCAGAACCCCGATGCCGAAGAGCTGCTGTCCGATGCCCGCGAGGAGATCGCCGACATCGAGGAAGGCGACTACATCGAGAAGCCGGTGGAGAGCGTGCCGATCGGCCGCATCGGCGCCATGGCCGCCAAGCAGGTCATCCTGCAGAAGATCCGCGACGCCGAGCGCGAGATGCTGCTCAACGACTTCATGTCGCGCGGCGACAAGATCTTCGTGGGCACGGTCAAGCGCATGGACAAGGGCGACCTGATCGTCGAGAGCGGTCGCGTCGAGGGCCGTCTGCGCCGCGGCGAGATGATCCCGAAGGAAAACTTCCGCACCGGCGACCGTGTGCGCGCCATGATCATGGAAGTGGACCTGACCCTGCGCGGCGCCCCCATCCTGCTGTCGCGTTCCGCCCCCGAGTTCATGATCGAGCTGTTCCGCCAGGAAGTGCCCGAGATCGAGCAGGGCCTGCTGGAGATCAAGAAGTGCGCCCGTGACCCGGGTTCGCGCGCCAAGATCGCGGTGCAGAGCAACGACCGCCGCATCGACCCCATCGGCACCTGCGTGGGCGTGCGTGGCTCCCGCGTGAACGCCGTGACCAACGAGCTCGCCGGCGAGCGCGTGGACATCGTGCTCTGGTCCGACGACCCGGCCCAGTTCGTCATCGGCGCCCTGGCCCCGGCCAACGTGGTGTCCATCGTGGTGGACGAAGAGCGCCACGCCATGGACGTGGTGGTGGACGAGGAAAACCTGGCGATCGCCATCGGCCGTGGCGGCCAGAACGTGCGCCTGGCCTCCGACCTGACCGGCTGGCGCATCAACATCATGACCGCCGACGAGTCGGCCCAGAAACAGGCCGAAGAGGCCGACGGCATCCGCAAGGTCTTCATGGCCAAGCTCGACGTGGACCAGGAAATCGCCGACATCCTGATCGAGGAAGGCTTCACCAGCCTCGAAGAGGTGGCCTACGTGCCGCTGCAGGAAATGCTGGAGATCGAGGCCTTCGACGAAGAGACCGTCAACGAGCTGCGCACCCGTGCCAAGGATGCCCTGCTGACCATGGAGATCGCCCGCGAGGAGAGCGTGGAGGAGGTGTCGCAGAACCTGCGTGACCTCACCGGCATCACCCCAGAGCAGATCGCCAAGCTGGCCGAGGCCGGCATCCACACCCGCGACGAGCTGGCCGATCTGGCCACCGACGAGCTCACCGACATCACCGGCCAGACGCCGGAAGAGGCCACTGCCCTGATCATGCAGGCGCGCGCGCACTGGTTCGCCGGTGACGAAGCGTCCTCGGCATCCTGAGCAGCGGAGGCCCACGGAGCAAAGAACCCATGACAAGTACCACCGTCGCCGAGCTGGCTGCCGAACTGAACAAACCGACCACCCTGCTGCTGGAGCAACTCTCCGCAGCCGGCGTGCCCAAATCCGCCGGATCGGACCCCGTGACCGAGTCCGACAAGCAGATGCTGCTCAACCACCTCAAGGCCGCGCATGGCACGGCCGGTGGCGAGCGCAAGAAGATCACCCTGGTCAAGAAGTCCACCTCCGAGATCAAGCAGGCCGACGCCACCGGGCGTGCCCGCACCATCCAGGTGGAAGTGCGCAAGAAGCGCACCTTCATCAAGCGCGATGACGAAGTGGCCGTGCCCGAGGCGCAGGCAGCTGCCGAGCCGCAGGCCCCGGCCGCTCCCGTGATCGATCACGAGGAACTGGCCCGCCGCGAGGAAGAAGCCCGCCGTCGGGCCGAGCTGATCCGTCGCCAGGAAGAAGAACTGGCCGCCAAGCGCCAGCAGCGCGAAGCCGAAGAAGCCCGCGCTGCCGAGGCCGCCCGCCAGGAAGCCGAAGCGGCCGCCGCTGCCGAGGCCGAGCGCGCCCGCCAGGCCGCCGAGAAGCCGGCTGCCGTGGCCGCCCCGGCCCCCGCGCCCGCGGTGGACACCAAGGCTGCCGATGCCAAGGCCGAAGCCGCCCGTGCCGAAGCTGCCCGCGCCGCCGAGGCCAAGAAGGCCGAGGACCAGCGCGCCCAGGAGCTGATGGAGCGCCGCCGCAAGGCCGAGGCCGAAGCCGCCAGCATCCGCGCCATGATGGCCACCCCGGCCAAGACCCTGGTGGCCAAGAAGCCCGAGCCGGCACCCGATGCCAAGGCCGGCCTCAAGGGCACCCTGCACAAGCCCGCCGGCACGCCTGCCAAGGCGCCTGCCGGTGCCGCGGCACCCGCTGCCGGCGTGGCCGGCAAGAAAGAGGTCAAGTCGGAGAACCTGTCTTCCACCTGGAAGGACGACGCGGCCAAGAAGAAGGAAATCAAGACCCGTGGCGACACCACGGCCGGGCGCTCCAACTGGCGCGGCGGTCCCAAGGGCCGTCGAAACGACCGCGACTCGCGCGACGGTGGCCAGGGCAGCTTCCAGGCACCGACCGAGTTCAAGGTCATCGAGGTGCATGTGCCCGAGACCATCACGGTGGCGGAACTGGCCCACAAGATGAGCCTGAAGTCGTCCGAGGTCATCAAGCAGCTGATGAAGCTGGGCCAGATGGTCACCATCAACCAGCCCCTGGACCAGGACACCGCCATGATCGTGGTGGAGGAACTGGGCCACAAGGCGGTGGTGGCCGCGCTGGACGATCCGGAAGCCTTCACCGACGAGGAAGCCGCAAGCCAGTCGGCCGAAGCCCTGCCGCGGGCACCGGTGGTGACCGTGATGGGCCACGTCGACCACGGCAAGACCTCGCTGCTGGACTACATCCGCCGCAGCAAGGTGGCGGCGGGCGAAGCCGGCGGCATCACCCAGCACATCGGTGCCTACCACGTGGACACGCCGCGCGGCATGGTCACCTTCCTGGACACCCCGGGCCACGAGGCGTTCACCGCCATGCGGGCGCGCGGTGCACAGGCCACCGACATCGTCATCCTGGTCTGTGCGGCCGATGACGGCGTCATGCCGCAGACCAAGGAAGCCGTGAAGCACGCCAAGGCGGCCGGTGTTCCCATCGTCGTGGCCATGACCAAGGCCGACAAGCCGGAAGCCAACATCGAGCGCGTCAAGTCCGAACTGGTCGGCGAAGAGGTGGTGCCGGAAGAATTCGGTGGCGACTCCCCCTTCGTGGCGGTGTCGGCCAAGACCGGCCTGGGCATCGACGCGCTGCTGGAGCAGGTGCTGCTGCAGGCCGAGGTGCTGGAGCTCAAGGCTCCGGTGGACGCCATGGCCAAGGGCCTGGTGATCGAAGCCCGCCTGGACAAGGGCCGTGGCGCCGTGGCCACCGTGCTGGTGCAGTCGGGCACGCTCAAGGTGGGCGACGTGGTGCTGGCGGGTCAGACCTCCGGCCGCGTGCGCGCCATGCTGGACGAGAACGGCAAGCCGGCCAAGGAAGCCGGTCCGTCGATCCCGGTGGAGATCCAGGGTCTGTCGGAAGTGCCGCAGGCCGGCGACGAGTTCATGGTCATGGCCGACGAGCGCCGTGCCCGCGAGATCGCCACGTACCGCGCGGGCAAGTTCCGCAACACCAAGCTGGCCAAGCAGCAGGCGGCCAAGCTGGAGAACATGTTTGCCGACATGACCGCCGGCGAGGTCAAGACGCTGCCCATCATCCTCAAGGCCGATGTGCAGGGTTCGCAGGAAGCCCTGGCGGCCTCGCTGCTCAAGCTCTCGACCGACGAGGTCAAGGTGCAGCTGGTGTACGCCGGCGTGGGCGGCATCAGCGAATCCGACATCAACCTGGCCATTGCGGCCGGTGCCATCGTGATCGGCTTCAACGTGCGCGCCGATGCCGGTGCCCGCAAGCTGGCCGAGGGCAACGAGATCGACCTGCGCTACTACAACATCATCTACGACGCGGTGGACGAGCTCAAGGCCGCCATGTCGGGCATGCTGGCTCCCGAGAAGCGCGAGGAAGTCATCGGCACGGCCGAGATCCGCACCGTGTTCGTGGCCTCCAAGATCGGCACCGTGGCCGGCTGCATGGTCACCAACGGCATGGTCACGCGTTCGGCGCATTTCCGCCTGCTGCGCGACAACGTGGTGGTCTACACCGGCGAGCTGGAGTCGCTCAAGCGCCTCAAGGACGACGTGCGCGAGGTCAAGGAAGGCTTCGAGTGCGGTATCAAGCTGCGCAACTACAACGACATCAAAGAGGGCGACCAGCTCGAGTTCTTTGAAGTCAAGGAAGTGGCGCGCACGCTGTAAGGCCTGGTCATGCCCCGCAAAGCGTCTTCCGTCCCCAACCGCGGCTTCCGCGTGGCCGACCAGATCCAGCGCGATCTGGCCGAGCTGATCGCGCGCGAGCTCAAGGACCCGCGCGTGGGCATGGTCACGATCAATGCGGTCGAGGTCACGCCCGACTACGCCCACGCCAAGGTGTTCTTCAGCCTGCTCACCGGCGAGCCCGAAGAGACCCTGGCCGGCCTGAACGCGGCGGCCGGGTTCCTGCGCAACGGGCTGTTCAAGCGCCTGCACATCCACACCGTGCCCACGCTGCACTTCGTGTTCGACCGCACCACCGAGCGCGCGGCCGACATGAACGCCTTGATCTCCAAGGCCGTTGCATCGCGTTCCAAGAACGAGGAATGACCATGCAGCGCCAGAGCACACGGGTGCAGCGGCGCCCTGTGCATGGGGTGCTGTTGCTCGACAAACCGCTGGGACTCTCCAGCAACCAGGCCTTGCAGAAGGCCAAGTGGTTGCTGCGGGCCGAGAAGGCGGGCCACACCGGCACGCTCGATCCGCTGGCCAGCGGCGTGCTGCCCTTGTGCTTTGGCGCCGCCACCAAGTTCAGCCAGCTGCACCTGGACGCCGACAAGACCTACGAGACGGTGGTGCGCCTGGGCGTGACCACCACCACCGCCGACGCCGAGGGCGATGTGCTCGACACCCGGCCGGTGACCTGCACGGCAGGCCAGGTGGTCGAGGTGCTGGACCGCTTCATGGGCCCGATCGAGCAGGTGCCGCCCATGCACAGCGCCCTCAAGAAGGATGGCAAGCCGCTGTACGAATACGCCCGGGACGGCGAAACCGTGGAGCGCGAGCCGCGCCGGGTGGTGATCCACGACATCGAGCTGCTGGACCTGCAGCTGGGTGGCGATGCTCCCAGCCTGCGCCTGCGGGTGTGCTGCAGCAAGGGCACCTACATCCGCACCCTGGGGGAAGACATCGGCGCGGCCCTGGGCTGTGGCGGCCACCTGAGCCTGCTGCGGCGCCTGGCCACCGGCCCGTTCACCGACGCCCAGTGCACCACCCTGGCCGAGCTGGAGGCCTTGCCCGAGGCCGCGCGCCTGCAGCGGCTGCTGCCGGTGCAGAGCCTGCTGCCGGGTCATGCCCGCGTCACCCTCGGGCCGGAGGATGCTGGCCGGTTCCTCAGCGGCGTGCGCCGCCGTGGCGACTGGCCCGATCACACCCAGGTGGCCGTCTACGGCCCGCCATCCGCCGATGGCAGCGAAGTGCTGCTGGGCAGTGCCCACGTGGCCGGCGGAGAACTCATACCGGGGCGCTTGCTGAGCCCCATCGAAATCCAGCAGATCCAGGAAACCTCACCGGAACCCACACCATGAGCAAGCAAATTCGCAACATCGCCATCATTGCCCACGTCGACCACGGCAAGACCACCATGGTCGACCAGCTGCTGCGGCAGTCCGGCACCTTCGCCGAGCACGAGAAGGTGGTCGACACCGTGATGGACAACAACGCCATCGAACGCGAGCGCGGCATCACCATCCTGGCCAAGAACTGCGCGGTGAGCTGGCAGGGCACCCACATCAACATCGTCGACACCCCGGGCCACGCGGACTTCGGCGGCGAGGTGGAGCGTGCGCTGTCCATGGTGGACGGCGTGGTGCTGCTGATCGATGCCCAGGAAGGCCCGATGCCGCAGACCCGTTTCGTGACCAAGAAGGCCCTGGCCCTGGGCCTGAAGCCCATCGTGGTGGTCAACAAGGTCGACAAGCCCGGTGCCAACCCGACCAAGGTGATCAACGAGGCCTTCGACCTGTTCGCCAACCTGGGCGCCAGCGACGAGCAGCTCGAATTCCCGGTGGTCTATGCCTCGGGCATCAATGGCTGGACCTCGCTGGAAGAGGGCGCGCCGGGCGAGCAGTGGGGCCCGGACATGTCGGCCCTGTTCGACACCGTGCTCAAGCACGTGCCCTCGCAGAAGGGTGACCCGACCGCGCCGCTGCAGCTGCAGATCTCCGCGCTCGACTTCTCCACCTTCGTGGGCCGCATCGGCGTGGGCCGCATCAGCCAGGGCACCATCAAGCCCGGCATGGACGTGCTGGTGATGGAAGGTCCGGACGGCAAGTCGCTCAAGGGGCGCATCAACCAGGTGCTGACCTTCCAGGGCCTGGACCGTGTGCAGGCCCCCGAGGCCGGCCCGGGCGACATCGTGCTGATCAACGGCATTGCCGACATCGGCATCGGCGTGACCGTGACCGACCCGGCCAACCCCGCGCCCCTGCCCATGCTCAAGGTGGACGAGCCCACCCTGACCATGAACTTCTGCGTCAACACCAGCCCGCTGGCCGGCCGCGAAGGCAAGTACGTCACCAGCCGCCAGATCTGGGACCGCCTGCAGAAGGAACTGCAGTCCAACGTGGCCCTGCGTGTGAAGGAAACCGAGGAGGACGGCGTGTTCGAGGTGTCGGGCCGCGGCGAACTGCACCTGACCATCCTGCTGGAGAACATGCGCCGCGAAGGCTACGAGCTGGCGGTGTCCAAGCCGCGCGTGGTGTTCCGCGAGATCAATGGCGAGAAGTGCGAGCCCATCGAACTGGTGACGGCCGACATCGAGGAGCAGCACCAGGGTGGCGTGATGCAGGCCCTGGGCGAGCGCAAGGGCGAGCTGGTCAACATGATCCCCGACGGCAAGGGCCGCGTGCGCCTGGAATACCGCATTCCGGCCCGGGGCCTGATCGGCTTCACCAACGAATTCCTGAACCTGACCCGTGGTTCGGGCCTGATCAGCAACATCTTCGACAGCTACGAGCCGCACAAGGGCGAAATCGCCAGCCGCAAGAACGGCGTGCTCATCAGCATGGACGACGGCGAGATCTTCACCTACGCCCTGGGCAAGCTGGACGACCGTGGCCGCATGTTCGTGCGCCCGAACGACCCGGTGTACGAGGGCATGATCGTGGGCATCCACAGCCGTGACAACGACCTGGTGGTCAACGCCACCCGCACCAAGCAGCTGACCAACTTCCGTGTGTCCGGCAAGGAAGACGCCATCAAGATCACGCCCCCGATCGAGCTGACGCTGGAGTACGGCGTGGAATTCATCGAGGACGACGAGCTGGTCGAGATCACGCCCAAGAGCGTGCGCCTGCGCAAGCGCTTCCTGAAGGAGCACGAGCGCAAGCGGGCCAGCCGCGAGGCATGAAGCTCACCCACACCCGCGCCGTCCTGCTGATGGTGGTGGTGACCCTGCTGTGGTCCACCGCCGGGGTGGTCTCGCGCCAGCTGGAGTCGGCGGCGCGCTTCGAGGTGACCTTCTGGCGCAGTGCCTTCACCGCGTTGTCGCTGCTGGTGCTGCTGCCGCTGTGGCGGCGCACCGGCGGGGTGCCGGCCGATGCCACGGAGCGTTCGCCGCTGGGGCGGTGGCTGCACCGGCACTGGGGCCTGCTGCCGGAATCGCCCGCGTTCTGGATCAGCGGGGTGTGCTGGAGCGTGATGTTCACCGCCTTCATGCTGGCGCTGACCTTCACCACCGTGGCCAACGTGCTGATCATCATGGCGCTGGGCCCGCTGTTCACGGCGCTGCTCACCCGGGTGGTCATCGGTCAGGCCTTGCCCTGGCGCACCTGGGCCGCCATCGTGGCGGCCGGCGCGGGCATCGTCTACATGTACGGCACGCAGTTCCTGGCGGCCTTCGACGACGCGTCCATCGACACCAGCTCGCTGGTGATCGGTTCGCTGGTGTCGCTGTGCGTGCCGCTGGCCGGGGCCACCAACTGGACCGTGGTGCAGCGCAGCCGCAGCCAGGGTGAATCGATCGACCTGGTGCCGTCGGTGCTGCTGGGGGCGGTCATCTCCAGCCTGTGCACGCTGCCGCTGGCCCTGCCGTTCGAGGCCACGCGGTCCGACATCGCCTGGCTGGGCCTGCTGGGCCTGGCGCAGCTGGCCATTCCCTGCGTGCTGTCGGTGGTGTGTGCCCGGGTGCTCAAGGCGCCCGAGGTGTCGCTGCTGGCGCTGCTGGAAGTGATCTTCGGCATCCTGCTGGCCTGGGTGGGTGCCGGTGAGGCACCGGGCCGACCGGTGCTGCTGGGGGGGACCGTGGTGATCGGTGCCCTGGTCATCAACGAACTGCTGGGCTGGCGGGCGCGTTCTGCCCTGCCGCGTATCCAGTCGCTGGAAGGGCGCTGACCCGACCGGCCTTTTTCACGGAGTCTGCATGTCGAACAACGAGCAATGGGTGGTGGCCGAGGTTCAGGGCCGCGTGGGGTGCATCACCCTGAATCGCCCCAAGGCCCTGAACGCGCTGTCGCTGTCGATGGTGCGCGATCTGGCCGGTGCGCTGCTGGCCTGGCGTGACGACCCGGCCGTGCTGGCCGTGGCCATCCGGGGCACCGGCAAGGAAGGGCCGTTCGGGCAGTTCTGTGCGGGTGGCGACATCCGTTTCTTCCACCAGGCCGCACTCTCGGGCAACCCGGAGCTGGAAGACTTCTTCACCGAGGAATACGCCCTCAACCACCTGATCCACACCTATCCCAAGCCCTACATCGCCTTCATGGACGGCATCTGCATGGGCGGCGGCATGGGCATCAGCCAGGGCGCCAGCCTGCGGGTGGTGACCGAGCGCAGCAAGCTGGCCATGCCCGAGACCCACATCGGCCTGTTTCCGGATGTGGGCGGTGGCTACTTCCTGAGCCGCTGTGCAGGTCGTCTGGGCGAGTACCTGGCGCTGACCGGCCGCATCCTGGCCGGGCAGGAGTCGATGGCCGCCGGCCTGGCTGACGGTTTCATCGAGTCGGGTCGTCTGGCCGGACTGTGGGCCAGCCTGGCCACCACGCCGTTCGAGAACGGCGATGCGGTGGAGCGCTGGGTGGCCAGCCACCTGAGCACCCAGGTGCCGGCCCCGGTGTGGCCGGTGGCCGAGGTGGACCGCGTGTTCGCGCTGGACAGCGCCACGGCCATCGTGCAGGCGCTGGAAGCCCTGGACAGCGACTGGGCCCGCCACACCGCCGACGTGCTGCGCCACCGTTCGCCGCTCATGCTGCATGTGGTGCTGGAGCAGATCCGCCGTGCGCGCGGCATGGGGCTGGCCGATGACCTGCGCATGGAGCGCGACATGGTGCGCCGCTGCTTCCACCTGCGCCCGGGTGCCGCCAGCGAAACCGTGGAAGGCATCCGTGCGCTGGCGGTCGACAAGGATCACGCGCCGAAGTGGAATCCGGCCCGGGTGGAAGACGTGCAGCCGTCCGACGTGGCCGCCTTCTTCGTGTCGCCCTGGCCGGCAGCCGCCCACCCGCTGCGCCACCTGGGCTGAGCCCGGTGCCTGTCCGCCACCTCAGCGGTGGCGGGACTTCATGGCGCGCTCGACCTCGCGCTTGCCTTCGCGTTCCTTGATGGTGTCGCGCTTGTCGTGCTCGGCCTTGCCCTTGGCCAGTGCCACCTCGCACTTCACCTTGCCGGCCTTCCAGTGCAGGTTCAGCGGCACCAGGGTGTGCCCCTTCTGCTCCACCTTGCCGATCAGCCGGCGGATCTGGTCCTTGTGCAGCAGCAGCTTCTTGGTGCGGGCCGAGTCGGCCGACACATGCGTGCTGGCGGTGCGCAGCGGGTTGATCAGGCAGCCGATGAGGAAGAGCTCGCCCTCGCGGATGAGCACATAGCCGTCGGTGAGCTGCACCTTGCCCTCGCGCAGGGCCTTCACCTCCCAGCCCTGCAGCACCATGCCGGCCTCGAAGCGCTCTTCGATGTGGTAGTTGAAGAGCGCCTTCTTGTTGTCGGCAATGCGGGTGTCGGCCGGCTGGCGGGCCGAGCCCTTGGATGCGGCCTGGGTGCCGGCTTTGTGAGAGGCTTGGGACATGGGGATTCAGGTGGGGGCGGAAGGCCGCCAGGGCAAGCCCCCTAAAATTGCGGGTTCCGCCCAGGCACGGCAAGGTTGCCGCGCAGGGCGCCGATTGTATGAAAACCATCCACAAGTCCGTTCTGCTGTGGCACAGCGCGCAGGAAATGTTCGCGCTGGTGACCGATGTGCAGCACTACCCCCAGTTCCTGCCGTGGTGCGCCAGCGGCGAGGTGCTCGAACAGACAGACGACGGCATGGTGGCCCGCGTGGGCATGTCCATCAGCGGCATCCGCCAGAGTTTCACCACCCGCAACCAGCATGTGAGCGATCGCGAAGTGCACATGCAGCTGGTCGACGGCCCGTTCTCACGGCTCGACGGCCGCTGGACCTTCACCCCGCTGGGCGATGGCAGCCAGCGGGCCTGCAAGGTGGAATTCACGCTGACCTACGGCTTCTCCAGCCAGGCCTTGTCGTCGGTGGTCGGGCCGGTGTTCGACCGCATCGCCGGCAACCTGGTCGATGCCTTCGTCAAGCGGGCCGACCAGGTCTACGGCGCAGGCTGACCAACATGGCCTTGCGCATCACGCTCATGCAGGCACCGGCGCCCCGCACGGTGACCGAGATGCACCTGCAGTTGCCAGCAGGTGCCACCGTGGCCGATGCCCTGAGGGCTGCCCGTTGGCTCGACGGCACGGGTGGGCTGCCAGCGGGGCAGTTTGTGGGCATGTGGGGCCGAAAGACCCCGCTGGACCAGCCCTTGCAGGACGGTGACCGGGTGGAGCTGGTGCGCGATCTGCGCGTGGACCCCAAGGTGGCGCGCCGGGAGCGTTTTGCGGGGCAGGGCGCCCGCAGCACGGGTCTGTTCTCGCGTCGGCGCCCGGGCGCCAAGTCGGGTTACTGAGCCGGTTACTGGGCCGGTCTGGGTGCCGGTCCGCACTCGGTGCGGATGGCGTCGGCCACCCGGCGCTGCTCGGTGGCCCGGGCCGCGTCGTCCATGATGGAGCGTTCGCCGCTGGGGCTGGTGGTGGCGATGCGCACGCCCGAATCCAGCGTGGCCTTGGCGCTGCGCGCACGCTCGCAGTTCTCGGCGCGCTGGCGCGCCATGCGCTCTTCCTCGGCCTTCTTCTTGGCGGCTTCGGCGGCCTCGGCCTCGCGCTTGCGGGCTTCCAGCTTGGGATCGACCGCTTCCTTCGGGGCGCCGCCCTGTACGCCCGACACCGGTGCCGAGCCCGGAACGGCGGCAGCCGGCTGAGCGGCCACGGGTGCGGCCGGCGGCGCTGCGCGGGTGGCGGCAGGTCGGGAGAGGATGTTCTTTTCGGGGGTGCCGGGGGGCGGGGCCGTGTCGCTGAAGACCTTGCGGCCGGTGCCATCGATCCACTGCCACTGGGCATGGGCAGCGACCGTGAGGCAGGCGAGCGGCAGGACCAGGAGCAGGCGGGGGAGGGCGGCGGGTGTCTTCATGCGCCAAAGTGTAGCGCCGCCGGGCCGGGCCGGAGGGCGCGGGTACAATCCGTTTTTTGGAGATTGACCCATGCGCCTCCTCGGCAAAGCGCTCACGTTTGACGACGTTCTGCTGGTCCCAGCCTACTCCCAGGTCCTGCCCAAGGACACCTCGCTGGCCACCCGTTTCTCCCGCAACATCACCCTGAACCTGCCCCTGGTGTCCGCCGCCATGGACACCGTGACCGAGGCGCGCCTGGCGATTGCCATCGCCCAGGAAGGCGGCATCGGCATCGTTCACAAGAACCTCACGGCCCAGGAGCAGGCGGCCCAGGTGGCCAAGGTCAAGCGCTACGAATCCGGCGTGCTGCGCGATCCGGTCGTCATTGCGCCGGGCACCACCATCCGCGAGGTCATGAAGCTCTCCGACGAACTGGGGGTTTCGGGCTTCCCGGTGGTCGACGGCGGCAAGGTGGTGGGCATCGTCACCGGCCGCGACCTGCGTTTCGAGACCCGCTACGACCTGCCGGTGCGCGAGATCATGACCCCGCGCGAGCGCCTCATCACCGTGCCCGAAGGCACCACCCCGGCCGAGGCCAAGGCGCTGCTCAACAAGCACAAGCTGGAACGCCTGCTGGTGGTCAACGAGGCCTTCGAGCTCAAGGGCCTGATCACCGTCAAGGACATCACCAAGCAGCTCAACTTCCCGAACGCCGCGCGCGATGCCGCCGGCCGCCTGCGCGTGGGCGCGGCGGTGGGCGTGGGCGAGGGCACCGAAGAGCGCGTGGAAGCGCTGGTCAAGGCCGGTGTGGACGCCATCGTGGTCGACACCGCGCACGGCCACAGCAAGGGCGTGATCGACCGCGTGCGCTGGGTCAAGCAGAACTACCCGCAGATCGACGTGGTGGGCGGCAACATCGCCACCGGCGCGGCGGCACTCGCCCTGGTGGAAGCCGGCGCGGACGCGGTCAAGGTCGGCATCGGCCCGGGCTCCATCTGCACCACCCGCATCGTGGCCGGTGTGGGCGTGCCCCAGATCATGGCCATCGACAACGTGGCCACCGCCCTGCAGGGCACCGGCGTGCCCCTGATCGGCGACGGCGGCATCCGCTACAGCGGCGACATCGCCAAGGCCATTGCGGCCGGCGCCAGCACCGTCATGATGGGCGGCATGTTCGCCGGCACCGAAGAGGCGCCGGGCGAGATCGTGCTGTTCCAGGGCCGCAGCTACAAGAGCTACCGCGGCATGGGCTCCATCGGTGCCATGCAGCAGGGCAGCGCCGACCGCTACTTCCAGGAAAGCAGCACCGGCAACCCCAATGCCGACAAGCTGGTGCCCGAGGGCATCGAAGGCCGCGTGCCCTACAAGGGCTCGGTCGTGTCCATCATCTTCCAGATGGCGGGCGGTCTGCGGGCCTCCATGGGCTACTGCGGCTGCGCCACCATCGAGGACATGCGCAACAAGGCCGAGTTCGTGGAGATCACCTCGGCCGGCATCCGCGAGAGCCATGTGCACGACGTGCAGATCACCAAGGAAGCCCCCAACTACCGCGCGGACTGACCCGTCCCGCTCACCAGGCCGTCCACCGGGACGGCCTTTTTCATTTCTTCGCAGACACCACCGCCCGCCATGCAGCACCAGAAGATCCTCATCCTCGATTTCGGCTCCCAGGTCACCCAGCTGATTGCCCGCCGTGTGCGCGAGGCGCATGTGTACTGCGAGGTCCATCCCTGCGACGTGAGCAGCGACTGGGTGCGCGAGTACGCGGCCGACGGCCAGCTCAAGGGCATCATCCTCTCCGGCAGCCACGCCAGCGTGTACGAGGTGGACGACCGCGCCCCCGATGCGGTGTTCGAGCTGGGCATTCCGGTGCTGGGCATCTGCTACGGCATGCAGACCATGGCCCAGCAGCTGGGCGGCAAGGTGGAGGGCTCCAACACCCGCGAGTTCGGTTATGCCGAGGTGCGGGCGCGCGGCCACACCGAGCTGCTCAAGGACATTGCCGACTTCACCACGCCCGAGGGCCACGGCATGCTCAAGGTGTGGATGAGCCATGGCGACAAGGTGACCGAGCTGCCGCCGGGCTTCAAGCTCATGGCCAGCACCGAGAGCTGCCCGATCGCCGGCATGGCCGACGAGGCGCGCCGCTTCTACGCGGTGCAGTTCCACCCCGAGGTCACGCACACGGTGCAGGGCCGGGCGATGCTGGAGCGCTTCGTGCTGGGCATCTGCGGCACCCGCCCGGACTGGGTGATGCGCGACCACATCGAGGAAGCGGTGCAGAAGATCCGCGAGCAGGTGGGCGACGAGGAGGTCATCCTCGGCCTGTCCGGCGGCGTGGATTCGTCGGTGGCGGCGGCGCTCATCCACCGCGCCATCGGCAACCAGCTGACCTGCGTGTTCGTGGACCACGGCCTGCTGCGCCTGAACGAGGGGGACATGGTCATGGACATGTTCGAGGGCCAGCTGCACGCCAAGGTGATCCGGGTGGACGCCAGCGAGCTGTTCCTGCGTGAACTCGCCGGCGTGAGCGAGCCCGAGCAGAAGCGCAAGATCATCGGCCGGCTGTTCGTGGACGTGTTCAAGGCCGAGGCCGAAAAGCTCAAGGCCGGCAGCGGTAGCTACAAGGGCGCGACCTTCCTGGCCCAGGGCACCATCTACCCGGACGTCATCGAATCGGGTGGTGCCAAGAGCAAGAAGGCCGTGACCATCAAGAGCCACCACAACGTGGGCGGCCTGCCCGAGCAGCTGGGCCTGAAGCTGCTGGAGCCGCTGCGCGACCTGTTCAAGGACGAGGTGCGCGAACTCGGCGTGGCCCTGGGCCTGCCGCCGGCCATGGTGTACCGGCACCCGTTCCCGGGCCCGGGTCTGGGGGTGCGCATCCTGGGCGAGGTGAAGAAGGAATACGCCGACCTGCTGCGCCGGGCCGACGCCATCTTCATCGAGGAACTGCGCAACCACATCGACCCTTCCACCGGCAAGAGCTGGTACGACCTCACCAGCCAGGCCTTCACCGTGTTCCTGCCGGTCAAGAGCGTGGGCGTGATGGGCGATGGCCGCACCTACGACTACGTGGTGGCCCTGCGCGCGGTGCAGACCAGCGACTTCATGACCGCCGACTGGGCCGAGCTGCCGTATGCGCTGCTCAAGAAGGTGTCGGGCCGCATCATCAACGAGGTGCGCGGCATCAACCGCGTGACCTACGACGTGAGCTCCAAGCCGCCGGCCACCATCGAGTGGGAGTGAGCTCGGCATTGTTCCTTTGGTGGAACAATCCTTCCCGCTGCAGCTGATTTATCCATCCGGCGCAAAGCCCTAGAGTTCGGACATGCAGCCACTGCGGCTGCTTGCCCGAGACTTCAAAGGATTTCGCCATGACCGCCACCGCCCCCCGCCAGCCCACCCTGTTCGTGTCCCACGGCGCGCCCAGTTTTGCGCTCGATCCGGGCATGGCCGGCCCGCGGCTCACCGCGCTGGGGCAGCGCCTGCCCCGCCCGACAGCGGTGCTGGTGGTCTCGCCACACTGGACGACGGCCACGCCGGTGGTGGGCGCGGTCGCCTCGCCGGAAACCATTCACGATTTCGGCGGCTTCGCGCCGGCGCTGTACCAGCTGACCTACCCGGCGCCGGGGCATCCGGCCTTGGCCGAGCAGGCGGCGCAGGCACTGGCGGCGGCGGGCTGGCCGGTGCGGGTGGACAGCCGCCGCGGCCTGGACCATGGTGCCTGGGTGCCGCTGATGCACCTCTTCCCCGAGGCCGACGTTCCGGTGTTCCAGGTGTCGTTGCCCGCGCAACTGGACGCCGAACGCGCCTGGGCGCTGGGCCGGGCGCTGGCGCCGCTGGCCGAACAGGGCGTGCTGATCGTGGGCTCCGGCAGCCTGACCCACAACCTGTACGAGTTCCGGGGCGGCCATGGCGACGACGAGCCCTACGTGCAGGCCTTCGCGGCCTGGGTGCGCGAGGCGGCGGAGCAGGCCGACGGCGTGCGGTTGCGCCGCACGCTGGTCGATGCGCCCGATGCGCAGCGGGCCCACCCCACGGCCGAGCACTTCTGGCCGCTGCTGGTGGCGGCCGGTGCGTCGGACACCGGCAGTGGTCCGGCACCGGCCAGTGTGGTGGAGGGCGGCATTGCGCACGGCATGCTGGCCATGGATTCCTATGTGTTCGGCCCGGTCGGGTAACCCCTTCATTGCACTTTAGATCAGTACACTGAATAATCGGGAGATTCCAACACGGAGACTCCCATGGGTGCAGATGCGGCAAAAGGGCCGGAAGACCGGCCGGTGATCGTCTGTGGCGGCGGCATCGGCGGCCTCGCCGCTGCACTGGCCCTGGTGCGGCGCGGCCTGTCGGTGGTGGTGCTGGAACAGGCGCCGGAGATCGGCGAGATCGGCGCCGGCATCCAGCTCGGGCCGAACGCTTTCCACGCCTTCGACGCCCTGGGCATCGGCGAAAAGGCCCGCAGCCGTGCGGTCTACACCGACTACATGGTCATGCACGATGCCATCGACGAGACCCAGGTCGGCCGCATCGACACCGGCGAGGCCTTCCGCCAGCGCTTCGGCAATCCCTACGCCGTCATCCACCGGGCCGACGTGCACCTGGCGCTGCTCGAAGGCGCCCGCGAGACCGGACGGGTGGCCTTCCACACCAGCACCCGCATCGAGCGCATCGAGCAGGACGAAGCCGCCGGCACCGTGACCGCCATCGACCAGCACGGCCACCGCTGGACCGGCTGCGCCCTCATCGGCGCCGACGGCGTGAAGTCGGTGGTGCGTGCCCAGTACGTCAACGATCCGCCCCGCGTGACCGGCCACGTGGTGTACCGCGCGGTGGTGGACAAGTCCGAGTTTCCGCCCGAGCTGCAGTGGAACGCTGCCAGCCTGTGGGCCGGCCCCAAGTGCCACCTGGTGCATTACCCGCTGCGCGGCGGCGAGCAGTACAACATCGTGGTCACCTTCCACAGCCGCCAGCAGGAAGAGTGGGGCGTGACCGACGGCAGCAAGGCCGAGGTGGAAACCTACTTCCAGGGCATCTCGCCCAAGGCGCGGCAGCTGATCGAGCTGCCCAAGAGCTGGCGCCGCTGGGCCACGGCCGACCGCGAGCCCATCGGCAACTGGGTGTTCGGCCGCGCCACGCTGCTGGGCGATGCCGCCCACCCCACCACGCAGTACATGGCGCAGGGCGCCTGCATGGCCATCGAGGACGCGGTCACCCTGGGCGAGGCCTTGCGGGTCACGAACGACGACTGGGACGCCGCCCTGCAGCTCTACCAGAAGAACCGCATCACCCGCACCGCCCGCATCGTGCTGTCCGGCCGCGAGATGGGCCGGCTCTACCACGCCGCCGGCGTGGAGCGGCTGGTGCGCAATGCCCTGTGGAAGGGCCGTTCGCAGGAGCGCTTCTACGATGCGATGGAATGGCTCTACAGCTGGAACGTCGACAACTGCCTGCAGCAGGGCTGAGCCCGCCTTCTTGCCTTTTCTTCCGAACTTTCAACCCCGAACCCCATGACCGCCTACCTCTTCACCCCGCCCGCCACCCCCTCGCTCGCCATCGAAGGCCGCAGCGAGCGTTACCCGGTCGGCCGCATCTTCTGTGTCGGCCGCAACTACCACGCGCACGCGGTCGAGATGGGCCGTCCGGTGGACAAGGCGGCGGAGCGTCCGTTCTACTTCACCAAGACGCCGACGGCGCTGGTGGAATCGGGCGCCACCATCGCCTACCCGCCGCAGACCGGCAACTACCACTACGAGATGGAGCTGGTGCTGGCCATCGGCAAGGCCGGTTTTGAAGTGCCGGCCGAGCAGGCCCACGAACTGGTGTTCGGCTACGCCTGCGGCCTGGACATGACCCGCCGCGACCTGCAGCTGGTGGCCCGCGACAAGGGCCGCCCCTGGGACCTGGGCAAGGATTTCGAGCAGTCGGCCGTGGCGTCCGCCATCGTGCCCATGCCGGGCGTGGTGCTGGAGCGTGGCGACATCGAACTGTCGGTCAATGGCCAGACGAAGCAGAAGTCCGACCTGGACAAGCTGATCTGGAACATCCGCGAGATCCTGGCCGACCTGTCTTTGTTCTACCACCTGCAACCCGGCGACCTCATCTACACCGGCACGCCCGAAGGCGTGGGCGCGGTGCTGCCGGGTGACCGCATCGAGGGTCGGGTGGAAGGCGTGGGCACGATCGCCTTGAACATCGGCCAGGCCTGAACCGAGGAGCGCCGACATGTCCCATCAGAACACCCTCTCGCCCGTTCGACTGACCATGAAGGCCGCACCCGGCCAGCCCGAGCCTTCGCCTGCGCTTGAGCAGCTCTACCGCGGCTTCGAGCAGGAACTGCTGGTGCCGCTGTGGACCGAGATCGGCGACCTGATGCCGCCGCACCCGCGCAGCAAGGCCTCGGCCCACCTGTGGCGCTGGCAGCGCCTGCTGGCCCTGGCGGCCGATGCCGGACGGCTGGTGCCGGTGGGTCGCGGGGGTGAGCGCCGCGCCATCGCGCTGGCCAACCCGGCGCTGGGCGGCAAGCCGTATGCCACGCCCACGCTGTGGGCCGCCATCCAGTACCTCATGCCGGGCGAGAACGCACCCGAGCACCGCCACTCGCAGCACGCCTTCCGCTTCGTGGTGGAGGGCGAGGGCGTGTGGACCGTGGTCGGCGGCGACGCGGTGCGCATGTCGCGCGGCGACTTCCTGCCCCAGGCCGGCATGAACTGGCATGCCCACCACAACGCGGCCACCGAGCCCATGGCCTGGATCGACGGGCTGGACATCCCGTTCTCGTACTACACCGAGTCGCAGTTCTTCGAGTTCGGCCGCCACCAGCTCTCGCCGGCCGAACTCACCACGCCCGAGCGCTCGGTGTCGGAGCGGCTGTGGGGGCATCCGGGCCTGCGCCCGGTCTCGCAACCCGAGCCGACGCCGGCCACGCCGCTGCTGGCCTACCGCTGGGTCGACACCGACCGCGCACTGAGCGATCAGCTCGCGCTCGAAGACGAAGGCCATGCCGCCACGGTCAGCCCGGGCCATGCCGCCGTGCGCTTCACCAACCCCACCAACGGGCGCGATGTGCTGCCCACCATCCGCACCGAAATGCATCGGGTGCGCGCCGGTGGCCGCACCCGCACCTGGCGCGAGGTGGGTTCGTCGGTGTTCCAGGTGTTTGAAGGGCGGGGCACGGTGCAGGTGGGGGAGCAGCGCTGGAGCGTGGAGCGGGGCGACATGTTCGTCATGCCGTCCTGGGTGCCGCTGTGCATCCAGGCCGATGCCGACACGCACCTGGACCTGTTCCGCTTCGGTGATGCGCCCATCTTCGAGGCGCTCCACGCCCACCGCCTGCAGGTGGACGACGCGCCCGGCGCATCAGCCGGCTGAAGCCACCGCCGTCCAGCCGCCCCCGGCCTGGCGGCGCTCGAAGCCCTTGCCTTCGAAGCGCCACAGGTGCAGCCAGCCGTTGTCCACCAGCTGGCGCACGATGGCGTGCTTCTCGATGATGCGGTCGATGGAGCCGGCTGCCGCATCGATCACCACGGTCAGGCGCAGCGGGTCGTGCACCCAGCGGTGGCCGTCGTGCAGCGACTGCAGCGACAGGCCGATGCGCAGGTCGCCACCGTTGCCCTCGAACACGCCGATGTCGCCACCCACCACGTTGTGCAGCAGCTTGTTGCCGCTGCCCAGGTGCTGCGGGTCGCAGGTGGAGGCGTGGTACTGCCAGTTGATCCAGTGCGTCACCAGCATAGGCGCGGTGATCAGCAGTTCCAGCACGCTGCCGTCGGGGTCCTTGGCGGCGTCGTAGTCGTGCAGGAAGCTGCGGCCGTCCAGCACCGCATGGCGGCTGCGCTGGCGCGGTGCAATCAAAAAGGCGGCATTGCCGGCCAGGCCCCATTCGGGCCGGGTCTGGGCGCCGTCGCTGGCCCGGCGGCGCAGCTGCTCCAGCAGGGCCTGGGCGCCCACACGCGGGTCCAGACCCAGCCGCACCGCGCGTTCGCGCCGCACCTGGTCGCCGGCCTGCGCCAGCACCGGCTGCAGCTGTTCCCAGGCGCTGCGGGCGGCGGCAGGCAGCGCGTCGATGTCGAACACCTCGATCTCGTCGGTGGTGGTGTTGTGCAGGGCCGGCACGAAGGCCGTGCCCACCGGGATGGCGATGCCCTCGCGGTCCAGGCCCTGGCGCACCGCCGGCTCGTTGAGCACGCGGGCCAGCACCCGGGCATTGACCTCGCCGGTCTGGCCGCAGCAGGCGCCGCAGTCCAGCGCAGCGGCGTGCGCATTGTTCTCGCTCTGGCTGCCATGGCCCACCAGCAGCACCAGCGGCGCAAAGTCGCGCACCAGGCCCATGGCCTGCAGCACCTTGCGGGCCAGGCCGATGCGGCCCTCCAGATCGACGCCGGCCAGGGCCGGGCGGCACACCGGGCGGTAGCGCGCCGGCAGGCCGTGCAGGTCGTCGCGGGCGCGCTCGCTGGCGCCCGGGCGCAGCCAGTTCACCAGCCGGCCCAGGTAGCCGGCACCGGCCACCTCCACGAACGAGAAGGCGGCCGCCGGCCAGCGGGTGCTGGCCTGCCAGGCGTCCGTCATGGCCAGCCGGCGCTGGCGCGCGTCGGCGGCCTGCCGGTCCTGATCGCCGTCGATGCGGTCGGTGACCTCCATGCCCGGTGCCAGCAGGCCCGGCAGCTGCGGACGCCGCGCTTCGGTGCCCAGCGGGGTGTAGGCCGCCGGCACGCCGAAGAAGCCGGCAAAGCCCAGCGTCTGCACCGCGGGCCAGGTGGCTTCCAGCGCACGGCGCAGGGGCTCGGAGCGCACGTCGATGCAGAACGCCGCCTGCACCGCCACCTCGGGCAGCACCTCGGCCGGCACCGGGCCGGGCACGGTCAGGCGCTGCACCAGGCAGCGCTGGTAGGCCACTTCCAGGGCGCGCTGCCACACCAGATCGGGCCGCAGGGTCTCGCGGGCCTGCTGCAGGCGGCGCGCGGCGCGGCTCCAGTCGGCCTGCAGGGCGGCAAAGGCGCGCCGGGCGTCGGCATGGTCACGGTCGTCCAGCAGGATGGCGCCCCAGGCCAGCCGGATGGCCAGCAGGTCGCGCAGGCTGCCGTCGCTGCCGCCGGCCAGGCGGGCTTCCCAGCCCAGGTAGGCGCACCACGAGGCCCAGCCGTTGACCGTGAGCAGCACCGATTCCAGGTAATCGGCCCACACCGCCGGCGGCAGGCCCAGGCGCTGCAGCACCCAGCGTTCGGCGTCGGTGCGGGTGGCCGGCAGGCCATCGAGCCGGCGGCCCAGATCGGGCAGGCCCATGAGCACGCCGATGCCGTGGTCGTGCACCAGGGTGTCGCGCCAGAAGGTGTAGAGGTCGTGCGGCCGGTCGGGGTGCCAGTCGGCCTGCTGGCGGTCGAAGAAGGCGGCGCAGGTCTGGCTCACCTGGTGGGTGATGGCCTGGCGCCAGGCCAGGCGGGTGTGGCGGCGCGGATCGTCGTCCAGCACGTCGATCAGCAGCGGCAGCTGCGGCGGCAGGGTGTCGGTGTCCAGCGCGTCCAGGCAGTCGGCGGTCGAGAGCGTGCCGGCGTCCGGCCCGAGCTCGTCGATGGCGGCCTGCAGATCGGCTTCGGTCACGCGGCCTTCCTGCCAGGCCAGGCGCAGCTGGCGGCGCGGCGGGAACACCCGGATGCCGCCCAGCACCGCCATGCGGGCGGCCACCTCCAGCACCGGGCGGTCCACCCGGCCCCAGTGCGGGTTGACCGCGATCGAGCGGTCCAGCGGCCAGGCCGGCGCAATGGCGGCGCAGGCGCGTTCGCAGGCCTGATCGATCAGGGCGGGGTCCAGCGGGGTCGATGCGCGGGGCGTGGCGGGGGTGTCCAGAACGTCCATGGTGCGGCTCCGTGAGGGGTGTGCGGGGTGGATCAGCGGGCGGAGGGGTCGTCGCCCATGCCGGCGGGCAGCAGGGGGCCGGCGCGGGGCGGCGCCCAGTCGGTGGGCCACAGGCGCAGGGTCAGGCGGGTGTAGAACTCGTCCACGTAAAAGCCGGCGTAGCTCCAGCGCCGCCAGCCTTCGAGCCAGCGGGCACGCCACTGCAACCCGGCCAGGGCCAGGTACATGAGCGCCATGCCGACCAGGGCCAGCAGGCCCAGCAGGTGGTCCGGCCGCTCGGTGGTGCCCAGGGGCAGGGCGTGGGCGGCATAGGCCAGCACCGACAGGCCGGCGATCGCCAGCGCACCGGCGGCCAGGCGCCACGCGCTGGAACCGGCGGCCGCCGGCGATGCGGTCAGCGGCAGCCACAGCAGCGGCGCCCAGGCCAGGGCCAGCACGCCGCTCCACCACCAGGGCCAGCCCGACGGGGCCGCACCGCTGCCGCTCAGCCAGGCGGCCACCGTGCCGGCCACCGACAGGGCACCGGCCAGCACCGCCGCAGCGATCAACGGGGCGATCACCAGGCTGCCCACCCGAACGCCGGCCGCGGGCGCCCGCAGGCGCTGCAGCCGCGCGTCGCGCACCACGCTGGAGGCCGACAGGAAGGCATGCGCCTTGTAGAGCGAGTGGCCCAGCAGGTGCAGCGCGGCCAGGGTGTACAGGCCCAGCCCGCACTCCATGACCATGAAGCCCATCTGCGCCACGGTGGACCAGGCCAGCCGCACCTTCACGCTGATGCGGGTGAGCATCACCAGACCCGCCAGCAGGGCGGTGGTCAGGCCCACGCCCACCAGCAGCCAGCGGGCCAGCGGCGCGGCGTCCAGCAGCGGCGAGAAGCGGATCAGCACGAAGCCGCCCAGGTTGACCACGCCGGCGTGCAGCAGGGCCGACACCGGCGTGGGGGCCTCCATGACCTGGATCAGCCAGCCGTGCACCGGCAGCAGGGCGGTGCGCAGCACCACCGCCAGGGCCAGGCAGACCGCGCTGGCCTGCAGCGCCGGGCCGGCGCCGTGCTGGGCCAGATGCGCCCACAGGGCCGGCAGGCTGCCGCTGCCCACGGCGCTCCAGGCCAGGGCGGCGGCCAGCAGCAGCAGGCCGTCGGCCAGGCGGTCGGCCAGGCGCTTCTTGTGTGCGGCCAGCAGGGCAAACGGCCGCTCGGGGTAGAACACCAGCAGCTGCTGCAGCGCCACCCCCACCAGCGCCCAGGCGGCGATCAGCACCCACCAGTGGTCGGCCAGCAGCAGGGTGTGCACCGAGGCCAGCACGCCGGCCAGGGCACTGATGTAGCGACCCTGGCGGCGCTCGCCCTGCAGGTAACGGGCCGAGAACGCGGCGATCACGGTGCCCAGCCACTGCACCAGCAGCGCCATCCAGGCGGCCCAGGCGGTGCTGGACAGCCAGGGCGAGAGCGCCCGGGTGTGTTCAGGCCGGATCAGCCCGGTCACGTGCAGCACCACCGGCACGGCGCTGAAGGCCACGGCCAGCAGGCCCAGGCGGCGCAGCGCGGTCCAGCCGGCGTGGGGCATCACCGGGTCGCCGGTGCGCTGGCGCAGCGGCAGCAGCATGGCCAGCAGCATGAGCAAGGCCGGCGCCAGGGTGATGGCGGGCAGCAAGGTGGTGAGCAAGGCGTCGGGTGGGGTCATGTCGGGTCCTGCGGGGTGGGCCGTGGGCGGCTTTCTCGATGCCCGGCATGGTGCCGACCGCATTCCATTCTGTAAAATACATTGTTAAGAATCTACTGTTCGGTATAAAAGAACAATGCAGCTCGACCAGTTCAACTTCCACCACCTTTTCTATTTCTGGCGGGTGGCCAAGATCGGCCACCTCACCCGGGCCGCGCAGGACATGCATGTGTCGCAGTCGGCGCTGTCGGCGCAGATCCGGCAGCTCGAGGAGCGCCTGGGCGAGCCGCTGTTCGAACGCCAGGGCCGCCGCCTGGTGCTCACCGCCACCGGGCAGATGGTGCTGTCGTACGCCGAAAACATCTTTGGCCTGGGCCAGGAAATGCTGGGCCGCCTGCAGGGCCGGGTGGAGGGCATGACGCGCCTGCGCGTGGGCAGCGTGGCCACCTTGTCGCGCAACTACCAGCAGCAGTGGATACGGCCCTTGCTGGCCGATCCGGGCGTGGTGCTCACCCTCGAATCCGGTCTGCTGGAAGACCTGCTGGACCGGCTGGCGCGCCACCAGCTCGATGTGGTGCTGGCCAACGAGCCGGTCTCGACCAACCCCGACCGCCCGGTGCACTGCCGTTTTCTGGGCAGCCAGGCGATCTCGCTGGTGGGGCCGGCCGGTGCGTGGTCAGGGCGCAGCCTGCGGCTGCCGGAAGATCTGGATGGCCTGGAGGTGGCGCTGCCCGGGCCGCGCCATGCGCTGCGCGCGCAGTTCGACGCGCTGTGCCTGGCGGCCGGGGTGCGACCGCGCCTGCGCGCCGAGGTGGACGACATGGCCATGCTGCGCCTGATCGCCCGCGACAGCGGCTGGCTCACCGTGCTGCCCGAGGTGGTGGTGCAGGACGAGCTGCGCAACGGCGTGCTGGTGCGGGTGGGGCAGTCCACCCGGCTGGAGGAACACTTCTATGCCATCACCACGCCGCACCGGCACCGGCTGGAGCGGCTTGAGCAGCTGCTGGCCGCCGGCGAGCCGGTGGCGGCCGAGCCGGGCGTCAGCGCGCCGGCACCCAGGGCCTGATCCAGCCCAGGCCGGCGCTGGTGCCGCCGGGCACGGCGCCGCGGCGCGGCCGGTATTCGCAGCCGATCCAGCCGTCATAGCCCAGATCGTCCAGCAGGGCGAACAGGTAGGGGTGGTGCAGCTCGCCCACATCGGGCTCGTGGCGTTCGGGCACGCCGGCGATCTGGATGTGTCCCACGCGGCCGGTGGGCAGGTACTGGCGGATCTTCATGGCCAGGTCGCCCTCGACGATCTGGGCGTGGTACAGGTCCATCTGCACCTTCACATTGGGCTCGCCGATCTCGGCCACCAGGGCGTGGGCCTGGTCCTGCCGGCTCAGGAAGAAGCCGGGCATGTCGCGCGGGTTGATGGGTTCGATCAGCAGCGTCACGCCCGCCTGGGCCGCGCGCCGGGCGGCCTGGCGCAGGTTGAAGATGTAGGTGGTGCGGGTGGCATCGGGCGAGGCGTCGGGCGGCACCAGTCCGGCCATCACATGCACCCGGGGGCAGTTCAGCGCCTGGGCATACGCCAGGGCGCGGTCGATGCCCTGGTGAAACTCGACCTCGCGGCCCGGCAGGCAGGCCAGGCCGCGCTCGCCGCCGTCCCAGTCACCGGGCGGGGCATTGAACAGCACCTGCTGCAGACCATGGGCCTTCAGGCGTGCGGCCAGTTCGGCGGCGTCGAAGGCATAGGGAAACAGGTACTCCACGGCCTGGAAACCGTCGGCCGCAGCGGCTTCGAAGCGGTCCAGGAAGGGCAGCTCGTTGTAGAGCATGGAGAGGTTGGCGGCAAAACGGGGCATGGGCAATCACCAGTGGGCGCCAAAGTGCTGGCGCAGTTCGTCGATCCGGTCCTCGCTCAGCGGGACCGCGTGTTCAGGGCCCAGCTGGTTGAACAGCAGGGCGGTTTCTTCCAGTTCCTCCAGCACCGCCATGGCCTCGGTGGGGCTGTCGTGCCACACATTGGGACCCAGGCGGGCCAGCATCACGGCCCGCAGCAGGCGCCCCTGGGCGGCATGGCGGGCAATGGTCAGTGCCACGCGGTCGGCCGCGGCCGGATCACCCGGGCGGTGGTAGGCCACATGGGGCACGCGCCCGACCTTCATCACGAAGTACGGCGTGATGGCGGGCAGCAGCTCGGCGTCGGCCGGCAGGGTGCCGCCCGCGCGGCTGTCGGCGCGGAGGGAGGTGGCCACCAGCGCCCGGCTGTGGGTGTGGATCACGCAGCCGGCCGCGCGGCCGGCATCCCGCGTGGCCTGGTAGATGCGCCGGTGCAGCACGATGGTCTTGCTGGCCCGGTCGCCACCGATCTGCAGGCCCTGCGCATCCAGCCGCGCCAGCCGGGCCGGGTCGAGCGTGCCCAGGCAGGCGTCGGTGGGCGTGATGAGAAAGCCATCGTCCAGCCGCACGCTGATGTTGCCGGCAGTGGCGTGCACATAGCCACGCTCGAACAGGCTCTGGCCCACGCGGCAGATGGCGTCGCGGGCACGGGTCTCGGCAGACAGCAGCTCGGTCATGCGGGGGTGGTGGGGGTGGCAGCGCCCAGGGAACGGAACGCCTTGGTGAAGAAATCGGGCGTGCCGAAGTTGCCCGACTTCAGCGTGATGTGCAAGCCGCCCGGCGCATGCAGCGCGGCATCGGCCAGCGCATGGCACCACGGCACGCCGGGGTCGATCTGCGGGCCGATGCGCATCTGCGCAATGCCCAGCGCCTGCACGCAGGCACCCGAGGTCTCGCCACCGGCCACCACCAGCTGCTGCACGCCGAGGGCCACCAGGCCCCGGGCGATGTCGGCGATGGTGCGCTCCACCATGGCGCCGGCCTGTTCCACGCCCAGCTGGCCCTGGATGGCCTTGACGTCGCGCGGCTCGGCGGTGGAGTAGATCAGCACCGGGCCGCCGGCCAGGTGGGGCTGGGCCCAGGCCAGGGCTTCGGCACACACGTCCACGCCGGCGGCGATGCGCAGCGGGTCAATGGCCAGCGCCGGGCGGCCGGACTGGATGAAGTTCAGCACCTGGGCATTGGTGGCCGTGGAGCAGCTGCCCGAGACCACCGCCTGCAGCCCACGGGGTGCCGGCAGTTCGGCGGCGGTGATGGAGGGCGCCAGCCCGAAGTTGGCCGGCAGGCCGATGGCCAGGCCCGAGCCGGCGGTGAGCAGCGGCAGGGCGGCCATGGCCGGGCCCAGGCGCAGCAGGTCGTCGTTGGACACCGCGTCCACGATGGCCATGGCCACGCCCTCGGTGCGCAGCTGCGCGATGCGCTCGGTGACCGCCTGCGGGCCGCGCGCCACCACGCTGTGGTCGATCAGTCCCACGCGGCGGCGGGTCTGCGCCTGCAGCACCCGCACCAGGTTGGGGTCGGTCATGGGCGTGAGCGGGTGGTTCTGCATGCCGCTCTCGTTGAGCAGCACGTCACCGGCGAACAGGTAGCCCTTGAAGACGGTGCGCTTGTTGTCCGGAAAGGCCGGCGTGGCCACGGTGAAGTCGGTGCCCAGCGCATCCATCAGCGCCTCGGTGACCGGGCCGATGTTGCCCTGCGGCGTGCTGTCGAAGGTGGAGCAGTACTTGAAGTAGATCTGCTGCGCGCCCTGGGCCTGCAGCCAGCGCAGGGCCGCCAGCGACTGCGCCACCGCCTCGGCCGGGGGGATGGTGCGGGACTTGAGCGCCACCACCACGGCGTCGGCTTCGGTGTCGAGCGCGGCCGGTGGCACGCCGATGGTCTGCACCACCCGCATGCCGGCACGCACCAGATTGTTGGCCAGGTCGGTGGCGCCGGTGAAGTCGTCGGCGATGCAGCCCAGCTTCAGCGCCGCTTTCATGCCTGGCGCTCCGGCAGGGTGATGCCCGGGAAGATCTTGATGACCGCGCTGTCGTCCTCGCGGCCGAAGCCGGCGGTGGACGCCTGCATGAACATCTGGTGCGCGGTGGCGGCCAGGGGCAGCGGGAATTTGCTGGCCCGGGCCGTGTCGAGCACCAGCCCCAGGTCCTTGACGAAGATGTCCACCGCCGAGAGCGGCGTGTAGTCGCCGGCCACCACATGGGCCATGCGGTTCTCGAACATCCAGCTGTTGCCGGCGCTGTGGGTGATGACCTCGTACAGCGCAGCCGGCTCCACGCCTTCGCGCAGGCCCAGGGCCATGGCTTCGGCGGCGGCGGCAATGTGCACCCCGGCCAGCAGCTGGTTGATGATCTTGACCTTGCTGCCCGCGCCGGCCTTCTCTCCCAGGCGGTAGACCTTGCCGGCCATGGCGGCCAGCACGGCGTCGGCGGCGGCGTAGGCCTCGGGGCGGGCCGAGGTCATCATGGTCATCTGGCCTGATGCGGCCTTGGCCGCGCCGCCCGAGATGGGCGCGTCGATGTAGTGCACGCCCTGGGCCAGCAGCCTTTCTTCCAGCGCCATCGACCAGTTCGGGTCGACGGTGGAACACATGATGAAGGTGCTGCCGGCCTGCATGGCTGCGGCCGCGCCGTCTTCGCCGAACAGCACGGATTCGGTCTGCGCGGCATTCACCACCACCGACACCACCACCGGCGCGGCCGCAGCCACCTCGGCGGGGGTCTTCCAGGCGGTGCCACCGTCGGCCGCGAAGGCCTGGGCGGCTTCAAAACGCACATCGCAGGCGTGCACATGGAATCCGTTGGTGCGCAGGGTGCGGGCAATGCCGGCGCCCATGGCGCCCAGGCCGATCAGGCCAACGTGTCGTGTCATGTCGAGTTCCTCTCGGTCAGGGGCATCAGCCCATCAGGGCCCACAGCAGGGCGGTCAGCAGGAAACCGGCAATGCCCAGCACGGTGGTCAGCACCGTCCAGCTGCGCAGGCCGTCGGCCACGCTCAGGCCGAGGTAGCGGGTCACGATCCAGAAGCCCGAATCGTTGACGTGCGACAGGCCCAGGCCGCCAAAGCCGATGGCCACGGCGATCAGCGCCACCTGAACCGTGCTGTAGCCGCCGCTGGCCACGGCTTCGGCCAGCAGGCCGCAGGTGGTCAGGATGGCCACGGTGGCCGAACCCTGGGCCGCCCGCAGCGCCAGCGAGATCAGGAAGGCGGCCAGCAGCAGCGGCAGACCGGCCGCTGCAATGCTGCCGGACAGGGCGGCACCGATGCCGGTGCTGGTCAGCACCTTGGCGAACACGCCGCCGGCGCCGGTCACCAGGATCACGGTGGCGGCCGGGGGCAGGGCGGATTCCATCACCTCGCTGGTGTGGGCGTTCGACCATCCCTGGCGCCTGGCGATCATGAAGAAGGCCATGCCGATGGCCACCATCAGCGCGAACACCGGTGCGCCGATGAAGGACAGCACGCCGCGCACCGGGTCGCCCTTGGGCAGCAGGGTGGCACCGGTGGTGCCCAGCATGATCAGCAGCAGCGGCACGATGATGAGCGCCAGCACCACGCCCACGCCCGGGGCGGCCAGGCGCTCCTTCTCGCCGCTGCCGGCATCGAAGGCGGCGAACTGTTCGGCCGTGGCCGGCAGCATGGTGTAGCGGCGGCGGTTCAGCCAGCCACCCACGTACTGCGACAGCACCGCCAGCGGCAGGCAGATGGCCAGGCCCAGCAGGGTGATCCAGCCCACGTCGGCCTGCAGCACCGCTGCACCGCCCACGATGCCCGGGTGCGGCGGCACCACCACATGGGTGGCCAGCATGATGCCGGCCACCGGCAGGCCGAACTTCACCGGGTCCACCTTGGCGGCCTTGCAGAAGCCGTAAATGATGGGCACCAGGATGATGAAACCGACGTCGAAGAACACCGGGATCGACAGCACCAGGGCCGCAGCGGTGAGTGCCGCCGGCACGCGTTTCGGCCCGAGCCAGCCGGTGAACCGGTGGGCCAGGCTGCCGGCCCCGCCCGAGACCTCGATGACGCGGCCCAGCATGGCGCCCAGCGCGACCAGGATGGCCACCGAGCCCAGCGTGCCGCCCATGCCCTGGATGAGCGTGGGCACGATGTCGGCGGTCGGCATGCCGGCCACCAGCGCCACCAGGATGCTCACCAGCATCATGGCCACGAAGGCATGCACCTGAAAACGGATGATGAGGACCAGCAGCAGAACGACGCTGGCCAGGGCGATGCCGAGCAGGGCGGCGGTGGACATGGGATGGGTCTCCGTGAAAAACGGCAAGGACCGGGGGAGCCGGTCACCTGCCGTCGGGCTTTAGTCGTATGGTCATCATACAACTTGCAAGAGGCCAGCCACGATCCGGGTTATCACCTAGGCGTCATCGACGGGCCTGCAGCAGGGCCTGGGCGTAGCGCGCGCCGTCCTGCTGCCAGAAGGCCGGGTCGGCCTGCCCGATGCGGGCCGCAGCGTTGTGCATGTGGCGGGCCGCCGCGGCCCGGGCAGCGGCCGCATCGCCGGCCTCGATGGCCGCCACCAGGCTCTCGTGTTCGCGCAGCACATCGGCGGCAAAGTGCGCATGCCGCGCCTCGTTGGCGCGGGTCACCCGGGTGGCGTCCTGCAGGAACTGCGACAGGTAGTCCAGCGTGCGGATGAGGAACGGGTTGCCGGCGGCCTGCGCGATGGTGCGGTGGAAGGCCACGTCTTCCTCCACGCCGTCGCGCCCGGCGGCCACCGCCGCGTCGATGGCGGCCAGGGCACGGCGGATGGCCGCCACATCGGACGGCTGGCGGCGCTGCGCGGCCAGGTCGGCCACCTCGGCCTCCAGCGCACGGCGCACCTCGACGATCTGAAGCACGGCTTCGATGGACGCCGTGGTCTGGGGGTCGAACTTCAGCGGCTCCACATCGGGCTTGATGACGAACATGCCGCTGCCCTGACGGGCATCGACCAGGCCCAGCGAACGCAGCCGCGAGATGGCCTCGCGCACCACGGTCCGGCTCACCCCGAACTGCTGCACCAGGCTCTGTTCGGTGGGCAGCTTCTCGCCCTCGGCCAGGCGGCCCGAGCGGATTTCGGCCTCCAGCGTGGCGGCCACCTGATCGGCCAGGCGGGCGCCGGGTTTGACGGTCTGGAACGTGACGGACATGGAACGGTCTCGGTGGTGCGCCGACTCGGTGCCGACGAGGGCGAACTGTAGCGCGCTGCCGGACGGACGGTCAGCCCTCCACTAAACTGAAAAGCCCTGACCGTTCAGGAGTGCACATGTACCTGCCCCCCCAGTTCGCCGCCAAAGACCCTGCCATCGCGCCCCGCATCGTTCGCGACCACCCGCTGGCCCAGCTGATTTCGGTGGACGACCAGGGCCTGCCCTTCATCACGCCGCTGCCCCTGCACCTGATCGAAGAGGAGGGCGGTTTCACGCTGCTGGGCCATGTGGCCCGACCCAACCCGCACGCCGGCTTCCTGCGCCAGCGGCCCCGGGCCCGCGTGGTGTTCCAGGGCCCGCAGGCCTACATGTCGCCCCGGGTCTACACCGAGCGCCAGATGGTGCCCACCTGGAGCTACCTGGCGGTGCATGCCACGGTCGAGGCCCGCTTCATCGAGTCCTTCGACGACAAGGACCGCCTGCTCAAGCACCTGATCCACGACCACGACCCGGCCTATGCCGAGCAGTGGCGATCGCTGCCCGAGGACTACCAGCACAAGATGATGAACGGCATCCACGCCTTCGAGCTGCGGGTGCTGGAGTGGCAGTGCAAGGTCAAGCTCAACCAGCACCGGCCCCAGTCGCACGCGGCCATGCTGGCCGCCTACGAGGGCGGCACCACCGACGAGCAGGCCCTGGCCGCCTGGATGCGCCGACTGGGCCTCACCGGCGAACCGGCAGAAAGCCAGGCGTGAGCCGCTGGCGCGCCGAACTCGACGCCTTCGCCCTGGCGGACCGGCAGAACCCGCCGGTGCCCGGGGGCGTGCTGTTCGTGGGCAGCTCGTCCGTGCGGCTCTGGCACGGGCTGGAGACCGCGTTTCCCGAGGCCGGTGCGGTGCGGCGCCGGGGTGTGGGCGGCTCCTGCCTGTACGAATGGCCCGACTGGGTGGCGCCGGTGGTGCTGCCGCACCGGCCGCGCCTGCTCATGGTGTATGCCGGCGAAAACGACCTGACCGAGGGGCGTGGCCCCCACGACCTGCTGGCCAGCTTCATCCGCCTGACCGACCGGGTGCGCGCCGATCTGCCCGACACCCGCGTGGCCTACCTGTCGATCAAGCCCAGCCCGTCGCGCATGGCCTGGCTGGACGCCATGCGCGAGGCCAACCTGCTGATCCAGACCTGGGTGCTGGCCAGTCCGAACATGGACTATGTCGATGTGCACACCCCCATGATCGACAACGACGGTCGGCCGCGCGTCGAGCTGTTCGTGCGCGACCAGCTGCACCTCAGTGCCGAGGGCTATGCGCTGTGGCGGCAGGTGGTGTCGGCCCACCTTCGGCCCTGAGGGCACGCCGGGCACCGGACCGACCCCGTGCACGGCGCTCTTCCAGCGCCAGGACGGTCAGCAGCAGGGCCGCGAAGGCGCCCATGAGCAGCACCCCGTCGGTGGTCCAGGGCCGCTGCACCTGGGTCGATCCGAAAAAGGCCAGGGTGAACAGGGCCACCACCACATGGGCGCAGAACACGGCCAGTGACTGGCGGCCCAGCAGTTCCAGCGGGGCCAGACGCGGCAGATGGCGTGACAACCACGGCCCGGCGGCCAGCAGCAGCACCAGCACGCTGGCGAAATTCAGCACCCGCAGCGGTCCCAGTCCCCACTTGTCGAACAGCAAGGCCACGGCGGCCACGCCGGGCATGGGGTCCTGGCCCACGTTGTGGCGCCACACCAGCATGGTCAGGGCGTAGGTAGCGGCCGGCAGCACCAGCCACCAGGGCGGGCGCGGCAACGGTTCGCGGCGGCTGCCCAGCCACAGGCCGGCCACCCAAAGGCCCTGCCAGGCCAGCCAGTGGAAGGCGCCCATGTCGCGGTAGGGCACCGGGCTCCAGCCGGCCAGCCACGTGTGCAGCCAGGCACCGGCGTTCCATTGTTCGGCCAGCCACAGCAGCGCACTGCCGCACAGCACCAGCCCAAAGCCCTGGCGCAGGCCATGGGCCAGCAGCCACGGCGTGACCAGCATGAACACGGTGTACATGGGCAGGATGTCGAGCAGCGGCGGGTTGTAGACCAGCAGGCTGGCGGCCACCACGGCGGTCCAGGGCTGGGCCAGGTAGAACTCCAGCAGGCCGGTCACGCCGCCCTGGTGGTTGCGCAGGCCCAGCCAGGCGATCACGGTGAAGGCCAGCAGCAGCAGGGCCATCTGGCACAGGTACAGGCGCCGCGCCCGGGCCCACACGGCGGTGCGCATGGCTTCGTCGCCACGGCGCAGCGCCAGGCCGCCGTACACCCGGCCGACCATCACCGCCGACAGGAAGACGAAGCCCTCGGCCGCCGACACATAACCGAAGGGCTGGCCCAGGGGCAGTGAAAAGCCGGTGGGCATGTGGGTCAGCGTCATCAGCACCAGCAGCAGGCCACGCAGAGCGTCCAGCTCCCACTGGCGCGTGGAAGCCGGGTGCAGGGCGGTGGAGGGCAGGGGAGCGTGCGACATCAGGGTTAACCCAGGGCAACCCGCGATGATGCCAGAGGCCGCCGCGCCGACCCGGGAATACCCTGGGGCTGGCCTACACTCGACGGATGTCCCCCGCTTCTGCCCACGACCCGCGCGACGAGGCCTTCATGCGGCTGGCGCTGGACCAGGCCCGGGCCGCCGCCGCCCGCGGCGAGGTGCCGGTGGGCGCGGTGGTGGTGCGCAACGGTGAGGTGATCGCCACCGGCGCCAACGCCCCGGTGGCCGCCCACGACCCCACCGCCCATGCCGAGATCGTGGCCCTGCGGGCTGCGGCCGAGCGACTCGGCAATTACCGGCTCGACGGCTGCACCCTCTACGTCACCCTGGAGCCCTGCGCCATGTGCAGCGGCGCCATGCTGCATGCCCGGCTGGAGCGGGTGGTCTTTGGTGCCACCGATCCCAAGACCGGCACGGCCGGTTCGGTGACCGACTTGTTTGCCATGCCGCAGATCAACCACCACACCCGTGTCACCGGTGGTGTGCTGGCCGATGCATCGGCCGCGCTGCTGCGGACGTTCTTTCAACCCCGCCGGGTCAATGCCCAGCCCTTGCGCGACGACGCGCTGCGCCCGCCCGACGCCGCCTTCGCCGATCTGCCCGGCTTTCCGTGGCGGGTCCGCCATGTGCAGGATCTGCCGTCGCAGAACGGCTGGCGCATGGCCTACGTGGACGAAGGCCCGCCGGATGCGCCCATCACCTGGCTGTGCCTGCATGGCAATCCGGCCTGGAGCTACCTGTACCGGCACATGATCCCGGTCTGGACCGCAGCCGGTCACCGCGTGGTGGCTCCCGACCTGATCGGCTTCGGCCGCAGCGACAAGCCCAAGAAGGCCACGGCCCACAGCTTCGGTTTTCACCGCCAGGTGCTGCTGGAATTCATCGAACGGCTGGACCTGCAGCGGGTGGTGCTGGTGGTGCAGGACTGGGGCGGCATTCTGGGCCTGACCTTGCCCATGGCGGCGCCGCAGCGCTACCAGGGCCTGCTGGTCATGAACACGCTGCTCGCCACGGGCCAGGAGCCCTTGTCGCCCGGCTTTCTGGCCTGGCGCCAGATGTGCGCCGAGCGGCCCGACTACAGCGTCTCGCGCCTGTTCGCGCGCGGCAACCCGCAGCTGGGTGCCGCCGAGTGCGCCGCCTACGACGCACCTTTCCCCGACCGCGGCCACCGCGCCGCCCTGCGCGCCTTCCCTACGCTGGTGCCCGAACAGCCGCAGGACGAGGGCGCTGCCGTCTCGCGCGAGGCCGCCGTGTTCTGGTCCGAGCGCTGGCAGGGCCGCAGCCTGATGGTCATCGGCGCGGCCGACCCGGTGCTGGGCGAGCCGGTCATGCGCCGGCTGCACCGCTGCATCCGCAACTGCCCCGAGCCCGTAGTGCTGTCGCAGGCCGGGCATTTTGTCCAGGAGCACGGCGAGCCGGTGGCGCGCCAGGCCCTGGTCCATTTCCAGTCTCCTTCTTCACCCTGAGCCCATGAGCCACATCTACATCTACTCCCCGTCCAGCGCCGTGCGCGACAAGGCCGCGTTCCGCCGCGGCGTGAAGCGGCTGCAGGCGCTGGGCCACGAGGTCGAGATCGACCCGGCCGCCCTGACCGCCCACATGCGGTTCGCCGGGGACGACGCCACCCGCCTGGAGGCCATCGGCCGGGCCGCCGCCAGCGGGGCCGACGTGGCCCTCATCAGCCGCGGTGGCTACGGCCTCACACGCCTGCTGCCGGCGCTGCCCGGCAAGGCGATTGCCAAGGCGGTGCAGCGCGGCACGCACTTCGTGGGCCTGAGCGACTTCACCGCCTTTCAGATGGCGGTGCTGGCCGGGCAGGGCACACCGACCTGGGCGGGTCCGGCGCTGGGCGAGGACTTCGGCGTGGCCGGCACGCCCGACGACATCATGGAAGCCTGTTTCGACGATCTGCTGGTCGGCCACGGGGAGGGCACCGGCTGGCGCCTGCCGGCGCCGGACGCCGCCACGCTGCCCGAGCGCGGCCTGCACATCCGCCAGGCCACGCTGTGGGGCGGCAACCTCAGCGTGCTGTGCAGCCTGGTCGGTACGCCCTACATGCCGGACATTCGGGGGGGCGTGCTGTTCCTGGAGGATGTTAACGAGCACCCGTACCGCATCGAACGCATGCTCACGCAGCTGCTGCACGCCGGCGTGCTGGGCCGGCAGAAGGCGGTGCTGCTGGGGCGCTTCACCGGCCATCAGCCGGTGGCGGGCTACGACCGGGGTTTCGGCATGAACACGGTGGCCGCCTGGCTGCGCATGCAGATCAAGGCGCCGGTGCTGGGCGGGCTGCCGTTCGGGCATGTGCCCACCAAGGTGGTGCTGCCGGTGGGGCAGCCGGTCGATCTGGCGGTACAGGGACGCGATGCCCTGATCTTCTGGGGATGACGCGGTGAACGGCTCAGCGGCCCGGCACGCGGCAGGATGCGATCAGGCTGGCCGGAATGCGGCCTTCAAACAGCGGCAGCAGGCGCTGCACGCGGGACACGGCTTCGGCTTCGCCGTGGAGCTGGCTCAGTGTGGCCACCACCTCGGAGCGCGCGTACCACAGGGCCTGCGCATCGTGCAGGAAGCGCAGGCGACGCGAGAGCGTGGGGTTCAGGCGGTGACCGTCCTCACCCAGCACGTCCAGCATGGCCTGACGAACCGGCTCGACCGGGTCGGCTTCGGCGGCTCCCGGGTGGCGACGTGGTCCGTCGTGACCCAGAAGCAGGGCCGACAGGCTGTGGGGCAATCCCTGCTTGAACAGACGCATGGTGCAGATGTGTCAGGTGTAACGTGGCGTTCAGGATAAGCTGGCCTCATGACAGCCGCAATTCATGATGGCCCTGTGAACAAAAAAAACAACAGTCAAATCATGCGGTTAGCATTCGATATTGAGTTTTTGCATTAACCTTGTAATACCTAAGACCGCGAGTTGCTGCTCGACATGCCCGATCTGACCATTGCCTTCGCCGATCTCACCGGCAGCGTTTCGGTGTTCGAAGCCCTGGGCAACGACCGGGCCACCAAGGCCATCACCCGCATCACCCAGTGGATCGGCGCCAAGGCGCAGGAGCACGGCGGCACGGTGGTGAAGATGCTGGGCGACGGCGTGCTGATGTCGTTTCCGGACTCGCGCCGTGCCATCGAGGCCTGCGTGCAGGTGCAGACCGAACACACCCAGCGGGTGCAGCAGTGGCCGGCGCCGCTGAAACTGCAGCTGCAGATCGGTCTGGCGCGCGGGCCGATCGTGCTGGTGGACGGCGACTGTTTCGGCGATGCGGTCAACATGGCGTCGCGCCTCAGCGACCTGGCGGGCCCGGAACAGATCCTGGCGTCGGCCAGCGTCATCGAGGCGCTCAGCCCCGGCAGCACGGTGCGTTACCGCAACCTGGGCCCCATGCAGATCCGGGGCAAGACCGATCCCAGCCACGTCTACCGCATCGAATGGCAGACCGAGGTGAACTCCGATTTCCTGACCGTGCCCGCTGCGCTGCACATGCTGCCCCAGGGGCGGGGCGCCAAGGGGGGCGGCATCGAGCTGAGCTGGCTGGACACCTCGCGGCGTTTCACCATGGCGGAGTTGCCGGTGGCCATCGGCCGGGTGGCCGAAGCCCAGTTCACCGTGTCCGATCCCCGGGTGTCGCGGCTGCATGCGCGCATCGACCACCGCTCGGGCAACTTCACGCTGGAAGACACCAGCAGCTACGGCACCTGGGTCCGGTTCGAGGGCAGCCAGCAGGTGATTGCACTGCGGCGCCAGGAATGCGTGCTGCACGACAGCGGCGAGATTGCCATGGGCGCACCCTTCACCGACTTCACCGCGCCCACGCTCAAGTTCCGCCTGGCCCGCGACGCCATGGAACTCTCGCGGCCCCCCAGAACCGGGGGCTGAGCCTCACTTCAGGTTGCCCTTGAGGAACTGGGCCAGGCGCTCGCTCTTCGGGCGGGCCAGCACCTCGGCCGGCACGCCCTGTTCCTCGATGCAGCCCTTGTGCAGGAAGATGAGATGGCTCGACACCTCGCGGGCAAAGCCCATTTCGTGGGTCACCACCAGCATGGTCCGGCCTTCTTCGGCCAGCAGCTTCATCACCCGCAGCACCTCGCCCACCAGCTCGGGATCGAGCGCGCTGGTGGGTTCGTCGAACAGCATCACGGCCGGTTCCACCGCCAGTGCCCGGGCAATCGCCACCCGCTGCTGCTGACCACCGCTCATGTGGGCCGGGTAACGGTCTTCCACGCCTTGCAGGCCCACGCGCTCCAGGTACTTGCGGGCGGTCTGCACCGCCTGGTCGCGCGGCACGCCCAGCACATGCACCGGCGCTTCGATGATGTTCTGCAGCACCGTCATGTGGGCCCACAGGTTGAAGTGCTGGAACACCATGGCCAGCCGGGTGCGAAGGCGCTGCAGCTGCTCGGCCTTGACCGCCTGCAGTTCACCGGCCTTGTCGGCCTTGAGCTCCAGCTCTTCACCGCCCAGGACGATGCGCCCGCTGTTGGGCTTTTCCAGCAGGTTGATGCAGCGCAGCAGCGTGCTCTTGCCCGAGCCCGAGCTGCCGATCAGGCTGATCACGTCGCCCGCACGGGCCTGGAGCGACACGCCCTTGAGCACCTCGTTGGCACCGAAGCGCTTGTGGATGTCGTGCACCTCCAGCAAGGGGCGGGTGTTGGCCGGTGCTGCAGCGTCGGTCATGGGATGGGGGGAGTCAGGTTTCAGGGAGGTCAGGCACCCAGCAGGGGCCCGGTACGGAAGGCATGTTCGCCGGCGATCTTGCCGATCTCGGCGCCCGCCACCGCATAGCGGCTGGACACACGCGCATACAGCACGCCAGCCACGCCGGCGCGCACGGTGTGCACACGGGATTGCCCGGGTGCGGTCGGATCGATCACATCGGCCACCGGATCGCCCACGGCCAGGCGGTCGCCGGCTTTCGCTCGGTAGGCCACCACGCCCGGCACCGGGGTGTGCAGGGTTTCCGAGCCGGCCAGCGGGGTGGGGCGGCAGGGCAGGGGTGGCAGGGCAGGGGCATCACCGGCCACGGCACCCACATGCACCAGGAAGGCCTGCAAGGCCTGGGCGTCGCGTGTGGCGTGCTCGTGCAGCACGTCGGCCTCGCCGCGCAGTTCCACCGTGGTGCTGGCACAGCCTTGCGGCAGCGGGTGGTTCAGGCCGGCCGCCTTGAGGCGGTCGGCCAGCTGCCACCACTGGCCCGACAGGCATTCATCGAACGGACCACCACCGGAGTCCTTGGCCAGCAGCACGGCTTGCGCGCCCAGCAGCCGGGCCAGCGGCTCCAGCGGCGGCCAGCAGGCTTGCTCGGCGTAGAGGTGCATCACGGCTTCCCAGTCGCAGTGCAGGTCCAGCACCAGGTCGGCATCGTGGGCCAGCTTCAGCAGGTGGCGGCGCAGGCTCTGCAGTTCGGTGGCGGGTTGCCACGCGTCCAGCCAGGCGGCGGTGAGCTGGCGCACCGCCTGCACGTTGCGGGCCGGGTCATCGGTGAGCAGCGGCTGCAGCGGTTCCCAGACGGCCTGGGCCAGATCGGGGTAGTGGCGGTTGAAGTTTTCACCCGTGTCCAGCTCGAACCGCCCCATGGGCTTGTGGTCCAGCCGCTGGTTCAGGCCGATGGGGTTGGCGGCCGGCACCAGCACCACATGGCCCCGCAGGTGCCCGGCCGCTTCCGCGGCTTCCAGCCAGCCGCGCAGGTGGTGCGCCACCAGCATGCCCGGCAGTTCCTCGGCATGCAGGCTGGCCTGTATGTAGACCTTGGGACGTGCCTGCGGATCACCAAAGCCGAACGACACGAGTTGCTTGCAGGACCCCAGGCTGGGGCTGAGCAGCGGATGTTCGGTGCGCGTCATGGCGGGTCTTCAGTGGGCGCGGGGCGCCAGATGGGCCAGGAAACGGCGCTCGGCCAGGCGGAACAGTCCCACCAGGCTGAAGGTGATGGTGAGGTAGATGGCGGCCGCCGCGATGTAGGCCTCGAACGGCAGGTAGAAGTCGGAATAGATGCGGCTGGCAGCCGCCGTGACGTCCAGCATGGCCGGCACCGCGCTGGCGATGCTGGTGCTGTGCAGCATCATCACCACCTCGTTGCTGTACGCGGGCAGGGTGCGGCGCAGGGCACTGGGCAGCACGATGCGGCGCATGGCCTGCCACGGGCTCATGCCCATGGCCTGGGCGGCCTCGATCTCGCCGGCGGCGGTTTCGCGGATGGCGCCTGCGATCATCTCGGCGGTGTAGCCGGCCGTGTTCAGGCTGAAGGCCAGCAGCGCACAGAAGAACGGGTCCTTGAAGTGGGTCCACGGCCACACGGTGTCCCAGCGGTCCTGCACCCATTCCAGCTGGGCAATGCCGTAGTAGATGAGGTAGAGCTGGATCAGCAGCGGCGTGCCCCGTATCACATAGGTGTAGGCCCCGACCACCCAGCGCAGCACCGCGATGCGGCTGACCAGCGCCAGGGCAAAGACCAGGGCCAGGATGCCCCCGATGATCAGCGAGGACAGCAGCAGACCCAGGGTGGTGAGCAGACCCTCGCCGTACATGGCCAGGGTGTCCGGTCGGAAGATCACCTCCCACTTCATCGGCATCGGCTCCGGGTGGGATCAGACGTGTCCACGGCGCACGCCCATGCTGAACCGCCGCTCCAGCCAGCGCAGGCCCCACAGCGACACCGAGGTGTAGACCAGGAACAGCGCTGCCGCGAACAGGTAGAAGGTGAAGGGCTCGCGGGTGGCCGAACTGGCCTGCTTGGCGAGGTACGTCATTTCATGCAGGCCGATCAGGCTGATCAGCGCCGTGGCCTTGATCAGCACCAGCCAGTTGTTGGTGAAACCGGGCAGGGCGTAACGCACCATCTGCGGCAGCGTGATGCGCAGGAAGGTCTGCAGCCGACCCATGCCGAAGGCCCAGGCGGCTTCCATCTGGCCTTTGGGGATCGAGAGGATGGCGCCCCGGAAGGTTTCCGTCATGTAGGCACCGTAGATGAAGCCGATGGTGAGCACGCCGGCCAGAAACGGATTGATGTCCACCGTCTTCTTGCTGCCCAGCGCTTCCATCAGGTGATTCAGGCCGATGGTGCCGCCATAGAAGATGAGCAGCATCAGCACGAGTTCGGGAATGCCACGCACCAGCGTGGTGTACACGGTGGCCACCGCCACAGCCAGCGGACGACCCGACAGCTTGGCGGCAGCACCGATGAGCCCCAGCACGATGGCCACCAGCAAGGCGGCCAGCGAGACGCCCACCGTCAGGAGGGCGCCTTGCAGGATGGAGCTGAAATAGCCGGACAAACCTGGGTGTCCTTACTGGCCGTAGACGTCGAAGTCGAAGTACTTCTTGGCGATGGTGTCGTAGGTGCCGTTGGCGCGGATGGCCTTGATGGCGCCGTTGAGCTGGTCCTTGAGCTCGGTCTCGCCCTGGCGCAGGGCCACGCCCACGCCGTAGCCGAAGTACTTGGGCTCCTTCAGCTCAGGACCCACGAAGCCATAACCCTGGCCTTCGGGCTTGCTCAGGAAACCACCGGTGACTTCCACGCGATCGGCCACGGTGCCATCCAGACGGCCCGACTTGATGTCGAGGTAGACCTGGTCCTGCGCCTCGTAGGGCACCACGTTCACGCCCACGGTCTTGAGTTCGCCCATGGCGTACTTTTCCTGGGTGCTGCCCTTGAGCACGCCGATCTTCTTGCCCTTGAGCGAAGCCAGGTCGGTGAACTTGGTGTCGCTCTTCACCACGATCTGGCTCGGGGTGTTGTAGTACTTGTCGGTGAAGTCCACCACGGCCTTGCGCTCGTCGGTGATCGACATGGAGCTGATGATCACGTCGTACTTCTTGGCCTGCAGACCGGGGATCATGCTGTCCCAGACCTGCTCGACGTACACGCACTTGCGCTTGATCTCGGTGCACAGCGCCTCGGCGATGTCCACGTCGAAGCCGGTGGGCTTGCCGTCGGCGGTCTTGAAGGTGAACGGCTGGTAGGTCGGGTCGATCGCGACCTTCAGCTCGGGCATCTCGGCCGGAGCAGCAGCCGGTGCAGCGGCCGGTGCCGGTGCCGGAGCGGCGGCAGCGGGCTCTTCCTTCTTGCCGCAGGCGGCCAGGGTCACGGCACCGATCAGGGTCAGGGAGAAAAGCAGGTGTTTCATGGTTTCACGTTCGGCAGATCGAAGCTGCCATGGGTTGTGGAGGCGACGAATTGTAGGTCGCGAACGGTCGTTCGACAGGGCCACCCAAGGGGGTATTTACCTGGGTGGAGTGGCACCTGGGCAGGCCGCCGGACTGAGCTTCACGATCCGTCTCCTTATATTTACATAATATACATCGTGGAATCTCAAGGTGTCGACGAAAACCGCCATCGCTGGCGGTTTCCTGGTCATGGGACGACGGCAGCGTCAGTCTTCCACGAAGGCCTCTTCGCGCTTCTTCTTGATCGACGGCAACAGCACGATGGCCAGCAGCACCAGGGCCGCGACCAGCAGCGAGGCCGAAATCGGACGCGTCACGAAAACACTCCAGTCGCCGCGCGAGATGAGCAGCGCACGCCGCAGGTACTCTTCCATCATCGGACCCAGGATGAAGCCCAGCAGCAAGGGCGCCGGCTCGCAGCCCAGCTTGATGAAGCCGTAGCCGATCAGGCCGAACAGCGCCACCATCCAGATGTCGAAATTGTTGTTGTTGGTCGAGTACACGCCGATGGCGCAGAACAGGATGATGGCCGGGAACAGCCAGCGGTAAGGCACGGTCAGCAGCTTGATCCAGATGCCGATCAGGGGCAGGTTCAGGATCACCAGCATGGCGTTGCCGATCCACATGGACGCGATCAGGCCCCAGAACAGCTCCGGGTTGCTGCTCATCACCTGCGGTCCGGGCTGGATGTTGTGGATGGTCATGGCACCCACCATCAGCGCCATCACGGCGTTGGGCGGGATGCCCAGCGTCAGCAGCGGGATGAACGAGGTCTGCGAGCCGGCGTTGTTGGCCGACTCGGGCGCTGCCACACCACGGATGTTGCCCTGGCCGAAAGGCACCTCGCCCGGCTTGAGCTTGGTCTTCTTCTCGATGGTGTAGGCCGCAAACGACGACAGCAGCGCGCCGCCACCCGGCAGGATGCCCAGCACCGCGCCCAGCGAGGTGCCGCGGATCACCGCCGGCAGCATGTTCTTGAAGTCTTCGGCCGTGGGCATGATGCCGGTCACCTTGCCGGTGAAGACCTCGCGCTTCTCTTCCGAGTGCGACAGGTTGCTGATGATCTCGCCGTAGCCGAACACGCCCATGGCGATCACCACGAAGTTGATGCCGTCGGTGAGTTCGGGAATGTCGAAGGTGTAGCGGGCCACGCCCGAGTTCACGTCGGTGCCCACCAGACCCACCAGCAGGCCCAGCACGATCATGGCCAGGGCCTTGATCAGCGAACCCGAGGCCAGCACCACGGCACCGATCAGACCCAGCACCATCAGCGCGAAGTACTCCGACGGCCCGAAGCTCAGCGCCACCTCGGTCAGCGGCGGCGCGAAGGCGGCCAGCACCAGAGTGCCGACGCAGCCGGCGAAGAACGAGCCCAGACCGGCAGCCGCCAGCGCAGGGCCTGCCCTGCCCCGTCGCGCCATCTGGTAACCGTCGATCACGGTCACCACCGAGGACGATTCGCCCGGCAGGTTCACCAGGATGGCGGTGGTCGAGCCACCGTACTGCGCGCCGTAGTAGATGCCGGCCAGCATGATGAGAGCCGACACCGGCTCCAGGCCGTAAGTGGCCGGCAGCAGCATGGCGATGGTGGCCAGCGGGCCGATCCCCGGCAGCACGCCGATCAGCGTGCCCAGCAGGCAGCCGACGAAGGCGTACAGCAGGTTCTGGAAGGTGAACGCGACACCGAATCCCAGCGAGAGGTTGTTGATCAGATCCATGGCAGGTGTCTCCGGGTCAGGCGGTCAGGAACGCAGGCCACACCGGGAACTGCAGGTTGAGCATGTAGACAAAGGCGCCGTAGCTGCCCACGGCCAGCACGGTGGCCAGCACCAGCGAATGCTTGATGTTGCCGCCCGGCTGGGCAAAACCCGCCACGATGACCAGCACATAAAGGGCCACCACCAGACCGAAAGCCGGGATGCCCAGGGCGGGAACACCGACCAGCAGCGCACCGAACAGCAGATTGGCGCCGAGCACGAAGCACAGCGGGCGCCAGGCGATCGAGCCCACCGGGTCGCCGTCGGCGCCCCCCTTGCGGAACGACTGGATGGTGACGATCACGCCCAGCACGGTCAGCAGGATGCCCAGCATCATGGGGAAATACCCGGGTCCCATGCGGGCGGCGCCGCCCACTTCGTATTCACGGGCGCCCAGCGCGAACGAGGCCCCCACGATGGTGAACATCAATCCCGACAGAAAATCTTTTTGACTGGCCAACTTCACGACGTCTCCTCAGATGGAAGGTGGCCGGGATTGTCCGGCGTGCGCCACACCCCGCAAATGTGGGTTACACCTACTCAGGGGACGTGGACAGCGGCCCTCACCAGGTGCCACGGGGTTGCCGGGCCCTCACGAATGCCGCAATGATGCCGGCGGCCTCGGCCCGGTTGGCGCGGTGGGCAAAGTCGATGGCGGTCAGCCCCAGCTTGTTCTTCAGCAGCGGGTCGGCACCCTCTTCCAGCAACAGCTTGACCACCGTGGTGTTGCCGTACTGGGCGGCCATCATCAGCGGTGTCGATCCGTTCGGGGATTCCGCATCGATGTAGGCGTGGTGCTCCAGCATGAGCCGGGTCATGTCGGGCGCCGCCGGGCCGGGGAAGGTGGCAGCGTAGTGCAGCGGGGTCCAGCCGGGCTTGTTGACTTCGGCCCCCCGCTCGATCAGGCCCCGTGCCAGGTCGAGACGGCCCTTGATGGCCGCGATCATGAGCGGCGTCTCGTTGCTGGAAGACCGGGACTCGACCTTCACCTCCGGGCGCGAGATCAGGAACGCCGCCGCGCGCCAGGCCTCGGCCTTCATGGCCAGGAACAGCGGGTGTTCGCCTTGCGGGTTGACCGTGTTCAGGTCGAAGCCCCGCGCGGCGAGGTCTTGCAGGGTATCGGCGTCGTCCCGCTGGATGGCGCTGAAGAAGCGTTCAAACGAGTTTGCCTGGGCCAGCAGTGGCCATGCCGCCATGGCCAAAAATGATTTAAGAACAACGCGCTTTTTCATTTCATTGAAGTGTTGCTTGAGGTTTTTCGACCGGCTGGGCCCGGTTGAACAGCGCGTGGAAATTGTCGCTCGTGGCCTGCGCCACCGCCTCCACCGACATCCCGCGCAGCTCGGCCAGCTGGCGCGCCACCCAGGGCACCAGGGCCGGGGTGTTGGTCTTGCCCCGGAACGGCACGGGCGCCAGGTAGGGACTGTCGGTCTCGATCAGCAGGCGATCCATCGGCACGAAACGCGCCACGTCGCGCAGGTCGGCGGCGTTGCGGAAGGTGAGGATGCCCGAGAGCGAGATGTAGAAGCCCAGGTCCAGCGCCGCACGGGCCACGGCCTCGGTCTCGGTGAAGCAATGGAACACGCCACGGGCCACCGGCGTGCCCGCCTGCGGGCTGGCAAAGCCACCCTCTTCCTGCAGGATGGCCAGCGTGTCGTCGGATGCCGACCGGGTGTGGATCACCAGCGGCAAACCGGTCTGCCGTGCGGCGCGGATGTGGGTCCGGAACCGCTCGCGCTGCCATTCCATGTCGGCCAGCGAACGCCCTTCCAGCCGGTAGTAGTCCAGTCCTGTTTCGCCGATGCCCACCACCTTGGCGCGCGCGGCGCCCGCCAGCAGATCGTCCAGCGAGGGCTCCTGGACGCCTTCGTTGTCCGGGTGCACGCCCACCGTGGCCCAGAGCTGCGGCTGCGCGGTCAGGGCGTGCACCTGGTCGAACTCTTCGAGTGTGGTGCAGATGCACAGCGCCTGGCTGACCTGGGCGTCGGCCATGGCCTGAAGGATCTCGGGCAGGCGTTCCCGCAATTCGGGAAAGCTCAGGTGGCAATGGGAGTCGATGAACATGTCGGTTCGCCAAATGAAGACACCGCCCGGGGCGGTGTCGTTGTCAGGGGCCGGGCACGGGCCCGGTCAGATGGTCTGGGTCGCCCGGTCGGAGCCGATGGAGGCGCCCAGGATCTCCTCGATCTTGAGCTTGAGCTGTCGCGACTTGTCGTCGGCCGGAAACCGGATGCCCACGCCCTGGGTCCTGCCACCCTGGGCCTTGGCCGGGGTCACCCAGGCCACCTTGCCGGCCACCGGGTAGCGCTGGGGATCGTCCGGCAGGCTCAGCAGCACATACACGTCGTCGCCCAGCTTGTAGTCCCGCGCCGAGGGAATGAAGATGCCGCCGTCTGCGAACAAGGGGATGTAGGCGGCGTACAGCGCCGCTTTTTCCTTGATGGAGAGCTGGATCACGCTCGGCCGGGCGGCCGACGAAGACGGGTTGGTGCTCATGGGGCGCAGTGTAGCGGCAAGCGTTGCCGCCTCATACCGATACCCGGGCTGACTGAGTCCGTGCCGCCACAGAAGTCACGCCCTTGCCCAGCACCTGGCGGGCCCGGGCGGCCCAGGCCTCCTGCATCAGGCCGGCATTGAAGGGATGCTCGACCGTGCGCGCTGCCGCTCCCAGCTCGCGCGACCAGTTGGCCAGGGCCCGCCAGGGTGGCGGCGCCGGCAGATCCTCGGGCCTGAAGTACCGGGGCGTTGCGCCCGTGGCATGGACCATCAGGTCATGGCACAGCTGTTGCAGCACGGAGAGCTGGCGGGCGGCACCCCAGTCGGCCAGCCTGCTCCAGTCGCCCTTGGCCAGCGCGCGCGGCAGCGCCCGCCAGACCGCTTCGGTCAGTCCCAGCGACGCCCAGGCCAGCGCATCGGCTGGTCGACCACCGGCCGCGCGCCACCACACCAGGGCGGTGGCGCGGTCAACACCCTGCCCGGCCTGCGCCTGGAGCCAGGCCAGGGCTTCGTCTTCGTCGGGCCAGGCCAGGGCATGGCTCTGGCAACGGCTGCGCACCGTGGGCAGCAGCTGGTCGGCCGCTTCGGTGGCCAGCAGGAAACGCAGGTCGCCGGCCGGCTCTTCCAGGGTCTTGAGCAGGGCGTTGGCCGATTCGGTGTTCAGGCGGTCGGCCGGGAACACCAGCACCGCCTTGGTCCGCCCGCGCGAGCGGGTGGTCTGACCGAAGCCCACGGCATCGCGGGCGGCATCGACCCGGATCCAGCGACTGGGCTTGCGCTTCTTGTCGTCCAGTTCTTTCTGGGTGGACTCGTCCAGCGGCCAGCCGTGTTCCAGGCACAGGGTCTCGGGCATGAGCACGCGCAGGTCGGCATGGGTGCGCACATCGATGGCGTGGCAGCTGCCACAGGTGCCGCACGCACCGGTGGGCAGCGGGTTTTCACACAACCAGGCCCGCACCAGCGCCATGCCCAGCTCGTACTGACCCAGGCCGCTCGGCCCGGTGAGCAACAGCGCGTGACCGCGCTGGGCCAGCAGCGACTCCAGCTGGCGCTGCAGCCAGGGTGGCAGGGTCCGGGCGTCCGTCATGCCCCGGCTCCCGGCAGCCAGGTGCGTGCAGCCAGAGCGGCCCGCACCTCGTCGGCCACGCGTTCCAGCGGTTGATGCGCGTCGATGCGCACAAACCGGTGGTGGGCGGCGGCCGCCCGTGCGGCGTAGCCGGCGGACACCCGCTCGAAAAAGACCTGCGGCTGTGCCTCGAACCGGTCCGGCACCCGGGCCGAGGCCAGGCGGGTGGCGGCCACCGCGGCCGGCAGATCGAACCACAGCGTCATGTCGGGCTGGCGCACGGTGTCGTCGGGCATGGCCTGCACCCAGGCCTCCAGCAGCGACAGCACCTGCAGATCGAAGCCACGTCCGTGGCCCTGGTAGGCAAAGGTGGCGTCGGTGAAGCGGTCGCACAGCACCACCTCGCCGGCGGCCAGGGCCGGCTCGATGACCTGCTGCAGGTGGTCGCGCCGGGCGGCGAACATCAGCAGGGCCTCGGTCAGCGGGTCCATCGGGTCGTTGAGCACCAGTTCACGCAGCTTTTCGGCCAGCGGCGTGCCGCCGGGCTCGCGGGTCAGGCGCACGGTACGGCCGTGGCGCCGGAATGCGTCGGCCACCGCGCCGATGTGGGTGGACTTGCCGGCACCGTCGATGCCTTCGAACGTGATGAACAGACCGGACTGCATGGTCGCCAGTGCTTTCAGCGGTTGAGGATGTAGCGCCGCACCGCCGCGTTGTGCTCGTCCAGGGTGGCGCTGAACTGGCTGGAGCCGTCGCCACGGGCCACGAAGTACAGCGCGCTGGTGGGCTTGGGCTGCACCGCCGCGCGCAACGAGGCCTGTCCGGGCAGCGCAATGGGCGTGGGTGGCAGCCCGGTTCGGGTGTAGGTGTTGTACGGGCCGTCGGTTTCCAGGTGCACCCGGCGCAGGTTGCCGTCGAAGCGCTCGCCCAGCCCGTAGATGATGGTGGGATCGGTCTGCAGCCGCATGCCGATGCGCAGCCGGTTGCTGAAAACGCCGGCGATCTCCGGCCGGTCGCTGGCCAGGCCGGTTTCCTTCTCGACGATGCTGGCCAGGATGAGCGCCTGCTCCGGCGTGCGCAGCGGCGAATCCGGGGAGCGTTGGGCCCAGGCCTGGGCCAGCTGCTCGTCCATGGCCGCCGCTGCCTGCCGCAGCACGCTGGATGCCGGCGACCGGCGCGCCACGCGGTAGGTGTCGGGGAAGAACCGGCCCTCGGGGTGCACGCCGGGCTTGCCGATCAGGTTCATGACCTGGGCGTCGCTCAGGCCCTGCAGATCGGGCGTGAGGTCGGGATGGCGGCGCAGCAGGTCCAGCACCTGCCGGTAGGTCCAGCCTTCGATGATGGACACGCTGAACAGCGCCTGCTCGCCCGACACCAGCCGGCGCAGCAGGTCCTTCGGCGTGAAGCCCGCCGGCACTTCGTACACGCCGGCCTTGATGTCCTGGGCCTGACCCGAGGCGCGAAACCAGGCCTCCAGCGCCAGTGGCGGCACCTGAACACCGGCCTTGCTCAGCCGCTGGGCCACGCCACGGGCCGACGATCCGGCAGGGACCTCGACCAGCAAGGGCGCTTCGGCACCCAGCGGCAAGGGCCGGTCCAGCCACCACCAGGCCAGGCCGGCGGCGGCAACCAGCGCCAGCAGGGCGAACACAAAGAGGCGTTTGAGGAGTCCGAACACGGGCGAGACGGCGTCAGGGGGATGGCGGGGCGGGACGTCGCCCGGGGTGGACGGCCATGATAATCCAGGGCTTCGCGCCTGCTGGCGCGCCACACCACGCCTTCCCCCATGACCTTCCACGGACGCACCCCGCTCGACCACCTGGGCATCATCCGGGCCCACGGCGACGATGCCGCCGCCTTCCTGCACGGGCAACTGACCCAGGACTTTTCGCTGCTGGGCCTGTCGGAGGCCCGTCTGGCCGCCTTCTGTTCGGCCAAGGGCCGCATGCAGGCCAGCTTTGTGGGCTTCAAGCGCGCCCATGACGACATCCTGCTGGTCTGCTCGCGCGATCTGCTGCCCGCCACGCTCAAGCGCCTGTCGATGTTCGTGCTGCGCGCGAAGGTCAGGCTCAGCGACGCCACGGCGGACTTCGAGCTGCAGGGGCTGAGCGGCGATGCGGTGCCGACCGGCCTGCCCGCCACGCCCTGGAGTCACCTGAGGCAGGACGACACCAGCACCGTGCGCCTGTACCCGGCTGAGGGCATGGGCCGCGCCCTGCAGGTGGCGCCGGCCGGCAGCGCACGGGCCGACGTGCCTGCGCTGGACCCGGCCCTGTGGGCATGGCTGGAGGTGCGCAGCGGCGTGGCCACGCTCAGCCAGCCGGTGTTCGAGGCCTTCGTGCCGCAGATGCTCAACTACGAGTCGGTGGGCGGCGTGAACTTCAAGAAGGGCTGCTACCCGGGCCAGGAGGTCGTGGCCCGCAGCCAGTTCCGCGGCACGCTCAAGCGGCGCGGTGCGCTGGTGCATGCCGCCGTGCCCCTGGCCGCCGGCCAGGAGGTGTTCCACGACAGCGACCCCTCGCAGCCGTGCGGGCTCATCGCCCAGGCCGCGCCCCACCCGGACGGCGGCTTCGACGCCATCGCATCCCTGCAGACCAGCGCCATGGCCGGCGGCACGCTGCTGGTCGACGGCCAGCCGCTGAGCCTGCTGCCCCTGCCCTACCCCCTGCTGGAAGACATCTGAGCCCCCGGCATGTGCCTGATCGCGTTTGCCATCGGCCTGCGCCCTGACCTGCCGCTGTGGCTGGCGTCCAACCGGGACGAATCGTTCGATCGCCCCACCGAGCCGCTGCACCGCTGGCGCACCGATGACGGCGCCGAGGTGCTGGCCGGGCGCGACCTGCGCGACGGCGGCACCTGGCTGGGGCTGGGGCCGACCGGTCGCGTGGCCTGGCTCACCAACGTGCGGCAAGCCACGCCCGAGCGCGGCCGACGCAGCCGGGGTGAACTGGTGTCGCGCTGGCTGTCCGGCCGCGACGACCCGACCGCCTTCGTGCAGTCGCTGGCGCCCGAGCAATACGGCGGATTCAACCTGGTGCTGGGCGATCTGGCAGATCCGGGAGATCCGGCTCGTGGTCGATGGCATTGGGTCAGCAACCGCGATCCGGCCAACCCGCACGCGGAGCAGACGCCCCGACGCTTCGACCGAGCGCTGGGTCCGGGCCTCTACGGCCTGTCCAATGCCAGCCTGAACACGCCCTGGCCCAAGACCCTCCAGCTGTGCAATGCCCTGCAGGCGTCCGAAGGCACCCCGACGCATGCCGGCCTGATGGGCACCCTGACCGACCACCAGGCGGCCCCGGACCATGCCCTGCCCCGCACCGGCGTGCCGCTGGAGATGGAGCGGGCGCTCTCCAGCCCGTTCGTGCGCATGCCGGGCTGCGGCTACGGAACCCGCAGCACCACGCTGCTGCGCATCTGGCGCCACGCCGAGGGCCATGCCGCCCGCCTGGACGAATGGCAACACCCGCCCGGTGATCACCGGCCGCAGCTCGACCCGCAGCAACACCGCTGCGAGCAGATCGACCGGATCAGAGCGACCTGACCATCTCGATATGGGCGATGCCGGCTTCTTCGAACGGCTCGCCCTGCACCTGGAAACCCAGGCGCCGGTAGAAGCCCTCGGCACTGCGCTGCGCGTGCAGCAGCACCTGGCGGTCGCCCCGTGCGCGGGCCGCGGCGATCAGCGCATCCAGCACCTGCTGCCCGAAACGCCCGCCCCGCAGCACCCGGTGCACCGCCATGCGGCCGATCCGGCCGACACCGGGCTCGTGCACCAGCAGCCGTCCGGTGGCCACCGGCTGACCCAGGCGGTTGGTCAGCACCGCGTGCACCGCGTCGGCATCCAGCGCATCGAGCTCGATCGCCGGGTCGATGCCCTGCTCCTCGATGAACACCCGGGACCGCAGTGCCAAGGCGCCGTGTTGCAGCTCCCCCCAGCCGCCCACGGCCAGATTTGCCACCGGCTCGCCGGCCTCATAGCCCAGCAGGATGTCGCGCAGCGCCTGGGGCACCGGGCGTGACTTCTGCGTGGCGGGGTCGGCAAACACATAGACGATCTCGCTGCTGATCAGGTGCTGGTCGCCCCGGAAGATGGCCCCGCTGAAGGTGATGGACGAACTGCCGATGCGGGTGCAGCGCATGGCCACGTCGATCTGGTCGTCCAGCGTGGCCGAGGCATGGAATTCGATGGTCGCCTTCACCACGTACAGGTCGCCTTCGAGCTGCTCCATGGCCTCGGTGTAGGGCAGCGCCAGCGCCCGCCAGTAGTCGGAGATGGCGGTGTCGAAGTACATCAGGTAGTGGGCATTGAAGACGATGCGCTGCATGTCCACCTCGGCCCAGCGCACACGCAGGCGGTGAAAGAAGCGGAAATCGGATCGCTGCAGAGGCATGGGGTGCTCCGGTCAAGGGGATTGAAAAGCCTGTTTCAGGGCCTGGGCCGCGTGGCGATGCGCCGCCAGGGCCTGGGGCACCGCACGCCCGAACTGGATGAAGCCGTGGACCATGCCCGGGTAGATCTCCAGGTCCACCGCCACGCCGGCCATGCGCAGGCGGTCGGCCATGGCGATGCCCTCGTCGGTGAGCGGATCGCACTCGGCCAGCCCGATCCAGGCGGGCGCCACGCCGTCCAGGTCCACCGGGTGGCCGGTGTCGTCCACGCCATCCAGCGGGGCGAAGCGCCAGTCGTCCCGGTCGGCCGGGCCGCGCAGGTAGTGCCCGAAGAAATAGTCGATGTGCGCCTTCTCCAGCAGAAAGCCGTGCGCGAATTCGTGGTGGCTGCGCGTGTTCTGGTGGCCGGCACAGCCCGGGTAGAACAGCAGCTGGATGGAGAGCGGCAGGCCGGCATCGCGGGCGGTGAGCGCCGTGACCAGCGACAAGGTGCCTCCGGCACTGTCGCCCCCCACCGCGATGCGGGCCGGATCCAGCCCCAGCGCCGGTGCCTCGCGGTGCAGCCACTGCAGGCTGTCCCAGGCATCGTGCACCGCGGTCGGGAACTTCCACTGCGGCGCCAGCCGGTAGTCCACCGACACCACGGCGCAGCCGGCGAGCGCGGCCAGCTGCCGGCACAGCGGCTCATGGGTGGCCACGCTGCCCACCGTGAAACCGCCGCCATGCAGGTACAGCAGCACCGGCAGGCCGGGGTCCGGCGATGGCGAGAACAGCCGGGCATTCAGCCGGTGCCCGTCACGGCATGGAATGGACAGCGCCTCGACCCGGGCCAGCGGCACCGCCGGCACATCAAGCACACCCGCACCGGCCTCGTAGGCGGCCCGGGCCTGGTCCGGGGCGAGCGTGTGCATGGGCGGATGACCCGCGCGGTCGATGCGGTCCAGCACGCCGCGCATGGCCGGGGTCAGGCGGTGGCGATCGGCCACCGGATGCGCATGGGCGTGATGTGCATGGGGGTGATGAGACGGGTGATGAGGGTGGTGGGCCATGGACGGTGTGTCCTATCGGGGACCGCACCGGCGGTCCGCCTCCGTATAGTTTTCGCCACCCATGACCATAACCGGAGACCCAGCGTGGCCCAGATCCTGTACGTGACAAACATCCTCATCGACTTCGGCGCGCTCGCCCAGCTGCGGTCCGAATGCGAACGCTGCGGCATCACCCGCCCGCTGGTGGTCACCGACGCCGGCATCCGCCAGGCCGGGCTGCTGGACAAGGCGCTGGCCGCCCTCGGCGATGCCGCCGTGCCGGTGTTCGACCAGACCCCGTCCAACCCCACCGAAGCCGCCGTGCGCGCCGCCGCCGACCTCTACCGCCAGCAGGGCTGCGACGGCCTGATCGCCCTGGGTGGCGGCAGTGCCATCGACTGCGCCAAGGGCGTGGCGATCGCGGCCACCCATCCCGGTCCGCTCAAGACCTACGCCACCATCGAAGGCGGCTCGCCCTTGATCACCACCGCGGTCCCGCCGCTGATTGCCATCCCCACCACCGCCGGCACCGGCAGCGAGGTCGCGCGCGGCGCCATCGTCATCGTCGACGACGGCCGCAAGCTCGGTTTCCACAGCTGGCACCTGGTGCCCCGCACCGCCCTGCTCGACCCCGATCTCACCCTGGGCCTGCCGCCCTCCCTCACAGCCGCCACCGGCATGGACGCCATTGCCCACTGCATGGAAACCTTCATGGCGGCTGCGTTCAATCCGCCGGCCGACGGCATCGCCCTGGACGGGCTGGCCCGGGGCTGGGCCCACATCGAGCGCGCCACCCGCAACGGCCAGGACCGCGACGCGCGGCTCCAGATGATGAGCGCCTCCATGCAGGGCGCCATGGCCTTCCAGAAGGGACTGGGCTGCGTGCACAGCCTCAGCCACAGCCTGGGCGGCGTGAACCCGCGCCTGCACCACGGCACCCTCAACGCGGTGTTCCTGCCGGCGGTGGTGGGCTTCAATGCCGCCGCGCCGTCGGTGCAGGCCGAGAAACGCCTCGACCGCATGGCACAGGCCATGGGCCTGGCATCGGGCAGCGACATCGGACCGGCGATCGCCGACATGAATGCGCGTCTGGGCCTGCCCTCGGGGCTGGCGGCCATGGGGGTCGAGCACGCCCATTTCGCCCGGATCATCGATGGCGCCCTGGCCGACCACTGCCACAAGACCAACCCGCGGCTGGCCTCCAGGGACGATTACGAACAGATGCTGGCCACCTCTCTTTGACGACCTGCGGCTGCTGCGCGTGACGGAACGGTGAGACCTGTCAGGTCTGACAGGGACCGGTCAGACCTGAAAAAACTGTAATGCTTTAATTTTATTTGCGTTGTGTTTGCGTGACCTATCAGGCACATGCCAACACAACCGACAGGTCCGTTCCAACCGCTCATCCAGCCGGAGGCCCCATGAACGACGATTCAGACGTCAACCTTTCGCCAGCCTTTTCGTCCCAATCCCGCGCCGTCTTCCACTTCGGCGAGTTCACCGTGCGCTGCGACACCCGCGAGGCCACCCGCCACGGGGAACTCATCCGGCTGGAGCGCAGGGCCTTCGACCTGCTGGCCTACCTGCTCCACCAGGAAGGCCGGGTGGTCACCAAAGGCGAGCTGCTGGAGAAGGTCTGGTTCAACCACTTCGTGTGCGACTCGGTGATTGCCCAATGCATCATGAAGGTCCGCAAGGCCCTGGGCGACAACGGACAGGCCGCCCGTGTGATCAAGACGGTGCACCGTGTGGGTTACCGGGTCGGCCTGCCCGTCAAGCGCGAAGGTGCGCACCCCGAGCTGGGTGCCGATGCCACGGCCGACAACGCCGAGGGCGGTCCCCAGGTCATCTGGCTGCCGACCGAACCCCCCGCCGATCAGGAATCCCTGTCCTGGGTCAAGACCGGCTTGCTGCCGGTGGCCGCGCATGTGTTGCGCAGCCGGGGCATCGCCGTGTTCCAGCTCGATGCCGCCACCCCGGATGCCACCGAGAACCCGCTGGCGTCGGGCACGGTGCGGCTCGATGCCGGCTCCACACGGGGGGAAGCGGCCGGCATCGTGACCAGCCGGCTGCGGCTGGACAACGATGTCTACCGGTTCGACTGGCAGCTGCAGCTGGCCAGCGAGGAGTTCATCGGTACGGCCGAGGGCGGTTCGCCGGTGGAACTGGCCTTGCAGGCCGCAGGCGAGATCGCACCGCTGCTGCGCTGCTGAGGTCAGTGCGGATCCGGGACGTGGCCGACGTGGGTCGTGCCCCGGGCTTCCGCGAGTTCCACCTGGCGCTGCCGCTCGGCCAGGTGGGCTTTCTCTTCCGGGGTTCGCCGGTCGTGGCACTGGGGGCAGCTGACCCCTCTGACGAACAACGGTGACGTTCGATCTTCGGGCGTCAGCGGCCAGCGGCACGAACGGCACAGTTCGTGCGGACCCTGCACCAGGCCGTGCCCCACGCTGACCCGCTCGTCGAAGACGAAGCACTCCCCCTTCCAGCGGCTCTGTCCGGCGGGCACTTCTTCCAGGTACTTCAGGATGCCGCCTTCCAGGTGGTAGACCTCTTCAAACCCCCGCATCTTCAGCAGCGCCGTCGATTTTTCGCAGCGGATGCCGCCGGTGCAGAACATGGCCACCTTGGTCTTGCGACCCGCATCACCCTGCAGGGCTGGCTGTTGCTCCAGCCAGCCCGGCAACTCGGTGAAGCTGCGGATGCCCGGGTTGACCGCCTTCTCGAAGGTGCCGATGGCCACCTCGTAGTCGTTGCGGGTGTCGATGAGCAGCACCTCCGGATCGCTGATCAGCGCATTCCAGTCGGACGGTTTCACATAGGTGCCCACGGTGCTGTTCGGATCGAGTCCGGGCACCCGCAGCGTGACGATCTCCTTCTTGATACGCACCTTCATCCGGTGGAACGGTGGCTTGTCGCTCCAGGACCATTTGCACTGCAGACGCGCCAGCCGGCTGTCGGCCTTCAGGTGGGCCAGCACCGCGTGCACGCCCCGCTCCGGGCCTTCGTCCAGGCTGGCAATGGTGCCGTTGATGCCTTCGCCCGCCAGCAACAGCGTGCCGCGCACCCCGTTGGCCTCGCACACCCGCAGCAGCGGCTCACGCAGCTCGGCGTGGTCGGGCAGATCGGTGAACAGGTACAGGGCGGCGGTGACGTAGCGGGGCATGCCCCCGATTATCCCGCCCTCGATCACAGCGGACGGACGACCGAGGGATCGGGTCGGGCCAGCCACACCTGCCATTCGTCCACCAGCTGCTGGCTCGCGGCGGTGGCGGCCTTCCAGGCGGCCACCCGGCCCGCCAGGTCGGGACCGTAGCGGGTGAAGTCGGTGCGGTCGGGCAGCTTGCCGCCGGGCAGCCGCTGCACCCATTGCGGTGACGGGGCCAGCACCAGCATGTGCTCCAGCGCCGCCGTGGCGCCATGCCGGCGGCGCAGCGCCTTGTCCAGCCAGCCGGGGATCACCGATGGCTGGAAGTGCGGGTACAGCACGATGGGGGATGCGGGCGGCAGCTGGTAGTGCAGATGCAGGTGGTAGTCGGTGATGCCGCCGTCCCAGTAGGCGCCGGCGGGCGCGCCGGGTATGCCCGACACCGGCTCCAGCACGAACGGAATGGAGCAGCTGGCCTGCAGCGCCTGCATGAAGTTGTGGCCACTCAGCGGCACCGACGACGTGGGCAGATCGTGGGTGGCGAACGGCAGCTGGACGTCGCCGCTGGAGAACACCACCCGATCCAGCCAGCGGCCCAGGTGCTTGCGCCCGGCCATGTTGGCCACATAGGCCGCCGCGTAGCCCACCGGGGTGCGCACACGCCCGTCGCGCGACAGCAGGCCCTTGCCCCGGGAGGTGACGATGTGCAGGCGCCAGCGGGGATGGGCCAGGACTTCGTCCACGCGTCCGCCATAGAACAGGTCGAGGCTGGCCCGGAACGATTCACTGACCTGGCGCGCCGGTGGCCGGCTGCGGCCCGGCGGCACTTCGTAATGCTGGTGGATGTAGTCGTGCTCGAGCCGGCGGAAGGCCGCCACCGGATCGGACAGGCAGGCCGTGGCCATGCGCCAGGCGCCGATGGAGGCGCCGATCAGATCGATGCGGTGGGTGCTGGGAGCCAGCCATTCGCCGAAGATGAAGCGGTCCAGTCCGAGCAGGACCAGGCCCTTGGGGCCACCGGCTGCGGCCGGAATGGCGCCGATGTCCGATGGGTTCAGGCCGTGGGCCTGGATGTGCCGGAGTGCCGCCGGGCCGGCATAAAGTCGCAGCGCTTGCATGCCGCGATTGTGCCGGTTGACCGGCACGGGCCCTGGCGCCTCAGATGTCCTCGTCGTCCGAGCCGCCCACCAGATCGGCATGGCGCGAGATCGAGGGGATCTCCTCGGCCACCACCGTGTCCGGGTCGATGCCCAGCACCAGTCCCACCGGATCGGGGTAGGTGTTGATCAGCAGTTCGCTGCGCATGGACTGTTCTTCGGCCCGGGCGCGCCAGGAGCCGATGTGCACCACGCCCGCGATGGGCTCGTAGACATCGTTCTCGAACGGCGCCGTCTGGTGGTGGATGGCGTCGATCATGCGCTTGGGGAAATTCCATTCCTTGGCCAGCGCGGCGCCCACCTCGGCGTAGCTGTAGCCGAACAGGCCCCGCTCGGCCTTGGAACGCTTGAGGTCGAGCAGCGGCACATTGCGGTCGAGCTCGATCATGGCCTCGGGCATGCCGGCGTGCATGACCAGCTCGCCGATGCCGTGGATGAGGCCGGAGGTGAAGGCGGTGTTTTCGTCGATGCGGATCGGCAGCGCAATGTAGCGCGACAGGTTGGCCGTGTTGAGGCTGTAGCGCCAGAACTGGTTGAGATTGACCCCGGCCACCGCATGGAAGCCCTCGCCCAGCGAGGCCGCGATCACCAGGGCGCGGACCTTGATCAGCCCGAGCACGCTCATGGCCTCACGGGCGTTGGTGACATTGCGGCTCAGCCCGAAGAAGGCCGAGTTGGCGGTCTTGAGCAGGCGGGCGGTGAGCACCGGATCGTCCTCGATCAGCGAGGCGATGCGCATCGGGTCCACCTCGTCCTGATCGAAGGATTCGATCAGCTTGCGCACGACCTTGGGCGCCGAGGGCAGCGCGTTGGGCTGTTTGAGGAGTTTGTCGAGGTGCATCTGGACCTGCCTGTAGGAGTGGAATGCCGGCGTCTGATGTTCAGGCTATCGGCGTTTGCGGTCCCGACTTGAGCGGCCCCGAGCGGCCAGCAGGGTCAATCGATGAAGGCCGATAGCGCCTGGCTGAAGGACCACTCCTCCGGGTCCTTGCCCAGCACGCTTTCCAGGTCCAGACCCAGGGTCAGGCCCACCAGATCGGGGAAGGTGGCCACCAGACCGGCGTCGTCCATCTGGATCTCTTCGGCCCGCGCACGCCAGGAAGCCAGGTGCAGGATGCCGCCCAGCGTGTCGTAGTTGTCGCCTTCGAAGGGTTCTGCCTGGAAGCGCAGGGCACTGACGATCTCGGCCGGAAAGTGCCAGCGCTCCACCATGCCGGCGCCCACCTCGGCATAGGTGTAGCCGAAACGCACCCGCTCGGCGCCGGCGCGCTGCAGGTCCAGCGGCGGCACCACCATGTCCAGCGGGCCGACCTCGTCGGGCATGGCGATGTGCATCACCAGGTCACCGATGCAGTGGATCAGCCCGGCGGTGTAGGCGTTGGATTCGTTCTGGCGCAGCACCCCGGCCAGCGATTTCGAGATTTCGGCCACCCGCAGGCTGTAACGCCAGAACTGGGCCAGATTGACCCCGGGCACGTCCTTGAAGCTGGCCCCCAGGGCGGCGGCCATCACCAGCGAACGCACATGGGTCATGCCCAGCAGGGCCACGGCCTCCTGGGCATTGCCGATGCGCCGGCTGGAGCGGAAAAAGGCGGAATTGGACAGCCGCAGCACCCGGGTGGTGAGCGACGGGTCCTGCCCCACCAGCTCGGCCACCCGCTTGGGGCTGGGGTCTTCCTTGTTCATCTCGGTCAGCAGGTCGGTCACGGTGCGTGACATGGCCGGCAAAGCCCGGGGATAGTTCAGGAGCGCGTCGAGTTCCATGGTGCAGCCGTTGAAGTGGGTCGTCGGTGGGCGGGCGGGGTGTGGGGGTAGCTGCTACGAAATGTATCGGCATCTGCCGGCCCGACTTGAGCCCGCCGGGGCCCGATTCAGCGTTTCTGTTGCCCCTGCAACCGGGCGAAGGCACTCGCCATGGCCGACGGTGCAGCCGCCTCCTGCCGGGCGCCGCCGCGCGGGCCCCGGGGCGGTTCGAAACGGTTGTCGCGCGGGGCGCTGTCGCGCCGGCCGGTCGGGGCGTCGAGCTTCATGGTCAGGCCGATGCGTTGACGGGCCACATCCACCTCGACCACCTTGACCTTGACGATGTCGCCGGTCTTCACCACCTCGCGGGCGTCGTTGACGAACTTGTGGCTGAGCTGGCTCACGTGCACCAGCCCGTCCTGGTGGACCCCCAGGTCCACAAAGGCGCCGAACTGGGCCACGTTGCTGACGGTGCCCTCCAGCACCATGCCCTCGCGCAGGTCCTTGATGTCCTCCACCCCTTCATTGAAACGGGCCACCTGAAAGTCCGGGCGCGGATCGCGACCGGGCTTTTCCAGCTCCACCAGGATGTCGCGCACCGTCATCAGGCCCACCCCGTCCTGCACGAACTGCTCCGGCTTGAGGGCGCGCAGCGCCTCGGTCCGGCCCATGATCTGCTCCACCGGCTGGCCCGCGCGGGTGACGATGGCCTGCACCACGGGGTAGGACTCCGGGTGCACGCCGGTCATGTCCAGGGGGTTGTCGCCGCCGCGGATGCGCAGGAAGCCGGCGCTCTGCTCGAAGGTCTTGGCGCCCAGGCCGGCCACGTCCAGCAGCTGCTGGCGGTTGCGGAAGGCGCCGTGGGCATCGCGCCAGCGCACCACGGCCTTGGCCACCGCACCCGACAGACCGGACACGCGGGAGAGCAGCGGCACGCTGGCGGTGTTGAGGTCCACCCCCACGCCGTTCACGCAGTCCTCCACCACCGCGTCCAGCGTGCGGGCCAGCTCGCTCTGGTTGACGTCGTGCTGGTACTGGCCCACGCCGATGCTCTTGGGGTCGATCTTCACCAGCTCGGCCAGCGGGTCCTGCAGGCGCCGCGCAATGCTGGCCGCGCCCCGCAGGCTCACGTCCACATCGGGCATTTCCTGGCTGGCGAATTCGCTGGCGGAATACACCGAGGCACCGGCCTCGCTCACCACCACCTTCAGGATGCCGGGGTGGCGCTTGATCAGGTCGGCCGCCAGCTTGTCGGTTTCGCGGCTGGCGGTGCCGTTGCCGATGGCGATCAGCTGCACGCCGTGCTTCTGGCACAGCTGGCCCAGCACATGCAGCGAGCCGTCCCAGTCGCGCCGGGGCTCGTGCGGGTAGACGGTGGCGGTGTCCACCAGCTTGCCGGTGGCGTCCACCACGGCCACCTTCACGCCGGTGCGGATGCCGGGGTCCAGGCCCATCACCACCTTGGGCCCGGCCGGGGCCGCCAGCAGCAGGTCGCGCAGGTTGTCAGCAAACACCTTGATGGCCACGGCCTCGGCGTTCTCGCGCAGGCGGGTGAACAGGTCGCGTTCGCTGGACAGGCTGAGCTTGACGCGCCAGGTCCAGGCCACGCATTTGCGCAGCAGGTCGTCGGCCGCCCTGCCCTGGTGGCGCCAGCCCAGGTGCAGGGCAATGCGGCCCTCGGCCAGGCTGGGCACGCCGGGCTCCACCGCGCCCGGCAGCACGAGCTTGGCATCCAGCAGTTCCAGCTGGCGGCCACGGAACACCGCCAGCGCGCGGTGCGAGGGCACCTTGCCGATGGGCTCGCTGTAGTCGAAGTAGTCGCGGAACTTGGCCACGTCGGGCTGGTTCTCGTCCTTGCCGGCCACCAGCTTGCTGGTGAAGAGCCCCTCCTGCCACAGCCATTCGCGCAGGTTCTGCACCAGGGCGGCGTCTTCGGCCCAGCGTTCGCTGAGGATGTCGCGCACGCCGTCCAGCACGGCGGCGGTGGTGGTGAAGTCGGAGCCGTCCTCGCCTTTCTCGGCCTTGACGTAGGGGGCGGCGGCGGTGGCGGGATCGATCGTGGGGTCGGCCCACAGGGCGTCGGCCAGGGGTTCGATGCCGGCCTCGCGGGCGATCATGCCCTTGGTGCGGCGGCGTGGCTTGTAGGGCAGGTACAGGTCTTCGAGTTCCTGCTTGGTGGCGGCGGCCTCGATGGCGGCCTGCAGTTCGGGCGTGAGCTTGCCCTGCTCGCCGATGCTGCGCAGGATGGCCTCGCGGCGCTCGGTCAGCTCACGCAGGTAGCCCAGCCGGTACTCCAGCTCACGCAGCTGCACATCATCCAGCCCGCCGGTGGCTTCCTTGCGGTAACGGGCAATGAAGGGCACGGTCGCACCGCCATCGAGCAGGTCGACGGCCGCCTGCACCTGGTGGATCTGTACGCGGATTTCCTGCGCGATCTGCGCCACGATGTTCTGCATGCTCGGTGTTCCGGTCGCTCGGGCAGTCGCCCGCAAAAAACCGCGCAGTTTGCCATAGGGCCACCCGCTGGCCTCACGGCCCCGCTCAGACCGATGCGTAGCCCAGGCGCTCGGGTTGGGCGGGTTCGTGGGGGCGGTCCGGCCCGGGAATGCGCAGCTCCACCGTGGTGCCCAGCGTGGGCTGGCTGCGGATGTCCAGCCGCAGGCCGGCCTCCTGCGCGCGGCGGCGCATGCCGGTCAGCCCCCGCCCCACCCGGCCGCGCTCGTCGGACGCCAGCGGCAGGCCACAGCCGTCGTCCTGCACCACCAGCTCCACCTCGTGCGGGTCCGGCAGGTAGCGGCAGATCACCGTCATGCGGTCGGCGTCCGAATGCCGCAGCACGTTGGCCACCGCTTCCTGCACGATGCGCAGGCTGTGCGTCACCCGCAATGGTGGCAGCCGGCGGATGGCCTCGTGGTCCTGCAGCTGCCACGACAGCTCCACACCCAGCCGGGACAGGCTGGGCTGGATGCGATAACGCAGCATGGCCAGGCCGTCGAGCAGGCTCGGGGTTTCCTGCTGCAGGCTGTCCACGGTGATCTTCAGATCGAGCAGGCACTGCTCCAGCGCAATCGCCAGGGCCTTCTGGTCGGGCTGGCGCAGATCGAGCGACGACAGGATGGCCACCAGCTGCGACCCCACGCCGTCGTGCACGTCCTGCGCGATGCGCTGACGTTGCTGTTCGCGCTGGCCGTTGCGGTAGGCCGCCATGTCGGCCCGCACCTGCGCCGACACCAGCGACCACAGCCCCACCAGCGCCGCCGGGTAGATGAACATGCCGGCAATGGCCACGCGCGAGGTCGGGTGGTGCCACACATCCGACAGCAGCCCGTACACCAGCAGCACCACCGACAGCACCAGGATGCCCATGGTGCGCTGCTCTCGGCGCCGGGCCCAGTGCTGGGCCAGCACCGCCAGCACCCCGCCCACCACGATCCAGTTGGTGGCCTCCCAGAAATCGAACCAGTACGGGATGCCGCTGATGGTCCACACGAGCAGCACGCCACCACCCCCCACCAGCTGGTAGGTCCAGACCAGCCAGGGCAGATGACCCTGCACCCGGGCACCGGTCAGCGCCAGGCCGCAGGCGGCCGACACGCACAGCTGGAAGCCCATGTGCTCGACGAATTCGTCCACCGGCCCCGGTGGCGACGGCGCAAAGCGCGGCTGCCACACCAGGAACACCATCCAGGCCAGCAGGCCCAGCGCCATGACCAGGTCCAGCCCGCGCTGCTCGCGCTGGCGGCCGGCCACCGCCAGCACCGATACGGTCAGAAAGATGGCCACCAGTCCGGCCAGGGGTCCGAACTGATGGGCTACCGGGTCCATGGGAATGTCAGGGCAGTGCAGTCAGCCGCGTCGGCGACCGGGGGTCAGATGATGCGCTGGTGCGCGGCCATGGAGACCGCCTGGGCCCGCGACTTCACCTGCAGCTTGCGGTAGATGTTGCGGATGTGGGTGTTGACCGTCTGCACGCTCAGGCTGAGCTGTTGCGCGATCTCGGGGCTGGTGTGGCCCAGGGCCACCAGGCGCAGCACCTCGCACTCCCGCTCCGACAGGGTGTGACCGGCGGATGCCGGTGCCGCACTCGCCGGGGCGGGGGCACGGGCCGTCAGGCCGACACCCGAGACCGGCGTCTCGAACTTCTGCAGCAGTCGGCGCGCCAGGTTCGGGGTGATGGACGCCCCGCCGTTGCACACCTGCAGGACGGCCTGGGCAAAGCTGCCGAACCAGGAGTTCTTGACCAGGTAGCCGGTGGCACCCAGCTCGAAGGCGCGGATGGCGCGCTGCTCGTCGTCCATGATGGAGACCACGATGGCCTCGGCATGGTTGCGCACGCGCTTCATGTGCTCGATCAGCTCGAAGCCGGAACCGTCGCCCAGGTTGAGGTCGACGATCATCACGTCGAACTCGGTGCTGGAAATCAGCCGCTTGCCGCTGCGGGCGCAGTCGGCCTGGCCCACCAGGTCGATGCGCATGTCGGACACCAGCTCACCGGCGATCACGCAGCGGATGTGCGGGTCGTCGTCGATCAGGATCACACGCACCAGCCGGCCCGGCTCGGTCGTGAGGAAGTCCGGCCACATCGACGCGTGCGAGTGGCGGGTTTCGGTGTTCTGGGTGGACCGGGTGGTCACACCGAACAGGTTGTCGATGGTGTCGCGGACTGGCGTGGCGCTCTTCACAGGATCTCCCCCCGAACAAGCCGGCGCGGGGATGCGCGACGGCTGCTGGACGTCCGGACCGGTTCCTTAAATGAACCTGATCTGAACGGGTACCCGTGAAGGTATCTCGAAGTGTCTGAAAATGCCAGTGGCTGTAACCAGATATGTCAGCAACAGCACACAGAAGTCATCAATCAGCGAAAAACCGCACGCGTTTTCCCGGTTTTTCGCTGGAAAAGTATTACTTCCGGGCGTCGAACTCCCGCGCCACGGTCTGCAGGTCGGCTTCCTGCAGCACACCGGCCAGGCTGCGCAGCCGCAGGCCGGCCAGCAGCTGCTGGTTGCGGGCCTCGATCAGGTCGCGTTCGGCCTGGGCCAGGCGTTCCTGAGCCTCGAGCACGTCGATGTTGGTCCGCTCGCCGCCGACCACGCTCTTGCGGGTGGCCTCGATCAGCACCGAGCTGCTCTCCACCGCCGACTGCAGCGCTGCGATCCGGCTGGTGCTGTTGCGCTGCAGGGCGTACTGGCGGTGCAGTTCCACCATCAGCTCGCCCACGCGGGCCTCCAGATCGGCCTCGGCCTTGGCCAGCTGGGCTGCGGCCTGCCGCGCCTGGGCCGAGATGGCGCCGCCGGCGTAGATCGGCACCGTCAGTTCCAGGCCGACGCTGCGGTTGCGCGAGGTCTGCTGGAAGGTGGCGGTGGTGTCGGACTGCGTGCGCCCGGTGGACATGACCAGATCGAGCTTGGGGTGGTGGCCTCCCTCGGCCTTGCGCAGCTCCTGGCGGGCCACTTCCACCGCCTGCTTCAGGCTCTCCACCTCGCCGTTGCTGGCGTTCACGCGCTCGCGCCAGGCGTCCAGCGATTCCATCTCGGCGCTGACCGCGCGCCCGGCCACCTTGAGCCGGCCCACGCGCTGCACCGGCATGCCGATGACGGCCTGCAGTGCGTTGCGGGCGTTCTGGTCCGCATCCTGGGCCTCGATCAGCCGGGCCTGCACCAGGGCGCGCTTGGCGCCGGTTTCCAGCACATCGGTGCGGGTGCCTTCACCCCGCGTGAAACGCTGTTCGTTGGCGCGCAGCTGCTCGTCCAGGGCCTTGAGCTGGGCCTGCACCAGGTCCACCTGCTCCTGGGCCACGACGGCCTTGGCATACACATCGAACACCCGGACGATCAGCTCCTGGTCGCGGGCGCGGAAGGCCGCATCGCTGGCGGCCGTGCGGGCCTGCCCCTGGGCGCTGGCGGCCCAGGCGTCCCGGTTGTAGATCGGCTGGCGCAGCTGCAGGCTGGTGCTGCTGCTGCTGTACTGGCCGCGGTCCTGGGTCGGGCCGCCGGCCGTCGAGACCTTGGCATTGTTGCGGTTGGTGGTGTTGACCGCGTTGATGCTCGGCAGCATGCGGGCCCGGCCGATGACCTCGAACTCCCGCCCGGCATCGCGCTCGGCCACGGCTCCCTTGAACGCCGGGTCGTTCTTGCGGGCCGCCTCGTAGGCCTGCATCAGGTCCAGGGCGGGGTCTGCCGCCCTCGCCGCCCCGGTCATGAACAGGGCCAGTGCCAGCGTGAGTCCCACGGTCAGTGCCGGCACCACCATGCCCTGTGCCTTCTCGTTCCAACGGCCCTTGCGCATGCCGCCTCCCTCTGTGTTCTGTGCTCGTCTGGATGCCGATGCGATCGGGATGGCGGTCATTCTTCGGTCAGCGCCATCTTGAAGTTGTCCTTGATCGGACGGATCAGGTAGTTGGCCAGGGTGCGCTCGCCGGTCTTGACGAACAGCTCCACCGGCATGCCGGGTCGCACCGGCAGCTTGGCCAGCTCGGCACGGCCTTCAGCGGTGACTTCGCCGCGCATGCGGTAGTAGGGCATGCCGGTCTTCTCGTCCACCAGCTTGTCGGCCGACACCTGGGTCACCACACCCGGGATGCGCGGGGTGGTGTTCTGGTTGAAGGCCGAGAAGATCAGCTCCACCGGCAGGCCCGGCTGCACCGAGTCGACCAGGTGCACCGGCAGCTGGCCCTCGACGATCAGGGGCTCGTTGGCCGGCACCACGTCCATCATGCGGAAGCCCGGGGCCACCACGCCGCCTTCGGTGAAGATGCTCACGTCGGCCACCGTGCCGTCCACCGGCGCCTTGACCACGGCGTTGGCGAGTTCGTGGTCCAGGCCGGCCAGCTGGTTGCGCAGGGCTTCGGCCTCTTTCTGCACTTCGGCCAGCTGGGTGCGCACCTCCATCTGGAATTCCTGGGCGCGCTGCAGGCGGCGCAGCTTGAGCTCGCTCATCTGGCGCTGGCCGCGGGCGATGTTGCCCAGGTCTTCCGACATGGACGAGGCCAGCTGCGCGTAGGTGCGCTCCAGATCGAGCAGGCGGTTGCGGGGGATGAAGCCGTCGCGGGCCAGATCGCGCATGCCGTCGAGCTGCTCCTTCATGAACTTGAGCTGTTCCTGCTTGCCGATGCGGGCCTCGGTCAGGCCTTTGTTGTAGGCCTCGATGCCGGCGACCTGCTCGTCCAGTGCGGCCAGTTCGGCCTGCAGCGAGGAACGGCGCGAGGCGAACAGCTGCTGCTGCACCGCCATGGTGGCGGCCACGCGGGCATCGCTGCGGGCGGCTTCCACGTCGGCCGGAAAGCTGATACCGGCCTTGTTGTCGCGCTCGGCCAGCAGGCGGGCCTCGGTGCTGCGGGCGGTGTGGTACTGCACACGGATCACGGCGGCGTTGGCGCCGGCCTGCACCGCGTTCATGCGCACCAGGGGCTGACCGGCCTTCACCTCGTCGCCCTCACGCACCAGGATGGCTTCGACCGTGCCGCCGGTCTGATGCTGCACCGCCTTCTTGTTGCCGGCCACCGTGACCGAACCGGTCACCGGCACGCCCTTGTCCAGCGGCGCCATGATGGCCCACACCATGAAGCTGCCCAGGCCGGCCAGCACGATCCACCAGCCCAGGCGGGTGTGCTTGACCGAGTCGGTCTTCAGCGGCATGTAGTCGGACACGTCCAGATCGACGTTGTAGGCGGATTTGGGATGGGTGGTCATGGCAGGCTCCGGAGGACGGAAGGGTCAGACGGTGATGGGGGAACTCAGGCCACCGAGGATTCGGTGGTGGATTCAGAGGTGCGGTCAGGCGTGGTGTCGGCGGCGGCATCGACTGCGGGGGCGGCAGCCTTGCGGGCGCGCGGCTTGCGGGCCGGGGCAGACCCGTCGGCCGGGGCCGCCGCCTTGGGCTTGCGGGTGCGCGGGGTCTTGGGCTTGTCGGCCACGGCGGCGGCAGGGGCGGTGGCATCCGGTGCGGTGACCGGTGCGGCCACCGGGCCTTGCGGCCGCGCCGCACCCGCCGCTGCCTGGGCACCCAGCTGGGGTTGCGTGGCCTTGGCCAGCTCGGCCAGCACCGCACGGGTCGGGCCGAAGGCCTGCACCGTGCCCTGGCGCAGCAGCAGCAGCCGGGTGGTGACCTGCAGGATGCTGGTGCGGTGCGACACCACCACGATGGTGCGACCGCGCTGGCGCAGTTGCTGGATGGCGGCCAGCAGGGCCTGCTCGCCGCTGTCGTCCAGGTTGGAGTTGGGCTCGTCCAGCACGATCAGCGACGGGTCGTCGTAGAGCGCGCGGGCCAGGCCGATGCGCTGCTTCTGGCCACCGGACAGGCCGGCGCCGCCGTCGCCCAGCACGGTGTCGTAGCCCTGCGGGAAGTGCAGGATCATGTCGTGCACGCCGGCCAGCTTGGCCGCTGCGATCACCTTGTCGGCATCGACCATGCCGAAGCGGGCGATGTTCTCGCTCACGGTGCCGCCGAACAGCTCGATGTCCTGCGGCAGGTAGCCCAGGTGCGGGCCCAGTTCGTCCTTGTTCCACTGGTACACGTCCGACCCGTCCAGGCGGACCTTGCCGGCCGTGGCCGGCCACACACCCACCAGCAGGCGCGCCAGGGTGGACTTGCCGGAACCGCTGGGGCCGATGACGCCCAGCACCTCGCCGGCCGGCAGCTGCAGGTTCACATTGCGCAGCGCAGGCACCGGCGAGCCCGGGGGCATGGCGGTGACGGACTCCAGTGCCAGATGGCCCTGCGGACGGGGCAGCGCCATGCCGCGCACCCGGGGCGGGTTGTTGCTCAGCAGCTCGGCCAGGCGGCGGTAGGCGCTCTGGGTGGACGACCAGCCCTTCCAGATGTTGATGAGCTGGTCCACCGGGGCCAGGGCACGGCCCATGAGGATGGAGCCGACGATCATCATGCCGGGGGTGATGCGGCCATCCAGGGCCAGCAGCGCACCCAGGCCCAGGATCAGCGACTGCAGCGTGATGCGGGCGAACTTGCTCAGGGCCGACACCATGCCGGCCTTCTCGCTGGCCTCGCCCTGCAGCTTCAGGAAGCGGCGGTGCAGCCGGTGCCAGCGGGTCATGAGGTTGGGCAGCATGCCCATGGCCTCGATGACCTCGGCGTTGCGCAGGTTGTTGGTGGCCAGGTTGCCGGCGGTGACCGACAAGGAGTTGGCCTCGCCCAGGGGCTTGCGCGACACCACCTCGTTGGCCCAGGCCAGCGCCACCAGCACGGCGGTGCCGGCCACGGCGAACACGCCCAGGATCCAGTCGAACATGAAGATGACGGCCAAGTACACCGGGAACCAGGGCGCGTCGAAGAAGGCGAACAGGCCGTTGCCGGTGACGAACTGGCGCACCGTGCTCAGGTCGTTGAGGGCCTGACCCGCGTTGCCCCCTGCCCGCTTGAGGTTCTGCTCGAACGACGCGGTGTAGACCCGCTGGTTGAGCTTGAGGTCAAGCTGGGCACCCACCCGGATCATCAGGAAGCTGCGGATCAGCTCCAGTCCGTGCATGAGCACGAAGGCCCCGACCACCATCAGCGTGAGCATCAGCAGCGTGGTCTTGTTGCCGCTGGCCAGCACCCGGTCATAGACCTGGAGCATGTACAGCGACGGCACCAGCATCATCAGGTTGATGATGGCGCTGAAGATGCCCACGTTGCGGAAGGCCTGGCGAAACTCGCGCAGGGTCTGGCCGATCTCGTCGTTGGGCAGGCGCAGGCCTGCCCAACGGCCTTCGCTCGGCCGGCTGCTGGGGGTCGGGGTGGATGCCATGACGTTGCGCCTTGTGCTTACAGCAGGAAGTCTTCAGCGGTCACGTTGGTGGAGCGGATGCCCACCAGGGTGATCTGACCGCCGACCACGGCATTGCCGCCGGCATCCACACCATCGGACACCGTCACCTGGGTGATGGAGGTGCCGAAGCCCTGGATGGTCACCCGGTTGGCGAACTGGTCGGCCGTGATGCCGAAGGCCGAGAGGTCGATCAGGTCCTGGCCACCGGTGGGGTTGGCGTCGAAGTCCTGGATGAAGTCGCTGCCGAAGCCGCTGCCGAAGCTGAAGATGTCGTTGCCGGTGCCACCGGTCAGCACATCGTTGCCCTGGCCACCGATCAGGGTGTCGTTGCCGGCGCCACCATTGAGCTCGTCGCTGCCGCCGCCACCGATCAGGGTGTCGTTGCCGCCACCGCCCAGGACGTCGTCGTCGCCGGCACCACCGGTGATCTCGTTGGCCAGGCCGTTGCCGGTCAGCACCACCGGTGCGTTGCCGGTGTACACCAGGTTCTCCACGTTGGCCGCCAGCGTGTAGTTGGTGGAGCCGCTGTAGATGACGGTGTCGGTGCCGCCGCCAGCCAGTTCCACCGCGCGGTCGGTGGCCACGTCCAGGCGGTAGGTGTCGTTGCCGGCACCACCGGTCAGGGTGTCGGTGCCCAGGCCGCCGTCCAGCACGTCGTTGCCGGCGCCACCGATGATGGCGTTGTTCAGCGCGTTGCCGGTGCCGGCGAAGTTGCCGGTGCCGGTGTAGGTCAGGTTCTCCAGGTTGGCACCCAGGGTGTAGGCCGACAGGGCGGTCTCCACCCGGTCGGTGCCCTGCCCGGCCAGCTCGGTGATGGTGTCACCGGCGTCCACGCCGATGTACACGTCGTTGCCGGCGCCACCCAGCATGGTGTCGTTGCCGGCACCACCTTCCAGCGTGTCGTTGCCGGCACCGCCGTCCAGGTAGTCGTTGCCGCCGTTGCCCTGCAGGATGTCGGCGCCACCCAGACCGAAGATGCGGTCGGCGCGGCCGTCACCGATCAGGAGGTCGGCGGCGTTGGTGCCGATGATGTCGGCCGCTGCGGTGCTGATGCGGCGGTCGGCGAACTGCAGGAACTCCATGTTGAACACGCGGTCGGTGCCGTCGTCGAAACGCAGGTCCACATTGGGGCGCGCGTGCGTCACGGTGGCCGAGCCGTCTTCGTTCCACTCGATGTCGTACTCGGCGTAGTTGCCACGGAACACGGCCACGTCCACACCGGTGTTGTTGGCGTCACCGTCCAGGATCTCGCGGATGATGAACAGCTGACCCGGGTTGAGGGTGCGGTCGAACATCAGGCTGTCCAGGGTGCGGCCGTTGTACAGCGGCGTGGCGGTGGCGGCGCTCTGCGGGTCCACCGAGGCGGCGTACACCTTGCCGGACATGTCGTCGGTCCAGGCGATCAGGTTGCCCTGCGCATCCTTGATGCCGATGCGGGCGTTGAGCCAGCGGTCGCCGTCGATGATGTCGTTGCCGGCGTTGCCCTGGATGGTGTCCGAACCACCACCGCCCAGCAGGATGTCGGCAGCGGTGTCGAAGATGGTGCGGACCGAGCCGTCACCGTTGCGCTGCACGGCGGTCTCGTCGAACACCACGGCCGTGTGGGTCTGGCCGGCCACGTTGAACGTGACGCGCTCCAGGTGGGCCACCAGGTCGCCCAGGCCGGACACACGCTCCACACCCTGTTGCAGCAGGGCGTTGGAGTACGACTCGAACTTGGAGTTCTCGTCGAACTGGGCAGCGGCCTGTGCTTCCTCGTCGTAGGCGCCGATGACCACGTCGCGGCCGGTCAGCTTGTCGTTGTGGACCCAGCCGGAGAGGCCTTCGACCAGGTCGAAGCGGTCACGCAGGATGTTGGCCTGCTGGTTGACGAAGATGGGGATGCCCAGGTCGGAGTCGGCGCCCTGCGCCTCGCCCTTGTGGATGGCCCAGTCGAAGCCGGCCATGCCGTTGTTGCGCTGGATGCCCAGGCCCTGGAACATGATGTCGTCGCCCGACTCGGCGTCGTAGTCGTTGTCGTTGCCACGGCCGTTGAGCACGTCGTGGCCGATGATCGGGCTGTTGAAGAACAGCTCCGAGTTCTCGCCGGCCAGGGTGTCGAAGCGCTCGCCGCCTTCCAGCCAATCGTCGCCCTCGTTGCCGGCGATGAAGTTCAGGCCGTCGGCACCGCGCACGAAGTCGTTGCCTTCGCCAGCGGTGTAAGTCTTGCTGTCCACGCCGCCGAAGATGAAGTCGTTGCCGCTGCCACCGAAGATCAGGTCCAGGCCGTTGCCGCCGTTGATGACATCGTTGCCGGCATCGCCGTGGATCACGTCGGCCGCGCCGGAGTCGTTGCCGCTGTCGGTGATGATGTCGTCGCCATCGCCGCCGAACAGGTGGTCCACGCCCTTGCCGCCTTCGATGCGGTCGTTGCCGGCCTTGCCCCAGATGGTGTCGTCGCCTTCGCCACCGATCAGGATGTTGTCCTTCTCGGTGCCGCCGATGACCACGTGGTCACCGCCCATGTAGCGCAGGTTCTCGTCGATGTTGTCGCCGTCCAGGTCCTCGCGGATCACCAGCTTGCCGAGCTGGCCCAGGATGGGGTCGGCATGGGTGGGGTCTTCCACCTTCTGCAGCTTGCGGTTGAGCTCCAGGATGTAGTCGGGGGTCAGGAACAGCGAGCTGGGCAGCGCGGTGGCGTTGGGGTCGCCCAGGTCGGTGTTGCGCATCACCAGCTCGGCAAACGAATCGGCTTCCAGCTGGTTGAGCAGGTTCATGCCCTGGGTGCGGCTGAGGTAGTAGAAGCGGTCGCCGTCCTGCAGCTTCTCCATCTGCACTTCGAACACGAAGTTGAAGGTGGTGCCCAGCAGGCCGTTGAAGGCCAGCTTCTTCTCGGCCAGGCCACCGATCCAGAAGTCCACATTGTTCAGACCGCCCAGGCTGCCACCGGCATAGGCGCCGGTGGCGTTCAGGAAGTCCAGGCGGTCGGCCGGTGCACCGGTGCCACCCATCACGATCTTGGTGGCGGCTTCACGCTTCTCTTCCACCGTGGTGGCCGCCAGGATGGTGGCGTGCGTGCCGTAGGCCGCGATGAAGTTGATGATGGACGCCGGGTGCTTGATGTTGGTGGCGAAGTCGTACCAGCTGTCGTAGGGCTTGAGGATGGTGTCGTTGGTGGCTTCAAAGAACTGGCGACGGGCTTCGTTGAGCGAGGGCACGCCGGTGTCGCGGCCGCGGGCGATGTTGATGGCGCCCAGGTCCAGCGGCAGACCGACCAGGTTGTTGCGCAGGGCTTCGGTCAGGAACTCGTCGATCTCGTTGCCCACCTGGCGGGTCATGCCGCGCAGGATGGCACCGGCCGCGATGTCGGAATCAGCGCCGCTGGCCTGGTACTCGACCGGGTTCAGGAAGGCGTCGATCAGGCCGATGTGGTCGTTGGTCACGCCGTCGGCGGCGATGCGGTCCACCGACTCGTTGAGCATGGAGTGGCCGAAGCGGTACACCACGTGGGCGAACTCGGCCATGATGGACGGATCGATGTCCACCGTGTTGGAGAACAGGAAGGGGTCCACGTCCGGCGAGACCAGGCGGGCGAACTCTTCGAACACCAGGTGCTGGTAGACCATCTCGGTGCTGAAGCGGGCGGCCTGGAACAGGCGGTCACCGTCCCACACCAGGCCGGCGATGCTGGTGGGCACCGTGGTCACGTCCACGTGCAGCCACTCGTTGATGAAGGCCAGGTCGTTGCTCTTGAGGATCTCTTCCTTGATCTGGTCGACGCGGTTGTTGTGCTCGCTGTGGAACACATGGTGCACGGCGGTCAGGCCGATGTTCTCGTTGCCGCGGCCGTCGCCCACCACGTAGTGGGCGTTGAGCAGTTCGTTGTCGTAGGTGAGGTTGATGCCGAACTGGTTGGGGATGATCTGGTTGCCGGCCACGCTGTCGGCGTCGGCCTGGGTGGCGATCATCGGGGTGCCCGGGTTGCGGTCGTGGTCGACCATGCCCGGGGTGGCGTTGTGGGCAATGTCGTTCAGGAAGGCCCGGCCGGCGCCGACGGCCTGCGAGGCCGCCACCGGTGCATCGGCGGTGCCGCTGATGAGGGTCAGGCCCTGGGAGGTGCCACGCAGGTCGCTGTTCGGGTCCACCTGGGTGACCAGCTGGGCATAGCCGTTGGCGCCGGTGATCAGGTTGCCGTACAGGTCGGCGGCCACCAGGGGCACACGGTGCACGTCCATGTCGGTCAGCTCGATGCCCAGCATGTTCTTGGCCTGGGCCTTGATGTCGGCCCAGGTCGGCGGGCCGCCGTTGGCGCCTTCGAGCATGTGGCCGGTGGCCACGGTCTTGAAGCCGGTGGAGCTGGTGGCGTCCGGCACACGCACGTATTCGCGCAGGAACACCTGGTGCGACTCGTGCGAGGTGTAGACCTGGTTCAGGTCGATCCAGGGCGTGGTCTCGTTGGTGTGCTCACGGATGTCGTCGGCCGTGCCGATGATGCCGTCGGCGCCCGGCTGGTTGGTGGCGCGGGTCAGCACCATGAAGTTGGTCGGGCTGCCGGGCACGTACAGCGGATCGTCCGGCTGGATCGGGATGTAGACCGTGCCGCTCTGGCCCTTGGTGACCAGGTCCAGGCCGTGGTCGAAGAACTGGCCGAACAGGGTCAGGAAGCTGTTGTACGGAGCGGTGTCGCCCAGGTCGGGCATGACGTTGGGGATGAGGATGGGCGCTTCGTCGCTGAAGACGGTGTTGTTGGCCACCACGTCGAACTGCAGGCCCAGCTGCCCGGGCAGGGCTTCGAAGGCGGCCTGGGTGCTGGCGGCCAGCGCCTGCGCGGCGGCCAGCGCGTCGGCGCTGCCTTCCACGGCGTTTTCGGCGTTGGTCAGTTCGGTCTGGGCGGCGTCGGCAGCGGCCTGCAGGGTCTGTGCGGTGGCTTCAGCCGAGTCGGCTGCAGCGTCGGCCTGCGTGGCGGCGGTCTGGGCAGCGGTCTGCTCCGACTGGGCCGTCACCAGGGCGGCCTCGGCAGCGGCCAGCTCGGCCTTGGCGGCGCTTTCGGCGAGCAGCGCGGCCTCCAGGGCGGCCTGGGTGGCGGCTGCAGTGGCCTGGGCCGTCACCAGGCTGGCATACGCCGCCTGGGCGGCGGCGGCGGCGGCGCCGAAGGCAGCCGTGGCCGTGGCCAGCTCGCCCTCGGCAATGGTGAGCGCCTCCTGCATGTCGGCCAGGTGGTCTTCCAGGGGCTGGCGGCGCGAATCGCCTTCCGGCAGCGAGTCCAGATGGCGCTGCGTGGCGGCAATGTCGGCCTGGATGCTGCCCACGGCCACGGCGGCATCGATGTAGGCCTCCAGCGTGATGGAGCGCTGCACGTTGGCGGTGTTGTAGACGCCCTGCTGGGTGACGACGCTGGCGTCGGCAGCGCGGTCGGCGTTGAAGGCGGCATCGGATGCGGCATCGGCCTGGGCTTCTGCGGTGCGGGCGGCGTTCACCCGGGCCTGGGCGCTGGCCAGGTCGGTGGACTCGGCCGTGGCGGTGGCGGCCAGCTGGTTGGCCGTGTTGCGGGCGGTGGTGGCGTCGGCGGTGGCCTGGGCCGCGGCGCTGGCGGCGGCATCGGCGGCGGCCTGCAGGGCGGCCAGGTCCACGGTGCTGCCCACCGACTGCTGCAGGGTGCGCAGGGCGGCGGCGGCGTTGGCGGCGGCGTCGCGGGCGTCCATGTACTTCTGCGCGTCACCGTAGGGGTCGGCCGAGCCGAGTGCGGTGAAGGCGGCGATGATGGCCGCCGGGTTGTTGTCGGTCTGGTCCGAGATCAGGTTGCTGATGACGCGCGGCTGCGAGTCGTAGACGCTGCCGGAGGTCTGCTGGTAGGAGGTGGGCGCGCCGGTGCGGGGGTTGAGCTCGGCCTGGTCGAAATCCGGGGTCAGCAGGCGCGGCATGATCTGGTCGGACGAGCCGTACTGGGTGTTAACCAGGTTGTTGTACTGGCCGCTCACCGTGCGCAGGCCGAACGGCACCAGGTTGCCCAGCGGGTTGCCCTGGGCGTCGGTCAGGGCGCCGTAGTTCGAATCGACATGCCGCTCCGCGATCTGGATGTGCGAGAGGATGCGGGTGATGTCGTCAAGGTTCAGATGGAAGGACATGGCGGACTCCTGGGTGGGTTCGGGCACGGGATGGACACACGCGAAGACGGTTCTGTGTCTATTTGTTTCGCGTTGGGCCGCAGTGTCGTTACTACCCAAGGACTACGGCAATACCGAGATCGGTTACCCATTTGGTACTCATCCGCCCCTCGTCCGAGTGACGTTTTGCACGCATGAATACATTGGTACAAACCGGAATCTTCAATGAATCAACGCTTAAGCCGACCTAGTTGAAGCAAATCATCTCTGAACATCTGCAATTGTTGCTTTTGTAACGTTATGTAATTTCTCTACCACCCAGGTACTACAACCAACGAAAAAAAGGGCCCTTTCGGGCCCCTCGTGTAACAAGAAGATAGGAATTCAGCCGTGGCCGGGCGGCCGCACGGGTACGGTTAGCAGCACCCGGGTTCCGGCGCCCGGATCGGCCGCCAGCCGCAGACGCCCGCCGATGCCGGCCGCGCGCCGGCGCATGCCGCTCACGCCCTTGCCCCGCAGCACGCTGCGGGTGGTCACGAAACCGCGACCGTCGTCCCGCACCTCCAGCCGCAAGGCGTGGGCGGCCTGGTCAAAACGGCAGACCAGCTCGATGCGCCGGGCCGCGGCGTGCTTGATGGCATTGGCCAGCGCCTCGTGCGCGATGCGCAGCACCTCGTGGCGCACCTCGCCGCGCACCTCCGCCAGCGGGCCGTCGATGTCGACCGACCAGTCCAGCTGGATGCCCATGCGCTCCAGCGTGGGACGCAGGCGCCAGCGCAGCTGCCCCAGCCCGTCGATGACCGACTCGCTGGAGGCGTCCATCACGTCGACCACGTTCTTGACCTCGAACAGGCATTCCTCCAGCGCACGGGCCAGGGCCTGCTGCTCGGGCCGGGACCGGTCCAGACCGGAGAGGATGTTGACCAGATGGGCGCCCACACCGTCGTGCAGCTCGCGGGCCAGCCGCTTGCGCTCCTGCTCCACCAGGTGCTCGTTCACCGGCGTGGCCGGGGCCACCGGCGGCGTCTGGGGCAGCTTGGCCCGCCCGGTCATCAGCATCCACAGCATGAACATGCACACGCCCAGCATGCAGTGGGTCAGGCCGATGCGCAGCAGCAGCAGGTCCGGGTGCAGCAGATCGTTCAAGGCCACACCCAGGCCGATCAGCCCCACCACCAGCACCAGGCCGCCCGACAGGTCGAAGCTGCGGAAGACATGGCGGGCCAGCAAGGCGAACTGCAGGCCCAGCAGCACGGCGTTGGTCAGGCGCCAGGCCGCCAGGCAGTTGTCGTGCACCGAGGCATCCAGCAAGCCCAGCAGGGCCAGCACGCTGCCCAGCACCCACTGCCCCACCGCCATGCCCACGGCCCCCGGCAGCAGCACGCGGGTGGACAACAACAGGAACAGACAGGCCGCCAGCTGCAGCAGCTGATAGGCCAGGGCCGTCACCACCCGCGCCGGCACGGCCGGCTCCACCGGCCACCAGCGCAACAGCAGGCTGAACGCCAGCACCACCAGCAACAGGGCGGCAAAACTGCGGTCGATCAGGCGCCGGCGCACATCGGCCCGGTCTTCGGTCGGCGCCCAGCGCTCCAGCCCACGGGTGAAGGCACCGACGGACAGGCAGGCGATCGCGGTGAACGCCAGTGCCAGGTCCAGCACCACCTCCTCCAGCTGGCCCGAGGTGACGGTCCACCGCCACTGCACCAGCCGCAGGCTGGCCAGCAGCACCAGCAGCGCGGTCAGCGCCAGCAGCCAGCTCTGGGCGCCGGGCCAGCCGGCCCTGGGCAGGCGAAGCCGCATCAAAGCAGTCCGCGCTCCATGGCCCGGCTGACGGCCTGGGCCCGCGAGCGCACCTGCAGCTTGCGGTTGATGTTGCGGATGTGGGCATTGACGGTGAGCGCGCTGATGGCCAGGTGCTCGCCGATCTCCGGGTTGGTGTAACCAGCCGCCACCATCTTGAGCACCTCGCGCTCCCGGTCGGACAGCGCCTCGCAGGTGCCGTGCTGCCCGGACAGCCCTGCGGGCCTGGCATCCATGCGCTGGATGAGCCGCCGGGCCAGCGCGGGGGTGAGGGCCGCCCCACCGTTGACCACCTGCAGCACGGCCTGCGCAAAGTTGCCGAAGCAGTCGTGCTTGATCAGGTAGCCCATGGCGCCGAGTTCGAAGGCATGCAGGGCGTGCTGGTCGTCGGCCAGGGCCGAGATGACCACCACCTCCACCAGCGGGTTCTTCTGCCGCACCTGTTCGATCAGGCTGAAGCCGCTGCCGTCGCCCAGGTTGAGGTCGACCAGCAGCACGTCGAAGGCATGCCGCGCTGCCATCAACCGGGCCTCGCGCAGGCTTTGGGCCTGCCCCACCAGCTCGATGCGGTGGTCGGCCAGCAGCTCGCCGGCCACCACCCGGCGCAGGTGGGCATCGTCATCGACCAGCAGCACACGCACCGGGCGCTCCGTCTGTCCCACGAGGTGACCGGGCCAGGGGGATGCCGCGGTGCGGGGGCTGGTGGACGGGAGGACGGCTTCGTCGGCGGGTTGCATGGGGAGTCTCCTCGGATCGTTGTGGTGGGGTATGGGCGATGGCCGCCTCATGCGTACGTTGGGACTAGTTTTGAGGGCTCAGAGCGTTATTTTTTGAATCACGCTCGTACTGAAGCATGCATTTTGCAGAGATATGTTTCATCATGATTGCAAAGTTACACTTCGTAACTACTGCAGATCTTCCCGCCATCTGCTTCCGACTTGAGAGCAGTCACATCCCGTGTCGCTTGCACCAGTTCATCCGTAAGTATCCATCCGATGAGCGCCCGGATAGTTCAATCGAACTACGCGACTGCAACGATTGGTCACAAATGAACAGAAAGTCACACTTCTTCCCAGGCCAGTCAGCGAGGTCGCCGCAACCAGAACATCGGGGAACAGCGCTGACAGGTCTGCCGGACGGGCATGGTGCCCGACCCGGTCACTGACCAGACCAACCCAGGAGTCCACCATGAAAAAGCTCGCCATCATCGCCCTCGCCCTGTCCGCTTCTGCCGCCTTCGCTGACCGTGGCGGCGACCGCCCCTCGACCCCCAGCCCGGCACCGGCCGCCAGCGGCCCGCAGATCAACGATCCCTCGATCCAGGCCACCGTGCTGCTGAACACCGCCGTGATCAACGCTGCCTCCTACGGCGGCGAGGCCGTGCAGAACATCGCCACCAACGCCGGCAACGTCGAAGTGGACGGCGCCCAGCTGCAGCTGGTCGGCGCCAAGAACAGCCTGATCATGAACGCCGCCCTGGGTGGCGAAGCCCGTCAGAACCTGGCTTCGAACGTCGGCAACGTCGAGATCAACGCCATGTCCATCCAGGCCGTCGTGGCTGCCAACTCGGCCATCATCAACAAGGCCGGCTTCCGCAGCACCGCCGTGCAGAACGTGTCCACCAACACCAGCTGCTCCACCTGCGACTGAGACTGACCGGACTCCGGCCGTGCAGGGTGATCCCCTGCACGCCGGAACCCGGCACTGGCCGGGGCCCTTGTGAACACAGCCTGGAGACAGCCATGATCCCAGCCCCGAGCCGCCTGGCCACAGGCACCCCCCATTCCTCACGCGACCGCCGCTGGCTGGTCGCGTTGCTGTTGCTGGCCCTGTCCGCCTTGTGGATGCGGCCCGCGCAGGCGCAGTCCGCACCCGGCGAGGACCCGCTGGTGCTGACCAAGAAGGTGGCGCCCAACGGGCTGCCCATCAACAACCAGCCCAAGTCCACCGGCCTGGACAAATCGACCGAGCTGCCGGCGTGGATGCGGGCCAAGGTCTCGCGCTACACGGCCAAGGCCATGTCGGCCAACACCAGCGGCATCTACACCGACGCCGATGTGGTGACCACCGCCACCAACGACGGCTTCCGGCGCACCTGCACCCAGGAAATCGCCACCCAGACCACCGGCGCCGCCTTCAACCGCTACGGCCCGCAAGCCCAGGACCAGATCGTCGTGCTGCGCGGCGACCTGGTGAACATCTGCAACTGAGCCCCGCCATGACCGCCCTCGCCTCGCCCGCTCCCCGCCACCCCTTGAGCCGCTGGCTCGGCATGGCCTGTCTGTCGACCGTGCTGGTGCTGGCCGGCTGCGCCACCCCCATGGACGCGCGCAAGGATGCGCAGTACCAGAGCTACGGCAACGCGGCCTCGCGCCCCACCGTGCGCCCGGTGCGCTCGGTCTCCAGCTTCTCGGACTCGCTGATGTGCATGGACCAGATGCTGCGCGAGGCCAACATCACCACCACGCTGGTCACCAGCAAGCTCATCCCGGATGCATCGCTGCGGGTGCCGGTGGCCACCAAAGAGATGATCATCACGGCGCTCTCGCAGATGTCGCGCCTGAGCAATGCCTTCCGCTATGTCGACTACGAGGTCGACATCGCCCGCCAGGACACGGTGCAGAACCTCACCACCATCCTGCTCAACAACAACCAGATCCAGCTGCAGCGGCCCTCGCTGTACATCTCGGGCGCGGTCGCCTTCGTGGACCAGAACGTGCTGAGCAACCGCTTCGACGCCGGCACCTCGGCCTCGCGCCTGGAGACTGGCTACAGCCGCGACCGCAACGTCACCGTGGTGGGCCTGGAGCTGCACCTGGGCGACTTCCGCTCGCGCACGCTGATTCCGGGCATGGACTCGGCCAACGAGGTGATCATCGGCACCGGCGGCCAGGGCCTGGACGTGGCCGGCCGCATCGGCGACTACGGCCTGCAGTTCAACGTGGGGCGCGACTATGCGCAGGGAACCGGGGCGGCCATCCGCACCCTGGTGGAACTGGCCATGATCGAGCTGGTGGGCAAATGGGCCCGCGTGCCGTACTGGCAGTGCCTCACGCTCGAGCAGAACCACCCCGACTTCCAGCGCCAGCTGCGCGACTGGTTCGATGAAGGCGGCGACAAGGTGCACCAGGGCCTGGTGCGCCGATCGCTGGTGGCCAAGGGCTACCTGCCGGGCGGCGAAGCCACCCCGCCGGTCAACAGCCTGGCCTTCCGCCGCGCGCTGGCCCGCTTCCAGGCCGACCACCGCATGGTCGTCACCGGCACCGTCAACTTCCCCACCTACGAACGGGCCCTGCGCGACTTCGTGGCCCTGGACGCCAACGGCCAGCTCTCGCGCTACGGCTGGATGAGCCAGGACCCCACGCCGGTGCAGCCGGTGAACGATCCGGAGCTGCCGATCCCCTCCTCCGGCCTGGCCTATGGCGCAAAGACACCGGGTCGCACCATCGACCTGCAGATCGAGAACGTGCTGCTGGGCCGCACCGTGTTCGAGGTGGGGGAACAGGTGTTCCTGTCGGCCACCGTGTCGCAGGCCTCGCACATGGCCTGCTACCTGTCGGACGCCGCCGGCAATGTGATGCGGCTCATCCCCAACCCGATCGCCACCCAGGCCGTGGTGCCCGGCAACCAGGCGGTGCGCATCCCCGACTGGATGAGCCCCAACCCCGGCTTCGTGCTGGCCACCACCGCACCCGGCCAGGAGGGCGTGCTGTGCGCTGCCACCGGCGAAGACGTGACCGGCAAGCTGCCCGTGCCGCTGCAGGGTGCCGCCCTGCGGCCCATGCCCGAGTTCCGGGGTCTGGACGCGGTGGCCAAGGCCTACACCGATGCGGTGGGCGCCGATGGCGTGAGCCTGGGCCGGGTGAACTGGACGGTCGGCCCGCGCCGTCCGGCACCTGCAGCCGCTCCCGCCGCTGCCCCGGCTCCAGCGCCCGCCCCGGCGGCCCAGGCACCCGCCCGATGATGGTCTTGCTGCCAGCACGCCGTCGCGCCTGGCTGGCCTGCTCGCTGCTGGCGCTGGTCTGGGTGGCTGGCCCGGTGCAGGCCCAGACCCGGGCCACCGGGGCCCCGGTGTTCGAGCCGGCGCCGGTCAGCGAACCCGCCCTGGGCAGCCCGCAGCAAGGCGCGCGTCCCGACCTCTCTGCCGAGCTGGCGCGGCTGCAGACCCTGGCCTCGATGCCGGTGGCCAGCCTGCGCGGAAAAGCCCGCACCGACGCCGCCGAAGCCGCCTGGACGCTGGGCCTGTTGTCCCTGCACGGTGCCTCCGTGCCGCGCGACGACACGCAGGCCCGTTTCTGGTTCGACCGCGCGCGCCAGCTGGGGGCACGGCTGGCGCCGGCCGGTGTGGCCTGGTGTGCCATCGACGGTTGCGGCTCCACACCCGATACCGCGCAGGCACGGGAGGCGCTGGCTGCGCTGCGCCGGGTCGACCCCGCCCGTGCTGCCTACCTGGAGTGGCTGCAGCGCCAGCGGGCGCCCGTGCTGGACGGCACGGGCGGCGCCCAGGCCGAAGCGGCCGCCCGCGACCTGCTGCAACGCGCTGCCCGTGGCGGCAACCTGCATGCGCGGCAGGAACTGGCGCTGGAACAGGCCAGCGGACCGCGCGAACGCGACGCACTGGCCCAACTCAAGACCCTGGCGCCTTCGCTGCCCTCGGCCGCTGCCAATGCGCGGGTGCTCGAAGACCGGCTGCGGGCCGGCCCTGCACCCATGGTGGCTGCCGAGCCCGCACCGCCCGGCCAGGGCGTCACCCTGCTGGGCATGGACAACACCATCGTCATGCCCAGCCGGCCGGTGGGCTCCGACGAGGCCTATGCGCTGGCACGGCGCTTTCACCAGGGCAATGGCGTGCCGGCCAACTACACCGAGGCCATCCGCCTGTACCGCCAGGCCGAAGCGCAGGGCAACACGGCCGCGCGCCAGATGCTGGCGCTGATCTACTCCCGCCCCACGGCCGACGGTCAGGTGGACTTTGCCTGGATGCGCCAGCTCAGCCAGATCGAACCCGGCACCGCCGGCGTGGGCACGGCCCGGGCCGCGTCGGCCAGCCCGTGGCAGCGCGAACCCACGCCGCTGAGCGATCTGGTGCCGCCGCGCTGGCGCGGTGTGTCAGCCGGCCCCTGAGGCGCCGGCTCAGCCCTGGCGCAGCGCGGCCCGCAGCTGGTCCCCGATCTCCGGCCGCTCCAGGAACGGGTCGGCCGGGTTGGTGGCGTTCACGATGCCCTCCATGCGCGCACGCACATTGCCCAGGGCACGCGGGTGGCTGAAGATGTAGAAGCGGTCGGCCGCGATGGCGTCGAACACCATGGCCGCCACCTCGGCCGCCGTGACCTTGCCCGAACTCACCGCCTTGTCGCTCATGGCCTGGCCGATGAGCTGGCTCTGGGTGGGCTTCTCGCTGGCCATGTCGCCGGGCCGGTTGCGGTGGCTCTGGCTGATGCCGGTGGGCACGAAGTACGGGCACAGCACGCTGGCGCCCACCTGGTCGGACACCAGGCGCAGGTCCTGGTAGAGGGTTTCGGTCAGGCTCACCACGGCGTGCTTGCTCACGTTGTAGATGCCCATGTTGGGCGGGGTGAGCAGGCCGGCCATGCTGGCGGTGTTGACGATGTGCCCGCGCCACGTGGGGTCGGCCTTGGCGGCGGCCAGCATGTGCGGGGTGAACAGGCGCACGCCATGGATCACGCCCCACAGGTTCACGCCCAGCACCCACTCCCAGTCGCGCACCGAGTTTTCCCAGATCAGGCCGCCCGAGCCCACGCCGGCGTTGTTGAACACGAAGTGCGGGGCGCCGAAGCGCTGCACCACGTCGGCCGCCAGGGCCTCCATCTCGGCCGCGCTGGACACATCGACCCGGCGGGCCATCACCTCGGCGCCCGCCGCCGTGAGCTCGGCGGTGGCGCGGTCCAGCGCGTCCTGCTGCACGTCCACCAGCACCAGCTTCATGCCGCGCTGGGCGCCGATGCGGGCGCATTCAAGGCCGAAGCCGGAACCGGCGCCGGTGAGAACGGCCGTGCGGCCGGCAAAGTCCTGGATCATGGTGTGTCTCCTGGTGTGTGGGGGATGTCAGGGGCGCAGCATCTCGACATGGTCGATGCCGTCTTCGTCGTACACCGGGCTGGCGGTCTCGAAGCCGTGCCGGCGGTAAAAGCCTTGCAGGTGGGCCTGCGCGCCGATGCGGATGGGCTGGCGGCCCCAGAGCGATGTCAGCGTCTGCACCGCCTGCGCCATGAGCGCATGGCCCACGCCGGTGCCGCGCAGCGCCGGGTCGCTCACCACCCGGCCGATGCTGGCCTCAGCGAACTTCCGCCCCGCCGGCACCAGCCGCGCGTAGGCACGCAGCAGCGGCGGGCCGGCTGGATGGGCCGGGTCGGGCGATTCGCCCAGCAGGTGCATGCAGTCGGCGTCGGCCCCGTCCATGTCCTGAAAGACACAGCGCTGCTCCACCACGAACACCTCGCTGCGCAGCCGCAGGATGGCGTAGAGCGTGTGGGCCTGCAGGGCGTCGAAGGGCAGGCAGCGCCAGACCAGCGCTGCAGGGTCGGGACGGCTCAAGCCTTCACTTCCTTCAGCACGAAACCCACGCGCGGGAAGTGCACATGCACGGTGCCAGCGCGCTCGTCGGTGCGCTCCAGCGTGTAGCGGGTGCGGGTGGCGGCACGCAGGATGCCCTCGGTGGGTTCGGTGCCGAAGGCCTCGGGCGCCACCGTCACGCGGCTGCCCAGCGCGATGCCGTGGTCGTCCTGGAAGATGTCGTCGGTCAAGGCCGCAGGCGTGCTGCTGCGGGCCAGCGCGATGGCGTCGGCCGAGCTCATCACCTCGGGCCGGCCATGGCCGATGGCCGCCATGCGGTCCATCCACTCCAGCACGTCGGGCGTGGCGTCGAGCACGCCGGCCATGGCCGGGTTGACCACGCGGCTGAACCACAGCGGGTGGTAGGCCGCGAAGTCGGCGATGCAGGGGATCTCGCCCAGCAGGAAGGGCTGGTCGTCCAGCATGCTGGAGAGCCGCCGCAGGTAGCTGCGGTAGGCCGAGGTGGCATCGGTCGGGCGCAGCACCGTCATGTTGGTGCGCATGGCGCCCCGGTCGGCGGCAAAGGCGGCAGCGGCCTCGGGTGGCTGGCCGGCAAACAGCGCGGCCGCGCCCTTGGGGCTGAGGTTGTGGCCCATGGCGGCCCAGAACAGGGTGCCATCAGCCCATTGGGCCAGCACGCGGGACAGGCCGCGCGCGTGCGCCGGGTACAGCGGCGGCTCGGGCTGGTGGTGGTCCAGCACCTCGGCGATGAGCGCGGTGTCGCAATAGACATCGGCACCGATCTGCAGGAACGGCGTGCGGCGGTAGCCACCGGTGAGCGCCAGCACATCGGGCTTGGGCATGATGCGCGGGATGTGCACGCTCTTCCAGGCCAGGCCCTTGTGGCCCAGGATCAGGCGCACCTTCTCGGAAAACGGCGACGTGGGGTAGTGGTGCAGGATCAGGTCGGCCATGGGGTGCTCCGGTGCGGGTTCAGTGGGGGCGGGCCCGGTCGATGATGGCATCGAAATCGGTAGCGGCGTTCAGCGAACCGAAGCTGTAACCCCAGTGCCCGCCGATGCGCGAATCGCAGAAGGCCGAGAACACCGCCAGGGGCGCGGTGCGGGCCAGCAGGGCCGCCTGCACCGCCAGCGCCACGTCCTGCGCCAGCCGGCGGGCCTCCATCTCGGTGGCCATTTCCTCCACCCGCAGCGGCAGCTGGGCCGCGAGCCGGTCCAGTGCCGGGTGCATGCCGCGGGCCGGCGACAGCTCGTGCGCCAGCGCGGCGGCGGCATCGGCCTTGCGCAGGGCGCGCAGCAGGTCCAGCGCCATGATGTTGCCGGCGCCTTCCCAGATGGAGTTCAGCGGCATCTCGCGGTAGATGCGGGCCATGACGCCTTCACCGCCCTCCTCCACATAGCCGTTGCCGCCCAGGCATTCCATGGCTTCCTGCGCGAAGTGGCTGCCGCGCTTGCAGACCCAGAACTTGGCCACCGGCGTGAGCAGGCGGGCCATGACCGACTCGTGCGCGTCATCGGGCCGGTCGAAGCTGTGGGCCAGCCGCAGGGCCAGCGCCGTGGCGGCTTCGGATTCGAGCGCCAGATCGGCCAGCACATTCTTCATGAGCGGCTGGTCGATCAAGTACTTGCCGAAGGCCTTGCGCTGCGTGGTGTGGTGCAGGGCCAGGCTGAGGGCCTGGCGCATCAGGCCGGCTGTGCCCAGGGCACAGTCGAGCCGGGTCAGGGTGCCCATGGCCAGGATCTGCGGGATGCCCCGGCCCTCCTCGCCCACCAGCCAGGCGGTGGCGCCATGGAATTCCACCTCGGAGCTGGCATTGGCCTGGTTGCCCAGCTTGTCCTTCAGGCGCTGGATGCGCAGCGCATTGAGCCCGCCACCGGCCCAGTCGGGCAGCACGCGGGGCAGGAAGAAGCACGACAGCCCACCCGGCGTCTGGGCCAGCACCAGGAAGGCGTCGCACATGGGGGCCGAAAAGAACCACTTGTGGCCGGTGATGCGCCAGCGTTCACCCCAGGCGTCCGACCCGTCGGGCTCGGCCCGCGTGGTGTTGGCCCGCACGTCCGAGCCGCCCTGCTTCTCGGTCATGCCCATGCCCATGGTCAGACCGGCCTTGGCATGCCAGGGCTTGAGGGCCGGGTCGTAGGCACGGCGGGTCAGGCCCGGGGCCCAGTCGGCATAGACCGCCGCGTTGGACTGCAAGGCCGGCGTGACGGCGTAGGTCATGCTGATGGGGCACAGGATGGACGGCTCCAGCTCGGTGAAGAGCATGAAGCCGGCGGCCCGCTGCAGGTGCGCATGGCCGGTGGCCCGGGCCTCGGCGCCGAAGGCGCTGCCGTGCAGGCCGGCACCGGTGGCCGCCGCCATGAGCGCGTGGTACGAGGGGTGGAACTCCACCTCGTCGATGCGGTGACCGAAGCGGCTGTGGGTGTGCAGCTGCGGCGTGTGGGTGTTGGCCAGCCGGGCATGCTGCTGCATCCCGGCGCTGCCGGCCAGACTGCCCAGCGCTTGCAACGGGGCCAGGTCGAGGTCGGGTGCGTGCAGCTGGAGGGCCGCCTGCAGGGGCCTCTGGATGTCGAACAGGTTCACATCCTGCAGCGGCGCAGGCTGGTTGAAGACCTCGTGCGTGGCCGTCATGGCGGGCTCCTCGGGCGGCCAGGGGCCGGTGTGTCAGATCAGCTTGACCAGCTGCTTGCCGAAGTTGCGGCCCCGCAGCAGGCCCATGAAGGCCTCGGGAGCGGACTCGATGCCCTGGGCCACGGTCTCGCGCGGGCGCAGCTGGCCGGTGCCCACCAGGGTACCGAGTTCGGTCAGGGCCTCGGGCCAGACTTCCATGTGCTCGCTCACGATGAAGCCCTGCACCTTCAGGCGGTTGACCAGGATCAGCGCCGGGTTGGCCAGGGGCAGCGGAGCACCGTCGTAGCCGGCGATCATGCCGCACACGGCGATGCGGCCGAAGGCGTTCATGCGCAGCAGCACGGCATCGAGCACCATGCCGCCCACGTTCTCGAAGTAGCCGTCGATGCCGTTCGGGCAGGCTTCCTTCAGGGCCTTGGCCAGCGAGTACATGTCCTTGTGCAGCTTGTAGTCGATGCAGGCATCGAAGTGCAGTTCGTTCACGGCGTAGGCGCACTTGTCCGGGCCGCCGGCGATGCCGACCACGCGGCAGCCACGGGCCTTGGCCAGCGCGGCAAAGGCGCTGCCCACGGCACCGGTGGCGGCACTCACCACCACGGTCTCGCCGGCCTTGGGCTCGATGATCTTCACCAGGCCGTACCAGGCCGTCACGCCGGGCATGCCGACCGCGCCCAGGTAGTGGCTCAGAGGCACATGGGTGGTGTCGACCTTGCGCAGCGCGCCGGGCTGGTTGGCATCGACCACGCTGTATTCCTGCCAGCCGCCCATGCCCACCACCTGATCACCCACCTTGTACTTGGGGTGCTTGGATTCGGCCACCTCGCCCACGGTGCCGCCGATCATCACTTCGCCCAGCGGCTGCGAGGCCGCGTAGCTCTTGCTGTCGTTCATGCGGCCGCGCATGTAGGGATCGAGGCTGAGGAAATGGTGGCGCACCAGCACCTGGCCGTCGGCGAGTGCCGGGGTCTCGGTGGTGACCAGCTTGAAGTTGGAGACGGTGGCCTCGCCCTGGGGGCGGTTGTCGAGCAGGATCTGGCGGTTGGCGGGCATGAGGGTTCTCCGGTGAGGGTGAAATGGGCGGACCGGATCAGTCGGTCCTGACCCGGTTGAGTTCTTTCGCGCTGGCCGGCCCGGTGGGCAGGCGCGGCACGAACTTGAAGGTGCCGGTGGCGTGGCAGCACAGCTGCCCGGCGGCGTTGAACACCTGTCCTTCGGTGAAGGCCATGGTGGCGGTGCGGTGCAGCAGCCGGCCCTTGGCCACCACCGGGCCTTGTGCGGCGCGCATGAAGCTGGTCTTCATCTCGATGGTGACCGCGCCCATGTCGGGCTGCACCGAGCGCGCGGCATGGGCCATGACCACATCGAGCAACGTCATGCTGGCGCCGCCGTGGATCACGTCGAACGAATTGAGGTGGTCGGCGGCCGGATCGAAAGCGATCTCGGCCTCGCCACCGTCCATGCGGCGCAGCTCGAAGCCGAGCAGCTCGACAAAGGGAATGCGGACAGAAAATTCCAAGCGATCACCCACCCGTGATGATGGAAACACCGCCATCCACCGCCAGCCACTGGCCGGTGATGTGCTTGCCGGCGTCGCTGGCGTACAGCAGGGTCAGGCCCTTGAGGTCTTCGTCGTCGCCCAGACGGCCCAGCGGCGCGTGGGCGGCCAGGCGCTCCTCGCCCATGGCCTTCAGGGTGCCGGCGGTCATCTTGCTGGGGAAGAAGCCCGGGCAGATGGCGTTCACCCGGATGCCGTGGGCGCCCCACTCCGCCGCCAGCGCGCGGGTGAAGTTGATCACCGCACCCTTCGAGGTGTTGTAGGCAATGGTCTTCATGTCGCGCGGGTTGCCACCCAGGCCGGCAATGGAGGCGGTGTTGATGATGCTGCCGGTGCGCCGGGGAATCATGCTGCCCTTGGCAATGAGCTGGCTCAGGATGAAATAGCTGCGCACGTTCAGGTTCATGACCTTGTCCCAGGCCTCGACCGGGTGGTCTTCGGCCGGGGCGCCCCAGGCGGCACCGGCGTTGTTCACCAGGATGTCCACGTCGCCCAGGCGCTGGGCCGTCTCGGCCGCCAGGCGGCGGATGTCGTCTTCCTTGGAGCAGTCGGCGGCGATCCAGCGGGCATCGATGCCGGCGGCCTGCAGTTCGGCGGTGGCCGCCTCCAGGTCGTCGGCCTTGCGCGAGCTGATCAGCACGCGGGCGCCGGCCTCGCCCAGGGCATGGGCCATCTGCAGGCCCAGGCCGCGCGAGCCGCCGGTGACCAGCGCGGTACGGCCTTTCAGGTCGAACAGTTGGGTGACGGTACGGGTCATGGGGTCTCCTCCTTCAGTGGTTCGTGTCGGGCACATCGAAGTCCATGCAGTGGCGGCTCTGCACCACGGCTTTCATGAACGGCTTGATGGCCACGTGGGTCGGGTGGTTCTGGTAGGCCGCCAGGGCGGCGGCGTCGGTGAATGTGCTGTCGAGCACCAGGTCGGCGGTGCAATCCATGCCCGGTGTGGCGGTGCCGACCGAGAACTGCACGATGCCCGGCGTGATGGCCGCGCAGCCCAGCAGCAGCTCGCGGGCGCGCTGCACGTTGGTGGCGCGGTCCGCGCCCTCGGCTTCGTCCTTCAGCGTCCACATCACGATGTGGCGCAGCATCAGAACGCCTCCTCGGGCAGCGCGGCGCAGGTCTGGTCACGGCTGCTCACCACCTGCAGCCAGGCGCCGATCTTGGGCAGCTCGTAATGGAAGAAGAAGCGCGTGGCGGCCAGCCGGCCGGTGCGGGCCGGGCTGTCGGGGGCGGCCTGGGCCGTGAGGGCCACGTCCAGCCAGATCCAGGCCAGCACCGTGTGGCCGAAGGCCTGCAGGTAGGGCACGGCATTGGCCAGGGCGTCGGTGGGGTTGCCGGTGGCCCAGGCGGCCTTGGTGGCGGCACCCACCTGGGCCAGCGCCTGACCCAGCGCGTTGGCATGCACCGCGAGTTCCGGCACCTGGATCGCGCGCTCGATGGTCGCGTTGATGCGGCCGGCCAGCAGCTGCAGGCCACGGCCGTTTTCCATGAGCACCTTGCGGGCCAGCAGGTCCATGGCCTGGATGCCGTGGGTGCCTTCGTGGATCATGTTCAGGCGGTTGTCGCGCCAGTACTGTTCCACCGGGAAGTCGCGGGTGTAGCCGTAGCCGCCGTGCACCTGGATGGCCAGGCTGTTGGCCTCCAGGCACCATTCGCTGGGCCAGCTCTTGGCAATGGGGGTCAGCACCTCCAGCAGCAGGCGGGCCTCGTCGGCGGCCTGCGGGCCGCCGGTGTGCTGCTCGTCCACCAGGCGGGCGCAGTACAGCTCCAGCGCCAGGGCGCCTTCGCAGTAGCTCTTCTGGGCCAGCAGCATGCGTTTCACATCGGCGTGTTCGATGATGCGGATCTGCGGCTGCGCCGGGTCCTTGCCGCCCGGGCCCACGGGCCGGCCCTGCGGCCGGTTCCTGGCGTAGTCGAGGCTGGCGTGGTAACCGGCCATGCCCAGCATGGTGGCGGCCATGCCCACGCCGATGCGGGCCTCGTTCATCATGTGGAACATGCAGCGCAGGCCTTCGCCAGGCTGGCCCACCCGATAGCCGATGGCGCCTGCCTCGGCCTGGGTCGAACCCGGCGACGCCACCGGGTACTTGCCTTCACCGAAGTTCAGCAGCGTGTTGGTGGTGCCGCGCCAGCCGCACTTGTGGTTGAGGCCGGCCAGCGCCACATCGTTGCGCGCGCCGGTGAGCTGGCCGTCCGTGCCCACCAGCTTCTTGGGCACGATGAACAGCGATATGCCCTTCACCCCCGGCGGCAGCTTGCCGTCCGGGCCGGGGATCTTGGCCAGCACCAGGTGGATGATGTTTTCGGTCAGCTCGTGCTCGCCGGCGCTGATCCACATCTTGTTGCCCTTGAGCCGGTAGCGCGGGCCCAGCGGATCGGCCTCGAAGCCCTCGCCGTCGGGGACGGCACGGGTGGCCACGTCGCTCAGGCTGGAGCCGGCCTGCGGCTCGCTCAGGCACATGGTGCCGCTGAAGCGGCCGCTGAACTCGTTGAGCGCGAACACCTGCTTCTGCAGCTCGGTGCCGTGGGCCATCAGCAGGTTGGCATTGCCGGTGGTCAGCATGCCGCTGCCGATGCTGACCGAGGCCATGGCAAAGAAGGCATTGGCAGCCGCCTCCACCGTGTAGGGCAGCTGCATGCCGCCCACCCCGTAGTCCTGCGCCGCGCTCAGCATGCCGCTCTCGGCATAGGCGCGCTGAGCGTCGTGCGTGGCCTGCGGCAGGATCACCCGTTCGCCGTCGAAGTGCGGCTCCTGGGTGTCCACCAGCCGGTTGAACGGCGCGTACTTTTCGCGGGCGATGCGCTCGCAGGTGTCGAGCACCGCGTCGAAGGTCTCGCGGCTGTGGTCGGCAAAACGCTCGCGCTGCTGCAGCGAACCGACGTTGAGCCAGTCGTGCAGCAGGAAATCGACGGTGGGACGCAGGCTCATGGCAGGCAGGTGGTGAACGGGATCAGAGCACTTCGAACACGCCGGCCGCGCCCATGCCGCCGCCGATGCACATGGTCACGCACACGCGCTTGGCACCACGGCGCTTGCCTTCGATGAGGGCGTGGCCGGTCAGGCGCTGGCCCGACACGCCGTAGGGGTGGCCCAGGGCGATGGCGCCGCCGTTCACGTTCAGGCGGTCGGCCGGGATGCCCAGCTTGTCGCGGCAGTAGAGCACCTGCACCGCGAAGGCTTCGTTGAGCTCCCACAGGTCGATGTCATTGACGGTCAGGCCCAGCTTCTTGAGCACCTTGGGCACGGCAAACACCGGGCCGATGCCCATTTCGTCGGGCTCGCAACCGGCCACCGCAAAGCCCAGGAAGCGGCCCAGCGGCTGGAGGTTGTGGCTGCTGGCGTACTGCTCGCTCACCACCACGCAGGCGCCCGCGCCGTCGCTGAATTGGCTGGCGTTGCCGGCCGAGACCACACCACCCGGGATCGCGGGCTTGATGCCGGCAATGCCTTCCTTGGTGGTGCCTTCACGGGTGCCTTCGTCCTTGCTCACGGTGACCTGCTTGGTCATGAGGCCCATGACCTTGTCGGCCACGCCGGCGGTCACGGTGATGGGGGCGATCTCGGCATCGAACAGGCCTTCGGCCTGGGCCTTGCAGGCCTTCTGCTGGCTGGCGGCGCCGTACTCGTCCATCACGTCGCGGCCGATGTTGTAGCGCTGGGCCACCTGTTCGGCGGTCTGCAGCATGTTCCAGTAGATGGCCGGCTTCTTCTTGTCCAGGGCCAGGTCGCGCAGCATGTGCTGGTTCATTTCCTGCTGCACGCAGGAGATGCTCTCCACCCCACCGGCCACATACACGTCGCCTTCACCGGCGATCACGCGCTGCGCGGCCAGGGCAATGGTCTGCAGGCCGGACGAGCAGAAGCGGTTGACGGTCATGCCCGACACGGTGATGGGCAGGTCGGCCATGAGGGCGATCTGGCGCGCGATGTTGGCGCCGGTGGCGCCCTCGGGGTTGGCGCAGCCCATGATGACGTCCTCGACCGCGCCAGGGTCGATGCCGGCACGCTCGATGGCGTGGCGCACGGCATGGCCACCCAGGGTGGCGCCGTGGGTCATGTTGAAGGCGCCCTTCCAGCTCTTGGCCAGGGGGGTGCGGGCGGTGGAAACGATGACGGCGTTGCTCATGTGAAATCTCCTGATTCGGTTCCGGGCTTCAGTTCGCGCCGTTGAAGTTCTTGCCTTCGGCGACCAGGCGGGCCAGCAGCGGTGCCGGTTCCCAGAACTTCGCGTCGTCCAGCGGGTTCTGCTGGAAGCGCTTCATGGCCTGGACCACGTTGAACAGACCGACCTCGTCGGCGTACTTCAGCGGGCCGCCACGGTGCACCGGGAAGCCGTAGCCGAAGATGTAGACCACGTCGATGTCGCTGGCCTTGTTGGCAATGCCCTCTTCCAGGATGTGGGCGGCCTCGTTCACCAGCGAGAACACCAGGCGCTGCACGATTTCCTCGTCGGAGATCTTGCGCGGCTTGATGCCCAGGGCCGCGCGGTGGTCGGCAATCATCTGCTCGACCTCGGCGTTGGGGATGGCGTCGCGCTTGCCCGGCACATAGTCGTACCAGCCCTTGCCCACCTTCTGGCCGAAGCGGCCCCTCTCGCACAGCAGGTCGGCGGTCTTGCTGTACTTCATGTCCGGCTTTTCCACATAGCGGCGCTTGCGGATGGCCCAGCCGATGTCGTTGCCGGCCAGGTCGCCCATGCGGAACGGGCCCATGGCGAAGCCGAACTTCTCGATGGCGCGGTCCACCTGGGCCGGGGTGCAGCCCTCGTCCAGCAGGAATCCGCCCTGGCGGCCGTACTGCTCGATCATGCGGTTGCCGATGAAGCCGTCGCACACGCCGGAGACCACGGCGGTCTTCTTGATCTTCTTGGCCACGGTCATCACGGTGGCCATGACGTCCTTGGCGGTCTTGTCGCCACGCACCACCTCCAGCAGCTTCATGACGTTGGCCGGGCTGAAGAAGTGCAGGCCCACCACGTCCTGCGGACGCTTCGTGAAGGCGGCGATCTGGTTGACGTCCAGCGTGGAGGTGTTGGAGGCCAGGATGGCACCGGGCTTCATCACTTCATCGAGCTTCTTGAACACGGCCTCCTTCACGCCCATGTCCTCGAACACGGCCTCGATCACCAGGTCGGCATCGCCGATGTCCTGGTAGTCGAGCGTGGTCTTGAGCAGCGCCATGCGGGCATCGAGCTTGTCCTGCTTGAGCTTGCCCTTCTTGACCTGGGCCTCGTAATTGCCGCGCATCACGCCCACGCCACGGTCCAGGGCTTCCTGTTTGGTCTCCAGGATGGTGACCGGGATGCCGGCGTTGAGGAAGTTCATGGAGATGCCGCCACCCATGGTGCCGGCACCGATGACGGCGACCTTCTCGATCTTGCGCTGCGGGGTGTCGTCCGCCACATCGGGGATCTTGCTGGCGGCGCGCTCGGCGGTGAACAGGTGGCGCAGGGCGCGGCACTCGGGCGTCCACATCAGGTTGATGAAGATCTCGCGCTCGAAGGCCATGCCGTCGTTGAATTTTTTCTGCGTGGCGGCTTCCACCGCGTCCACGCACTTGCCCGGGGCCGGGAAATTCCTGGCCATGCCCTTGACCATGTTGCGCGCGAACTGGAAGTAGGCGTCGCCGTCCTTGTGCTTGCACGGCAGGTTGCGCACCAGCGGCAGCGCGCTGCCGTCGGCATGGCGGGCGGCGGCCTCGCGGGCCAGCGCCAGGGCTTCGTCCATCAGCGACTCGGCGGATGCGGCCAGCTTGTCGAACAGCTTCTGGCCGGGGATCTGGGCCAGCATCTCGCTCTTCACCGGTTCGCCGCTGACGATCATGTTCAGGGCCACTTCCACGCCCACCGCGCGCGGCAGGCGCTGGGTGCCGCCGGCACCGGGGATCAGGCCCAGCTTGACCTCGGGCAGGGCCACGTTGCAGCCGGGGGCGGCGATGCGGTAATGCGCACCCAGGGCCAGTTCCAGACCACCGCCCATGGCCACGCTGTGGATGGCGGCCACCACCGGCTTGCGGCTGTTCTCCACCGCCAGGATGACCGACAGCAGGTTGGGTTCGGCCAGCGCCTTGGGCGTGCCGAACTCGCGGATGTCGGCGCCGCCCGAGAAGGCCTTGCCGGCGCCGGTGATGACCACCGCCTTCACGGCCGCATCGGCCTCGGCACGGGCCAGCCCGTCGGTGATGCCCTGGCGGGTCGACAGACCCAGGCCGTTGACCGGCGGGTTGTTCAGCGTGATGACGGCCACGTCGCCGTGGACCTGGTACTGAGCGGTCATGGAAGCTCCTCTGTGGTGTGCGGAAACCGGATGCAGAAAAACGAACGGTCGTGCGATTTTAGGAATGAAACAGCCGAACGCAACCCGGCCCTGTCGCGGGCGGGTCAGACCTCAAGCCACTCTTTGCGCGTGACGGGATCGTTGCGCAGATCGTCGGGCGTGCCCTCGAACACGATGCTGCCATGGCCCATGACCAGCGCCCGGTCGGAGATGCTCATGGCGATGGTGAGCTTCTGCTCGATCAGCAGCACCGAGATGCCGCGCGCCTTCAGGCGCTGCAGGTACTCGGCCACCAGCTCCACGATCTTGGGCGCCAGGCCCTCGGTGGGCTCGTCGATGATGATCAGGTCGGGGTCGCCCATGAGGGTGCGGCACAGGGTGAGCATCTGCTGCTCGCCGCCCGAGAGCACGCCGGCCTCGGTGTGCTGCCGCTCCTTCAGGCGCGGGAACATGGCGTACATGTCGTCGAAGCCCCAGCGCGAGCCCCGGCCGTTGCCCTTCTGGCCCAGCAGCAGGTTCTGGTGCACCGTGAGCTTGGGAAAGATGTCGCGGTTCTCGGGCACGTGGCCCAGGCCCAGGTGGGCAATCTCGAAGGGCTTCCTGCCCAGGATGTCCTGGTCCTTGAAGCGGATGCGGCCCTGGCATTCCACCAGGCCCATGATGGCCTTGGCGGTGGTGGAGCGGCCCGAACCGTTGCGCCCCAGCAGGGCGACGATCTCGCCCGGGCGCACGGTCATGTTCACGCCATGCAGCACATGGCTTTTGCCGTAGTAGGCGTGGAGGTCCTGGATGTCGAGCATGGGGTTCTCCGTTCAGTGGCCGGCGGCCTGTTGGTCGGCCAGCACCGATCCCAGGTAGGCCTCCTGCACGCGGGGGTTGGCCCGCACGGCATCGGGCGTGTCGCAGGCGATCACCTCGCCGTACACCACCACCGCAATGCGGTCAGCCAGCCCGAACACCACACCCATGTCGTGCTCCACCGTGAGCAGGGTCTTGCCCACGGTCACCTCGCGGATGAGTTCGATGAAGCGCGAGGTCTCGCTCTTGCTCATGCCGGCGGTGGGCTCGTCCAGCAGGATGACCTGGGCGCCACCCGCGATGGTGATGCCGATCTCCAGTGCGCGCTGCTCGGCATAGGTGAGGTTCATGGCCAGCACGTCGCGCTTGCGGTCCAGCCGGATGTCGCGCATGAGTTGCTCGGCACGCTCGTTGGCATCGTGCAGGCCGGCCAGAAAGCGGAACAGCGTGTAGCGGTAGCCCAGGCTCCACAGCACGCCGCAGCGCAGGTTCTCGAACACGCTGAGCTTGGGGAAGATGTTGGTGATCTGGAAGCTGCGCGAGAGGCCCAGGCGGTTGATCTCGAACGGCTTCATGCCGTCGATGCGCTGGCCGTTGAGCAGGATCTCGCCGCTGCTGGGGCCGAAGCGGCCCGAGATCAGGTTGAACAGGGTGGACTTGCCGGCGCCGTTGGGGCCGATGATGGCCACCCGTTCGCCGGGCTGCACCACCAGGTTGGCGCCCCGGATGATGTCGGTCTTGCCGAAGCTCTTGCGCAGATCGCGCAGCTCGACGGCGGGCACGGTGCCCGCTGCGTTGGTGGCCATGTTCATGCGCCCTCCTTCGGGGCGGTGCGTTGTTCGATGATGACCTGCACCTCGTTCCAGACCTTGAGGAAGCGCCGCCGCACCCACTCGAACAGGCCCAGGGCCACCAGGGCCACGGCGGTCGACGCGATCCAGCTGGCCGCACTGCCGGCATCCAGCGGCAGGCCCAGGTAGTTGAGTGCGGTGCCGGTGCCGGCATTGAGCTGCAGGTGGTACATCATTTCCACCAGCGCGCCGAAGCCGGCCAGCATGAGCAGGCCCAGCACACCCAGCACCAGGTAGCTGCTCCAGAGCCGGCCCAGCAGGCCGTGCGCGGCCACCCGCACGTTCATCATGATCAGGCTGGCCACGCCACCGGGTGCGTACATCACCATGAACAGGAAGATCAGGCCCAGGTACAGCAGCCAGGCCTTGGTCAGCTCCGACAGCAGCACCGACGCCAGCACCATCAGCACGCCGCCGATGATGGGGCCGAAGAAGAAGGTCGCGCCGCCCAGGAAGGTGAACAGCAGGTAGGCGCCGGAACGCGCCGCGCCCACCACCTCGGCGGTGACGATCTCGAAGTTCAGCGTGGCCAGACCACCCGCCACACCGGCAAAGAAGCCGGCGATCATGAAGGCCAGGTAACGCACCTTCTGGGTGTTGTAGCCGATGAACTCCACGCGCTCCGGGTTGTCGCGCACCGCGTTCAGGATGCGGCCCAGCGGGGTGCGGGTGAAGGCGTACATCAGGCCCACGCAGATGAAGGTGTAGACCGCGATCAGGTAGTACACCTGCCGCGGCGGGCCGAAGGTGATGCCGAAGAAGGCCTCGCCCACCACCCGGTTGCCCGACACGCCGGCCTCGCCGCCGAAGAACTCGGAGAACATCAGCGACATGGCGAACACCAGCTCGGCCATGCCCAGCGTGATCATGGCAAACGGCGTGCCGGCCTTCTTGGTGGTCACGTAGCCGAACAGCATGGCAAAGAACAGCCCGGCAACGCCCCCCACCAGCGGGATCAGCGAGACCGGAATGGACAGTTGCCCGCCCGCCGCCGCGTTGAGCGCGTGCATGGCCATGTAGGAGCCCAGACCGGTGTAGACGGCATGGCCGAAGCTCAGCATGCCGCCCTGCCCCAGCAGGATGTTGTAGGAGAGGCAGGCAATGATGGCGATGCCCATCTGCGAGAGCATGGTGATGGACAGGTTGCTGCCAAACAGCAGCGGGGCCACGGCCAGCAGCAGGGCGAAGGAGGACCAGATGATCCAGCGGTTGCGGTTGAAGCCCGGGGTCGGGCGCACGGTGGTGTTCATGGTCGGTCAGCCTTCGCGGGTGCCCAGAAGGCCTTTGGGTCGGAATATGAGGATGAGCACCAGGAACAGGTACGGCAGGATGGGCGCCACCTGCGACAGCGTGAGCTTGAGCACCGAGTTGTTGCGCAGCCCCTCGGAGAGCTGCAGGCCCATCTGCTGCGCCACGCTGACCAGCGAATGGTCCATGGCCACGGCAAAGGTCTGGATCACGCCGATCAGCAGCGAGGCCAGGAACGCGCCCGAGAGCGAGCCCATGCCGCCCACCACCACCACCACGAAGATCACCGAGCCCACCGTGGCGGCCATGGCCGGTTCGGTGACGAAGGTGCTGCCACCGATCACGCCGGCCAGACCGGCCAGACCGGTGCCGGCACCGAACACCAGCATGAACACCCGGGGCACGTTGTGGCCCAGGGTCTCCACCGTCTCGGGGTGGGTCAGCGCCGCCTGGATCACCAGGCCGATGCGGGTGCGGGTGAGCAGCAGCCACAGGGCCACCAGCATGAGCAGCGCCACCAGCATCATGAAGCCGCGCGTGGCCGGGAACGGCGAACAGATGGTGCCCGCTGCGGCGCACACCTCCATGGGCGCGGCACCCCAGAAGAAGCGCAGGGAATCATCGGCCAGATGGGCCAGCGTGAAGGCCGGCCCCTTGAGCAGATCGGGCGGCGGAAACTCCACCGCCGTGCGACCCCAGATCAGCTGCACCACCTCCAGGGCGATGTAGGACAGGCCGAAGGTCACCAGCAGCTCCGGCACATGCCCGAACTTGTGCACCTTGCGCAGGGTCAGCCGCTCGAACAGCGCGCCCAGGGCCCCCACCACCAGTGGAGCCACCACCAGTGCGGGCCAGAAACCCACCCACTTGGACAGCGTGTACCCCAGATAGGCACCCACCATGTAGAAGCTGGCGTGCGCAAAGTTGAGCACGCCCATCATGCTGAAGATCAGCGTCAGACCCGAGCTGAGCATGAACAGCAGCAGCCCATAGCTGACGCCGTTGAGCATGGAGATGATGAAGAACTCCATGGAGGCCTTTCAGGCAGAGAGAAGTGGGGAGAAGAGAAGGAGCAGGATGGAAGGATCACCCACCATCCTGCCGGAGCAAGGTGCCAGCCCCGAGGGCGCGGCGGGTCCGGCTCCGCCGGCCCGCTCGCGCCGCCCCCTGGAGGGGGTCGCGCGCAGCGCGGCGGGGGTGGACTCAGCTTCAGGGACGCTTCATCTGGCAGCTGGTGGGCGTGCTGGCGATGAAGGCCGGGAATTCCTTCACCGGCTTGAGCGTCATGCCGGTGTTCTCCGGGCTGTAGGGGTTCTTGGCATCGACCTTGGACCACACCGTCACGAACAGCGGCTGCTGCAGCTGGTGGTCGAGCTTGCGCACTTCCACTTCACCGTTGAAGCCCTTGAACTTCATGCCTTCCATGGCGGCCGCCACCTTCACCGGATCGGTCGACTTGGCCTTGGCCATGGCCTCGCTCACGGCCTGGTAGGCCAGCGGGATGGCGCCGGTGTACATGTCGTCCTTGTAGCGCTTCTGGAACTCGGCCATCCACTGGCCCATCTGGCCGCCCATGTTGTAGTGCTGGTAGGCCACCTGGTACACGCGGCCTTCGCCGCCGGTGCCCAGGGCAGACGGGGTGCCGGTCACGCCGGTGTAGTAGGTGAAGAACTTGCCGGTGTAGTAGGTGAAGAACTTGCCGGTGTAGCCGCCTTCGTTGGCGGCCTTGACCATGAGCGCCAGGTCGGAACCCCAGTTGCCGGTGATCACGGTATCGGCACCCGAGGCCTTGATCTTGGCGATGTAGGGCGCGAAGTCGCGCACCTGGGCCAGGGGGTGCAGGTCTTCACCGACGATCTGCACGTCCGGGCGCTTGCGGGCCAGGTTCTCCTTGGCGAACTTGGCCACCTGCTGGCCGTGCGAGTAGTTCTGGTTGAGCAGGTAGACCTTCTTGACGTCCGGCACGTCCTTCATGAAGGTGGTGATGGCCTCCATCTTCATGGAGGTGTCGGCGTCGAAGCGGAAGTGCCAGTAGCTGCACTTGCTGTTGGTGAAGTCGGGGTCCACCGCCGCATAGTTCAGGAACACCACCTCCTTGCCCGGGTTGCGCTCGTTGTGCTTGTTGACGGCGTCGATCAGCGCGCCGGCCACGGACGAACCGTTGCCCTGGGCGATGTAACGCACGCCCTGGTCGAGCGCGGCCTTGAAGTTGTTCAGGCTCTCGGCCGGGCTGAGCTTGTTGTCGAAGCCCACCACCTCGAACTTCACGCCGGCCGGGTTGGACTGGGTGAACTTCTCGGCAAAGAACTGCCAGCTGCGCAGCTGGTTCAGGCCCACCGGACCCATCAGGCCGGTCTGCGGGTCAATCAGCGCGATCTTCACCGTCTCGCCCTTCTGGGCAAAGGCGGTGGCCATGGTCAGAGCGATGCCGGCGGCAGCAACGGTCTTCAGGGCGAAATGCATGGGATGTCTCCTGTCGTTGTGGGGTGGAGTCGGCAGGGTATCCGCCCCGCGTGACAGGAGCCTCAGGGAATGCACCTAGCCCCTATCACACTGGAGACTGACCTGCATGTCCGGGGGTTTGCAACGGCTGCCGGATCAGCGCCGGACCATGCCGCACTGCGCCGGCTGGCTCACCGCCACACCATCGAAATGGCGCACCGGCGCGAAGGTGTGATCGGTGCCTTCGGCACCCACCGGATGCACCGCATCGGTGCGTTGCCAGCGGTTGATGTAGAGGCCCTTCTGCAGCTGGTGGTCGGCCGAGCGCAGCGTGACCGGGCCGTCGAAGCCCTCGAAGCCCATGCCGCTCATCTGGCGGGCGATGTCGGTGGCCGAGCTGCGGCCGACCTGTGCCATGGCGCGGGCCAGCATCACCAGCCCGTCGTAGGCCGAGGTGACCACCAGGTCCTCCTGGTAGCGCCGGGCAAACGCCTGCATGAGTTCCCCCAGCCGCCCCGGCTGGTTGGTGTGGCTGGCGCCCACCTGGAACACCGCCATGGGCCGCCCGGCCGCGGCCAGCCGGACAGGAATGCCGGGCAGGTGGGTGTAGTAGCCGAACACCGGCAGGTCGATGCCCTCGTCCTTGAGGCTGTCGACCAGCCGCTGCAGGTCCACCCCCCAGTTGCCGGTGACCAGCACCTGGGCACCGGATTCACGGACCCGCCGGACCCAGGGCGCGAAGTCGCGCAGGATGAAGGCCGGGTGCAGGTGGTCCGACACCACGCTCAGCCCCTCGCCCATCTCCTCGGCCTTGCGCCGGAACCAGGTCGAGACCTGCTGGCCGTGGGCATAGTTCTGGTTGAGCAGGGCCACCCGGCGCCACGGCGTGTCCTGCACCAGGTAGGTCACCAGGGCCTGGGTCTTCATGGCGGTGTCCGCATCGATGCGGAAATGCCAGAAGCTGCAGCGTTCGCGGGTGAGCGCCGGGTCCATGGCGGCGTAGTTCAGCAGGATCACGCCGCGCCGCGGGAAACGTTCGTTGTGGCGCTCGATGGCCGATGCCAGGGTGGCCGCCACCCCCGAGCCGTTGCCCTGCAGCACCACCCGGAAGCCCTGGTCGATGGCCGCCCGCAAGGCATGCAGCGATTCCTGGGGCGAGCCCTTGTTGTCGAACCCCGCCACCTCGAAACGCAGGCCGGCCGGGTTCTCGTCGGCATTCAGGCGCTCGGCCAGGAACTGCCAGGTGCGCAGGCCGTTGCGGCCCACGTCGGCGGCCGGGCCGGACAAGGGGTCGATGTAGGCCAGCCGCACCACGTCGGGCCGGCGGACGCAGCCGGGCAAGGCGACGGCGGCTGCGCCCAGCGCGGCAGCCGCCAGCCAGCGGCGGCGCCCGGTCAGGGGCGGCGCGACGCGGGCGGCGGGGGGGAGCATGCCGGTGGAACAGGCCGCAGACAGGCCGCGATCAGGCCGTGGGCAGCACGTAGTCCTTGAGCTGCTGGCGCAGCGTCATCTTCTGCATCTTGCCGGTGGCGCCCAGCGGGATGGCGTCGACGAACACCACGTCATCGGGGATCTGCCACTTGGCGGTCTTGCCTTCGTAGAAGGCCAGCAGCTCCTCGCGGCTCACCTCGGCACCGGGCTTCTTCACCACCACCACGATCGGGCGCTCGTCCCACTTGGGGTGGCGCATGCCGATGCAGGCTGCCATGGCCACGGCCGGGTGGGCCATGGCGATGTTCTCCACGTCGATGGAGCTGATCCACTCGCCGCCGGACTTGATCACGTCCTTGCTGCGGTCGGTGATCTGCATGAAGCCGTCGGGGTCGATGGTGGCCACGTCGCCGGTGGGGAACCAGCCCTTGCCATGCTCGTCGTAGCGCAGCGGGTCACCGCCCTCGCCCTTGTAGTAGCTGGCAATGATCCAGGGGCCGCGCACCAGCAGGTCGCCATAGCTCTTGCCGTCCCAGGGCAGTTCGCGGCCTTCGTCGTCGACGATCTTCATGTCCACGCCGTAGACCACGCGGCCCTGCTTCAGGCGCACCTTGAGCTGCTCGTCCGCCGGCAGCACCGTCTGCGCGTTCTTGAGCGTGCAGACCGTGCCCAGGGGCGACATCTCGGTCATGCCCCAGGCGTGCAGCACCTCGACGCCGTAGGTGTCGTTGAAGGCATTGATCATGGCCGGCGGGCAGGCCGAGCCACCGATGACGGTGCGCTTGAGCGTGGAGAAGCGCAGGTTGTTCTGCTGCATGTGGCCCAGCAGCATCTGCCACACGGTGGGCACGCCGGCGGCCATGGTGACCTTCTCGTTCTCGATCAGCTCGTACACCGACTTGCCGTCCAGGGCCGGGCCGGGGAACACGAGCTTGCAGCCCACGGCTGCGGCCGAATACGGCAGGCCCCAGGCATTGACGTGGAACATGGGCACCACCGGCAGGATGCTGTCGCGGGCCGAGCAGCCCAGGGCGTCGGGCAGTGCGGCGCCGTACGCGTGCAGCAGCGTGGAGCGGTGCGAGTACAGCGCAGCCTTGGGGTTGCCGGTGGTGCCGCTCGTGTAGCACATGCTCGATGCGCTGTTCTCGTCGAACTCGGGCCAGTTGTAGGCGGCGTCGCTCTGGGCGCCGATCCAGGCCTCGTAGCTCGTCAGGCCCGGGATGCCGGTGTCGGCCGGCAGCTTGTCGGCGTCGCACAGGGCCACCCAGTGCTTGACCGTGGGGCACTTGGCGGCCACCGCCTGCACCAGCGGCAGGAAGGTCATGTCGAAGCACAGGGCGCTGTCTTCGGCATGGTTGACGATCCACACCAGCTGCTCGGGGTGCAGGCGCGGGTTGAGGGTGTGCAGCACCCGGCCGGTGCCGCTGACGCCGAAGTACAGCTCCAGGTGGCGGTAGCCGTTCCAGGCCAGCGTGGCCACGCGCGAGCCGAACGGCAGGCCGGTGGCGTCGATGGCACGCGCCACCTGGCGGGCACGGCGGGCCACCTGGGCCCAGTTGCTGCGGTGGATGTCGCCTTCGACCCGGCGCGAGATGATCTCGCCGCTGGCGTGGTGGCGCTCGGCGTGGACGATCAGGGCCGAAATCAGCAGCGGCTGGCTTTGCATTTGTCCCAGCATGGGGAGGTCTCCTGTTGGTGTCGGTATCGGGATGGTCGCCGGGTACCCCCGGGGGCTGACGTGATCCTACCGTGCAGCCAGCCGCTTCCGCACCGGGGCGGGGAAACCCTGTCACCGGCGTGTCTGGCGCCCGACCGCACAATCCGGCCATGAGCCTGCCCGCCACCCCCGAGGCCCCCGCCGCCTCCACTGCCGCCTCCACCGCCCCCGTCCCCACGCCCGCCCTGGCCTGGACCCACCGCTTTGCCACCCTGGGCGAAGCCTTCTTCACCGACAACCCGCCCACCCCCCTGCCGCAGCCGCAATGGGTGGCCTGGTCGGCCGACGTGGCCGCCACCCTGGGCCTGCCGGCCGACTGGATGGCCAGCGCCGAGGCGGCCGAGGTGTTCACCGGCAACCGGCTGCTGCCGGGCAGCCGGCCCATCGCCACGGTCTACAGCGGTCACCAGTTCGGCCACTGGGCCGGCCAGCTGGGCGATGGCCGCGCCATCTGGCTGGGCGAGATCGACACCCCGGCCGGGCCGCAGGAAATCCAGCTCAAGGGCGCCGGCCTCACGCCCTATTCCCGCATGGGCGACGGGCGCGCCGTGCTGCGCAGCTCCATCCGCGAATTCCTGTGCAGCGAGGCCATGCACGGCCTGGGCATTCCCACCAGCCGGGCACTGGCCCTGACCGCGTCCCCCGCCCCGGTGGTGCGCGAGACGGTGGAGACCGCCGCCGTGGTGACGCGCGTGGCGCCCAGCTTCATCCGCTTCGGGCATTTCGAGCATTTCTCGGCGGCCGGCCGCATCGACGAGCTGCGCCGACTGGCCGATTTCGTCATCGACCACCACTACCCGGCCTGCCGACAGGCCGGCGGCAACCCCTATGCCGCGCTGCTGGAGGCGGTCAGCGCCCGGACCGCCGAGCTGCTGGCGCAGTGGCAGGCCGTGGGCTTCTGCCACGGGGTGATGAACACCGACAACATGAGCATCCTGGGCCTGACCATCGACTACGGCCCGTTCCAGTTCCTGGATGCCTTCAACCCGGCCCACATCTGCAACCACAGCGACACCGGCGGGCGCTACGCCTACCACCGCCAGCCCAACATCGCCTACTGGAACCTGTTCTGCCTGGGCCAGGCGCTGCTGCCGCTCATGGACGACCAGCAGCAGGCGCTGGACGCGCTGGAGCCCTACAAGACCCTGTTCCCCGCCGCCCTGCAGCGGCGCATGGGCGCCAAGCTGGGCCTGAGTGAGGTGCAGCCGGGCGACGACACCCTGGTGGAAGACCTGATGCAGCTCATGGCGAAAGACGCGGTCGACTTCACCGTGCTGTTCCGCCGCCTGAGCGGGGCCGCCGACGGCCCGCTGGAGCCGGTGCGCGACCTGTTCCTGCAGCGCGAGGCCTTCGACGCCTGGGCGCTGCGCTGGCGTGAGCGCCTCACGGGCCAGCCCGGCTTCGACGCACCCGCCACCCGCGAGCAGATGCGGCGCACCAACCCGCGCATCGTGCTGCGCAACCACCTCGCCGAGCTGGCCATCCGCCGCGCCCGCGAGGGCGATTTCAGCGAAGTGCAGCGGCTGCTGAAAGCTTTGCAGGCCCCGTTCGACGAACGAGCAGGCGAGGACGATCTGGCCGCCCTGCCCCCGGACTGGGCCGCCGGCATCGAGATCAGCTGCTCGTCCTGAACACCTCAAGAGGCTTCCATGAAACACCCGGACACCCCCGACTTCCCCATCCAGAAATCCGACGCCGAATGGCGCGAGCTGCTGGCCGCCAAGGGCGCCGAACCCGGCGCCTTCGAGATCACCCGCCGCGCCTACACCGAGCGGCCCTTCACCGGCAAGTACGAGCAGGTCTGGGCCGACGGCAGCTACCACTGCATCTGCTGCGGCAACCACCTGTTCGATGCCGGCACCAAGTTCGACGCCGGCTGCGGCTGGCCCAGCTTCTGGAAGGCCATCCCCGGCGCCATCACCGAGCTGGTGGACCGCAGCCACGGCATGGTGCGGGTGGAAACCGTGTGCAGCCAGTGCGGCGCCCACCTGGGCCATGTCTTTGAAGACGGCCCGGCGCCCACCGGCCTGCGCTACTGCATGAACTCGGCCTCCATCGACCACCAGCCCAAGGGCTGAGCCCGCGCGGCCCTCAGCGGATCGGGTTGCGCACCAGGTTCATGATCTGACCGGCGTCCAGCGTGGCCGCCTTCTCGCGGATCTGCGGCAGGTAGCGGGTCTGCAGGTCGCGCGCCGGGCCCATCAGGCCCTGAAAGGTGTCGCGCAGCACGGCGGTGTTCATGGTGCGCCCCCCGGCGTAGTAGCGCCGGGCCACCTGGCCCAGCGCATAGGTGGTGGCAAACGAGAATGCCATGCCGGTGGCGGCACCGCCCACCCGGCCCGTCGTGCGCCCGGCCGCCTTGCCCAGCAGGCCCCCCAGCAGCTTGCGGCCGAACTGCTCCAGGTATTGCGAGGTCATGCCCACGCCGGCCGCCGCCAGAAATTCCTTGATGTGCCCCTGGTCCAGCGACACGCCATGGGCCTGGCCGATGCTGTGCACCAGCTTGATCTGCACCGGGATGATGGCCATGGAGGCCCACGACTGCGGCAGCAGCTCCAGCGCGCCGGCCAGCAGCGCGTGGTTGAGGATGGACTTGTCCAGCGCGGCGTCGCGCGTGGCATCGACCGACACCACCGGGGTGATGGACGCCGCGGCCGAGGCAGCCGCGGCCGGCACGGCCACCGGCACCACCTCGCGCGCGGCCTGCACCAGGTCGGCCTCCTGGCGCTCGAACGGTGCCACGGCATCGGCCGACGGCACCAGCTGCGCCTTGAGGTCCGACAGGAAGGCGGCTTCGGCCGCGCTGCGCTGGCCGTCGGCCTCGCAGACGCACACCGCCATCTCGTAGGCCAGCTGCCGGTGGGCCGGGTCGGACAGGGCCGCGGCCGCCTGGGCCACCGAAGCCCGCTTCAGCAATACATCCTGATACAGCCGGGCCAGAGCGCCGCCGCCGGGCTCGTGACCGAGCGAATCGGCGATCTGGCGGATGGCGTCGCGCTCGCTGTCGGCCTTCTGGCCGTCGGCAAAGGCGGCCAGCAGCGCAATGGTGAGGATGGCTTGCTGTTCGGTGGTGTTCATTCGGTTCCTCCGTGAAAGTGCCCGATGGAGCCGGCCACCGCCCCGCCAGTTCCCCGACGCCGGCAGGGTCGGCCGCGCGGCCGATAATCCGGCGATGCGTTTCCTCATCGACTTTTTCCCCATCGCCCTGTTCGTGGCCGCCTACAAGTGGCAGGGCATCTACGTGGCCACGGCCGTGCTCATGGCCGCCACGGTGGTGCAGACCGGGCTCATCTGGCTCATCGACCGCAAGCTGCAGACCCTGCACAAGGTCACGCTGGTGCTGGTGCTGGTGTTCGGCGCCCTCACCCTCTTCCTGCAGGACGAGCGATTCATCAAATGGAAACCCACCGTGCTGTACGCCAGCATGGCCGTGGTGCTGGCCGCCGCCCTGTGGATCTGGAAAAAGAACTTCCTGCAGATCCTGCTGGGCAGCCAGCTCACCCTGCCCGCCCCGGTGTGGGCGCGCCTGACCGTGGCCTGGGTGGCCTACTTCCTGTTCATGGCAGCCATCAACGGCTGGGTGGCGGCCTACTACAGCACCGAGGACTGGGTGAATTTCAAGCTGTGGGGCTACATCTTCCCGGTGGTGTTCATCGTGGGACAAGGCGTTTACATCGCCCGCCACCTCAAGGATGAAACGGCAGGCAAATCATGATGCAGGACATCACCGCCGCCGCCATCGAGGAACGTTTGCGCCAGACCCTGCATCCGACCCGGGTGGAAGTGCTGGACGAAAGCGCTGCGCATGCGGGTCATGCAGGCTCCAACGGACGCGGTCAGGGCACCCATTTCCGGGTGCGGATCGACGCGCCGGCGTTCGTCGGGCGCAGCCGCGTGGCGCGTCATCGCCTTGTGTATGATGCCCTGCGCGACTTCACAGCCGCGGGCCTGCACGCGCTGGCCATCGAGATTTCAACCCCCTAGGAACTCCATGAAACTGTCCCTGTCGGCCCTGACTGCGGCCGTGCTGATCTCCACCGCGACCGGTGCCTTCGCCCAGAACGTGGCCATCGTCAACGGCAAGCCGGTTCCCACCTCCCGCATCGATGCACTGGCCGCCCAGGTGGCCGCCGCTGGCCGCCCGGTGGACGACACGGTGCGTGCCCAGCTCAAGGAAGAAGTCATCCTGCGCGAGATCTTCATGCAGGAAGCCCAGAAGCGCGGCATCGCCGGCACCGACGAGTTCAAGACCCAGATGGAGCTCGCCCGCCAGACGCTCATGATCCGCGCCCTTTTCGCCGACTTCCAGAAGAAGAACCCGGTGACCGACGCGGACGTCAAGGCCGAGTACGACAAGTTCGTGGCCGCCAACAGCGGCAAGGAATTCAAGGCCCGCCACATCCTGGTGGAGAAGGAAGACGAGGCCAAGGCCATCATCGCTTCCATCAAGGGCGGCGCCAAGTTCGAAGACATCGCCAAGAAGCAGTCCAAGGACCCGGGTTCGGGCGCCAACGGTGGCGACCTCGACTGGGCCCCGGCCGCCAGCTATGTGCCCGAGTTCTCCCAGGCCATGCTCAAGCTGGGCAAGGGTCAGCTGTCGGACGCTCCGGTGCAGACCCAGTTCGGCTGGCACGTGATCCGTGTGGACGACATCCGCGACGCCGAGCTGCCCAAGCTCGACGAGGTCAAGCCGCAGATCGTGCAGCAGCTGCAGGGCCAGAAGCTCAACGCCTTCCAGCAGGGCCTGCGCGAAAAGGCCAAGATCCAGTAAGCCGGATCAGGCCGATGCGACCTGCAGCAGCAGGCGCGCCAGTTCAGCCGGGGCACTGACCATCGGGTCGTGCCCCGTCGTCATTTCCAGCACCTGCCAGCCGGGCTCCTGCCGCACCTTGACGCGGGCCGGCGCGATGGTGGGCAGCGCAGGCGACGTGCAGTCGATGAAGGTGCGGGGCAGACGGGCCACCCGGGCGGCATCGAAGTGCAGCGGCTGGTGGTACAGGGCGAAGGGCTGGGGCGTCTGACGGCGGTTGACCCAGTCGCGGTCGGCGCCGTCCAGGCCGAACACCGAGGCATCGGGCGGTGGAAAGCTGAGGCCGCCGCAGGCCGCTGCGGCCTCGGTGCGGGCCTGCCGCGTTTCCGGGCTGTGCGGCGTGCTCCAGGCGGTGCCGGGGTCGGGCACCGAGGCATCCAGGTACACCAGCCGGGACAGCGTGCCGGGCCGCTGCGCCTCCAGCCGGTCGGCCACGCCGGTGATGACCATGCCGGCGTAGCTGTGGCCCACCAGCACCACGTCGCGCAGTTCCTCGGCGTCGATCAGGCCGATCACGTCCTGGATGTGGGTGTGCAGGTCCACGGCCGGGGCGAGCAGGTGGGCCCGCTCGCCCACGCCGGTGAGCGTGACCGCGTGGGCCTCGGCACCGGCGGCGCGCAGCAGCGGCAGCACGCGGCGCCAGCACCAGGCCCCGTGCCAGGCACCATGGACCAGAACGAAGGTGGGGGATGCGGACATGGGGCTTCTCCGGGACAATATCGGGTTTTCTTCGGCCGCCTGCCGGCCGCCGCCCCTGATTCTGCCCGCCGTCCCCCATGCTGCCCCACCAGATCGAACTGCTCTCCCCGGCCCGCGACGCCGACATCGGCATCGAGGCCGTGAACCACGGCGCCGATGCGGTCTACATCGGCGGTCCCTCGTTCGGTGCCCGCACCGCGGCCGACAACAGCGTGCAGGACATCGGCCGGCTGGTGCGCCACGCCCACCGCTTCGGCAGCCGCATCTTCGTCACCATGAACACCATCCTGCGGGACGACGAGCTGGAGCCGGCCCGCAAGCTGGCCTGGCAGCTGCATGACGCCGGGGTGGACGCGCTCATCATCCAGGACATGGGCCTGCTGGAGATCGACCTGCCGCCGATCCAGCTGCACGCCAGCACCCAGACCGACATCCGCACGCCCGAGAAAGCCCGCTTCCTGCAGGACGCCGGGCTGTCGCAGATCGTGCTGGCGCGCGAGCTCACGCTCGCCCAGATCGCTGCCATCCGCGCCGCCACCGACCCCGAGCGCTGCACGCTGGAGTTCTTCATCCACGGCGCGCTGTGCGTGGCCTACAGCGGCCAGTGCTATGTGAGCCATGCCCACACCGGGCGCAGCGCCAACCGGGGCGACTGCTCGCAGGCCTGCCGCCTGCCCTACGAGGTGAAGGACAGCCAGGGCCGCATCGTGGCGCACGACAAGCACGTGCTGTCCATGAAGGACAACAACCAGAGCGACAACCTGCGCGAACTGATCGACGCCGGTGCCCGCAGCTTCAAGATCGAGGGCCGCTACAAGGACCTGGGCTATGTGAAGAACATCACCGCCCACTACCGCCGCCTGTTCGACGAGATCCTGGAGGAGCGCCCGGAACTGGCCCGCGCCTCCAGCGGCCGCTGCAGCTTCAACTTCACGCCCGACCCGGACCAGAACTTCAACCGCGAGTTCACCGACTACTTCGTGCAGGGCCGCAAGGAGGACATCGGCGCCTTCGACACGCCCAAGAACCCCGGCCGCCCCATTGGCTGGGTGACCCAGGTGGGCGACCGCTGGGTCGAGATCCAGACCGACGACCCGGCCACCGTCATCCACAACGGTGACGGCCTGTGCTACCTGGACCTGCACAAGGAGCTGGTGGGCCTGCAGATCAACCGGGCCGAAGCCGCCGGGGCGGAGGGCCGCTGGCGGGTGTTCCCGAAGGACGAACTGGAGGGCCTGCGCCACCTCAAGCGCGGCACCGTGGTCAACCGCAACCGCGACATGGCCTGGGTGCGGGCCCTGGACCGCAAGAGCGCCGAGCGGCGCATCGGCGTGTGGATGAAGCTGTCCGAGGCATCCGGCGGCCTGAGGCTGGATCTGACCGACGAGGATGGCCACACCGGATCGGCCACGCTCAAGGCCGCGCTGGAGCCGGCCCGCGACGCGGCCCAGGCCGCCGGCAAGCTGCGCGAGGCGCTGGGCCGCCTGGGCGAAACCATCTTCGAGCCCATCGACATCACGCTCGATCTCTCGCAGCCGTGGTTCGTGCCGGCCTCGCTGCTCAACCCGCTGCGCCGCGATGCGGTGGCGGCGCTGGAAGCCGCCCGGGCCCAGGCCTGGACCCGGCTGCCACGCGCGGTGCCGGTCGACCCGCCGGTGCCCTACCCGGAAGACACCCTCACGTACCTCGCCAACGTCTACAACCACAAGGCGCGCGACTTCTACGCCCGCCATGGCGTGAAGGTGATCGCCTCGGCCTACGAGAGCCACGAGGAGACCGGCGAGGTCAGCCTGATGATCACCAAGCACTGCGTGCGCTTCAGCCTGAGCCTGTGCCCCAAGCAGGCCAAGGGCGTGACCGGCGTGCAGGGCACGGTCAAGGCCGAGCCCATGACCATCACCCACGGCAACGAGAAGCTCACCCTGCGCTTCGACTGCAAGCCCTGCGAGATGCATGTGGTGGGCCAGCTCAAGCCCGGCGTGGCACAGAGCGTGCGCGACATCGCGCAGCAGACGGCCAGCAGCCCGATCCGCTTCTACAAGACCCGGCCGGTCACCCCGGCCTGACCCGCACCGCCATTCAGCGGTCTTCGCGGGCCTCGATCAGCAGCTGGCGGATGCGCGCGCCCTGCACGCGGGCCTGGGCCCGCACACGCAGGGCCTGCTCCGGCGCCAGCCGCACCTGCTGGTGGTACTCCAGAGAGTCGGTCTGACCCGGGTTGCGGGTGTCGATGCGGCGGGACCACTGCCGCTGCCCGTCGAACTCCACCGACAGTTCGTGCCAGGCGCCCTTCAGGGCTGCCGGTGCATCCACCAGCAGGGTGATGTCGATGTCGAAGACACGGCCCCGCTCCACCAGCCCGGGGATGTCGAGCACGGCCACCGAATCGGGGCCGGCGTCGCGCCGCCAGTGTTCGGCCGGGACCGATGCCGGATTGCGCGGCGCCATGGCTCAGTGGCTGCGGCCGCGCAGGCGCGAGACCAGGGTCACCACGCCGGCCACCACCGCACCGCACAACAAGCCCACCAGGCCACCCGCCACACTGGACAACAGGCCACCCCAGGCGCCCAGACCGGCCGCCCAGCCATCGATGGCATGGCCCACCGCCGGCACGCCGTGCACCAGAATCCCGCCGCCCACCAGGAACATGGCGGCCGTGCCCAGCACCGACAGCGCCTTCATGAGCCAGGGCGCAAAGGCCAGAATGCCCCGCCCCAGGGCCTGCTGCCAGGCCGCGGCCTGCCGGTTGAGGTACAGACCCAGATCGTCCAGCTTGACGATGCCGGCCACCAGGCCGTACACGCCCACCGTCATGAGCACTGAGATGGCCACCAGAACGCCCACGCGCTCGGCCATGCCGGCCGCCGCCACGGCGCCCAGCGAGATGACGATGATCTCGGCCGACAGGATGAAATCGGTGCGCACCGCGCCCTTGATCTTGTCTTTCTCGAAAGCCACCAGGTCCACCTGCTCGTCCTGCACGGCGCGCACCAGCTCGGCGCGGTGCTTCGCATCGTCATCGGCCGAGCCGGCCAGGAACTTGTGCAGCAGCTTCTCGGCCCCCTCGAAGCACAGGAACAGGCCGCCCAGCATGAGCAGCGGCGTGATCAGCCAGGGCAGGAAGGCGCTGATGAGCAGCGCCGCCGGCACCAGGATGGCCTTGTTGACGGCCGAGCCCTTGGCCACAGCCCAGACCACCGGCAGTTCCCGGTCGGCCTTCACGCCGGTGACCTGCTGGGCATTGAGCGCCAGGTCGTCGCCCAGCACGCCGGCGGTCTTTTTGGCGGCCACCTTGGTCATGACCGACACATCGTCGAGCAGGGTGGCGATGTCGTCGATGAGGGCGAGCAGGCTGGTTCCGGCCATGGTGAAAGGGTCTGATGGTTGGAGAAAGACGGCTCAGGCCGCCATGGGCGCAACTTCGTTCGCGATGCGATCGGCCAGCTGCTGCTCGGCGCGCTTGATTTCGTACGCCGTCTGCAGGTTCATCCAGGTCTGGACATCGCCGCCGAAGTAACGCACCAGCCGCATGGCCGTATCGACCGTGATGCCCCGCCGTTCCAGCACGATGTCGTTGATGCGGGAGGCCGGCACCTTCAGGGCCTGAGCCAGTGCATTGGCGCTCAGGTTGAGCGGCACCAGGTACTCCTCGCGCAGGATTTCGCCCGGATGGACAGGACGCATGCCGTTGCGGATCGTCTTTTTCGTCATGGCATTTCCTTCAGTGGTAGTCCACGATCTGCACGTCCCGCACACCATCGGCAGCCCAGACGAAGCAGACACGGAACTGGTCGTTGATCCGGATGCTGTGCTGGCCGGCACGGTCGCCCCGCAAGGCCTCCAGGCGGTTGCCTGGCGGTACCCGCAGGGCTTCCAGGGTAACGGCCGAATCCAGCAACTGAAGCTTTCGCTGGGCCACGGTCAGCAGCTGTGCCCACCGCCGCACGCGTTTCCCCGAGAACACCGCCTCCGTGTCGTCGTCGGCGAACGAAACGATCATGGATCAATGAACCACGAGGATATACCGCTTACCGGTAAACGGCAATCCTTGATGCCGTGCGATCAACCCACCCAGCGGCGGGCGTTGCGCCACAGGCGCATCCAGCCGCTGTAGGCCGAGGGGTCCTGGTCGGTCCAGCTCATCTGGATGTTGCGGAACACGCGCTCGGGGTGCGGCATCATGGCCGTGAAGCGGCCGTCGGCGGTGGTCACGGCGGTCAGGCCGCCCGGGCTGCCGTTCGGGTTGAACGGGTAGCGCTCGGTGGCGGCGCCGGTGTGGTCCACGAAGCGCATGGCCGCAATGGCCTGCGCCGGGTTGCCCCGGTGGCGGAAGTTGGCATAGCCCTCGCCGTGGGCGACGGCGATCGGCAGCCGGGTGCCGGCCATGCCCTGCAGGAACAGGCTGGGCGACTCCAGCACCTCCACCAGCGACAGGCGCGCCTCGAAGCGTTCGCTCTGGTTGGTGGTGAAGCGCGGCCAGGCCTGGGCACCGGGGATGATGTCGGCCAGTTCGGCAAACATCTGGCAGCCGTTGCACACACCCAGACCGAAGGTGTCGGTGCGGCCGAAGAAGGCCTTGAACTGGTCGGCCAGCGCGGCATTGAAGGTGATGGAGCGGGCCCAGCCGATGCCGGCGCCCAGCGTGTCGCCGTAGCTGAAGCCGCCACAGGCCACCACGCCCTGGAAGTCGGCCAGCTTGGCGCGGCCGGACTGCAGGTCGGTCATGTGCACGTCGAAGGCGTCGAAACCGGCCAGCGTGAAGGCATGCGCCATTTCCACGTGCGAGTTCACGCCCTGCTCGCGCAGGATGGCCACGCGCGGACGGGCCAGGTTCAGGAAGGGCGCGGCCACGTCCTCGGCCGGGTCGAAGCTGAGGTGGCTGTGCAGGCCCGGGTCGGCCGGATCGCCGGCGGCGGCGTGTTCGGCATCGGCGCAGGCCGGGTTGTCGCGCTGCTGGTTGATCTTCCAGCTCACGCTGTCCCAGACCTGCTGCAGGTCGTGCAGGCGGGCGCCGAACACCACCTTGGTGTCGCGCCAGACCTGCAGTTCCCCCTTGCCGGCGTCCATGGGCGAACTGGCCGGACGGGTCTTTCCGATGAAGTGGCTGAACTTGGAGAGGCCATGCTCGCGCAGCACCTGCATCACCTCGTTGCGCTCGGCGGTGCGCACCTGCAGCACCACGCCCAGTTCCTCGTTGAACAGGGCGCGCAGGGTGAGTTCCTCGCGGCGGGCGCTGACCTGCTTGGTCCAGTTCTTGGCGTCGCCCACCTCGGCGCGGCTGTCGCTGATGCCGTCGCCTTCGGTGACCAGCAGGTCCACGTTCAGCGCCACGCCCACCTGGCCGGCAAAGGCCATTTCGGCCACCGCCGCCAGCAGGCCGCCGTCGCTGCGGTCGTGGTAGGCCAGCAGGCGGCCTTGCGAACGCAGGGCGTTCACCGCGTCCACCAGGGCGATCAGGTCCTGCGGGCTGTCCAGGTCGGGCACCTCGCCGCCGGGATGGCCCAGGGTCTGGGCCAGGATGCTGCCGCCCATGCGGTGGCGGCCCTTGCCCAGATCGACCAGCACCAGCGTGGTGTCCTCCAGGTCACGGTTCAGCTGCGGCGTGAGCGTGCCGCGCACGTCGGGCAGGCTGGCGAAGGCGCTCACGATCAGGCTGACCGGGGCGGTGACCTTGCGGGTCTGGCCGTCGGCCTGCCACTGGGTGCGCATGGACAGGCTGTCCTTGCCCACCGGGATGGACACGCCGAGTGCCGGGCACAGTTCCATGCCCACGGCCTTGACGGTCTCGAACAGCGCGGCGTCTTCGCCGGCTTCGCCGCAGGCCGCCATCCAGTTGGCCGAGAGCTTGACGCGGGGCAGTTCGATGGGCGCGGCCAGCAGGTTGGTGATGGCCTCGGCCACCGCCATGCGGCCGCTGGCGGCCGGGCTGGTGGCGGCCAGCGGGGTGCGTTCACCCATGCTCATGGCCTCGCCGGCAAAACCGGTGTGGTCGGCCAGCGTCACGGCGCAGTCGGCCACCGGCACCTGCCAGGGGCCGACCATCTGGTCGCGGTGGCTCAGGCCGCCCACGGTGCGGTCACCGATGGTCACCAGAAAGCGCTTGGAGGCCACGGTGGGGTGGCTCAGCACGTCGATGACGGCCTTCTGCAGGTCGATGTCGGTCAGGTCCAGCGGCGGCGACTGGCGGGCCACGGTCTTCACGTCGCGGTGCATCTTGGGCGGCTTGCCCAGCAGCACGGCCATGGGCATGTCGACCGGGCTTTCGGCGCCCTCGTCCACCAGCTGCAGCTGGCGCTCCTCGGTCGCCACACCCACCACCGCGAACGGGCAGCGCTCGCGCTCGCAGAAGGCGCGGAAGGTCTCCAGCGACTCGGGGGCAATGGCCAGCACATAGCGTTCCTGGCTCTCGTTGCACCAGATTTCCTTGGGCGCCAGACCGCTTTCCTCCAGCGGCACGGCACGCAGGTCGAAGCGGGCACCGCGCCCGGCGTCGTTGGTGATCTCGGGGAAGGCGTTCGACAGGCCGCCGGCGCCGACGTCGTGGATGGCCAGGATGGGGTTGCGCTCGCCCTGCTGCCAGCAGTGGTTGATGACCTCCTGCGCCCGGCGCTCGATCTCGGGGTTGCCGCGCTGCACCGAGTCGAAGTCGAGGTCGGCGGCGTTGGTGCCGGTGGCCATGGAGCTGGCGGCGCCGCCGCCCATGCCGATCTTCATGCCCGGGCCACCCAGCTGCACCAGCAGGGTGCCGGCCGGGAACTCGATCTTGCGGGTCTGGGTGGCGTCGATGCTGCCCAGGCCGCCCGCGATCATGATGGGCTTGTGGTAGCCGCGCTGCACGCCGTCGACCTGCTGCTCGTACTCGCGGAAGTAGCCCAGCAGGTTGGGCCGGCCGAACTCGTTGTTGAAGGCGGCACCCCCCAGCGGGCCCTCGGTCATGATCTGCAGCGGGCTGGCGATGTGCTCCGGCTTGCCGCCGGGCTGGTCGCTCAGGCCGCCCCACAGGCGGCTGACGGTGAAGCCGGTCAGGCCGGCCTTGGGGCGCGAGCCCCGGCCGGTGGCACCCTCGTCGCGGATCTCGCCGCCGGCGCCGGTGGAGGCACCGGGGAACGGCGAGATGGCGGTCGGGTGGTTGTGGGTTTCCACCTTCATCAGCACATGGTGGGTGGCGGCCTCAATCTGGTAGCGCGGCAGCTGCTGGCCATCAAAGCGGGCCACCAGGCGCTGCACCGGGTGGCCTTCCATGACCGAGGCGTTGTCCGAATAGGCCACCACCGTGTGCTGCGGGCTGGTCTGGTGGGTGTGGCGGATCATGCCGAACAGGCTCTTGTCCTGCGGCGCGCCGTCGATGGTGAACTGGGCGTTGAAGATCTTGTGGCGGCAGTGCTCGGAGTTGGCCTGCGCGAACATCATCAGCTCGACGTCGGTCGGGTTGCGGCCCAGACCCTGGAAGGCGGTCACCAGGTAATCGATCTCGTCCTCGGCCAGGGCCAGGCCCCAGGCGGTGTTGGCCTGCACCAGCGCAGCACGGCCACCGCCCAGCACATCCACATGCTCCATGGGCGCGGCCTGCAGTTCGGTGAACAGGGCACGCGCCTGATCACGCTCCACCACCACGGTCTCGGTCATGCGGTCGTGCAGCACGGCGGCCACGGCCTGCAGCTGCTCGGGCTTGAGGCTGGCCTTGCCCAGCAGGCCGCTTTTGAGGCCGATGCGGAACTCCACCAGCCGCTCCACCCGGTGCAGCACCAGGCCGCAGTTGCGGGCGATGTCGGTGGCCTTGGAGGCCCAGGGCGACACCGTGCCCAGGCGGGGCATGACCAGCAGGGCCGGGGCGTCCTGCGCGGCCAGGGCCTGATGGGCCTCGGTGACCGGCTCGCCGTAGGTCAGCAACTGGCCCAGGCGCTGCACCAGCGCGGCGTCGGGCTCGGCGTCGAAGCTGGCCAGGTGCACGAAGCGGGCACTGAGCTGGGTGATCTTGTCGGAGACGGCCTGCAGACGGGGCAGGAGTTGCTGGACTTTGAAGTCGCTGACGGCATTGCCGCCGTCAAAAAAGCGCAGGTGCAGGGACACGTTGGGAGCCTGAGGTGCGTTGACCCACCGGGTGGGCGGAAAACCCGGGATTTTACCCGCCGCCCCCTGCCGCCATGCCCCTGCCAGCCCCGCGATCCGGGGTGCCGGTGGGATAATCCGCCCCCATGAGCATCACCTACAAAGACGAGGCCGGCATTGCCGGCATGCGCACCGCCTGCCGGCTGGCCTCCGAGGTTCTGGACTACCTGACCCCGCTGATCCAGCCCGGGGTGACCACGCTGGAAATCGACCGGCTGGCCGCCGAGTACATGAAGCAGCAGGGCACGGTGTCGGCCACCATCGGCTACCAGCCGCCGGGCTACCCGCCCTACCCCGGCCACCTGTGCACCTCGATCAACCACGTGGTGTGCCACGGCATCCCGAACGACAAGCCGCTCAAGAAGGGCGACATCCTGAATGTGGACGTGACCGTCATCAAGGACGGCTGGTTCGGCGACAACAGCCGCATGTACCTGGTGGGCGGCGAGGCCGCCGCCAGCGTGCAGGCCCGCCGCCTGTGCCAGGTGACCTTCGAGGCCATGTGGAAGGGCATCGTGATGGTGAAGCCGGGCATCCGCCTGGGCGACATCGGCCATGCCATCCAGACCTATGCCGAGTCCAACGGCTTTTCGGTGGTGCGCGAGTTCTGCGGCCACGGCATCGGCCAGCGCTTCCACGAAGAGCCGCAGGTGCTGCACTACGGCCGCCCCGGCACCATGGAAGAGCTCAAGCCGGGCATGACCTTCACCATCGAGCCCATGATCAACGCCGGCAAGCGCGACATCAAGGAAGCCGGTGACGGCTGGACCATCGTCACCCGCGACCGTTCGCTGTCGGCCCAGTGGGAACACACCGTGCTGGTCACGCCCACCGGCTACGAGGTGCTCACCCTGTCCGCCGGCAGCCCGCCCGCCCCCGCCTTCGTGGGCGAAGCCGCTGCGGCGGCCGCCTGACGCGGAGGGCCCTGCATGGCACCGCTGGCGGAGTTGCGGCAGCGCTACCGTGACGACAAGGACGAGCTGTTTGCCCAGCTCGGTGTGCAGGGCGCCTCCACCCGGGGTGTGCGGCGTGCCCTGCAGAACCTGGCGGCGCTGACCGACCGCACCCTGCTCCAGCTGTGGGAGCACGCCGGTTTTTCGGCCGACACCGCCCTGGTGGCCGTGGGCGGCTACGGCCGGGGCGAGCTGTTCCCCTATTCCGACATCGACGTACTGGTGCTGCTGCCCGAGGGCTGCCAGCCCGAGCAGGACGACGCCCTGAAGGCGCGACTCGAAGGCTTCATCGGATCGTGCTGGGACGTGGGCCTGGAGATCGGCTCCAGCGTGCGCACGCTCGAGGAATGCGTGGCCGAAGCGGAAAAAGACGTCACGGTCCAGACCTCGCTGCTGGAGTGCCGGCCGATCGCCGGCAGCCGCAAGGCCTTTCGGGCGCTGGTGGAGCGGCTGGGCGAGGCCATGGACCCCAAGGCCTTCTTCGTGGCCAAGACGCTGGAAATGCGCCAGCGCCACCACAAGTTCGAGAACACGCCGTATTCGCTGGAGCCCAACTGCAAGGAATCGCCCGGCGGGCTGCGCGACCTGCAGATCATCCTGTGGGTGGCCAAGGCGGCCGGCCTGGGCCGCAGCTGGGACGAGCTGGCCCGCAAGGGCCTGGCCACGCCGCTGGAGGCCCGCCAGATCAAGGCCAACGAAGCCCTGCTCAGCCTCATCCGCGCCCGGCTGCACCTGCTGGCCCGCCGCCGCGAAGACCGGCTGGTGTTCGACCTGCAGACCGCCGTGGCGGAGTCCTTCGGCTACAGCCACCAGACACCGCCGCCCGGCGAGGCCCGCCCGCGCGGCCTGCGCCGCGCCAGCGAGGCGCTCATGAAGCGCTACTACTGGGCCGCCAAGGCGGTGACCCAGCTCAACCAGATCCTGCTGCTCAACATCGAGGAGCGCCTGGCCAGCACCGAGACCGGTGTGCAGCGCCTGCGCCCCATCAACGAACGCTTCTTCGAGAAGGGCGGCATGCTGGAGGTGGCCAGCGACCACCTCTACCTGCAGCAGCCGCACGCCATCCTGGAGACCTTCCACATCTACCAGACCACGGTGGGCGTGAAGGGCCTGTCGGCCCGCACCCTGCGCGCGCTCTACAACGCCCGCTCGGTCATGAACGGCAAGTTCCGCAGCGATCCGGTCAACCGCGAGCAGTTCCGGCGCATCCTGCAGGAGCCGCAAGGCATCACGCATGCCATGCGGCTGATGAACCAGACCTCGGTGCTGGGCCGCTACCTGTGGGTGTTCCGGAACATCGTGGGGCAGATGCAGCACGACCTGTTCCATGTCTACACGGTCGACCAGCACATCCTGATGGTGCTGCGCAACGTGCGGCGCTTCTTCATTGCCGAGCATTCGCACGAGTACCCGTTCTGCTCCCAGCTGGCCGCCGGCTGGGACAAGCCCTGGATCCTGTATGCCGCCGCGCTGTTCCACGACATCGCCAAAGGCCGGGGTGGCGACCACTCCGAGCTGGGTGCCAGGGACGTGCGCACCTTCTGCCGCCAGCACGGCATCGAGCGCGAGGACGCCCGCCTGATCGAGTTCCTGGTGAACGAGCACCTCACCATGAGCCGGCTGGCCCAGAAGGAAGACCTGAGCGACCCGGACGTCATCACCGCCTTTGCCCGCCGCGTCGGCAACGAGCGCTACCTGACCGCGCTGTACCTGCTCACCGTGGCCGACATCCGCGGCACCAGCCCCAAGGTCTGGAACGCGTGGAAGGGCAAGCTGCTGGAAGACCTGTACCGCTACACCCTGCGCGCCCTGGGTGGCCGTGCCCCCGACGCCGGCGCCGAGGTGGAGAGCCGCAAGCGCGAGGCCCTGCAGATGCTGGCCCTGCACGCCCTGCCCCACAACGCCCACAAGAGCCTGTGGGACACGCTGGACGTGAGCTACTTCATGCGCCACGAGGCCGACGACATCGCCTGGCACACCCGCATGCTGACCCGCGAACTGGCCCGGCCGGAGCGCCAGACCGAGGAAGCGCGCCAGCGCAGCATCGTGCGCGCACGCCTGTCACCCGAAGGCGAGGGGCTGCAGGTGCTGGTGTACGCCCCCGACCAGCCGGATTTGTTCGCACGCATCTGCGGCTACTTCGACATGGCGCACTTCAGCATCCTGGATGCGCGGGTGCACACCACCCAGACCGGCCATGCGCTGGACACCTTCCAGGTGGTGGTGCCCGAGCTGGCCGAGCACTACCGGGAGCTCACCGCCATGGTGGAGAACCGGCTGGCCCGCGTGATCGACGACCGCGGTCCGCTGCCGCCGCCCACACTCGGTCGACTCTCACGCCGGGTGAAGAACTTTCCGGTCACGCCCCGCGTGGACCTGCGGCCCGACGACAAGGCCCAGCGCTGGCTGCTGTCCATCTCGGCCAGCGACCGCGCCGGCCTGCTCTACGGCATCACCCGGGTGCTGGCGCGGCACGACATCAGCGTGCAGCTGGCCAAGATCACCACGCTGGGCGAGCGGGTGGAGGACACCTTCCTCATCAGCGGCGCACCGCTGCAGGTGAACAAGCGCCAGATCGAGATCGAGACCGAACTGCTCGAAGCCCTGGCCGGCTGAGGACCGCGCCGACACCGCCGCCGCAAGGCGCTGCCGGGCGTCCTTGATGTGCTGATCGATACCGCGGTCCTGGGAATCGGCGCCGACCCGGGCGAGAAACCGTGGCGGCCGTCGATGACCTGCGCTGGGCGCCACCCCACGCTCCATCCCATCAGGCGATACACCCCTGAGTCCTGTCGGTTCAGGGTGCATGTTCCGTTGACATTCGGTCGCGCCCCCGCCCAGATCATTCGCGCCCATGTTGCAGGACCTGCAGACGTGTTAATGGCACCCAAATTCATCATGAATTGAATACCTATCGATCATGGTACGAACCCGGAAATCGAACTAGCATAAGAAATTGTCAGTTCCACCATCCGCCGGCGAATTGAATCGAAATCCCGCAATCAATCGATTCAAGCCGGACCATCGCGAAAGCACATCCAGCGCCGTGTTCGACCGCCCAACCCACACCATCCGGAGCATCGATCCAGAAATCTGGGACGTGATCCAACGAGAGAATCAGCGCCAGGAAGAGCACATCGAACTGATTGCATCGGAAAATTACACTTCCCCTGCGGTCATGGAAGCGGTTGGTTCCCAACTCACCAACAAATACGCAGAGGGTTATCCAGGCAAGCGCTATTACGGCGGCTGCGACATCGTTGATGAAGCCGAGCGATTGGCCATCCGCCGTGTGACAGATCTGTTCGGCGCCGAATCGGCCAACGTGCAACCCCATTCCGGTTCGCAAGCCAATCAGGCGGTTTTCTTCGCCTTGCTGCAGCCGGGAGACACGATTCTTGGCATGAGCCTCGCCCATGCGCAGGATGGTTCGGACGGCCATGGTGAGAGCAGGCAGGTTCGGGAAACCGCCAAGTATGGCCCGGCCGCCGGGCGTGGCAAGCTCAGGGCCATGCCAACACGGGAGATCCTGATGCACCGACCCACCACCCTGGCCCGCCAGACCGCTGCAGCCCTGCTGGCCGCAGCAGGCCTCATGCCCCTGGCCCCGAGGGCGCAGGGGCCGGCCATCTTCCAGGAGGCCGATCTGGTCCTGGGCCAGAAACTGCTGGCCGAACACCGCTGTGCCGAGTGCCACATCCGCAAGGTGGGGGGCAATGGCAGTGCCATCTACCGGCCGGCCGGACGCATCAGCACGGCCGGCTACCTGCGCGGCATGGTGGAGCAGTGCAACGTGGAGCTGAACCTGCAGCTCTTCCCGGAGGAGGTCACGGCAATCGCCGCCGTGCTCAACCGGGACCACTACCGCTTCAAGTGAATCAGGCGGCCTGCAGCAGGGCCAGCATGCCGGCCTCGTCGATCACGGCGACGCCCAGCTCACGGGCCTTGTCCAGCTTGCTGCCGGCCTCCTCGCCAGCCACCACATAGTCGGTCTTCTTGCTCACCGAGCCGGCCACCTTGGCGCCGGCGGCTTCCAGCATCGCCCGGGCGTCGTCGCGCTTGAGCGTGGGGAAGGTGCCGGTGAGCACGAAGGTCTTGCCCAGCAGCGGCTGCGGCGTGTTCTGCGCGCCCTCGCCTTCCGGCCAGGCCACGCCGGCAGCGCGCAGCTGCTCGACCACCTCGCGGTTGTGCGGCTGGTCGAAGAAGGTGCGGATGCTCTGCGCCACCACCGGCCCCACGTCGTTGACCTGCAGCAGCTGGTCCACGCTGGCGTCCATGATGCGGTCGATGCCGCCGAAGTGGCGCGCCAGGTCCTTGGCGGTGGCCACGCCCACATGGCGGATGCCCAGGCCGAACAGGAAGCGCGGCAGCGTGGTCTGCTTGCTCTTCTCCAGCGCGTCCAGCACGTTCTGCGCCGACTTCTCGGCCATGCGCTCCAGCGCCGCCAGCGCGGTGAAGCCCAGCTTGTACAGATCGGGCAAGGTGTTGATGAGGCCGGCATCCACCAGCTGCTCCACCAGCTTGTCGCCCAGGCCCTCGATATCCACCGCCCGGCGCTGCGCGTAGTGCAGGATGGCCTGCTTGCGCTGGGCCGCACAGAACAGGCCGCCGGTGCAACGGTGGTCGGCCTCGCCCTCCTCGCGCACGGCGGCACTGCCGCACACCGGGCAGCAGGCCGGCATGGTGAAGGGATCGGGCTCACCCTGGCGGCGCTCGGCCAGCACCGACACCACCTCGGGGATCACGTCGCCGGCGCGGCGCACCACCACGGCGTCGCCCACGCGCACGTCCTTGCGGCGGGCTTCCAGCTCGTTGTGCAGCGTGGCGTTGGTGACCGTGACCCCGCCCACGAACACCGGGGCCAGCTTGGCCACCGGGGTGAGCTTGCCGGTGCGGCCCACCTGCACGTCGATGGCCAGCACCGTGGTCACCTGTTCCTGCGCCGGGTACTTGTGGGCCACGGCCCAGCGCGGCTCGCGGGTGACGAAGCCCAGGCGCTGCTGCAGCGTTAGCGAGTCGACCTTGTAGACCACGCCATCGATGTCGAAGGGCAGCGCGTCGCGCTGATCGCCGATGCGGCGGTGGAAGGCCACCAGCTCGGCAGCGCCGCTGCACAGCGTGGTCTGCGCCGCCACCGGAAAGCCCCAGGCCTTGAGCTGCATGAGGGCGGCGTACTGGCCATCACCCAGGGCGGACGGGTCGCTGACCTCGCCCCAGCCGTAGGCGAAAAAGCTCAGCGGGCGCTGGGCCGCCATGGAGGAATCGAGCTGGCGCACCGCACCGGCGGCCGCGTTGCGCGGGTTGACGAAGGTCTTTTCGCCCTTGGCACCGGCGGCGATCTTCTCGCGCTGGCGTTCGTTCAGGGCCTCGAAGTCGGCACGGGCCATATAGACCTCGCCACGCACCTCCAGCACCGCCGGCACGCCTGGTGGCAGGCGCAGCGGGATCTGGCCGATGGTGCGCACGTTGTGCGTGACGTCTTCACCCGTCTCGCCGTCGCCCCGGGTGGCGGCGCGCACCAGCACGCCGTCCTCGTAACGCAGGCTCATGGCCAGGCCGTCGAACTTGAGCTCGGCCACATACGTCACCGGGCCGTCGGCCTCGCCCAGGCCCAGCTCACGGCGCACGCGGGCATCGAAGGCTTCGGCGCCGCTGGCCTCGGTGTCGGTCTCGGTGCGGATGCTGAGCATGGGCACCGCGTGGCGCACCGGCAGCAGCTCTTTCAGGATGGCGCCGCCCACGCGCTGCGTGGGGGAGTCGGGTGTGAGCAGATCCGGGCGCGCAGCTTCGATGGCCTGCAGCTCGCGGAACAGCCGGTCGTACTCGGCGTCCGGAATCTCGGGGTCGTCCAGCGTGTAGTAGCGCCAGGCGTGGTGGTGCAGCTGCTGCCGCAGTTCGGCGGCGCGCTGCGCCTGGTCATCGGCCGGCGCACCGCTGCCGCCGGCAGCGGGTTGGTCGGCAAACAGGTCGGGCGTGGTCATGGGGTCAGGAGAACAGGCGTCGGGCCTGGGGCGAGCCGGCCGACAGGTCACGCGCGTCCAGCGCGTCGTACAGGGCTTCCAGGTCGGCGCCGATGCGGTCCATGGCGTCATCGCTCAGTGGCTGCCCGGCATCGTCGGTCACCACGCCGTCCATGGCCTGGGCCAGGGCCTGCGCCGCCTGGCGCAGCTGCACGAAGGGCTGCTCGCTGCGCGGCACATGGGTCACCTCGAGCGACAGCGTCACTTCGCGCAGCGCGCTCTGCTCGGGGTCGTCGGCCATGGCGGCCTGGGGATCGAAGGTGAGGCTGAGCACCGGGGCCTGCCCGGGCTGGCTGCCCGCCAGCACCATGCGCCCAGGCAAGGCGCCCGCCACGAAGCCCTGGCGGGCCGCGTTCTGGGCCACATAACCCGGGCTCCAGGCGGCGCGGCGGGCGCGCAGGGTGAAGCCCAGCTGGGCATCGTGGTCGCCGGCAAAGGCGTCGAGCTCGCGGGCACGGGCCACTTCGGCGCGCATGTCGGGGAACTCCACCGCCGCCGACAGCACATCGGCAAAGGCCTGGGTCTTGACCACGAACTCGGAGAACTCGATGTCGTTGAGGGCACCGGCCCGGTTGGCCAGCTGCACGCCGGCCTGCAGCTGCCGGTACCGCTGGCCCGGGCGCGGCGGCTCCCACTCGCCCACGGCCGACAGCCCCTCCACCGCAAACGGCTTGCTGCCCACCCGGCGCGTGGACGGCAGGGCCGCCAGCACCGCATCGCCGGACACCTCGGCCTCGGGCGTGATGGGGGCAATGACATCGATGAGCGCATCCAGACCGGGCCGGCGCTCCAGCGCCACCGCAGGCTCGCGGCGCGCCGGCATGGCGGCATCCGGCAAGGCATCGGCCAGTGCGGCCGGCACCGTGTCGGCCAGGTCGGCGTCCAGCACCGGATCGATGCGGCCGGCCAGCGGATCGACCATGCGTTCGCCCACATCGGCCACCGGGTCTGCGGCATCGGCGGCCGGCAGGGGCGCGGGGCGTTCGCGGGCGGTGCGGGGCGCGTTCTGGCGGGTGATCCAGGCGTTGTAGGCCACCACGGCGGCCAGCACCAGGCCCCCGATGATCGCCAGTCCGATTTGAAGATTGCTCATAGAGGGGTGTGTCAGCTGGCCTGCAGCATGCCGGCGGCGGACTCCATGTCCACGGCCACGATGCGGGAGACGCCCTGCTCCTGCATGGTCACGCCGATGAGCTGCCGGGCCATTTCCATGGCGATCTTGTTGTGGCTGATGAACAGGAACTGGGTGTCGCCGGACATGGCGGTCACCAGGCGGGCGTAGCGCTCGGTGTTGGCGTCATCCAGCGGGGCGTCCACCTCGTCGAGCAGGCAGAACGGCGCCGGGTTGAGCTGGAAGATGGCGAACACCAGCGCGATGGCGGTCAGCGCCTTCTCGCCACCCGAGAGCAGGTGGATGGTCTGGTTCTTCTTGCCCGGCGGCTGGGCCATCACCTGCACGCCGGCGTCCAGGATCTCCTCGCCGGTCATGACCAGGCGGGCGTTGCCGCCGCCGAACAGCTCCGGGAACATCTTGCCGAAGTGGCCATTGACCGTCTCGAAGGTGCTGCCCAGGAGTTCGCGGGTCTCGTTGTCGATCTTGCGGATGGCGTCTTCCAGCGTGGTCATGGCCTCCACCAGGTCGGCCGACTGCGCATCCAGGAAGGTCTTGCGCTCGCGGGCGGCGGTGAGCTCGTCCAGCGCGGCCAGGTTGACCGCACCCAGGGCCTGGATCTCGCGGTGCAGGCGGTCGATCTCGCTCTGCAGGCCGGTCAGGCGCACGTTGCCTTCGGTGATGCTCTGGCCCACGGCCGCCAGATCGGCCTGGGCCTCGTCCAGCAACTGGCTGTACTGCTCCACGCCCAGGCGGGCGGCCTGTTCCTTGAGCTGGAAATCGGTGATGCGGCTGCGCAGCGGCTCCAGTTCGCGCTCCAGCTGCAGGCGGCGTTCGTCGCTGGCGCGCAGCTTCAGGGTCAGGTCGTCGTACTGGCTGCGCAGGGCGGACAGCGCCTGTTCGCGCTCCTGCTTGGCCTGCAGGGCGTTCTGCAGACCGGCCTGGGCGGCGGCATCGGTCAGGCGCGAGAGCTCGTCGCGGGCACGCTGTTCTTCGTCGGCCAGCGAACGGGCCTGGCTGGCCGCCGTCTCCAGCGACCGCTGCAGTTCGCCCTGGCGCGCCTGCAGGCTGCGCAATGCAAAGGTGGCCTCCTGGGCGCGGCGCTCCAGCGAACGTTGCTGCTCGCGGGCCTGGCCCAGCGCCCGCTCGGCCTCGATCACCTTGTCGTCGAGCTGGGCATGGCGCTCCTGGCTGTCGGCCAGCTGCATGTCCAGTTCCTCGAAGCGGGCCTCGGCGGTCACGCGGCGTTCCTGCAGCTCATCGAGCGCGGCGTCGACCTCGGCCAGGTCGCGGCCGATCTGTTCGCTGCGGGCGCGGGTCTGCTCGGCCAGCTGGCTCAGGCGCAGGGTTTCCACCTGCAGTTCGTGGGCGCGGTTCTGGGCCTCGGCGGCCTCGCGGCGGGCACCGACCAGGCGCTGCGAGGCATCGCTGTAGGCGGCTTCGGCGCGCACCAGCGCCGCACGCGCCTGTTCGGCGATCAGCTGCTGCGCCTTGAGGGCCTTGTCCAGGTTCTCGATTTCCTGGGCCCGGGCCAGCAGGCCGGCCTGCTCGTTGTCGGGCGCATAAAAGCTCACGCTGTGCGCGGTGACCGCATGGCCGCTGGCCACATACAGGGTCTGGCCGGGCTGGAGTTCGCTGCGGCGGGCCAGGGCCTCCTCCAGCGAATCGGCCACCAGCGCACCGTGCAGCCAGTCGGCCAGCAGCGCCTGCTGCCCGGCGTCGTTGAGGCGCAGCAGGCCCGACAGCGGCCTGAAGCCGGCTGGAGCCGCCGCGGCGGGGGCACCCGAGGGCGGGTGGTAGAAGGCCAGGCGCGTGGGCGGGGCGTCGCTGGCGAAGGCCCGCACCATGTCCAGCCGCGACACCTCCAGCGCGGCCAGCCGCTCGCGCAGCGCAGCCTCCAGGGCGTTTTCCCAGCCGGTCTCGATGTGGATGCGGCTCCACAGCGCCTGCAGGGTGTCCAGGCCATGCCTGGCCAGCCAGGGCTTGAGCTTGCCGTCGGTGCGCACCTTTTCCTGCAGGGCGCGCAGCGCCTCCAGGCGGGCACTCAGATCGGCCAGCTTCGACGATTCGGTGTTGACGGTCTGCTGCGCCATGCGGCGCTCGTCGTCGAGCTGGGGCACGCTGTCCTGCAGCTCATGCAGGCGGGCGGCGGCCAGTTCGGCGGCTTCACGGGCCTCGTCGTGCTGGGCCTGCAGGCTGCTCAGGCGGGCCTCGTCGGGCGCGGCCAGGGCGTTGCGGTCGCCCAGCAGGCGTTCGCGGCGCAGGTTGAGGCCCCGGCTCTGCTCCTCGATGCTGCGCTGCTCGGCGGCCAGCACCTGGATCTGCTGCTGCACCTGGGCCACGCTGGCCCGCTGTTCGTTGGCGCGGTTCTGGGCGGCGCGCAGCGCGTCTTCCAGACCCGGCAGGGCACCGGACTGGTCTTCGCCCTGGGCGGCCAGCACCATCGACTGTTCTTCGGCGGCCACCAGCTGCTCGGCGATCTGCTCCAGCTCGGCCTGCGCATCGTCGCTGCGGGTGCCCCAGGACGCCATCTGCTCCTTGAGCTGCTGCAGCCGCTGCTCCACGCGCTGGCGGCCTTCCACCACGAAGCGGATCTCGGCCTCGAGCTTGCCGACCTCGGCGCTGGCCTCGTACAGCTTGCCCTGGGCCTGGTTGACCTGGTCGCCCGCCGCGTAGTGCGCCTGGCGGATGGTCTCCAGCTCGGACTCGATGCGGCGCAGGTCGGCGGTGCGCGACTCCAGATCATTCACGGCCTGGGCGGCGTCGGTGCGGATGCGGGCCTGGTCGGCCTCGGCCTCGCTGCGCTTGAGGAACCAGAGCTGGTGCTGCTTGAGCGTGGCGCTGTCCTGCAGCGTGTGATAACGGGCTGCCACCTCGGCCTGCTTTTCCAGCTTTTCCAGGTTGGCATTGAGTTCACGCAGGATGTCCTCGACCCGGGTGAGGTTCTCGCGCGTGTCGTTGAGGCGGTTGGCGGTCTCGCGCCGGCGTTCCTTGTACTTGGACACGCCGGCCGCTTCTTCGAGGAACAGGCGCAGCTCTTCGGGCTTGCTCTCGATGATGCGGCTGATGGTGCCCTGGCCGATGATGGCGTAGGCCCGCGGGCCCAGGCCGGTGCCCAGGAACACGTCCTGCACGTCGCGGCGGCGCACCGGCTGGTTGTTGATGTAATAGCTGCTGTTGCCGTCGCGGGTCAGCACGCGCTTGACGGCGATCTCGGCGAACTGGCCCCACTGGCCGCCGGCCCGGTGGTCGCTGTTGTCGAACACCAGTTCCACGCTGGCCCGGCTGGCCGGCTTGCGGTTGTTGGTGCCATTGAAGATGACGTCCTGCATGGACTCGCCGCGCAGCTCGGATGCCTTGGACTCGCCCAGCACCCAGCGCACTGCGTCCATGATGTTGGACTTGCCGCAGCCGTTCGGCCCCACCACGCCGACCAGTTGGCCCGGCAGCATGAAGTTGGTGGGTTCGGCGAATGACTTGAAGCCGGACAGCTTGATGGAATTGAGTCGCACGGCAGCGGTAGGAAAGACGGCAGCCGGAAATCATAACTGCCGGGGGTTGCCCCCCGATGGGCCGGCACCGCTGTGACGGATTGCACCGATTCGGGGAAAAAGCGGGCGAATAGCCCTCGAACCAGTGGCAAGGCCCCCGACGGACTTACATGCAGTCACATAATTGGTACATCAACAGTTCCACATTGAACCGATCGGTTCAATTCAAAACGTACCGTTTCCACATGAACACACCCGTCGTCACCCAGTTCGACCTTGGTCTGGTCGCCCTGTCCTTCCTGTTTGCCGTGATCGGCTCCTTCGTGGCCCTGACCGCCGCCAGCCGCGTGAAGACCCGCAACGGCCGCATCAGCCTGAGCAACCTGGTCACCGTGGGCGTGGCCCTGGGCGGCATCGGTGTGTGGTCCATGCACTTCATCGGCATGCTGGCCCTGCAGATGGACGTGGGCAGCAGCTACGCCATGACCGAAACCTTCACCTCGCTGGTGGTGGTGGTGGTGGCCGCCTCGCTGGCGGTGCGCTACGCCGCCCACAACCCGGACAGCCTGCCGCGCCTGGCGGCAGCCGGCACCGGCCTGGGCCTGAGCGTGGTGGTCATGCACTACCTGGGCATGTTCGGCCTGAAGATCTATGGCTTCATCAGCTGGAACGTGGCGCTGGTGGCGCTGTCCGTGGTGATCGCGGTGGTGGCCTCCACCGTGGCCCTGTGGCTGGCCTTCAACACCCCCAACCTGTCTCGCCGGGTGCTGGCCGCACTGGCCATGGGCGTGGCGGTGTGCGCCATGCACTACACCGGCATGGCCGCCGCAGAGTTCGTGTGCACCACCGACACGCGCTCGGCCATCCCGCAGGGCAGCGACGTCATCAGCTCGTTCCGCCTGCCCTCGCTGGTGATCGTGACCACCATCCTCATGACCGTCATGCTGTCCCTGGACCAAGGCTTCCAGTACCTGCGCCAGCGCCAGATGCGGGCCGTGGCCAAGGCGCTCGGCGCCCGCGCCGCTGCAGCCCGCCGCGGCTGAACGGGGTCTTGTCCGAGGCCCGATAATCGCGGGCCATGAATCCCAAGCTCTCCCGCCTGCAGCCCTACCCGTTCGAGCGGCTGCGGGCCCTGTTCGCCGGTGTCACGCCGCCGGCAGACCTCAAGCCCATCAGCCTGGGCATCGGCGAACCCCGCCACCCGGCCCCGGACTTCCTCAAGCAGGCCCTGGCCGGTGCGCTGGACAAGGGCCTCTCCAGCTACCCCGCCACCGCCGGCGAGCCTGCCTTGCGGGAGGCCTGCGCCGGCTGGGTGCAACGCCGCTACGGCGTGAAGCTCGATGCCGCCACCCAGGTGCTGCCGGTGAATGGTTCGCGCGAAGCCCTGTTTGCCTTTGCACAGACCGTGGTGGACCCGACCCGCGAAGGCGCCACCGTCGTCTTTCCCAATCCGTTCTATCAGATCTACGAGGGCGCGGCCTACCTCAGCGGGGCCGAGCCTTTTTATGTGCCCAGCGACCCGGCGCGCAACTTCGCCGCCGACTGGGACCGGGTGCCCGAGGCCACCTGGGCCCGCACGCAACTGGTCTATGTGTGCTCGCCGGGCAACCCGGCCGGCGCGGTGATGCCGCTGTCCGAGTGGGAGCGCCTGTTCGAGCTGAGCGACCGCCACGGCTTCGTCATTGCCTCGGACGAGTGCTACAGCGAGATCTACTTCCGCGACGAACCGCCCCTGGGCGGACTGGAGGCCGCGCAGCGCCTGGGCCGCACCGACTTCCGCCGCCTGATCGCCTTCACCAGCCTGTCCAAGCGCAGCAATGTGCCCGGCCTGCGCAGCGGCTTCGTGGCGGGCGACGCCTCGCTCATCAAGCCCTTCCTGCTCTACCGCACCTACCACGGCGGCGCCATGAGCCCGGTGGTGCAGGCGGCCAGCGTGGCGGCCTGGAACGACGAGGCCCACGTGCAGGACAACCGGCGCCAGTACCGCGAGAAGTTCGCCCAGGTCACGCCGCTGCTGGCCGGGGTGCTGGATGTCGCCCTGCCCGATGCCTCGTTTTACCTGTGGGCCGGCGTGCCCGGGCGCTGGGCCACGGCCGTGCCCGGCCTGAGCGCGGACGAAGCCTTCGCCCGCGAACTGCTCGCTCAATACAATGTGACGGTGCTGCCCGGCAGCTACCTGGCCCGCACGGCGCTGGGTTTCAACCCGGGCGCCGGCCGTGTGCGCATGGCCTTGGTGGCCGAGGTCGCCGAGTGCCTGGAAGCGGCCCGCCGCATCGTTGAATTCACCCGGCGCAACGCCTGAGCCACCCTCTTCTTTCATCCATCCCCGGAACCACCATGACCCAACAACTCCAGACCCTCATCGACAACGCCTGGGAGCAGCGCGCCACCTTGTCCCCGGCCTCGGCCCCGAAAGAGGTGCTGGACGCGGTGGAACATGTGATCGCCGAACTGAACAAGGGCCGCCTGCGCGTGGCCACCCGCGAAGGCGTGGGCCAGTGGACCACCCACCAGTGGATCAAGAAGGCGGTGCTGCTGTCGTTCCGCCTGAAGGACAACGCCGTCATGCGCGCCGGCGACCTGGGCTTCTTCGACAAGGTGCAGACCAAGTTCGCCCACCTCGACCCCGAGCAGATGAAGGCCACCGGCGTGCGCGTGGTGCCGCCGGCCGTGGCCCGCCGCGGCAGCTACATTGCCAAGGGCGCCATCCTGATGCCGTCCTACGTGAACATCGGTGCCTATGTGGACGAAGGCACCATGGTCGACACCTGGGCCACCGTGGGCAGCTGCGCCCAGGTCGGCAAGAACGTGCACCTGTCCGGCGGTGTGGGTCTGGGCGGCGTGCTCGAACCCCTGCAGGCCAACCCGACCATCATCGAGGACAACTGCTTCATCGGCGCCCGCTCCGAGGTGGTGGAAGGCGTGATCGTGGAAGAGAACTCGGTCATCTCCATGGGCGTGTACATCGGCCAGAGCACCCCCATCTACGACCGCGCCACCGGCGAGGTGAGCTACGGCCGCGTGCCGGCCGGCTCGGTGGTCATCAGCGGCAGCCTGCCCAAGGACGGCGGCAAGTACAGCCTGTACGCGGCCATCATCGTCAAGCGGGTGGATGCCCAGACCCGCGCCAAGACCAGCCTGAACGACCTGCTGCGCGACTGAGCACCGGCGCGGCAAGCAACCTGACCTTGAACGAAAGGAAGGCCATGAGCAGTGGAACCATGGAGCGCATCCTGCGCCTGATGGCCGAGAAGAAGGCATCGGACGTGTACCTCACGTCCTACGCCCCGGCCATGATCAAGATCCACGGCCAGACCATCCCCATCAACAGCCAGGTGCTGCCGCTGGACGCGCCGCGCAACCTCCTCTCCGAGATCGTCTCGCCCACCCGCATGGAGGAGCTGGTCGAGACCGGCGAGCTCAACATGGGCGTCACGCTGGACGGCCTGGGCAACTTCCGCATCAGCGCCTTCCGGCAGCGCGCCACCTACTCGGTGGTGATCCGTTTCGTGCCCAGCAACATCCCGCGCCTGAACGACATCAATGTCTCGCCCATCCTGGCCGATCTGGTCATGGAAAAGCGCGGCCTGATCCTGATGGTGGGCTCCACCGGCGCCGGCAAGAGCACCACGCTGGCGGCCATGCTGGACCACCGCAACGAGAACGCGACCGGCCACATCCTCACCATCGAGGACCCGATCGAATACACCTACGCCAACAAGAAGTCGGTGGTGAACCAGCGCGAGATCGGCTCGGACACGGCCTCGCTGCAGGTGGCGCTGAAGAACGCCCTGCGCCAGGCACCGGACGTCATCCTGATCGGCGAGATCCGCGACCGCGACACCATGTCGGCCGCCATCGCCTATGCGCAGTCGGGCCACCTGTGCCTGGCCACGCTGCACGCCAACAACAGCTACCACGCGCTCAACCGCATCCTGAGCTTCTACCCGGCCGAGGTGCGTCCCACCTTGCTAAGCGACCTGTCGTCCGCCCTGCGCGCCGTGGTGTCGCAGCGCCTGCTGCGCACCGAGACCGGCTCGCGGGTGCCGGCCATGGAGGTCATGCTCAACACCGCGCTGGTGGCCGACCTGGTGCACAAGGGCGACTTCGGCGGCGTGCGCGAGGCCATGGAGAAATCGCTGGCCGAAGGTTCGCAGACCTTCGAGCAGGACATTGCCCGCCTCATCCACGAAGGCATCGTCAGCCGGGCCGAAGGCCTGTCCCACGCCGACTCGCCCAACAACCTGCTGTGGCGCCTGCAGAACGACTTCGAGGCCAGCCGCGCCGGTGAACTGCACGTGGACACCGCCGAGGACGAGGACAAGGCCACCTTCACCGAATTCACGCTGGACGTGAAGTTCTGACCCATCCATGTCCGATACCCTGCTGCTCACCGAAGCCCTGATCGCCCGCCCCTCGGTCACCCCGCGCGACGAGGGCTGTCTCGAACTCATCGGCGAGCGGCTGGCCGCGCTGGGCTTCCGGCTGGAACGCATGGACAGCGGCCCAGACGACTTCCGGGTGAGCAACCTGTGGGCGCGGCGCGGCAACGGCCGGCAACCCACGCTGGTGTTTGCCGGCCACACCGACGTGGTGCCCACCGGCCCGGCCACTGCCTGGTCCAGCGACCCCTTCACGCCCACCCACAGCGACGGCCGGCTGTACGGGCGCGGCGCCAGCGACATGAAGGCCTCGCTGGCGGCCATGGTGGTGGCCTGCGAGGAGTTCCTGGCCGCCCATGCCGATCCGGCCATCGACATCGCCTTCCTGCTCACCAGCGACGAGGAAGGCCCGGCGGTGGACGGCACGGTGGAGGTCTGCCGCCGCCTGCAGGCCCGGGGCGAGCGGCTGGACTGGTGCATCGTCGGCGAACCCACCTCGGTGGAGCGCACCGGCGACATGATCAAGAACGGCCGCCGCGGCACCATGAGCGGCAAGCTCACGGTCAAGGGCATCCAGGGCCACATTGCGTACCCGCACCTGGCCCGCAACCCCATCCACCTGGCCGCCCCCGTGCTGGCCGAGCTGGCCGCCACCCGCTGGGACGAGGGCAACGCCTTCTTCCCGCCCACCAGCTGGCAGATCAGCAACATCCACGGCGGCACCGGTGCCAGCAACGTGATCCCGGGCACCGTGGTGATCGACTTCAATTTCCGGTTCTCCACCGAGTCCACCGCCGAAGGCCTGCAGCAGCGGGTGCTGGACACGCTGGCCCGTCACGGCCTGCACCCGGGGCAGGATTTCGACCTGGCCTGGACCGTCGGCGGCCTGCCCTTCCTCACCCCGCCCGGCACCCTGGTGGAAGCCGTGCGCGCCGCCATTGCGGACGAGACCGGCATCGCCACCGAACTCTCCACCACCGGCGGCACCAGCGACGGGCGCTTCATCGCCCGCATCTGCCCGCAGGTGATCGAGCTCGGCCCGCCCAACGCCACCATCCACAAGGTGGACGAACACGTGGCCGTGGCCGACATCGACCCCCTCAAGAACATCTACCGGCGCACCCTGGAGCGGCTGAATGCCGCCCCGGGCTCCTGACGCCGCACCACCCGTGAACCTGAACCAATTGCTGAGCGAGGCCACCACGCGCCTCGATGCCGCCGCTTTGTCCTACGGGCATGGCACCACCAACGCCCGGGATGAAGCGGCCTGGCTGGTGCTGTGGTCGCTGGGCCTGCCGCTGGACACCGACATCGATGCCGACCCGTCCCCGCTGGAGGCCGCCGCCGTGGACCGGGCCCTGGCCCTGGTGCAGCGCCGCATCGACACGCGCGAGCCGGCCGCCTACCTCACCGGCGAAGCCTGGCTGCAGGGCGTGCCCTTCCACATCGACCGGCGCAGCATCGTGCCGCGCAGCTTCATCGCCGAGCTGATCGCCGACGGCAGCATCGACCCCTGGCTGAGCGACCGCACGCAGCAGGTGCTCGACCTGTGCACCGGCAACGGCAGCCTGGCGGTGCTGGCCGCCATGGCCTGGCCCGACATCACGGTGTGCGGGGCCGACCTGTCGCCCGACGCGCTGGCGGTGGCCCGCCTGAACGTCGAGCGCCACGGGCTGCAGGACCGCATCACGCTGGTGGCATCCGACGGCCTGACCGCCTGCCCCGGCCCCTGGGACCTGATCCTGTGCAACCCGCCCTATGTGAACGCCCGGAGCATGGCCGCCCTGCCCGCCGAATACCGGGCCGAGCCCGAGCTGGCCCTGGCCGGCGGCGAGGACGGCATGGACTTCATCCGCCGGCTGCTCGCCGATGCGCCGGCCTGTCTGTCGCCCGAGGGCGTGCTGGTCCTGGAGATCGGCAACGAGCGCGAACACTTCGAGCGCGCCTTTCCCGACCTGGACGTGGTCTGGCTGCCGGTGAGCGCCGGTGACGACCAGGTGCTGCTCATCACCCGCGAGGCACTGACGGCATGATCACCTTGCGCGATGTGGTGCTGCGGCGCGGCGCCAAAGTCTTGCTCGACGGTGCGAGCGTGACCATCAACCCCGGCGAGAAGGTCGGCCTGGTGGGCCGCAACGGCGCCGGCAAATCCAGCCTGTTCCGCCTGCTGGACGGCCAGCTGCACGAGGACAAGGGCGAATTCAGCGTGCCTGCGCAATGGCGCATGGCGCAGGTGGCCCAGGACATGCCCGAGACCGACCAGAGCGCCACCACCTTCGTCATCGAAGGCGACACGCCACTGCTGGAAGCCCGCCGCGAGGTGCAGGCCGCCGAGGACAGCGGCGACGGCGAGCGCATGGCCCATGCCTACATGGCCCTGCACGATGCGGGCGAACACGATGCGTCGGCCCGGGCACAGGCGCTGATCCTGGGCCTGGGCTTTCGCACCGACGAGCTGGAACGCCCGGTCAACAGCTTTTCCGGCGGCTGGCGCATGCGCCTGCAGCTGGCTCGGGCGCTGATGTGCCCCAGCGACCTGCTGCTGCTGGACGAACCCACCAACCACCTCGACCTGGACGCGCTGGTCTGGCTCGAAGCCTGGCTGCAGCGCTACGACGGCACGCTGCTGGTCATCAGCCACGACCGCGAGTTCCTGGACGCGGTCACCAACGTCACGGTGCACATCGAGCACGCGCGCCTCAACCGCTACGGCGGCAACTACAGCCGATTCGAGGACATGCGGGCCGAGCAGATGGCCCTGCAGCAGGCCGCCTATGCGCGCCAGCAGGAGAAGATGGCGCACCTGCAGAAGTTCATCGACCGCTTCAAGGCCAAGGCCAGCAAGGCCAAGCAGGCGCAGAGCCGCGTCAAGGCCCTGGAGCGCATGGAGAAGATCGGCCCGGTGCTGGCCGAGGCCGACTTCAACTTCGAGTTCGCCGAGCCGCAGAACCTGCCCAACCCCATGCTGGCCCTGGCCGATGTGGACTTCGGCTACCCGGCGGCCAGCGACGCGGGCGAGCCCGTCACCATCGTGCGCGATGTGAGCCGCTCGGTGCTGGCGGGTCAGCGTATCGGCATCCTGGGCGCCAACGGCCAGGGCAAGTCGACCGTGGTCAAGACCATCGCCCGCACCCTGCAGCCGCTGGCCGGGCAGATCACCGAAGGCAAGGGCCTGAACATCGGCTACTTCGCCCAGCAGGAACTCGATGTGCTGCGCCCGGCCGACACGCCGCTGGAACACATGATCCGGCTGGTCAAGGACAGCACGGCCGCCGGCACCCTGGTGGGCCAGCCCACGCGCGAGCAGGACCTGCGCAGCTTCCTGGGCAGCTTCAACTTCACCGGCGACCAGGTCAAGCAGGCCGTGGGCACCATGAGCGGCGGCGAGAAGGCTCGCCTGGTGCTGTGCATGATCGTCTGGCAGCGCCCCAACCTGCTGCTGCTGGACGAGCCCACCAACCACCTCGACCTGGCCACCCGCGAAGCCTTGTCGATGGCGCTCAACGAGTTCGAAGGCACGGTGATGCTGGTCAGCCACGACCGGGCCCTGCTGCGCGCCGTGTGCGACGAGTTCTGGCTGGTCTCGCGCGGCGGCATCGCCCCGTTCGACGGCGACCTGGACGACTACCAGCGTTACCTGCTGGACGTGGCCAAGCAGTCCCGCGAGGCCCAGCGCGAGGCCAGCAAGGAAGCCGCCCGCGAAGCGCAGCGGGTGCAGCAGGCCGCCCAGGCCAAACCGTCACGCCAGCCCGACCGCACCAAACCCCTGCGCAAGGAGCTGGACCAGATCGACCAGCGCATGGCCCGCCTCAACACCGACAAATCCGCCCTCGAAGAACGCCTGGGCCAGCCCATGAGCCCGGCCGACATCGCCGATGCCGGACGGCAGCTCAAGGCCGTGCAGGACGAACTGGACACGCTGGAGATGCGCTGGCTGGAGCTGAGCGAGCAGATCGAGTCGATGCAGGGGTGATCAACCCCGCTGGCGCAGTGCCTCGTACAGGCACACGCCGCTGGCCACCGACACGTTCAGGCTCTCCACCGCGCCGCGCATGGGGATGCTCACCAGCTCGTCGCAGGTCTTGCGGGTGAGCTGGCGCATGCCCTGCCCTTCGGCGCCGAGCACCAGGGCCACCGGGGCCTTCAGGTCGGCCTGGTAGAGGGTGCGGGGTGCGTCGTCGCTGGTGCCGATGACCCAGATGTTGCGTTCCTTGAGCTCGCCCAGGGTGCGCGCCAGGTTGGTCACCATGAAGTACGGCATGGTCTCGGCCGCACCGCTGGCCACCTTGGCCACGGTGGCATTGATGCCGGCTGCGTGGTCCTTGGGCGCGATCACCGCGTGTGCCCCGGCACCGTCGGCCACCCGCAGGCAGGCGCCCAGGTTGTGGGGGTCGGTGATGCCGTCGAGCACCAGCAGCAGGGGCGGCTCGCCGGTGGGCTCCAGCTGCTCCAGCAGATCGTCCAGCGAACGCGCCTGCTCGATGGGCTGCACCCGCGCGGCCACACCCTGGTGACCGTGGCTGCCGGCCAGCTTGGCGATGCGCAGGGCATCGGCCTCGATCAGCCGCACGCCGGCCTCGCGGGCGCGCTCCAGGAACTGGCGCATGCGCGCATCGCGCCGGGTGGATTCGAAATAGACCTCGATGACCGAGGCCGGAGCGGTCTTGAGGCGAACGCCCACCGCGTGAAAGCCGAACAGCACCTTGGCGGCCGAGGGCGAGGTTTTGGGAGAAGACATCGGGCGATTATCCCGCCCCCGGCTCAGCCGGCCGAAACCGCGATCTCCGCCACCTCGCCCGCGGCAATCGTGATGCGCCGCTCGCAACGCTCGGCGATGCTGCGGTCGTGCGTCACCATCACCAGCGTGGTGCCCTGCTCGCGGTTGAGGTCGAACATCAGCTCCATGATGGTCTGGCCGGTGGCGAAGTCCAGGCTGCCGGTGGGTTCGTCGGCCAGCAGCACGGCCGGGTTCATGACGAAGGCCCGGGCCAGCGCCACCCGCTGCTGCTCGCCGCCCGACAGCACCTTGGGATAGCTCGCCAGCCGCTGGCCCAGGCCCACGCGCTCGAGCATGCGCCCGGCGGCCGCACGGGCATCGCGCCGGCCGGCCAGCTCCAGCGGCAGCATCACGTTCTCCAGCGCGGTCAGGTTGGCCAGCAGCTGGAAGCTCTGGAACACGAAGCCCAGGTGCGCCGCACGGAAGGCAGCCCGCTGGTCTTCGGTCAGGGCGAACAGGTCGGTGCCGGCCATGTGAACCGTTCCGCTGCTCGGGGTATCCAAACCGGCAATGATCGAGAGCAAGGTGCTCTTGCCCGAGCCGGACGCGCCGACGATGGCCGCCGTCTCGCCCCGGGCGAGGGTGAAATCGATATCCCGCAGAATGGTCAGCGTGCCGGTCGAATCGGTGACCGTCTTGAACACATGCTGCACCGCAATCATCACTTCGGACATGAACGCTCTTTCCCGTTTGAATCGCCACAGTTTGAACCGCCGCCACTGTAGCGCCCTGCTGCTGGCCTTGTGCGCGGGCGGTCTCCCGGCCCAGGCCCAGACGCCACCCGCCGCCGCCCCGGTGGTGCTGGTGGTGGGCGACTCGCTGAGCGCCGAATATGGCCTGCAGCGGGGCAAGGGCTGGGTCGCCCTGTTGCAGGAGCGGCTGCAGGCCGAAAAAGTTCAGGCCCGGGTGGTCAATGCCAGCATCAGCGGGGACACCACCTCGGGGGGCCGTTCGCGGCTGCCGGCCCTGCTGAAGCAGCACAGCCCGGCCGTGGTGGTGATCGAGCTCGGCGGCAACGACGCCCTGCGCGGCCTGCCGCTGGACATGACCCGCGACAACCTCGACGCCATGGCCCGGGCCGCGCGCGAGGCCGGCGCCCGCGTACTGCTGCTGGGCATGGAGATGCCGCCCAACTACGGCGCCCGTTACGCGGCCGAGTTCCGGCAGCTCTACAAGGCGGTGGCCGATGCCCAGAAATCCGCCCTGGTGCCCTTTTTCCTGGCGGGCGTGGCCGATCTGCCCGACCCGACCCGGCTGTTCCAGGCCGACCGCATCCACCCCAACGAGTCGGCGCAGCCCATCATGCTGGGCAACGTGTGGCCTGCGCTGAGGCCTCTGATCCCCCGTCGATAATCCCGGGATGCCCGTTCAGACCCTGCCCGCCACCGAGGCCCTGCCCCGCCTGGCCGACTTCGACACCATCATCGACGCCCGCTCCGAAGACGAGCACGCCCTCGACCATGTGCCCGGCGCGGTCAACTGGCCCACGCTGGACAACGCGCAGCGCATCGAGATCGGCACGCTGTACAAGCAGGTCAACCCCTTCGAGGCCAAGAAGCGCGGTGCGGCACTCTCGGCCCGCAACATCGCGGCGCACATCGAACGCGAGGTGATGGACAAGCCCAAGGGCTGGCGTCCGCTGGTGTACTGCTGGCGGGGCGGCAACCGCAGCGGCGCGCTGGCCACCATCCTGGGGGCCATCGGCTTCCAGGTCACGCTGATCGAGGGCGGCTACAAGGCCTGGCGCGCCGCGCTGGTGGAAGACCTCGACCGGCTCGCCCCAACCCTGAGCTACCGCGTGGTTTGCGGCCCCACCGGCAGCGGCAAGACGCGCCTGCTGCATGCCCTGGCCGCCGAGGGCGCGCAGGTGCTCGATCTGGAAGGCCTGGCCTGCCACCGCAGCTCGGTCCTGGGCCATCTGCCGGGCCAGCCGCAGCCGAGCCAGAAGCGCTTCGACTCGCTGCTGTGGTCCAGCCTCAAGGGGTTCGACCCGGGGCGCCCGGTGTTCGTGGAGAGCGAGAGCAAGAAGGTGGGCAACCTGCGGGTGCCCGACGCCCTGATGGACGCCATGCGGGCCAGCTCCTGCATCGACCTGCAGCTGTCCGATGCCGAGCGCGTGGCCCTGCTGCTGGAAGACTACGACTTCTTCGTCCAGGACCCGGAGCACTTCTGCCAGCGGCTGCAGGCGCTCACCGGGCTGCGCGGGCGCGAGGTGGTGAGCGGCTGGGTGGACCGGGTGCGCGCGGGACACACACCCGAGGTGGTGCTGGAGCTGCTGCTGCAGCACTACGACCCGATGTACGCCGCATCGATCCGGCGCAACTTCGTGCAGTACGGACAGGCCAGGGTTCAGACGCTGGCCGACCGCTCCGGCGCCAGCATGCAGGCGGCGGCCCGTGAGCTGCTGGGCCTGCCGGGCTGAGGGATTCAGTCCCGCGAGGGTTCGGCGGAGGACGGATCGGCGGCGTCCTGATCAGGCTGGCCGTCCTCGCCCTCGTGGCCGGGCTCGTGCTTGCGGGCCGCCTTGGCCTTGAGCTTTTCTTCCTTCTTCTGCTTTTTGGCCAGCTCGCGCTGGCGCTTCTCGTATCCGTAGTTCGGTGTGGCCAATGCGGTCTTTCAGGCTAGGTGGGAAGGAATCAGGTCAGCAGCAGCGGCAGCGCCTGGGCCAGATCGGCCTGCAGGTCTTCCACCGCTTCCAGGCCGACGGCAAAGCGTACCAGACCCCCGCCGTGCGGCCAACCCTGGGTCCGCATCATGGTCATCTGGTAGGGGGCGCACAGGCTCACCGGACCGGCCCAGCTCCAGCCCAGGCGGAACAGGCGCAGGCCGTTGCAGAAGGCGTCGATGCGCTGCTGGGAAATGGACGGATCGAACACCGCGCTGAACAGGCAGGCGGCGCCCCGGGCATCGCGCTGCCAGGCCTCGTGCCCGGGTGAACCGGTCAAGGCGGGGTGCAGCACGCGGCTCACGCCGGGTTGGCCCTGCATCCACTGCGCCAGCTGCCGGGTGGCAGCATCCTGGGCTCGGTAACGCAGCTCGATGCTGGGCAGACCGCGCAGCACCAGCTCGATGTCGTTCGCCCCCACCCCCAGGCCCAGCCGCATGTGGGTCAGCAGCACCTGGCGGTGCAGGGCTTCATCGCGGGTGATGACCGACCCCATGAGCACGTCGGCACCGCCGCTGGGGTATTTGGTGAGGGCCTGCATGGACACGTCCATGCCCAGCTCGAAGGCGTTGAAGGCGATGCCGGCACCCCAGGTGTTGTCCAGCGCGCGCACGATGGGCCGCTCGCGCCCTGCATTGGCCTGCTGCACCACGGCGCTCAGGGCCGGCAGGTCCGGAAACTCCATCGAGACCGAACCCGGCGCCTCGAACCACACCAGCCGGGTGGCCGGCGTGATGCGCGCGGCCAGATCGGCCGGGTCCATGGGATCGTAGAAGCGGTGGGCAATGCCCCAGGCGGCCAGCTCGCCGGCGGCAAATGCCTTGCCGGGACCGTAGGCGTTGTCGGGGATGAGCAGCTCGTCGCCCTGGCGCAGGAAAGCCATGTCCACCAGCGTGAGCGCCGACAGGCCGCTGGGGGCCAGCACGCAGTAGCGGCCTCCCTCCAGGGTGGCCAGCCGTTCTTCCAGCGTGAAGCTGGTGGGCGTGCCGTGCAGGCCATAGGTGTAGCCGGACTTGTCCTTCCAGTCGTTGGTGCGCAGCGCCTGCACATCGGCGAAGAACACCGTGGAGGCCTTGTGCACCCCGGGCTGCACCGCCTCGAAGCCCTCGGGCGGTGTGTAGGGGTGGTGGATCAGGCGGGTGGGCAGCGCGTCGCTCATGCGGCCGGAACCCTCAGACTTTCCACTTGGCCAGCAGCTGCTCCGGCCGGATGGTGTCGTAGCTCTCGAAGGGCTGGTGGATCCAGGGATTGGTGGGCAGGTATTCCACCGAGTAATCGGGCGTGAAGGTGGACACCTGCTTGGTCCAGATCACCGCGCTGCGCAGTTCGGTGATGGGCGGGTAGTTGTTCTTGAGCAGACCGATCACCGCATTGAGCGTGTGGCCCGAATCGGCCAGATCGTCCACCAGCAGCACGCGCCCGGCGATCTCGCCCTTGGGCGTGGTGATGTAGCGGGCAATGTCCAGATTGCCCTGCAGGGTGCCGGCGGCGGCCCGGTAGGAGCTGGTGGACATGATGGCCAGGGGCTTCTCGAAGATGCGCGAGAGGATGTCCCCCGGGCGCATGCCGCCCCGCGCCAGGCACAGGATGGTGTCGAACTGCCAGCCCGACTGGTGCACCTTGATGGCCAGCTTCTCGATCAGGTTGTGGTACTCGTCGTAGGAGACGTAGAGGTGTTTGCCGTCTTCGGTCAGCATGCGGGCTCCTGTGGGGCGGATCGGCGCGGCTCAGCCGTGGTACGGGTGGTGCAGCAGGATGGTGTGGTCGCGGTCCGGGCTGGTGGACACCACATGGATCGGCACGCCGGTGGTGGCCTGGATGCGTTCCAGGTAGCGGCGCGCGTTGGCCGGCAGATCTTCGTAGCGGGTCACGCCCACCGACGACTCGGTCCAGCCCGGCAGGGTTTCGTAGATGGGTTCGCAGCGGGCGATGTCGTCGGCCCCCATGGGCAGGATGTCGATCACCTCGCCGTCGAGCTTGTAGCCGGTGCACAGCTTGAGCTCCGGCAGGCCGTCCAGCACGTCCAGCTTGGTGATGCACAGGCCCGAGAGGCCGTTGACCTGGGCCGAGCGCTTGAGCAGCGCGGCATCGAACCAGCCGCAGCGGCGCGAGCGGCCGGTGGTGACACCCTTCTCGGCACCCACGGTGGACATGTGCCAGCCCGGCGTGCCTTCCTTTTCCCACTCCAGTTCGGTGGGGAACGGACCGCCACCCACACGGGTGCAGTACGCCTTGGTGATGCCCAGCACGTAGTGCAGCAGTTGCGGCCCCACGCCGGCACCGGCCGCGGCGTTGCCGGCCACGCAGTTGCTGGAGGTCACGAAGGGATAGGTGCCGTGGTCGATGTCCAGCAGCGTGCCTTGGGCGCCTTCGAACAGCAGGTTCACGCCGGCCTTGTGGGCCTCGTTCAGCTCGCGCGAGACGTCGGCGATCATGGGCTTGAGCAGCTCGGCCTGCTGCATGGCCTCGGCATACACCGGCTCGAACTGGATGGCGCCGTCCTTCATGTAGGGCGCGATCTTGTCGTCCCAGGGGAAGTCGGCCGAGTGCAGGTAGCTGGTCAGCACATGGTTGTGCAGGTCCAGCAGCTCACGCAGCTTGGTGGCGAATCGTTCGGGGTACTTGAGGTCCTGCACGCGCAGGGCGCGGCGGGCGATCTTGTCTTCGTACGCCGGGCCGATGCCACGGCCGGTGGTGCCGATCTTCTCGGTACCGGCCTTGACCTTGGCGGCCTCGCGGGCGATGTCGATGGCGGCATGGAACGGCAGGATCAGCGGGCAGCCTTCGCTCACCCGCAGGCGGGAACGCACCTCGACGCCGGCTTTCTCCAGACCCGCGATCTCCTCGAACAGCTTGGTCACCGACAGCACCACGCCGTTGCCGATGTAGCACTTGACGCCGGCACGCATGATGCCGCTGGGGATGAGGTGCAGTGCGGTCTTGACGCCATTGATGACCAGGGTGTGGCCGGCGTTGTGACCGCCCTGGAACCGCACCACGCCCTGCGCGGTCTCGGTCAGCCAGTCGACCAGCTTGCCCTTGCCTTCGTCACCCCACTGGGTGCCGACCACCACTACGTTGCGCCCGGGCGTTGCGGCGCTGCCTTTGTTCGTCATGTCCAGATTTCCGTTCAGAGTTGGCGTACGGTCCAGGCGCCGGGGCGGGCCGCATCCGGCACCAGCTCCCGATCGCAATGGAATTCATCGACCTGGTGATCGTGCCCCGGCAAGGCACAGACCACCGTGTGTCCTTCGGCCCTCAGGCGGGCCACGGCTTCGCGCAGGCCGGCGTCCATGCCCCAGGGCGCGCGGATGGCGGCCACCAGCGGGCGCGGCTGGACGGCAGCCACCAGTTCCTTGAGGTCCAGGCTGAAGCCCACGGCCGGCCGCTTGCGACCGAACACGGCACCCACCTCGTCGTAGCGACCGCCACGGACCAGATCGGTGGCCGCGCCGCTGCGGGCAAACAGCGCGAACCGCATGCCGGTGTAGTAGGCATAGCCGCGCAGATCGGCCAGATCCACGCTCACCTCCATGCCGGTGACATGGCGGCACAGCCAGTCCAGGCTGTCCAGGGCCGCATGCAAAGCGGGCGACGGCGTGAGCTGGGCGCGGGCCCGTTGAAGGACCGATGCATCACCGAACAGGCCGGGCAGCAAGGCCAGGTCGCGCCCCACGGATTCGGGCAGGCCTTCAGCCAGCTGCTGCAGGGCCGGAACGTCCTTGGCGGTCAGGGCGGCGTGGATGTCCGCAATGCGCGCCGATGACAGCGACACCGGCGCCAGCACCGCGTCGATCACGCGCACGTCGGCCAGGTCCAGCAGCAGCGGCCCGACGCCGGCTGCCCGCAGGCAGGCATGGGCCAGTTCGATGACCTCCAGATCGGCTTCCAGGCCGGCATGGCCATAGATCTCGGCGCCAAACTGCAGCGGCTCGCGGCTGGCGAGAGGCCGGTCGATGCGGGTGTGCACCACCGGGCCGCAGTAGCTCAGGCGGGCCACGCCCTGGCGGTTGAGCAGGTGGGCATCGATGCGGGCCACCTGCGGCGTGCTGTCGGCCCGCAGGCCCAGGGTGCGGCCCGAGAGCTGGTCGACCAGCTTGAAGGTGTGCAGGTCCAGCGCTTCGCCGGTGCCGGTGAGGAGGGACTCCAGGTGCTCGATCAGCGGCGGCATCACCAGCTCGTAACCGTAGCCACGGGCGGTGTCCAGCAGGCTGCGGCGGAGTTCTTCGATGTGGCGCGCCTCGGAAGGCAGGACATCGGCGATGTGATCCGGTAGGACCCAGGCGGACATGGAAGTATCGGGCGCTGTTAAAAACGCGATTCTACCGGCCCGGACGGGCCAGCCCGCCGGACCAGCGGGCTGGTGGGGAAGAAGATCAGCGGGCCGGCGCGACGTTGCTGCTGCGCATGCCCTTGAAGAAATCGGACGAGGGATCGACCACCATCAGGTCGCCCTTGCCGTTGAAGCTGGCTCGGTAGGCCTCCAGGCTGCGGTAGAACTGGGCAAACGCCGGGTCCTGACCGAACGCCGAGGAGAACGCTGCGGCGGCCTTGGCATCGCCCTCACCCTTGATGCGCTGGGCATCGCGGTAGGCCTCGGACACGATCACTTCGCGCTGGCGGTCGGCGTCGGCGCGGATCTTCTCGCCTTCGGCAAAACCGGTGGACCGCAGTTCGTTGGCCACCCGCTTGCGCTCGGCCTCCATGCGCTGGTAGACCGACGCGGTGATGCTCTCGGCGTAATCGACGCGGGTGATGCGCACGTCCACCACGTCCATGCCCCAGGGCTGGTTGGCGCTGTTCACGGCCGACAGCACCTCGCGCTTGACCGATTCCATCAGCTCGTCGCGGCGGCTGGAGAGCAGCTCGCGCAGCGTGCGTCGGTTGATCTCCTGCTGGAACGAGTTGCGGACCACGCGGTTGAGCTGCTGGGCGCCCGCGCGCTCGTTCACGCCCACGTTGCGGATGTAGGCCTGCGGATCGCTGATGCGCCAGCGCACATACCAGTCGATCACCACGCGCTGCTTCTCGGCCGTCAGCATGGGATCGGTGTCGGCGCTTTCCAGCGTGAGCAGGCGCTTGTCGATGTAGGACACGTTCTGGAACGGCGGCGGCAGCTTGAAGTTCAGCCCCGGTTCGGTGACAACCTGCTTGATCTGACCGAGCTGGAAGACCACGCCGAACTGACGCTGGTCGACCACGAACAGCATGGAACTGGCAATGGCCAGGGCCACGATGAAGGAAGTGACGATGAAACCCAGTTTGTTCATGTTGTAGCTCTTGCCTCGTGGGTTCGGTGATCAGCGCGACTCGCGCTCGCGGGAGCGGGCAGCGTTGTCGGTGCTGCGCGGCGACGGCGCGACCGGCGCACTCACCGGCGGCTGCGGCATGGCGGAGGGGCTGCTGCCGGTGCCTTGCTGCGCGGCCGCCTGCATCAGCTTGTCCAGCGGCAGGTACAGCAGGTTGGAGCCCTGACGGGAGTCCACCAGGATCTTGGTGACGTTGGCGTAGATGTCGCGCATGGCGTCGGTGTACATGCGTTCACGCGTGACCTGCGGGGCCTTCTGGTACTCGGCCAGCACCGAGCGGAAGCGCTGCGAGTCACCCTCGGCCTGCGCCACGATGCGGGCGCGGTAGCCTTCGGCCTCCTCGATCAGGCGCGACGCGGTACCCCGGGCACGCGGCACCACATCGTTGGCGTAGGCCTCGGCCTCGTTCTTGGCGCGCTCGCGCTCCTGGCCGGCCTTGAGCACGTCGTCGAAGGACGCCTGCACCTGCTCGGGCGGACGCACGCCGCCCTGCTGCAGGTTGATGCCCACCACCTCGATGCCCACCTTGTAGCGGTCGAGGATGTTCTGCATGAGGGTGCGCACGCGGGGCGCGATCTGGTCGCGCTCTTCGGCCAGGGCCGCGTCCATGCGCATGTTGCCCACCACCTCGCGCACCGCCGTCTCGGCCGCCTTGACCACGGCCAGATCGGGGTCGCGGCTCTCGAACAGGAAGGCGCGGGCGTCGTTCAGGCGGTACTGCACCGCGAACTTGATCTCGACGATGTTCTCGTCGGCCGTCAGCATGGCCGACTCGCGCAGGCCGGTGGCCGGCACCACGTTGTCGCGGCCCACATCGACCGAGCGGATCTGGGTGACGAACACGGTTTCATGGCGCTGCACCGGGAACGGCAGGCGCCAGTTGAAGCCGGCACCCACGGTGCTGTGGTAACGGCCGAACTGGGTGATGACCGCCTGCTGGCCTTCCTGCACGATGAAGAAGCCGGTGCCCAGCCAGATGAGCAAGGCCACGCCACCGATCAGGCCCACACCGATGCCAGCCGCCTTGGGGTTGGGGTTGAAACCCTGACCCGAGCCACCCTGCCCCCCGTTGCCGCCATTGCCGAAGCCACCGCCCCGGCCCTTGTTGCCGCCCAGCAGCCCGCCGAGCTTGCGGTTGAAGTCGCGCCAGAGCTCGTCCAGGTCCGGCGGGCCCTGGTTGGGCCCCTGGCCGCGGGGCTGGCGCTGGTCGGGGCGATCGCCGCCCTCGTTGCCCGACGCATTGTTCTGGTCGTCGCCACGGCCCCAGCGGGGATCGTTGAGGTTGAACATGCCGAACCGGCGGAGCCAGTCCTGCAGTCGGCGGGGCCGGCGGCGGGGAACGTCGGGGTTGGCCTGGCCTTGCATATTCACATCCATGGGGTGGCTGCTCTTTTCAACGTAAAACGACATTGTGCCCAATCAGCCGGAGAGGTTCCCGGAATCGGGCAACGCGTGAGGACTTGTGGGGTCATGCGGGCCCAGCGCCTGGACCGCGCGCTCGGCCAGCAGGGCCCGCAACGCCGGCAGGCCCTCCCCCGAATGGGTGCTCAGGTGAACGCGGGGCACGGTCTGGCCGTCGACCTCGGTGGTGTCCACCGCCTGCAGCGGCCGGCGCTCCGGGGGCAGCGCATCCACCTTGTTGAAGACCAGCACCTGCGGCACCTGATCCGCCCCGATGTCGTGCAGCACCGACTGCACCGAGGCAATCTGCTCCGGGTGGTCGGGGTTGGAGGCATCGACCACGTGCAGCAGCAGGTCGGCGTCCACCGCCTCCTTGAGCGTGGCCGCAAAGGCATCCACCAGGCCGTGGGGCAGATCGCGGATGAAACCCACCGTGTCGGACAGCGAGACCGAACGGCCCGCATCGCCCAGGTAGAGCTGTCGGGTGGTGGTGTCCAGGGTGGCGAACAGCTGGTCGGCGGCATAGGTGCGGGCCTTGACCAGCGCGTTGAAGAGCGAACTCTTGCCGGCGTTGGTGTAACCCACCAGCGAGATGTTGAAGGCGTCGCGACGCTCGCGCTGGCGGCGCTGGGTGGCCCGCTGCTTCTTGACCTTGTCGAGCCGGTCACGGGTGCGCTTGATGGCCTCGCCGATCATGCGGCGGTCGAGCTCGATCTGGGTCTCGCCCGGGCCACCGCGCATGCCGATGCCGCCGCTCTGGCGCTCCAGGTGCGACCAGCGCCGCACCAGCCGGGTGGACAGGTACTGCAGGCGCGCCAGCTCGACCTGCAGCTTGCCTTCGTGGCTGCGCGCGCGCTGGGCAAAGATCTCCAGGATCAGCAGGGTGCGGTCGTTCACCGGGCGGCCCAGATGGCGCTCCAGGTTGCGCTGCTGCGCCGGACTCAAGGCCTGGTCGAACAGCACCTCGGCGGCACCGGTGGTCTGTGCCACCAGAGCGATCTCGTCGGCCTTGCCGGAGCCCACGAAAAGGGCTGGATCGGGCGCTCGGCGCTTGCAGGTGATGCGCTCGGCCACGGTGTAGCCGGCGGTCTGGGCCAGCAGGCCCAGCTCGATCAGACCGCTGTCGAAATGGGGGGTGTTGAAGTCGACCCCGACCAGCACGACCGAGGGCGCGCTGTCAGGGCGGGTGGGGGAGGAACTCAATGCGGAACTGGGGTAACGCGCCGGGCGCTACCGGCCCGGCACTGGTTGGCGCGGGCCCCGAAGGCTGGCAGGCCGATCAGGACGCCGCAGGCTCGTCGGCATGACCGACCGAGAACTGCACCGGGCGGCCCGGCACGATGGTGGAGATGGCGTGCTTGTAGACCATCTGCGTCACGGTGTTGCGCAGGAGCACGACGTACTGGTCGAAGGATTCGATCTGCCCCTGCAGCTTGATGCCGTTGACCAGGTAGATGGACACCGGCACATGTTCCCGACGCAGCTGGTTCAGGAAGGGATCTTGCAAGAGCTGGCCTTTGTTGTTGCTCACGATATGCTCCGTGTTCAGGTTGTTGGATGGCGGAACATACCATACCACCCTGCCCCGGGCGGACAGGGGTTAATCAGTCGTCCTTGTAGGGATTGGCCGAGGTCTTGAACTCGATGCGCAGCGGCGTTCCCACCAGGTCGAAGGCCTTGCGGAAGCGGCCCTCCAGGAATCGCTTGTAGACATCGGGCACGTGCTCCAGGGAGTTGCCGTGGATCACGATCACCGGGGGGTTCATGCCGCCCTGGTGGGCATACCGCATCTTGGGACGGAACATGCCGCTGCGCTGCGGCGCCTGGAAGGCCACGGCCTCCTGCAGCAGCCGGGTGAGCTGCGGGGTGGGCATCTTGCGCATGGCCGAAGCGTGCGCCTGGGCGATCGACTTCCAGACCGGCCCCAGCCCCTGGCGCCTGGCCGCGGAGATCAGGTGCAGGGACGCAAACTTGAGGAAGGACAGCCGGTTCTCCACCTGGCGTTCGATCTGCTCCCGCTGGTAGGCATCGACCGCATCCCATTTGTTGATGGCCAGCACCACGGCGCGGCCGCTCTCGAGGATGTAGCCGGCGATGTGGGCGTCCTGGTCGGTCACGCCCTGGGTGGCGTCCAGCAGCAGCAGCACCACATGGGCGTTCTCGATGGCCTGCAGCGTCTTGACGACCGAGAACTTCTCGATGGCCTCGAACACCTTGCCCTTCTTGCGGATGCCGGCCGTGTCCACCAGCTCGTATTTCTGGCCCTGGCGCTCGAACGGCACGGTGATGGCATCGCGCGTGGTGCCCGGCATGTCGAAGGCGACCAGCCGCTCCTCGCCGAGCCAGGCATTGATCAGGGTGGACTTGCCCACATTGGGGCGCCCTGCCACCGCCAGACGGATGACCTGGGTGTCGACCTCGGGTTCTTCCTCGTCTTCGGGCGGCAGGCCGGGAATGGCCTCCAGCGCCTGCTCCAGCATGGAACGCACGCCCTGGCCGTGGGCGCCGGACACCGGCAGCACCTCGCCCAGGCCCAGCTCGAAGAACTCCACCAGCTGCAGACCCTGGGTCATGCCTTCGGCCTTGTTGGCCACCAGCACGCAGGGCTTGCCCAGCCGGCGCAGGTACTGGGCGATCTCGTGGTCCTGGGCGCTCAGGCCGGCGCGGGCGTCCACCACGAAGATGACCACGTCCGACTCGGCCACGGCCTGCCGGGTCTGCTTGGCCATTTCACGGTAGATGCTGCCCTCGCCGGCATCCGGCTCGAAACCGCCGGTGTCGATGACGATGTACTCGCGCCGCCCCACACGGCCATTGCCGTAGTGGCGGTCACGGGTGAGGCCGGCGTAGTCGGCCACGATGGCATCGCGCGATGCCGTCAACCGGTTGAACAGGGTGGACTTGCCGACGTTGGGACGGCCCACCAGGGCGATGACAGGTTTGACGGACATGCAGGGAACGGAATGGCTTACTGGGGACGCCAGGCGTACAGCCCGCCGTTGCGGGTCTGGACCACCAGCGCATCGCCGGCCAGAACAGGCGCCACCACGATGGGCGAGCCATCGGTGGTCAGGCGGGTCATCTCGCTGCCGTCTTCGCGCGACACCAGGTGCACCAGGCCCGAGTTGTCGCCGAAGGCCACCACACGGCCCAGGGCCAGCGGGGCCGACAGCTTGCGCCAGCGCAGGCGGTCCACGGTCCAGGCGGGCTGGCCGGTGGCGCGGTTGAAGGCCTGCAGGCGGCCTTCGGCATCGCTGCCGTAGATCTGGCGGTCATCGCCATGGACACCGGTCACGCCGGAGGTCTGGCGGGTCCAGACCACGCTGCCGCGGTCGGCGTCCACACAACCCACGGCCGCGCTGTAGGCGCGCACGCAGATGCTGCTGCCGATGCGGCTGGCCGGGCCCAGGATGTCGACCAGGCGCTCCACCTCGTTGGTGCCCCGGCCGGTGGCCACCGGCACTTCCCAGCGGACCGCGCCGTTGTCGGGATTGAGACCGGCCAGGCGACCCGACAGGCCGGCCACCAGCGTGTCGCCCACGGCCGTGAGCGTGCCCGGCTGGCTCAGCACCAGCGGGTCGCCGCTGCGGGTCTGGGACCACAGGCGCGCACCGTTGGCCGCATCGAAGCCGCTCACCGAGCGGTCGGCACCCAGCACGAACACCCGCTGGCCGGCCACCAGGGGTGCCGTGAAGGAGCGGGTCAGCAGGCGCACGCGCCAGATCTCGCGCCCGTCGCGCAGGGCGATCAGCTGGTTGTCGCGGTTGATCACGGCAGCGGTGGTGCCGTCGCTGCCCACACCGGCCGACAGCGGCTGGTCGAGGGACACCCGCCAGACCACGTTGCCCGTGCCGGCGTCCACCGCCAGCACCGTGCCGCCGGATGACGCCGCGAACACGCGGCCAGCCGCCACCAGCGGCTGCAGCGTCTCGCTGCCCTGCCCCACCTGGACATTCCAGGCCAGACGGGTGCTCATGAGGGCCGCCACCGGGGCCAGCGGGGCCGGCTCCGGTGCCTTGGGGCTGGATGAACAGGCCGCCAGCACGGCGGCTGCCAGCAGGCCGGCACACAGCCGGAGGGGGCGTTGCAGACGGGTCATCGGCATCATGAAGAGCGGCCTTCCTGGCTGGCGGTCGGGGATTTGTCGACACCCAGCGAGGCCAGCTTGACCTCGACCAGACGGCGGTATTCGGTGTCGGCGCTGAACCCGGCCCAGGCCTTCTCGAACTGGGCCTTGGCGCCGGCGGCGTCACCCTTGGCCAGCAGGGCGTCGCCACGGCGATCGGCCGCCATGGCGTCGAACGCGGCGGGGAACGGTGCTTCCAGCGTGCGCAGGGCCGCATCGAACTGACCCGCGTCGATGTCGATGCCGGCCAGTCGCAGACGGGCGACGGAGCGGTAGGCCTCGTCCTTGCTGTTGCTCACCAGCCAGTCCAGGGCGGCACGGGCCTGGTCGACCTGCCCGGCCTCGAACCGGGCCTTGGCGGCCAGCAGCGTGGCCTGGCCCGCGAAAGCGGTGCTCTTGAAGCGCGACTGCATGTCGGCCAGCGCGGCGTCCAGGCGGGCGGCATCCTTGGCCTGGGCGGCGCGCTCGATCTCGGCGTGCAGGGCCGAGGCCTTGGCCGACTGGCTGCGCTGCCACCAGTTCCAGCCGTTCCAGGCGGCAAAGCCGCCGAGCACCACGATGAGCACCCAGGTGATGGCGTTGCCGTACTTGGACCAGAAGTGTTTGATCTGGTCGAGCTGTTCCTGCTCTTCGAGGTCGAGGTGTTTGGCCATGGAAGCGGGGTTGGGGAAAAACGGGAAATCGTCGGGTGGCGCGCCAGGGCGGCCGGACGCGGCATTGTAGGTGGGCCGGCCGGCGGCCCGTGGGCGTCAGCGTCGAAGTTCGGCGGCCAGCGCATCCACATCGGACAAGGCCATCAGCTGCTGACCGCCTTCGGTGCGCTCGCCCCGCAGCGGCTTGACCGCCACCTGACCCTGGGCGAGCTCCTGCTCGCCAAAAATCAGTGCCATGCGGGCACCGCTGCCATCGGCCTTCTTGAACTGCGACTTCATGCTGCCCATGCCCTCGGCGCCGGCCGCGTGCATCTGCACCCGGCACCCGCGCTGGCGCAGGGCGCGCAGCACCGGCATCACCTGGTCCATGGCGGCGGCATCCGGCACCACGGCGTACACATCGGGCACCGGGGCTTCGGGCAGTCGCCCCTGCTCCTTGAGCAGCTCCAGGATGCGCTCCATGCCCAGCGCCCAGCCCACGGCCGGGGCTGCCTTGCCGCCGATCTGCTCGAACAGGCCGTCGTAGCGGCCACCGGCGCACACCGTGCCCTGCGAGCCGAGCTGGGTGGTGACGAACTCGAACACCGACAGGTTGTAGTAGTCCATGCCGCGCACCAGACGCGGGTTGACGGTGTAGGTCACGCCATGGGCATCCAGCAGCGATTTCAGCCGCTCGAAATGCGCCAGGGATTCGGCACCCAGGTGGTCCATCAGCCGGGGAGCGGCATTGACCAGGGCCTGCATGGCCGGGTTCTTGGTGTCCAGGATGCGCAGCGGGTTGCTGTGCAGGCGGCGTTTCGCGTCCTCGTCCAGCTGCTCGGCGTGGGCTTCGAGGTAGGCGATCAAGGCCTGGCGGTGCGCCAGCCGCTCGGCCGGCTGGCCCAGGCTGTTGATCTCCAGAGCGATGCCCTCCAGACCCAGGGCGGCCCACAGGTCGCTGGCCATGATGATCAGCTCGGCATCCACATCGGGGCCGGCAAAGCCCAGCGCCTCGGCGCCGAACTGGTGGAACTGGCGGTAGCGGCCCCGCTGCGGGCGCTCGTGGCGGAACATGGGGCCCATGTAGTACAGGCGCTTGGGGCCGTCGTACAGCAGGTTGTGTTCCAGCGCGGCACGCACCACGCCAGCGGTGTTTTCCGGCCGCAGGGTCAGGTGCTCGCCATTGAGCTTGTCCTCGAAGGAGTACATCTCCTTCTCGACGATGTCGGTCACCTCGCCCAGACCGCGCACGAACAGCGCGGTGGGTTCGACGATGGGGGTGCGCAGGTTCCGGTAGCCGTAGCGGGCCATCAGGCTGCGCAGCTGGTCTTCGAGCCACTCCCAGTGCGCAGACTGGGGAGGGGCGATGTCGTTCATGCCTTTGACGGCGGTCAGTTTCTCGGCCATGGGGAAAGGTCGGTGTCCGGTCGGGCCTCAGGCAGCCGCGCCGAAGCGTTTCTGGATGTAGTTGTCGACGATGGTCTGGAATTCGCGGGCGATGCCCTCGCCGCGCAGGGTCAGGGCTTTCTGGCCGTCGATGAAGACGGGGGCGGCCGGCGCTTCGCCGGTTCCGGGCAGGCTGATGCCGATGTCGGCATGCTTGCTCTCGCCGGGGCCGTTCACGATGCAGCCCATCACGGCCACCTTGAGGTTCTCCACGCCCGGATAGCGCTCACGCCAGACCGGCATGGAGGCCCGCAGGTAGTCGTCGATCTGCTTGGCCAGCTCCTGAAAGGTGGTGCTGGTGGTGCGGCCACAGCCCGGGCAGGCCGTGACGGCCGGCACGAAGGTGCGCAGACCGAGGGCCTGCAGGATCTCCAGACCCACCACCACCTCCTGGGTGCGCGACTCGCCCGGCTGCGGGGTGAGCGAGATGCGGATGGTGTCGCCGATGCCCTGCTGCAGCAGCACCGACAGCGCCGCCGTGGAAGCCACAGCCCCCTTGGTGCCCATGCCGGCCTCGGTCAGGCCCAGGTGCAGCGCGTAGTCGCAGCGCTGCGCCAGCGCCTGGTACACCGAGATCAGGTCCTGCACCGCACTCACCTTGCACGACAGCACGATCTGGTCGCCCCGCAGGCCGATCTCTTCGGCCCGGCGGGCCGAGGTGATGGCCGAGGTGATGAGCGCCTCGTACATCACCTGGCGGGCGTCCCAGGGCTGCGCACGGCCGGCGTTCTCGTCCATGAGCCGGGCCAGCAGGTCCTGGTCGAGGCTGCCCCAGTTCACGCCGATGCGGATGGGTTTGTCATGCCGGGCGGCGATCTCGACCATCTGGGCAAACTGCCGGTCGCCCTTGTCGCCCCGGCCCACGTTGCCCGGGTTGATGCGGTATTTGGACAACGCCTCGGCGCAGGCCGGGTGGTCGGTCAGCAGGCGGTGGCCGTTGTAGTGGAAGTCGCCGATCAGGGGCACCGGAACGCCCATGCGGTCGAGCTGTTCGCGGATGTGCGGCACCGCCCTGGCGGCCTCGTCGTTGTTGACGGTGATGCGCACCAGCTCCGAGCCGGCCTGGGCCAGTTCCTTGACCTGGATGGCCGTGCCGATGGCGTCGGCCGTGTCGGTGTTGGTCATGGACTGCACGCGCACCGGCGCGTCGCCACCCACGGTCACCACATGGTCGCCCCAGCGGACCACGCCCTGGCGGGTGCGGCGCACCGGGGGCTGGAACAGCGCGATGGGCTCGCAGGCTTGGTCGGACATGTTCACTTCACCTCGAAACGGGCCACGCCATTGGGCGACGGCGGCGGCAGATCGAACGCCTGACCCCGCAGCGTGACGCGGGCCACCTCGGCGCGGCCGATCACCACGTTGTACGGCGGCGCGCGGTTGACTTCCATCGACTCGCCAGCGGTCAGCAGGCGGCGCACCACGGTCTCGCCGGCCGGGGTGGTGACTTCGATCCAGGTCTCGCCGCGTGCCGCCACCGACAGCACGCCGGCCGCAGGCGACGCCGGCTGAGGCGGCGGGCTTTCGGCGACGGGCGCAGCGGGCACGGCCGCCGGGGTGGTGGCAGGGGTGGTGGCCGGAGTGGTGACCACCGACGGCGGCGTGGGCGCTGCAGGCTCGGCGGGAGCCGGCGTGCCGGGCGTGGGTGCGGCCGGGGTCGGCTCAGCGGGTGCGGCGGCCGGATCGGCCACGGCGGGCTGCACCGCCGCCGCGGGCGCGCTGGCCGCTCCGTTGCCGGCGGGCTCGCCCCACACCGCTGCCGGCTCGTCGGCCTTGGGCAGGAAGACGATCACCAGGGCCCCCAACAGCAGCGCGATGGCCGCCAGCACGGCCGGCCGGGACAGCCAGCCCGCCGGGTTGAACGGCACCGGGTCGGCGCTGCCCTGGAACGGCGCGTTCAGGGCGGTACCCGACAGGCCCAGCACCGGCCTGGCTGCCGCCGGCAGCTGCGCCAGCACCGGTGCCGGATCGATCCGCAGGTGGCGGCAGGCGCTGGACGCCAGCGCCCGGGCAAAAGTCATGTCCGGCAGCTGGTCGTAGCGGCCGGCTTCCAGGTCCTCCAGCTTGCGCACCGGCACCTTAAGCGCGGCGGCCAGCGCGGCCACGTGCAGGCCGGCCGCTTCGCGGGCCTGTTTCAGCAGCAACGGGCTGGCGGCAACGTCACCCGGCTGTTGCGTATCACTCATCGAATGCACCCCTCTGGTAGGCCGCCCATTGCGTGGACTCCGGATACCGGCGCGACAGCTGCTGGGCCAGCTGGCGGGCTGCGTCCAGGTTGGACAGCTTGCGCTCCACCTTGATGCCCAGCCACAGGGTCTCGGCGTTGGCCAGCTCGGAGTTGTTCACGCGGCGGATGATGAACTGGGACCGCTGCAGCTCGCCCCGGCGGTACAGCAGGGACGCCAGGTTGTAGGCCGCGATCGGGTTGCCCGGGTCGAGTTCGTACGAGCGCGCCAGGCTGACCTCGGCCTCCTGCGGCTGACCGGCACGCAGCTGGCACACCCCCTGGGCGAGCAGCGTCTGGGCACGGCCGCCGTAGGTGGGGCTGGCCATGGCCCGGCTGAACATCTCGGTGGCGGCGGGGTAACGGCGCTGGTCGCACAGGAACACGCCGTAGTTGTGCGCCACGTTCGGATCGCGCGGATTGAGCTGCAGCGCCCGCTGGAAACTGGCTTCGGCCAGGCCGAGCTCGTTCATGCGGGAGTAGACCAGGCCCCGCAGGGCATGGGCGTCGGCATAGGTCGGGTCGGCCAGCAGGGACTGCTTGATCTCGTCCAGCGCCACCGTGTCCTGCCCCTGGCCGAAGTAGCTGGCCGCCAGTTCGAGCCGGATGCGGGCGCGGCGGCGGGCAGCGGGTTCGTCGGACGCGGTGACCGGCTCGACCGAGCTGGTGCTGGCCGCCGGGATGCCCGAAGGATTCTGGGCGCAGCCCGCCAGCAGGGCCAGGCCGATGCTGCCCAGCAGCAGGACGGGTCGGAGGGGAAGGGAAAAGCCGCGTGTGCTGTGGGTCATGCCTGTCTTTTCAAATCAACTGCCGGGTCGGACGATGCGGATCGGGGCGGTGGTTTCGGTGCGCATGCGGGCCAGACGCCGTGCCGCATCGGTCCGATCCAGCACGTCACCGGCGAGCTGACCACAGGCCGCATCGATGTCGTCGCCCCGGGTCTTGCGGACCGTGGTCACCAGACCACCGTCGCTCAGGATGCGGGCGAACTGCTGCACCACGGCGCGCGGGGAACAGCGCAGGCCCGAATCCGGGAACGGATTGAACGGTATCAGATTGATCTTGCAGGGCACACCCCGTTCACCATGCCCCCGCAGCAGTTCCAGCAGTTCGCGGGCATGTTCGGGCGTGTCGTTGACGCCATCGAGCATGCAGTACTCGAAGGTGATGAAGTCGCGCGGCGCGGCCGGCAGGTAGCGCAGGCAGGCATCCAGCAGCTCGGCCAGCGGGTATTTGCGGTTCAGGGGCACCAGCGAGTCGCGCAGCGCGTCGTTGGGCGCGTGCAGCGACACCGCCAGCGCCACCGGCACGTCGGTGGCCAGCCGGTCGATCATGGGCACCACACCCGACGTGGACACCGTGACCCGGCGGCGCGACAGGCCATAGGCATGGTCGTCCAGCATGACCTTGAGCGCCGGCACCAGCGCGTGGTAGTTCTGCAGCGGCTCGCCCATGCCCATCATGACCACGTTGGTGATCACGCGTTCGGCCGATTTCAGGTGCTGGCGCAGGAAGAACTCGGCCTGCCACAGCTGGGCCAGGATCTCGCCGGTGGTGAGGTTGCGCGAGAAGCCCTGGTGGCCGGTGGAACAGAAGCGGCAGCCCACGGCGCAGCCGGCCTGGGACGACACGCACAGCGTGCCGCGATCGTCTTCGGGGATGAACACCGTCTCCACCGCATTGCCGTCGCCCACATCGAACAGCCACTTGATGGTGCCGTCGGCGGAGTCCTGGCGGGAGAGCACGGGGAGGGTCTTGACCGCGGCTGCCGAGGGCAGCTTTTCGCGAAGGCTCTTCGCGAGGTCGGTCATACGGGAGGGATCGGATTCACCCTTCTGGTGAATCCAGCGGAACAACTGGACGGCGCGGAAACGCTTTTCGCCCAGCTGCTCGCAAAAGGCGGTCAACCCGTCGAGATCGAAGTCGAGCAGATTGACCGTCATGACACCATGGTCTGCGCGCGGATCAGCGCGAGTAGACGTTCATGCCGGGGAAGAAGAAGGCCACTTCCTGGGCAGCGGTTTCGGGAGCGTCGGAGCCGTGCACGGCGTTGGCGTCGATGCTGTCGGCGAAGTCGGCGCGGATGGTGCCGGGAGCGGCCTTCTTGGGATCGGTGGCGCCCATCAGGTCACGGTTCTTGGCGATGGCGCCCTCGCCTTCCAGGGCCTGGATCATCACCGGGCCGGAGACCATGAAGTCCACCAGGTCCTTGAAGAACGGGCGGGCCTTGTGCACGGCATAGAACTGCTCGGCTTCGCCGCGCGAGAGGTGGACCATCTTGGCGGCCACGATCTTCAGGCCGGCGGCCTCGAAGCGGGCGTAAATCTGGCCGATCACGTTCTTGGCGACGGCGTCGGGCTTGATGATCGAGAGGGTGCGTTCGATGGCCATGGGGAATCCTGATACCTGAAGTTTTGAAGGAAATTCAACGATTTGCACCGGTTGGCGCAGAGCCCGCGATTCTACATCGCGTCACACCGCCCTCAACAGGGCCAGGGCGTCTCAGCGACCCGGCCCACGGCGCTTGCCGCCGCCCTGGCCGCCACGGCCGGGCTGGGCGCCCTTGCCGCGGCCGGCGTCCTGCTGGCGCTTGCGGGCCACGGCGTCGTGGCCGATGTAGCCCAGCGAGGTCTTCATGGGGTCGGGCTGGGCAGCACCCTGGCGGCCCGCACCGGGCGCCGATCCCCGGGGCTTGCGCCCGGCCGGTGCCGGCTCGGGCGACGCCAGGGTCGGTCGCGACGGGCCGCGGCCGGTGCGCTGGCCGCCACGCGACGGGCTGCCGCGCGAGGCGCCGGGGCGCGGGCCACGGGCCGGCTCTGCAGCCGGCACCATGCCGGCGGCGGCGGTCAGGCGCGCAATGTCGCGTTCGTCCAGTTCGATCCAGGCGCCGCGCTTGAGGCCGCGCGGCAGCATCATGGCGCCGTAGCGGATGCGGATGAGCCGGCTGACCGCGTGGCCCACGGCTTCGAACATGCGGCGCACCTCGCGGTTGCGGCCTTCGGCGATGGTGACGCGGTACCAGCAGTTGGCGCCTTCGCCACCGCCGTCCTCGATGGAGGCGAACTGCGCCGGACCGTCGTCCAGGTTGACGCCGTCGAGCAGGCGCTGCTTTTCTTCGTTGGACAGGGCACCCAGCACCCGCACCGCGTACTCGCGCTGCAGGCCGAAGCGGGGATGCATCAACCGGTTGGCCAGCTCGCCGGAGCTGGTGAGCAGCAGCAGGCCCTCGGTGTTGAGGTCCAGGCGGCCGACCGACTGCCACTTGCCGGTCTGCAGGCGCGGCAGGCGGCGGAACACGGTGGGCCGGTTCTGGGGATCGTCGTGCGACACCACCTCGCCGGCCGGCTTGTGGTAGGCCAGCACGCGCGGCGGCGGCGGCGTCATGCGCACCCGGACCGGCTTGCCGTTGACCTTGATGACGTCGCCCCACTGGATGCGCTGGCCCACATGGGCGGGCTCGCCGTTGACCGAGATGCGGCCTTCCAGGATCAGCTGCTCCATCTCCAGCCGCGAACCCATGCCGGCCTGGGCCAGCACCTTGTGCAGCTTGGGCGATTCGGCCTGGGGCGCCAGCACCCGCTTGGTGGGTGCGGCGGGCTCGGCCTCCTGCTCGGCATCGAAGGCGCCGCTGATGACGTCGTCGAACTTCAGTGCCGACTCGTCGGCCGGCGCGGCCTCAGCCGTCGTTGGGCGGGGTGTGTCCGGCGTCGTCATGGGTTTCCTTGGTGGGATCTTCGGCGCCGGTGTCGGCGGATTCGGTCAGCAGGTCGGCCACAGGCGCGTCGTCCAGGGCTTCGTCGGGCAAGCGCTGGGACAGCGCATCGAAATCGAGGCGGTCGAGTGCGGATTCCTGCACTTCGCTGGCCTCCAGCGGAGGCAGCTGGTCCAGCGACGCCAGACCCAGGTCGTCGAGGAACTGGCGCGTGGTGGCAAACAGGGCCGGCCGACCCACCGTCTCGCGGTGGCCGATCACCTCGATCCAGCCCCGGTCTTCCAGCTGCTTGAGGATCATGGAATTGATCGTGACCCCCCGGATGTCTTCCATGTCGCCGCGGGTCACCGGCTGCCGGTAGGCAATGATGGCCAGCGTTTCCATGGCGGCGCGGGAGTACTTGGGCGGCTTCTCGGGATGCAGCCGGTCCAGGAAGGGCCGCAGCTCGGGCCGGCTCTGGAAGCGCCAGCCGCTGGCCACCTGCACCAGCTCCACACCACGGCCGGTCCACTGCAGCTGCAGGTCGGCCAGCATGGACTTGAGGGTGTCGGGGGCGATCTCGCCATCGAACAGCGTGCCCAGCTCACGCACGGTCAGTGGCTGCGTGGCACAGATCAAGGCCGTCTCAAGGACACGCAGGGCATCCGTGGTGTTCATGGTGTCGCTCGGTCAAGGTCCGGCTGCGGGCCGGAGGGAGGGGGGCTGCCGGAGGGCCGGAGCGGGTCAGCGGACGGGATGCGCTGCGGTGGCGAGGGGGCCGGTCAGTCGGCCAGGTCAGCCAGCAGGGGTTGTCCGGGAATGGGCGGATTGTAGCGGAGGCCGCTGTCCGACAAGGCCTGCGCCAGGTCCGCCGGGGGTGGCGACCAGAAGCTCAGCCAGCCGCCATGCACCGGGTGCGCCAGCCCCAGCGAGGCCGCGTGCAGCGCCTGCCGCTGCAGGCCGAACGCGGGTCGGCCGCCGTACACCGCATCGCCCACCAGGGTGTGACCCAGCGACGCCATGTGCACCCGGATCTGGTGCGTGCGCCCGGTGTGCAGCCGGCAGGCCACCAGGCAGGCATCGTCCCGGGAGTCGAGGCGGACCACCGTGGTGCGGGCCGGCTTGCCGCCGGCCACCACCGCCATGCGCAGCCGGTGCTGCGGGTCGCGCCCGATGGGCCGGTCCACGTCCAGCGGGCTGGCACCGCGCCAGGCGCCATGGGCCAGGGCCAGGTACTGGCGGCTCACCTCGCGCGCCGCGATGGCCCGCACCAGGGCGTCCACCGCCACGCGGGTCTTGCCCACCAGCATCAGGCCCGAGGTGTCCTTGTCCAGGCGGTGCACGATGCCGGCCCGCGGCAGGTCGGCCGCGCCCCGGTGGTAGGCCAGCAGCCCGTTGAGCAGGGTGCCGCTCCAGTGGCCGGCGGCCGGGTGCACCACCAGGCCGGCCGGCTTGTGGATGACCAGCAGGTGTTCGTCCTCGTGCACCACGTCCAGCGCCATGGGCTCGGGCAGGAAGGCGCTGGCCTGGGCCGTGGGACGCAGCTCGATGTCGATCGAATCACCCGCCTGCACCCGGGCCGACACCTTGGCCACGGGCTGTCCGCGCCAGCGCACCGCGCCCTCCAGCAGCAGCTGCTGCAGGTGGCTGCGGGAAAACTCCGGCACCAGCGCCGCCAGCGCCCGGTCGATGCGCTGTCCGTGCCACTCCACCGGCACCGCCAGCGTGCGCTGCTCGGCCCCGTCGATACCCGGATCGTCCGGACACCCCGTCGATATACTTTGCGTTTCCAACTGTCGTTCCGTCGTCGAGGTATGCCTGTGAATGTGAGCTTGAGATTATCGGCCGTGACCCTGGCTGCGGCCGCCGTGCTGGCACTGCAGGGCTGCGCCTCCACCGCTCCGGTGGACGAGACGGCCAACTGGAGCCCCAACAAGCTCTACCGCGAAGCCACCGACGAGCGCCAGGCCGGCAACTACGAGAAGGCGGCCAACCTGCTGGAAAAACTCGAAGGTCGCGCTGCCGGCACGCCGCTGGCCCAGCAGGCCCAGCTGGACAAGGCCTACACCCACTACAAGGCCGCCGAGCCGGCCCAGGCCCTGGCCACACTCGATCGCTTCCAGCGCCTGCACCCCACCAGCCCGGCCATGGACTACGCCCTGTACCTGCGGGGCCTGGTCAACTTCAACGACAACCTGGGCCTGTTCGGCGCCCTGGCCCGCCAGGACCTGTCCGAGCGCGACCAGAAGGCCGCCAAGGAATCCTTCGAGGCCTTCCGCGAACTGGCCGAGCGTTTCCCCGACTCGAAGTACGCCCCCGACGCCCGCCAGCGCATGACCTACATCGTCAATTCGCTGGCCCAGTACGAGGTGCATGTGGCCCGCTACTACTACAGCCGGGGCGCCCATGTGGCGGCCATCAACCGCGCCCAGCTGGCGCTGACGGAGTTCTCCGACGCACCGGCCCTGGAAGAGGCGTTGTTCATCCTGATGCAGTCCTACGACGCCCTGGGCATGACCCAGCTGCGCGACGACACGCGCCGCATCATGCAGACGAACTACCCCAACAGCGATTTCCTGCGCCAGGGTTTCAGAACCCGGGAAAACCCGTGGTGGAAGGTCTGGTGAGCGCGCGGTCCCTGACCAGCGCTTCCAGCTCTTCCCGCAGTTCTTCCTCGCTCGCCAGCCAGCGCATGGGCGGCATGGCCGACAGCAGCATCGGCCCGTAAGAACGCCGCAGCACGCGGCCATCGGCCAGCACCACCACACCGCGGTCGGTCTCGCTGCGGATCAGCCGTCCGGCCCCCTGCCCCAGCGCCAGGGCCGCTTCGGCCAGGTGCACCGCCTTGAAGCCGTCCACCCCCTGATCCCGTGCCCGCTGCACCCGCGCCTGCACCAGCGGATCGTCCGGCGGCGGGAACGGCAGCTTGTCGATCACCACCAGCTGCAGGGCGTCGCCGGGCAGATCCGCACCGTCCCACAAGCCGCCCGAGGCGATCAGCACCATGGGCCGATCGCCCGGGCGCCGGAATGTCTCCAGCGCATGGCGGCGGGCCGAGGCGGTGGGCGCCAGCACCAGCAGCCCAGCCAGGCCCGAGCCCTCCTGCCGGCTTTGCAGGCGCAAGGCCTCGGCCAGCTGGCGCGCCGCCCGGTTGGTGGTGGTGAGCACCAGGGTGCGGCCACCCAGCCGCCCCACCCACCCGGCCAGGCGCTGTCCCAGGGCTTCCAGGTGACCGGGCTCGCCGGGTTCCGGCAGATCGGGCGGCACATGCAGGGCCGCCTGGCGCAGATGGTCGAAGGCCGTGTCCACCCGCAGCACCTGCACGCCGCCGACCGGGGTTCCATCGGGCTCGGCCAGTCCCAGGCTGCGCGTGAACCAGCTCAGGGATTCGTCGTGTCCCAGCGTGGCCGAGGTGAAGATCCAGCTGACCTCCGGGCGCGCCGCCAGCAGACCGGGAAACAGGCCGGCGCTGTCGGCCGGGGTCTGGTGCACCTCCCAGCGGCGCGCGGTGTGGCGGCTGAGCCAGCGCACCTCGCCGGGGGCTGCGGGCTCGCCGACCAGCCGACGCCAGTCGGTGCGCGCCTCAGCCACCCGCGCAGCCAGCCGGACCAGATCGGGGGCGGCCTCAGCGGTGGCCTGCAGGCCCTCGTGCAGCCAGCCCAGCACCCGGTCCAGCGCCACGCAGGCCTGGTTCCAGGCGGCGGCGTCCACGCCCGCCGGGGCACCCCCATCCCAGGGAATGCGGGTGTCGGTGGCCGTGGTGCTGCCGGCGAGTTCGCCCAGGGTGCGGCTGCAGCGCTCCAGGTCCAGCGCCCAGGCCGACCATGGGCGCACCCCGGCCGCATGGACACGGGTGACCGACAGCAGGTCGCGGGCCAGATCGGTCCAGCGGGCCGACGTGACCCGGCGCCCCAGGAAACCGATGGCGGTGTCGTTGAGCTGGTGCGCTTCGTCGAACACGATGGCCTCGGCCTGCGGCAGCAGGGCCACCACCCCCGACTCGCGCACATCCAGATCGGCCATGAAGACATGGTGGTTGACCACCACCCAGTCGGCCTCCAGCGCGCTGCGCCGGGCCCGGTAGACGGCGCAGCGGTCGAGATCGGGGCATTCGGTGGCCAGGCAGTTGTCCCGGGTGGAGGTGACCAGCGGGCGCAGCGCCGCTCGGGCCTCCAGTGCCGGCACCTCGGCCAGGTCGCCGCTGGTGCTGCTGCTGGCCCAGTGCAGCAGCTGGGCCAGCAGCACGGTGTCGGCCGGGTCGCGCCCGGGCACATGCATGGCGGTCTGGTTGCGCAGGCGGTGCAGACACACATAGGCCGAGCGGCCCTTGAGCAGGGCCAGCCGCACCGGCAGGCCCAGGGCGCGGGTCACGGCGGGAATGTCGCGGTGGAACAGCTGGTCCTGCAGGGCCTGCGTGGCGGTGGACAGGATGGCGCGGCGCCCGCTGAGCAGCAGGGGCACCAGGTAGGCCAGCGTTTTGCCCACCCCGGTGCCGGCCTGGACCGCCAGGGCGCCGCCGGTGCCCAGCACCCGGGCCACGGCCTCGGCCATGACCTGCTGCCCCGGGCGGTGGCGGAAACCCGGACCCCAGCGCTGCTGCAGCGATTCCGGCGTCAGCGCCGCCCGTGTGGCGTCGACGAGACCTGCGGCCGGTTCTTGCGGGGATACGGGCGCCGGGCGGCCACACTCGGGGGTACCATTCACGCCGTCACTCCGACAGCCATCCCGACCTCAAGGCGACGCAGCTTCATGACCCAAGGCTACCGCATCCAGGCATCCACCGGCCTTCACCGGGGCGACCGCGACTACCAGCAGGATCAGGTGGCCCTGCTCAGCCACAAGCGCATTCCCGGCTGTGTGCTGGCGGTGGTGGCCGACGGCATGGGTGGCCGCAGCGGCGGGCGCAAGGCCTCCGACCAGGTCATGCTGACGACCCAGCAGCTGTTCAACCGCTTCGACCCCGAGACCGATGATCCGGACGCCCTGCTGCGCAAGATCGTCGAGGAATCGCACATCGTCATCAAGCTCACCGCCGTGGCGGCCGAACAGGAGCCGCACAGCACCGTGGCGGCCTTCGTGCTCACCCCCGACGGGGGCGCCCACTGCGTGCACGCCGGCGACTCGCGCATCTACCACTTCCGCCAGGGCAAGCTGCACTTCCGCACGCTGGACCATTCGTATGTGCAGTCGCTGGTGAACCAGGGCGAGCTGACCGAGCAGGAGGCCATGGACCACCCGCACTCCAACATCCTCATGGGGTGCCTGGGCACCGAAAACGACCCACCGGTGGACCTGCACACCATCCGCCGCCTGCAGGCCGGCGACGTGCTCCTGGCCTGCAGCGACGGCATCTGGCACTACTTCAACCCGGAAGAGATGGCCAGTACCGTGTCCATGCTCACCCCCCGCGAGGCCTGCGAGTTCCTGATCCAGAAGGCCCGCACCCGGGCCAAGGGCGGCGGCGACAACCTGTCGATCGCGGTCGTCAAGCTCGACCCGCTCTGAGGCTGGCGCCTCAGGTCAGGCCGGTGTCCACCAGCCGGTGCTCCAGCGACAGGAATTCCTGCGACTGCATCTCGGTCAGCCGCGACACGGTGCGCGGAAACTCATGCGACATCGGCCCTTCGGTGTAGAGCTGCTCCGGCGGCACGGCGGCCGACATGACCAGCTTGACGCGGCGGTCGTACAGCACATCGATGAGCCAGGTGAAGCGACGGGCCTCAGAGGCCTGCCGCACCGCCATCTGCGGCACGTTCGACAGCAGCACCGTGTGGAACTGGCTGGCGATTTCCAGGTAATCGTTCTGGGAACGTGGGCCACCGCACAGGGTGCGGAAATCGAACCAGATCACGCCGCCGGCCCGGCGCACCGCCCGGATCTGGCGTGACTCGATGGTCATCACCGCGTCCTGATCGCCCGCCTCGGCCAGCTCGTTGAAGGTGCGCTCCATGGCCTCGTCGGCCTGCGGCCCCAGCGGGCAGTGGTAGAGCTCGATGTGGTTGAGCGTGCGCTGGCGGTAATCGGTGCCGTTGTCGACATTGATCACCTCCAGCCGGCTCTTGAGCAGCTCGATGGCCGGCAGGATGCGGTCGCGGTGCAGACCGTCGGGGTACAGGCCGTCGGGGTGGAAGTTGGAGGTGGTGACGAAGCCCACGCCGGCCTTGAACAGCGCGTCCAGCAGGCGGTGCAGGATCATGGCGTCGGTCACGTCCGCCACGTGGAACTCGTCGAAGCAGATCAGCTTGTAGCGCTGGGCCATGCGCTGGCCCAGCACGTCCAGCGGGTTCACCGTGCCCTGCAGATCGCGCAGCTCGCGGTGCACCTCGCGCATGAACTCGTGGAAGTGCAGCCGCGTCTTGCGGCGGATGGGCACGGCCTGGAAGAAGCAGTCCATCAGGAAGCTCTTGCCGCGCCCCACCCCGCCGAACATGTACACACCGCGTGGCACGTCCGGCCGGTTGAACAGCTTCTTGAGCGAGTTGGACCGCTTCTGCTTGTAGACCGCCCATTCGGACGCGCACCGCTCCAGCGCGTCGATGGCACGCTGCTGGGCGGGGTCGGTGGTGTAGCCGCGCTCTTTCAGCGCGGCCTCGTAGGCGCTGCGGACGCTCACGTGCAGACGTCGATCAGAAGTTGAGCGTGCGCTTGTCCACCGCCAGAGCGGCTTCCTTGGTGGCTTCCGACAACGACGGGTGGGCGTGGCAGATGCGGGCGATGTCTTCCGCGCTGGCCTTGAACTCCATGGCCACCACGGCTTCGGCAATCAGCTCGGAGGCCATGGGGCCCACGATGTGCACGCCCAGGATCTCGTCGGTGGCCGCATCGGCCAGGAACTTGACCATGCCGGTGGTGTCGCCCAACGCCCGTGCGCGGCCGTTGGCCAGGAACGGGAAAGTGCCAGCCTTGTACGCCACGCCGTCGGCCTTGAGCTGCTGCTCGGTGCGGCCCACCCATGCGATTTCCGGGCTGGTGTAGATGACCCAGGGAATGGTGTTGAAGTTGACATGCCCGTGCTGGCCGGCGATGCGCTCGGCCACGGCCACGCCCTCTTCCTCGGCCTTGTGGGCCAGCATCGGGCCACGCACCACGTCACCCACCGCCCAGACGCCGGGCAGGTTGGTGCGGCAGTCGGCGTCCACCACGATGGCGCCACGCTCGTCCAGCTGCAGGCCCACCGCCTCGACATTCAGGCCGTTGGTGTTGGGCACGCGGCCAATCGACACCACCAGCTTGTCGGCCTCCAGCGCCACGGCCTCGCCCTTGGCGTTGGTGTAGTTCACCGTGACGCCCTTCTTGGCGGTCTTGATCTCGCCGACCTTCACGCCCAGCTCGATCTTCAGGCCCTGCTTGTCGAAGGCCTTCCTGGCTTCCTTGGCGATCTGCTCGTCCACCGCGCCCAGGAAGGTCGGCAGACCTTCCAGGATGGTCACGTCGGCACCCAGGCGGCGCCAGACCGAGCCCATCTCGAGGCCGATGACGCCCGAGCCGATCAGGGCCAGCTTCTTGGGCACGGCACCGATGCGCAGCGCGCCGTCGTTGGACAGCACCAGTTCTTCATCGAACGGCACGCCCGGCAGCGCGCGGGCGTTCGAGCCGGTGGCCACGATCACCTGCTTGCCCGTCAGCGTTTCGTTCTGGGCACCGGCCACGGCAATCTCGTAGCCGCCGTCCACCGCCTTCACGAACGAGCCGCGGCCATGGAAGAAGGACACCTTGTTCTTCTTGAACAGGTACAGGATGCCGTCGTTGTTCTGCTTCACCACCGTGTCCTTGCGGCCGATCATCTTGGCGATGTCGATCTTGACGTTGGTGGCGGTGATGCCGTGGTCCGCGAAGTGTTTGTTGGCGTGCTCGAAATGCTCGGACGACTGCAGCAGCGCCTTGGACGGGATGCAGCCCACGTTGGTGCAGGTGCCGCCCGGGGCCGGGCCGCCGGCCGCGTTCTTCCACTCGTCGATGCAGGCCACCTTGAAGCCCAGCTGGGCCGCGCGGATGGCAGCGATGTAGCCGCCGGGGCCACCACCGATGACGATGACGTCGAATTGTTGGCTCATCGTCATGTCCTCAGATGTCGAACAGCAGGCGGGCCGGATCTTCCAGCGCTTCCTTCATGGCCACCAGGCCCAGCACGGCCTCGCGGCCGTCGATGATGCGGTGGTCGTAGGACATGGCCAGGTAGTTCATGGGCCGGATCACGATCTGACCGTTCTCCACCACCGCGCGGTCCTTGGTGGCGTGCACGCCCAGGATGGCCGACTGCGGCGGGTTGATGATGGGCGTGGACAGCATGGAGCCGAAGGTGCCGCCGTTGCTGATGGAGAAGGTGCCGCCGGTGAGGTCGTCCAGACCGATCTTGCCGTCCTTGGCCTTCTGGCCGAATTCGGCGATCTTCTTCTCGATGTCGGCAAAGCTGAGCTGGTCGGCGTTGCGGATGATGGGCACCACCAGGCCGCGCGGCGAACCCACGGCGATGCCGATGTCGAAGTAGCCGTGGTAGACGATGTCGTTGCCGTCCACCGAGGCGTTGAGCACCGGGAACTTCTTGAGGGCGTGCACGGCCGCCTTCACGAAGAAGCTCATGAAGCCCAGCTTGACGCCATGCTCCTTCTCGAACTTCTCCTGGAACTTCTTGCGCATCTCCATCACCGGGGCCATGTTGACCTCGTTGAAGGTGGTCAGGATGGCGTTGGTGGCCTGCGACTGCAGCAGACGCTCGGCCACGCGGGCGCGCAGGCGGGTCATGGGCACGCGCTCTTCGGGGCGGTCACCCAGGTCGGGCGTGACCACCGGCACCTGCGGCAGCGCCTTGGTGGGTGCGCCGGTCGGGATGGCAGCGGCCGGCGCGGCCTTGGGCGCAGCGGCGGGCGGGTTGGCCAGGGCGCCGAGCACGTCGCCCTTGGTCACGCGGCCGTCCTTGCCGGAACCGGCCACCGAGCCGGCGGCCAGACCGTTGTCGGCCATGAGCTTGGCGGCGGCGGGCATGGCCACACCGGCCTTGGCACCACCCACGGCAGCGGCGGCGGCCGGGGCTGCAGCAGGCGCTGCCACCGGCGCGGGTGCCGGTGCAGCGGCGACCGGAGCCGCGCCCACCACGGCGGTGGTGTCGATGCGGGCGATGGCCTGGTCGGCGGCCACGGTGGCACCGTCGCCCTGCAGGATTTCCACCAGCACGCCGGCAGCGGGGGCCGGGGTTTCGAGCACGACCTTGTCGGTCTCGATCTCGATCAGGATCTCGTCGGCGGCCACTGCCTCACCGACCTTCTTCTTCCACTGCAGCAGGGTGGCCTCGGCCACGGATTCAGAGAGCTGCGGAACTTTGACTTCAACGATTGCCATGTTGTTTCCTGGGATGCGTGTGTTCGGGTTGTGCCGCGCGTGAAGCCCCGCTGCGGCACGATGCCGCGCGCGGGGTCAGCCACGGACCGACTTATTTGGTGAGGATGAAACCCTTGAGCTTGGCGAAGGCCGCCTCGATCAGGTGCTTCTGCTGTTCCTGGTGCAGGTGGGCGTAACCCACGGCCGGCGAGGCCGATGCGGCACGACCGGCGTAGCCCAGCTTCTGACCCTCGAGCATGTTCTCGTGGATCTGGTGCTGGATGAAGAACCAGGCGCCCTGGTTCTGCGGCTCGTCCTGGCACCACACGATGTCGGTGGCGTTGGGGAAGCGCTTGATCTCGGCCGCGAACGCCTTGTGCGGGAACGGGTAGAGCTGCTCGATACGCACGATGGCCACATCGTCGGCACCCTTCTCCTCGCGCTTCTTGACCAGGTCGTAATAGACCTTGCCCGAGCACACGATCACGCGCTTGACCTTGTCGGCCTTCTTCACCACATCGGCGTTCTGTTCCGGCAGCACGGTCTGGAAACCGCCCTTGGTGAACTCCGACAGCGGCGAGGTGGCGTCCTTGTTGCGCAGCAGCGATTTGGGGGTGAACAGCACCAGCGGCTTGCGCAGCGGGCGGATCATCTGGCGGCGCAGCACATGGAAGATCTGGCTGGCCGTGGTGGGCTGCACGATCTGCATGTTGGTGTCGGCGGCCAGCTGCATGAAGCGCTCCAGGCGGGCCGAGCTGTGCTCGGGGCCCTGGCCTTCGTAGCCGTGCGGCAGCATCAGGGTGAGGCCGTTCAGGCGGCCCCACTTCACTTCACCGGAAGCGATGAACTGGTCGATCACCACCTGGGCGCCGTTGGCGAAGTCGCCGAACTGGGCTTCCCAGATCACCAGGGTGTTCGGGTCGGAGCCGGCGTAGCCGTACTCGAAGCCCAGCACCGCCTCTTCCGACAGGATGGAGTCGATCACCACGAACGGGGCCTGGTTCTCGGCCACGTTCTGCAGCGGGATGTAGGTGCCCTCGTCCCACTTCTCGCGGTTCTGGTCGTGGATGACCGCGTGGCGGTGGGTGAAGGTGCCCCGGCCGCAGTCCTCGCCGGACAGGCGCACCGCATAGCCGCTGGCCACCAGGGTGGCAAAGGCCATGTGCTCGCCCATGCCCCAGTCCACATTGATCTCGCCACGGCCCATGGCCGCGCGGTCGGCATAGACCTTCTTGACCAGCTGGTGCGGGGTGACGTTTTCGGGGATGGTGGTCAGGCGTTCGGCGATGCGCTTCCACTCGGTCAGCGGAATGGCGGTGTCGGCCGCGTCGGTCCACTTCTTGCCCAGGAAGGGCGCCCAGTCCACCGCGTACTTGCTCTTGAAATTGGTCAGCACCGGATCGACGGTGTGACGGCCTTCGTCCAGCGCGCCCCGGTAGGCCTTGACCATGTCGTCGCCCAGCGACTCGCCCAGACCCTGGGCGGCCAGCTTGTCGGCGTACAGCTTGCGCGTGCCGGGGTGGGCCGCGATCTTCTTGTACATCAGCGGCTGGGTCAGGCTGGGGGTGTCCTGCTCGTTGTGGCCCAGCTTGCGGAAGCAGATGATGTCGACCACCACGTCCTTGCGGAACTCCAGGCGGTACTCCAGCGCCAGCTGGACCGCCAGCACCACGGCTTCCGGGTCATCGCCGTTGACGTGCAGCACCGGCGACTCCACACCCTTGACGATGTCGGTGCAGTACAGGGTGGAGCGCAGGTCGCGCGGGTCGGAGGTGGTGAAACCGATCTGGTTGTTGATGATCAGGTGCACCGTGCCGCCGGTGGAGTAGCCACGGGTCTGGGCCAGTGCCAGGGTTTCCTGGTTGACGCCCTGGCCGGCAAAGGCGGCGTCGCCGTGCACCAGCACCGGCAGCACCTGGGCGCCCAGCGCATCGCCACGGCGGTCCATGCGGGCACGCACCGAACCCTCGACCACCGGGTTCACGATTTCCAGGTGGGAGGGGTTGAAGGCCAGGCTCAGGTGCACCGGGCCGCCAGGGGTGGACACGTCCGAGCTGAAGCCCTGGTGGTACTTCACGTCACCGGCGGGCAGCTCTTCGGGTGCGGTGTGGTCGAACTCGGCGAACAGGTCCTTGGGCATCTTGCCCAGGGTGTTGACCAGCACGTTCAGGCGGCCGCGGTGGGCCATGCCGATCACGATTTCCTGGATGCCCTTGGCACCGGCCTGCTGGATCAGCTCGTCCATGGCGGCGATGAAGCTCTCGCCGCCTTCCAGCGAGAAGCGCTTCTGGCCGACGTACTTGGTGTGCAGGTAACGCTCCAGGCCTTCGGCCGCCGTCAGGCGCTCCAGGATGTGCTTTTTCTTGTCGGCCGTGAAGTTCGGCTTGCTGCGGATGCTCTCCAGCTTTTCCTGCCACCAGCGCTTCTGGGCCTGGTCGGTGATGTACATGTACTCGGCGCCGATGGAGCCGCAGTAGGTTTCGCGCAGCGCGTTCAGCAGCTCGCGCAGCGGCATGGTTTCCTTGCCGAAGAAGGTGTTGCTGGTGTTGAACACCGTCTCGAGGTCGGCATCGCTGAAGCCGTAGAACGACGGCTCGAGCTCTGGAATGGCCGGGCGCTCGGTGCGCTTGAGGGGGTCGAGGTCGGCCCAGCGCTGGCCCACGTTGCGGTAGGCGGCGATCAGCTGCTGGGTGAAGACGCGCTTGCGGCCCAGGTCGGAGTCGGCGCCGGCGGCAATGACCACCTTGGTGCCACCCTGCTTGGCGCGCTCGGCAAAGGCATTGACGACGGGGAGGTGCGGAACGTCGCGGGCGTCAGAGCCGTCGACAGCGGGAACGTGCTGCAGGGCGTCGAAGTAGCTGCGCCAGTTGTCGGGCACGCTGCCCGGGTTCTGCAGGTAGTTCTCGTACATCTCCTCCACGTAGGGGGCGTTGCCGCCGAACAGGTAGGAGTTGCTCTTGTAGGCAACATAGACGTTGCCTGCGCTCGATGGCGTATCGCTCATGAATCCGCTGACCTCCGTTCCCCTGCAGGGAACATTAGCTGGTTGAAAAAACCTTCCGCGACACGGCTGGACCGATTGGCGGATGCGACAGTGACTGTGGAAGGACTGGCTGCAGGCCGAATTGTGCCAGTTAGATCGGCCGCAAGGGCAAGAAATTAAAAACGGCGGCCCTCAGACCCCACCGCGCGGGGTCAGGCGCTGGGTGGCCGGCACCGAACCGGGCTCGTCCATCTCGATGGCGATCTGGGTGCAGACGGTGCGGCACAGGGTGACGGCCTGTTCGCTCTGCACCCGGTAGATCACCTGGGTGCCCTCCTTGCGCCGCGCCAGGATGCCGGAGCGGTACAGCAGGTTGAGGTGCTGCGACAGGTTGGGCTGGGTGGTGTCGATCTCCTGCAGCAGCTGGGAGACCGACTTTTCCTGGTCGCACAGCGCGCTCAGGATGCGCAGGCGCATGGGGGTGGCCAGCACGCCGAAGAGTTCGGCGGCCAGCTCGAAGACCCGGGCCTTTTCGACCTGGGCGGTGGTTCCGATCATGTCTTCCATGGCGGGTCCTGTTTCGGCGTCTGGCTATATAAGCAAACCATCATAGCCAGATACCGACGCAGCCGACGCCGCTCAGGCGAACAGATCGCGGATCTGCTGCAGGGCGCCCGGGTCGTCCATGGTGGTCAGGTCGCCGGGGTCGCGGCCTTCGCAGACCGCCTGGATGGCCCGGCGCAGCAACTTGCCGCTGCGGGTCTTGGGCAGCACCGACACGAAGCGCACCCGCGACGGCCGGGCCACGGCGCCGAGCTGGCTGTCCACCAGCTTCATGATCTCGCCTTCGAGCTTGAGCTGGGCCTGGGCATCGCCCAGGGTGGTGCTGTCCTTGGCCACCACGAAGGCCATGGCCACCTGGCCCTTGAGGTTGTCGGCCACGCCCACCACCGCCACCTCGGCCACGTTGGGGTGGCTGGAGATGCTCTCCTCGATCTCGCGGGTGCCCAGGCGGTGACCGGCCACGTTGATCACGTCGTCGGTGCGGCCCAGGATGTAGAAGTAGCCGTCCTTGTCGCGGATGCCCCAGTCGAAGGTGCTGTAGACCAGCTTGCCCGGGATGCTCTTCCAGTAGGTGTTGACGAAGCGGGCATCGTCCTTCCACACCGTCTGCATGAAGCCCGGGGGCGTCGGCCCTTCGATGACCACCACGCCCTTTTCGTCGGCCCCGGTGAGTTCCTCGCCGGTGCTCTCGTGCAGCAGCTTCACGCTGTAGCCGTACATGGGGATGCCCGGGCTGCCGAACTTGCTGTCCTTGCGCTCCACGCCGTTGGCAATGGTCAGGATGGGCCAGCCGCTCTCGGTCTGCCAGTAGTTGTCGATGATGGGCACGCCCAGGCCGTCGGCGATCCAGCGCGCGGTGGGCTCGTCCAGCGGCTCGCCGGCCAGGAACAGCGCCTTCAGGCTGGAGAGGTCGTACTTCTTGAGGTAGGCCGGGTCCTGCTTCTTGAGCACGCGCACCGCGGTCGGCGCGCTGAACATGACGCTGACCTTGTACTTCTCGATCAGGCTCCACCAGATGCCGCCGTCCGGGCGGATGGGCAGGCCCTCGTACATGATGGTCGCCATGCCGGCGATCAGCGGGCCATACACGATGTAGCTGTGGCCCACCACCCAGCCGATGTCGCTGGTGGAGAAATAGGTCTCGCCCGGCTGGCTCATGAAGATGTGCTTCATGCTGGCCGCCAGCGCCACGGCGTAGCCACCCACGTCGCGCTGCACGCCCTTGGGCCGGCCGGTGGTGCCGCTGGTGTAGATGGTGTAGCTGATCTCGGTGGATTCGAGCCACTCGCAGGGCACCTGCGCGTCCATGTGCTGTGCGCGCAGGCTGGCGTAGTCGTGGTCGCGGCCGGCCTCCATGGCCATGGGGGCCAGGCCCCGGTCGACCAGCACCACCGACGACGGCTTGTGGCTGGACAGCCGGATGGCTTCGTCCAGCAGCGGCTTGTACTCCACCACCTTGCCGCCGCGCGAGCCGGCGTCGGCACTCACGATGGCCACGGGCGACGCATCCTCGATGCGCGAGGCCAGCGAATGGCTGGCGAAGCCGCCGAACACCACCGAATGGATGGCGCCGATGCGGGCGCAGGCCAGCATGGCAAACGCCGCCTCGGGAATCATGGGCATGTAGATCAGCACCCGGTCGCCCTTGCGCACGCCCTGGGCCTTGAGCACGGCGGCCATGCGCTGCACTTCCACGTGCAGCTCGCGGAAGGAGTACACGCGCTCCTGGTCGGTTTCGGTCGAGACGAAGATCAGCGCGTTCTGATCGGGCCGGTCCTTCAGATGCCGGTCCACCGCGTTGTGGCACAGGTTGGTCAGCCCGCCCTCGAACCAGCGCGCAAAGGGCGGGTTGTCGTGGTTGCAGACCCGGTCGAACGGGCGGTGCCAGTCGATCAGGGCCGCCTGCTCGGTCCAGAAGTCGTCGCGGTCTTCGAGCGAGCGGCGGTGGAAGTCGGCGTAATTCGCGGACTTGGCGGACGAACCCATGTGTTGTCTCCTCGTTGGTCGGGGGGCTGGATCGCTGAACGATCTGAATTCTTAATTATGAGCAGCCCGCTTGCAGTCGGCTGACGGTGGGAACCCTGATGGGCCCCCACCACCGCTTCCTCACTTGATCAGGCCGTGCACATCCTTGAAGCGCGGATCGTCCGCGGTGCGCAGCCATTCGAAGGCCACCATCTCGGTCGTGACCAGCTCCGCGCCGGCGCCGGCCAGGCGGTCGAAGGCGGCATCGCGGTTGCGCTCGGTGCGCGAGGTGCAGGCATCGGTCACAACCCACACATCGAACTCCTGCTCGATCAGCTCCAGCGCGGTCTGCAGCAGGCACACATGGGCTTCGCAGCCGGCCACCACGATGGTGCCCCGCTCCGGCTGGCTGGGGGCCGCCGGTTTCTGCAGGTGCTTGGGCAGGCTGCGGGCATTGCCGCCGGCCGGCCGTGCGGGTGGCCGCAGCCAGTCGGCCAGACCATCGGCCACGGCGCTGAAATGCATCTTGGAGAGCGTCTTGCGGCAGGCCTCGCGGATGGCCGCCGGGTTCGGTCCCAGCTTGGCCGGGTTCTGTTCGGTGCCCCAGACCGGCACTTCCAGCAGCCGGGCCATGCGGGCCAGCCGGTGGGCGTTGTCGAGCACGGTGGCCGACTCGAACATGGCCGGCATCAGGCGTTCCTGGTAATCGACCAGCACGAGTTGGGATTCTTCGACGTCAAGCAGCATGGGGCATCCGGCAGATCAAAAGATCCGATTCTCGCAGCCGGCCGCACCGGATCAGCCGGCAAACAGGTCGGGCTGGGCGCCCGGGCCGGCCGCCTGCGGCATGACCCGCTCGATCAGCCGGTCCACGTACTGCTGGAACAGGTACGGCGCCGACTGCCCGAACAGGCGGATGCGCCCGGTGTGCTGCAGCAGCAGCAAGCCCACGCCATGGGCGAACAACGCGGCGTTTTCCTGCAACGCCAGGTCGGACGGCAGACCCAGGTCTTCGAGTGCCTGCTCACAAGGCCGCAAAGCGTCCATCAGGCGCTGGTTGAGCGCCCGGTCCAGCTCCGGATTCAGCCCTCGGGGCGCCAGGCCCTGCACCAGGTAGAAGCCCAGGTCGAGGTCGCGCGGATTGCGCGCATAAAAACCGAACCAGGCATTCGCCCGCTCGGCCAGCAGCCGCTGCGGCTGCCCCTTGGGCGCCCGGGCCGCCGCCACCTCGGCGTGCAGGCGGTCGAGCGATTCGGACAGCAGCGCGGCGTAGATGGCCTCCTTGCTGTCGAAGTAGCTGTAAAGCGCACCCGGCGTGTAACCGGCGCGGCGGGCGATCTCGCGGATGCCCGCACCTTCCAGTCCCTTTTCGGCAAACACGCTGCGCGCGGCATCCAGCACCAGCGCGCGCCGGGTGTCGGACATGGCCAGCTGGCGCTGCTGCCGCAGTTCCAGCTGCCGCTGGGCGGCTTCACGCTCGGCCTCGCTGGGCACCGGACGGAGTTCGTCGAGCTGCACATTCATGCTTTCAGTGTACCGACGACGCGCTGGATGTTGAAATAAATCATCATTGATCAATTATTTGAACAATGTTCAAATACATGACCGATGTCGAACGTGATGATCGACGTGCACTGATTTCCACAGGACTGGATTCCATGAACACCGCTGCAGATACCTCTCCGCTGATGACTGGCGCCGACTACCGCGAGTCCCTGCGCCGCCTGCGGCCCACCGTGTTCGTGGACGGCCGGCGGGTGGCATCGGTGGCCGACGAGCCGGCCTTCCAGCCCGGCATCAATGCCGTGGCCCTGACCTACGATCTGGCCCACCGCCCCGAGCTGGCCACGCTCATGACCCCGGTCGAGCAGAGCAGCGGCCGCGTGGTCAACCGCATGACCCACCTGAGCACCAGCACCGGCGACCTGCTCAACAAGCTCGAAGCGGTGCGCCTGATCTGCCAGGAAACCGGCTGCGCCCAGCGCTACCTCACCCACGATGCGCTGAACGCCATCGCCCAGCTGGCGGCCCGGCTGGACGATGCCGGCGGCAGCCGGACCCACCGCGACCGGTTCCTGGCCTACCTGCACCGCGTGCAGACCCAGGACCTGACCCTGGGCGTGGCCATGACCGACGCCAAGGGCGACCGCAGCCGCCGCCCGCACCAGCAGGCCAACCCGGACACCTATGTGCACGTGGTGGAACGCAACGCCCGGGGCATCGTCATCAGCGGCACCAAGGCCATCGTCACCGGCGCGCCCTACATGCATGAGCTGCTGGTCATGCCCTGCCGCAACATGGGCGCCGAGGACGCCGACTTTGCGGTCTGCTGCGCGGTGCCGGTGGATGCCCCCGGCCTGACCATCGTGGCCCGCCCGGCCGGGCGCCCGGGCGAAAAGCTGGAGCACGGCGACGCCCTCTTCTCGCGCAAGTACGGCCAGAGCACCGGCGTGTGCATCTTCGACCGGGTGTTCGTGCCCTGGGACCAGGTGTTCCTGGCCGGCGAATGGGAACACAGCGGCCACCTGACCTACAGCTACGCCACCCACCACCGCCAGACCTGCATCGCGGCGCGGGCCGGCTTCGGCGACCTGCTGATCGGCGCAGGGGCCCTGATGTGCGAGGCCAACGGCTTCGACCCCGGCGCCGAGAGCCACCTGCGCGAACAGATGGTGGAGCTCATCACCATCACCGAAGGCTTTTACGCCTGCGGCGTGACCGCCAGCGTGTACGGCCGCCAGGACGAACACTGCAGCGTCTTCATGCCCGACCCGGTGTTCGCCAACATCGGCAAGCTGCTGCTGGCCACCAAGATCTACGACATGCACCGCATTGCCCACACGGTGAGCGGCGGGCTGATCGTCACCCTGCCCGGCCCCGACGAAGACCACAACCCCGAAACCGCTGCCCGCCTCTCGGACGTGCTGCGTGCCCACCCCGACATTCCCTACGAGCAGCGCATCCAGACCGCCCGCTTCATCGAAGACCTCACCGCCGGCTACCAGGGCGGCTGGTACAGCGTGATCAGCCTGCACGGTGGCGGCTCCCCGGCGGCCATGAAGCAGGAAATCTGGCGCCACTACCCGCTGGGGAACAAGGTGGAGCTGGTCGAGCGCCTGCTGGAGCGCGGCCTGACCAGCCAGGGCGAAGCCGCGCCGGCCCCGCACGACCCGGCCCGCCCCATCACCCGCAACCGCCAGCCCGGCCGCTGCTGCGACACCGGCTGCACCACGCCGGGTCAGCCGGTGATGGTGGACCTGCCCACGCCGCCTTCCCGGTCTGTGACCAAAAAACAGAACTGAATCAAGCGCTTACAGCGTTTTTCTCGCTTGACGCTGGCGCTGGCTGCCGTTACCCTCGCGCACCATGACCCGCCACCTCCCTGCCCTGCTGATCGCCGCCTCGGCCCTGTGCGCCCCGCACACGGTCTGGTCGCAGACCCAGGGTGGTGCCCAGGGCGGCTCCCAGGCTTACCAGGACATGGATGCGCTGCTGGCCGAAAAAGGGCTGATCGACCGCCTGGGCGCTCAGGTGCAGCAGGCCCGGGCCTCCATGAGCGAACAGGCGTCCAGTCTGGTCATCAACGCCATGGCCTTCCTGGGCGTGCCCTACAAGTGGGGCGGCGACAGCCACGACAGCGGCTTCGACTGCAGCGGCTTCGTGCGCGCCGTGTACGAACAGTCGGTCGGCAAGATCCTGCCGCGTCGCTCCGACGAGCAGGCCGCCGCCACCCAGGTGATCGACCGCAGCGAACTCAAGCCCGGTGATCTGGTGTTCTTCAACACCATGCGCCGCGCCTTCAGCCATGTGGGCATTTACGTGGGCGACGGCAAGTTCATCCACTCCCCCCGGGCCGGCGCCCAGGTGCGGGTGGAAGACATGCGCATCGCCTACTGGAATGCCCGCTTCAACGGTGCCCGCCGCGTGCTGCCCCAGCAGCAGGAGCCATGATCCCCCGAGCTCGGCCCGGCGCCTGCCCATGAAAAAACCCGGCCTTGGCCGGGTTTCTTGTTGGAGCAGGCGGCTGCCTCAGCGCCGCGCCGGCGGCACGTCGGTGCACGAGCCGTGCGCCACTTCGGCCGCCATGCCGATGCTCTCGCCCAGCGTGGGGTGCGGGTGGATGGTCTTGCCGATGTCCACCGCGTCGGCCCCCATCTCGATGGCCAGCGCGATCTCGCCGATCATGTCGCCGGCGTGGGTGCCGACCATGCCGCCGCCCAGGATCTTGCCGTGGCCATGGGCCTCGGGCGAGTCGTCGAACAGCAGCTTGGTGAAACCCTCGTCGCGCCCGTTGGCAATGGCACGGCCGGAAGCCGCCCACGGGAACAGGCCCTTCTTCACCTTGATGCCCTGGGCCTTGGCCTGGTCCTCGGTCAGGCCCACCCAGGCCACCTCGGGGTCGGTGTAGGCCACGCTCGGGATCACCCGGGCGTTGAAGGCGCTGGCAGCCAGCTCCTTGTCGCCCAGCAGCTCGCCGGCCGCCACCTCGGCCGCCACATGCGCCTCGTGCACCGCCTTGTGGGCCAGCATGGGCTGGCCGACGATGTCGCCGATGGCAAAGATGTGCGGCACGTTGGTGCGCATCTGGATGTCGACGTTGATGAAGCCCCGGTCGGTCACGGCCACGCCGGCCTGTTCGGCCGCGATCTTGCGTCCGTTGGGCGTGCGGCCCACCGCCTGCAGCACCAGGTCGTACAGGCCTTCGCTCTTCGTGCCATCCAGGCCCTCAAACTGCACCTTGATGCCTTCGGGCGTGGCCTGGGCGCCCACGGTCCTGGTCTTGAGCATCACGTTGTCGAAACGGTGCTTGTTCATCTTTTCCCAGACCTTGACCAGATCGCGGTCGGCGCCCTGCATCAGGCCATCCATCATCTCCACCACGTCCAGGCGGGCGCCCAGCGTGCTGTAGACCGTGCCCATCTCCAGGCCGATGATGCCGCCGCCGACGATGAGCATCTTCTTCGGCACATCCTTGAGCTCCAGCGCACCGGTGGAGTCCACCACGCGCGGATCGTCGGGCATGAAGGGCAGCCGCACCGCCTGCGAGCCGGCGGCGATGATGCACTTCCTGAAGGCCACAACCTTCTTCGCGCCGGTCTTCTCCTGGCCGCTGCCGGTGGTTTCTTCCACCGCCAGGTGGTTGGGGCCCACGAAGGCGCCGTAGCCGCGCACCGTGGTGACCTTGCGCATCTTGGCCATGGCCGCCAGACCGCCGGTGAGCTTGCCGATCACCTTTTCCTTGTGACCACGCAGCTTGTCGATGTTGAGCACCGGCCGGCCGAACTCCACGCCCAGGTCGGCCATGTGGCTCACCTCGTCCATGACGGCGGCCACATGCAGCAGCGCCTTGGACGGGATGCAGCCCACGTTCAGGCACACACCGCCCAGGGTGGCGTAGCGCTCGACGATGACCACCTTCAGGCCCAGGTCGGCGGCGCGGAACGCGGCGGAGTAGCCACCGGGGCCGCCGCCCAGCACCAGCAGGTCGCAGTCCAGATCGGCACTGCCGGCAAAGGTGGCGGCCGTCGGGGCTGCAACGGACGCCGCAGTGGGGGTCGGGGCAGCGGCCGGAGGTGCCGCAGCGGGGGCTGGCGCCTGTGCGGCACCCGCCACTTCCAGCGTGAGCACCACCGAGCCTTCTGCGACCTTGTCGCCGAGCTTGACCTTGAGCTCCTTGACCACACCGGCGTGCGACGACGGGATCTCCATCGAGGCCTTGTCGGACTCGACCGTGATCAGGCTCTGTTCGGCCTTGATGGTGTCGCCGGGCTTGACCAGCAGTTCGATGACCGCCACCTCGGCGAAGTCACCGATGTCGGGAACCTTGATGTCCATGGTTGCCATGTTCGGGTTCCTTTACAGCAGCACGCGACGGAAGTCGCCGAGGATCTGGCCCAGGTACGCGTTGAAGCGTGCGGCCGCCGCGCCGTCGATGACGCGGTGGTCCCAGGTGAGCGAGAGCGGCAGCATCAGGCGCGGCACGAACTGTTTGCCGTCCCACACCGGCTCCATCTGGCTCTTGCACACGCCCAGGATGGCCACCTCGGGCGCGTTGATGATGGGCGTGAAGTAACGCCCGCCGATGCCACCCAGGCTGGAGATGGTGAAGGTCGCACCGCTCATGTCGGCCGGGCCCAGCTTGCCCTCGCGGGCCTTCTTGGCCAGCTCGCCCATTTCCTGGCTGATCTGCAGGATGCCCTTCTTGTCGGCGTCCTTGATGACCGGCACGACCAGGCCGTTGGGCGTGTCGGCGGCAAAGCCGATGTGCCAGTACTGCTTGTAGACCAGCGCATCGCCGTCCAGGCTGCTGTTGAACTCGGGGAACTTCTTGAGCGCGGCCACGCAGGCCTTGATCAGGAAGGCCAGCATGGTGACCTTCACGCCGCTCTTCTCGTTCTCCTTGTTGGTGGCCACGCGGAAGGCCTCCAGGTCGGTGATGTCGGCGTCGTCGTGGTTGGTGACGGCCGGGATCATCACCGCGTTGCGCAGCAGGTTGGCGCCGCTGATCTTCTTGATGCGGCCCAGTTCCTTGCGCTCGATCGGACCGAACTTCGCGAAGTCGACCTTGGGCCATGGGATGAGGCCCAGCTCGCTGCCGCCACCACCGGCCGCAGCAGCCGGTGCCTTGGCGGCCTGCGCCTGGGTCTGCACCGCACCCGCCATGACCGAGCGGGTGAACTGCTGCACATCGTCCAGCGTGATGCGGCCCTTGGGGCCGGAGCCCTTGACCTCGGCCAGCGGCACGCCGAGTTCACGGGCGAACTTGCGCACCGAGGGCGAGGCGTGCGGCAGGCCCAGCGGGGCACCGCCCGGCTGGTGCGCCGGGGCCGCCACAGCGGCCGCCACGGGCGCGGCGGCAGCGGCCACGGCAGGCGAAGCCGCCGGTGCCGGTGCCTGCACCGGAGCCGGTGCGGCCACCGGGGCCGGAGCAGCAGCGGCCGAGCTGCCCTGCAGCACCGCCACCAGATCACCGATGTTGACCTTGTCGCCGATCTTCACCGCCAGCGACTGCACCACACCGGCGGCCGACGACGGGATCTCCATCGAGGCCTTGTCGGACTCCACCGTGATCAGGCTCTGCTCGGCCTGGATGGTGTCGCCGGGCTTGACCAGCAACTCGATGACGGCGACGTCCTTGAAGTCGCCGATGTCGGGCACACGCACCTCGACCGGGCCGGCAGCAGCCGCGGGAGCGGCGGCAGCCGGAGCAGGAGCGGCCGCAACCACAGGTGCGGCGGCAGGCGCGGCAGCGGGCGCGGGCGCCGCAGCGGCACCTTCGGCCTCCAGCACCAGCACCACCGAGCCCTGCTTGACCTTGTCCCCCAGTTTCACGCGCAGTTCCTTGACCACGCCGGCGGCCGACGACGGAATCTCCATCGAGGCCTTGTCGGACTCCACCGTGATCAGGCTCTGTTCGGCCTTGACCGCATCGCCGGGCTTGACCAGCAGCTCGATCACTGCCACTTCATCGAAATCCCCGATGTCCGGGACTTGTACTTCCACCAGTGCCATGTGTGTCTCCCGGGATCAGGCGTAGAGCGGGTTGATCTTGTCGGCGTCGATGCCGTACTTGCGGATGGCTTCGGCCACCTGCGACATGGGCACGGTGCCCTCCTCGGCCAGACCCTTGAGGGCCGCCACCACGATGTAGTGGCGGTTGATCTCGAAGTGCTCGCGCAGCTTGCTGCGGAAGTCGCTGCGACCGAAGCCGTCGGTGCCCAGCACCTTGTAGGTGCGGCCCTTGGGCAGGTAGGGGCGGATCTGCTCGGCAAAGCTCTTGATGTAGTCGGTGGACGCGACCACCGGGCCGGCGTGGCCGGCGAGCTGCTGGGTCACGAAGGGCACGCGCTGGGTTTCCAGCGGGTGCAGCAGGTTCCAGCGCTCCACGTCCATGCCGTCGCGGGCCAGCTCGTTGAAGCTCGGGCACGACCACACGGTGGCCGACACGCCCCACTCCTTCTCCAGCATCTCCTGCGCAAACAGGCTCTCCCGCAGGATGGAGCCCGAACCCAGCAGCTGCACGCGCGGGGTCAGCTTGGCGCCTTCCTTGAGCAGGTACATGCCCTTGATGATCTGCTCCTCGGTGCCGGCCCTCAGGCCCGGCATGGCGTAGTTCTCGTTGAGCAGGGTCAGGTAGTAGAAGATGTTGTCCTGCTTCTCCACCATGCGCTTGAGGCCATGGTGCAGGATGACGCCCACCTCGTGCGCAAAGGTCGGGTCGTAGCAGACGCAGTTGGGGATGGTGCCGGCCAGGATGTGGCTGTGACCGTCCTCGTGCTGCAAGCCTTCGCCGTTGAGCGTGGTGCGCCCGGAGGTGCCACCCAGCAGGAAGCCGCGGGCCTGCATGTCGCCGGCGGCCCAGGCCAGATCGCCGATGCGCTGGAAGCCGAACATCGAGTAGTACACGTAGAACGGCACCATGATGCGGTTGTTGGTGCTGTAGGACGTGGCGGCTGCGATCCAGCTGGCCATGCCGCCGGCCTCGTTGATGCCTTCCTGCAGGATCTGGCCGGCCTGGTCCTCGCGGTAGTACATGACCTGGTCCTTGTCGACCGGGGTGTACTTCTGGCCTGCCGGGTTGTAGATGCCGATCTGGCGGAACAGGCCTTCCATGCCGAAGGTGCGGGCCTCGTCCACCAGGATGGGCACCACGCGCGGGCCCAGGGCCTGGTCGCGCAGCAGCTGGGTCAGGAAACGCACATAGGCCTGGGTGGTGCTGATCTCGCGGCCCTCGGCCGTGGGTTCCAGCACCGCCTTGAAGTTGTCCAGTGCCGGCACGGTGAAGCTCTCGGAGCTGACCGGGCGTCGCTTGGGCAGGTAGCCACCCAGGGCCTTGCGGCGCTCGTGCAGGTACTTCATTTCCGGCGTGTCGTCGGCCGGCTTGTAGAACGGGATCTTGGGCAGCTCGCTGTCCGGAATCGGCAGGTTGAAGCGGTCGCGCATGTAGCGGATGTCCTCGTCCGACAGCTTCTTGGTCTGGTGGGCGGTGTTCTTGCCCTCACCGGCCTTGCCCATGCCGTAGCCCTTGACCGTCTTGACCAGCAGCACGGTGGGCTGGCCCTCGTGGTGGTAGGCGCGGTGGAAGGCGGCGTACACCTTCTGGGCGTCGTGGCCGCCCCGGCGCAGGGCCCAGATGTCCTCGTCGCTCATCTTGGAGACCAGCTCCAGGGTGCGCGGGTCGCGGCCGAAGAAGTTCTTGCGGACGAACGCCCCGTCGTTGGCCTTCATGGCCTGGTAGTCGCCGTCCAGGGTGTCCATCATGATCTTGCGCAGGGCGCCGTCCTTGTCGCGCGCCAGCAGGGCGTCCCACTCACGGCCCCACAGCAGCTTGATGACGTTCCAGCCGGAACCCCGGAACTCGCCCTCGAGCTCCTGGATGATCTTGCCGTTGCCGCGCACCGGGCCGTCCAGGCGCTGCAGGTTGCAGTTGACGACGAACACCAGGTTGTCGAGCTTCTCGCGCGCGGCCAGGCCGATGGCGCCCAGGCTCTCGGGCTCGTCCATCTCGCCGTCGCCACAGAACACCCAGACCTTGCGCTGCGACGTGTCGGCGATGCCGCGGGCGTGCAGGTACTTCAGGAAACGCGCCTGGTAGATGGCCATCAGCGGGCCCAGGCCCATGGACACCGTGGGGAACTGCCAGAACTCCGGCATCAGCTTGGGGTGCGGGTAGCTGGAGATGCCCTTGCCCGCCACTTCCTGGCGGAAGTTGAGCAGCTGTTCCTCGCTCAGGCGGCCTTCCATGAAGGCGCGGGCATAGATGCCCGGCGCGCTGTGGCCCTGGATGTAGAGCAGGTCGCCGCCGTGGTTGCCGCCGGCATCGGTGTTGTCGGCGTGCCAGAAGTGGTTGAAGCCGACCGCAAACATGTGGGCCAGCGACTGGAAGGAACTGATGTGGCCGCCCAGGTCTCCACCATCGGCGGGGTTCAGGCGGTTGGCCTTGACCACCATCGCCATGGCGTTCCAGCGCATGTAGGCGCGCAGGCGGCCTTCGAGTTCGAGGTTGCCGGGGTTGTGCGCTTCTTCACCGGGCTCGATGGTGTTGACATAGCCGGTGGTGGCGGAGAACGGCATGTCCACGCTGTGCTGACGGGCCTCTTCCAGCAGCTGCTCCAGCAGGTAGTGGGCGCGTTCAGGGCCTTCGCGTTCGATGACGGCGGTCAACGCCTCCATCCATTCGCGGGTTTCCTGGGCGTCCAGATCGGACGCGGTGGTACCGGGGCGGGCGTCGTTCGCTGACATGCGTGTCTCCTGTGGCGTGTTGGTATGGACAGGGCCGCTCCCTGCCGAACGGCGGCATTCTTTCACAGATCAAAAGCCGTTTCAATATCCGGATGGTGATTTCATATTGCGAACTGCGAAGGATGTGTCACGCCGACGCCGGACCCGCGCAGGCCCTCACGTAGACTCGCCCGGTGGTCACGAATTCCTCTCCTCAACCGGCCTCGGTGCCCTGGATCAAACGCTGGTGGCGGCGCCTGCCGCCCTCGCGCCAGGACCGCTTTGCCACGCTGGCACCGCTGCTGTCGGTGCTGCTGTTCCTCACCGCCATCGTGGTGGCAATTGCCTATCTGCGCTACGAGGAGCTGGAGCGCGAACAGGAGGCCGTGACCCGCGATGTGGAGTACGCCCAGCAGCGCCTGCGGCTGCGCCTGCTGGAGCGGCAGGAACAGCTGATGCGGCTGGCGCGCGAGATCGACAACCGCGAGATCGACACCGAGGAATTCACCTTCCAGGCCGAGACCCTGGTGAGCCAGTTTCCCGAGCTGCTGGCCATCAGCTGGGTCGACGGGCGCCGCAACGTGCAGGCCAGCTACGCCTCGCCCAGCGCCCCGCCCGACCTCATCCGCCCCACCGGCACCACGCTCAGCCCGGCCGAGACCGACGGCTCCTTCGACCTGGCCCGCGACCTGCGCCAGCCGATCTATTCGCGCCCCATGGGCAACAACCCGCGCAACGCCACGCTGATGCTGCAGGTGCCGCTGACCGAGCAGGGCCGCTTCAACGGCACGGTCATGGGCGAGTACTCGGTGGACGGCCTCATGCGCTTCGGCATGCCGCCGGAGATCATGGCCCGCTACGCCGTGGCGCTGGTCGACGACAGCGGCCAGGTGCTGGCCGGCACGCTGCAGACGCCCAACACCGTGCTGCGCCTGTTGCCCTGGGCCAATCCGCCCATGGAGCACGAGGTGCCGGTCTCGCCGGTGGGCAACGGGCTCATCCTCAAGGCGCAGGGCTACCGCACCTCGCAGGACATCGTCGGCACCGGCTTCTTCTGGGTCATCGGTGCCCTGTCGGTGCTCACCGTGTGGATGCTGCTGGGCACCTGGCGCCACACCCGTCGGCGCGTGCAGGCCCAGCAGGCGCTCATGACCGAGACCAACTTCCGCCGCGCCATGGAGAACTCCATGCTCACCGGCATGCGCGCGCTCGACATGCAGGGCCGCATCACCTATGTGAACCCGGCCTTCTGCTCCATGACCGGCTGGACCGAGGCCGAGCTGGTCGGCCGCACCGCGCCGTTCCCGTACTGGCCCGAGAGCGACCACGACCTGCTGCTGGCCCGGCTGGAAGACGAACTCAATGGCCGATCCACCCCGGGCGGCTTCGAGGTGCGGGTGCAGCGGCGCAACGGCACCATCTTCGATGCCCGCATGTACGTGTCGCCCCTGGTGGACCCCAAGGGCGTGCAGACCGGCTGGATGACCTCGATGACCGACATCACCGAGCCCAAGCGGGTGCGCGAGGAACTGTCGGCCTCCTACGAGCGTTTCACCACGGTGCTGGAGTCGCTGGACTCCGCCGTGTCGGTGGCCCCCCTGGGCAGCGACGAGCTGCTGTTTGCCAACAAGATGTACCGCCTGTGGTTCGGCACCCGGGGCCACGGGCACCGCCGGCTGGTGGACCTGGCCGGCCACCAGCCGCAACCGTCCCCGGACGATGGCGATGCGGTCGATGCCTTTGCCGGCATGCCCACCGAGACGCTGACGGACGCCGGCGCCGAGAACGCCGAGGTGTTCGCCCCCGAACTCGACCGCTGGCTGGAGGTGCGCACCCGTTACCTCACCTGGGTGGACGGGCGCCTGGCCCAGATGGTGATTGCCAGCGACATCACCCCCCGGCGCAACGCCGAGGAACTGGCCGCCCGCCAGTCCGAGCGTGCCCAGACCGCCAGCCGCCTGATCACCATGGGCGAAATGGCTTCCAGCGTGGCGCACGAGCTCAACCAGCCGCTGACCGCCATCAGCAACTACTGCAACGGCATGATCTCGCGGCTCAAGGACGACCGCATCAGCACCGACGACCTGCTGGCCGCGCTGGAGAAGACGTCCCGGCAGGCGCAGCGGGCGGGCCAGATCATCCAGCGCATCCGGGCCTTCGTGAAACGCAGCGAGCCCAACCCCATGCTGTCGGACGTGGCGCAGATGGTGAGCAACGCCATCGAGCTGGCCGACATCGAACTGCGGCGCCAGCAGGTGCGGCTGACGTCCTATGTGGCGGCCCGGCTGCCGGCGCTCATGGTCGACCCGATCCTGATCGAGCAGGTGCTGATCAACCTCATGAAGAACGCCGGGGAGGCGATTGCCGAGGCCAACCGGCCACCGGGCGAGCGCTACGTGGAGCTGCGGGTCGGTCCGCGCCGGCACGACGACCAGGACGTGATCGAGTTCGAAGTGCGCGATTCCGGCAAGGGCGTGCCCGCCGACATGATCGAGCGCATCTACGAGGCCTTCTACAGCACCAAGAGCGAGGGCATGGGCATCGGCCTGAAGCTGTGCCGCAGCATCGTGGAGTCCCACCACGGCAGGATGCGGGTGGAGAACCTCTACAATGGCGAGGATGTGGTGGGTTGCTGCTTCAGCTTCTGGATACCCATCGCCTCGCGACTACAACCGCAGGCCGCCGACGCAGCGGCCGCGCAGACCCTGACGGACACCGAAAGAGCGAGATGAGTCTGATCCCCAAAAAAGGCACCGTCTATGTCGTCGATGACGACGAGGCCGTTCGCGATTCCCTCCAATGGTTGCTGGAAGGCAAGGACTTCCGGGTCCGCTGCTTTGAATCTGCCGAAGCGTTTCTCAGCCGGTACGACGCCCGCGAAGTCGCCTGCCTGATCGCCGACATCCGCATGGGCGGCATGAGCGGCATGGAACTGCAGGAGCGCCTGCTGGAACGCCAGTCCCCGCTGCCCATCGTGTTCATCACCGGCCATGGCGACGTGCCGATGGCGGTGGAATCCATGAAGAAGGGCGCACTGGACTTCATCCAGAAGCCCTTCAAGGAAGACCAGCTGGTGAGCTTGGTGGAACGCATGCTCGAACACGCGCGCGAAGCCTTCGCCACCCACCAGCAGGCCGCCAGCCGCGACGCCCTGCTGTCCAAGCTGACCAGCCGCGAGGCCCAGGTGCTGGAGCGCATCGTCGCCGGCCGCCTGAACAAGCAGATCGCCGACGATCTGGGCATCAGCATCAAGACGGTGGAAGCCCACCGCGCCAACATCATGGAAAAGCTGGGCGCCAACACCGTGGCCGACCTGCTCAAGATCGCTCTGGGCCAGACGCCCGCCAAGGCATGACCGCACAACTCATCGACGGCAACGCCCTCTCCCGCCAGCTCCGCGCCGATGTGGCCGCCCGCGTCCAGGCCCTCAAGGCCCGGGGCGTCACACCCGGCCTGGCCGTGATCCTGGTGGGCGACAACCCGGCCTCCCAGGTCTATGTGCGCAACAAGGTCAAGGCCTGCCAGGACACCGGCATGCATTCGATGCTGGAGACCTGGGCCGACACCCTGACCGAATCCGAGCTGCTGGCCCGGGTGGATGCCATGAACCGCGATCCGGCCATCCACGGCATCCTGGTCCAGCTGCCGCTGCCGGCACACATCGACGCGCAGAAGGTGATCGAGGCCATCGACCCGGCCAAGGACGTGGACGGCTTCCACATCGCCAGTGCCGGCGCTCTCATGACCGGCATGCCCGGCTTCTGGCCCTGTACGCCCTACGGCTGCATGAAGATGCTGGAGCACATCGGCTTCGACCTGCGCGGCAAGCACGCGGTGGTGATCGGCCGCAGCAACATCGTGGGCAAGCCCATGGCGCTGATGCTGCTGCAGAAGAACGCCACCGTGACCATCTGCCACAGCGCCACCCGGGACCTGAAGGCCCAGACCCTGCAGGCCGACGTGATCGTGGCCGCCGTGGGCAAGCGCAACGTGCTCACCGCCGACATGGTCAAGCCGGGCGCCGTGGTCATCGACGTGGGCATGAACCGCAACGACGCCGGCAAGCTGTGCGGCGATGTCGACTTCGACGGCGTGAAGGACGTGGCCGGCTGGATCACGCCGGTGCCCGGCGGCGTGGGGCCCATGACCATCACCATGCTGATGGTCAACACGCTGGAATCGGCAGAAAGAAGCTGATCCCCCCCGCGCCGCCTGCGGCGTCACCCCCTGAGGGGGCGGCACCGGCGGCCCGGCTGAGCCGGTTCCGCGGTGCCCTGGGCCACTTCATTGCGTGTCGGACGGCTGGCGGGACAACCGCCAAAGGATGGCGCCGGCGCACAACCACTGTCCCAGCACCATCAGGCTGCCCACGCCGTGCCACAGGCGCAGGTCACCGCCGCTGGCGCGTGCGGTGACGATTTTCTGGGCCACACCGAATTCCTGCACCAGCGCCAGCAACATGGCCAGGCACACCAGGCCCAGGGTGTTGAAGGCCTCGGGTGTGGGCTTGTCCCGCTTGATGAGCACCAGCAGCAGGCCGCCGATCACGACACCAGCCCAGCACTGCAGCGAGAAAACCTTGGCCGCCACCGGCCCGGCCACGGCCGGGTTGCCCAGTTGAGCGAACAGCAGCGGCACCGCCAGAAAGCTCAGGGCGCTGATGCCGCCCCACCAGAGGGCAGCGAGCATCAGGGGCAGGCGCTGCAGCATGGCGCTCAGACGTAGCGCACCGCCACGATCTCGAAGCGGCGCACGCCGCCCGGGGCCTGCACCTCGGCGGTGTCGCCCTCTTCCTTGCCGATCAGCGCGCGGGCGATCGGGCTGCTGATGTTGACCAGGCCCAGCTTGAGGTCGGCCTCGTCCTCGCCCACGATCTGGTAGGTGACCTTGGCGCCGCTGTCCTCATCTTCCAGATCCACCGTGGCACCGAAGACCACCCGGCCACCGGCGTCCACCGTGGACGGATCGATGATCTGTGCGGCCGACAGCTTGCCCTCGACTTCGGCGATGCGGCCTTCGATGAAGCCCTGGCGGTCCTTGGCAGCGTCGTACTCGGCGTTCTCGCTCAGGTCACCCTGCGCGCGCGCCTCGGCGATGGCATTGATGACCGCGGGGCGGTCCACGGTTTTCAGGCGGTGCAGCTCTTCCTTGAGCTTCTCGGCGCCGCGCTTGGTGATGGGGATGGTGGCCATGTGGGTGTCTCCAAAAGCAAACCGCCGGGCGTTGCCGCTCGGCGGTGTTCATTAACGCGGCATTATGCCGCGAAAGGCAGGGGCCGGCGGGCGCCGGCCGGGAGGCCTCAGAGCTGCGCGTGCATCTCCTGCACCGAGATCACATCCAGCTGGTCCAGGTACTTCATGCCCTCCACCGCCGCTTCGGCGCCGGCGATGGTGGTGAAGGTGGTCACGCGGGCCAGCAGGGCCGAGGTGCGGATGGCGCGGGAGTCGGTGATGGCGTTGCGGCGCTCTTCCACCGTGTTGATGACCAGGGCGATGTCGCCGTTCTTGATCATGTCCACGATGTGCGGGCGGCCTTCGGCCACCTTGTTCACCGTCTGCACCGGGATGCCGGCGGCTGCGATGGCAGCGGCGGTGCCCCGGGTGGCGACCAGCTCGAAGCCCTGCTCCACCAGCTGGCGCGCCACTTCCACGGCACGCGGCTTGTCGCCGTTCTTGACCGTCATGAAGACGCGGCCCGAACGCGGCAGCTTGGTGCCGGCCCCCAGCTGGCTCTTCACGAAGGCCTCGCCGAAGCTCTTGCCCACACCCATGACCTCGCCGGTGGACTTCATCTCGGGGCCCAGGATGGTGTCCACGCCCGGGAACTTCACGAACGGGAACACGGCCTCCTTCACGCTGAAGTACGGCGGCGTGACTTCAGCGCCGATGCCCTGGGCGTCCAGGGTCTGGCCGGCCATGCAGCGCGCGGCCACCTTGGCCAGCTGGATGCCGGTGGCCTTGGAGACGAAGGGCACGGTGCGCGAGGCACGCGGGTTGACCTCCAGCACGAAGATCACGTCCTTCTTCTGGCCGTTCTCTTCCACTTCCTGGATCGCGAACTGCACATTCATCAGGCCCACCACGCTCAGGCCCTGGGCCATGGCGGCGGTCTGGCGCTTGAGCTCGTCCACGGTGGCCTTGCTCAGGTAGTACGGCGGCAGCGAGCAGGCGGAGTCGCCCGAGTGCACGCCGGCCTGCTCGATGTGTTCCATCACGCCGCCGATGAACACGCGACCCGAGGCATCGCGCACGGCGTCCACGTCGCATTCGATGGCGTCGTTCAGGAAGCGGTCCAGCAGCACCGGGGAATCGTTGCTGACCTTCACCGCCTCGCGCATGTAGCGCTCCAGATCGCGCTGCTCGTGCACGATTTCCATGGCGCGGCCGCCCAGCACATAGCTCGGGCGCACCACCAGCGGGTAGCCCAGGGCTGCGGCCTTCTCCAGCGCCTCGGCCTCGGTGCGGGCGGTGGCGTTGGGCGGCTGGCGCAGGCCCAGGTCGTGCAGCAGCTTCTGGAAGCGCTCGCGGTCCTCGGCGGCATCGATCATGTCGGGGCTGGTGCCGATGATGGGCACGCCGTTGGCTTCCAGGCCCAGCGCCAGCTTCAGCGGGGTCTGGCCGCCGTACTGCACGATCACGCCGACCGGCTTTTCCTTGTCGACGATCTCCAGCACGTCTTCCAGCGTCAGCGGCTCGAAGTACAGGCGGTCGGAGGTGTCGTAGTCGGTGGACACGGTCTCGGGATTGCAGTTGACCATGATGGTCTCGTACCCGTCCTCGCGCATGGCGAGCGCCGCGTGCACGCAGCAGTAGTCGAACTCGATGCCCTGGCCGATGCGGTTGGGACCACCGCCCAGCACCATGATCTTCTTGTTGCCGGTGGGCTCGGCCTCGCACTCGGCGTCACCGTGGCCCTCGTAGGTGGAATACAGGTAGGCGGTGTTGGTGGCGAATTCGGCCGCACAGGTGTCGACCCGCTTGTAGACCGGGCGCACGCCCAGGGCCAGGCGCTGCTGGCGCACGGCGGTGTCGGTGGTGGACAGCAGCTTGGCCAGGCGGCGGTCGGAGAAGCCCTTCTTCTTGAGGCTGCGCAGCGTGGTGGCGTCCAGGCTTTGCAGTGCGCCGGTACCCTTCTCGGCCACCAGCTGGTCCATGGCCAGCTCGAGCTTGACGATCTCTTCGATCTGCACCAGGAACCACTTGTCGATCTTGGTGAACTGGTGCACCTCGTCGACCGACCAGCCGGCGGCAAACGCGTCGCCGACGTACCAGATGCGCTCCGGGCCGGGCTCGCCGAGTTCGCGCTCCAGGGTCTCGCGGTCCTGGGTCTTCTCGTTCATGCCGTCCACGCCCACCTCCAGGCCGCGCAGGGCTTTCTGGAAGCTCTCCTGGAAGGTGCGGCCCATGGCCATGACCTCGCCCACCGACTTCATCTGGGTGGTCAGGCGGCTGTCGGCGGTGGGGAACTTCTCGAAGGCAAAACGCGGGATCTTGGTGACCACGTAGTCGATCGAGGGCTCGAACGACGCCGGGGTGGCGCCGCCGGTGATCTCGTTGCGCAGCTCGTCCAGCGTGTAGCCCACGGCCAGCTTGGCCGCCACCTTGGCGATCGGGAAGCCGGTGGCCTTGGAGGCCAGGGCCGAAGAGCGCGACACGCGCGGGTTCATCTCGATGACGACCATGCGGCCGTCCTTGGGGTTGATCGAGAACTGCACGTTGGAGCCGCCGGTGTCCACGCCGATCTCGCGCAGCACGGCCAGGCTGGCGTTGCGCAGGATCTGGTATTCCTTGTCGGTCAGCGTCTGGGCCGGGGCCACGGTGATGGAGTCACCGGTGTGCACGCCCATGGGGTCCAGGTTCTCGATCGAGCAGACGATGATGCAGTTGTCCGCCTTGTCGCGGACCACTTCCATCTCGTACTCCTTCCAGCCGAGCAGCGACTCTTCGATCAGCAGCTCGTTGGTGGGCGAGGCTTCCAGGCCGCGCTTGCAGATGGTCTCGAACTCTTCCGGGTTGTAGGCAATGCCGCCGCCGGTGCCACCCAGGGTGAAGCTGGGGCGGATGACCACCGGGAAGCCCACGGTCTTCTGCACCGCCCAGGCTTCTTCCATGCTGTGGGCGATGCCCGAACGCGCGGAGCCCAGACCGATCTTGGTCATGGCGTCCTTGAACTTCAGGCGGTCTTCGGCCTTGTCGATGGCCTCGGGGGTGGCGCCGATCAGCTCCACGTCGTACTTGGCCAGCACGCCGTTGCGCCACAGATCAAGCGCGCAGTTCAGCGCGGTCTGTCCGCCCATGGTGGGCAGGATGGCGAAGCCGCCGGTGGCCAGGGGCCGCTCCTTGGCGATGATCTTCTCGACCGTCTGCCAGGTGATGGGCTCGATGTAGGTGACGTCGGCCGTGGCCGGGTCGGTCATGATGGTGGCGGGGTTGCTGTTGATCAGCACCACGCGGTAGCCCTCTTCGCGCAGGGCCTTGCAGGCCTGCACGCCGGAGTAATCGAACTCGCAGGCCTGGCCGATGATGATCGGGCCGGCGCCGATGATGAGGACGGTCTGGATGTCTGAGCGCTTGGGCATTAGTTATTCTCCTGGGCCTGGGTCATCAGCGCGGTGAAGCGGTCAAACAGGTAGCCGATGTCGTGCGGGCCGGGCGACGCCTCCGGGTGGCCCTGGAAGCAGAACGCGGGCTGGTCGGTGCGGGCCAGGCCCTGCAGCGTGCCGTCGAACAGGCTCACATGGGTGGCGCGCAGGTTGGCGGGCAGCGTGGCCTCGTCCACCGCAAAGCCGTGGTTCTGGCTGGTGATGGACACACGGCCGGAATCGAGGTCCTTGACCGGGTGGTTGGCACCGTGGTGGCCGAACTTCATCTTGAAGGTCTTCGCACCGCTGGCCAGGGCCATGATCTGGTGGCCCAGGCAGATGCCGAAGGTGGGGATGCCGGCGTCGATGATCTCGCGCGCGGCGGCAATGGCGTAGTCGCAGGGCTCCGGGTCGCCAGGGCCGTTGGACAGGAACACGCCGTTGGGCTTGAGCTTGAACACGTCGGCGGCCGGGGTGCGGGCCGGCACCACGGTGATCTTGCAGCCGCGGGCGGCCAGCATGCGCAGGATGTTGTGCTTGACGCCGAAGTCGTAGGCCACCACATGGAAGCGCGGGGCGATCTGTTCGCCGTAACCGAAGCCGAGCTGCCATTCGGTCTGGGTCCAGGCGTAGGGCTCGCTGGCCGACACCACCTTCGCCAGGTCCTGGCCGGCCATGCTGGGCGCGGCCTGGGCAGCGGCCACGGCGGCGGCGCGGTGCGCGTCGGTGATGTCTTCGCCGGGAGCGAGTGCCACGATGCAGCCGTTCTGGGCGCCGTGGGTGCGCAGGCGGCGCGTGAGCGCGCGGGTGTCGAGATCGGCAATGGCCACCGTGTTCTCGCGACGCAGGTAGTCGCTGAGCGTCTCCTCCGAGCGGAAGTTGGAAGCCAGCAGGGGCAGGTCTTTGATGATCAGGCCGGCCGCGTGCACCCGGTCGGCTTCCACGTCTTCGCGGTTGATGCCGGTGTTGCCGATGTGCGGGTAGGTCAGCGTGACGATCTGGCGGCAGTAGCTCGGATCGGTGAGGATTTCCTGGTAGCCGGTGATGGAGGTGTTGAACACCACCTCACCCGTGGTCTGACCGGAAGCGCCGATGGAGATGCCAGTAAAGACCGTGCCGTCGGCGAGCGCGAGAAGGGCTTTCGGGTGGACGGGCAGCACGGAGTTCTCCAGTTGTGGGGCGGCAGGACCGGAGCGCCGGCGGCAGGTGCCGCGCAGGACCACTCTCCGCTGGATCCGGACAGGCCGGATGCCGAAGGCGGCGGGGAAATCCTGGGGTGAGAAGCCGGGGCGCGCTGGGCGTGCGCTGATTGCGGGTAAACCGCGGAATTATAGCCCGCGCCGAGGGGTTTTCCCCGCGCGCTGCCCATCGAACGCGGCAGCCGCCAGCGGGTCGTCAGCCAACGCGGGCCGCCGCGCTGGCGTGCAGGCAGATCGCCGCCGCCGCCGCCACGTTCAGCGACTCCTCGCCACCGGGCTGGGCGATCCGCACATGGGCGGACGCACGCGCCATCAGTCCCTCGCCCACGCCCTGCCCTTCGTGGCCCATCACCCAGGCGCAGGGCCAGGGCAAGGCGGCCCGGTGCAGCAGGTCGCCCAGGTGCGAGCTGGTCACCAGCAGGGGCACCTGCAGCGCCTGCAGATCGTCCACCGCCAGGCCCTCCACCAGATGCAGCGCAAAGTGCGAACCCATGCCGGCCCGCACCACCTTGGGCGACCACAGCGCAGCCGTGCCGCGCAGGGCCAGCACCTGCGTGAACCCGAACGCGGCCGCGCTGCGCAGGATGGACCCCACGTTGCCGGCATCCTGAAGGCGGTCGAGCACCACCGCAGGGGCCTGCACCCGCACGCCGTGCTGCTGCGGCAACCGCCACAGGAAACCCATGGCCGCGGGCGACTCCAGCCCGCTGATGCCGGCCATGAGCGCGTCGGGCAGCAGCACCACCTGCCGCTGTGCCGCGCGGCGCAGCGCATCCGCTGCCCCGGCCCAGCCGGCCTCGGTGAACACCGCCACCTCCGGCCGATGGCCGCGCGCCAGCAGCGCCCGGCACAGGTGATCGCCCTCCAGCCACACGGCGCCCTGCTTGCGGTAGGCCGTGTTGTCCTGCGCCAGCTGGCGCAACTGGCGCAGCAGCGGGTTGTCGCGCGAGGTGATGCGCTGGGGTTCGGTCATGCAGGGCTCCGGTCGGACGCAGTGAGGGCCTGGGCCACCGGCGCAAAGGAACGCCGGTGCACCGGCAGCGGGCCATGGCGGCGCAGCGCCGCCAGGTGGTCGGCCGTGCCGTAGCCCTTGTGGCGGTCAAAACCGTATTCCGGGTGGCGCTGGTGCAGCTCGATGAGCTGCCGGTCGCGCGTGACCTTGGCCAGGATGGATGCCGCCGAGATGGCCGCCACCTTGGCGTCGCCACCGACGATGGCCTCGGCCAGCACCTCCAGCGGCGGCAGCCGGTTGCCGTCCACCAGCACCTTGGCCGGCTTCAGGCGCAGGCCCTGCACCGCACGGCGCATGGCCAGCATCGTGGCCTGCAGGATGTTGAGCCGGTCGATCTCCTCCACCGAGGCCTCGGCCACCGAGCAGCACAGGGCCTTGGCCCGGATCTCGTCGAACAGCACCTCGCGGCGCGCAGCACTGAGCTTCTTGGAATCGTTCAGACCGGGGATGGGACGCAGGTCGTCCAGGATGACGGCGGCCGCCACCACCGGGCCGGCCAGCGGGCCACGGCCGGCCTCGTCCACACCGGCCACCAGACCGGGCACATCCCAGGCCAGCGTGGCCTGCTCAGGCAGCGACGATTTGCGCGATCGCATCGGTGGCCAGCCGGGCGGTGTCCCGGCTCAACTGGTGGTGGAGATCGGTGAAGCGCGCCTGCAGTGCCGCCGCAGCGGCGGTGTCGTCCAGCCAGCGCAGGGTGGCCTGGGCCAGGGCCTCGGGCGTGGCGCGGTCCTGCAGGTACTCGGGCACCACGAAATCGTTGCACAGGATGTTGGGCAGGCCCACCCAGGGCTGGAGCTGCTTGCGTTTCATGATCTGCCACGAGAGCCAGTTCATGTTGTAGGCAATGACCATGGGCCGCTTGAAGAGTGCCGCTTCCAGCGTGGCGGTGCCGCTGGCGATCAGCGTCACGTCGCAGGCCGCCAGAGCGGCATGCGACCGGCCGGTGACCACGGTGATGCGTTCACCCAGCCCGCTGGCCTGCACCAGCGCATCCACGCGGGCGCGCAGTGCGGGCACGGCCGGCAGCACGAAATGCAGATCGGGGCGCTGGCGCGCCATCGACACCGCTGCCTGCACGAAGCGCTCGCCCAGGTACTGCAGCTCGGACTGGCGGCTGCCGGGCAGCAGGGCCACCACCGGCGCCCGGTCCGGCAGACCCAGCTGGCGACGCGCCGCCAGCCGGTCCGGCTCCATCGGAATCACCTGCGCCAGCGGGTGCCCCACGTAGGTGGCGGCAATGCCGTGGCGCTGCAGCAGTTCGGGCTCGAACGGGAAGATGCACAGCACATGGTCGACGCTGCGGCGGATCTTCTCGATGCGCTCGGGCCGCCAGGCCCACACCGAGGGGCACACGAAGTGCATGGTCGGCACGCCGGCGGCCTTGAGGCCGGCTTCCAGATCGAGGTTGAAATCGGGCGCATCCACACCGATGAAGAGGTCGGGCCGGACTCCCTGCAGCAGCCGCTGCTGCAGCTGCCGGCGGATGCCGACGATCTCGCGGTAGTGGCGCAGCACCTCCACGTAGCCACGCACTGCCAGCTTCTCGCTGGGCCACCAGGCCTCGAAGCCCTGGGCCTGCATCTGCGGTCCACCGATGCCGCCGGTGGTGGCGTGCGGCCAGCGTTCACGAACCCCGCCCAGCAACAGGCCCGCCAGCAGATCGCCCGATGTCTCGCCCGCCACCAGGGCCAGGCGCAACGCATCGCCCACGTCGGACCTCAGCGCACGATGCCGCGCTGGGCCGAGGTGCCGCGCAGGAAGTCCAGCATCATGGCCACGTCGGGCGCCGCCTCGGGTTTCTCGGCGGTCAGCGCCTCGATGCGTTGGGCGGCCGCGTCCAGCGTGAGGTCGTCGCGGTAGAGATGCTTGTGCATGGCCTTCACCGCCGAGATGCGCTCCGGCGAGAAACCCCGGCGGCGCAGCCCTTCGAAGTTCATGGAACGGGCCTGGGCCGGCTGGCCCTGGCACATCACGAAGGGCGGCAGATCGGCGAACAGCAGCGAGCACATGGCGGTCATGGCGTGTGCCCCGATGCGCACGAACTGGTGCACCACGGTGAAGCCGCCCAGGATCACCCAGTCGCCGACCTCCACATGGCCGGCCAGCTGGCTGTTGTTGGCGAAGATGGTCTTGTTGCCCACGGTGCAGTCGTGCGCCAGGTGCACGTAGGCCATGATCCAGTTGTCGTCGCCCACGCGGGTGACACCCTTGTCACCGGGCGAGCCGATGTTGAAGGTGCAGAACTCGCGGATGGTGTTGCGGTCGCCGATGACCAGCTCGCAGGGTTCGCCCGCGTACTTCTTGTCCTGGGGGATCGCGCCCAGCGAGTTGAACTGGAAGATGCGGTTGTCGCGGCCGATGGTGGTGTGGCCCTCGATCACGCAATGGGCACCCACGGTGGTCCCTGCGCCGATGCGCACGTGCGGGCCGATCACGGTGTAGGGACCGACCGACACCGAACTGTCGAGCTGGGCGGCCGGGTCGACCAGCGCGGTCGGATGGATGAGGCTCACGTCGGGTCTCCGTCGGGCTTCAGGCGATGGTGCGCATGGTGCACATCAGCTCGGCCTCGCAGGCCACCTCGTCACCCACGCGGGTGGTGCCCTTGAACTTGTAGATGCCGGCCTTGGCGCGCTCCAGCGACACGTCCATCACGAGCTGGTCACCCGGCTCCACCGGGCGCTTGAAGCGCGCGCCGTCGATGCCGGCAAAGTAATACACCGTCTTGTCGTCCGGGGCCACTCCCTGGGTGTGGAAGGTCAGCAGCGCTGCCGCCTGGGCCATGGCTTCGAGCATCAGCACGCCCGGCATGACCGGGCGGTGCGGAAAGTGGCCGGTGAAGAAAGGCTCGTTGATGGTGACGTTCTTCAGCGCCTTGATGCGCTGCCCGGATTCGATCTCCAGCACGCGATCCACCAGCAGGATCGGGTAACGGTGAGGCAGCAGCTTGAGGATCTGGTGGATGTCCATGGTGGTCAGTCGGTGTTCTTGTGAAGGGCCTGCGCGATGGCGTGTTCGGCGGCCTTGAGGCGCTCGCGCAGGCGGTTGAGCTGCTTGAGCGAAGCGGCGTTCTTTTCCCAGGCGGCATTGTCGTCGATGGGGAACATGCCGGTGTACTGGCCCGGCTGCAGGATGGAGCGCGTGACCACCGAGGCGGCCGAGATGTGCACCCCGTCGGCCAGCGTCAGATGCCCCAGCACGATGGCGCCACCGCCCACGGTGCAGCGCGCGCCGATGGTGGCACTGCCCGCCACGCCTACGCAGCCGGCCATGGCCGTGTGATCGCCGATCTTCACGTTGTGGCCGATCTGGATCAGGTTGTCGAGCTTCACCCCGTTGCCGATCACCGTGTCGTCCAGTGCACCGCGGTCGATGCAGCAGTTGGCGCCGATCTCCACATCGTCGCCGATGCGCACCGCGCCCAGCTGCTCGATCTTGATCCATTGCCCGCCATGCGGAGCAAAGCCGAACCCGTCGGCGCCGATCACCACGCCCGGATGCACGATGCAGCGCTGCCCGAGGGAACAGGCCTCGCGCACCGTCACCTGGCCATACAGGCGGCTGCCCTCCCCCACTGCCACACCGGCCTCGAGCACCGTGTGTGCGCCCAGCGACACGCCGTTGCCCAGACGCACCCCCGGGCCCACCACGGCAAACGGGCCGATGCTCACGCCCTCCCCGACCACCGCCGAGGCATCCACCACCGCAGACGGGTGAATGCCCGCCGGCTGGGCAGCGGCATGCTGCTGCTTCCACCACTGGGTCAGGCGGGCAAAGTACAGGTAGGGGTCGTCCGTGACGATGCAGTCGCCCCGCGCGCTGGCGGCCGCCTGCAAGGCCGGCGGCACGATCAACACACCCGCCTGGGTGGTGTCGATCTGCCGGGCATAACGGGGATGGGACACGAACGACAGATCGGCCGGCCCTGCTGTGTCCAGCGGTGCCAGCCGATGAATGCTTCGGTCGGGGGATCCGTGCAGTGCCCCACCCAGGGCCTGCACGATGTGGTTCAGCAGCGCGGCCATGCGCCGCCCGTCACTTCGCGCTGTCGAGGGCGGACATGACCTTGTCGGTGATGTCCACGCGCGGGTTGATGTAGTAGGCCTCGGAGACGATCAGGTCGTACTTGTCCGATTCGGCAATCTGGCGCACCACACGGTTGAGCTTCTCGACCACCTGCTGCAGGGCCTCGTTGCGGCGCAGGTTGAGCTCTTCCTGGAAATCGCGCTGGCGGCGCTGGATGTCGCGCTCCTGCTCGGCGAGCTGGCGCTGGCGATTGGCCCGCTGGCTCTCGGCCATGGTCGGACCCTCCTTCTCGAACTTTTCCACCGCAGCGCGGAACTGGTCGGCCGCCGTGCGGATGTCGCGCTCACGCTTGGAGAAATCCTGCTCCAGCTTGGCCGACACCGCCTTGGCGGTGTTCGACTCGCGCAGGATCTTCTCGACGTTGATGGCGCCGATCTTGGTGGCCTGTGCCATGGCCGGACCGGCCAGCAGGGCCAGACCCATGAACAAGGACAGGACAAGACGGCGGGCAAACGAAGACATGTTCATCAAAACGAGGTTCCGATCTGGAATTGGAAACGCTGGATTTTATCCTGCGGCTGCTTGCGGATGGGACTGGCGATGGCGAACCGCAGCGGACCCACCGGCGAGATCCAGCTCAGGCCGATACCGACCGAGGCGCGCAGGTCCGAGAACAGGCCGGGCGATCCGGCCACCTCCGAGTTGGCCACGTTGCCCACGTCGAAGAAGCCGAACATGCGCAGCGTGCGGTCGTTGCCGGCACCCGGGAACGGGGTGATGAATTCGGCGTTGAAGGCGAAGCTCTGGTTGCCGCCGATGTTGAGCTGCTGCACCGGATTGGTGTTGCGGACGTTGGAGAGCGGGCCCAGGGTACCCTGCTCGAAGCCGCGCACCGACCCCAGACCACCGCCGAAGAAGTTCTTGAAGATGGGGTATGGCTTGCCGCCAAAGCCCTTGCCGTAACCCAGCTCGGTGTTGAAGGCCAGGGTGTACTTCTTGCTCAGCGGGATGTACTGCTGGAACTGGTAGTTGGCCTTGACGTAGCGGGCGTCACCCGCCACGGCCACCTCGGTGTTGAAGCGCTGGTAACGGCCGGTGGTGGGCACCAGGGCGCTGTCGCGGGAATCGCGGGCCCAGCCCACGGTCAGCGGGAGCGTGTTGCTGGTGGCACCGAACTGGTCGCGGTAGCTGGCGTAAGCATCGGGCAGGAAGCTGCCGTCCTCGATGGTGGTCTGCTCCACACCCACGCCGAAGAACACCGTGTCCTGCTCGGTGAAGGGCACGCCGAACCGGGTGCTCACGCCCTTGGTGATCAGGCGGTAGTCGCCCAGGTCCTGGGTCTGGGTGCCGTAGGGGCGGGTCGTGCGGTAGTAGGCGTCGAAGCTGCGCGACACGCCGTCGGGCGTGAAGTACGGGTCGGTCGTGCTCAGCACCACCTGCCGGTTGAACTTGCTGGTGTTGACGTCGATGCCCAGGTAGTTGCCGGAGCCGAACACGTTTTCCTGCCGGATGCCGGCCACCAGCGACAGGCCCTCGGCCTGGCCGTAGCCGGCGCCCAGGGTCAGGTTGCCGGTGGGCTTTTCGGCCACCGCCACGGTCAGGTCCACCTGGTCCGGCGAACCCGGCACGGCCTGGGTGTCGATGGACACGTTGGTAAAGAAACCCAGGCGGTCCACGCGGTCGCGCGAGAGGCGGATGCGGTCGCTGTCGTACCAGGCCGATTCGAACTGGCGGAACTCGCGGCGGATGACTTCGTCGCGGGTGCGGTTGTTGCCTTCCACGTTGATGCGGCGCACGTACACCCGACGCGAGGGCTGGGCGCGGATGACGAAGGCCACCCGCTTGTTGGCCCGGTCGATGTCGGGCGTGGCTTCCACCTGGGCGAAGGCATAGCCGAAGGCGCCGAAGTACTCGGTGAAGGCCTTGGTGGTGGCGGTCAGATCCTCGACGTTGTAGGCCTCGCCGGGCTTGAGCGTGACCAGGGTCTTGAACTCGTTCTCGCGGCCCAGGTACTCGCCTTCCAGTGCCACCGACGACACCACGTAACGGTCGCCCTCGGTGATGTTGAGCGTGATGGACATCTCGTCCTTGCCCGGGGTGATGGCCACCTGGGTGGAGTCGATGCGGAACTCGAGGAAGCCGCGGGTCAGGTAGTAGGAACGCAGCGTCTCGATGTCGGCGTTGAGCTTGGCGCGCGAGTAGCGGTCGGACTTGGTGTACCAGCTCAGCCAGTTGCCGGTGTTGAGGTCGAACAGATCGCGCAGGGTGGACTCCGAGAAGGCGCGGTTGCCGACGATGCGGATGTCGGTGATGCGCGCGATGTCGCCCTCGACCACGCTGAAGTTCAGGTTGATGCGGTTGCGCTCGGTCGGGGTGACGGTGGTCACCACCTGGGCGGCGTACATGCTGCGGGTGATGTACTGGCGCTTGAGCTCCTGCTCGGCACGGTCGGCCAGCGCCTTGTCGAACGGGCGGCCTTCGGCCAGACCGATGTCGCGCAGCGACTTGCGCAGGGTCTCGGCGTCGAACTCCTTGATGCCGGAGAAGCTCACGTCGGCCACGGTGGGACGCTCTTCCACGATCACGGTGAGCACGTCGCCATCGACCTGGATGCGCACATCGCTGAACAGACCCAGGCCGAACAGCGAGCGGATCGCGCTGGAACCCTTGTCGTCGTTGTACTGGTCGCCGATGCGGAACGGCAGCGACGCGAAGATGGTGCCGGGCTCGACGCGCTGCAGACCTTCGACGCGGATGTCGCGGACGGTGAACGGATCGACCGCCCAGGCGGGCAAGGCCGCCATCAGGGTTGACGCGAGCACGGTGAGCGTGAGGCCGCGAAAACCGGATTTCTTGAATTTCATGAGAAGGAAGCGTTCAGCCTGCGAGGCGGGCCACATCGTTGAACAAGGCGATGGACATGAGCGCCATGAGAACCATGACGCCGCCCCGCTGCAGGCGATCCATCCAGACGTCGGAGATGCGACGCCCCGTCACACCCTCCCAAAGATAATACATCAGGTGCCCCCCATCGAGGACCGGCAGTGGCAGCAGGTTGAGCACGCCCAGACTGACGCTGATGAGGGCCAGGAACAGGATGTAAGGGGTGATGCCGAGGCTGGCCGACTTGCCGGCGTAATCGGCAATCGTGAGGGGTCCGCTGAGGTTGCTCAGCGACGCTTCGCCGATCAGCATGCGGCCCATCATCTTGAGCGTGAGCCAGGACACCTCGGCCGTCTTCACCACCCCCTGCCAGAGCCCGTCCACCGGGCCGTGGTCCACGGTGGTCATGGCGGGCAACCCGCCGATGTAGGCGCCGACACGGCCGAGCCACACGCCATCGCGCTGCTCGGGCGCCGGCCGGACCTCGACATCCACCAGCTGCCCCTGCCGCAGCACACGCCACTGCTGGGTGCGCTCCTCGCCGGCGGGGCCCACGCCGCTGCGGATGAGGGTGCGCAGGTGCTGGCCATCCTTGACCGCGATGCCGTCCACCGACTGCACCCGGTCGCCGGCCTTCAGGCCGGCCGCCTGGGCCGCACCACCGTCCATGACCTCCCCCACCTCGGGCGGGCTGTACGGTGCGGTGATGCCGATGCGCTGGAACAGCGAAGCATCGGCTTCGCGGACCTGCAGGCTGGAGAGCGGCAGCAGCACCGGGCGCCCGGCATCCTCCGGGTTCCGGCCCACCCACAGGGTCATGTCGCGGCCGTCCAGCGCACCCTGGGTGAGTCGCCAGCGCAGGTCCTCGAAGGAGCGCACGGCCGTGGGCTCGTCCTCGGCGAAGGCGGCACGCACCACGCGTTCGCCGCCCTGGAGCCCGGCCTTCTCGGCCAGCGACCCGGCCACCGGCCCGGAGAGCACCGGCTGCGGCTCCTGCACCCCGACCCAGTTGACCACGGCGTACAGCAGCACCGCCAGCAGCAGGTTGGCCGCCGGGCCGGCCGCCACGATGGCGGCGCGCTTCTTCAGCGACTGGGTGTTGAAGGCCAGGTGGCGCTCGGCCGGGTCGACCGGCCCCTCGCGCTCGTCCAGCATGCGCACATAGCCGCCCAGGGGCAGCGCACCGATCACGTACTCGGTGGGACTGCCGGCCCGGCGCCAGGTGAACAGGGGTTTGCCGAAGCCGACCGAAAAGCGCAGCACCTTCACGCCGCAGGCCACCGCCACCCGGTAGTGACCGTATTCGTGCACGGCAATCAGCAGGCCCAGGGCAGCGATGAAGGCAACGACGGTCAGCATGGCGGAGCGCTCAGGAAGTGGATTCGAAGTGCCGGACGTGGGACTGGGCCATCGACCGGGCCTGGGCGTCGATGGCCATCAGGTCATCCACGCTGCCCGGCTTGGAGGGCACGAGGCTGGTCAAAGTTGCACGGTTGACCGCATGGATGCGGTCGAACCGCAGACGACCCTCCAGGAAGGCCGCCACGGCCACCTCGTTGGCAGCATTGAGCACCGCCGTGGTGCCGGTGGGCCCGGCCAGGGCCTCCCAGGCCAGCGGCAGGCCGGGGAAACGGGCAGCGTCCGGCTTTTCGAAGGTGAGCGATGCGAGCTTGGAGAAATCGAGCGGCTGAGCGCCGGACTCGATGCGCTCGGGCCACGACAGCCCATAGGCGATCGGCACCCGCATGTCGGGCGTGCCGAGCTGGGCCACGATGGAGTGATCGCGGTACTGCACCATGGAATGCACCACGCTCTGCGGATGGATCACCACCTCGATGCGTTCGGGCGGCAGACCGAAGAGGTAACGCGCCTCGATCACTTCCAGTGCCTTGTTCATCATGGTGGCCGAGTCCACCGAGATCTTCCGGCCCATGACCCAGTTGGGATGGGCGCAGGCCTGATCGGGCGTGACATCGGACAGGGTGGCCGGGTCGCGGGTGCGGAACGGACCACCGGAGGCGGTGAGCACGATGCGGTCCACCCGCCGGTCCCAGGTGGACGGGTCTTCGGGCAGCGACTGGAAGATGGCCGAGTGCTCGCTGTCGATGGGCAGCAGGGTGGCCCCGCCCTCCCGCACCGCCTGCATGAACAGGTCGGCCCCGACCACCAGCGCCTCCTTGTTGGCCAGCAGCAGCTTCTTGCCGGCGCGGGCAGCGGCCAGTGCCGGCGCCAGGCCGGCGGCGCCCACGATGGCGGCCATCACCATGTCGACCGCCGGATCGGCACTCACCTCGCACAGGGCAGCCTCGCCCGACCGCACTTCCACCGCCAGGCCTTCGGCCCGGCAGCGCTCGCGCAGCGCCGCTGCCTGCGGCTCGCCGGCCATCACCGCCACGGCGGGACGGAAGCGCTGGCACTGCGCCAGCATGAGGTCGACCTGGGTGGACGCGGTCAGCGCATGAACGCGGTAACGGTCAGGATGGCGGGCCACCACATCCAGGGTGCTGGTGCCGATGGAGCCGGTGGAGCCCAGGACGGTAAGGGTCTGCATGCGATGGGACAGTGTCAGAAGGTGGAGAGCATCATGGCCAGGGGCAGCACCGGCACCAGGGCATCCACCCGGTCGAGCACGCCGCCATGGCCAGGCAGCAACTGGCTGGAGTCCTTGACGCCGGCCGAGCGCTTGACCAGCGACTCCACCAGATCGCCCGCCACGCTCATGGCGGTCAGGCCCAGCAAGGCCGGCAGGGCCACCAGCCAGCCGTGTGCGGCCAGGCGCGCATACAGGCTGTGGCCGTCGCCCCAGCCGGACGCATCGGCCAGCACCCAGCCACCGGCCAGCAGCATCACGCCCAGCAGGCCGCTGATGGCGCCTTCCCAGCTCTTGCCGGGGCTGATGCTGGGCGCCAGCTTGCGGCGCCCCAGGGTGCGTCCGCCGGCATAGGCCGCGATGTCGGCCACCCAGACCAGCAGCAGCACCGACAGCAGAAAGCTCAGGCTCTGCAGGCGCGCCTGCACCAGGGCCAGCCAGGCACAGGCCAGCAGGAACAGACCCAGCCACAGGCGCAGCGGCGCGGGCCAGCGCCCCCAGCCCGCCACGCCGCGCCACAGCATGACCACCGCCAGCGCCAGCCACAGGCCGCCCACCAGCAACCACAGCGCGCGCCAGTCGCGCTCCAGACCGCCAGAGAGCCACAGGGCCAGCAGCACCGCCCCCAGGCCCAGGCCGATCAGGCGCGAGGCCAGCGGTCCGCAGCCATTGAGGCGCGACCACTCCCAGCCCGCAGCCACGATCAGCAACAGGGTGAAGCCGGCAAACGGTGCGATGGAGGCATGGAACAGCGCGGGGAGCAGGATGGCCAGCAGGACCACTGCGGTGATGACGCGCTGTTTAAGCATGGAGACGGGTGTCGGCCATGGCGGGCGCCTGGGCGTCCGCCACCTGTTCGGACGTCTTGCCGAAGCGGCGTTCGCGCCGGGCGAATTCGGCCAGGGCGCGGTCGAGTGCCTCGGCGTCGAAGTCCGGCCACAGGGTGTCGGTGAAGACGAACTCAGTGTAGGCCGACTGCCAGAGCAGGAAGTTGCTGATGCGCACCTCGCCCCCGGTGCGGATCAGCAGGTCGGGGTCGGCCACATGGGACAGCGCCATGGCACCCGAGAGGCTGTCCTCGGTGATCTCGCGCCCTTCGGCGGCCAGCCGCCGGGCTGCCTGCACGACGTCCCAGCGTCCGCCGTAGTTGAAGCACACGTTGAGGACCATGCGGCGGTTGTGGGCGGTCTGCTGCTCGGCTGCATACAGGCCCTGCACCACCCGGGCCGACAGACCGTCGCGGTCACCCGGGAAGTGGAGCCGCACCCCGTTCTCGGACAGGCTGGGCACCTCGCGCTGCAGGCCCAGCACCAGCAGGTCCATCAGGCCGGAGACTTCGTCCGCAGGACGGCTCCAGTTCTCGGAGGAGAACGCGAACACGGTCAGCACCTGGATGCCGCGCTCCAGACTGGCACGCACCACCCGGCGCAACGCCTCCACCCCCTGCTTGTGACCCGCCACCCGCGGCATCCAGCGCTGCCGGGCCCAGCGTCCGTTGCCGTCCATGACGATGGCCACATGGGCGGGCACGCGGCTGGTGGAAGTGGGGGGGGCGTGGGTCACGGTGGCGCGGTCGGCAGATGCAGGGGTCGGGGGGACGGTCAGACGGCCATGATGTCCTGTTCCTTGGAAGCCACCAGCTTGTCCACCTCGGCGATCATGCGGTCGGTCAGCTTCTGGATGTCTTCCTGGGCACGGCGGTCGTCGTCTTCGGAGGCCAGCTTGTCCTTGACCAGCTTCTTGACCGCCTCGTTGGCGTCGCGGCGCAGGTTGCGGATGGCGATCTTGGCGGCCTCGCCCTCGCCCTTGACCACCTTGGTCAGCTCGCGGCGGCGCTCTTCGGTCATGGGCGGCATGGGCACGCGGATCAGGTCGCCCTGGGTGGCCGGGTTCAGACCCAGATCGGATTCACGGATGGCTTTCTCGATCTTGGCGCCCATGCCCTTTTCCCACGGCGCCACACCGATGGTGCGGGCGTCCAGCAGGGACAGGTTGGCCACCTGGGACAGCGGCAGCATGGAGCCGTAGTAGTCCACATGCACCGTGTCGAGCAGCTGGGGGTTGGCGCGACCGGTGCGCACCTTGGTCAGGCTGTTCTTGAACGCCTCGATCGACTGCTGCATCTTGTGCTCGGCGTTCTTGCGGATGTCGGCAATGGTCATGGAATCTCCGGGGAAAGATGGAACAACGGGGCGTCTCAGACGTGGACCAGGGTGCCTTCGTCGGCACCGGTGACCACGGCGCGCAGCGCGCCCGGCTTGAAGATCGAGAACACCTTGACCGGCAGCTTCTGGTCGCGGCACAGGGCGAAGGCGGTGGCGTCCATCACCTGCAGGTTGCGGGCCATGGCCTCGTCGAAGCTGATGGTGGTGTAGCGGGTGGCGGTCTTGTCCTTGTTCGGGTCGGCGGTGTAGACACCGTCCACCTTGGTGGCCTTGAGCACCACCTCGGCACCGATCTCGGCACCGCGCAGGGCGGCTGCCGTGTCGGTGGTGAAGAAGGGGTTGCCGGTACCGGCCGCAAACACCACCACCTTGCCCTCTTCCAGGTACTGCAGGGCCTTGGGGCGCACATAGGGCTCGACCACCTGCTCGATGGCAATGGCCGACATCACGCGGGCCACCAGACCGGCCTTCTCCATGGTGTCGGCCAGGGCCAGGGAGTTCATGACCGTGGCCAGCATGCCCATGTAGTCGGCCGTGGCCCGGTCCATGCCGACCGAGCCGCCGGCCACGCCGCGGAAGATGTTGCCGCCACCGATGACGATGGCGACCTGGACGCCCAGGCGGGTGACTTCGGCGATTTCATCCACCATGCGGACGATGGTGGCGCGGTTGATGCCGAATGCGTCGTCGCCCATGAGGGCCTCCCCCGACAGCTTCAGCAGTATCCGTTTGTAGGCTGGCATGAATGACCTTGCGCAGAGCGGTTCTTGGAATCCGGAAATGTCACCGGCGAAGTGTAGCGGCCAGCAGGCGGCCGTCGAGTCGTCGCCGGATGTGACAACGGGCCTTGCGGCCCGTTGCAGTGAGAGCTTGCCGGTTGCCCGGCAGGCCGGTGTCAGGCGCCCTTGGCGGCAGCCACCTGGGCGGCCACTTCGGCGGCGAAATCGTCCACCTTCTTCTCGATGCCCTCGCCCACCACGTACAGGGTGAAGCCCTTGACGTTGGTGCCGGCGCTCTTGAGGTAGGCGCCCACGGTCTGCTTGCCGTCAGCGGCCTTCACGAAGACCTGGTCGGTCAGGGAGACCTCCTTCAGGTACTTCTGCACCGAACCCTCGACCATCTTGGCCACGATGTCGGCCGGCTTGCCGGATTCGGCGGCCTTGGCGGCGGCGACCGAGCGCTCGCGCTCGATCAGGTCGGCGGGCACGTCGGCCGATGTCAGGGAGACCGGCTTCATGGCGGCCACGTGCATGGCCACGTCCTTGGCGGCCACGGCGTCACCGTCGAACTCCACCACCACGCCGATGCGGGTGCCGTGCAGGTAACCGGCCAGCTGGCCACCGTTGGCCCAGCGCTTGAAGCGGCGGAAGGACATGTTCTCGCCGATCTTGCCGATCAGGCCCTTGCGGACCTCTTCCAGGGTGGGGCCGAAGCCGTCCTGGCTGTAGGGCAGCGCGCCCAGGGCTTCGATGTCGGCCGGGTTGTGCTCGGCGATCAGGCGGGCAGCGGCGGCGGCCAGGGCCAGGAAGCTGTCGTTCTTGGTGACGAAGTCGGTCTCGCAGTTGACTTCGATCAGGGCACCGGTGGTGCCGTCGATGTGGGAAGCGACCACGCCTTCGGCGGTCACGCGGCTGGCCGCCTTGCCGGCCTTGGTGCCCAGCTTGACGCGCAGCAGCTCTTCGGCCTTGGCCATGTCGCCGCCGGCCTCGGTCAGGGCCTTCTTGCACTCCATCATGGGGGCGTCGGTCTTGGCGCGCAGTTCGGCGACCATGCTTGCGGTAATTGCCATGTTGCTTTCTCCTGTGGCCTGCCAGGACACCCGGGCAGGCGGTTGAAATTCGGTGTGTATCCGGCGGCAGGGTGTGAAAAAGGGGCTACGCGAGCCCCTCCTGCGCACGCGGTGGGCGATCAGGCGGCAGCGCCGTCCTTGACTTCCACGAACTCGTCGGCGCCTTCGGCAGCCACGGCCTTGACCACGTCGGTCACGGCGTTGGCGCGGCCTTCGAGGATGGCGTCAGCGATGCCACGGGCGTACAGGGCCACGGCGCGGGCCGAGTCGTCGTTGCCAGGGATCACGTAGTCGATGCCGGCCGGCGAGTGGTTGGTGTCCACCACACCCACCAGCGGGATGCCCAGCTTCTGGGCTTCCAGCACGGCGATCTTGTGGAAGCCCACGTCGATCACGAAGATGGCGTCCGGCAGTGCGGTCATGTCCTGGATGCCGCCGATGTCCTTCTCCAGCTTTTCCATTTCGCGGGCGAACAGCAGCTGCTCTTTCTTGGTCATGCTGTCCAGGCCGGCTTCCTGCTGGGCCTGCATGTCCTTCAGGCGCTTGATGGAGGTCTTGACCGTCTTGAAGTTGGTCAGCATGCCACCCAGCCAGCGCTGGTCGACGAAGGGAACGCCGGCGCGGCGGGCTTCAGCCGCCACGATCTCGCGCGAGGTGCGCTTGGTGCCCACCATCAGGATGGTGCCGCGGTTGGCGGAGAGCTGGCGCACGAACTTCTGCGCCTCTTCGAACAGGGGCAGCGTCTTCTCGAGGTTGACGATGTGAATCTTGTTGCGATGGCCGAAGATGTAGGGGGCCATCTTGGGGTTCCAGAAGCGGGTCTGGTGGCCAAAATGGACACCGGCTTCCAGCATTTCGCGCATGGAGATCGACATGGGATTTCTTTCCAGAGGTTGTGTCTAAAATCCAGCCCCGATCGGTCTGCCGCGCCGCCCTGAAAGGGTTGGGTCATCGACAGGTCCGACACCTGGTCGGGCTGGTTTGCGATTGGCCTGCACCGTGGGGTGCAAAGCCTGTCGATTATAGCAGTCACCTTCTCCCCCTCCCGACCCATGCCCTTGCACCCCCCCGCCCACCTGCCTGCACGCCTGTCCCACGCGGGGGGTGATGCATGAAGGTCGCCATCATCGGCGCAGGGGTTGTCGGCATCGCCGCAGCCCATCGCCTGACCGAGGAAGGCCACGCCGTCACGGTGTTCGAGCGGGCCTCCCGCGCCGCGGAGGGAGCCAGCTTTGCCCCGGGCGGCCTGACCGGCGCCGGCTGGCACCAGCCCTGGCGCGGACCGACACGGGGCTTCGGCACCGCAGCCAGCGGCGCCGGCACCCGCCTGACCCTGCGCGGCTGGCCCGGCCTGTCCCGCTGGGGCTGGCTGCTGCAGTGGCGGCGCCAGACGCCGTCGGCCCGGAACGACGATGACCTGGCCGCGCTCCATGCCCTGTCGGTTCGCAGCCAGGAGGTCATGGCCGAACTGCAGAACCGGTTGCAGCTCGACCACGACCGGTCCGATGGATTGCTGGTGCTGCTGCGGTCCCGGCGCGAGCAGGACTGGGCGCAGCCGGTGGTGGCGCGGCTTCGCCAATGGGGCACCCCGTGCCGCGAACTCGACGCCGCCGCCGCACGCCAGATCGAGCCGGCCCTGCGCGCCGACACCCCGCTGGCGGGCGCCATCGAACTGCCGGCCGCCGGCGTGGCGAATGCGCGCGAATGGGCACTGCTGGTCCGGCAGGCGGCGCTGGAGTCGGGTTGCCGGTTCGAGATGGGGCAGGCGGTGTCGGCCCTGGTGCAGCGTCCTCAGGGCGGCATCGAGGTGCAACGCGCCGGGCTGCCGGGCGAGCCCTTCGATGTGGTGGTGCTCTGCAACGGCACCGGCGCGAGGGCTCTGCTGCATGACCACGGTCTGCGCCTGCCGGTGATGGGCGTGCAGGCGTGTTCGGTGAGCGCGCCGCTGCGGGAGCCGCTGGACGCACCGGTCTCGGGGGTGCTGGACGCCGCCACCGGCATCAGCATCACCCGGCTGGGTCAACGGGTCCGGGTGAGCGGCGGACGGCTGCTGTCCAGGGCCGATGCGCCTCCCGACGCAGACACGTTGCGCCAGCTCTACGACGCGCTGCTGGACTGGTTTCCGGGCGCGGCGCGCATGGGGGGCCCACGCAGCAGCCTGCAGGAATGGCAGGCAACCCAGGCGGTGCTGCCCGAAGGGCCGCCCCTGATCGGCCCCACCCGGGTGCCCGGCCTGTGGCTGAACGTGGGTCACGGTGAAGCCGGCTGGAGCCAGGCGGGCGGCGCGGCCAGCCTGCTGGCCGACGAGATGTCCGGACAGGCCCCCACCCTGGACGCCCGTCCGTTCCTGCCCACCCGCCGAGGGCTCTGAACACGGCCTGACCGGCCCAGGACGCACGCTGCATGACCCCTACCCTGCCCCGCCGTCTGGATCCTTCGCAGCAGGAACGCCTGCACGACGTGGCCACCACCCGCGTCATCGAGGCCGGCGCCCTGGCCCTGCACCCGCCCGGCACCCTGATGGACCGCGCCGGCCACTCGGTGGCGCGGCTGCTGCGGGCGTGGCAGCCACAGGCCCGGCACATCGATGTGGTCTGCGGACCGGGCCACAACGGCGGCGACGGGCTGGTGGCTGCAGCTGCGCTGCAGCGGCATCTGCAGTCGCTGGGCCAGGGTCGTGTCAGGGCATGGCTGCTGCAGGCGCCAGGACGCTCCCTGCCCGCCGATGCCGCCGATGCGCTGCAACAGGCACAGGCCGCCGGGGTCGACCTGCGACCGCTGCCCGAAGCACCGGACGGGTCCGCCCCCTGGGGGCAGGACGCCGACGTGCTGATCGACGCGCTGCTGGGCATCGGTGCCCGCGCGCTGGAACCCGGACCCCTGGCCTCTGCCGCCTGGTCGCTGGCCGCCGACCCCCGCCCGGTGCTGTGCATCGACCTGCCCTCCGGGCTGGACGCCGACACCGGGCGCTGGGACGGGCCCGCACGAACCCGGCGTGCCGCACGGGTCACGCTGTCGATGCTCACGCTCAAGCCCGGTCTGCTCACCGGCCACGGGCGCGACCTGGCCGGTGAGGTCTGGCTCGACGACCTGGGCGTGGCCATTCCCGACGACGCGCCGGTGGCGGCCCGCTGGGGCGGCTTCGACATGCCCCACGACGACAAGTCCGACCACCCGCACACCGCCCACAAGGGCAGCTATGGGGACGTGGCGGTCCTGCCGGGACAGTCGCTGGCCGGCACCGGTCAGGGCATGGCGGGAGCAGCGGTGCTGGCAGCACGGGCCGCGCTGCATGGCGGCGCCGGCCGGGTCTACCTGGGGGTGCCGGCAACGCCTGCCGCGCCCGAGTGGGACCCGATGCAGCCCGAGCTGATGCTGCGCCACGCTCCCGCCCTGCTGGATCCGGAGCTGCTGGCCAGCCTGACCGTGGTGGCCGGCTGTGGCGGGGGGGCGACCGTCTCCGACGGGCTGGCGACCGTGCTGGCGCACGCGGCGCGGCTGGTGCTGGACGCCGACGGCCTGAATGCCGTGGCCCGGGATCCGGCTCTGCGGGAGGCCCTGCAGCGCCGTGGGTGGATGCGTACCGTCATCACGCCGCACCCGCTGGAAGCGGCCCGTCTGCTGGGCTGCAGCACCGCCGATGTGATGTCGGACCGGCTGGGCGCCGCCAGCGGGCTGGCGCAGCGCCTGCAGGTGGTGTGCGTGCTCAAGGGTGCCGGCACCGTGGTGGCCACCCCGCAGGACCGGCCCTGGATCAATGCCAGCGGCAATGCGCGCCTGGCCACGGCAGGCACCGGCGATGTGCTGGCAGGCATGGTGGCTGCGGCCATCGCGCGGCAGCCCGAGGCGGTGACCCGGCAGGTCTGCCGCGCGGTGCATGCACACGGGGCCATCGCCGATGCGTGGGATCCGAGCCAGGGCACGCTCACGGCGGCCGCCCTGGCCCGCAGCGTCAGCCCGGTCTGAGGGGCCCGGCGGGCTTCAGCCCACCACCATCAGGCCGACCTGCAGCAGCACGATCAGCAGCAGGACCGACAGGTCCACGCCCCCCACCAGCGGCACCACGTTGCGGATGGGGCGCAGCAGCGGTGCCAGCAGGCGGTCCAGCATGCCCATGACCGGCGAGTGCGGCTGCACCCAGCTCAGCACGGCGTAGACGATGAGGAGCAGCATCAGCCCCTGCAGCACGGTGCGCAGCAGGAAGACACCGGACATCAGCGGCACAGCCGCCAGCCAGTCGGCCTGCTGGAACGCCATGGCGCCCTGCACCAGCAGCAAGCTCAGGATGGCATGCAGCAGGGCCAGCAGTTCGGCCGAGACCAGGCTGCCCCAGTCGATGCGGGACTGGGCCAGGGCGCGCGGCAACACCCGGCGCACGGGCTTGACGATCCAGTCGGTGATGGCCATGACGAAACGCCCGGGCTGCACCGACATCTGCACCCTTTGCAGATTCATCCAGGCCCGCAGGAGGGCGGCGGCCACCAGAAAGAAGAACAGGGTGTCGAGCAGGAACAGAACGATGCGCATGGGCGTGAGTGTAGGTCGCGGGGCGATCAGCCCCGGCGGCCCTTGCGGGATTTCCCGTTGCCGCCGGTCTTGGCGGCCTTCTTGCTGGCGGCCTTGCGCACCGCCGTCTTCATGTCGGTGATGGGCGCCTTGTCGGCACGGCGCGCCTTGCGCTCCCGCGCACCGGATGCCTCGGCGCCCGCTTTCTCGCGCATGGCGCGCCCCACCAGGTCGTCGTCGGGCGTGACCAGGCGGAAGTCGATGCGGCGACCATCCAGGTCGACCCGGCTGACCTGCACGTCCACCCGCGTGCCCAGGGCATAGCGGATGCCGGTGCGCTCGCCGCGCAGCTCCTGGCGGGCCTCGTCGAACCGGAAGTACTCGCCCCCCAGCTCGGTGATGTGCACCAGGCCTTCCACATACATGGCGTCGAGCGTGACAAAAAGGCCGAAGCTGGTGACCGAACTCACCACGCCGCTGAACTCTTCGCCCAGGTGCTCGCGCATGTACTTGCACTTGAGCCAGGCCTCCACGTCGCGGCTGGCCTCGTCGGCACGGCGCTCGTTGGCGCTGCAGTGCAGGCCGGCGGCCTGCCAGGCCAGGGTGTCGGCCGGCAGCTTGCGCGGCGGCACATCGGAGGGGCGCGCGCGGCTGGCCAGCCGCTTGCTGAGCTTGGCATGGGCCTCGCCCGGCGTGGGCAGGGCCGGCAGCTGGTAGCGCCGTTGCGTCAGGATGGCCTTGATGACGCGGTGCACCAGCAGGTCCGGGTAACGGCGGATAGGGCTGGTGAAGTGGGTGTAGGCCTCGAACGCCAGGCCGAAGTGCCCGCTGTTGACCGGGGTGTAGATGGCCTGCTGCATGGAGCGAAGCAGCATGGTGTGGATCTGCTGGGCCTCGGGCCGGTCCTTGGTGGCCGCCGCGATCTGCTGGAACTCCATGGGCTTGGGGTTGTCGGTGATCGTCTGCTGCACCCCCATGGCCTTGAGGTAGTTGCGCAGGATTTCCTGCTTCTCGGGTGTGGGGCCTTCGTGCACGCGGAACAGCCCGGTGTGCTTGCCCTGCTCGATGAACTCGGCCGAGCACACGTTGGCCGCCAGCATGGCCTCCTCGATCAGCTTGTGGGCATCGTTGCGGGTTCGCGGCACGATGCGTTCGATGCGGCCGGATTCGTCGCACACGATCTGGGTTTCCACCGTCTCGAAGTCCACCGCACCACGCGCCTGGCGGGCCTGCAGCAGCGCCCGGTACACATCGTGCAGGTTCAGCAGGTACGGCACCAGCGGCTTGCGGGCCTGTGCCTCGGGGCCTCGCGTGTTCTGCAGGATGGACGCCACCTCGGTGTAGGTGAAGCGCGCATGGCTGAACATGACCGCCGGGTAGAACTGGTAGGCGTGGATCTCGCCCTTGGCGTTGATGAGCATGTCGCACACCATGCACAGCCGCTCCACCCCGGGGTTGAGCGAGCACAGGCCGTTGGACAGCTTCTCCGGCAGCATGGGGATCACCCGGCGCGGGAAATACACCGAGGTGGCGCGGTCGTAGGCGTCCACGTCGATGGCCGAACCGGTCTCCACATAGTGGCTCACATCGGCAATGGCCACCAGCAGGCGCCAGCCCTTGCCGCGCCCGACCTTGGCCGGCTCGCAGTAGACGGCGTCGTCGAAATCGCGGGCGTCCTCGCCGTCGATGGTCACGAGCGGCACGTCGCGCAGATCGACGCGGTGCTGGAGGTCGGCAGCGCGCACATGGTCGGGCAGCGCACGCGCCTGGGCCAGCGCAGCCTCGGAGAAGGCGTGCGGCACGCCGTACTTGCGCACCGCGATCTCGATCTCCATGCCGGGGTCATCGATCTCGCCCAGCACCTCCTTGATGCGGCCCACCGGCTGGCCGTACAGGGCCGGCGGCTCGGTGAGTTCGACCACCACCACCTGACCCGGCTTGGCCGAGCCGGTGGCCCCCTTGGGAATCAGCACGTCCTGGCCGTAACGCTTGTCCTCCGGCGCCACCAGCCACACGCCGCTTTCCTGCAGCAGGCGGCCGATGATGGGCGCGTCAGACCGCTCCAGGATCTCGGTGACGCGTCCTTCCGGACGGCCCTTGCGGTCCAGCCGCACGATGCGGGCCTTGACGCGGTCCTTGTGCAGCACCGCGCGCATTTCGTTGGAAGGGAGATAGATGTCGGCCTGTCCATCGTCCCTGATCACGAAGCCGTGTCCATCGCGATGACCCGAGACGACGCCTTCGAATTCGGCCAGCAGGCTGTTTTTTTCGTTCACTGTTTTGTCGATCAATTTTTTGATGCTATACTTGCGGTCTTCCTGAGATGCCCAGGTGGCGGAATTGGTAGACGCACTAGTTTCAGGTACTAGCGCCGAGAGGCGTGGAGGTTCGAGTCCTCTCTTGGGCACCAATCATAAAGGCCAGCAAACGCAAGTTTGCTGGCCTTTTTCTTTGCCGTGATGACAGCGCACACAGCGCAGCCACACACGGCAACGCCCATGCGGACCACAGGTCCGGCATGGGCGCACAGGCGGTCCGTCAAATCGGGACCGCCAGCAGGTCGTGCCCTTCGGCGGCCACCACGCGGGCCCGCGTGAACTCGCCCACCTTCAGGGTCTTGCTGATCTTCTCGGGCGGCAGCAGCCGCACGACACCATCGATCTCGGGCGCGTCCGCGTAGCTGCGGCCCACACCGCCCTTCTTGCCCAGGCCCGGGGCCGAGTCCACCAGCACCTGCAGGGTGGCACCGACCCGACGGCGCAGACGCTCGGCCGACACGCCCTCGGCCACGGCCATGAAACGGGCACGGCGCTCCTCGCGCATGGCATCGGGCACCGGATCGGCCAGGGCATTGGCGGCTGCGCCTTCCACCGGCGAGTACGCAAAGCAGCCGGCGCGGTCGATCTGCGCCTCGCGCACGAAGTCGAGCAGGTGCTGGAACTCGGCTTCGGTCTCGCCCGGAAAACCGGCGATGAAGGTGCTGCGCACCACGATCTCGGGACAGATCTCGCGCCACCGGGCGATGCGCTCCAGGTTGCGTTCGCCGCTGGCCGGACGCTTCATGCGCCTGAGCACATCGGGATGGCTGTGCTGCAGCGGCACGTCCAGGTACGGCAGCACCAGGCCTTCGGCCATGAGCGGGATGATGTCGTCCACGTGCGGGTACGGATACACATAGTGCAGCCGCACCCAGGCACCAAAGGGTTTGGCGAGTTCGCCCAGCGTGCGCACCAGATCGAACATCTTCGTCTTGACCGGCTTGCCGTCCCAGAAGCCGGTGCGGTACTGCACGTCCACCCCGTAGGCCGAGGTGTCCTGGCTCACCACCAGCAGTTCCTTCACGCCGGCCTCGAACAGCTTGCGGGCTTCGGTGAGCACATCGCCGATGGGTCGGCTCACCAGATCGCCCCGCATGCTGGGGATGATGCAGAAGGTGCAGCGGTGGTTGCAGCCTTCGCTGATCTTGAGGTAGGCGTAGTGGCGTGGCGTGAGCTTGATGCCTTGTGGCGGCACCAGATCCACGAACGGGTCGTGCGGCTTGGGCAGGTGGGTGTGCACCGCCTCCATCACCTCGTGCGTGGCGTGCGGGCCGGTGACGGCCAGCACGCTGGGGTGCATCTGGCGCACCAGGTTGCCGCCGCCCTCGCCTTCGCGCGCGCCCAGGCAGCCGGTGACGATGACCTTGCCGTTCTCGGCCAGCGCCTCGCCGATGGTGTCCAGGCTTTCGCGCACCGCGTCGTCGATGAATCCGCAGGTGTTGACGATCACCAGGTCGGCGCCGGCAAAGGTCTTGGAGGTCTGGTAACCCTCGGCGCTGAGTTGCGTGAGGATGAGTTCGGAATCGGTCAGGGCCTTGGGGCAGCCCAGGCTCACGAAACCGACCTTGGGCACGGAGGCGCCCGGTGTCTGAAGGGATTCGCTCATGGGCCCGATTGTCTCAGACCCATGCCGGCGGATGGTTCAGCGCTTGAGGCCGAAGGCCGCCAGCATCTGCTCGCTGTTCTTCTGCATCTGCTCCTGCATCTGCGCGAAGGCACTGCGCGACTGCTCCATGTAAGTGCCCATCATGCCCTGCATCATGGGCGACTGGGCATTCATGAACTGCTTCCAGGCCTCCGGGTTCATGCCGGACGACTGCTCGGCCATCTTGTGCTGCAGGTCCATGAAGATCTGGACGTTCTTCTCCAGGTAAGAGCCCATGAAGTCCTGCATGGCATGGCCATAGAACCGGATGATGTTGGCCAGCACCTGCTCGGTGAAGATGGGCACACCGGCCGTTTCTTCCTCCAGGATGATCTGCAGCAGGATGCTGCGGGTCAGGTCTTCGTTGGTCTTGGCGTCCCGCACGACAAATCGCTCGCTGTCCATGACCAGTGCCTTGACCTCTGCCAGCGTGATGTAGGACGAGGTGTCGGTGTCGTACAGCCGGCGATTGGGGTACTTCTTGATCACCCGCACCGATTCGGCGGGGCGGGCGGTGTCGGCCTTGGATTTGTGCACTGGGAACTTTCAGAGCGGGAACACAATGGCAGCGGGGCCATCTCGGAGAGCTTCGGAATTCTAGAAACCCCGCCCCGGGAGTGTGCATGGGTTTTCCCTGTGCAACAACGAGGCCCTCGGACCGAAAGGACCGGGACGTCCCCCAGCTCCGGGACAAGGCCCGACAAGACAGGGTTCCAGCAGCGGGCGTGTGTGGCCGCCGCCAAAAAAGAAACAGGGCCTGGCGATGCCGCCAGGCCCTGTGGATTCCACATCGGTGTGTGGTAGGCGCGATTGGACTCGAACCAACGACCCCCACCATGTCAAGGTGGTGCTCTAACCAGCTGAGCTACGCGCCTGAAATCGTTGCAAGCCTCGCAGTATAGCACGCACAAGCACGCTCACTTGCGGCGCACCATCCGCACCCCGGGCACGTCGCTGACCACGGCCATGGCACGGGCCACCTGCCGGGCATCGGTCACCTCGATGGTGAAGGTCATCCAGGCGATGTCGCGCACGGTCTGGGTCTGCACGCCGATCACGTTCATCTTTTCGCGGGCGAACACGTCGGAGATGTCGCGCAGCAGGCCCTGGCGGTCCAGCGCCTCGATGCCCACATCCACCGGATACACCGTGGGCTTGCCGTCGCGGCCGGACGATCCCTGGCCGCTCCATTCCACGGCGATCACGCGGTCCGGTGCCTTGCGGCACAGGTGCTGGTAATCGGAGCAGTCGCTGCGGTGCACGCTCACGCCCTTGCCCCGGGTGATGAAGCCGCCGATGTCGTCCGGGGGCGCCGGCTTGCAGCACTTGGCCAGCTGCGTCATGAGCGACTCCACGCCGACCACCAGCACCCGGCCGGCATCACCACCGGCCTGGCGGCGCGGCTTGCGCACCCAGCTGCTGGCAGCCTCCGGCGCCGCCTGGGGTTCCACAGGGCGAAGGTGGGTCTCGATGGCGCGCAGCGACAGCTCGTCCTTGCCCACCTGCTCGAACAGCTCCTGCGCCGAGGCCAGGCCCAGCGCGGTGGCCAGATCGTCGAACTTGAGCGCCGTGCGGCCCTCGCGCTGCAGCAGTTTCTCCACCGCATCGCGACCACGGGCGGTGGTCTCCTGCAGGGCCAGCGCATTGAACCAGGCCCGCACCTTGGCCTTGGCGCGATGGCTCACCAGGTAACCGAGTTCCGGATTCAGCCAGTCGCGCGACGGACCGCCTTCCTTGGCCGCGGTGATCTCCACCGTCTGCCCGTTCTGCAGCGGCGTGTTGAGCGTGACCATGGCGCCGTCCACCCGCGCGCCCCGGCAGCGGTGCCCCAGGTTGGTGTGCACCGTGTAGGCAAAGTCCACCGGTGTGGCGCCCTGCGGCAGCTCCACGATGGCGGCGTCCGGCGTGAGCACATAGATGCGGTCGTCGAACAGCCCCGGGGCCGCACCGCTGAGATCGCGCTCCCAGGCCAGCAGCTGGCGCAGCACCGCGATCTTGGCGTCGTATTCGGAACTGGCCGACACACCCGCATAACCCTTGGCGCCGGCCTCCTTGTAGGCCCAGTGCGCGGCCACGCCGTGCTCGGCATGGTCGTGCATGGCCTGGGTGCGGATCTGGATCTCGAACGCCCTGCCCTGCGCGTCGCGCACCACGGTGTGCAGCGACTGGTAGCCGTTGGGCTTGGGCTTGGCGATGTAGTCGTCGAACTCGTCCGGGACCGGCGTGAAATGGGCGTGCACCCAGGACAGCACCGCATAACAGTCGGCCAGCTGCGGCACGATCACCCGCAGGGCGCGGATGTCGAACACCTGGTCGAAGCCCAGCCCCTTGCCGCGCATCTTCTTGACGATGCTGTAGATGTGCTTGGGCCGGCCCTGCACCGACGCCGATATGCCCTGCTCCAGCAAGGCCAGCTGCAGCTGCTGGCGGGCCTGGTCGACATGGGCCTCGCGCTCGGCCCGTTTTTCGTCGAGCAGGCGGGCCACGTCCTTGTAGGTCTGGGGCTCCAGGAAACGGAAGGCCAGGTCCTCCATCTCCCACTTGATCTGCCAGATGCCCAGCCGGTTGGCCAGCGGCGCAAACACGTGCAGCGACTCGCTGGCCAGGGCCTGACCCGGATCGAGCTTGCTGGCCGCGTGGTGGCGCAGCGTCTGCAGGCGCGAGGCCAGCCGCAGCATGACCACCCGCAGATCGCGCGAGAAGGCCAGCAGCATCTTGCGCACGTTCTCGGTCTGGCCGGCGGTGAGCCCGGTGGCCGAGGCCTTGCCGCCGGCCGCGTCGGCCTGCTGCTCGGTGGCACGCTGACGGGCCTGCCGCTGCAGCTGCACCAGCTTGGTGGTCTCCACCGCCAGCGCCGCGAAGTGTTCACCGAATGCCTTGGCGATCACCTCCTGCGGCCGGTTGAGGTGCTGGCACGCATACACCAGGTACACCGCCGCCTGCATGGCCTCGGAACCGCCGATGTCGGCCAGGATGCGGGCCACGGCGTCGGCGTGGGCAAGGGTGTTCTCGCCGGTGTCCAGCGTCTCGCCCGAGAGCAATGGCTCGGCGAAGGCGCGGGAACGTTGCAGGGCCTGGTCGCCCGAGGGCAGGCTCGCCGCCGTGGCCGCGACGATGGCCGATGCGGCAGCGGGGGCCTCGTTCGGCCCAGTGGGTGCAGCGCGTTTCATGGCCGGGAGATCAGTCGGCCAGCAGGAAATCGCGCACCACCGCCACCTGGTCCGGACTCACCAGGGTGGGCGCATGCCCCACCCCCGGCCAGGTGACCACCCGGGGACGCGGTCCGCGCTGCGCCATGGCCTGCGCGGTGGCGGCCGACAGCAGATCGGAGTCGGCGCCGCGCAGCAGCAGCGTCGGGCAGGTGATGGCGTCGAACAGCGACCACAGCAACGCCTCACCGGCCTGGGCCGATGCCTGGGCGGCCTGGGCATCGGCCGCCATCTGCCGGAAGGGTGCAGCAATGGCGGGGTCGTAGTGCAGCCACCAGCGGCCGTCCCGCTGCCGCAGCATGGGGCGCGACAAGGCTGCCCATTGCTCGGGCGTGTGCGGGCCGAAGCCGGTGGAGATGGTCGCCAGGTAATCGATGGCCTGCTGCTCGGTGTCGAACGAGGGGTTGGTGCCCACGTAGCTGCCGATGCGCTGCAACGCCTCCCACTGGATGGCCGGACCCACATCGTTGAGCACCAGCCGGCGGATGCCCAGGCCGGGCTGCGCCGCCAGTGCCATGCCGATCAGGCCGCCCATGCTGGTGCCGACCCAGTCGATGCGCGCATCCGGCCGCTGCTGGCGCAGCGCCATGAGCAGCTGGGCGATGTCGGTGGCGTAGGTGGGCACCTGGTAGCCCGCCGGATCGGCCAGCCGGTCGCTGTGGCCCCGCCCGGCCACGTCGACCGACACCACGCGGGCGTGCGATTGCAGGGCACGCGCCAGCACATCGAAGTCGCGTCCCTGGCGGGACAGGCCATGCACGCACACCACCACGTGGCCGTTGTCGGTGCCGGTGCAGGGCCAGTCCCACCAGGCCATGCGGCGCGGGCCGCCGGGCGTGCCTTCGGGAACAACGACAAGGTGCTGGAGAACGGGTTCGGTCATGGCGTGAGGGTCACCGGAGAGGGTATCGGCGGTCCTTGATAATCGACCGCGAAAAGCTGACCCCCATCGTAAAGGAACAGGAGAACCCCATGCTCGCGCGCAAGACCGCCCTCGTCACCGGATCCACCAGCGGCATCGGCCTTGGCATCGCCAAGGCGCTGGCCCGCCAGGGCGCCAACATCGTCCTCAACGGCTTCGGCGAAGTGGAGGCCGCCAAGGCCGAGATCGCTGCGCTGGGCGTGAAGGTGGCCTACCACGGCGCCGACATGAGCAAGCCGGCCGAGATCGAGGACCTCATGGCCTTCGCCGCCCGCGAGTTCGGTCGCGTGGACGTGCTGGTCAACAACGCCGGCATCCAGCATGTGGCCAAGGTGGAGAACTTCCCGGTGGAGCGCTGGGACGCCATCATCGCCATCAACCTCAGCAGCGCCTTCCACACCACGCGCCTGGCCCTGCCGGCCATGCGTGAGGCCAACTGGGGCCGCATCATCAACATCGCTTCCGTCCACGGGCTGGTGGCGTCGGCCGAAAAGTCGGCCTATGTGGCGGCCAAGCACGGCATCGTGGGCCTGACCAAGGTCACCGCCCTGGAGACCGCCACCACCGGCGTGACCTGCAATGCCATCTGCCCGGGCTGGGTGCTGACGCCGCTGGTGCAGAAACAGGTGGATGCCCGCGCCGCCGCGCTGGGCGTGAGCAACGAGGAAGCCACTCGGCTGCTGCTGGGCGAGAAGGAGCCCTCGATGCAGTTCACCACGCCGGACGAGCTGGGCGAACTGGCGGTGTTCCTGTGCGGTCCGGCCTCCGCCAATGTGCGCGGCGTGGCCTGGAACATGGACGGCGGCTGGGCCGCCCAGTAAGCCGCGCGGAATCAACGGACGGTGATGGAGCCCGACACGGTGACCGACACCGTGTCGGTGCCGGCTTCCACCGGCAATGGCGCATCGGCCATGGCGGCCTTGGCTTCCATGGCCATCATGCGCGGCATGGGTCGGGCGCCCTCGTCGGTGGACGAGATGCTCACCGCGCCCAGCGTGTAGCTGCTGAAGCCGAAGGCCTTGGTCACTTCTGCCGCACGGGCCCGGAAGCGTTCGATGGCCTGGGCCTGCACCTCCGATTCAAGCTGGCGGCGCGCCTCGCGCGAGAGCGAGAAACCCATGCTGTTGACGGTGAGCGTGGGCAGCTTGCCGGCGGTGGCGGTGATCAGCGCCACGTCACGCCCCTCCAGCACCACCTCGGCCGATCCCTGCCAGCCGTTGATCTTGCCGTCGCGGCCGTAGCGGGGCGACACCCCGAAGGCGCCGCTGCGCACCTCCATCTGCCGGCTGCGGGCCTGGGCCCGGGCGGTGGTGAGTGCCGCGTCGATGGCGGCCTTGAGCTGGTTCTGCACCGTGGCAGCGTCGGCGCCCTCGCGGGTCAGGCCCATGCGCACGGTCAGCCAGTCCTGCGGCGCCTCCACATGGCCGCTGGCGCTCAGGCTGATCTGCTGCTGCACCGGCGCAGCCTGCGCCCAGGCCGGCGCTTGCGTCAGGGCAAAGAAGGCAAGGAAAGCGGAAACGACGACTCGGTTCATGCAGGCTTTCAGGGTTTGAGGCGGAACTCGATGGTGCCATGGTGGCGCAGCTGCTCCCGCATGCGCTGACGCTCTTCGAGCGACAGCCGATAGGGCTGGAAGGGCTCGCTGCCGTTGTCGGCCGACTGCCTGAGCGAATCGCGCAGGCGGGGCGTCGGCCGGGTCTCGACCGGGGCATCGGTCTCGACCACGGGCGGGCTCAGGGGCACGACCATGCCGGCATCGTTTGGAGTGCCGGTGGCCATACCGGGCGGGTTGGCGGCCTCCGCAGCGTTGCGGTCGCCGTTGGCCCAGGCCAGGTGCAGGGGCAGGGCCAGAAGGCCGGCGCCCATCCATGCGGTTGCTTTCATCGTGGTTGCCTTGCAGGGTGTGACGGGGCATTGTGCGAGGCGATCCGTTGACACTGGAGGGTGTACCCGCAACTTCTGTAACAGCCTGTCAGGAAAACAAAATCCCATTGCTGACAAGCACTTGGCGCTGCCATACTCGCGTTTGTTACATTTTCGAGAGCCACCGAATGCCCACTTCCAACACCCGCCCCAACAAGGTTCTGGTCGTCGACGACGACGTCCGCATCCGCGATCTGCTGCGCCGTTACCTCATGCAGGAAGGCTTCGAGGTCATGCTGGCCGAAGACGGCAAGGCGTTGAACCGGGTGCTGCAGCGCGACTCGGTGGACCTGATCGTGCTGGACCTCATGATGCCCGGCGAGGACGGCTTGTCGATCTGCCGGCGGCTGCGCGCCAACGGCGACCGCACCCCCATCATCATGCTCACCGCCAAGAGCGAGGACGTGGACCGCATCGTGGGCCTGGAGGTGGGTGCCGACGACTACCTGGGCAAGCCCTTCAACCCGCGCGAGTTGCTGGCCCGCATCCACGCCGTGCTGCGCCGCCGCCCGCCCACCGAGGTGCCCGGCGCCCCGTCGCAGGACCAGGAAGTGGTCAAGTTCGGTCCGTTCGAGTTCGACCTGAGCCTGCGCACCCTGCGCAAGGACGGCGCCGACCTGCCCCTGACCACCGGCGAGTTCGCCATGCTCAAGGCCCTGGTGCGCCACCCGCGCCAGCCGCTGTCGCGCGAGAAGCTGGCCCAGCTGGCCCGTGGCCGCGAGTTCGAGCCCTTCGACCGCAGCCTGGACGTGCAGGTGTCGCGCCTGCGCAAGCTGATCGAGGAAGACGCCACCTCGCCGCGCTACCTGCAGACGGTGTGGGGCGTGGGCTATGTGTTCGTGCCGGACGGCAACGCCTGATGAGCTTCGAATCGCGCATCTCGTTCGAGTCGTCGGAGACCGGCAACCTCGAGACGGCGCCGGCGCCGCTGGAGGTGCGTCCCACGCGGGGGGTGAGCCTGTTCTGGCGCACCTTCTTCTTCCTCACGCTGCTGCTGATCGGCTGCATCGTGGCCTGGCTGCAGACCTTCCGCGCGCTCGAATACGAGCCGCGCGCGCTGCAGAGTGCCCAGCAGCTGGCCTCGCTGGTCAACCTCAGCCGGGCGGCGCTGGTGCACTCCGACTCGATCGCCCGGGTCTCGCTGGTCAAGACACTGGCCACCGAGGAAGGCCTGAACATTGCCCCGCGCGAACCCACCGACACCTTCGAGCTGCACGACTCCGACCCGCTCAGCCGCAGCGTGGCCGACCGCCTGAAGGCCCGCCTGGGGCCCGACACCGTGGTGGCCCGCGAGGTCAACGGCAAGCCCGGTCTGTGGGTGGGCTTCAGCATCGACGGCGACCCGTACTGGCTGCTCACCGACCCGTCCCGCGTGGGGCCGGTGGCCGGCACCACCTGGCTGATCTGGCTGGCCACCGCCGCCCTGCTCTCGCTGACCGGCGCGGCGCTGATCGCCCGGCTGATCAACCGGCCGCTGAAGATGCTGTCGTTCGCTGCCAGCCGCGTACGCGAAGGCGATTTCAATGCCAGCCAGCTCAGCGAGGCCGTGGCCACCAGCGAGATCCGCGAGGTCAACATCGGCTTCAACCGCATGGCCCAGCGGCTGTCCAAGATCGAGCAGGACCGCGCCTTGATGCTGGCCGGCATCTCGCACGACCTGCGCACGCCGCTGGCCCGGCTGCGCCTGGAAACCGAGATGAGCGTGGCCGATCCCTCGGCGCGCGAACACATGGCGGCCGACATCGACCAGGTCAACGCCATCATCGACAAGTTCCTCGACTACGCCCGACCCGACCACATCCAGCTGCAGGAGGTGAGCCTGAACCAGGTGGTGGAAGCCGCCGTGTTCTCGCTGGGTCAGAACGAGGGGCAGGTGGTCAACATCAACATCCCGGCGGACACCCGCGTCATGGGCGACCCGGTGGAGCTGCAACGGGTGTTCACCAACCTGGTGGAAAACGCCCAGCGCTACGGCCGCAACCCGGTGACCGGCGTGCTGCAGATCGATATTGCCGCCAAGCCCATGGACGACGCGGTGCTGGTCAAGCTGCGGGACCATGGCAAAGGTGTGCCGGCCGACCAGCTGGCCCAGCTGACCCAGCCCTTCTACCGGGGCGACACCTCGCGCACCTCGGCCACCGGCACCGGCCTGGGCCTGGCCATCGTGGAGCGGGCCGTGGCCCGCATGGGCGGCCGCTTTGCGCTGGCCAACAGCAGCACCGGCGGCCTGGCCGCGCACATGAAGCTGGTCAAGGCGCCCAGCTGAAGCGTCCCCGGGTCAGGCGGCTGTCAGCAGCGCCACGGCCCGGGCCTCGATGGACAGCCCCTGCCCCACCGGGCCCAGCCGCTCCGCCGTCTTGGCCTTGACGTTGACGCGGCCGGCATCCAGACCCAGGGCCTGGGCAATGCGCTCGACCATGGCCGGGATGTGCGGCGCCAGCTTGGGTGCCTGGGCCACGATGGTGCTGTCCACGTTCACGATCTCGAAGCCCGCCGCCCGCACCCGGCGCGCGGCCTCGGTCAGCAGCACCACCGAATCGGCGCCCTTGAATTCCGGATCGGTGTCGGGGAAATGCCGGCCGATGTCGCCCAGCGCCGCCGCACCCAGCAGGGCGTCGGTGATGGCGTGCAGCAGGGCATCGGCATCCGAATGGCCCAGCAGGCCATGGGTGTGGGGCACGGTGATGCCCCCCAGCACCAGCGGGCGGCCGGGCACCAGGGCATGGGTGTCCCAGCCCTCGCCCACACGCATCGACAACCAGGGGTTCATGAGCGGCTCCTGAGCACGGCCTCGGCCAGTGCGAAATCTTCGGGGTAGGTGATCTTGATGTTGCGGGCCGAACCCGGCACCAGCAGCGGGTGGTGACCGGCCTGCTCCATGGCACTGGCCTCGTCGGTGATGCCGGCAAAACCGTCGGCCTGCCGGGCCTGCAGGGCGTCGATGAGCGCCCCCAGGCGGAACATTTGCGGCGTCTGCGCCAGCCACTTGTCGCTGCGGTCCACCGTGGCGCTCACCCGGCCGCCCACGCTGGCCTTGAGGGTGTCGGGCAGCGGCAGTGCCAGCAGGCCGCCCACCGCATCGGGCAGGCAGGCGTCGATCAGGGCATCGATGGCCGAGGGCTCCACCAGGCAGCGGGCGGCGTCGTGCACCAGCACCCAGTCGGTGTCGGGCACGCCGCGCTCGCGCAGGGCCAGCAGGCCGTTGAAGACGCTGCCGGCGCGGGTGGCAGCGCCACGCTCCACCACCTCGGTGCGGGCCGGCAAGGTGCCCGACCAGCCGGGCCAGAACGCATCACCCGGCTGCACCACCACCACGCGGGACGAAATCCGGTCCACCCGGGCCAAGGCCTGCAGGGTGTGCAGCACCAGCGGCTGGCCGGCCAGCATCTGGTACTGCTTGGGGATGGCCGTGCCGGCGCGCGAACCGCTGCCCGCGCAGGGCAGCACCGCATGGCAGGCCGGGGAGCCGTGGTCGGGATTGGGATGGGCAGGGTCGGTCATGAAGACGGCCATTCTAAAATCCACCCATCACACCCCCTGCGGACCGCGCAGGGGGTGTTTGTCTTGCACGGCCGCCGGCACCAGCCGGCCCTCATCCATGGACCTGCCCAAACTCTCCCCCGGCAAACGCCACACCCTGCCCCACCCCGGCGGGTCGGCCGACGCCTTGCTGCTGGCGCAGCTGGCCACGCGTGAACGTTCTGCATCGCGCCTGACCGCCATCGTCACCGCCGATGCCAACGATGCCCAGCGCCTGATCGACGAACTGGCCTTCTTTGCACCCGATCTGCGCGTCACCCTGTTCCCCGACTGGGAAACCCTGCCCTACGACACCTTCTCGCCGCACCAGGACCTGATCAGCGAACGGCTGGCCACGCTGTGGCGCATTTCCCAGCGCGACCACGAAGCCGGCGCCGACGTGGTGCTGGTGCCCGCCACCACCGCGCTGTACCGGCTGGCCCCGCCGTCCTTCCTGGCGGGCTACACCTTCGAGTTCAAGGTCCGGCAGAAGCTGGACGAGGCGCGGCTGAAGGCCCAGCTCACCCTGGCGGGCTACAACCATGTCACCCAGGTGGTGAGCCCGGGCGAGTACGCGGTGCGCGGCGGCCTGATCGACCTCTTTCCCATGGGCAGCCCGGTGCCGTACCGGGTGGACCTGTTCGACGACGAGATCGACAGCATCCGCACCTTCGACCCCGACAGCCAGCGCAGCCTGTACCCGGTGCCCGAGGTGCGGCTGCTGCCCGGCCGCGAGTTCCCCATGGACGACGCGGCCCGCGCCCTGTTCCGCAGCCGCTGGCGCGAGCTGCTGGAGGGCGACCCGACCAAGAGCCGCATCTACAAGGACATCGGCAACGGCGTGGCCACGGCCGGCATCGAGTACTACCTGCCGCTGTTCTTTGAAGAGACCGCCACCGTGTTCGACTACCTGGGCGAACAGGCCACGGTGGTGCTGCACGGCGATCTGGAGCCGGCCTTCCAGCGTTTCTGGCAGGACACCCGCGACCGCCACCGCCTGCTGCAGGGCGACCCGGACCGTCCGGTGCTGCCGCCCGAGGCGCTGTTCCTGCAGGCCGAGCAGTTCTACACCCTGGCCAACCAGCACGCCCAGCTGGCCCTGCGCCCCGGCGTGGGCGACGTGACCCACAGCGCCTTCGTGCAGACCCTGCCCACGCTGTCGGTGGTGCGTGGTGCCGAAGACCCGCTGGCCCACCTGCAGGCCCACCTGCGGGCCAGCCCGAACCGCCTGCTGCTGCTGGCCGAGAGCGATGGCCGCCGCGAGAGCCTGCTCGACTTCATCCGCGCCAGCGGCCTGAACCCGCCGGTGTTCGACTCTCTGGCCGAGTTCCAGGCCAGCGACGAGAAGGTCGGCATGGCCACCGCCGCGCTGAACGCCGGTTTTGCGTGGGTGGAAGGCGGCATCGATTTCGTCACCGAGACCGAGCTGTTCTCGGCCGGCCCCACCACCCGCCGCCGCCGCAAGCAGGAACAGGTCAGCGATGTCGAGGCCCTCATCAAGGACCTCTCCGAGCTCAATGTGGGCGACCCGGTGGTGCACACCCAGCACGGCATCGGCCGCTACCGGGGCCTGGTCAACCTGGACATGGGCGAGAAGAACGCCGACGGCACGCCCGCGCTGCAGGAGTTCCTGCACCTGGAATACGCCGACAAGGCCGTGCTGTACGTGCCGGTGAGCCAGCTGCAGCTGATCGGCCGCTACACCGGCGTGAGTGCCGACGAGGCCCCGCTGCACAAGCTGGGCAGCGGCCAGTGGGAGAAGGCCCGCCGCAAGGCCGCCGAACAGGTGCGCGACGCCGCGGCCGAGCTGCTCAACATCTATGCCCGCCGCGCCGCGCGCCAGGGCCACCCGTTCCGCTACTCGCCGCAGGACTACGAGACCTTCGCCAACGACTTCGGCTTCGACGAGACGGCCGACCAGCGCGCCGCCATCCACGCCGTCATCCAGGACATGATCAGCCCGCGCCCCATGGACCGCCTGGTCTGCGGCGATGTGGGCTTCGGCAAGACCGAGGTCGCCCTGCGGGCCGCCTTCGTGGCCGTGACCGGGGGCAAGCAGGTGGCGTTCCTGGCGCCCACCACGCTGCTGGCCGAGCAGCACTACCAGACCCTGGTGGACCGCTTCTCCAAGTGGCCGGTGAAGGTGGCCGAGATGAGCCGCTTCCGCACCCAGAAGGAGATCACCGCCGCCATGAAGGGCATCGCCGACGGCTCGGTGGACATCGTGGTGGGCACGCACAAGCTGCTGAGCGAGAAGACCCAGTTCAAGAACCTGGGCCTGCTCATCATCGACGAGGAGCACCGCTTCGGCGTGCGCCACAAAGAGGCCATGAAGGCCCTGCGCGCCGAGGTGGACGTGCTCACCCTCACCGCCACGCCCATTCCCCGCACGCTGGGCATGGCGCTGGAAGGCCTGCGCGACCTCAGCGTGATCGCCACCGCGCCGCAACGCCGGCTGGCCATCAAGACCTTCGTGCGCAACGAGGGCCAGGGCGTCATCCGCGAGGCGGTGCTGCGCGAGCTCAAGCGCGGCGGGCAGGTCTACTTCCTGCACAACGAGGTGGAGACCATCGAGAACCGCAAGCAGAAGCTCGAAGAGTTCCTGCCCGAGGCGCGCATTGCCGTGGCCCATGGCCAGATGCCCGAACGCGACCTGGAGCGCGTCATGCGCGACTTCGTGGCCCAGCGTTTCAACGTGCTGCTGTGCTCGACCATCATCGAGACCGGCATCGACGTGCCCACCGCCAACACCATCGTCATCAGCCGTGCCGACAAGTTCGGCCTGGCCCAGCTGCACCAGCTGCGCGGCCGCGTGGGCCGCAGCCACCACCAGGCCTATGCCTACTTGCTGGTGCCCGAGATCGAGAGCCTGACCAAGCAGGCCCAGCAGCGGCTGGACGCTATCCAGCAGATGGAAGAACTGGGCAGCGGCTTCTACCTGGCCATGCACGACCTGGAAATCCGCGGCGCCGGCGAGGTGCTGGGCGAGAACCAGAGCGGCAACATGCTGGAGGTGGGCTTCCAGCTCTACAACGAGATGCTGTCGGAGGCCGTGCGGTCCCTGAAGGCCGGCAAGGAGCCCGACCTGCTGAGCCCGCTGTCGGTCACCACCGACATCAACCTGCACGCCCCCGCCCTGCTGCCCAACGACTACTGCGGCGACGTGCACCTGCGCCTGTCGTTCTACAAGAAGCTGGCCACCGCCAGGACCACCGACCAGGTGGACGCGCTGCTGGAGGAGATCGTCGACCGCTTCGGCAAACTGCCGCCGCAGGCCCAGACGCTGATCGACGTGCACCGCCTGCGCGTGCTCAGCGCGCCCTACGGCGTGGTGAAGGTGGACGCGGCACCCGGGGTGACGAACATCACCTTCCGGCCCAACCCGCCCATCGAGCCGATGCGCATCATCGAGCTCATCCAGAAGAACAAGCACATCAAGCTGGCCGGCAACGAGAAGCTGCGCATCGAGAAGGCCCTGCCCGAGGTGAAAGACCGCGTGCAGCTGGTGCGCGACGTGCTGCGCTCGCTCGGCCAACCCATCAAGTCCGCTGAAACCATCTGACCATGACCACTGCCCACACCGTTGCCCCCGGCCTCACCGTGCGCGGCTTCACGCCGCCGTTGAAGCTGTCCGACTTCAAGCTGATCGCCTTCGACATGGACTCCACGCTCATCAACATCGAGTGCGTGGACGAGATTGCCGACGCCGTGGGCCGCAAGGCCGAGGTGGCGGCCATCACCGAAGCCGCCATGCGCGGCGAGATCACCGACTACAAGGACAGCCTGCGCCGCCGCGTGGCCCTGCTGCGCGGCGTGACCGTGGCCGACATGGAGCGCGTGCTGACCGAGCGCCTGCAGCTCAACCCCGGCGCACAGTCCCTGGTGCAGGCCTGCAAGGCCGCCGGGCTGAAGGTGCTGCTGGTGTCCGGCGGGTTCACCTACTTTGCCAACGTGGTGCGCGACCGGCTGGGCATCGACTTTGTGCGGGCCAACGTGCTGGAGATCGCCAGCGGCCCGAACTGCGGCGAGCTCACCGGCCGCATGGTCGATCAGCCCTGGGGCGACATCTGCGACGGAGCCGAGAAACGCCGCACCGTGCTGGAAGTGGCCTCGCTGCTGGGCATCGAGTCTTCGCAGTGCATTGCCATGGGCGACGGCGCCAACGACCTGCCGATGATGGGCGTGGCCGGCCTGTCGGTGGCCTACCACGCCAAGCCCGCCGTGCGCGAGCAGGCCATGGTGTCCATCGAACAGGGCGGCCTGGACCGCCTGCTGGAAGTGCTGCGCTGAACGCGCCTGTGAAGGCCGGCGGGTCAGCCGCCGGCGCGGCGCACCGTGTGGCCGGCCTTCTGCAGCCAGGCCATGACCCGCTCCACATGGTCGCCCTGGATCTCGATCACCCCGTCCTTCACCGTGCCGCCGGTGCCGCACACCGCCTTGAGCTGCTTGCCCAGCGCGGCCAGCGGCTCGGGCAGCAACAGCACGCCGCGCACCACGGTCACGGTCTTGCCACCGCGCCCCGCCGTGGCGCGCGAGACCCGCACGATGCCATCGCCCTGCGGCACCGCAGGCTGCCCGCAACGGCAGGCGGCCAGGGGCTGGCGACATTCGGGGCACATGCGACCGGCCTCGGTGGAATACACCAGGCCACCGGATGACGAAGCTTTTTTCATGGCCGGCATGGTAGCCGGCCGCATACTGGTGGGTCACTCCGCCTTGACCGCATGAACTTCTCCACCCTGGGGCTGATGCCCTCGCTGGCCGACAGCGCCCGCGCCCTCCGCTTCGAGGCACCCACCCCCATCCAGCAAGCCGCCCTGCCATCCGCGCTGGCCGGGCAGGACCTGCTGGCCACCGCCCCCACCGGCTCCGGCAAGACCGCCGCCTTTGCCTTGCCGCTGCTGCAGCGCCTGCTCTCCACCCCGGTGCCGCAGCGCCGCACCCGCGCCCTGGTGCTGGTGCCCACGCGCGAGCTGGCCGCCCAGGTGGGCGAGGTGCTGCGGGCGCTGACCCAGCCGCTGAATGCCGGGCAACGCACCGCCGTGCTGTTCGGTGGCGTGTCCATCAACCCTCAACTCATGGGACTGCGTGGCGGGGCCGATGTGGTGGTGGCCACCCCCGGCCGCCTGCTGGACGTGGTGCGCCACAACGCCCTGCGGCTGGACGCGGTGCAGACCCTGGTGCTGGACGAGGCCGACCGCCTGCTCGATCTGGGCTTTGCCACTGAGCTCGACGAGGTGCTGGCCCTGCTGCCGGCCCAGCGACAGACGCTCATGTTCTCGGCCACCTTCGACGAGCGCATCCGCACCCTGGCCGAACGCCTGCTGCACCAGCCCCATCGCATCGACCTGCCCGCCGAAGGTGCCGACGCGCCCCCGGTGCTGCAACGCGCCATTGCGGTCGACAGCACCCGCCGCACCGCCTTGCTCAGGCACCTGCTCGACACCCTGCAGCCCGACCGCGCCCTGGTGTTCGTGGCCAGCCAGCATGCGGCCGACCATGTGGCCGCCAAGCTCAACAAGCAAGACCGCTACGCCACCCCGTTCCACGGCGGTCTGAGCCAGGGCGCGCGGCAGGAGGTGCTGGCCGAGTTCCGGCAGAAGCGCTGGGACGTGGTGGTCACCACCGACCTGGCCTCGCGCGGCCTGGACATCGAAGACATGCCCCTGGTGGTCAACTACGACCTGCCCCGCTCCGCCGACGACCATGTGCACCGCATCGGCCGCACCGGCCGCGCCGGCCGCAGCGGCCAGGCCATCAGCTTCGTCACCGCCGCTGCGCTGGCGCAGTGGAACCTGATCCAGAAACGCCAGGGCATGAGCCTGCCGCTGGAAGTGCTGCCCGGCTTCGAGCCTCAGGAGAGCCCGCCCGAACCCGGCCCGGGCCATGGCGGCATCAAGGGCCAGCGCCCGAGCAAGAAGGACAAGCTGCGGGCCGCCGCAGCTGCGGCAGCCGCTGCGGCGGGCGGCACCCCTCCCGTCAAACCACCCGGTCGCTGATCACCTGAGTGGTGGGGCGGCTGCCCGCAAACGAAGGGCGCTGCTCCATGCGGTCGCTGAACGCGGCCAGGTCGGGGTACCGCTGCGGCCAGTCCAGGTGCGGCCAGCGCACCTTCAGGTAACCCAGCAGCGTGCCGGTGGCCACGTCGGCCAGCGTGAAACGGTCACCCACGCAGAACTCGCGATCACCCACCCCACGGGCCAGCTCGCGCAGGGCACCGTCCACCTTGCGGCGCTGCCGGTCGATCCAGGGCTGGCTTCGGTGGTCTTCCGGGCGGGCGTTCTCGAACAGCTGCAGGATGAGCGCGTCACACGCGCCATCGCAGATGACCTCGATGCGCTTGACCGCAAAGCGCGCATCCATGTCGGCCGGCATCAGCGAAGGTTCGGGGTGCTTCGCCTCGATCCACTCGTTGATCAGCCGCGACTCGAACACGCTGCTGCCGTCCGGGCAGATCAGCACCGGCAGCTTTTCCAGCGGATTCCAGCGCGGCGTCTGGGTGTCGCTGTTCCACGGCACCTCGGTGATGAGCTCGAACGGAATGCCCTTCTCGGCCAGCTGGATGCGCACCTTGCGCGCATACGGACTGGGCCGGGCACTGAGCAACTGGTACATGGGCAGCCTCCACAACAACAAGCCCGCAGTGTCCGGGGCCGGCAACCGGCCGGCCATTGCCGAGCGGTCAAGGGAGGCTTGCGGGGGCGGCAAAGCAGGTGGCTTCGCTGCCCACAGCGGCGCTCAGCACTGCGTCGGGCGCCATCTCGTCGTCCAGCCCCGACATCACCACACCGGCCAGCGCCGCCACGCGCACCGAGCCCGCGCATCTGCAGCGCCATGTCGGTGTCGACGCCCTGCCCCAGCACGCGGGGCAGCAGCCGCGCCAACGCCTCGATTTCCCAGGCCGCCTCCAGGCACGCGGGTTGGCCGGCGTCGGAGAGGCAGACGCAACCCTGGTCAGGGTGGCGAACCAGCGAGGGGGTTGGGGATGGCACAGGCGTGCCGGGGTTGAACTCGGGCATGGTCGAGGCTCCGTGCAAATACCCGCGCTTTCAGGTGGGGGCTGCAACCTCTTGTCCGACGGTGTTTTGAAGCACCGGGCCTTGCGGCCTGGGCGGGATCTTGCGCGACGGGTCTGTGGTGAATGCTGGCGCCAGTCTGTACGGAAGGGGCCATTTGTCGATCGGAAACCATATTTAAAGACGTTTTCTACAAAATCTTGTAGATTATTGGCCTTCACAGCCACTCATCCCCCCCTTCTTGCGCATCGTGCCACCATGCTGCACCGCTACGCCTTCTCCAACTTTCAAAGCTTTCGCGATCCGGTCGAGGTGAGCTTCCGGCTCAACCGCAAGGTACCGGCCGTGGGCTGGGAAGCCGTGTCCGCCGGTGGCCATCGCTTGAGCACGGCGACTGCGGTGTTGGGCGCCAACGGTTCGGGCAAGACGGCCCTGATCAAGCCGGTGGTCTTTCTGGCCTGGTTCATGCGGCATTCGTTTGGTGCCCCGGTGGATGCGCCCATTCCGGTCGCGCCGCACTTTGCGGCGACCGATCAGCCTACCGAGTTCGATATCGAAGCCGAAGACGCCGACGGCCAGCTCTGGCGCTACGTGTTGCGGCTCACGCCGCAGCGGGTGCTGCACGAGGCGCTGTACCGGCATCGGGTCAAAGGCTTCAGCTATGTGTTCGTGCGGGACTGGGATGCGGTTGCGCAGCAGTACCAGGTCAAGCAACAGGACTTCGGCATGCCGGCTTCCGAAGCCGTGAAGGTGCGGCCCAACGCGTCGCTGGTGGCCACGGCGGCCCAGTACGGTGTGGAACAGGCGTTGCAACTGACCCGACTGCACTTGCAGACCAATGTGCAGGCCACTGGCCGTCGGGGCTTTCACGCCGACCGCGACCTGCCCGAGGTGGCGCAGCACTTTGCCACCAACGCGGCCCAGCGGGACCAGATGGTGGCTTTGCTCAAGGCCTGGGACCTGGGCCTGAGCGATGTGCAGTTGCGCGAATTCAGCGTGCAGCAGGCGGGCGAGGAGCCGCGCAAGGTGTGGCTGCCGTTTGGCGTGCACACCGACCGGGACCAGCACGCCCACGAGCTGTCCCTCTTCGACGAATCCAGCGGCACGCAGAGCGCCTTCGTGCTGTTGGGCCGACTGCTGCCGGCACTGGCCCATGGCGGGCTGGTCGTGATCGACGAATTCGAGAACGATCTGCATCCCCACATGCTGGAGCCCATCCTCGATCTCTTCGCGCACGAGCAGACCAATCCGCACAGGGCTCAGATCCTGTTCACCTGCCACGCGGTGGAGGTGCTGCATGTCCTGCACAAGTCCCAGGTGATGCTGGTGGAGAAGAATGACGCCTGCGAGAGCGCTGCGTGGCGGATGGACGCCGTTCAAGGCATCCGCAACGACGACAACTTTCACGCCAAGTACATGGCGGGCGCTTACGGCGCGGTGCCGCGTCTCTGATGAACCGACTCGTCGGAGCCGGCTTGCGTGCCCAGCGCAAGACCGCCCTTCTGGTGGGAGAAGGTCTGGCCGAGCAGGCGTTTCTGAACCACATCAAGTCCATCTATGTGGTGCGTGGCAGCAAGCAGGTCAGTGTGAAAACCGCCAAAGGCAAAGGCGGTGCACATGTGCTGGAGCACACCCATCGGCAAAGTCTGCAAGCGGCCTACGACCAGGTCGGGGCGCTGCTGGACACCGACACCGACTGGGGCGACCTGCAGCGGCAGCGGGCTCGCCGACTGGGCATCGAGATTTTTGAAGCCACGCCCTGCCTCGAAGCATTGCTGCTTCACACGGCGGGTCTGCCGCCGCCAGCCACGACGCCTCATTGCAAGCGGCAATTCCACCAACGGTTCGGATGCGAGGCACATGCCGCTGAGCTGTTCGGTCAGCACTTCTCCAGACCGCTACTGGACTCGGCCCGCCTGCGGGTGGGCACACTGGAACGGCTGATCAGGTTCCTGCAGACCTGAGCCTCGCAGTTCAAAGGCCGGTGCGCGCCGTGGTCAGCACCCGCTCGATGCTGCGGCACAGCTCCTCCACCGTGTCGGGCTTGTGCAGCAGTTCGGCCACGCCGATCTCGGTGCTGCGGGTGCGCAGTTCTTCGCTGATGAAGCCGGAGGCGATCACCACCGGCAGACGGTAGCCCTGGGCCTGCATGGCAGCAGCCAGGTCCAGGCCGGACATGCCGGGCATGTTGTGGTCGGTGATGCAGAGGTCGAAGCGATCGGCGCCGGCGGCCAGCACCTGCAGCGCATCCATGGGCGTTTCGCAGGTGTGCACCTGGTAGCCGTTGCGCTCCAGAAAGCGCCGCACCAGGAAGGTCATGGATTCGTCGTCGTCCACGTACAGGATGCGGGACACCGGGTGCGGTGTGCTGGGTGCCGGCGCAGGGGTGGGATCGATGTGCGCGGCCAGGTCTTTCTGCAGCGACTGGGCCGAGAGCGCGGCGGGCAGCCACAGGCTGAAGGTGGTGCCCGCACCCGGGGTGCTGGCCACGCGCAGCACGGCGCCATGTTCGGCCAGGATGCCGTGCACCACCGCCAGGCCCAGGCCGGTGCCCTGCCCCACCGGCTTGGTGGTGAAGAAGGGCTCGAAGATGCGCGAGAGCGTGGCCGCGTCCATGCCGCTGCCGTTGTCCTGCACCACCAGGCACACGCCGTTGCCCGACCAGCCGCAGGGCGGCAGGACCTGCAGCTCGCCTGGTGCGGCCGGGCCGATGTCGCCGTGCCAGGCTTGTGCGGCCACGGTCACGCGGCCGTCGGGCCGGCCGTGCAGTGCCTGCAGGGCGTTGCCGATGAGGTTGAGCAGCACCTGCTCGATCTGCGTGGGATTGGCCATGAGCGGCGGCAGGTCCGGCCCGGCATCCAGCCGCAGCTGGGCGCCGGGTGGCACGGCTGCACGCAGCATGGCCTCGGCCTCGGTCAGCAAGGCGGGCAGCCGCACCACCGACCGCTGGTTGCTCTGGCGCCGGCCAAAGGCCAGTATCTGCTGCACCAGGTCGCGGGCGCGTCGGCCGGCCTTGCGGATTTCCTGCAGGCTCACCGCACCGGCGCTGCCGGCCGGCACGTCGCCCAGGGCCAGTTCCACATTGCCCAGGATGGCGGCGACGATGTTGTTGAAGTCGTGCGCGATGCCACCCGCCATGGTGCCCAGCGCTTCCATCTTCTGCGACTCGCGCAGCTGCAGTTCCAGCGAACGGCGCTGGGCCTCGGCCTTGACCTCGTCGGCCAACGACCGCAGCACCATCACCGCGCCGCTGCGTCCGCCCGATTCGTTCTGCAGGGCCGACACCGACACCTGTACCCATTCGTCCGAGCCATCGCGGTGCTGCAGGCGCACCTTCTCCAGCCGCAGGTTGCGCGCACCCTGCTGCAGGGCCTGGGCGATGGCCGCCTGCGGTGCCAGCGCGTCGTCTGCGGTCCACTGCACCACGTCCTTGATCGAGCGGCCGAGCGACAAGGCCCGTGGTGCTCCGGTCAGATCGGCGGCCACCTGATTCATGAACAGCACCAGGCCATTGAGGTCGGTCGCGACCACGCCTTCGGTCACGCCTTGCAGCACGGTTTCCAGCCGCTCGCTCTGCTGGCGCATTTCCGATTCGGCGACCTGCCGGCGCGACACCTCGCGCTTGAGCGCATCGATCTGCTGGTTGAGCACCTCGAACTGCGAGTTGCCCAGCCGCAGCTCGGTGAGCCGGCACCACAGCAGGGCTCCGGTGTCGACGGAGGCAGCATCCAGCAGGGCGATCTCCACACGGCAGGGCAGCACGCGGCCATCGGCCACACGCCAGTCGAGCCGGCCCGGGGTGGGGACCGTGCTGCGCCGGCCCTGGCGCAGCAACGCGGCGCAGCGGGCGGCGTCGTCGGCGACCATGGTGGCCAGGGACTGCACCCCGAAATCGGCCTCGGTGCGCCCCAGCAGGCGCAAGGCGGCGCGGTTGGCGTGCTGGAGCAGACCGGTCTCGTCGATCAGGACGATGGGGTCGGGCAGGCCCGCAAACAGGCGTTCCAGCGGCTTGAGCGACAGCAGCGAGGCGCGTCGCTGGCGGTCAGACACGGAAGTACTCGCGACCGTCAGCCGCGTCGGCATCCGTGCTGGCCTTGAAGAACACCGTGACCCGGCAGGTGGGCGATCCCTGGGCAATGGTCTGGTTGAGCACCACCTTGGAGCGCCCCAGGTTCTGGGCCGTGATGGTGCCGAACACGTTGGAGGTCATCATGCACATCGACGGACGCCCCAGCACCTTGTCGCCGAAGGGGCAGGCGCGGTTGCCAAGCACGATGCGGTCCTCTGTGACCTCGATGACATGAAAGTCGCCCTGGATGCGGCGCTTGAGGTCCACCAGCACGGCCGCCACCTGATCGCGGGTGAGCTGCGGGGTATGCAGCGCCTGCCGGTACTCGGCATCGATCCACTCCCCCACCCGCTGGCCCACCACGCTGATGAAGCCGGACGCTTCGTCCAGGCCCACCACGTTCTCCAGGGTGCCGGCCAGTTCGCGCACCAGGGTGCGCAGGAACACATCACGCTCCAGCGGAATGGAGGTTTCGCTCGGCTGAATGGGCGACGTGGCGTTCATGGAGATCTCCTGTCAGTCCGTGTGACCTGCAATTGTTGCGCTGCACCGCGGCTGACGGACGAATACCCCTGACTGTAAGCGCTGGCCAGGCGTTGGTGATGAATCTGGCCCAGCACCGCTCACGGCCGACGTCGACGCAGGCGCGCCTGTCTTCTGGATGAGCGGCGCCCCCCCGGTTCCAGGCCGGGTTAGACTGCACAGGATTCTGTAATCTTCCGCGCACAGGAGTCCGCCATGGGCATTTCAGTCAGCGATGTGGTGCCGTTCACTCAGGCACGTGCCAACCTCTCCGAGCTGGCCGACCAGGTCAAGGCCGGCGCCGAAAAGATCATCACCAAGAACGGCGAGAGCTACGTCGCCCTGATCGATGCTGACCGGCTGGACTACTACCACCGGCTGGAGAACGAGCGCATCCACCTGCTGCTGATCGAGGATGCACGGCGCGGCCTGGCCGACATTGAAGCTGGCCGCACCCACGGGGCTGATGCCGCCATTGCCCAGCTTCAGCAGCGACGCGCAGCCGCAGCCACCCCCAAGATCACCAGGACGCCCAGGAAACGTGGCTGATGACCTGTACCGGGTCGAACTGACCGCCAGCTTCCTGGAGCGCCTGGACGCCATCGAGGCGTTCCTGACGGAAGCCGACGCGGCCTTCGCGTTCGACCGGCTGCTGGCCGAACTGCGCGCCACGGTCATCCCCAATCTGGCCCGGTTCCCCCGCATCGGCCGCCGCCACCTCGACAACCCGCCGCAGTCGGCCGAGGCACTGGCCCAGCTGGCAGCGCTGCCAGCCGGCGCAGCCGGTGCCCTGCGCGAGTACCTGCATGGCGACTATCTGGTGCTCTACACGGCCATGAACGCCAGTGCGACGGTCTACCTGCTGTGCATCCAGCACCACCGACAGCTTTCGTTTGATTTCGCCCGTCTTTGGCCTGGGGCCGGCACACAAGCCAAACGCTGAGTCTGGCTGGCGCGAGCGCATCGACAGCGGCGTAGGTCACGAGCAACAAAAAAGCCCTTGGAACGAAGGTCCAAGGGCTTTTGTCTGGTGGGCGGTGCAGGGTTCGAACCTGCGACCCCTGCCGTGTGAAGGCAGTGCTCTACCACTGAGCTAACCGCCCGATCAGGGAGGTGAACTGCTGCTTAAGCAACTCACCGAATCTGTCGGAAGCCTCAGATTATAGCCAGCTTTTCGGGGTGTTCTGAAGCCAGCCCGATTTTTTTCAGGCGGCGGCTGCAGCGCCCAGCGTGCGCCACACCGTCTTGCCCTTGCTGGCCTTGTCCAGATCGCCCAGCACGCCTTCGTGGGCCTGCGCTTCCTGCTCGTTGGCCTGCAGCACCGGCAGGTCGAACACGCGCAGGTCGATCACCTCGGCCACACCGGCTTCGCCGGGGGCGTCGCTGCTGTCGATGAGCAGCGCATCCTGGCCGCGCGTCATGTTGATGTAGACGTCGGCCAGCAGCTCGGCGTCCAGCAGCGCGCCGTGCAGCGTGCGGCCGGAGTTGTCCACGCCCAGGCGGTCGCACAGGGCATCCAGGCCGTTGCGCTTGCCGGGGAACATCTCCTTGGCCATGACCAGGCTGTCGGTCACGCCGGCCACCACGCTGGTGATGGGCGGGCGGCCCAGGCGTTCCATCTCCTTGTTCAGGAAGGCGATGTCGAACGGCGCGTTGTGGATGATGAGTTCGGCACCGCGCAGGTACTCGATCAGCTCGTCGGCAATGGCGGCGAACTTGGGTTTGTCGCGCAGGAACTCGTTGCTGATGCCGTGCACCTTGAGCGCGTCCTCGTGGCTGTCGCGCTCCGGGTTGACGTAGTGGTGCAGGTTGTGACCGGTGAGCTTGCGGTTGAGCAGCTCGACGCAACCGATCTCGATGATGCGGTCGCCGTTGTCGGCCGACAGGCCGGTGGTTTCGGTATCGAGAACGATCTGGCGCATGGGGGTCAATGATTCTCTTTGGCGTGGTTGATCGTGTACTTGGGGATCTCGATCGTCACGTCCTTCTGGGCCAGGATGGCCTGGCAGCTCAGGCGGGAGTTGGGCTCCAGGCCCCAGGCGCGGTCGAGCAGGTCGTCTTCGGTCTCGTCGGCCTCGTTCAGGCTGGCGAAACCTTCGCGCACCACCACATGGCAGGTGGTGCAGGCGCAGCTCATGTCGCAGGCGTGTTCGATGTTCACGCCGTTGTCCAGCAGGGCCTCGCAGATGGAGGTGCCGGCAGGCGCGGTGATGGTCTTGCCTTCGGGGGCGTATTCGGCGTGGGGCAGGATCTTGATCGTGGGCATGGTGGGGGGTGTTCAGACTTCTTCGAGTTTCTTGCCGGCCAGGGCCTGCTGGATGCCGCGGTTCATGCGCTGCGCCGCAAAGGCCTCGGTGCCTTTGGCCAGCGCGTCGGTGGCGGCTTCGACCACGGCGGCGTCTTCGCTGGCCACGGCGGTCTGCAGCGCGGTCATGAGGGCGTCGATGGTGGCGCGTTCTTCGGCGCTCAGCAGATCGCCGTCGGCCGCCAGCGCCGAGCGGGTGGCCACCAGCATGCGGTCGGCGTCCACGCGGGCTTCCACCAGCGCGCGCGCCTGCATGTCCTGCTGGGCGGTGGCAAAGCTGTCCTGCAGCATGGCGGCGATCTGTTCGTCGCTCAGGCCGTAGGCCGGCTTCACGTCGATGCGCGCTTCCACGCCGCTGCCCTGCTCCCTGGCACTGACCGACAGCAGGCCGTCGGCGTCTACCGTGAAGGTGACTCGGATGCGGGCGGCACCGGCCGCCATGGGCGGGATGCCGCGCAGGGTGAAGCGGGCCAGGCTGCGGCAGTCGGCCACCAGATCGCGCTCGCCCTGCACCACGTGCAGCGACAAGGCGGTCTGGCCATCCTGGTAGGTGGTGAAGTCCTGGGCCAGTGCGGCCGGAATGGGCGTGTTGCGCGGCACGATGCGCTCGACCAGGCCACCCATGGTCTCGATGCCCAGGGACAACGGGATCACGTCCAGCAGCAGCAGGTCGCCGTCGCGGCTGTTGCCGGCCAGGGCGTTGGCCTGGATGGCGGCGCCCAGCGCCACCACCTCGTCGGGGTTGAGGTTGATCAGCGGCTCGCGGCCGAAGAACTCGCCCACGGTGCGGCGGATCACCGGCATGCGGGTGGAGCCGCCCACCATGACCACGCCCTGCACCTCGTCGCGGGTCACGCCGGCGTCGCGCAGCACCTTGCGCACGGCGGCCATGGTGCGGTCGGTCAGGGCGCGGGTGCAGGCATCGAAGTCGGCCCGGGTCACCTCGCGCTGGATGTGCTGGCCGGCCACGGTGGCGGCAAAGACCACCGCATCGGCATCGGTCAGGGCCTCCTTCACGCGGCGGGCCTCGCGGTGCAGACCGGCGCGCTCGGAGGCGTTGTCGGGCAGGCTCAGGCCGGCTTGTGCCAGCACCCAGCCGGCCAGGGCCTGGTCGTAATCGTCACCCCCCAGGGCCGAGTCACCGCCGGTGGCCATGACCTCGAACACGCCGCGGGTCAGCCGCAGGATGGAGATGTCGAAGGTGCCGCCGCCCAGGTCGTAGATGGCATAGACACCTTCGGCGCCGTTGTCCAGGCCGTAGGCGATGGCGGCGGCGGTGGGTTCGTTGATCAGGCGCAGCACGTTGATGCCGGCCAGCTGCGCGGCGTCCTTGGTGGCCTGGCGCTGGGCATCGTCGAAGTACGCCGGCACGGTGATGACGGCGCCATACAGGTCGTCGTTGAAGCTGTCCTCGGCGCGGAAGCGCAGCGTGGCCAGGATCTCGGCGCTCACCTCCATCGGGGTCTTGCGCCCGGCCACGGTCTCGACCACGGCCATGCCGTTCTCGTCCACCACGGCATACGAGAGCTTGTCCACATCACCCACCTGATCGCGCCGGCGGCCCATGAGCCGCTTGACCGAGCTGATGGTGTTGGCCGGGTCCTGCACCTGCGCGGCCAGCGCGTCGAAACCGATCTGACGGCCCGAGCCGCCCTGGGCCGGATCGAGGTAACGCACCACGCTGGGCAGGATGACCCGACCGTCTTCGGCCGGCAGGCACTCGGCCACACCGTGCCGCACCGAGGCCACCAGCGAATGGGTGGTGCCCAGGTCGATGCCCACCGCCACGCGCCGCTGGTGCGGGTCGAGCGACTGGCCGGGTTCGGAAATCTGCAGAAGCGCCATGGAAAAAATGTCCTACCGGGAAATCGCCTATTGTCCCTGCTGATCGAGGCGCGCCTCGACATCGCGGGCAAAGCGCTCAATGAACATGAGGGCTCTGACTTGACGCGCCAGCGCCGGATAGTCGTGCTGCTCGTCGGCGGTGACGCGCAGCGCCTCCACCTTCTGCCGCCGCGCGGCCGCCACTTCGTCGGCCAGGTCTTCGAGCGCAGCGGTATCGCTGGCGTCGTCGAGCGCTTCGCGCCATTCCATCTGCTGCATCAGGAAGTCCGCCGGCATGGCGGTGTTGCTCTCGGCCTCGATGGGCGCACCGTGCAGCTCGCACAGGTAGGCCGCGCGCTTGAGCGGGTCCTTCAGGCGCTGGTAGGCCTCGTTGATGCGCACCGACCATTGCATGGCCAGCCGCTGCGAGGCGGCGTCCGACGTGGCAAACCGGTCGGGATGGGCCTGGCGCTGCAGGTCCTTCCAGCGCTCGTCCACCAGGGCGCGGTCGATGCCGAAGGCCGGGCTGAGCCCGAACAGCTCGAAGTCGTTGGATTGCAGGTTCATGGAAAAGAAACGCCGCCAGGGCGCGAGCGCACGGGCGGCGATGGATGGAGGCTGTCGGCCGGGATCAGACCCTGAAGCTCTCGCCGCAACCGCAGCGGTCGCGCTCGTTCGGGTTGTGGAAGCGGAAGCCCTCGTTCAGGCCCTCGCGCACGAAGTCGAGCTGCGTGCCGTCGATGTAGGCCAGGCTCTTGGGATCCACCAGTACCTTGACGCCGTTCTCTTCGAACACCACGTCTTCCGGCGCGATCTCGTCGGCGTACTCCAGCTTGTAGGCCAGGCCGGAACAGCCCGTGGTCTTGACGCCCAGGCGCACACCCACACCCTTGCCCCGCTTGGCGATGTAGCGGGTGACGTGGCGGGCAGCGGCTTCAGAAATCGTGACGGCCATGGTGATCAGCTGGCAGCGCCGTGCTTCTTGCGGTAGTCGTCCACTGCCGCCTTGATGGCGTCTTCGGCCAGGATGGAGCAGTGGATCTTCACCGGCGGCAGGGCCAATTCCTCGGCGATCTGGCTGTTCTTGAGCGCAGCCGCCTCGTCCAGCGTCTTGCCCTTGACCCACTCGGTCACCAGCGAGCTCGATGCAATGGCCGAGCCGCAGCCGTAGGTCTTGAAGCGTGCGTCCTCGATCACGCCGGTGGACGGGTTGACCTTGATCTGCAGCTTCATCACGTCGCCGCAGGCCGGGGCGCCCACCATGCCGGTGCCCACGGTGTCGTCGCCCTTGTCGAAGGAGCCGACGTTGCGGGGGTTTTCGTAGTGGTCAACGACCTTTTCGGAATAAGCCATGTTGTTCTCCTGATGCGTGTTGGTCGCGTGCGTTTCAGTGGGCGGCCCACTGGATGGTGGAGAGATCGACACCATCCTTGAACATTTCCCACAGGGGCGAGAGTTCGCGCAGCTTGGCCACGTTCTCGCGGATGGTGGCGATCGCGTAATCGATCTCTTCTTCGGTGGTCCAGCGGCCGATGGTCATGCGCAGGCTGCTGTGGGCGAGCTCGTCGCTGCGGCCCAGGGCGCGCAGCACATAGCTGGGTTCCAGGCTGGCCGAGGTGCAGGCCGAGCCCGACGACACCGCCAGGCCCTTGATGCCCATGATCAGCGACTCGCCCTCGACATAGTTGAAGCTCATGTTGAGGTTGTGCGGCACGCGGCGGGTCTCGTGGCCGTTGATGAACACCTCCTCGATGTCCTTCAGGCCGGCCAGCAGGCGGTCCTGCAGCGCCTTGATGCGGCGGTTTTCCTCGTGCATCTCGGCCTTGGCGATGCGGTAGGCCTCGCCCATGCCCACGCACTGGTGGGTGGGCAGCGTGCCCGAACGCATGCCGCGCTCGTGACCGCCACCGTGCATCTGCGCCTCGATGCGGATGCGCGGCTTGCGGCGCACATACAGGGCACCGATGCCCTTGGGGCCGTAGGTCTTGTGCGAGGTCAGGCTCATCAGGTCGACCGGCAGGGTCTGCAGGTCGATGTCGACACGGCCGGTGGCCTGGGCAGCGTCCACATGGAAGATCACGCCCTTCTCGCGGCAGATGGCGCCGATGGCAGCGATGTCCTGGATGACGCCGATCTCGTTGTTCACGAACATGACCGAGGCCAGGATGGTGTCCGGGCGGATGGCAGCGCGGAAGGCGTCGAGGTCGAGCAGACCGTCGGGCTGCACGTCCATGTAGGTGACTTCGAAGCCCTGGCGCTCCAGTTCGCGCATGGTGTCGAGCACGGCCTTGTGCTCGGTCTTGACGGTGATCAGGTGCTTGCCCTTGCCCTTGTAGAACTGGGCGGCACCCTTGATGGCCAGGTTGTTGGACTCGGTGGCGCCACTGGTCCAGACGATCTCGCGCGGGTCGGCATTGATCAGGGCGGCCACCTGCTCACGGGCGGTCTCGACCGCCTTTTCGGCCTCCCAGCCCCAGGCATGGCTGCGGGATGCCGGGTTGCCGAAATGCTCGCGCAACCAGGGAATCATCGCGTCCACCACGCGCGGATCGCACGGGTTGGTGGCGCTGTAGTCCATGTAGATGGGAAAGTGAGGAGTGCTCATGGCTGGCAGACGTAGGCTGGCTGAAAGATGGGAGAGTCCGACCGGCCGCTGACGCGGCGCTGAAGCCTGGCAATGGCCCTGTCGCGCAGGTGGCGACGGTCGGGAAAAATCACTTCGAGAAGGCGGCGCCTCCCAGGGCAAACACGGAGTTCGGCGCATTCACGCGGATGGGCTTGACCACCGGGGCCGACGAGATGGCGCGCTTGATCATGGGGGCGTTCTCGACCACCACGCCCTTGGCCAGCTGCTCGTCCACCAGCGACTGCAGCGACACGGAGTCGAGGAAGTCGACCATCTTGGCATTGAGCTGGGCCCAGAGCTCGTGCGTCATGCAGCGGTTGCCCTCGCCCAGGCAGTTTTCCTTGCCGCCGCACTGGGTGGCGTCGATGGGCTCGTCCACCGACACGATGATGTCGGCCACGGTGATGTCGGATGCCTTGCGGCCCAGGGTGTAGCCGCCGCCGGGACCCCGGGTGGATTCCACGAGCTCGTGCCGGCGCAACTTGCCGAACAGCTGCTCCAGGTACGACAGCGAAATCTGCTGCCGCTGGCTGATGGCAGCCAGCGTGACCGGGCCGTTGTTCTGGCGCAGGGCCAGATCGATCATGGCGGTGACCGCAAAGCGGCCTTTGGTAGTGAGGCGCATCTTCAAGCTCCTTCGGTTGTTGGCTTGACCATCGTGGTTTGGTCAGAAGGCTTTCGCCCCGGACCCCGTTCCCACCCCGCCCGACCTGTTGGTCTTTATCGAAGGCTTTCCCGACTGTTTTCGTCGAGTATAGATGAAAAGCCTAGTGTTTTGATCGGCATTGTAGCGATCGAAACGAGTTTGTCCAAGACAAACGCAACAAGCGTGTCTATGGGGTCGATAGGCAAAAACAAACGCCCTGGGGTATCCAGCCCGGGGCGGGTCAGGCCACCGCGTCGGTGCCGGTGGCACCGAACACCTGGGCCTTGAGACGGGCCAGCTGGTCCCGTGCCTGCGCGGCCTTCTCGAATTCGAGGTTGCGGGCGTGTTCGAGCATCTGCTTTTCCAGCCGCTTGATCTCGCGGGCCACGTCGCGTTCGTCCATGGCATCGACCGCCGCGCGCTGCGCGCTCTCGGCCGCCAGGCGATCGGCTTCCTTGCCCGCCTTTTCGCTGTAGACGCCGTCGATCAGGTCCTTGATGCGCTTGTTCAGCGCCTTGGGCTGGATGCCGCGGGCCTCGTTGTGGGCGATCTGCTTGGCCCGGCGCCGCTCGGTCTCGTCGATGGCCAGGCGCATCGATTCGGTCACCTTGTCGGCGTACAGGATGGCGCGGCCGTGCAGGTTGCGGGCCGCACGGCCGATGGTCTGGATCAGGCTGCGTTCGGAGCGCAGGAAGCCTTCCTTGTCGGCGTCCAGGATGGCCACCAGCGACACCTCCGGAATGTCCAGGCCTTCGCGCAGCAGGTTGATGCCCACCAGCACGTCGAAGGTGCCCAGGCGCAGGTCGCGCAGGATCTCGACCCGCTCCACCGTGTCGACATCGCTGTGCAGGTAGCGCACCTTCACGCCGTTCTCGGTCAGGTAGTCGGTCAGCTGCTCGGCCATGCGCTTGGTCAGCGTGGTGATGAGCACCCGCTCGTTCTTCTCGACCCGGATGCGGATTTCCTGCAGCACGTCGTCCACCTGGTGGGTGGCGGGTCGGACCTCGATCTCGGGATCGACCAGGCCGGTGGGCCGCACCAGCTGCTCCACCACCTGGCCGGCGTGGCTGTTCTCGTAGTCGGCCGGCGTGGCCGACACGAAGATGACCTGCCGCATGCGCTGCTCGAACTCCTCGAAGCGCAGCGGCCGGTTGTCCAGCGCACTCGGCAGCCGGAAGCCGTACTCCACCAGCGTGGTCTTGCGGGCCCGGTCGCCGTTGTACATGCCGCCGAACTGGCCGATGAGCACATGGCTTTCGTCCAGGAACATCAGCGCGTCCTTGGGCAGGTAGTCGGTCAGCGTGGACGGCGGCTCGCCCGGCAGCGAGCCGGCCAGGTGGCGCGAGTAGTTCTCGATACCCTTGCAGTGGCCCACCTCACTGAGCATTTCCAGGTCGAAGCGGGTGCGCTGCTCCAGCCGCTGCGCCTCCACCAGCTTGCCCATGCCCACCAGCTCCTTGAGGCGCTGATCGAGCTCGAGCTTGATGCTCTCCACGGCACCCAGCACCTGCTCGCGCGGCGTCACGTAATGGCTGCTCGGGAACACGGTGAAGCGCGGGATCTTCTGCCGCACGCGCCCGGTGAGCGGGTCGAACAGCTGCAGGCTCTCGATCTCGTCGTCGAACAGCTCGATGCGGATGGCCATCTCGGAGTGTTCGGCCGGGAACACGTCGATGGTGTCGCCGCGCACCCGGAACTTGCCGCGCGAGAAGTCCTGCTCGTTGCGGGCGTACTGCATGCGCACCAGCTGGGCGATCAGGTCGCGCTGGCCCACCTTGTCGCCCACCCGCAGCGTCATCACCATCTGGTGGTAACTCTCGGGCTTGCCGATGCCGTAGATGGCCGAGACGGTGGCCACGATGACCACGTCGCGCCGCTCCAGGATGCTCTTGGTGCACGACAGCCGCATCTGCTCGATGTGCTCGTTGATGGCGCTGTCCTTCTCGATGAACAGGTCGCGCTGCGGCACATAGGCCTCGGGCTGGTAGTAGTCGTAGTAGCTGACGAAGTACTCCACCGCGTTGCGGGGAAAGAACTCGCGGAACTCGCTGTAGAGCTGGGCGGCCAGCGTCTTGTTGGGCGCAAACACGATGGCCGGGCGCCCCAGGCGGGCAATCACGTTGGCCATGGTGAAGGTCTTGCCGGAGCCGGTCACGCCCAGCAGGGTCTGGAACACCTCGCCGTCGTTCACCCCCTCCACCAGCTTGTCGATGGCCTCGGGCTGATCGCCTGCCGGCGGGTACGGCAGGAAGAGCTCGAACGGCGAGCCGGGGAACCGCACGAACTCGCCCTCGGGGGGCGATTCGGGCACCACTTCTTGGATCAGGGAGACGGGCATGGGCAAATTGTGCCGGAAGGTCCCAGACCCGCTCCGGGCGGTGGTTTGTGCAGGACAAATACTCAGATTGGAGTATTGGAATACCCATCCCGGATGGGAACACTGCCCTCGCGAAAGGTCACAGAACGTATCGACTGCCTCTTCGGTCCGCCACCATCCACCTGGAGCCGTCACCATGAACATTGCGTCGCCGAACTTCATGTCCACGACCTCGCCAGGCACCCTGCGGATCGCAGGCCGCCTGATGCCCCTGGCGGCCTTCCCCACCTGCCGGGTGACCGGCATCTGGTTCGGCTCGGTGGCGGTCCGGCCGGGTTGCCCCGTGGCCGGGTTGCATGGCGATCTGACGGTCGCCACGGACGGACAGTTCCGCTACGAGCCTCGGCCACCCTGCCTGGAGCGGCTGTTGGCGGGCCAGCGGGAGACCGTGCTGGAAGAGATCTTCTCGCTCAACCTGTCGGACACGGCGGGCGCCTCGTGCGTCTCGCAGCTCACCATCGGGATCCGCGTGGACGCTTCCGGCATCGGCCTCGACGCCCGGTACCAGGTGCTGTCCACCGTGACCGAGCGCTACTGCCTCACCCGCCAGCACGGGCTGGCGCTGCTGTGCATGGAAACCGGGGACCACTTCGTGATGTGCGAGGTGGACACACCGCTCTCGACCGTCGCCCGGTCGCACCAGCGCGAGTTCTTCGGCATCGGTGGTCAGCACCTGCTGCGCATCGACCCCATCAACGGCAACACCATCTGGATCGGCATCCTGGATCTGCCGCTGCAGATCCGCTGTCTGGACGCTGCGCCGGACGGCATGCTCTACGGCGTCGATTCCCTGGGTGACCTCTACCGCATCCAGCCATCCAACGGCGCCACCAGCCTGCTGGTACGGCTGTCCATGCCCTCGCTGTCACGGGGCGCCATGGCCTACCACGAGGGCTGCATCCACTGGACAGCGGCGGACAACCGCCTTCACCGGTACGACCTGCAGTCGCAGGTGCACGACGCGGCCATCGACCGGCTGCTGCCCATGGCACCCGAGATCCTGCACGACCGCGTCATTGCCATGATGCCGGCCCTGGACGGCGGCTTCTTCGTGGCCACCGCCGACGGCATCCAGCGCCTCGATCCGGCCACCGGTGGCTGGGTGGACACCGGCGTGCGGACCCAGCTGTCAGACCTGGTGGCACCCTGCCCGGCCACGCGCACTCCCTGGGGTGGCCGCGAGCCGGACGCACCACGGCTGCGGGAGCCTTCGCTGGCCGGCTGCGGTCTTGCACCGGCCCTGTGCGGACACTGATCAGCAGGCCCGTGCCAGACGGGCCACGCCCTCGACGATCTGCTCGACCGGCGCGGTGGCAAAGCTCAGGCGCAGCGTGGCGGCGTCGGGCTGGCGGGCATAGAACGGCGCACCGGGCACAAAGGCCACACCCTGATCAATGGCCGCCTTGGCCAGCGCAGCGCCATCGGCCACGCGACCGCCCTCGCCGGTCAGGCGGGCCCAGATGAACAGGCCGCCTTGCGGCTCCACAAAATCGATGGCACCGCCCAGCTGCTGCCGCAGGGCCTGGGCCATGGTGCCGGCACGCTCGGCGTACACGCGGCGTACCTTGGCCAGCGTGGCCGGCATGCCACCCGCCGCCAGATAACGCGCGGCCGTGGCCTGGGCAAAGGTGCTGGTGTGGGCGTCGCTGAACTGCTTGCACATGGTGGCCTTGGCCAGCAGTTCCTGGGGAGCGACCATCCAGCCCACCCGCAGGCCCGGGCTGAGCACCTTGCTCAGCGATCCGCAGTGCACCAGCCGGTCGCGCGCGCCGGGCATGCTGTCGGCCAGGGCCAGCAGGCTGGGCGGGGGCGCCTCGCCGAAATACAGGTCGCCGTAGGGATCGTCTTCCACGATCAGCGTGTCGTGCCGCACCGCCATTTCCAGCACCGCCTTGCGGCGCTCCAGGGTCATGAGGGCGCCGCTGGGGTTGCCGAAGGTGGGGATCAGGTAGACGAACTTGGGCTTGTGTTCGGCGATCAGCGACTCCAGCACATCGGTGCGGGCGCCCTGCCCGTCCACCGGCACGGTGATGAGCTCGGCGCCGTACAGGCGGAAGCACTGGATGGTGGCCAGGAAGGTCGGGCCTTCGACGATGACCTTGTCGCCCGGCGAGATCAGCGTCTTGCCCAGCAGGTCCAGTGCCTGCTGGCTGCCGGTGGTGACGATCAGGTCGCTGGCGGCCACGCCCGACGCACCCTTGGACGCCATGAAGCCGGCGATCTGCTCCCGCAGCGGCTGGTAGCCCTCGGTGGCGCCGTACTGCAGGGTGGCGCCTGGCTCGTGGGTGAGCGCCTCGTTGGCGGCCGCACGGATGCCCTCCACGTCGAACAGCGCGCTGTCCGGGAAGCCGCCGGCAAAACTGATGATGCCGGGCTTGCCCAGCAGCTTGAAGAGTTCGCGGATGGCGGAGGTCTCGACGTGGTTGAGTCGATCGGCAAACGGCGTGGTGAACGGCATGGCAGGGACCGGCAGATGGAAAACCGCCATTGTCGCCAATCTGCACGGGGCCACGCAGCGGGCTAGACTGCGCGCCCATGAACCGCACACAGATCGAGTCGTTCTTTGCCATCCTGCGCGAGGCCAACCCGCAGCCACAGACCGAGCTGGAATACACCAGCGTGTTCGAGTTGCTGGCCGCCGTGCTGCTGTCGGCCCAGGCGACCGACGTGGGGGTGAACAAGGCCACCCGCAAGCTGTTCCCGGTGGCGAACACGCCGCAGGCCATCCTGGACCTGGGCCTGGAAGGGCTGGAGTCCTACATCCGCACCATCGGCCTGTACCGCAGCAAGGCCCGCCACCTGATGGAGACCTGCCGCATCCTGGTGGAGCAGTACGGGGGCGAGGTGCCGTCCACCCGCGAGGCCCTGGAGGCCCTGCCGGGCGTGGGCCGCAAGACGGCCAACGTGGTGCTGAACGTGGCCTTCGGCCAGCCCACCATGGCGGTGGACACGCACATCTTCCGCGTGAGCAACCGCACCGGCCTGGCGCGGGGCAAGACGCCGCTCGCGGTCGAGCTGCAGCTGGAAAAACGGGTGCCGGCCGAATACGCGGTGGACTCGCACCACTGGCTCATCCTGCACGGGCGCTACGTGTGCCAGGCCCGCAAGCCGCAGTGCCCGGATTGCCGGGTATCGCACCTCTGCGGCTTCAAGGACAAGACCCGGGCCTGAGGCCTGTCGCGCCGCTGCCGCTCACCAGCGCAGCAGCGTCCAGCCGCCCGGTGCGGGGGCTTCGCGGGGCCATTCGGTGGCGTCCCTCACGGTGCGGCAGCCATGGGTGCGGATGAACTGCGCCGCCCGGATGACGCCGGCATGCGTCACCCACACCGCGTGCGTGCTGGTGGTCGCCGCCAGCGCCTGGCGGGTGTCGTCCAGCGCAGCAGCCACCCGGTCGATCACCGCCTGGGTCGATTCCTGACCACCAAAACGGTGGTGGGCAAAGTCGGCCATCCAGGCATCGAAGGCGGTGCGGGGAATGGCGTCCCAGGGCTGCTGCTCCCATTGCCCGAAGTGCATCTCGTTCAGGCGCAGGTCCTGGCGGGGCTCGGGCAGATCCGGGCGGTGCCGGCGCAGGGCATGGGTCAGCTGATGGGTGCGCTGCAGACCCGACATCCACACCAGCCCGGGCCGCGCCGGCAGCAGCTGCGCCAGCTCGAAGGCCGCACCCGCCGTGGCGCCGGCCAGTGCCGGGGCATCGGTCGCGCCGTAGCACAGCCCGGACGGCAGATCGACCTGCGCATGGCGCAGCAGCCAGAGATTCATGCGGCGCCTCAGCCTGCCCCCAGGGCGATGGCCGCCCCGAGCAGGAATCCGACCTCGCAGACCTGCTGCGTGGCGCCCAGCCCGTCGCCGGTGAATCCCTGCAGCCGCCGGGCCAGCAGGCGATACATCCAGCCCCACCCCGCCACCGCGCCCAGCAGGCCGGCCAGCCAGGGGGTCTGCGGCCACAGCACGGCCACCAGCCCGACCGCGCCAGCGCACCAGACCAGGCCGGCGAGCAGGCTGGCCATGCCGATGCGGTCGGCCAGCGGCTTGCTCTTGGATCGCGGCGTGTCGCCCACATGCGGCAGGCTGCGGATGATGAACAGCGGCGCGGTGCGCGACACCACATGGGCCAGCCAGCACGCTGCCACGCCAACGACCGCATCCACCTGCACCAGCAAGGCCAGCAGGGCGAGCTTGCTGAACAGGCCCAGCAGCAGCGCGATGGCGCCGAAGCTGCCGATGCGCGAGTCCTTCATGATGTCCAGCGCGCGTTCCCGGTCATGGCTGCCGCCCAGGCCATCGGCCAGATCGGCCAGGCCGTCCTCGTGGAAGGCCCCGGTGAGCAGCACGCTGAACACGGTGCAGGCCACCGCTGCCACCCACGGGGCCGCGGGCACGTCCGGCAGCACGGTCAGCAGGCCCCCCAGCACTGCCGCGCTCAGGCCACCCACCAGCCAGCCCACCCCGGGAAAATGCGCCGTGCTGGCCCGCAGCATCCCGGGGCTGTAGCCCACCCACTGCGCCAGCCGCCCGGTCACCGGGATGCGGGTGAAGAACTGGAGTGCCAGCAGGAAGTGGCGCACGGCCTGGATCATGACCGGGCCGGCTCCGTGGCCTCGCCGCGCGAGACGCCGGCCGATTCGAAACTGGCCATCTCGCGCAGGATGGCGCAGGCGCTTTCCAGCAGCGGCCAGGCCAGTGCGGCACCCGAGCCCTCGCCCAGCCGCAGACCCAGGTCGAGCAGCGGCTCGGCCTTGAGGTGCGCCAGCATCAGGGCATGCCCCCGCTCGCCGGACCGGTGCGCGAACACGCAGCGCTGCAGCACCGCGGGCTGCAAGGCGGCGGCCACCATGACCGCCGATGTGGCGATGAACCCGTCCACCACGATCACGCGGCGCTGCAGCGCCGCCTCGATGACCGCCCCCACCAGGGTGGCGATCTCGAAGCCGCCGAAGGCCGCCAGCGCCTGCAGCGGGTCGACCGCGCCCGGATGGCGGGCCAGCACGGCGCGCAGGATGCCGATCTTGCGCTGCACGCCCTCGGCGTCCAGGCCGGTGCCGGCACCGGTGACCTCGGCAATGTCCAGCCCGGCCAGACGGGCCAGCAGCAGCGACGCCGCCGAGGTGTTGCCGATGCCCATCTCGCCCAGCAGCAGCGCGTTGCCCGGCAACCCGCGTACCACCGCCCGTCCCTGCGCAATGGCCTGGGCGCATTCGGTGCGGTTCATGGAGGGGCCCTCCAGCGCATCGCGGGTGCCGGGGCCCACGCGGGCCACCACCAGGCCAGGACGGGCCGGCAGTTCACGGCGCATGCCGCAATCGACCACCGTCAGGCCGATGCCGTGCTGGCGGGCCAGCACGCTGACCGCCGCGCCGCCGGACAGGAAGTTCTCGACCATCTGCCAGGTCACGTCGGACGGAAAGGCCGAGGTGCCGCGCGCGGCCAGTCCGTGGTCACCGGCACAGACCAGCATCTGCGGTTGCTGCAGCACGGGCGTCGCGGTCCCCAGGATGCTGCCGATGCGCACCGCCAGCGCCTCGATGCGGCCCAGCGACCCGGGCGGCTTGGTCTTGTTGTCGATGCGGTGTTGCAGGTCGGCGCTCAGCGCCTCGTCGGTGAGGTCGGCGATCGGGGGGATGAGCAGGGCGTCGTCGGTCATGGTGAGGCGGGGGGATGGATCAGTCGGTCCAGCACACCGGGCTGGAAATGGGTGTCGATGAAATCGGCCAGGCCCTCGAACACCGGGTCCAGCCCGGACGCGCCGGTGCCGAACAGGGCCTGCAGGACCCGCGTGTCTTCGAACAGGCCGTGCAGGTACAGGCCCAGGATGTGGCCGCGCGGGTGCATCCAGGCCAGCCCGGGCAGCACTTCGGTGGCGCTGTGCCCGGCGGCTTGCATGGCCGGGTGCAGGCAGGTCTGCCCGTGGTGGATCTCGTAGCCGGCCACCGTGAGGCCGCTCAGCGCCGCCCACGGCGAGGGGTGGCTGCCGTTGCAGTCGCCCAGGGTGGCTTCGGTGCGGCGCACCGTCTTGGCGGGCTCGAAGGTGGTCACCAGCGGCAGCAGCCCGAGGCCGGGCGCGTTGCCGTCGATGCCGTGGGTGTCGATCAGGGCTTCGCCCAGCATCTGCAGACCGCCGCAGATGCCCAGCACCGGCCGGCCGGCCTCGGCATGGGCGGCCACCGCCCGGTCCAGCCCCTGCTCGCGCATCCAGGCCAGGTCGCTGGCCGTGGCCTTGCTGCCGGGCAGGACGATCCAGTCGGCCCCGGCGCAATCGGCCGGGCTGCGGGCCCACACCAGGCACACGCCGGGCAGGTTGCGCAGGGGCTGGAATTCGTCGAGGTTGCTGATGCGCGGGCAGGCCAGCACCGCGACGGTCAGCGGCCCTGTTCCGCCGCCGGGCCGCCCCAAGGCGGAACGCGCCCCCCCGGGGGCCAGCGAGGACACGCCAGTGCCGAGCGTGGGGGCCGAGTCATACACGCCGTCTTCTTCCGGCAGACCGTGCTGCCACCACATGGGCAGCACCGCCACCGTGGGCACACCGGTGAGTTGCTGCAGCTGCTCGGGGCCGGGCGCCAGCAGGCCGGCATCGCCCCGGAAGCGGTTGAGCACGAAACCGTCGATGCGCGCCCGGTCGGCCTCGGGCAGCAGCGCCCAGGTGCCGTAGAGGTGCGCAAAGGCCCCGCCGCGGTCGATGTCGGTCACCAGCAGGCAGCGGGCGTCGGCATGGCGGGCCACGCGCAGGTTCACGATGTCGCTGTCCATCAGGTTGATTTCGGCCGGCGAGCCGGCGCCCTCGATCACCACCACATCGTTCTCGGCGCGCAGCGCGTCCAGCGCCTGCGCAATGGCCGGCCACACATGCAGGCTGCGGCCACGCCACGGCATGTCGGACAGGGGCTGGCTCACCTCGCCCAGCAGCACGACCTGGCTGCGGGTGTCGGCCTCGGGCTTGAGCAGCAGCGGGTTCATGCGCACATCGGGTTCGGCACGGGCGGCCAGGGCCTGGAAATACTGCGCCGACCCGATCTCGCCACCGGCCACCACGCGGGCGTTGTTGCTCATGTTCTGGGCCTTGAAGGCGGCCACCTTTAGGCCCTGGCGTGCGTAGTGCCGGCACAGGGCGGTGGCCAGCCAGCTCTTGCCGGCGCCGCTGGTAGTGCCCAGCACCATCACGCAGCGGGCGGTCATGCCCCCACCCCGCAGCCGTCCAGTGCGGTGGCCAGCGCCGCGGTGGCCATGGGCGGCAGCACCGCCATGCGCCACCAGCCCGGCAGCCCCAGCGATGTCGCATCCCGCAAGGCGATGCCCCGGGCCCGCAGCGGCGACAAGTCCAGGCCGGCGGGCGGCTGCACGCACATGAAAGGGGTGTCGCCGGGCAGGCAGGTCCAGCCCTGTTGGTGCAGCCACGCCAGCTGCCGGGCCTTCCAGTCGCGCAGCACCGGCAGCGAATCGGCCAGCCAGCGCTGCACGCCCGGCGAGGTCCAGGCCGTGAGCAGGGCCACGCCGTCGGCCCCCAGCACCCACGACGGCGCGGCGGCTTCGAGTGCGTCGACCTCGTCACGGGCATGCACAGGGGCCAGCGCATAGGCGGCCCGCACGCCGGTCAGGCCCAGCGCCTTGTTGGGCGTCCAGAGCTGCCACAGGGCGTCGCGCTCGGCCGGGCCCAGGCTGGGGGCGCCGCTGAGCCGCAGGGGCTCGTAGGCCGCATCCAGCACCCACCATGCCGACGAGGCCCGCAGGCCGCGCGGCGCCGTGGCCAGCAGGGGTTCTGCCTGGCCGGTGGGGCTGGCGGGTTCGCACAGCCAGACCAGCCCGGCCCGATCGGGCCGGTCGCAGCGCTGCAGACCCGCCACCCCGGCCGCATGGCCGTAGTCGCCGTAGGCCGCCGCCGGCCACCAGACCCGCCGCACGCCGCCACGCGCAGCCCGCTGGCTGATGCGCAGGATGAGTTCGCTCGCGCTGCCACCCACCAGCACCCGCCACGCGGGCAGGCCATGAAACCGGGCCAGGGTCTGGCGCAGGGCGGTGTAGGCCGGATCGGGGTACCGGCTGCGGTCGGCGCGCTGCAGTGCCGCCAGCGCCGGCGGACAAGGGCCGCAGGCATTGGCATTGACGGAAAAGTCCCAGCGCAGCGCGGGACCGCCATCGGGTCCGCCGTGCAGCCGCTTCATGCCGGCCACCCCGCCACGGCCCACAGCGCGGCGGCGCCACAGGTCCAGGCCACCAGGCCCACCGCACGCCCGCCCAGCCGCACCGCCTGCGCCACATCCGGCGCGGCGACCGCCCTGCCCTGCGCATGCAGCACGTAGTGACCGGGCTTGGACAGGCGCCAGCCGGCCAGATGGGCCATGGCCGACATCGGCCAGCCGCTGTTGGGCGACGGCGTGAGTGCCGCATCCCGCCGCACCTGCGACCAGTCCAGGCCCCTCATGCCGGTGGGAGCGGCCAGCCAGAGCAAGGCGGCCGTGATGCGGGCCGGCAGCCACGACATCACGTCGTCCGCACGGGCGGCCCAGGCGCCGGCCCAGGTCCAGATGCGCCCGCCGCGTTCGCCCCGGTAGCCCCACATGGCATCGGCCGTGTTGGCCCACCGGTAGACGGCGGCGCCGGGCAACCCGGCCAGCGCGAACCAGAGCAGCGGGGCCACCACCGAGTCGTTGAGGTTTTCGGCCAGGGTCTCGATGGCCGACTCGCGCACCTGCACCGCGTCCAGCCGGCTCACGTCCCGGCTCACCAGCCAGGACAGCCGCTGACGCCCGGCCTGCAGCCCTTCGCCCAAGGCCTGTTCGACCGCCCGGACCTCGTCGGCCAGCATGCGCCACGCCAGCAGCGGCTTGAGCAGCAGCCCCAGCCCCAGAACCGCCAGCAGCACCGGCAGGTGACCGATGGCCGCCTGCAGCCCCCACGCCACCGTGCCCACGGCGCCGGCGCCCAGCCACCACGCCAGTGCGCCGGCGCACACGGTGCGCCATGGCGGCGGCGCATCCGCGTCGGCTGCCGCCGGTGCGATGCGCTGGCCGGCCCAGCCCAGGCAGCGCCCCATCCAGACCACCGGGTGCCAGCGGGCCGGGGGTTCGCCCCAGGCACGGTCCACCGCCAGCGCCACCAGCAGGGCCAGGGGGATGGTGATCAGCGGATCGGGCAGCGCAGAGAGCATTCGCGTCGGGTGATCAGGCGCGCCGCGCCGTCATGCCCAGCTTGTCCAGCAGCGCCATGTCGGCGGCCACGTCGGGGTTGCCGGTGGTCAGCAGCTTCTCGCCGTAGAAGATGGAGTTGGCGCCGGCCAGGAAGCACAGGGCCTGCACCGCCTCGCTCATCTGCTGGCGTCCGGCCGACAGCCGCACCCGGGCGCGCGGCATGGTGATGCGGGCCACGGCGATGGTGCGCACGAATTCCAGCGGGTCCAGATCGGGCTGATCGGCCAGCGGCGTGCCTTCCACCTTCACCAGGTTGTTGATCGGCACCGACTCCGGGTAGTCGGGCGACAGGTTGGCCAGCTGGGCCACCAGACCGGCGCGCTGGCGGCGCGACTCGCCCATGCCGACGATGCCGCCGCAGCAGACCTTCACGCCCGCGCCCCGCACCCGCTCCAGCGTGTCCAGGCGGTCCTGGTAGTCGCGGGTGGTGATGATGTCGCCGTAGAAGTCGGGCGCGCTGTCCAGGTTGTGGTTGTAGTAGTCCAGGCCGGCGTCGCGCAGGGTCTCGGCATGGCCCTCGTCGAGCATGCCCAGGGTGGCGCAGGCTTCCAGGCCCACGTCCTTGACGGCGCGCACCAGCTCGGCCACCGCCTCCACGTCGCGGTCCTTGGGCGCCCGCCAGGCCGCACCCATGCAGAACCGGGTGGCGCCGGCGGCCTTGGCGCGCTCGGCGGCCTCGCGCACGGCGTCCACCGCCATCAGCTTGCCGGCGGTCAGACCGGTGTCGAAATGCACCGACTGCGGGCAGTAGCCGCAGTCTTCCGGGCAGCCACCGGTCTTGACCGACAGCAGCGTGGCGAGCTCGACCTCGCTGGCGCTGAAGTGCTCGCGGTGCACCGTCTGGGCGCGGAAGATCAGGTCGGCAAACGGCAGCTCGAACAGGGCGGCCACGTCGTCCTCGGACCAGCGCCCGGTACCGTCGGCGGCGGTGACTGCCGGGCGGGGCACGATGCGCACGGGTTGTGCGGCGGTGTCGTTGAGGGTGGGGTTCATGAGGGCTCCAGAAAAATCAGTCTTCGATGCCGCGCTGGGCGGGAATGCCGGCCTTGTAGGCATGCTTGACCAGGGTCATCTCGGTCACGGTGTCGGCGATCTCGATCAGCTCGGCGGGACAGCGCCGTCCGGTCAGGCAGACATGGACATCGCGCGGCCGCTCCTTGAGCGTGCGGACCACATTGTCCAGCGGCAGCCAGCCATAAAGCAGGGGGTACGTGATTTCGTCGAGCACCACCAGGAAGTGCTGGCCGCCCAGGATGGTCTGTCGCGCCCGTTCCCAGCCCTGGCGGGCCAGCTCGGCGGAGTGCTCCAGGTCCTGGCTCTTCCAGCTGAAGCCGTCACCCAGCCCTTCGATGGGAATGCCCAGCTGTTCGAACATGCGGTGTTCGCCGAAGCGGGCACTGGGCACCTTCATGAACTGGTAGATCTTCACGTCGCGACCGTGCACATGGCGCCGGCCGTGGGCGCGCAGGGCCAGCCCGAAGGCCGCCGTGCTCTTGCCCTTGCCGTCACCGGTGTGGATGAGCAGCAGTCCCCGGCGTTCTTCGGTCGGTTCCTGGCGCACGTGTTCGGTCGGGGGGGATTCGAGCTGCATGAAAGTCTCCTTGGGCTCAGGGTGGGTTCAGCACGGGACGGCGACCCACTGGTCGCCGGCCTGCAGGATGCGGATGCGGTGGTGGAACACCGCCTCCAGTGCGGCGCGGGTGGCGGGGTCGCTGGCCGGCCCGCGGTGGCGGATGACGCCCTGGTCCACGATCACCATCTCGTCGGCGTGCAGGGCCATGCCGATTTCGTGCAGCACCGTGACCACGGTGCGCCCGGCCGCCACCTCGCGGCGGGTCAGGTCCAGCCAGTCGGCCTGGTGCGGCGGATCGAGGTTGGCCAGCGGCTCGTCCATGAGCAGCACGTCGGCCTGGACCGCCAGCAGGCGCGCCAGCAGCACACGCTGGCGTTCACCGCCCGACAAGGCCCCCAGCGGCCGCTCGCGCCAGTCCCAGGCCTGCGTGGCCACCAGGGCCTGCTGCACGGCGGCGCGGTCGGCGTCGGTGGGACTGGCCAGCCAGGGCTGGTGAGGCAGACGGCCCAGCATGGCCACGTCCCACACGCTCAGGTCATCGGCGCCCGATTCGCCCTGCCCCAGCCAGGCCAGGCGGCGGGCGCGTTCCCGGCCCGACCAGGCGGCCAGCGGCCGCCCCAGCAGCGACACCTCGCCACCATGGGGCAACAGCCCGGCCATGGCGCGCAGCAGGGTGGACTTGCCGGCACCGTTGGGGCCGACCACGCTGGTCCAGCGGGCGGTGGGCAGCGCCAGATCGATGCCGTGCAGCACCGGACGGCCGCCAAGTGCCACCGACAAGGACCGCGTGGCCAGCGCCGGGCTCACGACATCCCTCCGATCTGGCGCCGGTGCATCAGCCACAGCAGATAGCCGCCGCCCAGCACCGCCGTGAGCACGCCCACCGGCAGTTCCTGGGGCGCGATGAACCAGCGGGCGCCGATGTCGGCGGCCGTCAGCAGCACCCCGCCCATGAGGGCGCTGAGCGCACTCAGGCGGGCATGGGTGGTCTTGACCAGGGCGCGCACCAGGTGCGGCGCGGCCAGGCCCACGAAGGCGATCAGCCCGGTCTGGGCCACGGCAGCACCGGTGGCCAGCGCCAGCGTGCCCACCAGCACCAGCCGCACCCGGGCCAGCGGCAGGCCCAGGCTGATGGCGGTGGACTCGCCCAGGGCCAGTCCGTCCAGCACGCGGCCCAGTGCGATGGACAGCAGCAGGCTGGCCAGCAGGGCTGCGGCCATCACGCCGCAGGCCGACCAGCCCACAAAACCGGTGCTGCCCAGCATGAAGCCCTGCATGGCCTGCAGGGTGTCGGGGGCGGCGGTGGTTAGCAGGTCGCGGGCCGCCCCCAGCACCACGCCGACGATGACGCCGGCCAGCAGCAGCCGCAGCGTCTGCTGCACGCCGCGTGCCAGCATCAGGGTGAGCAGCACGCCCGCCACCGCGCCGGCAAAGGCCGCACCGGTCAGGCCCAGCCGCACCACCCACGAGGCGGCCATGGCCGAGGTGCCGAACAGGGTGAGTGCCAGCGCCACGCCCAGCGCCGCACCGGACGCACTGCCCAGCAGGAAGGGATCGGCCAGCGGGTTGCGGAACAGGCCCTGCGCCAGGGCCCCCGCCAGCCCCAGCAGGCCGCCGGCCAGCCAGGCGCCCAGGGTGCGGGGCAGGCGGATGTCCCACAGGATCTGCCAGGCCACCGGATCGGTACGGGCCCGCCACACGCTGTCCAGCCCGGTGCTGCCCACGCCGGCGCCCAGCAGCAGCAGGCCGCCCGCCAGCAGCAGCAACGCGGCGGCCAGCCACAGGCTGTGGCGGGCACCGCTCACCGCGCCCCCTGTTGCTGGATGCAGCGGGCCATGATGCGGGCCGCCTCGGCCATGCGCGGGCCGGGGCGCACCAGCACGTCGGACTCGTCGGCGGTGAACACGCAGACCCGCTGCGCCTTCATGGCCCGCATGCTGCGCCAGCCGGGCCGGTTCTCCAGACCCTGGGCATTGCGCACGCCGATCAGGATCAGGTCGGGATCGGCCCGCACCACGAACTCGGGATTGATGCGCGGGAACGGGCCCTGCTCGGGCCCCACCACGTTCTGCAGTCCCAGGCGGGTCATGAGTTCGCCGATGAAGGACGAAGGCCCGGCCGCATAGCCGCCGGTGCTGACCTCGTAATAGGCGCGCAACGGCCGGTCGGTGCGCGGCAGCGCGCGGGCCACCTGGTCCACCCCGTCCTCGATGGCCTGCCACACGCGGGGGGCGTCGTTCACCTGCAGCAGCTCGCCCAGGCGCAACATGACGCGGCGGGCTTCGGGTGCGTTGCGGGCCTCGAAAGTGAGCACCTTCAGGCCCAGGGCCTCCAGCCGGTCCACGCCGCGGGAGGAAGACGACATCAGCACCACGTCCGGCCGCAGGGCCACGATGGACTCGATCTGCGGATCGATGCCGCCGCCCACCTGCGGCAGGCGCCGCACCGAGGCGGGATGGTTGGAATAGCGGTCCACCCCCACCAGGCGGTGGCACTGGCCCAGCTCGCACACGGTTTCGGTGAGCGAGGGCAGCACCGAGACGATGCGCTGCGGCGGCTGTGCCCACTGGTGGGTGATGCCCCGATCGTCGGTCACGCGCACCGGCGCAGCCTGCAGCGCGGGCAGCGCACACAGCCACAGCAGGCACGACAGCCATCTGGTGCGCAGGGTCAGCCAGGTCGGTCGGATCATGCAGGCGCCTTCAGGGTGAGGGGCAGGCCGGCGGCCATCAGCGTGACGCGGTCGCACACCGCGGCCACGTCCTGGTTGAGCCGGCCCAGGGCATCCACGAAGGCGCGCACCTCGCGCCCCATCGGGATCACGCCCAGGCCGATCTCGTTGCCCACCAGCACCACCGGCCCGGCCAGATCGGGCAAGGCGGCGCACAGGTCGGCCACCGGTGGCCCGGCGTCCTGCGGCGGGCCGTCCAGCGGCATGAGCAGCTGGGTGAGCCACAGGGTGAGGCAGTCCACCACCAGCAGGGTGCCGGGGCGGCTGAGCTGGCGCAGGGCCTGCGCCAGATCGGCGCCCACCTCGCGCGTGGTCATGCCGGGCACCCGTTCGGCGCGGTCGCGCTGGTGGCGTTCGATGCGCTGGCGCATCTCGTCGTCCCGGGCCTGGGCGGTGGCCAGCAGCACGGCGGCGTGGCCGGGGTCGGCCTGCAGCCAGGCCTGGGCCATCAGTTCGGCCCGTCGGGACTTGCCGCTCTTCTGGCCGCCCAGGATGAATTCGGTGCGGGCGATGCCCATGGGTGCTGCCTCAGCCATGGCTCAGCATCCATTGCCGCACGATGCGGTGCAGCTGGTCGACGCCATCCGTGAGCGCGGCCGGGCCGGGCTGCAGGATGTCGGCCGACTTGATCTCGAACAGCTGCTGGTGGCGCACCGCCGGCACGTCCTGCCAGCCGGCGCGGGCCGCCACCTTCTCGGGGCGGAACTTCTTGCCGCACCAGGAGCCGACGATGATGTCGGGCGCACGCCGCACGATCTCGGCGCCGTCGGCAATGATGCGGTCGCGCCCCAGCGACTGCCGCGACAGCTCCGGAAAGATGTCGTCGCCCCCGGCCACGCCCACCAGCTCGGACACCCAGCGGATGGCGCTGATGGCGGGCTCGTCCCACTCCTCGAAGAACACGCGCGGGCGGCGCCGGCCCTGGGCCTGCAGCGCCGCCACGTCGGCGCGGATGGCGTCCAGCCGACGGCGCGAGGCCTCGATCCAGGCCAGGCCCTCATCGGCACAGCCCACCATGGCGGCCACCTGGAACAGCATGGTGTGGATCTCGTCGATGCTGCGCTGGTTGAACACCGTCACCTGCACCCCGGCCTTGATGAGCGCCGAGGCGATATCGACCTGCAGGTCGGAGAAGCCGAACACGCAGTCCGGCTCCAGCGCCAGGATCTTGTCGATCTTCGCGCTCAGGAAGGCGCTCACCCGGGGCTTTTCGTCGCGCGCCCGGCGCGGCCGCACCGTGTAGCCCGAGATGCCCACGATGCGGCTCTCCTGCCCCAGCAGGTAGAGCCATTCGGTGGTCTCCTCGGTGAGGCAGACGATGCGTTGCGGGCCGGGGCGCGGGGTCATGGCCGTCAGAATGCCACGCGCACGGCGGCCACGAACTGGCGGCCCGCCTCGGGGTAGATCGCCGACGGCTGCCCGCCCACGCAGCGGAAGGCCTGCGTGTAGTAGTTGCGGTCGAACAGGTTGGCCACCGACAACGACCATTCCACCGATCCCGACTGGTAGGCGTAACGCGCATCGGCCGTGGTGTAGGCCGGCATGCGGCAGGTGCCGGAGGTGTCGGGCGACTGGGTGCCGACCCGGTTCAGACCGCCGCTGACCCGGTGGTTTTCCGCCGGGCTCCAGCTGGCGCGGACGGCCAGCACCTGGCGCGGTGCCAGCGGCACGTCGCGCCCCGCGTTCGGACCGCTGCGGAAGGTCGAGCGGCGGTAGGCCCAGCGCAGACCCACTGTCAGGCCCGGCTGCAGCGTCCAGTCGGTCTCGGCCTCCACGCCAGTGCGGCGGGTCGGGTCCAGGTTGATGTTGGCGCCGTTGAAGCCGAAGGCCGAGTTAGGGCCGATCGCGTTCGGGTCGTAGCCGATCTCGTCGGTCAGGTTGCTGCGGTAGAGCCTCAGCTCGGCGCGAGCCGACGCCGTGGTCCAGCGCAGGCCGCTTTCCAGATCGCGCGAGGTCTGGGGCCGGATCGCCACGTTCGGGTTGGTGAAGCTGAACTCGTCGACATTGGCCAGCCGGAAGCTGTTGCCCATGCGGGCCCAGGCGGTGGTGCTGCCGGACAGCGGCTGGCTCAAGCCCAGTTCCCAGGCGTTTTCGCGGTCGGCCAGCTGCACCGGGCCGGCCGTGCGGCTCAGGCGCTTGTCGATGGATTCGGTGCGCACACCGGCCGACAGGCGCGTCCCGCCGGCCAGGGTGAGATCGTCCTTGAGGTACCAGCCCTTGGATGTCTGGTCCGCCTGGCTGCCCGAGGTGCCGGCCACATCGCGGCTCCAGTCGCCCCGGTCGTGTCCCATCACCAGCACGTTGGACGCACCGGCCCAGCGCGAGGCATGGCGCGCCCGCAGCCCGATCTGGCGCGCATCCACCGTGTAGGCATAGATGAAGGTCGGCGACACGCTGGCCAGCGACTTGTCGCGCCATCCCACGTCGGCCGCCAGCTGCCAGTCACCCACCAGCGTTTCGGCGAACAGGCCCGCCCGCTCGTTGCGGATGGATGCCCGGTTGGTGCGGCTGCCGGGCGCTGCCTGGTAGGGGTTGCTCGCGTACTGGGCTGCGGTGAGGGACCCCGGCAGCCCGGTGTCGAGGGCGTCACGGCCATAGCGCACGCCCAGCCGGGTGGCATCGTTGCTCCACTGGGCCGTCACGCCACCGCCATCCGACTCCGAGCGGAAGTTCTCGCGGTGGTTGTCGGCGGTGCGTTGCTGGGCATTGAGGTCCAGCGAAAAGCCGCCGTGCACCAGGGTGGCGCTGCCCCGCAGGTCGCGCAGGCTGTTGGAGCCGGCGCCCGCCTGCAGGCTGGCCCGGGAGCGGCGCTCCATGCCCAGGCCGGCCTTGGTGGTGATGACGATCACGCCCCCCGTGGCGCCTTCGCCATAGAGCACGGCACCGCTGCCACGCAGCACCTCGATCCGCTCCACACCGTCGATGGGAATGCCGGCCAGGCGGGTGCCGCCCAGGTCGGCCTCGTTCAGGCGCACGCCGTCGAGCACCACCACCTGGTTGCTGTCGGCGGTACTGCCGAAGCCGCGCAGGTCGAGCGTGTAGTCGCCACCGCCGTACAGGTCCTGCCGGCCGGGCACGCCCAGCAGCCGCATGACCGCCTCGTTGACGGTGGAGGCCCCGGAGCGGCGGATGTCGTCGCTGGTCAGCACGCTCACCCCCAGCGGCAGGGCCTGCAGGTCCTCGCTGAAACGGGTGGCAGAGACGACGGTGGTCGACAAGGTGCGGACATCGGCGGACTGGGCGTGCGCAGACGCGACGGTGCCGGCCAGAACGGCCAGCGGCAGCGCGGCCCGGCGGGCGCGCAAAGGGAGCGTTTTCATGAAAGTTGACGATGACAGGCTGTCCTCACCGCCTTCCCCGACGGTGCATGGACGTCACGGCGGCGCGGGCCAGAGGCACACACCACCACCTTGTTGGCCGGTATCCGGGCTGGCAGAACAACCTCCATCGCCTTCCCAGGCACCCTTGCGGGCGCCCAGTGGCTGCGTGATGGAAGCGGAGCACCGATGGCGCTTCTGTCGAAGCGATCGGGGGTCTCGTCTGCTTACCGTTGCGGGGGCAGCGCAGGTTAGGTACACCCCTGGGGGTTCCCCTCCTGCTTCCCGTTGAACTGCTGCCCGAGAATCCGGGCAGCGAGCACCAACAGGGCGGATTCTAAGCCGCCATGGATGACGCGAACCCTACAATGAGCCCTTCGCGGGGCCCTGACCATGACCAGCAACCGACACATCGAACAGCTCACCGACCGGGTGGAACGCCTGCTGCTGCGGCATGAAGAGCTGCAGCGCACCAACGCCCTGCTCACCGAGCAGGTGGGTCTGCTGCAGGCCGAGCGGGATTCGCTGAAGTCCCGGCTGCTGGCGGCCCGGGCGCGCATCGACGCGCTGCTCGAACGCCTGCCGGCCGCCGCCGGCGCCACCAAGGACAGCGCATGAACAAGCCCGCCACCAAGCAGATCGAGGTCCAGATCATGGGCCAGAGCTACCTGCTGGCCTGCCCCGAAGGCGGTGAGTCGGCCCTGCTCGATGCGGTGGAACGGGTCGACACCGCCATGTGCCGCATCCGCGATGCGGGCAAGGTCAAGGCGCGCGACCGCATCGCCGTGCTGGCCTCGCTCAACCTGGCGTTCGAGCTGTCTCAGAAGGAAGCCGAGTTCCAGGCCTCCTCGTTCGCGCAGACCGAAAGCGCACCGTCCCACGATGCCGGCCCGTTCGATCAGGACCCGCTGGACCCCCAGACCCAGGCCCGTGTGGAAGAGCTGATGCGCCGCCTGGACCAGACGCTGGACAAGGACGGTCGGTTGATCTGAAACACCGCGACCACGCGGTGTCGCGCACCCTACAATGGCACCCGTCTGCGGTGCTGCCGGGCCTTATAGTTCCTGCAACCAATGCTCATCGAGCACGGGCTTGGTACATTGCGCGGCTGGTGCGAGCGTCTCGCGTCAGACGAACCCGAAGCCCCGCTGCCCTCGCCCACCTGAACCCCGGTTCAGGATGCCGGCCCGGCGGCACTTGCAGACACCTTTCATGCCTCTCGAACCCCTCCTGATCGCTGAACTCGCCGTGCTCGGCCTGGGCACCGGCTTCCTGGCCGGACTGCTGGGCATCGGAGGCGGCATGCTCATGGTGCCCTTCATCACGCTGATCCTCACCGGACGCGGCGTCGAGCCGGACCTGGCCGTCAAGATGGCGATTGCCACGTCCATGGCCACCATCATCTTCACCTCGGTCTCCAGCGTGCGGGCCCACCACAAGCGCGGTGCCGTGCGATGGGACATCGTCAAGGGCCTGGCACCCGGCATCGTGCTGGGTGCGGCCATTGCCAGCCTGGGGGTGTTCGCGGTGCTCAAGGGCAGCTGGCTGGCCCTGTTCTTTGCGGCCTTCGTCAGCTTCTCGGCCACGCAGATGCTGCTCGACAAGAAACCCAAACCCACACGCACCCTGCCCGGCACGCCCGGCCTGCTGGGCGCCGGCGGCGTGATCGGTTTCCTCTCGGGTCTGGTGGGTGCCGGCGGCGGCTTCGTGAGCGTGCCCTTCATGACCTGGTGCAACGTGGTCATCCACAACGCGGTGGCCACCAGCGCGGCGCTGGGCTTCCCGATTGCGCTGGCCAATGCCATCGGCTACATCGTGGCCGGCCAGAACGTGAGCGGTCTGCCGGCGGCCTCGGTGGGCTACATCTACCTGCCGGCGCTCATCGTGATCGCCAGCATGAGCGTGCTCATGGCACCGCTGGGCGTGAAGGCGGCGCATGCGCTGCCGGTGAAATCGCTCAAGCGGGCGTTCGCCGGCATCCTGTACCTGCTGGCGGCCTACATGCTCTACAAGGGCCTGGCCGCCTGACGGTCTGACCGCAGCTCAGAGCGGGCGGTCGGCCACGACCATGCCGTCCTCGTCGGCATACAGCCAGTCGCCCGGGCGCACCCACACCCCCTGCAGCTGGACCGGCACGCCGGTCTGACCCTCGGTGCGCCGCTCGGTGGGCAGCGGCATGAGCGCCAGGGCACGAATGCCCACATCACATGCGCGCAGTTCCGCCACGTCACGGGCACAGCCGTCGATCACCACGCCGGCCCAGCCGTTGCGGGCTGCAGCGGCGGCCAGGTTGCCGCCGATGAGCGCACGGCGCAGCGATCCGCCACCGTCCACCACCAGCACGCGGCCCTGCCCTGCGCTCTCCACCGCGGCCTTCACCGGCGTGTTGTCCTCGAAGCAGCGCACGGTGTGCACCGGGCCGGCAAACCGGGTGCGGCCGCCGTAATCGTGGAACACCGGCGGCAGCACGCGAAAGGCACCGGAGGTGTCGTTCTTGTGGGCATCGCACAGGTCGCAGGTGGGGGTGAATCGGGTGTCGTTCATGGCAGGCAGTGCGGTCGGAAGAAGCCCGGATTCTCGCGACAAAGCACGGGCGATCCGCTGCCTCGGGCACACCGGGCGGACCCGGGCTTCGCAGAGTGTTGTTTTCGTCTTCAAAAACACGCGTTTTCAGAGGGAAAACACGTGTTGGCCACCTTGGATTGGCCCTGCATCTCCATTAGCATGCGTGGCACCGGTGTGAAAGCGCGTTTTCCGCCGGGACAAAGTCCACTTCTAGAAGGAACTTCAACCATGGCAACTGCGAAAAAAGCCCCGGCCAAGAAGGCCGCTCCCGCGAAGAAGGCAGCCCCGGCCAAGAAGGCCGCCGCTCCGGCGAAGAAAGCCGCTCCGGCCAAGAAGGCCGCCGCCCCCGCCAAGAAGGCTGCCCCGGCGAAGAAGGCCGCTCCGGCCAAGAAGGCCCCGGCCGCCAAGAAGGCCGCTCCGGCGAAGAAGCGCACCCCCAACGCCGCCTTCATGAAGGCCCTGACCCCCAGCGCCGCACTGGCCGCCATCGTGGGCAGCAACCCGCTGCCGCGCACCGAAGTGACCAAGAAGGTGTGGGACTACATCAAGAAGAACAAGCTGCAGGACGAGGTCAACAAGCGCATGATCAACGCCGACGCCAAGCTGAAGGAAATCTTCAAGAAGGCCCAGGCTTCCATGTTCGAGATGACCAAGCTGGTCAACGACCACCTCAAGTGATGGTCCGGGCTGCTGCAGCAGCCCTCCGCCACACGCAGAAAAGCCGGCTCACGCCGGCTTTTTTCATGCCCGCTTTTTCATGCCTTTGCGGTGCGTGCCAGGGCGGCCTCGCGGATGCTGCCGAGCGTGGCGCGCGTGGTGATCACGTCGGCATCGAGCATCAGCTCGATCACCGTGCCGCCAGGCTGTTGCAGCGCGCGCTGCAGCGCAGGCTCGAACTGCGCCGTGGCCTCCACGCGTTCGGCCGCGTAGCCATAGGCGCGGGCCAGCGCGCAGAAGTCCGGATTGCCCAGCGACGATCCGCTCACATGGCCCGGGTACTCGCGCTCCTGGTGCATGCGGATGGTGCCGTAGCTGCCGTTGTTGACCACCAGCACGATGGTCTTGGCCCCGTGCTGCACGGCAGTGGCCAGCTCCTGGCCGTTCATGAGGAAATCGCCGTCGCCCGCGATGGTGAACACGGTGCGGCCGGTGAGGATGGCCGCGGCAATGCCGGCCGGCACGCCATAGCCCATGGCGCCGTTGGTGGGCGCGAGCTGGGTCTTGTGCCCGCGCGCCAGACCGGCGTAACGGTAGAAGCGGTGCAGCCAGCTGGCAAAGTTGCCCGCGCCGTTGGTGAGCACCGCGTCCTGGGGCAGCAGGCGCTGCAGGCTGTGGATGACCGCCGGCATGTCGACGGGTCCGGGCAGCTGCACGCCGCCGTTGCCGACATCGATGTTGGCCAGGTAGTCGGCGTGGCAGGCCTGGGTCCAGTCGGTCCAGGGCAGTTGCGGCGGCGCGGTCAGCACCTCCAGGCTGCGGGCGGCGGCGTTCATGCTGGACTGGATGGCCAGCACCGGCTGGTAGACGCGGTGCAGCTCCTCGGCGCTGGCATGGATGTGCACCAGCTTCTGGGCTGGCGTGGGCGCCTGGATGAGCGTGTAGCCACCGGTGGTGGATTCGCCCAGGCGCGGGCCCAGCGCGATGATCAGGTCGCTCTCGTGGATGCGCCGGGCCAGCGCCGGGTTGATGCCCAGACCCACGTCGCCGGCGTACTGCGGATGGTGGTTGTCGAAGGTGTCCTGGAAGCGGAAGGTGTTGGCCACCGGCAGCTGCCAGTTTTCGGCGAAGCGCTGCAGCGCGGCGGCGGACTGCGGCGTCCAGCCACCGCCGCCGGCCAGCACCAGCGGGCGCCGGGACGCCAGCAACAGGCTGCGCAGCTCACGCAGGGCGCCGGGGTCGCTCCAGGCCTGCACCGGCTCCACGCGCGGCAGCGGTCGGGCCTGCACCGCTCGGGTGAGCATGTCCTCCGGCAGCACCAGCACCACCGGGCCGGGACGGCCGTTCATGGCGGTGGCAAAGGCGCGGGCGATGTATTCGGGAATGCGCTCGGGGTCGTCGATGCGCTCCACCCGCTTGGCCATGCCGCGCGTGGACGGACCAAAGAAGTGGGTGTAGTCCAGCTCCTGGAAGGCTTCGCGGTCGCGGGCATCGCTGGCCACGTCGCCCACGAACAGCACCATCGGGGTGCTGTCCTGGAAGGCGGTGTGCACGCCGATGGAGGCATTGGTGGCACCCGGTCCCCGGGTGACGAAGCACACGCCGGGACGGCCAGTGAGCTTGCCCTGGGCCTCGGCCATGAAGGCCGCCCCGCCCTCCTGCCGGTTGGTGATGAAGCGGATGTGATCGCGGTGGCGGTGAAACCCGTCAAGCACCGCCAGGTAACTCTCACCCGGCACCCCGAAGGTGTGGGTCACGCCCTGGGCCACAAGGCATTCAACGATGAGGTGTCCGGCCAGCTGTTGAGTCGTCATGCCCCGATTCTGGCCGAGACCGCCACCCCGGCAAGACTCAGGTGCGACGGCCCACGCCGACCGCCGCCACCACCGACAGCCCCAGCACCAGCGCCGCACCGGCCAGCGTGGTGGCGTACCAGCCCCGGTCCATGAGCAGGCCGAACAGCGCGGGTGACAGGGCAAAGCCCAGATCCAGCCCGGAATAGACCGTGCCGTACACCCGGCCGGTCGCCCCCTTGGGCGTGGCCTTCTTGATCATCATGTCGCGGCTGGGGCCACCCACGCCCACGGCAAAACCGGTGATGGCCAGGGCCACCAGCGTGCCCTGCCCGCCCAGCCAGCCGGTGGCGCACACCAGCAGCAGCAGCGCGCCGGCCGCCATGGCGAGCGCCACGATGCGGTCGCTCGACATCGGGTTGGCGGCCGCCACGAAACCGCCCACCAGCATGCCCAGGGCGCCACACAGCATGTAGGCGCTGACGGTGAGCGTGGCCACCTCGACGCTGACCCCGTGCACCGCCTTCATGATGGACGGGGCAAAGCTCTGCACCACGGCTAGCGTCATGGTGGAGAGCAGGAAGAAGGCGAAACACCACCACACCACCGGCAGCCGCATGAAGGCCAGATCGCCCCCGCTGGCCGCGCGCGTGGCCGCCGTGCTGCGCGGCACGACCTCGGTGCGCAGCTTGTCCCGCTGCCAGAACAGCAGGGCCAGCACGCACACGTACAGCACGGCAGCACCCAGGTAGGCGGTGCGCCAGTCGGACAGCGCGGAGATGCCCACCAGGAAGGCCGGGGCCAGGGCCCAGCCCAGGTTGCCGGTGAGACCGTGGGCACTGAAGGCATAGCCCAGGCGCTGCGGCGACACCCGCTGGTTGAGGATGGTGAAGTCGGCCGGGTGGAAGGGCGCATTGCCCAGACCCGCCAGCATGGCCACTGCCATCAGGCCGGCGTAGCTGGTGGCCTGCGAAGCCACCAGCGAGGCCACCAGGAAGCAGCTGATGGCGGCAAACAGCACCGGCCGGGCACCCACCCGGTCCACCAGAAAGCCGGCCAGCGCCTGGCCCACGCCGGAGATGATGAAGAACACCGTCATCAGCAGTCCGACGTCCGAGAACGACAGGCCGAAATCGCGGATGAACACCGGGAACAGCGGCGCCAGCAGCAGGTGCGAGAAGTGCGAAGTGCCGTGGGCCAGGCCCACCAGGCCGATGACGGCGGCATCCTGGCGCAGGGGAACGGGATTCAAGGGGGGATCCTGCCGATGGGCATCGGCGGTCAGGGTGGCGGTGGACATCCCGCGATGTTAGGGGCGTTCGAGCGAATCGGCCACCTCGGCAGGCACCCAGGCGTCCCGATCGGACGCGGCGGGCTCCCGGGCCACGGCCTGCAGCGCCTCCAGCACCACCTCGCGGCGCCCCACCGGACGGAGCTGCCGCTCGCGCAGCAGGCGGTCGCAGGTGCGCCGGGTCATGGAGTGGGAGCGTCCCCCCCGGCTGATGAACATGTACAGGGTGCCCCGGACGCTGGCCCAGACCAGCTGGGCGCGCAGCCATTCGCCGCCGGACAGCAGGTCGAACCACTCACCCTCCACCAGGCGGGCGACATCGGCCGCCGTCTTTGCTGTGGCCGATGCCAAGGGAGCCGCCGTGACCGGCATCGTGACGGGCGCCGTGGTCGGCACCGGATCGGCCGGGGCCGGCTCCATGGCCTGGGTGTCCTCGAAACCGGTGGCGGCCAGTTCGGCCGGCGCCAGCCAGGGCTGCTCGGCCGGCCGCGGCTGGCGCTGTTCGGCGCTGGCCGGGGGCAGCACGTCGGTGAGCACCGGGTAGTCGGGCGGCGCCACCTCGCCCAGGGTGCGCCGCACCCGCGCCCGGCGCAGCCGCAGCACCGGCTCGTGCAGGCGCATGAGGGTCTCGAAGAAGGGCTGGAAGGCCGCTTCGTCCTGCTCCAGCCGGGCCAGGCCGTGCCTGAGGGTCTGGAGCATGCCGGGCAGCACCTCGAACAGGCGGGCCGGCATGCGCAGGGTGAGGTCGCGGCGGATGCTCCAGATCAGCTCGGTCACCACCTTGCGGTAGCCGTGGGGATCGGGCACGCCGGGGCTGTCCAGGGCGGCCGATGCGATCACCAGCGCCCAGGGGCCATACAGGAACTCGACCAGGAAGGCGGGCGCATGGTCGATGTCCGGGCGCTGGCTGAGTTCCCGCACCACCGCATCGGCCAGGTTCTGGCGTTCCTCGGCGTGGCGCGCCGCCTGCAGGCTGCGTTCGCGCTGCTCGTGCTCCCGGGCATCCAGCAAGGCCCAGCCGGCCTGCAGGGCCGAGAGCACCTGGGCGAAGTCGGCCGGCGCCACCTCGGGCCGCTCCAGCAGCGAGGTGAAGCCCTGCGCCACCGGGCGCATGAAGCTCTGGAAATCGGTGGCGAACTCGTCGTTGAAGCGGAAGCTGCGCTGGGCCACGCTCTCGATCAGCCGGCGCGCCGGATGGTCCACTTGCCCGAAGTACCGGGGATCGGCCACCGCCAGCTTCAGCAGCGCCGGCTCCAGCGCGATCACGGCCTCGCGCACCGGGGCCAGCAGCAAGGGATCGCGGGCCACCTGGTTGACCAGCAGGCGCACCACATCCAGGCCCATGGGCTGGTCCTGCCGGCGGGCCTGGCGCTTCAGCGCCAGCAGCGTCTGCGACCGCACATGGGGGTTGGCGAACTCGCCCCACACGCTGTGCATCAGTGGCGATTCGGTGCTCACCTGGCGTGAGGGACGGTCCACCGCCGGCAGGTGCGCATGCTGGCGGCGCTGGGCCAGCAGGGCAGCCTCGTCGTGGCGGTAGGCCGCCAGGGCCGACTGCAGCTCCGACCAGGCGCGTTCCACGGCGCGGTGGTAGTCGCCGGTCAGCGGGGGCGCGGGCGTGGCGGCCGGCTCGGCCAGGAAGCGGTGGTAGACCTCGGGGTCGACGGGCGATCGGCTCAGGGCCAGATCGGCCTGCGTGAACGGGGCATCGGACGCATCGACCGGGGCAGGCGCCGGGTCGGCTCCCGGCAGATCGAACCATTCGGTGGTGAGGCCGTAGCGGGAGTCGTCCGGGGTGTCGGGCACACGGGGGCCGGTCGGGTCGCTGACCAGCCGCACCCGGTAGCCGGCCTCCTGCACGTCGGCCTGCTGCAGGCGCAGGGCCACGTCGGCATACAGCTGCCTGAGTTCCGCCCCCAGGGGAACGGCCAGCTGGCGCAGCCAGCGGGTGCGGACTTCGCGGTCAGGCTCGCTGCCCTGCATCAGGCGGTAGAGCTCGCGGGCCATCACCGAGGGCCGCAGCGGGTTGCGGTCGGCGTGCACCGTGGCCAGCCCCACCAGCGAGCTCATGCGGGCGTCCAGCGCGGCCAGCTCGTGTTCCACCAGCGGCTGCAGCTGCTGCAGCATGCGCTTGAATTCGATCTGCTCGTTGTAGTCGGCCTCGTCCACCAGGGCGAGCAGCGCCGAGTCGGACTGCAGGGGAATGGTGCCGGAATCGGCACCGTCGTCGCCGCGCTCGAAGGCCTCGCGCAGCCGGGCCGGGAAGGCCTTCACCCAGGCCGTGCGGTGGTGCATGAGGCCCGACCAGGCCGCCGACGAGCCGTCGGCCACCAGCACGTCACCGCTGCGCTGTTGCGGCCCGATCAGCGCCTGGATCATGGCCTCCAGGCAACGGCCGAGCAGACGCGGGCTCTCGTCCAGCACCTCGCTGAAGCACCTTTGCAACAGGGGCGACGGCTCGTTCATGGGCGGCGGCAGCAGGTCGGCTCAGGCAACCCCGTGGGGTATTCGTGACAGGGATCACGGTTATACCTGCCGCAACCGCCGGTCGGGAATGCCCGGAGCGGCCCAGGGCCTGCGCCGGCCCAGGCAGCCGACGGTCGGGCGCCACCGGGTTACCGGCGGCGCCTTCAAGCCGTCAGGCGGTCAGGCCATGGCCACGGCCTCGCCGAACTCGAACACCCCGGGGTTGCGCACCGGGTCCACCCCCACCGGAATGACCGACTTGGGCGGGTAGCGGCCTTCCAGCAGCAGGCGCGAGAGCGGGTTCTCGATGCGCTGCTGGATGGCGCGCTTGAGCGGGCGGGCACCGAACACCGGGTCGAAGCCGACCTTGGCCAGCTCGGCCAGGGCGGCCGGCGACACGTCCAGCCGCAGGTCCATCTTGTGCAGGCGGGCCTGCAGGGCCTTGAGCTGGATGCCGGCAATCGACTCGATGTGGCTGGCGTCGAGTGCGTGGAACACCACGGTCTCGTCGATGCGGTTGAGGAACTCGGGCCGGAAGTGGTTCTTGAGCTCGCCCCAGACCGCGTCCTTCACCTCGTCGTAGGGCTGGCCGACCATGCTCTGGATCAGGTGCGAGCCGATGTTGCTGGTCATGACGATGACCGTGTTCTTGAAGTCCACGGTGCGGCCCTGGCCATCGGTCAGGCGGCCGTCGTCCAGCACCTGCAGCAGCACGTTGAACACATCCGGGTGGGCCTTCTCCACCTCGTCGAGCAGCAGCACCGAATACGGCTTGCGGCGCACGGCCTCGGTCAGGTAGCCGCCCTCCTCGTAGCCCACGTAGCCGGGCGGCGCACCAATCAGCCGGGCCACCGAATGCTTCTCCATGAATTCGCTCATGTCGATGCGCACCAGGTGGTCTTCGCTGTCGAACAGGAAGCCGGCCAGGGCCTTGCACAGCTCGGTCTTGCCCACGCCGGTGGGGCCCAGGAACAGGAAGGAGCCGGTCGGGCGGTTCGGGTCGGACAGGCCGGAGCGCGAACGCCGGATGGCGTTGGCCACGGCGCCGATGGCCTCGTCCTGGCCCACCACGCGCTCGTGCAGCTTGCCCTCCATCTGCAGCAGCTTGTCGCGCTCGCCCTGCATCAGCTTGGACACCGGGATGCCGGTGGCACGCGCCACCACCTCGGCAATCTCTTCCGCGCCCACCTGGGTGCGCAGCAGGCGGTTGCCGCCCGCGCTGCCGCCGGCCGCTTCCTGGGCCTGCACTTCCTTCAGGCGTTTTTCCAGTTCGGGCAGGCGGCCGTACTGCAGCTCGGCCACCTTGGTGAGGTCGCCCTTGCGCTTGAGGGCTTCGATGTCGAGCTTGACCTTGTCCATCTCCTCGCGCACGGTGCCCGAGGTCTGCACGCTGGCCTTCTCGGCGGTCCAGATGGCGTCCAGGTCGGCGTATTCGCGCTGCAGCTTGAGCAGCTCTTCCTCGATCAGGGCCAGGCGCTTCTGCGAGGCCTCGTCGGTTTCCTTGCGCACCGCCTCGCGCTCGATCTTGAGCTGGATCATGCGGCGGTCGAGCCTGTCCATCACCTCGGGCTTGGAGTCGAGCTCGATCTTGATCTTGGCGGCTGCCTCATCGATCAGGTCGATGGCCTTGTCGGGCAGGAAACGGTCGGTGATGTAACGGTGGCTGAGTTCGGCCGCAGCCACGATGGCCGGGTCGGTGATGTCGACGTTGTGGTGCTTCTCGTAACGCTCCTGCAGACCCCGCAGGATGGCAATGGTGGCCTCCACCGTGGGCTCGTCCACCAGCACCTTCTGGAAGCGGCGCTCCAGCGCGGCGTCCTTCTCGATGAACTTGCGGTACTCGTCCAGCGTGGTGGCGCCGATGCAGTGCAGCTCGCCACGCGCCAGCGCCGGCTTGAGCATGTTGCCGGCGTCCATGGCGCCCTCGGCCTTGCCGGCGCCCACCATGGTGTGGATCTCGTCGATGAACAGGATGATGCGGCCCTCGTCCTGGCTCACTTCCTTGAGCACCGCCTTCAGGCGTTCCTCGAACTCGCCGCGGAACTTGGCACCGGCCAGCAGACCGGCCATGTCCAGCACCAGCACCCGCTTGCCCTTGAGGCTGTCGGGCACCTCGCCGGCGACGATGCGCTGGGCCAGGCCTTCCACGATGGCGGTCTTGCCCACGCCGGGTTCGCCGATGAGCACCGGGTTGTTCTTGCTGCGCCGCTGCAGCACCTGGATGGCGCGGCGGATCTCGTCATCGCGGCCGATCACCGGATCGAGCTTGCCGGCACGGGCGCGTTCTGTGAGGTCCAGCGTGTACTTCCTGAGGGCCTCGCGCTGGCCTTCGGCCTCGGGGCTGTCCACGCCCTGCCCGCCCCGCACGGCGGCAATGGCGGCTTCCAGGCTGCGGCGCGACAGGCCGTTCTCGTTGGCCATCCGGCCCAGCTCGCCCTTGGCATCGGCCACGGCCAGCAGGAACAGCTCGCTGGCCACGTACTGGTCGCCGCGCTTGATGGCTTCCTTCTCGGTGGCCTGCATCAGCGGGGCCAGCTCTTGGCCCACGGTCACCTGCTCGGCGCCCTGCACCTGCGGCAGGCGCTTGATGGCGGCCTCGGCGGCAGCGGCCAGGCCCTTCACGTTCACGTCGGCCCGCTGCAGCAGCGACTGCGGGCCGTCGCTCTGGCGCAGCATGGCGGCCAGCACGTGGACTGGCTCGATGTAGGCGTGGTCATTGCCCAGCGCGAGGCTCTGGGCCTCGGACAGGGCTTCCTGAAACTTGGTGGTGAGTTTGTCGAGTCGCATGGGGCAACACTCCGGAAAACGGGATTGCTCGGCACATGGCGCCGAACCGTTTCATTTCAAGTGATGCCCTCCAGCTTGCCGCAGCCCGCGGGCCGGGGGTTTGACGCAGATCAGGCGTTGCTGGCGGTGATGCCCCAGCGGGCCAGCGCGGCGTCGTCGCTGACCCGGGCATCCACCCAGCGCGCGCCCTCGGGGGTCTGCTCTTTTTTCCAGAACGGGGCCTGGGTCTTGAGGTAGTCCATGATGAACTCGCAGGCCTGGAAGCTCTGGCCCCGGTGGGCCGAGGTCACGGCCACCAGCACGATCTGGTCCAGCGGCTGCATCAGCCCCACGCGGTGGACGACCCGCGCGCCCAGGATGTCGAAGCGGCGGTGGGCCTCGTCGATCATGGCCTCGATGGCCTTCTCCGTCATGCCCGGGTAGTGCTCCAGCTCCAGCGTGCTGACCGACTGGCCGTCGTTGCGGTCGCGCACCGTGCCCACGAAGCTGCAGACCGCCCCCACGCCCTTGTCGTGGGCCCGCAGGGCGGCCACCTCGGCGCCGAGGTCGAAGTCCTGGGTCTGGATGGAGACGCGCGGCTGGCCCATGTCAGCCCCCGGTCACGGGCGGGAAAAAGGCCACCTCGGCGCCCTCCACCAGCGCAGCAGCCTCGTCGGCCATGGTCTGGTTGAGCGAGACGCGCACCGCACGCTCGCGGCCCAGGGCCTCGGCCCAGGGGCCGCCACGGGCGATCAGTTCGTCGCGCAGGGCCGCCAGGGTGGTGGCCGGGGTGCTCAGCGACTCGCTGCCGGTGCCCACGGCTTCACGGATGGAGGCGAAGAATCGCAGCTGGATGTTCATGCGAGCAGATCGGACAAGGCAATGAAGGACACGGTGTCACCGTGCGCAATGGTGGTGCCCGACGGGTTGTCGACCAGGCCATCGGCCCACACCGCCGAGGTGAGTACGCCCGAGCTCTGGTTGGGGAACAGGTCGAGACCACCCTGGGCATTGCGGCGCACCCGCAGGAACTCGCGGCGCTTGTCGGCGCGCGGCAGATTGAAATGGGCCGGCAGGCGCTGGGCCGGCGGCAGGCCGCAGGCGGCCGCATCACGCCCCTGCAGCCGCAGCAGGAAGGGCCGCACCAGCAGCAGGAAGGTCACGAAGCTGGAGACCGGGTTGCCCGGCAGGCCGATGAAGTGGCAGCCCTGTGCCGCATCGGCACCCGCGCCCGCATCGCGCCGCACCTGGCCGTAGGCGAAGGGCTTGCCCGGCTTCATGGCGATCTGCCACAGGTCGAGCTGGCCCAGCGCCTGCACCGAGGGCTTGATGTGGTCTTCTTCGCCCACCGACACGCCGCCGCTGGTGAGGATGAGGTCGTGGTGGTCGGCCGCCGAGCGCAGCGCGGCCAGGGTCGCATCGCGGCGGTCGGGCACGATGCCCAGGTCGCTCACCTCGCAGCCCATGCGGTGCAGCAGGCTGCGCAGGAAGAAACGGTTGGAGTTGTAGATGGCGCCGGGCTTCATGTCCTGCGGGGCCACCTCGCCCGGCATGACGAGTTCGTCGCCGGTGGAAAACAGCGCCACGCGCGGCCGCACCGCCACCTGCAGCCGGTCCCGGCCCAGGCTCGCCGCCAGGCCGAGCGCGGCCGGGTCGAGGCGGTGGCCGCGCTGCAGCACCACGGCGCCCTGCATCACGTCTTCGCCGCTGCGGCGGACCCACTGGCCCGGGGTCGGCACGGCGTCGATGTGCACCGCGTGGAAATCGCCCCCCACGGCGCGGGTGTCTTCCTGCATGACCACCGCGTCGGCGCCTGGCGGCATGGGCGCGCCGGTGAAGATGCGGGCGCAGGTGCACGGCTCCAGGGCATGGCCGGCATGGCCGGCCGGGATGCGCTGGGTCACCGGCAGCACCACGCCGGGGGCGGTGACGTCGGCCGAGCGCACGGCATAACCGTCCATGGACGAGTTGTCCTGCGGCGGCACCTGCAGCGGCGACACCAGGTCCTCGGCCAGCACGCGGCCGTCGGCGTCGAAGGTGGCCACCGACTCGGTGGCCGGCTGCGCCGGCAGATGGCGCAGCAGCGCGGCCAGCGCGTCTTCCAGCGGCATCAGGGGGGAACGGGCGGGGGTCGTCATGGGGCAGCGTGGACCGGCGGGGTGTATTCGAAACGCTTGGCATTGTCGACCAGCCACGCGGCCACGTCATCGGCCACGTCCAGATCCAGCAAGGGCAGCGGGGTCGGCACCGGCAGGGCCTGCGGGCTGTTGGTGGCAATCGCCACCACGCGATCGTGGCCGGGGTAGATGACCGGCTGGCCGCTGTCCTCGCGCCACACCTCGATCTTGGGCAGCGAGCTGCGCTTGAAACCTTCCACCAGCACCCAGTCCACACCGGCGCTCAGGCGGGCGATGAGCGCGTGCACATCGTGCTCGGCCTCTTCGGTGTACTCGCGCATGATGACCAACCGCCTGGGCGAGGCGGCCACCACCTCCACGGCGCCGGCCTCGCGGTGGCGCCAGGTGTCCTTGCCGGGGCGGTCGATGTCGAAGCTGTGGTGGGCATGCTTGATGACCGACACCCGGGCGCCGCGCAGGCGCAGCGCCGGGATCAGCTGTTCGACCAGGGTGGTCTTGCCGGAACCCGAAAAGCCGGCGAAGCCGACGACCTTCATGCCGCGCAGTGCTGTTCGATGTAGGCCTGCACCCGGGCGGTGTCGGCCGGCATCACCTGCACGCGGCGCGGCAGGTCCTCGATGCCGTCGAAGCCGGCCGGCCGCTCGGGCGGGCGACCCAGCGCCTCGACGATGGTCTCGGCGAACTTGATGGGCAGCGCGGTTTCCAGCACCACCATGGGCACGCCGGCCTCGCGGTGTTCGCGGGCCACCTTCACGCCGTCGGCCGTGTGGGTGTCGATCACCACGCCGTGGCGCTGCGCCACGTCGCGGATGGTGTCGAGCCGGTTGGCATGGGTGCTGCGGCCGCTCAGGAAGCCATAACGTGTGGCGGCCTGCGGGAAGCTCGGGTCGTCGGCCAGGCTGAAGCGACCTTCCCGGCTCAGCGCGGCGCCGAACAGGGCACGGGTGCGATCACCGTTGCGACCCAGCAGGTCGAACACGAAGCGCTCGAAGTTGCTGGCCTTGGAGATGTCCATGGACGGGCTGGAGGTCTCGTGCGTGTCGGCGCTGCCGCGCACCCGGTAGACGCCGGTGCGGAAGAACTCGTCGAGCACATCGTTCTCGTTGGTGGCCACCACCAGGTGGCGGATGGGCAGACCCATCATGCGGGCCACATGACCGGCACACACGTTGCCGAAGTTGCCCGAGGGCACGGTGAAGCTCACCTGCTCGGCATTGCTGGCCGTGGCTTGAAAGTACCCGGCGAAGTAGTACACCACCTGGGCCAGCAGACGCGCCCAGTTGATGGAGTTGACCGTGCCGATGCGCCAGCGGCGCTTGAACTCCAGGTCGTTGCTGACGTTCTTGACGATGTCCTGGCAGTCGTCGAACACGCCTTCGACCGCGATGTTGTGGATGTTCTCGTCCATCAGGCTGAACATCTGCGCCTGCTGGAACGGGCTCATGCGGCCGTGCGGGCTGAGCATGAAGACGCGCACGCCCTTCTTGCCGCGCATGGCGTATTCGGCCGCGCTGCCGGTGTCGCCGCTGGTGGCGCCCAGGATGTTGAGCTGCTCGCCACGGCGGCCCAGCTCGTACTCGAAGAGCTGGCCGAGCAGCTGCATGGCCATGTCCTTGAAGGCCAGGGTCGGGCCGTTGGACAGGGCCTCCAGGTGGAAGCCCGGCTCCAGCGTCTTCAGCGGCACGATCTGCGGCGTGCCGAACACCGCCTCGGTGTAGGTGCGCTGGCAGATGGCCCGCAGGTCGTCGGCCGGGATGTCGTCCACATACAGGCTGAGGATCTCGAAGGCCAGCGCGGCATAGCCACCCGCCTGGCCGCCGTTGAACACGCCGCGCAGGCGCTCCAGCGCGGCGGCATCGAGCTGCGGGTAGTGCTCGGGCAGGTACAGGCCGCCGTCGGGCGCCAGGCCCTCCAGCAGGATCTCGCAGAAACGCTTGCGGTCGGCATGACCGCGGGTCGACAGGTAGCGCATCAGTTCAGCTCTTCCTTGCGGATGCGCACGATGGGCGCCAGCACGGTGGGCAGCTGCTGCAGCCGGGCCAGCGCGTCGTTCATGGTGCCTTCGCGGGTGTCGTGGGTCAGGATGATCAGGTCGGTGCTGGTGGCGCCCTCGCCGCCCACCTCGTCGGCTTCACGCTGCAGCACGGCGTCGATGCTGATGCCGGCGCCGGCCAGCAGGGCCGTCACCTGGGCCAGCACGCCGGCCTCGTCGGCCACGCGCAGGCGCAGGTAGTAGCTGGTCACCACCTCGCTCATGGGCAGCACCGGGGTGTCGCTCATGGCGTCGGGCTGGAAGGCGAGATAAGGCACGCGGTGCAGCGGGTCTGCGGTCTGCAGGCGGGCAATGTCCACCAGGTCGGCCACCACCGCGCTGGCGGTCGGCTCGCTGCCGGCGCCCTTGCCGTAGTACAGCGTGGTGCCCACGGCATCACCCTGCACCACCACGGCGTTCATGGCGCCTTCCACATTGGCGATCAGGCGCTTGGCCGGCACCAGGCTGGGGTGCACCCGCAGCTCGATGCCGCTGGCCACGCGCTTGGTGATGCCCAGCAGCTTGATGCGGTAGCCCAGCTGCTCGGCGTAGCGGATGTCGGCCGCGCCCAGCTGGGTGATGCCCTCCACGTAGGCCTTGTCGAACTGCACCGGGATGCCGAAGGCAATGGCGCTCATGAGCGTGGCCTTGTGGGCCGCGTCCACGCCTTCGATGTCGAAGGTCGGGTCGGCTTCGGCGTAGCCCAGGCGCTGCGCTTCCTTGAGCACCACGTCGAAGTCCAGGCCCTTGTCGCGCATCTCGGACAGGATGAAGTTGGTGGTGCCGTTGATGATGCCGGCGATCCACTGGATGCGGTTGGCGGTCAGGCCCTCGCGCAGCGACTTGATGATGGGAATGCCGCCGGCCACCGCCGCCTCGAAGGCCACCATCACGCCCTTGGCAGCGGCCGCCGCAAAGATCTCGGTACCGTGCACGGCCAGCAGCGCCTTGTTGGCGGTGACCACATGCTTGCCGGCCGCAATGGCCTCCAGCACCAGCGCCTTGGCAATGCCGTAGCCGCCAATGAGTTCCACCACCACATCGATGTCGGGGTTGGCGATCACGGCGCGGGCATCACCCACCACCTGCACACCCTCGCCCACGATGGAGCGGGCACGCGCCACGTCCAGGTCGGCCACCATGCTGATCTGGATGCCACGGCCGGCGCGGCGGCGGATCTCCTCCTGGTTGCGCTGAAGCACCTGGAAGGTGCCGCTGCCCACGGTGCCGATGCCCAGAAGGCCCACTTGAATCGGTTTCATGTCGTTGCTCGTTGGAATGAATCAGGTGCCGTGGCGCTTGCGCCAGTTTTCAAGGAACCTGGCCACGCGGCCGATGGCCTCGCGCAGGTCGTCCTCGTGCGGCAGGAACACGATGCGGAAATGCTGGTTGTCCGGGTAGTTGAAGCCGGAGCCCTGCACCAGCATCACCCGGGTTTCCTGCAGCAGTTCCAGGAACAGCTGCTGATCGTCCTGCACCGGGTACAGCTTCGGGTCCAGGCGCGGGAACATGTAGAGCGCGGCCGTGGGCTTGACGCAGGTCACGCCCGGAATGGCGGTGATCAGCTCGTAGGCCAGGTCGCGCTGGCGGCGCAGGCGGCCACCCTCGTTCACCAGGTCGTTGATGCTCTGGTAGCCGCCCAGGGCGGTCTGGATGGCCCACTGCCCCGGCACGTTGGCGCACAGCCGCATGTTCGAGAGCATGTTCAGGCCCTCGATGTAGTCGCGCGCCGGCTTCTTGTCGCCCGACACCACCATCCAGCCGGCGCGGTAGCCACACGAGCGGTAGCTCTTGGACAGCGAGTTGAAGGTCAGCGTGAGCACGTCCTCCGACAGGCTGGCCAGGGCGACGTGCCTGGCACCGTCGTACAGCACCTTGTCGTAGACCTCGTCGGCAAAGATCACCAGCCCGTGCTCGCGCGCCAGGGCCACGATGGCCTTGAGCAGCTCGGTGGAGTACAGCGCACCGGTCGGGTTGTTGGGGTTGATGACCACGATGCCCTTGGTGGCCGGCGTGATCTTGGCGCGGATGTCGTCCAGGTCGGGCATCCAGCCGTTGGACTCGTCGCAGCGGTAATGCACCGGGGTGCCGCCCGAGAGGCTGACCGCCGCCGTCCACAGCGGGTAGTCGGGCGACGGCAGCAGCAGTTCGTCGCCGTCGTCCAGCAGGGCGTTGGTGGCCATCACGATCAGCTCGCTGGCGCCGTTGCCCAGGTAGATGTCGTCGAGCGTCACGCCCTTGACGCCCTGGGTCTGGGTCTCGTGCATGACCGCCTTGCGCGCCGCAAAGATGCCCTTGCTGTCCGAGTAACCCGCCGAGTTCGGCAGGTTGCGGATCATGTCCTGCTGGATTTCCTCGGGCGCATCGAAGCCGAACACCGCCAGGTTGCCGATGTTGAGCTTGATGATCTTGTGGCCCTCTTCCTCCATCTGCCGCGCCGCGTCCATGATCGGACCACGGATGTCGTAGCAGACGTTGGCGAGCTTGGCGGACTTCTGGATGGGCTTCAAAGGGTTTGTCCTCGGAACGGTGGAGGTCGGCCGGCGAAGGCTTCGCACCGGCGCTATAGTCGTCAAATCCAGGGAAAACCTCGGATTTGACCACAGTTCAACGCCTGTTCCGGCCGCTTCCGCCCATGAAACTCCACGCCGACCGCCCCGACACCACCGCCATCACCGCCCATGGCGACGGCTGGGTGGCGGTCAACGGGCAACGGCACCACCAGAGCATCGTGGTCCGCCCCGACGGCGACCCCGAAGCCTGGCCCTGCACCCGGCTGGAGGACCTGACCGCCGCCCATTTCGAATCGCTGCTGCCCGCGGAAGGCCCGCTGCCGGAGCTGGTGCTGCTGGGCAGCGGCCGGCGCCTGCGCTTCGTGGCGCCGGCCTTGCTGGCGCCGCTGATCTCGCGCCGGGTGGGCGTGGAGACCATGGACACGGCCGCCGCCTGCCGCACCTACAACATCCTGGCCGGGGAAGGTCGCCGGGTGGTGGCAGCGCTGCTGATCGACCCGTGAGCACCCCGACACGGGTGCAAGTACCCGTTCGGGTTAAAATGCGGGGTTGTTCCATGTCGCAACCCCGGGTCCCTTGATCGCCCCGGTGGCACCGGGCAACGGAGCACAACGCATCACCATCCACTCAAGTCAGGGGTCCCCGCAGCATGGCCGTCGTTGTCAACAAACCCATTCCGGAATTCGAATCGCTGGCCACCGGCGGCGTCAAGGTGAGCAACCAGAGCCACCTGGGGCAGACGATCGTGCTGTACTTCTACCCCAAGGACAACACCCCGGGCTGCACCACCGAAGCCATGCAGTTCCGCGACAAGTACAAGGATTTCGTGAAGGCCGGCGCCCAGGTGTTCGGCGTCTCGCGCGACAACATGAAGTCGCACGACGACTTCAAGGCCAAGCTCGAACTGCCCTTCGAACTGATCGCCGACACCGAAGAGAAGATGTGCCACATGTTCGGCGTGGTCAAGAACAAGATCATGTACGGCAAGAAGGTCAAGGGCATCGAGCGCAGCACCTTCCTGATCGGCCCCGACGGCGTGCTGCGCCAGGAGTGGCGCGGCCTGAAAGTGCCGGGCCACGTCGAGGAAGTGCTCAAGGCCGTCAAGGCCCTCAAGAAGGCGGCGTGACGCCCTGGCAGGACCCGTTGGCGCGGGGTGCCGGGCTTCATGGTGCTCATGCATAATGGGTTCATGACCCCGGGTCCCCGTCACGTCGCTCCCTCCTCCTGCTCCTCACGCAGTCCACTAAGCCGCCCGGCATGCCTGGCGGCTTTTTGTTTTTTCGGCCACCGCTGACACGCTCTCATGCCCCTGCCTCCCGCCCCCTCCAAACGCGCCGCCCTGCTGTCGGCAGATGCCTACAAGACCCTGTCCACCGAGGCGGCCGAGCCGGTGCCGGCCCCGGACGCACCCCCTGTGAGCCGCAACAGCCGGCCGGCGCGGACAGGTCGGGCCGATGCAGCCGCACCGAACGCTCCGGTCGCACCGGCTTCGCCGGTGATGGCCGATGCCGGTGCCAGCGCAGCACGCGGGCGCCGCAAGCCCGCGGCCAAGGCACCGGCGCAGCCTGAGCCGGCACCGGCTGCAGCGACGGGCCGGCAGCCCGCCCGCAAGGCCGTGGAGGCGCCTGCACCGGCCGTGCCGGCAGCAGCACCCGCCGACCCCGCCACCCGCCGTCGCCGCAGTGGTTCGGGCAGCCGCAGCGGTGCCCGACGCCTGTTCGTGCTGGACACCAACGTGCTGCTGCACGACCCGATGAGCCTGTTCCGCTTCGAGGAACACGACATCTTCCTGCCCATGATCGTGCTGGAGGAACTCGACGGCCACAAGAAAGGCATGACGGAGGTGGCCCGCAACGGGCGCCAGACCAGCCGCACGCTCGACGCCCTGGTGGCGCAACAGGGCGGCGACATGACCCAGGGCCTGCGGCTCTCGGCCACCGGCCACCAGTCGGCGCGCGGCCTGCTGTTCTTCCAGACCGAACCGCTGGACAACTCGCTGCCGGCCAGCCTGCCGCAGGGCAAGGCCGACAACCAGATCCTGGGCGTGGTCAGTGCCCTGCGCGACAAGCGCCCGGACCGCGAAGTGATCCTGGTGTCCAAGGACATCAACATGCGGGTCAAGGCCCGTGCCCTGGGTCTGGCCGCCGAAGACTACGAGAACGACAAGACGCTGGACGACGGCGAACTGCTCTACTCCGGCGCCCTGGCCCTGCCCCAGGACTTCTGGACCCGCCAGAGCAAGACCATCGAGAGCTGGCAGAGCGGCAGCCACACCTTCTACCGGGTCAGCGGCCCGGCGGTGGGGCAGTTCCACATCAACCAGTTCGTGTACTTCGAGGCACCGGGCGAGCCGTCGCTGTACGCCCGCGTCACCGAGATCCGCGACAAGACCGCGGTGCTCAAGACGCTGAAGGACTACACCCACCTCAAGAATGCGGTGTGGGGCGTGACCAGCCGCAACCGCGAGCAGAACTTCGCCATGAACCTGCTCATGGACCCGGAGATCGACTTCGTGACGCTGGCCGGCACCGCCGGCACCGGCAAGACGCTCATGGCCCTGGCCAGCGGCCTGACCCAGGTGCTGGACGACCGCCGTTACACCGAGATCATCATGACCCGCGCCACGGTCAGCGTGGGCGAGGACATCGGCTTCCTGCCCGGCACCGAGGAAGAAAAGATGGGCCCCTGGATGGGCGCCCTGGACGACAACCTGGAGTTCCTGGCCAAGGGCGACGGCGGCAACGCCGGCGAGTGGGGCCGTGCGGCCACCAACGAGCTCATCCGCAGCCGCATCAAGGTCAAGAGCATGAACTTCATGCGCGGCCGGACCTTCATGAACAAGTACGTCATCATCGACGAGGCGCAGAACCTCACGCCCAAGCAGATGAAGACCCTCATCACCCGCGCCGGCCCGGGCACCAAGATCATCTGCATGGGCAACCTGGCCCAGATCGACACGCCCTACCTCACGGAAGGATCGAGCGGACTGACCTACGCGGTCGACCGCTTCAAGGGCTGGCCGCACGGCGGGCACATCACGCTGGCGCGCGGAGAGCGTTCGCGCCTGGCCGACTTTGCGAGCGAAGTGCTCTGAAGATCAGTAATCACCGCCGCCGGCGAGTGATTCGAAGCGGGTGAGCATGTTCAGGAAGGCCAGCTTGACGGTCCCGGTGGGGCCGTTACGCTGCTTGCCGATGATGATCTCGGCCACACCGGGCTCCTTGCAGGCGTCCTTGGTGTAGTACTCGTCGCGGTAGATGAACATGATGATGTCCGCGTCCTGCTCGATGGCGCCGGATTCGCGCAGGTCGCTCATCATGGGGCGCTTGTCGGTGCGGGTCTCGACCGAGCGGTTGAGCTGCGAGAGCGCGATCACCGGGCACTGCAGTTCCTTGGCCAGCATCTTCAGGCCCCGCGAGATCTCGCCGAGCTCGGAGGCGCGGTTCTCGCCTTCGGAGCTGCTGCCGCTCATGAGCTGCAGGTAGTCCACCACGATCAGGCCCAGCTTGCCGCACTGGCGCGCCAGTCGACGCGCGTTGGCGCGCAGCACGCTGGGGTTCAGACCGGGCGTCTCGTCGATGTGCAGCGAGACGTTGCGCAGCTTCTCGATGGCCTCGGTCAGGCGCGGCCATTCTTCGTCGGTGAGCTTGCCGCTGCGCAGGTGGCTCTGGTTGATGCGGCCGATGGAACCGACGATACGCACCGCCAGCTGCGAGGCGCCCATTTCCATCGAGAACACCGCCACCGGCAGGCCTTCGTTGAGCGCCACGTGCTCGGCGATGTTGATGGCAAACGCCGTCTTGCCCATGGACGGGCGCGCCGCCAGCACGATCAGGTCGCCCGGCTGCAGGCCGGAGGTCATGCGGTCCAGGTCGACGAAGCCGGTGGGCACACCGGTGATGTCGTTGGGGTTGTCGGCCATCTCCTGCACACGGTCCAGCAGGTCCACCACCAGCTTGTCCATGCCCTGGAAGCCTTCCTTCATGCGGGAGCCTTCCTCGCCGATGTGGAAGATCTTCTGCTCGGCCTCGTCCAGGATCTTGTCGACCGGCTTGCCTTGCGGGTTGAAGGCGGCGGTGGCGATCTCGTCGCTGGCCGTCACCAGCTTGCGCAGGATGGCCCGCTCACGAACGATCTCGGCATAGCGCCGGATGTTGGCCGCACTCGGCACGTACTGCGCCAGGGAGTTGAGGTAGGCCAGACCGCCCACCTCGTCGGCCTTGCCCAGGCTCTGCAGGTGCTCGAAGACGGTGACCACGTCGGCCGGCTTGTTGCCGTTGACCAGCGAGGCGATGGCCGAATAGACCAGCTTGTGTTCGTAGCGGTAGAAGTCGGAATCGGTGACCAGATCGGCCACCCGGTCCCAGGCGCCGTTGTCCAGCAGCAGGCCACCCAGCACGCTGGATTCGGCCTCGATGGAGTGCGGAGGCACCCGCAGCTGCGCCACCTGGCGATCGGTGGGCAGATCGTCCATGGCGGCATCGAAATCGGGGAAGGGGCTGGGGAAGGCGGCGGACATGGTGAGCGATCAGGGCAAGCCGATCATGGTACGGAGAGAACCGGGCTCTGTCAGGGGACAAGCCTGTGGAAAACCGGTGGGTCTTGGGTGGAGAAGCCGGGATAACCGCCGACTCCCAAGAAAAAAGCCGCTGCCCCGAAGGACAGCGGCTTTGATCGGGACCGGAGAAGGGTCAGGCGGTTTCGCCCAGGACGCTCACAGCCACATCGACGGTGACGTCGGTGTGCAGGTTCACGCTCACGGTGTAGTCACCGACCATCTTCAGCGGACCGTTGGGCATGCGCACTTGCGACTTGACCACGGCGAAGCCTTGCTTGTTCAGCTCTTCGGACACGTCGTGGTTGGTGACGGAACCGAACAGACGGCCGTCCACGCCGGCCTTCTGGCTCAGCTTGACGGTCACGCCGGCGAGCTTCTCGCCCAGGGCCTGGGCTTCGGCCAGCTTGGCGGCAGCCACTTTTTCGAGTTCGGCACGGCGTGCTTCGAATTCGGCAATGGCGGACTGGGTGGCACGGCGGGCGCGGCCGGTGGGGATCAGGAAGTTGCGGGCATAGCCGTCCTTGACCTTGACCACATCGCCCAGGGCGCCGAGGTTGACAACTTTGTCGAGCAGGATGATTTGCATGTCAGGCTCCTCTTCAGACGCGATGCTGGTCGCTGTAGGGCAGCATGGCCAGGAAGCGGGCACGCTTGATGGCGGTGGTGACCTGGCGCTGGTAGATGGCACGGGTGCCGGTCAGGCGCGCGGGGATGATCTTGCCGTTCTCGGCGATGAAGTCACGCAGGACGTCCACGTCCTTGTAGTCGACTTCCTCGACCTTGGCCACGGTGAAGCGGCAGAAACGCTTGCGCTTGAACAGCAGCGATTGGGTGTTGCGCTTGGGGCGCTTGTCTTTGTTGAAACGCTTGGGTGCAGCCATGATGGGCCTTCCTATGTCTTGCTGAAATCTTGGATGTGGAACACCACGCCTTTGCCGTTGCGCGCATTCGCCAGGAAACCTTCAAACCGGCAGATCGTGTCCATGCCCTGTCGGGACAGCACTTCTGCGAGTGCGCCGAAGGCCACGGCCCTCAGCTGAAGTTTCACCAGGCGGGGGGTGTCGAGTTCGACGACCTGTGACTCGTGCTCGAGCACCAGATTCACGGCCGGGATGCCTGCCGGGGTGTAGCGCAGGCTCTGCACCTGCACCACCACCGCCGTCACGCCGAACCGGTTCACTCCCTGAGGCGCGCTGCCGGCAATCAGGCAGCCTGTTCCTGCGGTTGCTGCGCGGCCTTGCGGGCCTCTTCACGCTCGACGGTGCGCATCATGGCCGAAGGACCGGTCTCGGCCTTCTTGCGCTGCACGGTGAGGTGACGCAGCACGGCGTCGTTGAACTTGAAGGCATGCTCCAGTTCGGCCATCACGGCCTGACCGGCCTCGATGTTCACGCACAGGTAGTGGGCCTTGGACAGCTTGTTGATCTGGTAGGCCATCTGGCGACGACCCCAGTCTTCAACACGGTGGATCTTGCCGCCGCCGGCGGTGATCATGCCCTTGTAGCGCTCCAGCATGGCGGGGACCTGTTCGCTTTGATCCGGGTGGATCAGCAGCACGATTTCGTAATGACGCATGGACTCTCCTTTTGGGTAGAAAGCTGCCCCCGGCGTCAACTGGGGTGCAGCAAGGCTAGCCCGCGATTCTAGCAAAAAACCCGGCGGGCTTGGCGGCCGCGCCGGGTTCGGGGCCCGTCCGGGTGGTCCGGACGGGGGTGTCAGGGGCCCGCGAGGGCTCAGGACATCTTCAGGTTGGGGTAGCGCACGTGCTCCACCAGCTCCTGGATCTTCTTGTTGGGCGCCGGGGTCACCAGGCTCACCAGGATGATCACGGCGAAGCCGACCGGCACGCCGAAGACGCCAGCCGAGATGGGCTGGATGCCGAACCACAGTTCGACCGGCGAGGTCACACCGAACACGCCACGCAGCCAGGGCTGGTTGGTCACCATGTAATAGAAGGTGATGCCCAGACCAGCGATCATGCCCAGCGAGGCAGCGATGCCGGTGGCACGCTTCCAGAAGATGCCGAGCACCAGAGCCGGGAAGAACGCCGCCGCTGCGAACGAGAACGCTGCGGAAACCAGGAACAGGATGTCAGCCGGTTTCTGGGCAGCCACATAAGCAGCAGCCAGGGCCACGACCAGCAGCAGGACCTTGGAGATGGTCACGCGGCGGGCGGTCGAGGCGTTCGGGTCGATCATCTTGTAGTACAGGTCGTGCGACAGCGCGTTGGCGATGGTCAGCAGCAGGCCGTCGGCGGTGGACAGCGCAGCAGCCAGGCCGCCAGCGGCCACCAGACCCGACACCACGTATGGCAGGCCACCGATTTCGGCAGTAGCCAGCACGATGATGTCGCCACCGATGGTCATCTCGTTGAGCTGCAGGATGTTGTCCTTGTTGATGTCGGTCACCGACAGCAGCGAGGCGTCCACCTTGTTCCACGCCGCCACCCACTGGGGCAGCTGGTCGAACGGGGTACCCACGAGAACGTGGAACACCTCGTACTTGACCAGAACCGCCAGGGCCGGCGCCGTGAAGTACAGCAGGAAGATGAAGAACAGCGACCAGGTCACCGACTGACGCGCTTCCTTCACGCTGGGAACCGTGTAGTAGCGCATCAGGATGTGCGGCAGTGCAGCTGTACCCACCATCAGGCAGAAGATCAGGGCCAGGAAGTTCAGACGCGAGGTGTTGAACGCGGCCTGGGCTTTCTCGTCGCCGTTCGGGTCACCCGAGAACTGGGCAGCATGCCGTGGCATGTTGTTCAGCGGGTTGGACTTGGCGTCGGCGGCAGCCTTGGCACGGGTCCAGGCGGCCTTGGCGGCAGCTTCATCCTTCGGCAGGTCGGCCAGCGCCTTCTCGGCAGCAGCGATCTCGGCAACCGGAGCGCTGGCAGCCTTCAGATCAGCCACTTTCTTCTCGGCGGCAGCCTTGTCGGCAGCCAGGGCGGCGGCCGGGTCCTTCAGCTTCTCGGCCAGGGCGGCAGAGCGGGCCTTGAAGATGTCGCGGACTTCCTTCTCCTTCGGATCATCGATCAGGATCTTTTCCTTGGCCGTCACCTTCTCGAGCTGCGCGCCATAAATGGCCTGCGGCACGGGCACGTTGGTCTGCTTCACCGACAGCCACACCACCGGGATCATGTAGGCCACGATCAGGATGATGTACTGGGCCACCTGGGTCCAGGTCACGGCACGCATGCCGCCCAGGAACGAGCAGACCAGAATGCCGCCCAGACCCAGGAAGATGCCCAGCTCGAAGGCCACGCCGGTCAGGCGCGAAGTGATCAGGCCCACGCCGTAGATCTGCGCCACCACGTAGGTGAAGGAGCACAGAATCGCGGCTGCGATACCCAGGAAACGCGGCAGGTTGCCGCCGTAGCGCTCACCCAGGAAGTCCGGGATGGTGAACTGACCGAACTTGCGCAGGTACGGCGCCAGGAACAGCGCCACCAGGCAGTAGCCACCGGTCCAGCCCATGATGAAGGCCAAGCCGCTGTAGCCGGTCAGGTAGAGGGTACCGGCCATGCCGATGAAGGACGCTGCCGACATCCAGTCAGCGCCCGTGGCCATGCCGTTGTAAACGGCTGGCACGCGGCGTCCGGCCACGTAGTACTCGGCTGCGTCGGTGGTGCGGCTCATGATGCCGATGCCTGCATACAGGCCGATGGTGGCCAGCAGGAAGATGAAGCCGATCCACTCCCGCGACAGCCCCATCTGCTCCAGGATGGCCAGCGCCACCACGAAGATGGCGAAGCCCCCGGTGTACCAGCCGTACACCTTGTTGAGCTGGGCCTTGAAGGCCTTGTTGGAGCCGCCCCCGGCGCCCGCAGTTTCAAACATGCCTGCCATGGTTCACTCCTCGACTTCCTCGACACCGTGTTCGATATCGAGCTTGTTCATGTACCAGGCGTAGAACCCGATGATCAGGCAATACACCACCAGCGAGCCTTGGGCTCCCATCCAGAAACTGAACGGCCAACCAAAAAAGTTGAAGCTCAGTTCGCGGGCAAAGAAGCTCACGACAAACGTCACGACAAACCAGATTGCAAGCAATATGGCGGTGACGTTGAGGTTTTTCCGCCAGTAGCGGTGGTGGTTCTCAGTCAGTTCCATGTGATCGACCTCCATCAACAAACCCTCTCGGGCACGTCACGAACACCATCCGTCTCCACTGGATGGCCTGCAACCGGTCCGCGTTTTTCGGTGACCGGTTCGCACCGGCACCCCTTTTGTCTGCCGCCCCGCGGGGGCGCGAATCAGGCCCGGGAAGTTCCCAGACCCGTTTCGCGCTCCAGCTGGGCAGCCACCTTGGGCTCGAACCCTCGAAGGTGGCGGATGATCTTCACCGCCTCCTCGGGCTCTTGCCGGTCGACATGAACCCGGGCCAGCTGGTACCAGCCGTAAGGACTCATGGGTTGCAGTTCGGTGTTCTTGCGCAAGGCGACGATTGCATCGTCGAACTTGCGTTGCCGGATCAGCGCGAGCGCCAGGCCGTACCAGCCTCGGTCGAGCTTCGGATCGATGTCGGTGGCGCGCCGGAAGGCTTTTTCGGCGGCTGGCAGAAGTCCCAGTTCCTCGCTGAGGAAGCCCAGGTTGAACCAGTGGGCTGCCTGATCCGGGCACAGCCGCACCAGCCGCTGAAGGACCGACAGGGCTTCGGGCTTTCGACCCAGTGCCGCCAGCAGGTGGGCCCTGGTGGAGAGCCCGTATACATCGTCAGGCGCCTGGGCCAGCATCCCATCCACGGCCTGCAGGGCCTGCTCACGGCGGTTGAGCACCAGCAGCGCCCTGATCTGCCAGCGAATGAAGGTACGACCCAGTTTCATTGGCACAACTGCACCCCGATCTTCAAGCAGTGGTTGATCTTGGCAATGGTGACCGCAAGCCACAGGAAGCCCAGAAGCAGGAACGCCACCAGGGGAAGGTGGCGTTCGAGCACGAAACTGGGCGTGATGAAACGGGTCAGCCGCACGAAGGGACGGGTCAGGACCTGCAGCACCTGGTAAAACAGGTTCTGTTCGCGCTTCTGACCGGCCAGCAGACCCAGGACCCATTGGCCGAGCAAAGACAGCAGGGCGATCTCTGCGACGAGCTTGACCGAGGAGATGAGCAGCAACATAAGGGTTTCTTAACGTTGCCGCGATTCTGATTTATCACCTTACCGAGTTCTTACAAAACCCGTCAGGAAGCCGTCAGTGCAGGTCAAACCCCATGAGGGTTTTCCCGTGACGCATTCCACGGTGCGGACCCCCATGAAAAACGGCGACCGAAGTCGCCGTTTTCAGGAGCGGTACAGGCCTCAGCTGCCCTGCCCGGCCAGCAGCTGCCAGGTGTCGACCACCGAGTCCGGGTTGAGCGAGATCGAGCTGATGCCCTCGTCGCGCAGCCACTGGGCAAAGTCAGGGTGGTCGCTGGGGCCCTGGCCGCAGATGCCCACGTACTTGCCCTCGGCCTTGCAGGCGCCGATCGCCAGCTTGAGCAGGGCCTTGACCGCCGGGTCGCGCTCGTCGAAGTCGTGCGCCAGCAGCTCCAGACCCGAATCGCGGTCCAGGCCCAGGGTGAGCTGGGTCAGGTCGTTGGAACCGATGGAGAAGCCGTCGAAGTACTGCAGGAAATCCTTGGCCAGCACCGCGTTGCTGGGGATCTCGCACATCATGATCAGCTTGAGCTCGTGCTCGCCGCGCTTGAGGCCCTTGGCGGCCAGCAGCTCGGTGACCTTGCGGGCCTGCTCCAGCGTGCGCACGAAGGGCACCATGACCTGCACGTTGGTCAGGCCCATGTCCTCGCGCACCCGCTTGAGGGCCTCGCACTCCATGGCAAAGGCTTCCGCAAAGTCATGGCTGATGTAGCGCGCCGCACCCCGGAAGCCCAGCATGGGGTTTTCCTCGTCCGGCTCGTAGCGGCTGCCACCGACCAGCTTGCGGTACTCGTTGGACTTGAAGTCCGACAGGCGCACGATCACCGGCTTGGGCCAGAACGCTGCGGCGATGGTGGCCACGCCCTCGGCCACCTTGTCCACATAGAAGGCGCGCGGGCTGGCGTGGCCGCGGGCCACCGACTCCACCGCCTTCTTCAGGTCGGCATCCACCGCCGGGTAGTCCAGGATGGCCTTGGGATGCACGCCGATGTTGTTGTTGATGATGAACTCCAGCCGCGCCAGGCCCACGCCGCCGTTGGGGATCTGGGCAAAGTCGAAGGCCAGCTGGGGGTTGCCCACGTTCATCATGATCTTGACGTCGGTCTCGGGCATCTCGCCGCGCTGGACCTCGGTCACCTCGGTCTCCAGCAGACCGTCGTAGATCTGGCCGGTGTCGCCCTCGGCGCAGCTCACCGTGACCAGGGTGCCGTCCTTGAGCTGCTCGGTGGCGTTGCCGCAGCCCACCACGGCCGGGATGCCCAGTTCGCGGGCGATGATGGCGGCGTGGCAGGTGCGACCGCCCCGGTTGGTGACGATGGCACTGGCCCGCTTCATCACCGGCTCCCAGTTGGGGTCGGTCATGTCGGTCACCAGCACGTCGCCGGGCTGGACCTTGTCCATCTCGCTGATGTTGTGCACCAGGCGCACCGGGCCGGTGCCCACCTTCTGGCCAATGGCCCGGCCACTGGCCAGCACCGCGCCCTTGCCCTTGAGCTTGTAGCGCACCTCGGTCTTGCCGGCGGACTGGCTCTTCACGGTTTCGGGGCGGGCCTGCAGGATGTAGAGCTGGCCGTCGGTGCCGTCCTTGCCCCACTCGATGTCCATCGGGCGGCCGTAGTGCTGCTCGATGACCAGCGCATAGCGGGCCAGCTGCTCCACGTCGGCGTCGCTCAGGCTGTAACGGTTGCGCTGCTCCACCGGCACGTCGATGGTCTTGACCAGCTTGCCGCTGGCGGCCTTCTCTTCGGGCGTGCTGAAGGTCATCTGGATCAGCTTGCTGCCCAGGTTGCGACGGATGAGCGCGCGCTTGCCCGCCTTGAGCATGGGCTTGTGCACATAGAACTCGTCGGGGTTGACGGCGCCCTGCACCACCGTCTCGCCCAGGCCGTAGCTGGAGGTGATGAAGACCACGTCCTCGAAGCCGGATTCGGTGTCGATGGTGAACATCACGCCGGCCGCGCCCAGGTCGGAACGCACCATGCGCTGCACGCCGGCCGACAGGGCCACGTCGGCATGGGCGAAGCCCTTGTGCACGCGGTAGCTGATGGCGCGGTCGTTGTAGAGGGAGGCAAAGACCTCCTTCATCTTGTGCAGCACCTCGTCGATGCCCACCACGTTCAGGAAGGTCTCCTGCTGGCCGGCGAACGAGGCGTCGGGCAGGTCTTCGGCCGTGGCCGAGGAACGCACCGCGAACGACGCCTGGGGGTTGCCGGCGCTCAGGGTGGCGAACTCGGCGCGGATGGCCTGCTCGAGGTCGGCCGGGAACGGCTGGGCCTCGACCATGGCGCGGATCTCGGCACCGGCCTGGGCCAGGGCGCGCACGTCTTCCGTGTCGAGGGCATCGAGGCGGGCATTGATGCGGTCGGCCAGACCGTCATGCTTGAGGAACTGGCGGAAGGCGTGCGCCGTGGTGGCAAAGCCGGTGGGCACCTTCACGCCGCTGGGCAGCTGCGAGATCATCTCGCCGAGGCTGGCGTTCTTGCCGCCGACGGCCTCGACATCGCTCATCCTGAGCTTTTCAAAGGGGACGACCAGGTCGGTCGCGCCGAACAGTTGGGACATGGGAAGACTCCTGAGGTTGAAAAACCGGGGGGCTCCATGCACCAGCGGATGACCTGTAGTTCTGTTGTGGGTCGGGCACCGGGCAAGGCAGGCAGATCGCTCAGCGCAGGGCCCTATGATCGCCCCACGCAACAACCCGCATTGTAGGACGCCGCCCCATGGCCAACCGCACCGTGTTCTTCGTCTCAGACGGCACCGGCATCACCGCCGAGACCTTCGGCAACGCCATCCTGGCCCAGTTCGAGGTCACCATGCGCCGCGTGCGGCTGCCCTTCCTGGACAGCGTGGACAAGGCCCACCAGGCGGTGCGCCAGATCAACCATGCGGCCGAACTGGAAGGCAAGCGGCCACTGGTCTTCCTGACCGTGGTGAACGACGAGGTGCTCGATGTGTTCCGCCAGCACTGCCGGGGCATGATGATGGACATGTTCGGCACCTTCGTCGAACCGCTGGAAGCCGAGCTCTCCATCAAGAGCAACCATCGGGTGGGCCGCTTCTCGGACGCCTCCAAGAGCAAGGCCTACCACGACCGCATCGAGGCCATCAATTTCTCGCTGGCACACGACGACGGCCAGAGCCACAAGGACCTGGAAGGGTCGGATGTGATCCTGGTGGGGGTGAGCCGCAGCGGCAAGACACCCACCTCGCTCTACCTGGCCATGCAGTACGGGCTGAAGGCATCGAACTACCCGCTCATTCCGGAAGACTTCGACCGCCGCAAGCTGCCCCCGGCCCTGGTGCCGCACCGCAAGAAGCTGTTCGGTCTGACCATTGCGCCCGAACGCCTGAGCGAGATCCGCAACGAGCGCCGGCCCAATTCGCGCTACGCGAGCCTGGAGAACTGCCGCATGGAGGTCTCGGAGGCCGAGAACATGATGCGCCGCGAGGGCATCCGCTGGCTGTCCACCACCACCAAGTCGATCGAGGAGATCGCCATCACCATCCTGCAGGAAGTGCGGCCCGAGCGGCTCGAGTACTGAGGGCGGGGCTTGTTCAACGGGCTTACGCGACGCTTGCGCGAAGCCCCCGAAACGCTAGGTGAAAACACCGGCGGATTGACACCCGCCGTGTCAGAAGTCGGTCAGTCCCCGTTTTGAGAATCCTCGGCAACCGGTTCGTCGAGCCGGTGGATTCATTCAACGGAGACCCATCATGGCGAAAGCAGAAAACCGCCCGATGTCCGCCGAAGAACGCAAGGTGATCTTTGCGTCCTCGCTGGGCACGGTGTTCGAGTGGTACGACTTCTACCTGTACGGATCGCTGGCCGCGATCATTGCCAAGCAGTTCTTCAGCGGCCTGGATGCCGGCTCGGCCTTCATCTTCGCGCTGCTGGCCTTCGCTGCCGGCTTCATCGTGCGCCCCTTCGGCGCGCTGGTGTTCGGCCGCCTGGGCGACATGATCGGCCGCAAGTACACCTTCCTGGTGACCATCCTGCTGATGGGTGGTGCGACCTTCATCGTGGGCATCCTGCCCAACTACGCCAGCATCGGCGTGGCCGCGCCCATCATCCTGATCGTGCTGCGTCTGCTGCAGGGCCTGGCCCTGGGCGGTGAGTACGGCGGTGCCGCCACCTATGTGGCCGAGCACGCCCCGCACGGCAAGCGCGGCGCCTACACCGCCTGGATCCAGACCACGGCCACGCTGGGTCTGTTCCTGTCGCTGATGGTGATCCTGGGCACCCGCACCCTGGTGGGTGAAGAGGCCTTCGCCGACTGGGGCTGGCGCGTGCCGTTCCTGGTCTCCATCCTGCTGCTGGCCGTGTCGGTCTGGATCCGCCTGTCGATGAACGAATCGCCGGCCTTCCAGAAGATGAAGGCCGAGGGCAAGACCTCCAAGGCGCCGCTGTCCGAGTCGTTCGGCCAGTGGAAGAACCTCAAGATCGTGATCCTGGCCCTGGTCGGCCTGGTGATGGGTCAGGCCGTGATCTGGTACACCGGCCAGTTCTACGCCCTGTTCTTCCTGACCCAGGCCCTCAAGGTCGATGGCGCCACCGCCAACATCCTGGTCGCTGCCTCGCTGATCATCGGCACCCCGTTCTTCGTGGTGTTCGGCGCGCTGTCCGACAAGATCGGCCGCAAGCCCATCATCCTGGCCGGCTGCCTGCTGGGCGCCCTGACCTACTTCCCGGTGTTCACCGCCCTGACCAAGGCCGCCAACCCTGACCTGCACGCTGCCCAGATGTCCAACAAGGTCGTCGTGGTGGCCGATCCGGCCGAGTGCTCGTTCCAGTTCAACCCGACCGGCACCGTCAAGTTCACCAGCTCGTGCGACATCGCCAAGCAGGTGCTGGCCGCTTCGTCGGTGAGCTACGAGAACGAGCCCGGTGCGGCCGGTTCGGTGGCCACCATCAAGGTGGGTGACACCGTGATCACCGGCTACACCTCCAAGGGTCTGCAGGCCGATCAGGCCAAGGCCAAGGATGCCGAGTTCAAGAAGTCGGTGAGCGAGGCCCTGAAGGCCGCCGGCTACCCGGCCAAGGCCGACCCGGCCAAGGTCAACAAGCTGATGATCATCGCCATCCTCACCTACCTGGTGATCCTGGTGACCATGGTCTATGGCCCCATCGCCGCCATGCTGGTGGAGATGTTCCCGACCCGCATCCGCTACACCTCCATGTCGCTGCCGTATCACATCGGCAACGGCTGGTTCGGCGGCCTGCTGCCCACCACCGCGTTCGCCATCGTGGCCCAGACCGGCAACATGTACAACGGCCTGTGGTACCCGATCATCATCGCCTCGGCGACCGTGATCATCGGCACCCTGTTCGTCAAAGAGACCAAGGACGTCGACATCTACGCCGACGACTGAGACCGACCATGATCAAGATCTTCATTGCCTTCGTCGTGTTTTCCGCTGCGGCGCTGTTCATCCTCATGAAGGGTGGCGACATCGACATGAGCGGCGAGTCGCACGGAATCCCGTCGACCAGCCACGACGCACCGGCCAAGCCGGCGGAAGCCACCGCAGCCCCTGCCGCCCCGGCGGCGGCTCCGGCAGCCCCGGCGGCTCCGGCCACCGAGCCGGCACCGGCCAAGTAAGCAGGCTTCGGCCCACAAAAAAGCCGCCCCTCGGGGCGGCTTTTTTCATGGGTGCAGACCGTGTCAGGCGGCCACGGCCTCGACAGCGGGCTGACGGATCAGGTGGTCGAAGGCGCTGAGTGCCGCCTTGGCACCGTCACCGGCGGCGATCACGATCTGCTTGTACGGCACCGTGGTGCAGTCGCCGGCGGCGAACACGCCTTCCACGTTGGTGTGGCCCTTGGCGTCCACCACGATCTCGCCGTAGCGGCTGAGCTCCACCGTGCCCTTGAGCCATTCGGTGTTGGGCACCAGACCGATCTGCACGAACACGCCTTCCAGCGCCACGTGGCGGATCTCGCCGCTGACGCGGTCCTTGTAGCTCAGGCCATTGACCTTGCCGCCGGCACCGGTGATCTCGGTGGTCTGGGCGTTCACATGGATGGTCACGTTGGGCAGGCTGCGCAGCTTGCTCACCAGCACGGCGTCGGCCTTGAGGGCGTCGGCGAACTCGATGAGGGTCACGTGGCGCACGATGCCGGCCAGGTCGATGGCGGCTTCCACGCCCGAGTTGCCGCCGCCGATCACGGCCACGTCCTTGCCCTTGAACAACGGACCGTCGCAGTGCGGGCAATAGGCCACGCCCTTGTTGCGGTACTCGTTCTCGCCGGGCACGTTCACGTTGCGCCAGCGGGCGCCGGTGGAGAGGATCACGCTGCGGGCCTTGAGCACGGCGCCATTGGCCATCTGCACCTGCACCATGCCGCCCGGCTCGCTGGCCGGGATCAGCTTCTCGGCGCGCTGCAGGTTCATGAGGTCGACGTCGTAGTGGCGGACCTGGGCTTCCAGATCGGCGGCGAACTTCGGGCCGTTGGTCTCGATGACCGAGATGTAGTTCTCGATGCCCATGGTGTCGTTGGTCTGGCCACCGAAGCGCTCGGCGGCCACGCCCACGCGGATGCCCTTGCGGGCGGCGTACACGGCAGCGGCCGCACCGGCCGGGCCACCGCCCACCACCAGCACATCGAACGGGTCCTTGGCGTCGAGCTTGGCGGCTTCGCGCTCGTCGGCGTTCACGTCGAGCTTGGCCACGATCTCCTGCAGCGTCATGCGGCCGGAGCCGAACACCTCGCCATTGAGGTAGACCATGGGCACGGCCAGCACCTGGCGCTCCTCGACCTCGGCCTGGTACAGACCGCCGTCGATGACCACGGTCTTGATGGCCGGGTTGCGGATGGCCATGAGCGAGAGCGCCTGCACCACGTCCGGGCAGTTGTGGCACGACAGGCTCATGTAGACCTCGAAATTGAAGTCGCCCTTGAGCGCATCGATGGCGTCGAGGGTCTCGGCCTCTTCCTTGGGCGGGTGGCCACCGGTCCACAGCAGGGCCAGCACCAGGGAGGTGAACTCGTGGCCCAGCGGGATGGCGGCAAAACGCACACCCCGGTCGGAACCCTGCGGAGCGATCAGGAAGGACGGCTTGCGGGCATCGGTACCGCTGTCGTCGAAGCTCACCAGATCGGAGAGTTCGGCGATCTCGGCCAGCAGTTCGCGCATCTCGGTGGCGCCCTGGCTGTCGTCGAGCGAGGCGATCAGGCGGATGGGACGCTGCAGACGGCCAAGGTAGGCCTGCAGCTGGGACTTCAGCTGGGAATCAAGCATGGGGATCTCCTGGTAGGGGTTGCGGTGTTCAGTGCCGCCGTTGGATGGGTGAGACCGGGCGGTCGTCACCCATCGGGCTGCGGTACTGGCGGGGCCAGTCAGCGCCTCAGATCATCAGATCTTGCCGACCAGGTCCAGCGACGGGGTCAGGGTCTTGGCGCCTTCCTGCCACTTGGCGGGGCACACCTGGCCGGGGTTCTTGGCCACGAACTGGGCGGCCTTGAGCTTGCGCAGGGTTTCCTTGACGTCGCGGGCGATGGCGTTGTCGTGGATCTCGGCGGTCTTGATCACGCCTTCCGGGTTGATGATGAAGGTGCCACGCAGGGCCAGGCCTTCTTCTTCGATGTGCACGCCGAAGGCACGGGTCAGCTGGTGGGTGGGGTCACCGATCAGGGGGAACTGGGCCTTGCCCACGGCGGGGGAGGTCTCGTGCCACACCTTGTGGGCGAAGTGGGTGTCGGTGGTCACGATGTAGACCTCGGCACCGGCCTTCTGGAACTCGGCGTAGTTGTCGGCGGCGTCTTCCACTTCGGTCGGGCAGTTGAAGGTGAAGGCGGCGGGCATGAAGATCAGGACCGACCACTCGCCCTTGAGGCTGGCGTCGGTGACCGGCACGAACTTGCCGTTGTGGAAAGCGGTGGCGCTGAAGGGCTGGACGGTGGTGTTGATCAGGGACATGGTGGTTCCTTGGTTGGGTTACGGGATGGGAGAAATCGTTTGTCCAGGACAGTGTGGGACCCTGGCGATAACCCTGATTTTAGAAGGGATCTATCGTGCTACTGGATTGATAGTTGCTATTTGGCCGATAGGCGAACTGTTGCATCGCAGCAACTGCATGCAAATGAGATCGATTCCTATTTGTAATATACTGACACACACCAGCCAGCCACCACCGCAGCCCCCGGGCGCGTTGCAGCCAGCCGACCACCCTCGACCTGACTGCCACCATGTCCCACCCGAGCTCTGCACCCTTCCCCCTCGCCCCCCTGTCCATGGCCACGCTGCTGCTGGCCGCCTCGCTGACGGCCCACGCCCAGAACGCCGCCCCGACCGCCGCCCAGACCCCTTCCGGCCCGACCCTGAGCACCGTCGAAGTGCGCGACGCCGCCATCGGCAGCGATGCCAAGAACACGCTCAAGGCCACCGAAACCAGCATCGGCAAGGGCCGGCAGGCCATCAAGGACATTCCCCAGTCGGTCACGGTGATGACCGAGCGCCTGATGGACGACCGCAACCTGGACGATTTCCGCGAGGTGCTGCGCACCACCGCCGGCGTGACCTTCCAGGCCGGCGAGACCGGCGAGGAAGACGTGCGCATGCGCGGCTTCTCGCTCAGCCAGGCCGGTGACATCTTTGTCGACGGCCTGCGCGATGCACCCCTGGTCGAGCGCGACACCTTCAACCTGGACCGGGTGGAAATCCTCAAGGGCTCGGCCTCCATGCTGTTCGGCCGGGGATCGACCGGTGGCGTGATCAACCAGGTGAGCAAGCAGCCCTTCCTGATGGACCAGCACGAGATCAACACCACCATCGGCACCGGCCGCGAGCTGCGGCTGAGCGGCGACTTCAACCTCAAGACCGACGACGATGCCGCGCTGCGCATCAATGCCATGGTGCAGAACGCCGACAACAAGGGCGCCACCGACAACAAGCGGGGCCTGGCCGCCACCTACCGCTGGGGCATCGGCCTGCGCGACGAGTTCTCGGCCGGCATCTACCACCTGCAGACCGACGGCAACCCGATCTACAACCACCCCTGGTTCACCACCCCGCTGGGCAACGGCCAGAACCTGGTGATCCCGGTGCTGCCGGCCGACAACTTCTATGGCTTTGCCAGCGACTACAACCGCACCCGCACCACGGCCGTCACGCTGAGCCACCTGCACCGCTTCGACCAGGACACCGAGCTCAAGACCACGCTGCGCCATGGCCAGTACGAACGCGAGCTGTGGGGCACCGTGGTGCGCTTCGGCGCTGGCACCACCCTGGCCAACATCAACCCCAACTCGGTGATCAGCCGCACCACGGGCGCCGCCAAGGGCCGGGTCGGCTACAGCGACCTGACCCAGCTGCAGAGCGACTACAGCACCCGATTCGAAGCCCTGGGCCTGAAGCACCAGCTGCTGGCCGGCATCGACCTGAGCCAGGAAGACGCCCGGCGCAACCAGAACTTCGGCGGACCCAGCCTGGGCAGCAACACCACCGTGGGCAACCCCAACGACGGCGCCATCCGGCCCGACACCCGGGGAGCGATTCCCCTCAACACCTTCGACACCACCAGCATCGGTGCCTATGTGCAGGACACGGTCTCGCTGACCGAGCAGCTCAAGCTGGTGGGCGGTCTGCGTTTCGACCATTTCAAGGCCGGCTATGCCGACCCCAACGGCAACACCTTCGACATCAGCGAGAACCTGGTCAGCCCGCGGGTGGGCCTGATCTTCCAGCCCAGCGCCACGGCCTCGTACTACGCGTCGGTGGGCACCTCGTACAACACCTCGGGTGACACCTACCAGTACGCCCTGGGTGCCTTCACACCGGGCAGCAACAACGCCTACCTGGCCAACACGCCGCCGGAGAAGAGCCGCAACATCGAGGTGGGCGCCAAGTTCGACCTGTTCGAGAACAAGGCGCTGCTCGGTGTGGCCCTGTTCCGCTCCGAAAAGTACAACGAGCGCAACACCGACCCCGACACCGTGGCCGGCCAGTACCTGCTCTCGGGCAAACGGCACGCCACCGGCATGGAGTTCAACCTGGCGGGCCGCTTCACCCCGCAGTGGGAGGTGTTCTACAACCACACCTGGATCCCCAGCGCCCGCATCGATGCCGGTGCCACCACCGGCAACGGTCCGCGCCAGGGCGATCGCCCGGGCCTGACGCCCAAGCACAGCGCCAGCCTGTGGACCACCTACCGCGTCACGCAGCCGCTGCGCCTGGGCCTGGGCCTGAACTACCGCAGCGAGCAGACACCGGCCACCAGCCGCGTCAACGTGGCGCCGGCCTTCACCACGGTGGACGCCATGGCCGAGTACGTCATCTCCGACCGCCACACGCTCAAGCTCAACATCAGCAACCTGACCAACAAGCTGTACGCCGACAGCCTGTACTCGGGCTTCTATGTGCCGGGTGCGGCCCGCAAGGTGCAGCTCACGCTGACCAGCCTGTTCTGACCCGCCATGCTGCTGTCGCTGCCCCAGCTGCTCACCCCCGACGAAGTGCGGCAGGCCCGCGCCAGCCTGGGGCTGGATGCGCCCTGGGTGGACGGCAGCAGCACCGCCGGTGGCCAGGCCGCTGCCCTCAAGCAGAACCGGCAGCTGCAGCAGGACAGCGAGACCTCGCGCGGGCTGCAGGCGCTGGTGGCGCGGGCACTGGAGCGCGACCCGCTGTTCGTCTCGGCCGCCCTGCCCCGGCGGGTGCTGCCGGCGCTGTTCAACCGCTACACCGCCCCGGCTCCAGGTGAGCAGGCCACCGGCGACCACTACGGCCGCCATGTGGACAACGCCGTGCTGCGCCAGCCGGCCGGTGCCGGTGGCGACTGGATGCGTGGCGACCTCTCGTGCACCGTGTTCCTGTCCGACCCGCAGAGCTACGACGGCGGCGAACTGGTGGTCCACCACACCCTGGGTGCACGGGCCTTCAAGCTGCCGGCCGGCCATGCCCTGCTCTACCCCGCCAGCACGGTGCACGAGGTGACCCCGGTCACCCGGGGCGAGCGGCTGGCCAGCTTCTTCTGGGTGCAGAGCCTGGTGCCCGACGAAGGACAACGGCAGATCCTGTTCGACCTCGACATGAACCTGCTGCGCCTGCGCGCCCGCCACGGGGACAGCAGCGAGACCACCGCGCTCACCGGCGTGTACCACAACCTGCTGCGCCAATGGAGCCAGCTGTGAGCAGCGCAGGGGCCATCGAGCGCATGGACCCGGGCCATGCCGCCTACCTGCTGGGCGGCGCCGGCGACGAGATCACCTTGCGGGCCAACCAGCAGGCCTGGCAGGACCTGCGGCTGTGGCCGCGCACCCTGCACTCCCTGGCCGGCAGCCATGCCCGCATCGACCTGCACGGCCGCACCTGGCCGACGCCGTTGCTGGTGGCGCCCATGGCCCACCAGATGCTGGCTCACCCGCACGGCGAGCAAGGCACCGCGCTGGCCGCCGCCAGCCAGGGCGTGGGCCTGGTGCTGAGCTGCCAGGCCAGCCAGCCGCTGGAATCGGTGGCCGGTGCGGTGCGGGCCGATGCCCAGCGCGGCCCGCTGTGGTTCCAGCTCTACCTGCAGCCCCGGCCCGAGGACACCCTGACCCTGGTGCGCCGGGCCGAAGCCGCCGGCTTCGAGGCCCTGGTGCTGACCATCGACGCGCCGGTGCAGGGCGTGCGCGACCGCGAACTGCGCACCGGTTTTTCGCTGCCGCCCCACCTGTCGGCGGTGAACCTGGCGCCGCCCCCGGCCGAGCCGCTGGATGCCCTGCTGGCCCGCGCGCCCACGCACGACGACATCGCCTGGCTGCGGCGGCACACCCGTCTGCCCCTGCTGCTCAAGGGCGTGCTGCACCCGGCCGATGCGGCCGCGGCCGTGGCCCTGGGCATCGACGGGCTGATCGTCTCCAACCACGGTGGCCGCACCCTGGACACCACGGTCGCCACCGCCCATGCCCTGCCGGCCGTGGTGCGGGCCGTGGCCGGCGCGGTGCCGGTGCTGGTGGACGGCGGCATCCGCCGCGGCACCGACGTGATCAAGGCGCTGGCGCTGGGCGCCAGCGCCGTGCTGGTGGGCCGTCCGGTACTGGCCGGGCTGGCCGAGGACGGGGCCATGGGCGTGGCCCGGGTGCTGCGCCGGCTGCGGGACGAGTTCGTGGCGGCGCAGGCCCTGTGTGGCTGCCGCTCCCCGGCCGAGGCGGCCGGGCTGGACCTGCTGCGCCCGGACTGAATTTTTGGCCCATCCATTCAAATACGAACTATTCTCATTTATAATTCGTCCCATGATCCCGTCCACTTTTCCCAAGGAATGCCATGACCGTTGCCCTCTCCGCCTTCGGCCTGAGCCTGCTGCTGATCGTGCTGGCCGCGCGATGGGTGTTCCGGGACGGGGCGCCGCCTAAACTATGAGCTCGCCCGCCGCTGTGATGTCACAGCCCCCTTCCCCCACCGCATTGCCCATGTCGCGTCAGACCTCCCGACGGATCGCCGTCGTCTCCACCGTGGTCGGGCTGCACCTGGCCGGCGTGTGGGCGCTGCAGAGCGGTCTGCTGCGCCGCGCCGTGGAGCTGGTGGTGCCGGTGGAGGTGATGGCCGAGTTCATCGAGGCGCCCCAGCCGCAGATTCCCCCGGCACCTCCCACACCTGCCGCACCGCCTTCGCCAGCGAGGGCAGCGCCGGCGCCCCGCGTGGCTCCCGCTCCCGCACCGCGCCCCGAGCCGGTGGCCAGCCCGAGCCCGACGCCCTCGCCGCTGGCGCCCCAGGTCGCGCCGGCCGAGCCGGTGGCCGCACCGGCAGTGGCCCCGGCACCTGCGGCGCCGCCTGCGCCACCCGCGCCCCCGGCCGTGGTGCTGCCCAGCACCAACGCCGACTACCTGAACAACCCGCGCCCGCCCTACCCGGCCCTCTCGCGCCGGCTGGGGGAGCAGGGCAAGGTCACGCTGCGGGTGTTCATCGAGACCGACGGCACCGCCTCGCGGGCCGAGGTGCGCACCTCCAGCGGCTTCGAGCGGCTGGACCAGGCTGCCCTGCAGACCGTGCTGCGCTGGCGCTATGTGCCCGGCAAGCGCGGCGGCACGCCCGAGGCCATGTGGGTCACCGTCCCGATCAATTTCGTCCTTGAATGAACGTCAACACGTCAACACCATGAACAACGATTTCGCCACCTCGGGCCTCGCCCACGTCTGGACCCAGGGCGACTGGGTCACCCGCTCGGTCGCCCTGGTGCTGCTGGCCATGAGCCTGGCCACCTGGGTCATCATCCTGTGGAAGGTGCTGGACCAGCGCGCCCAGCGGGCCCAGGCGCGCGCCGTGGAAGGCTTCTGGCACAGCGCCGACTTTGCCGAAGGGCTGGACAAGCTCGGCGACCCCGAAGCCAATCCCTTCCGCGCCCTGGCCACCGAAGGCCGCGAGGCCGCCCGCCACATCACCCACAAGGACGGTCAGGCCCGCCCCCAGCTGCACGACAGCCTGGACGTGAGCGACTGGATCGAGCGTTCGCTGCGCAAGAGCGTGGACGACTTCACCGCGCGCGGCCAGAGCGGCCTGTCGGTGCTGGCCTCGGTGGCCTCCACCGCGCCCTTCGTGGGCCTGTTCGGCACGGTCTGGGGCATCTACCACGCGCTGCTGGGCATTGGTGCTGCGGGCCAGGTCAGCATCGACCAGGTGGCCGGCCCCATCGGCGAGGCACTCATCATGACCGCCCTGGGCCTGCTGGTGGCCATCCCGGCGGTGCTGGGCTACAACGCCCTGGTGCGGGGCCACAAGGGCATCCTGCACCAGCTCAACCGCTTCGCCCACGACCTGCACGCCTACTTCGTCACCGGTGCCCGCGTGGCCGTGGGTGCCGACGGCAAGGTGCTGCCCATGAAGCGGGGTTGACCATGGCCATCGGAACCCAGGACGACAGCGGCGAGGTGCTGGCGGAGATCAACATGATCCCGTTCATCGACGTCATGCTGGTGCTGCTGATCATCTTCATCATCACCGTGCCGGTCATCAAGCACTCGGTGAACGTGGAGCTGCCCCAGGCCAGCGTGGAGCGGGTGCAGGACAAGCCCGAGAACATCCGCCTCTCGGTGGATGCCCAGGGCCAGTACTTCTGGAACGACCAGCGCGTGGCGGACGAGGATTTCGCGGCCCGCCTGGCGCAGGCCGCCGCCATGGAGCCGCAGCCCGAGCTGCACATCCGCGGCGACAAGGCGGTGCGCTACGAGCGCGTGGCCCAGGCCATGGCTGCTGCCCAGCGGGCCGGCGTGCGCAAGATCGGGTTCATCACGGAGCCGGCGCCATGACCACGGCATCGCTGTCCGGACACACGGATCGGCCCGACCAGAGCCAGCGTGCCGGTGCGGTCCCGCAGGCGCCCGCCGGCGTGGTGCCCAGCGAACGCATCCTGCAGGGCCAGCGCAGCGTGGCCATCGAGCACAACGGTGCGGTCTACCGGCTGCAGGCCACCCGCCAGGGCAAACTGATCCTGACCAAATAGTTTTTCGTGGGGCGACCCCGGACGCCGCGCCTGCGGGTCCTGCCGGGTCGTGTTGGCCAGCCACGACGCCGCGGCGTCGGTAGCCAGGCCTTTTTTCGGAGACCGGCTTACAGGCCCAGCGCGGCAATGCCGGCGCGGGCGATCTGGGCGTCTTCGGTCGACTTCACGCCGCTCACACCCACGGCGCCGATGCACTGGCCGTTCTTCATGACTGGCACACCGCCCTCCAGCATGCCCTGCAGCAGCGGCGCGCTCAGGAAGGACACGCGGCCCTGGTTGATCACGTCTTCGTAGATCTTGCTCTCGCGACGGCCCAGCGCCGCCGTGTGGGCCTTGGCCGGTGCGATGTGGGCCGAGATGGCGGCGGCGCCGTCCATGCGCTGCAGCCACAGCAGGTGGCCACCGTCGTCCACGATGGCGATGGTCACCGGCCAGTTGTTCTTCTGGGCTTCGGCCTCGGCGGCGGCAGCAATCGCCTTCACGTCGGCGGCTTCGAGCATGTCTTTGGTCTTCATGGAACGCTTCTCCGGGGGTTGCATGCCTTCAAACGGCACAAACCCCGACGATACCGCGCGGATTGGGTGGATCCCGGTCACAAGTCCCCTGACCGCCCTGCTTTTTCGTGGTCTTCGGGGGATGGCACCCCGGCGCCCCCTACAATCCGGAAACTTAATGGGCAATTAATGCTCAGAGTCAACATCCCAACGACGACAAGGAGTCTTGCCATGTCCGAACACATCCAGTCCAGCGGCCGCTTCGGCGCCACCATTGCCGGCTCCGCCGCCCAGCGCAACCGCGTGCTGCGCAACACCTACGCCCTGCTGGCGCTGTCCATGGTGCCCACCGTGCTGGGCGCCTGGGTGGGCGTGGCCACCGGCATCACCGCCGGCCTGACCGGCTTCATGGGCCTGCTCGTCTTCCTGGGCGGCGCCTTCGGCTTCATGTTCGCCATCGAGAAGACCAAGAACTCTGCCGCCGGCGTGCCGGTGCTGCTGGCCTTCACCTTCTTCATGGGCCTGATGCTCTCGCGCCTGATCGCCAACGTGCTGGGCTTCTCCAACGGCGCCAGCCTGATCATGACCGCCTTCGGCGGCACGGCCGCCATCTTCTTCGGCATGGCCTCGCTGTCCACCGTCATCAAGCGCGACCTGTCGAACATGGGCAAGTTCCTGTTCATCGGCATGATCATGCTGCTGGTGGCCGGCATCGCCAACGTGCTCATCCAGTCCAGCGCGCTGATGATCACCCTGTCCGTCCTGGCGATCGGCATCTTCTCGGCCTTCATCCTGTACGACCTCAAGCGCGTGGTGGACGGCGAGGAAACCAACTACATCACCGCCACCCTGGGCGTGTACCTGAGCCTGTTCAACGTGTTCCAGAGCCTGCTGACCCTGCTGGGTGTGTTCGGCGGCGAACGCGAGTGACGGCAGCGGCCTGACCGCTTCCTCACCCAGGGGCCTTCGGGCCCCTTTTTCATGGCCGGGCGTACGCCACAGGTATCAAGTCGGGGCGGGTGCTGCCGATACAGAACACATCCCCGGCCCCACGACCGAGCCCACGCCATGCGATCTTCCCGCCTCCTGATCAGCCTCTCCGCCCTGGCCCTGCTGGCCGGCTGCGATGCCCTGGGCATCGAGACGGCGTCCCAGGTGCTGGCCCGCAAGGAAGCCGAAGGGCGTGCCATCGGGAGCGCCTGCCGTCACGCCATCCGCAGCATCGAGTCGTGCTTCGAATCCAACCCCAAGGCCGGCAAGTCCGCCGTGTTCGAGGGCTGGAAGGAGATGGACCAGTACATGCGCGAGAACAGTATCGTCGGCATGCCGCGCGAAGGCGGCGAGCCGTCCAAGGATGCGACCGAGGCCAAGCCGGCCGACAAGTCCTGACCGGCCCGCCCCGACGGGCAGGGCCGCGCCTCACGCGCGCTCGAACACCGCCATGCTCTCCACGTGGGCCGTGTGCGGGAACATGTTCACCGCCCCTGCCGCCACGCAGCGGTAGCCCGCCTGGTGCACCAGCAGACCCGCGTCCCGCGCCAGCGTGGCCGGGTTGCAGCTCACATAGACGATGCGCCGGGGCGGCGTCCAGCCACCGGCCCGCTGCGGCTCCTGGTGCAGATCGGCCAGCGCCTTGGCCAGGGCGAAGGCGCCCTCGCGCGGCGGGTCCACCAGCCACTTGTCCGCCACGCCGTCGGCCACCAGCAGCTCCGGCGTCATCTCGAACAGGTTGCGGGCCACGAAGCGCGTGGGCGCCAGCGGGCGTGCCCGGCCAGTCTGGTTGAACGCCAGGTTCTCGTGCGAACGCTTGACCAGCGCCTCGCTGCCCTCGATGCCCAGCACCTCGCCGGCCTGGGTGGCGATCGGCAGGGTGAAGTTGCCCAGGCCACAGAACCAGTCGATCACCCGCTCGGTGGGCTGCGCATCCAGCAGCCGCAGGGCCCGGCCCACCAGCACGCGGTTGATCTGCGGATTCACCTGGGTGAAATCGGTCGGCTTGAACGGCATGGTGATGCCGAACTCGGGCAGGCTGTACGAGAGCTGCGGTCCCCCCTCGTCCAGCAGCTTCACCGTGTCGGGCCCCTTGGCCTGCAGCCACCACTGCACGCCTTGCGCCGCCGCGAAGGCGCGCAGGCGGCCCAGGTCGGCCTCGGTCAGCGGCTCCAGGTGGCGCAGCACCAGGGCGGTGACCTCGTCGCCGCAGGCCAGCTCGATCTGCGGACAGGTCTCGCGCGCGTCCATGCCGAAGATGAGGTCGCGCAGCGGCATGAGCATGGCGCTCACGTGCGGCGGCAGCACGTGGCAGACCTGCATGTCGGCCACGTAGCGGCTCTTGCGCTCGTGAAAGCCGATCAGCACCTCGCCCTTCTTGTGCACATGGCGCACCGACAGGCGTGCGCGGTAACGGTAGCCCCAGGCCGGCCCTTCGATGGGGCGCAGCAGCGTCTCGGCCTTGACCTTGCCCAGGTGCCACAGGTTGTCTTCCAGCACCCGCTGCTTGATGGCCACCTGCGCGCTCTCGTGCAGGTGCTGCATCTTGCAGCCGCCGCAGGCGCCGGCATGCAGACCGAAGTGCGGACAGCCCGGGCGGACCCGCTGCGACGATTCGCGGTGGATGGCGGTGGCGGTGGCGGCTTCCCAGTTGTTCTTGCGCCGGTGCACGCTCACGCTGACCTGCTCGAAGGGCAGCGCGCCTTCGATGAAGACCACCTTGCCGTCCGGCCGGTGGGCAATGCCCTGGGCTTCGATGTCGAGGGATTCGACGGCCAGCCAGCCGTCGGGCAGTTCAGGGGTTTTTTGTTCGGGGGCGTCGGATTGCATCCCCCGATTGTCTCAGGCCGGGCGCACGCCCTTCAGGCCCAGGCGGCCAGGTATTCCTGCCAGTGCGGCTCGTCCGGCGCCAGATGGCCCAGGGTCTCGCGCACGTAGGCGATCTCGCGGTCGTATTCCTCGGGCGTGAAGCCGCCGCGCATCTTCTGGAACCGGCAATACACCAGGTAGGTGTTCATGACGTCGGTCTCGCAGTAGCGGCGGATCTCCTCGGTCTGGCCGGCCAGGTACTGGCTGTAGACCTGCGAGCCGTCCATGCCCAGCTTGCCGGGAAAACCGCACAGCTTGGCCAGTGCGTCCAGCGGCGCATTGTTCTTGGGGGTGTACATGGCCAGCAGGTCCATCAGGTCCAGATGGCGCATGTGGTAGCGGCTGATGTAGTTGTTCCACTTGAACTCGCGGTCGTCCTCGCCCATGTCCCAGTAGCGGCTGGCCTCCACGCCGTGGCGCAGCCCCCGGTAGTGCAGCACCGGCAGGTCGAAGCCGCCGCCGTTCCAGCTCACCAGCTGGGGCGAATGCTTCTCGACCGCGTTGAAGAAGGTCTGGACCACCTTGCCTTCGCTCTGGCCGTCGCGGTCGACGAAGGAGTGGATGCGCAGGCCTTCGGCGTTGCGGAACACGCAGCTGATGACCAGCACCCGCTGCAGGTGCAGCGGCATGAAGTCGCTCTGGTTGCGGGCCTTGCGCTCTTCCAGCCAGCCGGCGTACACCTCGGCATCGGGCTTGTCGGCCGGCTCGCCGCGCAGGGCCCGCAGGCCCTCGATGTCCGGGATGGACTCGATGTCGAAGACCAGCACCGGCCAGGCCATGGCGGTGGCCTCAGCGCTTGGGCAGGTGGCCCAGCGGATCGACCGGCTTGCCCAGGCGCCGCACCTCGAAGTGCAGCTTGACGCGGTCGGCGTCGCTGCTGCCCATCTCGGCGATCTTCTGGCCCTGCTTCACCGCCTGGTCTTCACGCACCAGCAGCGCCTGGTTGTGGGCGTAGGCGGTGAGGTAGGTGTTGTTGTGCTTGAGGATGATGAGGTTGCCGTAGCCACGCAGGCCGGCACCGGCATACACCACGCGGCCGTCGGCGGCGGCCACCACCGGATCGCCGATGCGGCCACCGATGCCCACACCCTTGTTGGTGGCTTCGTCGAACTGGGCCACGATCGGGCCGTTGGCCGGCCACACGAAATTGAGCTCGTCACCCGCCGGCGTGGCGGCCTGCGCCGGTGCCGGTGCAGGGGTCGGCGCTGCGGCCGGCGCGGGTGCCGGGGCCGGGGACGGCGCGGGCTGGCTCGTCTCGCTCAGGGGGCGGCCCACCACGCCGCCGCTGCTCACCGGCGCTGCGGCCACCACGGGCGCAGCCGGCGCTGCGGGAGCCGCGGGCGGCGCCACGCGGAGCACCTGCCCGATCTCGATGGAGGACGGGTTGGCCAGGTTGTTCCAGGCGGCGATGTCGCGCCAGTTCTGGCCGTTGTCCAGGGCGATGCGGTAGACGGTGTCGCCGGCCTTGACGGTGTAGTAGCCGGGCTTGCCGGCGTTTTCGGCACCGGGCTTGGCGGCCACGGTCTCGGACCGGGAAAAGCCCCGGTCTTCCACCGGTGCAGGCCCGCTGACGCGGGTGGTGCTGCAACCGGCCGCCAGCAGGGCAGCCACCACCATGCTCGCGAGGGTGCCGGCGCGGACCGGTCGGCCCGCCGCTCGGCCGGTGCCGGTGGTCATGGGAAGCGCTTGATTCATGAGGACTCCAGCAAGGTCTGACGGACCCGCAGAGGCGGGCCCGGTGTGTGGGAGGCGTGGCGCACCCAGGGGGTGGCGCGTCAGGCAATGCCCGATTTTAGGGGCACGAAATGAACGGCCTCCAGCTCGGTCCGGACGATGCCGGCAGCGGTCTTGTCGATCACCACCAGGTTCTGCCGGCCCGCAGCAGTGACGGCGGGGGCCACCAGCCGGCCACCCACCGCCAGCTGATCGATCCAGGCCGAGGGCAGGTCGTTGCCGCCGGCCGCCGCAATGATGGCCGCATAGGGTGCGCCGGCCGGGAATCCCAGCATGCCGTCGCCGAACAGGAGGTGCAGGTTGGACAGGCGCAGCGGCCGAAGGTTCTCGCGGGCCTTGTCGTGCAGGCCCCGCAGCCGCTCGATGCTGTACACCTCGCGGGCCACGCGGCTGAGCACGGCGGCCTGGTAGCCGCAGCCGGTGCCGATCTCCAGCACGCGTCCGGCCACGCCGGCCGGGCCCTGGCAGATCAGCTCGATCATGCGGGCCACCACGCTGGGCTTGCTGATGGTCTGCCCCAGGCCGATGGGCAGGCTGGTGTCTTCGTAGGCCTGGGTGGCCAGGGCGGTGTCGACGAAACGGTGCCGCTCCACCGCGCCGAGTGCGGCCAGCACGGCCGGGTGCGACACACCCCCGGCCTGCAGCCGGCGCACCATGGCCATGCGCACTGCCGACGAGTCCATGCCGACCCCGGTCGGCGGGGCCACCCTGGCTGCGGGCGCCTCGGCGGCCGTGCGGCGCACCTGGGCCGGGGACGAGGACGGCAGCCGGGCCGGGAATCCCGGTCGCTGGCGTCCGCCGGGGGACTGGGTCACCGCTCGCCCCCGCTCAGGGCCGCCGCCGTGGGGGCCCAGTAGGCCAGCCGGTCGTGGTCGGTCAGGTCCACCTGCAGCGGCGTGATGGTGGCGTAGCCCTGCTGGGTGGCATGGAAGTCGGTGCCGTCCACGTCGTCCTTGGCGGGGCCGGCGCTGCCGATCCAGTACATGGTGTCGCCCCGGGGGTTGACCTGGGTGATCACCGCCTCGGCGGCATGCCGCCGGCCCAGGCGGGCGACCTTGAAGCCGCGGATCTCGCTGGCCGGGCGGCAGGGAATGTTCACGTTGAGCAGCCACGGGTCCTGGCGGATCTGGGCGCCCTCCAGCGAAGGCAGCAGCCGGCGCACCAGCTCGGCGGCCTTGTCGGCTGCCGCGTCCAGGTGGGCCCAGCCTTTCTCGGTCTGGGAGAAGGCAATGGCCGGAATGCCGAACAGATAGCCTTCCATGGCGGCGCCCACGGTGCCGGAATAGATGGTGTCGTCGCCCATGTTGGCGCCGTTGTTGATGCCCGACACCACCAGGTCGGGCCGGTACCCCAGCAGGCCGGTGAGCGCGATGTGCACGCAGTCGGCCGGCGTGCCGTTGACGTAGCGAAAGCCGTTGGGTGCCCGTTGCACATACAGTGGCGAATGCAGCGTCAGCGCGTTCGATTTGGCGCTGTTGTTGTGTTCGGGGGCCACCACCTCCACGTCGGCCAGGTCCTTGAGGGCTTCGTACAGGGCAGTGATGCCGGGCGCCTGGTAGCCGTCGTCGTTGGAGATGAGGATTTTCATGCCGCGATTCTAGGCGGCGCACCCCGTCGCGCCCGGGACAAGGACACCCGTGCGCAGGCGCTGGGGCGTCCCTATCATGGCCGCTGCCCATCACAAGGAGACACCCATGCAAGCCTGGCTCTGCGAGAACCCCGTCGGCGTCGAAGCGCTGCAATGGAAGGAGCTGCCCACCCCGACCCCGGGTCCGGGCGAAGTGCTGATCGCCATCGAGGCCGCCAGCCTGAACTTCCCCGACCTGCTGATCGTGCAGAACAAGTACCAGATGAAGCCGGCCCTGCCCTTCGTGCCCGGCTCGGAATACGCCGGCGTGGTGCAGGCGGTGGGCGAAGGGGTGAAGCACCTGAAGGTCGGCCAGAAGGTGGCCTGCCTGAGCGGCACCGGCGGCTTCGGCACCCACACGCTGGCCCCGGCGGCCCTGTGCATGCCCCTGCCCGACGGCTTTCCGGCGGTGGACGCGGCGGCCTTCATCATGATCTATGCCACGTCCTGGCATGCCCTCATGGACCGGGCAGCGCTGAAGGCCGGCGAGACCGTGCTGGTGCTGGGCGCGGCCGGCGGCGTGGGCACGGCCGCCATCCAGCTGGCCAAGGCGGCCGGTGCGCGGGTGATTGCCGCTGCCTCCAGCGACGACAAATGCGCCCTGTGCCGCGAGCTGGGTGCCGACGAAACCCTCAACTACAGCGTGCACACGCCCGAGGGCAGCCTGCGCGACGAGATCAAGCGCCTGACCGGGGGCAAGGGCCCCGACGTGGTCTATGACCCGGTGGGCGGGGCTTTTGCCGAGCCGGTGTTCCGCTCCATCGCGTGGCGTGGCCGCTACCTGGTGGTGGGCTTTGCCAGCGGCCCCATCCCCAGCCTGCCGCTCAACCTGGCCCTGCTCAAGGGCGCCAGCATCGTGGGCGTCTTCTGGGGCGACTTTGCCAAGCGGGAACCGCAGGCCAACGCCGCCATGATGCAGACCCTGGCCGGCCTGTACGGCGCCGGCCGGATCAAGCCCATGATCGACCGCACCCTGCCCATGAGCGAGCTGCCGCAGGCGTATGCCGTGATGGGTTCACGGTCTGTCAAGGGCAAACTGGTGCTGGTGAACTGAGCCGGGGATAATACGGGGCACCGGTATCCCGAACCCCGTCCACCGAGCCCACATCGCCCTTCATGGCCACCGACCTCGACACGGTGCGCGTCATGCGCGCCCTCTTCAACGACATGCCGCGTGCCCCGGCGGGGCTGGAGGGGGCCGAGCTGATGGCCTGGATCCAGAAGGCCATGGTCGAGTACGAAGGGGGCGACCTGGCCTACGCGGTGGACCACATCACCCGCAGCTCCATGCTGGACATCGTGCTGCACATGCGCGAGACCGGCGCCCTGCGGGCCGACGATGCCTTCGACCAGGTGGTGCAGGAGATCTCCACCCCCGAGGGCCGCAAGGCCTTCATGGACCGTTGCATCCTGGCCCAGTACAGCGTGAACGCCACCGACCGCCTGCTGCGGCGGGCGCGCTCGCCCTGGGAGGAACCCGATCCGCTGTTCCGCACGCCCCCGGAAGCCATCGACCGCCTGGTGCGTGGCCTGCCGGGCGGGGCCGGGCCGCTCACCGCCGAGTTCGCGGCCCGCGACGACGTGCGCCGCATCGGCGTGATGGCCCAGGGCGAGCTGTCGGTGCACGAATTCGACTGGGGCTTCATCACCGAGTCGGCCGGCGCCTGGAACTTCTATGTGGCCGAGGTCTGGCGGGCCGGCACCGTGGGCTACTTCGAACGTTTCCTGGACGCCTGGAAAAGCGCGTTCGGCGCAGTGCCCGTCGACACCGATCCGGTGCCCAAACCGCCGGCCTGGCTGTCGGTGGAGGACGGCATCGCCAGCTTCAGCTGCATCCGGCTGGTGCGGGAATCCGGGCATGACAGCCCGACCGAACGCCGCTGGGTCGGCGAGGTGTTCGTGGCGCGGCTGCTTCCGCTCATGGCGGCCCGTGCCCTGACCGAGAACTACGTCTTCCCGCTGCACTGGCACGCCGAGTGAACGACCGGCTGCCCTACATCGACGCCCTCAAGGCGGTGGGTGCGCAGCTGATCGTGCTGCACCACCTGGCCTTCTACGGGCCCATGTCCGACTGGACCCACCGGCTGCTGCCCGAGCTGGTGGAATGGTTCAGCCAGGACGCGCGCATGGCGGTGCAGATGTTCCTGGTGGTGGCGGGCTTTCTGGCGGCGCGCAGCCTGGCACCCCAGGGCACGCTGCAGGCGCCCTCGGCCTTGCCGCTCCTGTGGCAGCGGTATGCACGGGTGGCCCTGCCCTACCTCGCCTCGCTGCTGGTGGCCATGGTCTGCACCGAGGTCGCGCGCTTCTGGATGACCCACGACTCGCTGCCGGACCGCCCGGACCTCTGGCAGTTCGTCACCCACGCCTTGCTGGTGCACACGCTGCTGGACGTGGATTCGTTGTCGGCCGGCGTCTGGTACGTGGCCATCGATTTCCAGCTCTACGCGGTGCTGCTGGGCCTGCTGTGGCTGGTGCGCCGCCTCGGTCCGGCCGGACCCGAGCGGGCATCCGGCCAGGTGCGGCTGGTGGTGCTGCTGGTCGTGGCCTTGTCGCTGTTCCACTTCAACCGCGACGCCGACTGGGACAGTTGGGCCATCTACTTCTTTGGCGCCTACGGCATGGGCGTTCTGGCCTGGTGGATCAGCGACCCGGCCGACGCCGGACCAGGCCGGCGCCTGGGGTGGCTGATGGTGGGTCTGTGCCTGCTGGCGCTCGCGCTGGAATGGCGCACCCGCATTGCGCTGGCCTTGCTGGTGGCCGTCAGCCTGGTGTGGTCACGGCGCAGCGGCTGGCTGCACACCTGGCCGCGCAGCGCGGTGCTGGCGTACCTCAGCCGCATCTCGTACTCGGTGTTCCTGCTGAATTTTCCGGTGGCGCTGGTGGTGAACGCCTGGTTCAGCCGCCACGCGCCCCAGGACCCGGTGATGCAGTCCCTGGGGGTGCTGCTGGCCTGGCTGGCCTGCAACCTGCTCGGGGCGGCCTTCCACCACGCCGTGGAAGCGAGGCTGGGACGGCTGGGGCGGCTGGGCCGCCGTCGCCCCGCCGCCGCCTGAGCGATCAGGCCACGCCGTCGCAGCGCTGACGCAGGTGCGCCAGCGCCTCCTCGACCTGATCGATGAGGATCAGGCAGAGGTCGCCCTTCTGCAGGCGGTCCAGCGCGGTGTCGATGGCCACGAACTCGCCCTGGATGGTGTCGATGCGCCGGGTCCGGCTGGCGCCGCTCAAGCCCTCGCGCAGCAGGCCCACCACCTCGCCCGGCGACCGGCCACGCTGGCAGGCGTCCTCGTACAGGATGACCTCGTCGAAGGCCGCGCCCAGGATCTGCGTCTGCTCGCGGATGTCCTCGTCGCGGCGGTCGCCGGCACCGCTGATGACCACCATGCGGCGCTCGCCCGGGATGGCGTCCACCGCCGAGACCAGGGCACGCATGGCGTCCGGGTTGTGGCCGTAGTCGGCGATCACGGTGGCGCCCCGGTGGTTCATGAGGTTGAAGCGGCCCGGTGCATTGCCCACGTCGGTGCGGAAGCTCGCCATGCCCTGGCGGATCACATCCCAGTCCAGACCCAGGCCCCAGGCAGCCGCCAGCGAGGCCATGGCGTTCTCCACCTGGAAGCCGATGCGCCCGCCGAAGGTGATGGGCACATCCTTCAGGGCCACGGTGTGGCGCTGGGCTCCCTCACCCGCCACGATGTGGCCGTCTTCCACCCACACGGCACGCCGGCCCTGTTCGCGGTGGGTGGCCAGCACCGGGTTGCGCGCATCCACGGCAAAGAAGATGACCTGGCCGGTGCAGACCTCGGCCATGCGCTGGCAGTGCGGGTCGGCCGCATTGAGCACGCCGTAGCCGCCCGGTGCCACGTTCTGCACGATCACGCGCTTGAGCACCGCGATGTCTTCCACCGTGGTGATGTAGTTCAGGCCCAGGTGGTCGCCGGCGCCGATGTTGGTCACCACCGCCACCTGGCAGCGGTCGAAGCCCAGGCCCTCGCGCAGGATGCCGCCGCGCGCGGTCTCGAACACGGCAGCGTCCACCTCGGGGTGCATGAGCACGTTGCGTGAACTGCGCGGGCCGGCGCAGTCGCCGCTGTCGGTCTGGCGGCCGTTCACATACACGCCGTCGGTGTTGGTCATGCCCACGCGCAGGCCGCTGCCGGCCACGATGTGGGCGATCATGCGGGCGGTGGTGGTCTTGCCGTTGGTGCCGGTCACCGCCACCACCGGAATGCGGCCGTTGTCACCGGGCGGATACAGGTGGTCGATGATGGCCTCGCCCACCGCGCGGCCCTTGCCGAAGGAGGGCTTGAGGTGCATGCGCAGGCCGGGCGCGGCGTTCACCTCGACGATGCCGCCGCTCTGTTCTTCCAGCGGCCGCAGCACGGTCTCGCACACCACGTCCACGCCGCACACGTCCAGGCCGATCATGCGGGCCGCGGCCACGGCGCGGGCCGCGACCTCGGGGTGCACATCGTCGGTGACGTCGGTGGCGGTGCCGCCGGTGGACAGGTTGGCGTTGTTGCGCAGCACCACCCGCTCGCCCTTGGCCGGCACGGTGTCGGGGGTGTGGCCCTGGATCTTCAGCCGCGCCAGGGCGATCTCGTCGATGCGCATGCGGGTCAGCGCGGTGGCGTGGCCGTCGCCACGGCTGGGATCGGCATTGACCTGCTCCACCAGCTGGGCCACGGTGTGCACGCCGTCACCGATGACCTGGGGCGGATCGCGGCGGGCAGCGGCAATCAGCTTCTCGCCCACCACCAGCAGCCGGTAGTCGCTGCCGGGCAGGAACTTCTCGATCATGGGCGTGCCGTATTCGGAGGCCACGCGCCAGGCCAGCTCCAGGTGGTCGCGGTCGACGATGTTCACCGTCACGCCCTTGCCCTGGTTGCCGTCCTGCGGTTTCACCACCACCGGCAGGCCCACTTCCAGCGCCACGGCCCAGGCGTCTTCGGCCTTCTCCACCGGGCGCCCCCAGGGCACCGGCACGCCGGCGGCCCGCAGCAGGGTCTTGGTGAGGTCCTTGTCCTGGGCGATGGTCTCGGAGACCGCGCTGGTGCCATCCACCTCGGCCGCCCAGATGCGCCGCTGCTTCGAACCCCAGCCGAACTGCACCAGCGAGCCCGAGGTGAGCCGGCGGAACGGGATGCCCCGAGCCACGGCAGCGTTGACGATGGAACCGGTCGAGGGGCCCAGGCGCACGTCCTCGTCGAGCTCGCGCAGACCGGCGATCACCGTCTCCACATCGAACGGCTTGGGATGGCCGGCGCGCACATGGGCAATGAGCCGTTCGGCCTGGCGGAAGGCCTCGCGGCCCACCGGCTCCTCGGTGTATTCCACCACCACCTGGTAGGTGCCTTTTTCCACCGTCTCGGTGCAGCGCGAGAAGCTCACCGGGCAGCCGGCCTGGGCCTGCAGGGCCAGCGCCACCAGCTTGAGCACGTTGGCCATCGACATTTCCTGCCGGTCGTGGCGCCACAGGCCGAGCTGCGGAAACTGGGCCCGCAAGGCCGGCTCGAAAGCCGGCATGCCGGCCAGCGAACGCTCTTCGGGAGTGCAGTGGACGATGGCCTCGATGGCGGTCTGGCGGGTCCAGAGGTTGGGTCCGCGCAGGGCGCGGATGCGAGAGATTTCCATGGATCGGGTCGTGTTCTTGGGTTGGACGCGAGCGGGGTTCTTCAGGCAACAGCCGGGATGTCGAAGTGTTCGAGGCCGGCCACGATGAGGGCAGGCGCCATGCCGGCCGCCCAGGCGGCAGCGGCGGCGCCGCACAGGGCCATCAGGTCGGCCGGGGCCGTGCCGCCGGGCAGCTGTGCCCGGGCGACCACCCGGCCCTCCTCGACCAGCGCCACGCCACCGTCCTGCGGGCGGGCCAGCCGCCGGATGCCGCTCTCAGGGGTCGGCGGGGTGGAGCCAAAGCCATAGACGGCACCGTCGCAATGCCGGCCCAGGGCCACCACATCGGGCTGGTCCAGGTTCAGCACGCAGGCGCCGTGGTCCAGCACCACGTCGACCTGCGTGCGCAGGGCACGGGCCACGCCCTCGGGCCCCTGCACGTCGTGGCGGGCCAGCGTTTCCCAGCCGGACAGATCGGTCACCACGCCGACCAGGCAGCGGTCGTACGGCAGACCCTGGTCCAGGATCAGACCGGCAGAGACCTGCACCACCAGGCTGCGGATCTCGCGGTTCATGAGCAGACGCTCGCACTGGTGCCAGTAGCCGGCCTCGGCCGCTTCCAGCCGGCGCCGGCCCAGGTAGATGCCGTCGCGGCAGGCGAGCCCGGCCGGGGCCTGCCCGGTGCCCAGGCACATCAGGTGGGCGGCGGCCCGGGCCAGCAGGGTGCTGCCCTCTTCACCCGCCACACCCACCAGCGGGATGCGGCCGGCCATGGCGTCGTCGACCGGGAACAGCTGGCGCACGATGGCCTCGCCCACCGGGCGCGGCTGGCCGATGGCGGGCTTGAGGTGCATGAGCAGGCCGGGGCCGGCATTGACCTCCACGATGGCGCCGCCCACGGCGTGCAGCGGCTGGCCGATGTCGGTGGTCACCAGATCGATGCCGGCAATGTCCAGGCCCACGGTGCGGGCGGCCAGACCGGCCATGTAGGCCACCTCGGGATGGACCTCGTCGGTGCAGTCGAAGGCCATGTTGCCGTTGCGCTGCACCAGCACGCGCTGGCCGGCGGCGGGCACGGCATCGGGCCCCAGGCCCTGGCGCTGCAGCAGCAGGCACATGGCGGGCTCGCGGTCGAGGATGATGGTCTCCAGCGGGAACTCTTCGGCGTCGCCCCGGCGCGGGTCGCTGTTGAGCTGCAGGTCGACCAGCGTGCGCACCGTGTTCCGGCCGTCGCCGGTGATCCACAGGCTCTCGCCCCGGTTGGCCGCCACCACCCGGCCGCCCACCACCAGCAGGCGGTGCTCGTTGCCGGGGATGAACTTCTCGACGATGACGTCGCTGCCCTCGGCATCGGCGATCGCAAAGGCCTGTTCGATGTCGCTCCTGTCGCTGAGCTCCAGCGACACGCCACGGCCGTGGTTGGCATCGCTGGGCTTGACCACCACCGGCACGCCGATGTCTTCAGCGGCCTCCCAGGCCTCGGCGGCATTGGCCACCACGCGGCCTTCGGGCACCGGCACGCCGCAGGCGATGAGCAGCGTCTTGGTGAGGTCCTTGTCGCAGGCGATGTTCTCGGCAATCGCGCTGGTGAGGTCGGACTCGGCCGTCCAGATGCGGCGCTGGCTGGCGCCGTGGCCGATCTGCACGAGGTTGCCGTCGTTCAGGCGCAGGTGCGGGATGCGGCGGTCGGTGGCGGCCTGCACGATGGCGGCGGTGGAGGGGCCGAGCCAGGTGTCGTCCACCACCGCGCGCAGGGCCTCGACCGCCGCCGGCACGTCGAAGGCTTCGTTGTTGATGGCGGCTTCCAGCAGCGCGTGGCCGTGGCGCAGGGCGGCCTCGCCGGTGGGCTGGTTGCGGGCGCGGAACACCATGCGGTAGACGCCGGTGCGGCTGGTGCTGCGGGTCTGGCCGAAGCCGGTGGGCATGCCGGCCCGGTTGAGCAGCTCGATCACGCAGTGCTCCAGCACGTGACCGGCCCAGGTGCCTTCGCGCAGGCGCTGGATGAAGCCGCCGTGTTCACCCACCCCGCAGTGATGGGACTCCAGCCCCGGCAGCCAGGCCAGCAGGCGGTCGGTCAGCCCGTCGATGGTGTTGGATGGTCGCTCCTCCAGCGGCCCCAGGTCCAGCCAGACCTCCATGGCCGAACGGTAGGTCCAGGCGTTCGGTCCCCCCAGGAACCGGTGCTGGAGGATGGTGATGGCAAATCGGTTGGAATCCATAAAAAGCAGTTGATGGGCTGTCCGGATGGCGCACCGTGCGCGGGTTTGCGGCCCGTATTCTCCGCTGAGCCGGGCCCGCCGGGGCTTAGCGCGTGTTAAGAAATGCTGGACTCGTGTTGCACACGCGAAGTGACCGACAATTCCGCACCCATGACAGTGCCCATGCCGCCCGTTTCCACCCCCTCCCCCGCCGCACCGCTGGCCCGCCTGACCGTCGACCTGGACGAGGCCGGCCACTTCGCCCGGAGCGAACTCGAGCTCCACCCCGGTCTGCTGCGCCACCGCCAGGCCGACGGCACCGCGCACGACCAGCCGCTGAGAGCGGGGCTGGCCCTGCGCCACACCGACCACGCCGGCGTGGCCACCCTGTCGCTGCACGACGAACACCAGCGCCTGGCAAGCTGGCGCTTCACCCTGGCCCAGAACCCGGCGGCGCTGCGCCTGGTGCGGCAGTTCGACCGGCAGATCGCCATGCTGCAGGCCCCGCAGGCCGATGCGCCCGGCGAGGACGCGCCCCTGCTCTGCCCCACCTGCCAGTCGGTGCTGCCCCCCGAGAGCGACGACTGCGAGACCTGTGCCCGCGAACGCGCCGAGGTGCCGTCCACCTGGGTGCTGCTGCGCCTGTGGCGCTTCGCCCGGCCCTACCGCTGGCAACTGCTCACCGGCTTCCTGCTCACGCTGGCGTCCACCGCCGCCACGCTGGTGCCGCCCTACCTCACCATCCCGCTGATGGACGATGTGCTCATTCCGTTCCAGAACGGCCAGCGCATCGACACCGCCTACGTGACGCTGCTGCTCAGCGGCCTGCTGGGTGCCGGCCTGCTGGCCTGGGCGCTGGGCTGGGCCCGCACCTGGCTGCTGGCCCTGGTGTCCGAACGCATCGCGGCCGACCTTCGCACCAGCGCCTTCGACCACCTGCTGGGCCTGTCGCTGGACTACTTCGGGGCCAAGCGCACCGGCGACCTCATGGCCCGCATCGGTTCGGAAACCGACCGGCTCTCGGTGTTCCTGTCGCTGCACGCGCTGGACTTCCTCACCGACGTGCTGATGCTGGGCATGACCTCGGTGATCCTGTTCTCCATCAACCCCTGGCTGGCGCTGGTCACCCTGCTGCCCCTGCCCTTCATTGCCTGGATGATCCACCTGGTGCGCGACCGGCTGCGCACCGGCTTCGAGAAGGTCGACCGCGTCTGGGGCGACGTGACCAACGTGCTGGCCGACACCATCCCGGGCATCCGGGTGGTGAAGGCCTTCGCGCAGGAGAAGCGCGAGTCCGACCGCTTCAAGGAAGCCAACACCCAGAACCTGGCGGTCAACGACCGCATCAACAAGACCTGGAGCCTGTTCTCGCCCACCGTCACCCTGCTGACCGACGTGGGCCTGCTGGTGGTGTGGGCCTTCGGCATCTGGCAGATCAGCAAGGGCGACATCACGGTGGGCGTGCTGACCGCCTTCATCGCCTACATCGGCCGCTTCTACGGCCGGCTCGACTCCATGAGCCGCATCGTCTCGGTCACGCAGAAGGCGGCCGCCGGTGCCAAGCGCATCTTCGACATCCTGGACCACGTGTCCAACGTGCCGGAACCCAGCGACCCGGTGGACGCACCCACCGTGAAGGGTGGCCTGTCCATGCGCGACATCGCCTTCCGCTACGGCAACCGCTCGGTCATCCGCAACCTCGATCTGGACATCCGCCCCGGCGAGATGATCGGCCTGGTGGGCCACAGCGGCTCCGGCAAGAGCACGCTGGTCAACCTGATCTGCCGCTTCTACGACGTGAGCGCCGGCAGCATCCAGCTCGACGGCACCGACATCCGCCGCTTCCGGGTGGCCGACTACCGCCGCCACATCGGCCTGGTGCTGCAGGAGCCCTTCCTGTTCTTCGGCACCGTGGCCGAGAACATCGCCTACGGCAAGCCCGGCGCCACCCGCGCCGAGATCGTGGCGGCCGCCCGCGCCGCCCATGCGCACGACTTCATCCTGCGGCTGCCGCAGGGCTACGACTCGCTGGTGGGCGAACGCGGCCAGGGCCTGTCGGGCGGCGAACGCCAGCGCATCAGCATCGCCCGCGCCCTGCTGATCGATCCGCACATCCTGATCCTGGACGAGGCCACCTCGGCGGTGGACACCGAGACCGAGAAGGAAATCCAGAAAGCCCTGGACAACCTGGTGCAGGGCCGCACCACGATCGCCATCGCCCACCGCCTGTCCACGCTGCGCAAGGCCGACCGCCTGGTGGTCATGGACCGGGGCGAGGTGGTGGAGGTCGGCCCGCACGACGAGCTGATCGCCCGCCAGGGGCACTACTGGCGGCTGTACGAGGCCCAGGCCCGGCAGGCCGCCGAGGAAGACGCCGAACACGAGGACGCCCTGCTGGCCCGCCACCTGCCCCAGCCCTCGGCCCACCCCACCGCCCAGAACTGAGTTGCCGCATGAGCGCCCCCGACTTCGAACTCCGACGCAATGCCCACGGCCAGTGGGTCTGCCGCCTGCCCGACGGCACCGAGCACCCCGGCGTGCAGGCGGTGCGCGCCTTTCCGCTCAACGCCCCGGACGAGGCCATCTCGCTGGTGGCGTCCGACGGCACCGAGCAGGTGTTCATCCCGGTGCTGTCGGCGCTGCCGGCCGAGCACCAGCAGGCGGTGCGCGACGCCCTGTCCGATCGCGACATGGTGCCGGTGATCCAGCGCATCGTTTCGGTCAGCACCTTTGCCACGCCCAGCACCTGGGACGTGCAGACCGACCGCGGCCCGACCCGGCTGGTGCTCAAGGTGGAGGAAGACATCCGCCGCCTGCCGGGTCAGCGGCGCCTGCTGATCACCAGCAGCCACGGCCTGGTGTTCGAGGTGCCCGACCGCACCCGGCTGGACCGCGCATCGCGCCGGCTGCTGGAGCGCTTCCTCTGATCCGCTGACGCTACTGCGGCGGCCAGCGCAGGGTCACGCCGGCCCGGGCCAGCCGCTCGATGTCTTCCGGGCGGTCCACGTCGGACGAGAAGCGCTCATGGGGTGCCTGCCAGCGCCAGACCTGCTCCGGATTCGCCTGCTGCCACTGCCGACCGCCCTGGCCCGGCGGTGCATCGCGCAGGGCCTGGGCCACCGGCCACGACAGCACCACCGGGTGCCCCGGCTGGCCGGCATGCACCGGCTGCAGGAACCCCACGCCCGGTGCCCGCTGCGCCCACACCGACAGCAAGGCACCCACATCGTCCGAAGTGAGCAAGGGCTGGTCGGCCAGCTGCACCAGCACGGTGTCGGTTCCCTGGGGCAACGCCGCCAGCCCCAGCCGCAGCGACGCGTCCTGCGGGGCGTGCGGGTCGGGGTTGAGCACGCGATGCAACTGCAGGCCCGGACACTCCGGCATGGCATCGAGTGCGGCGCCGATGCGGTCCGCGTAGTGCCCCAGCACCACCACCACGTGTGCCACACCGGCCTGGTGCAGTTGCTGGATCAGGCGCACCACCAGGGGTGTGCCGTCGCGCTCGAGCAGGCACTTGGGTCGAAGGCCCATGCGCGAGGCCGATCCGGCGGCCAGCAGAACGGCCCGGACCGCACCGGGCTGGTGGTCAGCCGTGTCGTGAAGAAGACTCATGCGGCGATCATGCCGCAGCACCTTCATTCGGCCTTCAGATACCCCCCCTACAATCGCGCGCCATGCTGCGACGACGCGACGTTCCCCTGATGGGCATGGGCCTGGTGGCCACCACGGCCGACGCCCAATCCCGCCGTACCGGCCGCCTGGTGGTCATCGGCGGCGCCGAGGACCGGCTGCATGACAAGGTCATCCTCAAGCGCTTCACCGAACTGTGCGGCGGGCCGGGCAGCCGCATCCGCGTGCTCAGTGCCGCCAGCAGCGCCCCCGAACGCGCCTGGGACAACTACCAGCGCGCCTTCGGCGAACTCGGGGTGTCCGACTGCGCCCCCATCCCCATCCCCGACCGGGCGGCCGCCGACACCAGCACCGTCACCGACCTCATCCTGGAAGCCGACGGCATCTTCATCTCCGGGGGCGATCAGCGCCGCCTGATGGACCTGCTGTGGGAGACCGACGCCTTCCGCGCCCTGCATGTGGCCTTCCACCTGCGCGGCTGCTGCATCGGCGGCACCAGCGCCGGCGCGGCTGCGCTGTCGCGCCACATGCTGGTGCGTGGCGAGGCGGTGCGCCTGCCCGAGAAGGAGGCCGCCGAACTCGACATCGGCCTGGGCTTCATCGGCGGCGCCATCGTCGACCAGCACTTCTCCGAACGCGGGCGCCTGGCGCGGCTGCTGTCGGCCATCACCCAGCGCCCGGAACTGCTGGGCGTGGGTGTGGACGAGGACACCGCCCTGGTCATCGAACGCGACAGCGCCATCGAAGTCATCGGCCAGGGCGCGGTGACACTGGTGGATGCCCGCGACATGAAGTCCAACAACCCCCTCATCGAACCGGGCGAACGCCTGGAAATGCTGGACGTGCGCCTGCACGTGCTGCCGGCGGGGCACCGCTACAGCGCGCACGAGGTGGTCCAGCGGGTGCAGCAGATGCCGCCGCGCCTGCGCACCGCCATCGGCCAGCTGGTGGCGCCGGGCCCCATCCGGGGCTGACCGGGCCTGCCGGGCCGATCCGGTAACGATTGAGAACAAATTCACGCTCAAGGCCCGGTCCCGGGGGTCGATGGAACAGCCATACCGCCTCCATCCGACCGCCCCAAGGACCGCATGAGCTCCCCGCTGACCGTCACGCCCGCCATCGTCCACCAGACGCTGGCCCAGCACGGCTGGCTGCTGCCCAAGGCACAGAGCGAGGTCTATTCCCACGCCGACAGCGCCGTGCAGCTGATGGTGTGCGTGGCGCCCGCCATGCACAAGGGAGAACCCTTCATCGTCACCGCCGTGCTCGGGGGCGAGCGGCGCGAACGCCGGGAATCGGCCGACTCGCTGCTGCGCCTGATCGCCAGCGGCCCCCTGCTGCTGAACGAGCCACAGATGCTGAGTGCGCCCGGCGTCACCCTGATCATGACCCCCTGGAGCGCCCGCGACGACGTGCGCGCCATGGCGGTCACGGTGGGCGACCAGATCAGCCCGCGCCGCGAATCGGTGGACGCCTCGCGCCTGGACACCGACTGGGTGGTGGTCATGCACGGTCACTCCACCCAGTCCGACCTGGCGCTGCAGATCCGCCAGGCGCTGCAGGTCTTCGTGGCCGACGCGGATTCGCTCTGGCAGGGCGCACGGCGCCTGCTGGGTCAGCGGGCACCCCGCCGCACCTGGCAGCTGCCGCTGGGCTGCACCGTCAGTGAACGGCTGGAGGGCCGGCAGGTGGTCTGGGAAGTGGCCTTCGACGATTTCCAGCTGCTCGAACGCGCCCTCTTCCTGGTGGAGGCCCGCCTGGCCATGCGCCGCGACCCCCTGCTCGAACGCGCGGCCGCCACCGTGGACGAAGACGTGGAAACCTGCATTCCCGGCATCGCGCTGACGGCGGCCCACAACAACCGGGCGTCCCGGGCGCAGATGGCCAAGCTGCTGCAGAACATGCTGTTCGTGCTGGCCCGCATCGCCTGCCCGCCGTCCATGCCGGGCGAGCTCATGACCGGCCCCGCGCCGCTGGAAGAAGCCCCGCCACCGGCCCACCCCGACCGGCGTCAGGGGTTTTGATTGATAACGATTCTCATTTAATATGGAGCCATCGATCTTCGAAAGGCTCCGATGGCACCCGACACCGATCCCCCGACCCCGAACGACGAGTACATCATGGCGGCCGCCGACGCCATGCTCGCCGGCACCCTGGCCCTGCTGACCGGCCACGCGCAGTGTGGCTGCGCCCAGCAGCGCCTGCTCATGGCGCGCAAGATCCGCTCGAACCTGTACCTGCTGTCCCAGCACCCGGCCGTGCCACCGCCGCTGCGCCTGGTGGTGCAGCGCCTGCACGGGCACTGGGACGGCATCGTGGCGCAGGCCGGGGTCAGCACGGGGTTGGGCATCGAACTGCCGGAATCGCGCCTGTGGCACCCGGCGCCGGAGAGCGTGCATTGACCGGCCGCTGAACCTGCAGGCCCGGAAACGACAAAGCCCGGCAGAAGCCGGGCTTTGAACATTCATCTGGGGTGGCTGATGGGACTCGAACCCACGACAACAGGAATCACAATCCTGGACTCTACCAACTGAGCTACAGCCACCGCAAGCCTTGCATTATAGCCCGACTTGAGGGCGCCCCGGCTCAGCGGGACGCTGTTGTTTCAGCCGCCGGACGCGGCACCAGGATCTTGGCCTTGGTGCGCTCCTTGAGCATCTCGTACAGCGCAGCCGCCTCGGCAGCGTTCCACCACTGGCCGTACTGCTGCACCTCCTGGGCCACCTGCTGCGCATTGCGCTCGGTGGCCGGCAGCACCTTCTCCACCTGCACCACGGCATAACCGCGGTCGCCCAGAGACACGCCGATCCACTTGGGAAGGCTGGCCGGGTCGGCGCTGAGGGCGGCATTGAGCACCTGCGGCGGCAGGCTGGTCTGGATGCCGCGCGAAATGGTGGCCGAGGCCGGCAGGTTGCCGCTGGCCGTGCCGGCCTGCAGGTCCTTCAGGCGCTTCTCGCCTTCGGCCCGCGCCAGCTCGCCGGCACGGCGGGCCTTGAGGGCCGCCGTGGCCTGTTCACGCACCTCGGCCAGGTCCTGCGTACGGGCCGCGCGGTGCTGCACCACGCGGGCCGAGACCAGCTGGTTGGCGCCGGTCTCCACCGCCTCGATGTTGCGCTTGCTGTTGATGGCTTCGGTGGAGAACACCGCCTCCAGCAGGCGGGGGTTGGACAGCACGCCCGCCTGGCCGTTGCCCTGGCGCGTCAGGCCCTTGGCGGTCTGCACCGTGAGCTTGAGGCGCTCGGCCGCCGGCTGCAGGCTGTCGGCCTGCTCGTACACCGTGTTGCTGAAGATGTCGGCCGACTCGGCAAACAGGCGCTGGGCCTGCTGCTTGCGCAGGTCGGCCTCGATGCCGGCGCGCATCTCTTCGAAGCTGCGGCGCGGCGGGGCCTTGATGTCGGTCAGGCGGATGATGTGGAAGCCGAACTCGGTTTCCACCAGATCGGCGATGTCGCCCTTCTTGAGCCCGAACACCGCGTCCTCGAACGGCTTGACCATGGCACCACGACCGAAGAAGTCGAGGTCACCGCCCTGCTCGGCCGAACCCGGGTCCTGCGAGTTGGCCTTGGCCAGCTCGGCAAACTTCTGCGGCTCCTTGCGCACCTGCTCCAGCAGGGCCTGGGCCTTGGCCTTGACGGCGTCCTTGTCGGCGGCGGAAGCGCCGGCGGGCACGCTCAGCAGGATGTGGCTGGCACGGCGCTGCTCGTCGCCGGAGAGGCGCTGGGCGTTCTGCTCGTAATAGGCGCGCACGTCGGCCTCGTTGAGCGTGACCGAGCGCTCCAGGGCGGCGGCATCCAGCACCAGGTATTCGATGTCGGCCTGCTCGGGCGCCTGGAACAGCTGCGGGTTGTCCTTGTGGAAGGCCTCGACGTCGGCATCGGTGATCTTCACGCGGCTGGCCTGATCGGCTGCGCTGAACGGGATCACGCGCACCTGGCGTTGTTCGAAGAAGGCGTTGAGCGACGGCTTGGCCGCGCCGGCCGGGGTGAAGGCCGAGGCCAGCAGGCCTTCGGTCACCTGGCGCTGAGACAGCTCGTTGCGCACGGAGGCCTCGAAGCCCTCGGGCGTCATGCCCTGGCGGGCCAGCAGCTGGCGATAGGCCTCCACGTCCAGCGTGCCGTCGGGCTTGCGCAGGCCGGCAATGGCAGGGTCCTGCTGCAGGTAGGCAGCCAGGCGCGCGTCGCTGGTGTACAGATGGGCCTGGGTGGCGGCAGCCGCCACCACGCGCTGGCGCACCAGGCGCTCCAGCGTGGCGTAGCGGGCTTCCTCGCTGTCGAGCAGCTTGGCGTCGATCTGCGGCATGGCCTGGCGCACGCGTTGCGACTCCTCCTGGTGGAAGCGGTCCCACTCCATCCGGGTGATGTCCTTGCCATTGACCGTGGCCACCGGCGGGCCACCTTCGTTGAACCGCGAATAACCCTCGATGCCGAACAGGACGAAGGAGGGAATGATCAGGATCAGCAGGAAGCCCATGAGGAACTTCTTGTGATCGCGGATGGTGTCGAACATGCCTGGAATCCTGAATCTGAAACAAAAAAGGCGAACCCGTGTTCGCCTTCTTGGTGGTGGGTGCTGACGGGGTCGAACCGCCGACCTACGCCTTGTAAGGGCGCCGCTCTACCGACTGAGCTAAGCACCCCACCGAAACGCCGCAGCGCTTCAGTTCAATGCGTCCTTCAGTGCCTTGCCCGGGCGGAACTTGGGCACCTTGGCGGCCTTGATTTTAATCTCGGCGCCGGTGCGGGGATTGCGGCCCTTGCGGGCGGGGCGCTTGGTCACAGCAAAGGAACCGAAACCGACGAGGGACACCGTGCCGCCCTTTTTCAGGGTGGTGCGGATCGCGGTGATGGTGGAGTCGAGTGCCCGGGTGGCGGCCGCCTTGGAAATGTCGGCGTGCTTGGCAATGTGTTCGACGAGTTCGGTTTTGTTCACGAAAGGCCCCTCTTGGAAGTGAATTGGATGAATCGTGCGGATGGCAGGTGACCCGGGCGGGCATGGGCAGGCGATCGATACGTGGTCACCTGAACCTGAGCCAGCATCCAGAGCGCAATCAGAGGCCGACATGGGCACTGCGTTGCGTCCGGGGATTACACCCACGCGCCTTGGAACGTGTCAATACATCAGAAGCTGCAAGGGCACAGCCGCGCGAACGGCGGATTCTAGACGCAATCCCGATACCCGCCGGCGTTCAGCGGCTCACTGCCTGGGCAATGGCGCGACCCACGTCGGCCGTGCCTGCCGTACCCCCCAGATCGCGGGTGCGGGGCGCACCGCTGCCGGGCTGCAGCGTGGACTCGATGGCGGCCATCACCGCATCGTGTGCATCGCGGTGACCCAGGAAGTCCAGCATCATGGCGCCGCACCAGATCTGGCCGATGGGGTTGGCGATGCCCTTGCCCGCGATGTCGGGTGCGGAGCCGTGCACCGGCTCGAACAGCGAGGGGTGCTGGCGCGTGGGGTTGAGGTTGGCACTCGGCGCGATGCCGATGGTGCCGGTGCAGGCCGGGCCCAGGTCGGAGAGGATGTCGCCGAACAGGTTGCTGCCCACCACCACGTCGAAGAAGTCGGGCCGCTGCACGAAGTGCGCGGTCAGGATGTCGATGTGGAACTTGTCCACCGTGACGTCCGGGTACTGCCTGGCCATCTCGGCCACGCGCTCGTCCCAGTAGGGCATGGTGATGGCGATGCCGTTGCTCTTGGTGGCGCTGGTCAGGTGCTTCTTCGGGCGCGAGCGGGCCACCTCGAAGGCGTAGCGCAGCACGCGGTCCACGCCGTGGCGCGACATCACCGTCTCCTGCATGACGATCTCGCGCTCGGTGCCGGCGTACATGCGGCCGCCGATGCTGCTGTATTCGCCCTCGGTGTTCTCGCGCACGATGACCATGTCGATCTCGCCCGGCTGGCGCGGCGTGCCGTCGCGGCGCACCACCGGCGCGGTCACGCCGGGCATGAGCTTGGCCGGGCGCAGGTTGATGTACTGGTCGAACTCGCGGCGGAACATCAGCAGCGAACCCCACAGCGACACATGGTCGGGCACCTTGTCGGGCCAGCCCACGGCGCCGAAGTAGATGGCGTCGTGGCCGCCGATCTGGTCCTTCCAGTTGTCCGGCAGCATCTGGCCGTGCTTCTCGTAGTAGTCGCAGCTGGAGAAATCGAAGTGGTCGAACTGGAGGTCGATGCCGAAACGGGTGGCGGCCGCCTCCAGGACGCGCAGGCCCTCAGGCATGACTTCGGTGCCGATGCCGTCCCCGGCGATGACGGCGATGCGGTGCTTGCTCATGGTGAATCCTTTCTGGCGGGTGAGTGCTGGTCGTGACTGTACCGGTTCGATTCGCAATAATGCGGCAATCGATTCGTGCTCTGCAATCATCAATGGAAACCGTCACCGACCGCCACGACCTGGACATGACGCTGGCCATCCGCCAGCATGGCAGCCTGGCCCTGGCCGCCCGGCAGCTGGGCGTGACGCCATCGGCCATCACGCGGCGGCTGGCGGCGCTGGAGTCGCGGCTGGGTGTGCGGCTGTTCCAGCGCACCACGCGCCGGGTGAGTGCCACGGCCGAGGGCGAGGCCTTCTGCGAACGGGCCGCCACGCTGCTGCAGGGCTTTGCCGCGCTGGAAGGCGAGCTGCTGGAGCGCCGCGCCGAAGCCAGCGGCCCGATCCGGCTGGCCGCCACACTGGGTTTCGGGCGCCGCTGGCTGGGGCCGGAGCTGGCCGCGTTCCAGGTGGCGCACCCCGGGGTGCAGATCGAGCTGCAGCTCACCGAATCCCTGCCCGATCTGGCGGTGGAAGGCTTTGATGGCGCCATCTGGCTGTGGGACGCGCCGGGGCGCCACGCGGGCGAATGGGTGTCGCGCAAGCTGGCGCCCAACCAGCGCGTGCTGGTGGCCGCACCCGCTTACCTGCAGCGCCGGGGCGTGCCCCGCAGCCCGGACGATCTGTCGGCGCACGACTGCCTGGTGGTGCGCGAGAACACCGGCCCGGGCGGTCAGCGCTTTGACCACTGGCGCCTGCGCCGCAGCGGCGACGAGGCCGCACGCCACATACCGGTGAGCGGGCCGCTGCTGTGCAACTCGGGCGAACTGGTGCGGGACTGGTGCCTGGCCGGCCACGGCATCATGCTGCGCAGCCTGTGGGACGTGGCCCCGCTGCTGGCCAGCGGCGATCTGGTGCGGGTGCTGCCCGCGTGGAGCATGCCGGAGGCCGACATCCTGTGGCTGGCGCCCTGGCGGCCGCATGTGCCACGGCGCATCGGCCTGCTGCTGGACCACCTGGTGCGCCGCTTCAAGGGCCAGCCCTGGAAGCCGGCCACCCGCTCAGCGCGTTGAGCTCGCCGGGCTGGGTGAACGCACCACCAGGCTCACGCCGAAGGCGGTGATGGCCGTGCCCAGCAGCGTGGTGGGCGTGATCGGTTCGCCGAACAGCAGCCAGGCCATGAGCGCGGTGCACGGCGGCACCAGGTACATGAGGCTGGCCACCGAGGCCGCCGCACCGCGCTGGATCAGCATGTACAGCAGCGAACTGCCGCCCACCGACAGCACCAGCACGCTCCAGGCCAGCGCACCGATGAGCTCGCCGTTCCATTGCATGGACTCGGTCTCCAGCAAGGCCAGCGGCAGCGTGACCACCAGCGCGGCCAGCAGTTGCACCGCGTTGGCGCTGCGCACATCGCAGGGCTGCACGAAACGCTTCTGGTAGAGCGTGCCCGCCGTGATGGCCACCAGCGCCACCACCGCCATGGCCAGGTTGGCCCAGGTGGCCTGATCGCCCGGACCGCCAGCGCCGAACTTGTTGGACACCACCAGCACCAGACCACCGAAGCCCAGCACCAGCCCCAGCCACTGGCGGCGCGTCACGCTCGACCCGGTGCTGGAGAGCCAGATGGCGGTGAGCACCGGTTGCAGACCCACCACCAGTGCCGACAGGCCGGAGCCCATGCCGGCCTTCACGGCCATCCACACACCGCCCAGGTAGCAGGCGTGCATGAGCACGCCGGTGATGGCCAGGTGCAGCCACTGCGAGCGGCTTTTCGGCCAGGCCACACCGGCCAGCAGCACCCACGGCAGCAGGCAGGCCACCGAGAAGGCGTAACGGGTGGCCAGGAACTTCAGCGGCGGGGAGTTGGGCATGCCGTAGCGCGCCACGATGAAGCCGGTGCTCCAGATGAGCACGAAGATCCAGGGCATGGCCCGCAGCCAGGCGGACTCTCGGGGGGCGACGGTCATCAGCGGGACCGGGCGCGGATCTCGGGCAGCGCCTTCTGCAGGTAATAGACCATGGACCACACCGTGAGCACGGCCGAGGCCCAGATCAGCCACACGCCCCACAGCCGGGTGTCGATCAGGCCCAGCAGCACGCCGTCGAACAGCAGGAAGGGAATGGCCACCATCTGCACCGTGGTCTTGACCTTGCCGATCATGTGCACCGCCACGCTCTTGGTGGCGCCGATGATGGCCATCCACTCGCGCAGCGACGAGATGGCGATCTCGCGGCCGATGATGATGAGCGCCACGAACACGTCGGCCCGCTCCAGGTGCACCAGCACCAGCAGGCTGGCACACACCAGGAACTTGTCGGCCACCGGGTCGAGGAAGGCACCGAAGGCCGAGGTCTGGTTCATGCGCCGGGCCAGGTACCCGTCGGCCCAGTCGGTCAGCGCGAACACCACGAACAGCACCGTGGCGATCAGGTTCTGCCGCGCCGGGCTCACCCCGTCCCAATAGAACACGCCGACGATCAGCGGAATGGCCACGATGCGGGCCCAGGTGAGCATGGTCGGCAGGTTGAAGAACATGGCGGCGATTATGGTGGATGGATCTCAGTGCAGGGCGCGGTAGATGGCATCGGCCAGATCGGGCGAGATGCCTTCCACCGTGGCCAGGTCTTCCACACTGGCCGAAGCGACGCCGCGCACACCGCCGAAGCGCTGCAGCAGCCGGGCCCGCTTCTTGGGGCCCACCCCGGGGATGTCTTCCAGGCGACTGCCGCCGGTGCGCACCTTGGCCCGCTGCGCCCGCATGCCGGTGATGGCGAAGCGGTGCGCCTCGTCGCGGATCTGGGCCACCAGCATGAGCGCGGCCGAGTCGTGGCCCAGGTAGACCTTGGGTCGGCCATCGGCAAACACCAGCTCCTCCAGGCCCACCTTGCGGCCCTGCCCTTTCTCCACGCCCACGATGCAGGCCAGGTCCAGACCCAGCTGCTGGAACACCTCGCGGGCCACGCCCACCTGGCCCTTGCCGCCATCGATCAGCACCAGGTCGGGCATGCGCGGGCCGGCGGGAGCCGTGGCGTTGTCGGGCGTCGGCTCGGGTGCCGCTTCAGCGGGAGCGTCGTCGTCCTCCGGTGGCGGCACGGCGGCCTCCACCGCCTCGCCGGCCTCGGCCTTGAGCGCCTGCGCGATGCGGCCATATCGGCGGGTCAGCACCTGGCGCATGGCGGCATAGTCGTCGCCGGGTGTGATGCCGTCGATCTTGTAGCGCCGGTACTGGCTGTTCTGCATCTTGTGGCCCTCGAACACCACGCAGGACGCCTGGGTCGATTCGCCCGCGGTGTGCGAGATGTCGAAGCACTCGATGCGCAGGGCCTCGAGCTGATCGTCCGGCAGGTGCAGTGCATCGGCCAGGGCGCGGGTGCGGGCCTGCTGGCTGCCCTCCTCGGCCAGCAGACGGGCCAGGGCGATGTCGGCATTTTTCTGCGCCAGTTCCAGCCACACCCGGCGGTGCTCGCGCGGGTTGTGCACCGCGTTCACCTTGGTGCCCAGCTGCTCGCCGAGGGCATCGAGCAGTTCGCGCGAGACGGCGTGGCTGGTCACCAGCACGGTGGGCACGGCGGTGCCGATGTAGTGCTGGGCGATGAAGGCCTCCAGCACGCGCAGCGCGGTGCGCTCGGCGGCATCGGTGGCGGTGGCTGCGGCGGCTGCATCGCCTTCGTTCAGCAGTTCGTCGATGGCGCTCGCATCGTCCACATGCGCAGGAAAGTAAGGCCGGTCGCCCAGGTGGCGCCCGCCGCGCACCATGGCCAGGTTGACACAGGCGCGGCCGCCCTGCACCCGCACCGCCAGGATGTCCACGTCCTGGTCGGTGGTGGTGTCCATGGACTGCTGGTGCAGCACCCGGGACAGCGCACTGATCTGGTTGCGGATCTCGGCCGCCTGTTCGAATTCGAGCCGCTCCGAATGGGCCAGCATGCGCTGCTCCAGGCCCTGCAGCACGGTCTGGGTCTCGCCGCGCAGGAAACGTTCGGCGTCCTGCACGTCGCGGGCGTAGTCCTCGGTGGTGATGTGGTCCACGCAGGGGCCGCTGCAGCGCTTGATCTGGAACAGCAGGCAGGGCCGGGTGCGGTTGGTGAACACCGTGTCTTCGCAGGTGCGCAGCCGGAACACCTTCTGCAGCAGGGTGATGGACTCCTTCACCGCCCAGGCGCTGGGGTACGGGCCGTAATAGCTGTGGCGGCGGTCCACCACGCCGCGGTAGTACGCCATGCGCGGGAACGCCACCGAAGGCGACGGCAGCTTCGGCGCGGTGCGGAAGGTCTCGCGGGTGCCGGTGATCTTGAGGTAGGGGTAGCTCTTGTCGTCGCGGAACAGGATGTTGAAGCGCGGCTGGAGCGTCTTGATCAAGTTGTTTTCCAGCAGCAGGGCCTCGGCCTCGCTGCGCACCACGGTGGTCTCCATGCGCGCGATGCGGCCCACCATGTGGCCGATGCGGGTGCCGCCGTGGTCCTTCTGGAAATAGCTCGACACCCGCTTCTTGAGGTTGCGGGCCTTGCCCACATACAGCAGCTGGCCCTGCGCGTCGAAATAGCGGTAGACCCCCGGCAGCGCGGGCAGCGCGGCCACTTCATTCAACAATTGTTCGGAATGCGCCTCGGACATGGCGCGTATTGTGGCCCGTGGCTTGCGGCAAGATGCGCAGCCATGTCACCCATCTGCCCGCCCGATTCCGACCGCCCCCAGCGCTGGGACCTGTTCTGCCGCGTCATCGACAACCTGGGCGACATCGGCGTGTGCTGGCGGCTGGCGGTCAACCTGGCCGGGCAGGGACACGCCGTGCGGCTGTGGATCGACCAGCCCGGGCCGCTGGCCTGGATGGCGCCGCAGGGCCACCCGGGCGTGACCGTACTGCCGTGGGCCGAGCCGTTCGATGTCGCTGCGCTGGACGCTGCACCGGGCGATGTCTGGATCGAGGCCTTCGGCTGCGAGCTGCCCGAGGCCTTCGTGGCCGCCCGCCGGCACGACCCGGTGTGGCTGAACCTGGAGTACCTGAGCGCCGAGGCCTGGGTGGAGCGCCACCACCGCCTGCCCTCGCCGGTGCTGCACGGCCCGGGCCAGGGCCTGACCAAATGGTTCTTCTACCCCGGCTTCACCGCCGGCACCGGCGGCCTGCTGCGCGAGGTCCATGCCGTGGCCCCGGACGCGGCGGCCGACGCCGCCTGGCTGGCCTCGCTGGGCCTGCCGCTGCGCCCGGATACCCGCCGGGTGCTGCTGTTCTGCTACGAGCCGGCCAGCCTGGCGCCGGTGATGGCGTTGGCCGACGGCGTGGACTGGCTGGTCACCCCCGGCCGTGCCGAGGCCGCCAGCCGGACGCTGCCGCTGGCCCCCGGCGCACAGCGCATGGTGCTGCCGGCCGTGCCCCAGGTGGACTTCGACCGCCTGCTGCGCAGCAGCCACCTCAATTTCGTGCGGGGCGAGGATTCGCTGGTGCGGGCGCTGTGGGCAGGTCGGCCCTTCGTCTGGCACATCTACCCGCAGCACGACGATGCCCACCATGCCAAGCTGGCCGCCTTTCTGGACTGGCTGCAGGCCCCGCCCGGCCTGCGGGCGTTCCACCACCACTGGAACGGCATCGCACCGGCGGCCGTGGTCTGGCCGGACGAGGCCACGCTGGCCGAGTGGGGCGCCGTGGTGCAGGCGGCCCGGGCGCGCCTGCTGGCGCAGGCCGACCTGGTGCAGCAGCTGCAGGCATTCGTCCAGGCACGCCAGTCTGGCGGGACCGACACCGAAAAGCACTAAAATCCAGGGTTTTGCGAAAAACCGGCCGGCCTGCATCCGTGGCGGCCGACCCCGGACACCTCCATCGGAAATCCCCTATGAAAATCGCCCAAGAAATCCGCGCCGGCAACGTCATCATGCACGGCAAGGACCCCATGATCGTCCTGCGCACCGAATACGCCCGTGGCGGCCGTGGCGCGGCCACCGTCCGCATGAAGCTCAAGGGCCTGCTGGGCAACATCGGCACCGAAGTCGTGTTCAAGGCCGACGACAAGATGGACCAGATCATCCTGGACAAGAAGGAGTGCACCTACTCCTACTTCGCCGACCCCATGTACGTGTGCATGGACAGCGAATACAACCAGTACGAAGTGGAAGCCGAGAACATGGGCGACGCCCTGAACTACCTGGAAGACGGCATGGCCGTCGAGGTGGTGTTCTACGAAGGCAAGGCCATCTCGGTGGAACTGCCCACCAGCGTGGTGCGCGAGATCACATGGACCGAACCCGCCGTCAAGGGCGACACCTCGGGCAAGGTGCTCAAGCCGGCCAAGATTGCCACCGGTTTCGAAGTGCCCGTGCCGCTGTTCGTGAGCCAGGGCGACAAGATCGAGATCGACACCCGCACCGGCGAATACCGCAAGCGCGTCTGATGCACGGCCTGCGCGCCCGCTGACCCGCACCGAAGGCTCCTCAGGGAGCCTTTGTCGTTCTTGCTCCCTCCACCCACCGCCACGCCACCATGTCACCCCACAAGCTCAACGAACGCCGCCTGGCCGATGCCTGGGCCGAACTGCAGGCCCATGCCGACAGCGGCCAGCCGCTGGAGGCCGACGCCTACCGCCTGGCCTTCAACGACCCCGAGTTCCTGCTCCGGCGCGAGACGCGCGGCATCCGCCTGCAGCTGGAGATGCTCAAGCCCGATCTGGCCCAGCAGGCCCTGGGCATCGAGAACACGGTGGTGGTGTTCGGCAGCGCCCGCTTCCGCGACAGCGAGGAAGCCCAGGCCCGCCTGAACGAGGCCCAGGCCGGCGGCGATGCACAGGCCATCCGCAAGGCCCAGGCGCTGGTGCGCAATGCGCGCTACTACGACGAAGCGCGGGCCTTTGCCCGCATCGTGGCCCGGCACAGCAGCTGCTGCGCTCCCGATGACCGCCTCTACATCTGCACCGGGGGCGGCCCCGGCATCATGGAAGCCGCCAGCCGGGGCGCGCACGACGAAGGCGCGCTCAACGTGGGGCTGAACATCGCGCTGCCGCACGAGCAGTCGGCCAACCCCTACATCACGCCCGAGCTCAGCTTCAAGTTCCACTACTTCGCGCTGCGCAAGATGCACTTCATGATGCGGGCCAAGGCGCTGGTGGCATTCCCGGGCGGCTTCGGCACGCTGGACGAGCTGTTCGAGGTGATCACCCTGGTGCAGTGCCGCAAGTCCAAGCCGGTGCCCATCGTGCTGTTCGGCACCGACTACTGGAAGCGCCTGATCAACCTCGACCTGCTGGTCGAGGAAGGCACCATCTCGCCCGAAGACCTCGACCTGTTCGAGTACGTGGACGACGCCCAGGCCGCCTGGGACGCCATCGTGCGCTTCTACGACCTCAAGAGCTGATCACTCGGCCCAGCCGCCGCCCAGGGCGCGGTACAGGGCCACGCGGTTCTGCTGCTGCGCCAGCCGGGTCTGCACCAGGGCCTGCTGGGTGGCGAACAGCGAACGCTGGGCATCCAGCACATCGAGGAAGCTGGCCACGCCGTTGCGGTAACGCAGCTCGGCCAGGCGGAAGCGGTCGGCCTCGGCGGTGGCCTGCGCTTCCTGGGCGCGCAGCTGCTCGCCCAGCGTGGCCTGCCCGGCCAGTGCATCGGCCACCTCGCGGAAGGCGGTCTGGATGGCCTTCTCGTACTGGGCCAGCGCGATCTCGCGGCCGGCCTTGGCCGAGTCCAGCCCGGCCTGGTTGCGCCCGGCATCGAAGATCGGCAGCAGCGCCTGCGGCGCCAGGGTGAAGCCCCAGCTGCCGTCCTTGAACAGGCCCGACAGGTCGCTGCTGGCCGTGCCCACGCTGGCGGCGAGCGAAATGCGCGGGAAGAAGGCCGCGCGCGCCGCGCCGATGTTGGCATTGGCCGCCACCAGCTGCTGCTCGGCCTGGCGCACGTCGGCGCGGCGGGTCAGCAGATCGGACGGCAGACCCGCCGGCACCTCGGCCAGCACCGCCACGGGCAGCGCGGCGTCCGGCGTGGCCGGGGTCAGCAGGCTGGTCGGCACCGGCTCGCCCACCAGCAGGTTGAGCGCGTTCACATCGAGCAGGCGGGCGCGCTCGGCCTGGGCCAGCGCGGCCTGGGCCGAGGCGGTGAGCGACTCGGCCTGGCGCAGGTCCAGCGCCGAAGCCGCGCCGTTGTCGAAGCGCAGTTTCGTGAGACGCAGCGAGTCTTCCCGGGTCTTGAGGGTCTGGCGGGTGAGCGCCAGCAGCGACTCGTTGGCCTGCAGGCTCAGCCAGGTGCTGGCCACGGTGGCCACCAGGCTGGTCTGCGCGGCGCGCCGGGCCTCCTCGCTGGCCAGGAACTGGGCCAGCGCGGCTTCCTTCAGGCTGGAGAGGCGACCGAAGAAATCGATCTCCCAGGCGCTGGTGGCCAGGCCCACGCTGTACAGGCTGGTGATGCCGCCGCTGGTGTTGGGCTGGCGGTTGCCGGTGGCGGCCAGGTTGACGGTGGGGAACTGGTTGGCCCGCTGGATCTGGTACTGGGCGCGCACCTGCTCGATGTTGAGCGTGGCCACGCGCAGGTCGCGGTTGTTGGTCAGGGCGCGCTGCACCACGTCGCGCAGTCGGGCGTCGGTGACGAAGCCCGACCAGGCCAGGTCGGCCGCCGGCCGGGCCGCCGCCGCATCGGCCTGCGCCATGGGATAGGCCTGTGGCACCCCGGCCTGGGGCCTGGGCAGCTCGGGGATCATGGAGCAGCCGGCCAGCAGCGCGGCCACGCCCAGGGCGGCCAGCGAAGGCCGGTGCAGAGAAGACAGGTTGGGTCTCATGTCAGTGGACTCCGTGCTCGGCAGCGGCCTCGGCGTCGCGCAGACGCTGGCGCTCGCTGCCCTTGAAGATGGACCGCACCACCACGAAGAACACCGGCACGAACACCACCGCCAGCACGGTGCCGGTGATCATGCCGCCGATCACGCCGGTACCGATGGCGCGCTGGCTGGCCGAGCCGGCACCGGAGGCGATGAACAGCGGCACCACGCCCAGCGTGAAGGCCAGCGAGGTCATGACGATGGGGCGGAAGCGCAGCCGGGCCGCGGCCAGTGCCGCCTCGATCACGCCCTTGCCCTGGGCCTGCAGGTCCTTGGCGAATTCGATGATCAGGATGGCGTTCTTGGCCGACAGGCCGATGATGGTGATCAGGCCGACCTGGAAGTACACATCGTTGGCATAGCCCCGCGCCAGCGTGGCCAGCAGCACGCCGATCACGCCCAGCGGCACCACCAGGATCACCGAGAGCGGGATGCTCCAGCTCTCGTACAGCGCGGCCAGGCACAGGAACACCGCCAGGATGGCGAAGGCGTACAGCACGATGGCCTGGGCGCCGGCGAGCTTTTCCTCGCGCGACTGGCCGGTCCACTCGTAGCCGAAGCCCTGCGGCAGCTGCGCGGCCAGACGCTCCATCTCGGCCAGGGCGGCGCCGGTGCTGTAGCCCGGCGCGGCGCTGCCGCTGATGCGGATGGACGGGTAGCCGTTGTAGCGCACCGTCTGCATGGGGCCGTTGACCCATTCGGTGGTGGTGAAGGCCGACAGCGGCACCGCCCTGCCGTCGCGGTTGACCACGTTCAGGCGCAGCACATCGTCGGGCTGCATGCGGGCAGCCGCATCGGCCTGCACCACCACGCGCTGCAGGCGGCCGGCGTTGGGGAAGTCGTTGATGTAGCTCGAACCCAGCGCGGTGCCGATGGCGGTGCTGATGGCGTCAAAGCCCACGCCCTGGGCTGCGGCCTTCTCGCGGTCGATGTTCAGCCGCAGCTGGGGCGCGTCTTCCAGGCCGTCGGGGCGCACCTGGGTCAGCACCTTGCTCTGCGAGGCAGCGGCCAGCAGCTGGTTGCGTGCGGCCAGCAAGGCATCGCGGCCCAGACCGGCGCGGTCCTGCAGGCGGAAGGCAAAGCCGGACGACGAACCCAGTTCGGGAATGGGCGGCGGGCTGAGCGGGAAGATGGACGCATCGCGGATGCCCGAGAGCGCACCGAAGGCGCGACCCGCCACCGCCTGTGCCGAACTGGCCGGCGACTCGCGCTCGGCCCAGTCCTTCAGGGTGATGAAGGCCAGCGCGGCGTTCTGGCCCTGGCCCGAGAAGCTGAAGCCCAGCACGCTGACCATGCTCTGCACCTCGGGCTGCTTCAGCATGAAGCCCTCGACCTGCTTCATCACGTCCAGCGTGCGTTCGCGGGTGGCACCCGGCGGCAGCTGCACGTTGACCAGCATGGTGCCCTGGTCTTCCTGCGGCAGGAAGGACGTGGGCAGGCGCATGTAGACCACGGCCGCAGCGGCCACGATGGCGACGTACACGATGAGCGTGCGGCCGGCACGCGGCAGCAGCCGGCCCACGCCGGACGCGTAGCGGTCGGTGGTGCGGTTGAAGAAGCGGTTGAACCAGCCGAAGAAGCCCTTCTTTTCCTCGTGGTGGCCGGCTTCCACCGGCTTGAGCAGCGTGGCGCACAGGGCCGGCGTGAGCGAGAGCGCCATGAAGGCCGAGAACGCGATGGACACGCCCATGACCGCCGCGAACTGGCGGTAGATGTTGCCCACCGAGCCGCTGAAGAAGGCCAGCGGCACGAACACCGCGATCAGCACCACGGTCACGCCGACGATGGCGCCCGAGATCTGGCCCATGGCCTTGCGCGTGGCCTGCAGGGGCGGCAGGCCCTCCTCGCTCATGATGCGTTCGACGTTCTCCACCACCACGATGGCGTCGTCCACCACGATGCCGATCACCAGCACCATGCCGAACATGGTGAGCACGTTGATCGAGAAGCCCATGGCCAGCAGCGTGGCAAAGGTGCCCAGCAGCGCCACCGGCACCACGATGGTGGGAATCACCGTGTAGCGGAAGTTCTGCAGGAAGACATACATCACCAGGAACACCAGCAGGATGGCTTCGGCCAGGGTCTTGGCCACCTGCTCGATGGAGATCTTCACGAAGCGCGAGCTGTCGTAGGGAATGGCCCAGCTCATGCCTTCGGGGAAGAAGCGCTCCAGCTCGGCCATCTTGGCGCGCACCGCGTTGGCCGTGGCCAGGGCGTTGCCGGTGGGCGAGAGCTGCACGCCGATGCCGGTGGACGGCTGGCCGTTCAGGCGGGCCGAGGTGGCATAGGTCTGTGCGCCCAGCTCGATGCGGGCCACGTCCTTCAGGCGCACGGTGGAGCCGTCGGCATTGGCGCGCAGCACGATGCTGCCGAACTGCTCGATGGAGCCCAGCTGGCCGTCCACCACCACGGTGGCCGAGATGCCCTGGCCGTCGACGATGGGCAGCGCGCCGATCTCGCCGGCCGACACCTGGGCGTTCTGGGCACGGATGGCGTTGTTCACGTCGGCCGCGCTCAGGTTGAAGCCCAGCAGCTTGGCCGGGTCGATCCAGATGCGCATGGCGCGCTCGGTGCCGAACAGCTGGGCCTGGCCCACGCCGGGCAGGCGCTGGATCTCGGGCAGCACGCTGCGCGAGGCGTAGTCGCCCAGGGCCACCGGGTCCCAGGCCGGGTTGCTGCTGGAGAGGATGGCGAACAGCAGGAAGTTGGTGCGCGACTTGTCCACCCGCACGCCCTGCTGCGTCACGGCCGAGGGCAGGCGTGGCGAGGCGCGCGAGAGCCGGTTCTGCACGTCCACCTGGGCCAGGTCGGGGTTGGTGCCGGGCTGGAAGCTCAGCGTGATGGTGCCGGTGCCGTTGGCCTGGGCCACGGCTTCCATGTAGATCAGGCCCGGCGAGCCGTTCATTTCCTGCTCGATGACCGACAGCACGCTGTCTTCCAGCGTCTTGGCCGAGGCACCGGGGTAGGTGGCGGTGATCACCACCGAGGGCGGCGCCACCGGCGGGTACTGGGCAATGGGCAGCTGGGTGATGGACACCGCGCCCAGCACCATGATGAAGAGCGCGATCACCCACGCGAAGATGGGCCGGTCGATGAAGAACTTCGCCATGCGTGCGCTCCTCAGCCGGCCTTGGGTGCGGGAGCGGCCGGCTGGCCTGCAGGCTTGGCGGCATCACCGGTGCCGGGCCTGGTCCAGGGCACCGGCTTGACGGTGGCGCCCGGGCGCAGCTTCTGGAAGCCGTCCACCATGACCTGCTCGCCGGCCTTCAGGCCGTCCAGGATGACCCACTGGCCGTTCTGCTGGCCGCCGACCTTGACGGTGCGGCGGCTGGCCTTGCCTTCGGCATCGACCACCATGACCGAATCGCCCTGGGCCGACCGCGTGACGGCCTGCTGCGGCAGGGTGATGGCGTCGCCCGCCGTGGCCTGCTCCAGCCGCACCCGCACATACATGCCGGGCAGCAGGGTGCCGTCGGGGTTGGGCACTTCGGCGCGCAGCGTGATCTGGCCCGTGCCCTGGTCCACCGTCAGATCGGAGAACAGCAGCTTGCCGGGGCGGCCGTACTCGGTGCCGTCCTCCAGCACCACGCGCACGCGGGCGGCCTGGTCGCCGGCGCCCTTGAGGCGGCCCTCCTTCTGGGCCTTCTGCAGGCGGTACACCTCGGAGACCGACTGGGTGAAGTTCACGTACACCGGATGGATCTGCTGCACCACCGCCAGCTGCGTGGCCTCGCCCTGCCCCACCAGCGCACCTTCGGTCACGAGTGCGCGGCCGATGCGGCCGGCAATGGGCGCGGTGACGCTGGCGTACCCCAGGTTGATGGTGGCGGTCTGCACCGCGGCCTTGCCGGCGGCCACATCGGCCTCGGCGGTTTTCTGGGCCGCCACGGCGCTGGCGTATTCCTGCTGGCTGATGGCGTTTTCCTTCACCAGCGGGGCGTAACGCTCGGCCAGCGCACGGGCCTGGGCCAGGTTGGCCTCGGCCCGGGCCAGGCTGGCCTGGGCGGTCTGCAGGGCGGCCTGGTAGGGGGCCGGGTCGATGCTGAACAGGCGCTGGCCGGCCTTCACATCGCTGCCCTCGGTGAACTCGCGCTTGAGCAGGATGCCGGCCGCCCGGGCCCGCACCTGCGCCGTGCGCGAGGCTTCCAGCCGTCCCGGCAGTTCGGTGAGCAGACCCACATCGCCCGGCGTGACCGTGACCACGCCCACCTCGGCCGGGGGCATGCCGCCACCGGGCGGGCCGCCGGCTGCCGGCTGTCCGCCGCCGCAGGCCGCCAGCAGCGCGGCCAGGGCCACGGTGCCGAGAACGCCGACGAAGCGGCCACGTTGAGAGAGACGGAGGGTGGGGTTCGACGGCATGAAAACCTCGGCGGATGGATGTCGGCGGCGGAAAACGGCGCAGTATACATACACACACGAATGTATGTATATTGACGGGCTGTTCACCCTCCGCCCGACTTTCCCGCCCCTGCACCCTCCATGGTCCGCCGCACCAAAACCGAGGCCCTGGCCACCCGCAACAGCCTGCTGGACGCTGCCGAACAGCTGTTCCAGGCCCGTGGTGTGTCCCGCACCTCGCTCAACGACATTGCCACCGCCGCCGGCACCACCCGGGGGGCGATCTACTGGCATTTCAAGGACAAGGCCGACCTCTTCAACGCCATGATGGAGCGCGTGACCATGCCGCTGGAGGCCACCTTGGCATCGGCCGCCGAGAACGCCAGCCACACCCAGGACCCGCTGCAGGGCCTGCGCCAGTCCATGATGAACGCGCTGCGCCAGACCGCGCTGGACGCGCAGACCCGGCGCGTGTTCGAGGTGGCCACCCACAAGGTCGAGTACGTGACCGAGATGCAGGCGGTGCGCGACCGCCACCTGCGGGTGCGCAACGCATGCATGGCCATGACCCGCACCGCCCTGACCGAGGCGGCGCGCCGGGCCGAACTCGCCCTGCCGGTGGACATGGCCACCGCCGCCCTGGGCCTGCATGTGATGGTCGACGGCCTGATCCAGAACTGGCTGCTCGACCCGGCTGCCTTCGACCTGGTGACGGCCGGCGGCCAGACCATGGACGCCTACCTCAAGGGCCTGGGCTTCGACGTCGCCGCCTGAGCCGGGCGGCCCTCAGCGGGTCGACCGCAGCTCGGCCTGTTCGGCCTGGGCGCGCTGCTCCGGCGATTCCCGAACGGCGGCGCGGGCCAGCAGGTGCGAAGCCAGCGGCAGCGTGATCCACAGGAACACCACGATCAGGGCCAGCCGCCAGGCCCATTCGCCCCCGTCCCCTGCGTGGGCCATGGCCAGGCCCGCGCCCAGGCACACCAGCACCAGCGCCAGGGTGCCGGCCTTGGTGGCGGCGTGCTGCCGGGCCAGCGCGTCGGGCAGCGCGATCACGCCCCAGGCCGCGATCACCAGCAGGGCCGCACCGGCCAGCAACAACAGGGTGGCCAGCAGGCTCATGAACGGTCCTCCGCACGGTTCCGGGCATCGGATGCCTCAGGCAGGTCGGCGCTGCGGTCCACCAGGCGGGCCCAGCCCACCGTGCCCACAAAGCCCACCAACGCCAGGCCGATGGCCACGTCCAGGAACACGGTGCGCCCGGTGGCCAGCGAGGCCGCCACGCACAGCGCCACCGAGGCGGCCAGGAAGATGTCGAGCGCGACGATGCGGTCGGCGCTGGTCGGGCCCTTGAGCAGGCGCACCGTGGCCAGCGCCAGCGACGCCAGGCAGGCCACGATCAGCGCGGTCACCACCCAGCCGCTCATGCGCCCTCCCCGGTGCCGAACAGCGCCAGCAGGCCCGGCTCGAAATCCGCCCGGATGCCATCGACCAGCCCGTCGATGTCGGCCTGGTCCAGCACATGCACCAGCAGTTCGTGGCGGGCCATGTCGATGTCCAGCGTGGTGGTGCCCGGTGTGAGCGACACCATGCAGCCCAGCAGCGCGGCGCCGGTCTCGGTCATGGGCGCGAAGCGCACCCGCACGAAGGCCGGCACCGGCGCGCGCCGGGCATCGGTGCTGGCGCGAAAGATCACGCGCACCGTCTGCCAGGCCGACAGCACCAGCGCCCGCAGGAAACGGGCGGTCAGGCCCAGGGTGGCACTCACGCGGGTCATGGCTGCCTCCCCAGCTGCAGCGCGGCGGCCTGCGAATAGTCGATCAGCCACTGCGGGTTCAGGCCGATGGCCAGGGTGATGGCCGCCAGCAGCAGGCAGGCCACCCAGGCAGGCGCCACGCGGGCCGATGTGTCGGGGCGCCAGTGCGGATCGGGGTGAGGTTTCCAGAAGGCCTGCATCCAGATCTTCATCATCGAGTACAGGGTGAGCACGCTCACCGCCAGCGCGATCACGGTCCACACCACCCGGCCCTGCGCCAGCGCCTCCTGCAGCACCAGCAGCTTGGCCCAGAAGCCCGAGAGCGGCGGAATGCCCACCAGCGACAGCGCCGGCACCAGGAACAGCAGGGCCAGCGCCGGCTGCGCGGCGTACAGGCCGCCGATGTGGCGCAGGTCGTAGCTGCCGGTGGCCCGCCAGATGAGTGCGGCCACCAGGAACAGGTTGGCCTTCACCACGATGTGGTGCAGCGTGTAGAACAGCGTGGCGGCCTGCCCGGCGTCGCCCCCCAGGGCGATGGCCAGCAGGATGTAGCCGATCTGGCTGATGATGTGGAAGGCCAGGATGCGCCGCATGTCCCAGTGGTAGGCCGCACCCAGCACGCCCAGCAGCATGGTGGCGGCCGCCACCCAGCCCAGGGCCTCGGCCAGCCAGGGCGTCATGGCGCCGGGCAGCATGTCGGTGGTGGCCTTGAGCACGGCGTACACACCCACCTTGGTCAGCAGGCCGGCGAACAGCGCCAGCACCGGCGCGGGCAGCGTGTGGTAGGCCGCCGGCAGCCAGGCGTACAGCGGGAAGGCCCCCGACTTGGCCAGAAACGCCAGCAGCAGCGCACCCAGCACCAGCGCACCCAATGGCCCGGCTGCCGGCGACAGGCCCTGCGAGGCCTGGGCCAGCGCGCCGTAGTTCAGGTGGCCGGTGGCGGCATACACCATGCCCACCGCCAGCAGCAGCAGCAGCGTGCCCATGAGGTTGAGGCTGAGGTACTTCCAGGTGGCGTCGAGCTGGTCGGTACGCCCGCCGATGGCAAACAGGCCCACCGAGCAGATCAGCATGACCTCGAACCACACATACAGGTTGAACAGGTCGGCGGTGGCAAAGGCGCCCCCCACGCCGGCCAGCAGGCCATGCAGCAGGGGCAGGCGCAGCGGCTGGTGGCTGCCGGGGTCGGCATCGCTGGTCATGAACAGCAGGCAGGCCGCGCCCATGAGGGCGGTGATGAGCAGCAACGCCGCGCTGGTGCGGTCCACCCGGAACTCGATGCCGTAGGGCGCGGCCCAGCCACCGAAGGCCATGGACGGCACCCCGCCGCCCAGCACCTGCTCCACCAGGGCCACGCTGCACAGCAGCAGCAATGCCACGCCCACCGCGCTCAGGGTGGTCTGCAGGCGCGGACGTTCGCGCACGGCGGCGGTCAGCACCGCCGTGGTCAGCGGCACCAGCACCGGTGCAATCACGAGCACGCTCATGCCACCGACTCCGGCGGCTTGATTGGATCCGTCGGCACCGGCTCGGCCTGGCGCAGGGTCTGCGCGTCGTCGCTGCCGGTGCGCTGCACCAGCCGCACCACCAGCACCAGCGCAAAACAGGCCAGCGCCAGGCCGATGACGATGGCGGTCAGCACCAGGGCCTGCGGCAGGCTGTTGGCGGCCTCGCTCAGGGCCTGCTGGCCCGGCGGCACCACCGCCGGCAGCGCCGACCCGAGCCGGCCCGAGGCGAACAGCGCCAGGTTGACGCCCGCGCCCATCAACACAAAACCCATGACGCTGCGGAACACGTCGCGCGACAAGGCCAGGTAGGTGCCGGCGGCCACGGTCAGGCCCACGGTCAGAGCGGTCCAGTAAATCAAGGCGCGTCCTCCTGATCGGGGTCGTCCAGCCCCAGCAGGCCCAGGGCATAGCCCGACAGACCGCCCCAGACGCACAGGTACACGCCCAGGTCGAACAGCATGACGGTGGAGACCTTCACCGAAGTCACGAACAGGTCCAGGCTGCCCCACCAGTGGGTCAGGTAGGCGCCACCCTCCATCAGCGACGGCAGGCCCGACGCGGCGGCCAGGCCGGCGCCGAGGGCGGCCAGCCGGACCGGGTCGCCCATGGGCAGCCGGGCCTGCGCGGCCCGCACGTCCTGCGCCACCGCCCACAGCACGGTGGCACTGACCGCCAGCAACCCGCCGATGAAGCCGCCCCCCGGCTCGTTGTGGCCGCGCAGCAGCACCCACACCGAGGCCAGCAGGATCAGCGCATACAGCGGGCGGGCCAGCACCGCCAGGATGACCAGGCGCGGCGGGGTCATGCACCCTCCCTGGGTTCACGGCGGGCGGCCCTGAGCAGGCCCCAGGCCGCCAGGAAGGACAGCATCACCACGGTGACCTCGCCCAGCGTGTCCAGCGCCCGGAAGTCCACCAGGATGACGTTGACCACGTTGCGGCCAAAGGCCTCGGGCACGCTGGCGCGGGCAAAGAAATCCGGCAGCGCCGCATCGAGCGCCGGCGCGCTGGCCAGCAGCAGCAACAGGGCCGAGGCCAGGCCCATGCCACAGGCCACCAGGGCTGCGCCCGGGCGCCAGCCGTCGGCCAGGCCGCTGCCGCGCCCCAGCCGGCGCAGCGTCAGCAGCACCGAGGCCACCACGATCACCAGCACCGCCTCCACCACGAACTGGGTGAAGGCCACATCCGGCGCACCGGCAAACAGGAAGAACACCGCGCTGCCGAAGCCGGTGAGCCCGGCCGTCAGCAGCAGCACCAGGCGGTCGCGCACGAACAGCGAGGCCACGGCGCCGAACATGATCAGCGCGCCCGCGCCCAGCAGACCGGCGCCCGGGGCCACGCCCCAGGCCGGCCACATCCACCGCCCTGCCCCCGCTGCCACCAGGCCCAGCAGGGCGGCGGCCACGGCGCCCAGCATCAGCACCCCGTAACCGGGCAGCCGACCGTGCTGGAACAGCCGCGTGATGCCGGCGGCCAGGCGCGGAATGGCCACCAGCGAACGCTCGTAGGTGGCCGCCATCGACACCCGGCCCAGCCAGCGATCCACCCGCTCGAAGATGCGGTGCAGCGGATCCCACAGCAGGTACACCGCCACGCCGATGCCCAGGGTGATGGCCAGCGAGCCCAGCATCGGCCCGTACGACGGCGTCAGGTCGAGCAGCACCGCGTTGTCGGTCGGGGTCATGGCCACGGCAGCCTGGGCCAGCAGGTCGTCCAGCAGCCAGGGGAACAGGCCCAGGATCACGCCCAGAAAGGCCAGCGCCAGCGGCGGTGCCACCAGCGCCAGACCACCCTCGTGCGCGTCAGCCGGCGTCTCGTTGGTGCCAGGGTGGCGCCAGAACACCCGGATGGCGGCCACGCCAGCCACCGCCACCGCGATGGCACCGAAGATGGTGTTGGCCACGTTGGCGAACGCCGCCACGTCGCCCTCGGTCTTGGCCACCAGGATCACGTCCTTGGCGATGAAGCCCAGCGACAGCGGCATGCCGGCCATGGAGGCGCCGGCCAGCAGCGCAGCCACCGCCGTCCAGGGCATGGCATGGCGCAGGTTGCCCAGCCGGTCGATGACGCGGGTGCCGGTGCCGTGGTCGATGTTGCCGGCCACGAAGAACAGCGGCGCCTTGTACAGCGCGTGGGCCAGCAGCAATGCGCCCACCGCCACGGTGGCGCTCTCGCCGGGCAGGCCCACCAGCGTGACGAGCGTGCCCAGCGTGGCCACGGTGGACCAGGCCAGGATGCGCTTGAGGTCGCGCTCGCGCAGCGCCAGCACCATGCCCCAGGCCGCCGTCATGCTGCCGGCCAGCTTGAGCGACCAGATCCACAGCGGCCACTCGCCAAAGCCCGGGTCCAGCCGGGCCAGCAGGTAGACGCCCAGCTTGACCATGGTGGCCGAATGCAGATAGGCCGACACCGGTGTGGGCGCGGCCATGGCATTGGGCAGCCAGAAATGGAACGGGAACTGCGCGCTCTTGGTGAAGGCGCCCACCAGGATCAGCACCAGCGCGGCGGTGAGGGCCGGCGTGCTGGCCACCTCCGGCAGGCGGGCCACGATGTCGCTGATGCGCGAGGTGCCCATCACCTGCGCCAGCAGGATGAAGCCGGCCAGCAGGGCCAGCCCGCCGGTGCCGGTGACCAGCAGCGCCTGCTGGGCCGATTGCCGACTTGCCGCCTGGTGGTGGTGAAAACCCACCAGCGCGAACGAGGTGAGGCTGGTCATCTCCCAGAACAGGAACAGCACAAAGAGGTTGTCGGCCGTCACGCAGCCCACCATGGCCAGCATGAACAGCGACAGCAGCAGGTACAGCTTGTGCTGGTTCGGGTCGCCGGCCACGTAGCCCCCGGCGTAGACGAACACCGCCGTGCCCACGCCGGTGATCATGAGCAGCATCAGCACCGACAGGCCGTCCACCCGGAAAGCGGCCTCGATGCCCAGGGCCGGCACCCAGTCCACCCGCCAGACCCAGGGCAGGTCATGAACCAGCAGCAGACCCACCAGCAGGCACAAGCCCAGCAGCGGCAGCGCCACGAAGGCGCTGCGCGCGGCCAGGGACAGGCCGGGCTGTGAGGGGTGGTGCGGGGGTGCTGCCATGATTTAAGAAAGACTTAAGATCATAAGTCACCCCCCGGGGTTCCCGCCTGAACCCCGGCTGACGCCCCCTGGCCGGGGCAGGATCAGCCGCCGTCGCGGTCGGCCGGGTCGGACGGCAGCAGGCGCTCAGCCTTGTCCACCGGCAGGGCTTCCACGGCCTTGAGCGCGCGGCCCATGGCGCGGCTGCGCACCTCGGCGCTGTCCAGCGTGTTCAGCACGGTCTGGGTCTGGCTCTTGACCTTGGCCAGCACGTCGCCGAACTTGCCGAACTCGGTCTTGACCGCGCCCAGCACCTGCCACACCTCGGAGCTGCGCTTCTCCAGCGCCAGCGTGCGAAAGCCCATCTGCAGCGAATTGAGCATGGCCATGAGCGTGGTCGGCCCGGCCAGCGTGACCCGGTGTTCGCGCTGCAGCTGCTCCATCAGCCCCGGGCGGCGCAGCACTTCGGCGTACAGGCCTTCGGTGGGCAGGAACAGGATGGCGAAGTCGGTGGTGTGCGGGGGCTCCAGGTACTTGTCGGCCATGCTTTTCGCCTCCAGCCGGATGCGCTGCTCCAGCCCGCGTGCGGCCAGCTCGGCACCTTCGGCGTCGGCGCGCTGCTGGGCGTCCAGCAGGCGTTCGTAGTCTTCGTTGGGGAACTTGGCGTCGATGGGCAGCCAGCAGGGCGCGCCGTCGTCGCCCCGGCCCGGCAGGCGGATGGCGAAGTCCACCACGTTGCGGCTGCCCGGGCGGGTGGCCACCTGGGTGGCGTACTGATCGGGGGCAAACACCTGTTCCAGCAAGGCCGCCAGCTGGGCCTCGCCGAACATGCCGCGCGTCTTGACGTTGCTCAGCAGGTGCTTGAGGTCGCCCACGCCCTGCGCCAGGGTCTGCATCTCGCCCAGGCCCTTGTGCACCTGCTCCAGCCGGTCGGCCACCTGCTTGAAGCTCTCGCCCAGGCGGGCCTGCAGCGTGCTCTGGAGCTTTTCGTCCACCGTGGCCCGCATCTCGTCGAGCTTGGCGGCATTGCCCTGCTGCAGCTGGGCCAGCTGGGTTTCCAGCGTGGCGCGCACCTCGGCCAGGCGGCGGGCGTTGGCTTCCGACAGGTCCTGCAGCTGCTTGACCAGGGTGTCGCCCAGCGTGCCGCGCAACTGCACCAGCTGCTGCGAGAAAGCGTCGATCTGCGCGTTCTGGGTGCGCGTGGCCTCGGCCCCCTGGCGCAGCAGCGCCTCCTGGAAGCTGCCCAGTGCATGGGTGAGTTCCTGCCGCTGTTCGCGCGAGGCATCGGCCAGTTCACGCCGCAGCTCGCGTTCGCCCTGCTGGCGCGACGGCTCCAGCTCGGCCACGCGCGCCTGCAGCTGCGCCGACTGCCGGGTCAGTTCGGCCAGCGCGGCCTGCGAGCGCCAGACCAGCAGCACCGTGGCCACCAGCCCGACCAGCAGCAGCCCGGCCACGGCCAGCAGCACGCCGTCCATGCGTCAGCCCCGGGCGCCGTTGCCGATGATCTCGGCGTTCAGCGGCGTCTTCGGCTCACCCCGGGTGAGGTAGCCGATCACGTTGTCGGCCGCCAGCATGGCCATGGCCTTGCGGGTGGCGATGGTGGCGCTGGCGATGTGGGGCGTGAGCACCACGTTGGGCACGGTGAGCAGGTCCGGGTGGACCTTGGGCTCGCCCTCGAACACGTCCAGGCCGGCTGCGGCGATGCGGCGCTCGCGCAGGGCCACGGCCAGGGCCGCGTCGTCCACGATGCCGCCGCGCGCGATGTTGATCAGGGTGGCCGTGGGCTTCATCTGCGCGATCTCGGCCGCACCGATGGCGTGGTGCGACGACGCGCTGTACGGCAGCACCAGGATCAGGTGGTCGGCCTGCGCCAGCAGGGTGGCCTTGTCCACATAGCTGGCCTTGCATTCGGCTTCGAGTGCAGCGTCCAGGCGCGAGCGGTTGTGGTAGATCACCTTCATGCCGAAGCCATGCGCGCCACGGCGGGCAATGGCCTGGCCGATGCGGCCCATGCCCAGGATGCCCAGCGTGCTGCCGTGCACCTCGGCGCCGGCAAACATGTCCAGGCTCCACTTGTTCCACAGACCGGCGCGCAGGAAATGCTCGCTCTCGGTCACGCGGCGGGCGGTGGCCATGACCAGGGCGAAGCCGAAGTCGGCGGTGGTCTCGGTCAGCACGTCGGGCGTGTTGGTGGCCAGCACGCCGGCCGCGCTCATGGCCGGCACGTCGAAATTGTTGAAGCCCACGGCAATGTTGGCCGCGATCTTCAGCTGGGGGCAGGCCGCCAGCAGGGCCGCATCCACCCGCTCGCTGCCGGTGGTGAGGGCGCCCTGCTTGCCCTGCAGGCGGGCGATCAGTTCGGCCGGCGGCAGCACCTCGTCGGACTCGTTCATCTCCACCTCGAAGTGCTGGCCGAGGTGGGCCACCACCTCGGGGAACACCTTGCGGGCGATGAAGATGGCCGGTTTCTGGCTCATGGGTGGGTCTCCTTGAATGTGGTGGGTGAAAGCGGGGAATGGCTCAGACGAACCAGATCCAGGTCATGAGGCCGAACAGCGGCAGCAGGATGCCGCACGACCAGAGCATGTAGCCGAAGAAGCTGGGCATCTTCACGCCCCGGTCTTCAGCGATGGCCTTGACCATCAGGTTCGGCGCGTTGCCGATGTAGGTGTTGGCGCCCATGAACACGGCACCGGCCGACACCGCCACCAGCGTGGTGGCCAGCGTGGTCATGAGCACGGCCGGGTCGCCACCGGCGGTGTTGAAGAACACCAGGTAGGTGGGCGCGTTGTCCAGGAAGGAGCTGAGCGCGCCGGTGGCCCAGAAGTACATGGCCGGGTCGGGCGTGCCGTCGGCCCGGGTCACGGCGCGCACGATGGCGCCGAACGGGCCGTCGACACCCGCCCGCAGCATGGCGATCACCGGGATGATGGTCAGGAAGATGGCGGCAAACAGCTTGGCCACTTCCAGCATGGGGCCCCAGCCGAACTGGTTGCCGTCGTGGGCGCTCTTGGGCGTGATGCTCAAGGAGATCAGGGTGATGAGGATCAGGCCCACATCGCGCACGATGCCCGGCAGCCCCACCTCGGTGCCGGCGATGTTGAAGGCCACCGGCGACTTCCACAGGCCACTCAGCAGCACCAGGGCGACCACGCCGCCGAGCAGCGCGAAGTTCACGCCGCCCTCGAAGCCCAGGCGGGTGGTGTCGGGGGTGGGGTCGACCGGGCGGATCTCTTCGCGCTTGTGGTAGTGGTACCAGTCGATCACATAGAACAGCGCCAGCAGGCTGCCCACCATGAACAGGGTCTGGCCCCACAGGTGGGTCACGGTCCAGAAGAAGTCCACGCCCTTGAGGAAGCCCAGGAACAGCGGCGGATCGCCCAGCGGGGTGAGCGCACCGCCGGCGTTGGACACGATGAAGATGAAGAACACCACCACGTGCACCTGGTGCTTGCGGTTGTCGTTGGCGCGGATCAGCGGGCGGATGAGCAGCATGGAGGCACCGGTGGTGCCCATGAAGCTGGCCAGCACCGCACCGGTGGCCAGCAGGCCGGTGTTGAGCCCCGGGCTGCCGTGCAGGTTGCCCCGCACGAAGATGCCGCCGGCCACGGTGAAGAGCGCGGTCAGCAGGATGATGAAGGGGATGTACTCGGCCAGCGCGGCGTGCACCACCGCCGCACCAGCGGCCGGGAAGCCGAAGGTCAGCGCAAACGGCACCAGGAAGGCCAGGCCCCAGGCCGCGGCCACCTTGCCGAAGTGGTGGTGCCAGAACGAGGGCACCAGCAGCGGCATGAGCGCAATCGACAGCAGCACGCCGGCAAAGGGCACACCCCACAGCACCGACAGCTGGCTGCCGTCCAGATCGGCCGCGAAGGCCACGGCCGGCAACAGCCAGCCCGCCAGCACGGCTGGCAGCAGTTTCTTGTTCATCATCGGACTCCTCCGTGTCCTGCTGATCCGGCTCAGACGGCCAGCAGGTCCACCTCGAACAGCAGCGTGGCATTCGGCGGGATCACGCCGCCGGCACCGCGTGCACCGTAGCCCAGCGAGGCCGGGATCACCAGGCGGCGGGTGCCGCCCACCTTCATGCCCTGCACGCCTTCGTCCCAGCCCTTGATGACGTGGCCGGCGCCGAGCGGGAATTCGAAGGGCTGACCCCGGTCCTTGCTGGAGTCGAACTTGCGGCCCTGCTGGCCGTCGTTGTAGAGCCAGCCGGTGTAGTGCACCTGCACCGGGCGGCCGGCGCGGGCTTCTTCGCCCTGGCCGACAACCGTGTCTTCGTACTGCAGGCCGCTGGGGGTGGTGATCATGGTCATCAGGAACTCCGGAAAAAAAATCAGGGTGCGGCTCAGAGCCAGGTGGTGAAGGAGGCCACCGTCTCGCGGGGCGTGTGGAAGCCGTTGACCGGATCGGCCGGGTCGGCAAAGCCCAGGGCCATGCCGCAGACCAGCATCTCGTTGTCGGCGGCGCCGATGTGGGGCAGGATGATCCTGGCAAACCCGTTCCAGGCGGCCTGCGGGCAGGTGTGCAGGCCCTGGCCACGGGCGGCCACCATGATGTTCTGCAGGAACATGCCGTAGTCCACCAGCGAGCCGCGGCCCATCACCTTGTCCAGCGTGAACATCAGGCCCACCGGCGCATCGAAGAAGCGGAAGTTGCGCTGGTGCTGCTGGTGCATCTTGTCCTTGTCGCCCTTGCCGATGCCCAGCAGGCCGTACAGGCCCCAGCCGTTCTCGCGGCGGCGGTCGATGTAGGGGCTGACCCATTTCTCGGGGTAGTAGTCGTATTCCTCGCGGTACTGCTCGGCCAGCGAGGGGTCGGCGCGCAGCGCGTCGTGGGCGGCACACACCTTGTCCACCAGGCTGTCGCGGCTGGCGCCCTGCAGCACGTACACCTTCCAGGGCTGGGTGTTGGTGCCCGACGGCGCCCGGCTGGCCACCTGCAGGATGTGCTCGATGGTGGCGCGCGGCACGGCCTGGGGCAGGAAGGCGCGGGCCGACATGCGGCTGGTGATGGCCGCATCGACGCTGGCGGCGTCGATGAGGGCGGTGGACACAAAAGTCATCGCAGGGTCTCCAGGGTGGTTTTGAGTCGGTCCGGCAGCGGCACCGGGCGGCGCGTCTGGCGGTCCACATACACATGCACGAAATGGCCGCAGGCGGCACACAGGTCCTCGCCGTCGGCAAACAGGCCCACCTCGTAGCGAACGCTGGAGGTGCCCAGGTGGGCCACCCGCAGCCCGGCCCACACGGTCTGCGGGAAGGCCAGCGGGGCAAAGTAGTTGCACTGGGTCTCGATCACCAGGCCGATCACCTCGCCGTGGTGGATGTCCAGCGCGCCGGCCTCGATCAGGTGCGCATTCACGGCCGTGTCGAACCAGCTGTAGTACACGACGTTGTTCACGTGGCCGTACACATCGTTGTCGGCCCAGCGGGTGCCGATGGCGCGGAAGGCCCGGTAGTGGCTTCGCGGCAGGGCCTGTGGACGGGGTGACGGGCTGGACGACATGGGGCGCGATTGTGCCAGCGCCGGCATCAGGCCACTGTCGCCGCGGGCGCGGCCCGGCGCAGATGGCGCAGGTGGTATTCATGCGCCACGCGGTAGCTGTTGACCTGCACCTGCACCGTGACCTCCAGGTCGTGCCCGTAGCCTCCGCCCATGGCCATCACCACCGGCAGGCGGCGCTGCCAGGCCCAGTCCATGACGCGGCGGTCGCGCGCCTCCAGGCCATCGAACGACACCTTGAGCCGGCCCAGCCGGTCGCCCTCGTGCGGGTCGGCACCGGCCAGGTAGAGCACCAGACCGGGCTCGAAGCGGTGGGCCAGTTCGTCCAGCGCACGGTCGACCGCGTCCAGGTACTCGGCATCGGCACAGCCATCGGGCAGTTCCACGTCCAGATCGCTCGGCTCCTTGCGGAACGGGAAATTGCGGGCGCCGTGCAGCGACAGCGTGAACACCGACGGATCGTCCGCAAAGATGCGGGCCGTTCCGTTGCCCTGGTGCACGTCCAGGTCAATGATCGCCACCCGCAGGGGCGCCCTGCCCCGCTGACGCGCGTGCTCGGCCTGCATGAGGCGCGCGGCCACGGCAAAGTCGTTGAAGACGCAGAAGCCGCCCCCCTTGTCGGCATAGGCGTGGTGGGTGCCCCCGGCCAGGTTGGCCGCCACGCCGCCCTGGGCCATCACCTGCCGCGCGGCCTGCAGGGTGGCGCCGACCGAGCGCCGCGCCCGCTCGGCCATGGCCGGGCTCCAGGGAAATCCGATCTCGCGCTGCAGGGCCGGTGCCAGCGTGCCGTGGGCAATGGCGTCGATGTAGGCCGGGGTGTGCACCAGGGCCAGTTCGCCATCGGTGGCGGGCAGGGCTTCGTGCAGCTCGATGCCGGGCAGCTCCTGCGCCAGCCGCTCGCGCAGCCGGGCGTACTTGGCCATGGGGAAACGGTGCCCGGGGGGCAGCGGCAGGACGAAATGGTCGGCGTAGAAGGCGTGCACGCCAGGATTGTCGGGTGCCCCTGCCAACGTGCGCCCGGGCTCGGAATTAGGCAAACCCCTCAAAAATGGTGCAATGCAGCAAAAAGTGCTTGCAGACCCTGGGAGCAGCCCCTATCATTCGATTCATGTTGCAGCGCAGCAAAGCGGAAACGGCCCACACGGCCCGACCGGCAGCCTTCAACAGACCCTTGTCACCCACCCACCTCAGGAGCCTGAACATGCTGACCGCCGAACAAATCGTTGCCGCCCAGAAAGCCCACCTCGAGACCCTCTTCGGTCTCACCCACAAAGCCTTCGAAGGCGTGGAAAAGCTGGTGGAACTGAACGTGCAGGCCACCAAGGCCGCACTGACCGAATCCGCTTCCAACGCCCAGGCCCTGCTGAGCGTGAAGGACGCCCAGGAACTGCTGTCGCTGCAAGCCAGCCTGATGCAGCCCCTGGCCGAGAAGACCGTGGCCTACAGCCGTCACCTGTACGACATCGCCGCCGGTACCGGCGCCGAGTTCTCCAAGGCCGCTGAAGCCACCGCCGCCGACACCCAGAAGAAGATCCTGGCTGTTGTCGACAACGCCGCCAAGAACGCCCCCGCCGGTTCCGAGACCGCCGTGGCCGTGATGAAGAGCGCCGTGTCCGCCGCCAACAACGCCATGGAATCGGTGCAGAAGGCCGTCAAGCAGGCCACCGAAATGGCCGAGGCCAACTTCAACACCGTGACCGCCACCGCCGTCAACGCCAGCAAGACCGCCGCCCGCAAGCGCTGATCGACCCGCAGATCAGCCGGGCAAACGGGCCGCTGATCGGGGGACTGCCCCGGTCCCGGCCCGTTGATACTTGAATCGTGCTTCATCAACCCCAGTTTCTGGTTGTCTCCTCGGGTCGCTGATGGAAACGGTTTCACGGGACCCCTTCAAAGCCCTCACCCCACGGTGAGGGCTTTTTTTATGCCCCGCAGCCGTGTCAGCGGGGCCGCAGCCGGGCCAGCTGGGCCTGCAGCTGCGGCAGGGCGGCCTTCATGGCGGCGCGACCGGCCTCGATGGAGCGCTTGCGGGCGGCAAAGTCGGCGCTGCCCACGCCCTTGAGGGCCGGCCGCACCACCACGTCGGCGTCGGCCAGCTCGTGGCGGTTGATGCTCTGGCCCATGATGGCGAAGGTCTGCAGCAGCACCTCCAGGCTGCCGTCGGCCCGGTTGCCGTCGGGCGCACTGGAGATGTCGATGGCCAGCACCACCTCGGCGCCCATGTCCCGGGCCTGGCGCACCGGCACCGGCGCCACCAGGCCGCCATCCACATACTCCCGGCCGGCAATCGGCACCGGCGAGAACACCCCCGGCACCGCGCTGGACGCCCGCACCGCCTGCGCGGTGTCGCCGCGCCGGAAGACGATGCCCTGGCCGTTGGACAGGTCGGTGGCCAGCACGCCCAGCGGGATCTGCATCTGCTCGATCAGCTTGCCGTTGACCGCCTTGCGCACATAGCGGCTCAGGGCCTCGCCCCGCAGCATGCCCCGCCCCAGGAACGGCAGGGTCCAGTCGGTCAGGGTGGCCTCTTCCATGGCCAGGGCCGCGCGCTCCAGCTCGGTGGCGTTCATGCCGCTGGCGTACAGGGCGGCCACCAGGCTGCCGGCCGACGTGCCCACCACCAGGTCGGGCCGGATGCCGTTCTGTTCCAGCACCTGGATCACCCCCACGTGGGCGAAGCCCCGGGCCGCACCGCCGCCCAGGGCCAGGCCCAGGCGGGGGGGACGCTGGGCCACCACGGGTGGCTGCACGACGGGATCGACCCCGGGAGGTGCATCGGCGGGCTGACCCACCACCGGCGGCACGGTCACGTCCGGCCGGACCGCCACGCTCGAACAGCCGGCCAGCAGCGCCGCCAGCACGACGGCCAGCCATGAAGCCCTGATGCCCATAAAGTTATTAAGAACAATTCGCGTTTGTGTTAGCATGACCACCATTCTGCCGCAGTGCAGCACCCGTCACTCCCCACCCTGTTCCAACCCAGCGCCCTGCACCCATGAAACTCCGCCTTTCTGCCATCGCCCTGACCCTGGCCGCCAGCGCCGCCCTGCCCGCCCTGGCGCAGGACAAGGTGCTCAACATCTACTCGGCCCGCCACTACCAGACCGACGAGGTGATGTACGACACCTTCACCAAGACCACGGGCATCAAGATCAACCGGGTCGACGCCGACGACGCCGGGATTGTGGCGCGCCTGCGTGCCGAGGGCGCCGCCTCGCCGGCCGACGTGGTGCTGCTGGTGGACGCCGCCCGCATGGCCGCCGCCGATGCCCAGGGCCTGTTCCAGCCCATCAAGTCGGCCAAGCTCGACGCCGCCATTCCGGCCAATCTGCGCGCCGCGCCCACCGCCGACGGCGTGACCTGGACCGGCTTCTCCACCCGCGCCCGCGTCATCGTCTACGACCCGATCCGGGTGAAGGCGGCCGACGTGGCCACCTACGAGCAGCTGGCCGACCCCAAGCTCAAGGGCATGCTCTGCACCCGCTCCGGCTCGCACCCCTACAACCTCTCGCTGTTCTCCACCGTGGTGGAACGCCTGGGTGACCAGAAGGGCGAGGCCTGGCTCAAGGGCCTGGTGGACAACATGGCCCGCGCACCCAAGGGCGGCGACACCGACCAGATCAAGGCCGTGGCCTCCGGCGAGTGCGGCGTGGCGCTGACCAACACCTACTACATGGCCCGCCTGGTGAAGTCGAACAAACCCGAAGACCGCGCCGTGGTCGAGCGGGTGCGGGTGGTGTTCCCCAACCAGGGCACCACCGGCACCCACGTCAACATCGCCGGTGCGGCCGTGGCCAGGCACGCCAAGAACCGCGACGCTGCCGTGCAGTTCATGGAGTACCTGGCCAGCCCGTTCGCCCAGCAGTACTTTGCCGACGGCAACAACGAGTTCGCCGCCGCCAAGGGCGTGAAGGTCGACAACTCGGCGCTCAAGGCCATGGGCGGCGAGAACTTCAAGGCCGAGAACGTGCCGCTGGCGGCCGTGGCCAAGAACATGACCAAGGTGCAGCAGATGCTGGACCGCGTCGGCTTCAAGTGAGTACGCCGGATTGACCCCCACGAAACCCGCCGCTGGCGGGTTTTTTGTAGGCCATAATTGACGTTTACGTCAACGTCAATCCGCGCCCGTCGCGCGGCATCCACCCGAGGAGCACCCCATGGAGATTCAAGGCAAGGTTTTCATCGTCACCGGCGGCGCGTCGGGTCTGGGCGAAGGCACGGCCCGCATGCTGGCCGCGGCCGGCGGCAAGGTCGTGATTGCCGACATGCAGGTCGAGAAGGGCGAAGCCGTGGCCCGCGAGATCGGCGGCGCCTTCGTCAAGTGCGACGTGAGCCAGGAAGCCGACGGCCAGGCCGTGGTGGCCAAGGCCACCTCCATGGGCAAGCTCATGGGCCTCATCAACTGCGCCGGCATCGCACCCGCCGAAAAGACCGTGGGCAAGAACGGCGCCCATTCGCTGGCCGTCTACACCAAGACCATCATGGTCAACCTGGTGGGCAGCTTCAACATGATCCGCCTGGCCGCCGATGCGATGTGCAGGAACGATCCCGAGCCCACCGGCGAGCGTGGCGTGATGATCAGCACCGCCAGCGTGGCCGCCTACGACGGCCAGATCGGCCAGGCCGCTTACGCCGCGTCCAAGGGCGGCGTGGTCGGCATGACCCTGCCGATCGCCCGCGATCTGGCCCGCAACGGCATCCGCAACATGACCATCGCCCCGGGCATCTTCGGCACCCCCATGCTGTTCGGCATGCCGCAGGAAGTGCAGGACGCCCTGGCCGCCAGCGTGCCCTTCCCCAGCCGCCTGGGCACCCCGGCCGACTACGCCAAGCTGGCCAAACACATCATCGAGAACGACATGCTCAATGGCGAGGTGATCCGCCTCGATGGGGCCATCCGCCTGGCCCCGCGCTGAGCTCGGGTGTTGCGGCCGCCGGTTGATGCGGCGGCCCGCCCCATGCAGACTCGGGCGATGACGGCCCGATCAACCCCCTTGCCTTCGCCTGCGCCTGGTCAGCGCCGGGCTGCCGCGGTGGCCCTGCTGGCGACCGCCCTGCTGGCGGCCTGCGCCGGCGGGGTGGCCAGCCCGCCGGTGCGCCCGGCTTCACCCTCTACATCGCCGTCTGCGCCGGTGGCCCCGGCCGCCAGCGCCCCGTCGGCTGCCGCACCGGTCATGCCCGAAGCGGCCTCCGGCTTCACGGCCCGCACCGGCTCCAGCCATGCCCGCCAGGCCGTGGCCGCTGCCCACCCCCTGGCGGCGCAGGCCGGGCTGGACGCCCTGCGCGCAGGCGGCAGCGCGATTGACGCTGCCATCGCGGTGCAGCTGGTGCTGGGGCTGGTGGAACCCCAGTCCAGCGGCATCGGCGGCGGCGCCTTCCTGCTGCATTTCGACGGCCGCCGCGTGGTGGCCTACGACGGCCGCGAGACCGCGCCGGCCGCCGCCTCCGAACAGCTGTTCCTGGACGAGGCCGGCCGGCCCCTGCCCTACCCGCAGGCCGTGACCAGCGGACGTGCCGTGGGCGTGCCGGGCGCGGTGGCCGTGCTGGCCCTGGCCCACCGCGACCACGGCCGCCTGCCCTGGGTGCAGCTGTTCGAGCCCGCCATCCGGCTGGCCCGGGAAGGCTTCGAGGTGGGCCCGCGGCTGCACACCCTGCTGTCGGCCGACCCGGCGCTGCGCCAGGACCCGGTCGCCCGGGCCTACTTCTACCGGCCCGACGGATCGCCCCACCCGGTGGGCCACCGGCTGCGCAACCCCGAATACGCCGAGGTGCTGCGGCAGATCGCCCTGCTGGGGCCGCGTGCCCTGCAGGACGGGCCGGTGGCCCGCGCCATCGTGGCGGCGGTGCAGCGCGCGCCCCTGCCCGGCGCGTTGACCCTGACCGACCTGCGCGACTACCGGCCGCTGCGGCGTGCCCCGCTGTGCCACCGGCATGCGGCCGGCGGACGCGAGCTGCGCGTCTGCGGCTTTCCGCCACCGAGCTCGGGCGGACTGGCCGTGGGCCAGACCCTGGGCCTGCTGGCCCGCACGCCGGCCGCCGTCTGGCCGCTGCAGGACGGGCTGCCCGGTGCCGAGTGGCTGCACTTCTTCAACGAGGCCTCGCGGCTGGCCATGGCCGACCGGGCCCAGTACGTGGCCGACCCCGACTTCGTGCCCGCCCCGGCCGGCCGCTGGGGCAGCCTGCTCGATGCCGACTACCTGGACCAGCGCGCCCGGCTCATCGGCCCGCAGCGGGCGCCCCGGGTGGGTCCGGGCCGGCCGGGCCGGACCACGCTGAGCTGGGCGCCCATGCCCGATCAGCCCGAACGGGGCACCAGCCATGTGAGCGTGGTGGACGCCCGGGGCCGCATGGTGGCCATGACCACCACGGTGGAGGCCGCCTTCGGCAGCCGGCGCATGGTGACCACCGACCCGTCGCGGCCGGGCGGCTTCCTGCTCAACAACCAGCTGACCGATTTCAGCTTCAGCCCGCGCGACGCGCAGGGCCTGCCGGTGGCCAACCGGGTCGAGCCGGGCAAGCGGCCGCGCTCGTCGATGTCGCCCACGCTGGTGTTCGATGCCCGCACGGCCGAACCGCTGATGACCACCGGCAGCGCGGGCGGCCCCTTCATCATTGCCTACACCGCCAAGATGCTGCACGGGGTGCTGCAGTGGGGCCTGCACCCGCAGGCCGCGGCCGACCTGCCCAACTTCGGCACGCTGGGCGGGCCGCTGCTGCTGGAGCCGGACCGCTTTTCCGCCACCACGCTGGACACGCTGCGCCAGCGGGGCCACACGGTGCAGCAGACCGAGCTCACCAGCGGCACGCAGGCGCTGGTGCAGCGCGAGGGCCGCTGGCTGGGCGGTGCCGACCCGCGCCGCGAGGGCGAGGTCCGGGGCGACTGATCAGACGTCGATGGCGGCGGCCGACCCGGCCTGCTTGCGCAGCTCGAACTTCTGGATCTTGCCGGTGCTGGTCTTGGGCAGCTCGCCGAACACCACGGCGCGCGGCACCTTGAAGCCGGCCAGGTGCTGCTTGCAGTGGGCCACGATGTCCTCGGGGCGGGTGGTGGCGCCGGCCTTGAGCTCCACGAAGGCGCACGGGGTCTCGCCCCACTTGGGGTCGGGGCGGGCCACCACGGCAGCGGCCAGCACGTCCGGGTGGCGGTAGAGCACGTCCTCGACCTCGATGGACGAGATGTTCTCGCCGCCGCTGATGATGATGTCCTTGCTGCGGTCCTTGATCTTGAAATAGCCGTCGCCGTACTGCACCGCCAGGTCACCGCTGTGGAACCAGCCGCCGGCAAAGGCTTCCGCCGTGGCCTTGGGGTTCTTCAGGTAACCCTTCATGGCGATGTTGCCCTTGAACATGATCTCGCCCATGGTCTCGCCGTCCTGGGGCACCGGCTGCATCGTCTGCGGGTCGAGCACACGCACGTCGCGCTGCAGGTGGTAACGCACGCCCTGGCGGGCATTGAGGCGGGCGCGTTCGCCGATGTCCAGCGTGTCCCATGCCTCGTGCTTGGCGCACACCGTGGCCGGGCCATACACCTCGGTCAGGCCGTACACATGGGTCAGGTCGAAGCCCATCTGCTCCATGCCTTCGATCATGGAGGCCGGCGGCGCGGCACCCGCCACCATGGCCTTCACGCCGGCCGGCACACCGGCCTTCAGGGCGGCCGGTGCGTTGACCAGCAGGCCGTGCACGATGGGCGCGCCGCAGTAGTGGGTGACGCCGTGCTGGCGCATGGCATCGAAGATGGCCTGGGCCTCGACCCGGCGCAGGCAGACGTTCACGCCGGCCCGGGCCGCCACCGTCCACGGAAAGCACCAGCCGTTGCAATGGAACATGGGCAGGGTCCAGAGGTAGACCGAATGCTTGGGCATGTCCCACTCCAGCACGTTGGAGATGGCGTTGATGGCCGCGCCCCGGTGGTGGTAGACCACGCCCTTGGGGTTGCCTGTGGTGCCGCTGGTGTAGTTCAGGCAGATGGCATCCCACTCGTCACCGGGCAGCTGCCACACGAAGCCGGCATCGCCGCCGGCCAGGAAGGCCTCGTACGTGGTGCTGCCGATGGGGCCGTGGCCGCCGCTGAAGAGCTCGTCCTGCACGTCGATGATGAGCAGCGGCCGGGTCGACTGGCGCAGGGCCAGCGCACGGGCCATGGTGCCGCTGAACTCGGGGTCGACGATGACCACCTTGGCCTCGCCGTGGTCGAGCATGAAGGCGATGGTCTCGGGGTCGAGCCGGGTGTTCAGGGCGTTGAGCACCGCGCCGGCCATGGGCACGCCGAAATGCGCCTCCACCATGGGCGGGGTGTTGGGCAGCATGACGGCCACGGTGTCGTTCTTGCCCACGCCGGCCCGCTGCAGGGCGCTGGCCAGCTGGCGGCAGCGGGCATAGGTCTGACCCCAGGTCTGGCGCAGCGAACCGTGCACGATGGCCAGCCGGTCCGGGTAGACCTCCGCCGTCCGCTCGATGAAGCTCAGGGGCGAGAGCGGCGCGAAGTTGGCCTCGTTGCGCGGCAGGTCCTGGTCGAAGATGCTGGGGGCGGCGGTCGGCTGGGTCACGGTCGGGTCTCCGGATATCGTTGGAACGGCAGGTCGGCCCGCAGGGGCTTGCGCGAGAATACCCCGGTGGCCATTCCTCAAACTTTCATCCAGGAGCTGCTGAACCGGGTCGATGTGGTCGACGTGGTGGGGCGGTACGTCCAGCTGAAGAAGGGTGGCGCCAACCTGATGGGACTGTGCCCGTTCCACGGCGAAAAATCGCCGTCGTTCAGCGTCAGCCCCTCCAAACAGTTCTACCACTGCTTCGGCTGCGGGGCCAACGGCAATGCCATCGGCTTCCTGATGGAGCACGCCGGCATGAGCTTCATCGAGGCGGTGAAGGACCTGGCCCAGCAGGTGGGCCTGCAGGTGCCGCAGGACGAAGCCTCGCCCCAGGACCGTGAACGTGCCGCCCAGGAGCGCCAGAAGCAGGCCACCCTGACCAGTGTGCTGGAGAAGGCCGCCCAGGCCTACCAGAAGGACCTGCGTGGCGCCCAGCGCGCCATCGACTACCTCAAGGGCCGGGGCCTCTCGGGCCAGATCGCCAAGACCTTCGGCCTGGGCTATGCCCCCGAGGGCTGGCGGCACCTGGCCAGCGTGTTCCCGGACTACCAGGAGCCGCTGCTGGTGGAGTCGGGCCTGGTCATCGAACACGCCGACGAGAAGGACGCCAGCGGCCAGGCCAGGCGCTACGACCGCTTCCGCGACCGCATCATGTTCCCCATCCGCAATGTCAAAGGGGAGTGCATCGGTTTCGGCGGACGCGTGCTCGACAAGGGCGAACCCAAGTACCTCAACTCGCCAGAGACCCCGGTGTTCAGCAAGGGGCGCGAGCTCTATGGCCTGTTCGAAGCCCGCACCGCCATCCGCAATGCCGGCTACGCCTTGGTCACCGAGGGCTACATGGACGTGGTGGCCCTGGCCCAGCTGGGGTTTGCCAACGCCGTGGCCACCCTGGGCACGGCCTGCACCGCCGACCATGTGCAGAAGCTGTTCCGCTTCACCGACGCGGTGGTCTTCAGCTTCGACGGCGATGCCGCCGGCCGCCGCGCCGCCCGCAAGGCGCTCGACGCCGCCCTGCCCCTGGCCACCGACCTGCGCAGCGTGAAGTTCCTGTTCCTGCCCACCGAGCACGACCCGGACAGCTTCATCCGCGAGCACGGCACCGAGGCCTTTGCCGCCCGGGTCAAGGACGCGGTGCCGCTGTCGCGCTTTCTGCTGGAGTCGGCCTCGGCCGACTGCGATCTGGCCACCGCCGAAGGCCGCGCCCGCCTGGCCAGCCAGGCCCGGCCGCTGTGGACCGCCCTGCCCGATGGTGCGCTGAAACGCCAGCTGATCGGCGAGATCGCCGACGCGGTGGCGCTGGACAGCCAGGACCTCCTGCAGCTGTGGCAGGCCCCGGTGCGCGGCGCGCCCCGCACCGATGCGCCCCGTTCCCGGGCACCGGCGCGCGACGGCAGCCGCAGCGAAGCCCCGGCCCACCGGCCCAGCAGCCAGGGTTACGGCAGCGCCCCCCGCCCGGCCGCCCGGCGCCTGCCCGGCCAGCGGCGCGGCATTGCCAGCCGGGCCGACCGGGCCGTGGGCCTGCTGCTGGCCAATGCCCATGCCTGGGACACGCTGTCGGCCGACGACCACCACCGCCTGGGCCTGCTGGACGCGCCGCACGGCCCGGTGTTCGCCTGGCTGGAAGGCCAGCTGCACGAGCACGGGCCGCAGCCCTGGGCCGCCCTGCGCGAGGCCCTGCGCGGCCACGAGCACGAGGCCTATGTGTGTGCCCAGGTGGAACAGGCCACCGCCGGCAACGACGCCCAGGCCGAACTGGCCGAGCTGGCCGGGGTGATGCAGCTGCTGCGCCGCGACTTCCTGGAAGCCGAGGCCCGCACCCTGGCCGACCGGGTGGCTGCCGGCGACACCGCCGCGCTGGAGGAATACCGTCGCGTGAATGCACAGCTGCAGGCCCTGGTGGCCGGTGCGCCGGTATAATCCACAGCTTGCACCGCAAGCGCGACAGCAGCACCTCCGGCAACGGCCTGGCCCCCTGAACGGGGCTGCATGGAAGACCCTCCTGGCCAACCGGGCGCCCCACGGGCCCCGGCACTCCCCGCAAGGACTGCACACCAAATGTTCGCCCCACCAGCTTGCAGGCCCGCCCCCGCCGGCTCATGCCGGGTCCGTGGACGGGTCGTGTTCCCAGCCCATTCCTGACGAGTCCGCTCCCGCGGCCCCGCCGGCGTTTGAGGTCCGTGTCTGCCGGTTCCTGTTGACGTTTTTTTGAGGTGTCCATGCCCGCGAAGAAGTCGAGTGCGCCCGTTGTCGCCAGCCCCAAACCTGCCCGCAAGGCCGCTGCTGCGGCAGCCCCGGCGCCAGCGCCGAAGAAAGCATCTGCTGTGACGACGAAACCTCCTGCCAAGGCTGCGGCCAAGGCCGCTCCTGCCAAGACCACCAAGGCCGCCAAGGCCAAGGCCGAGGTCGTGGACGACACCCTGCTGGAAGCAGCGGCAGCACCCGCTGCCAAGAAGAAGCCCGGCCGCCCGGCCAAGGCCGCAGCACCAGCCGCCGACAAGCCGGCCGCCAAGCGCGGTCGCAAGCCCAAGGCGGCGGCCAAGGAAGAGAGCGATCTGGACGATGCCGACCTGAGCGACATCGAGGACGATCTGACCGAAGAGGTGGTCGAGGAAGCCAGCGGCGAGGCGCAGCCCACCGAGAAGGCCAAGCCGCTGCGCATGAAGATCAGCAAGGCCAAGGAGCGCGCGCTGATGAAGGAATTCGGCCTGGACGAGACCGTCCTGTCCGAAGAGGAAGCCCGCAGCCGCCGCGAACGCCTCAAGACCCTGATCAAGCTGGGCAAGACCCGCGGCTACCTGACCCACGGCGAGATCAACGACCACCTGCCCGACAAGCTGGTCGAGGCCGAGACCCTGGAGGTGGTGGTCTCGCTGCTCAACGACATGGGCGTGGCCGTCTATGAACAGACGCCGGACGCCGAAACCCTGCTGCTGAACAACACCGGCCCGACCGCCGCCACCGAGGAAGAAGCCGAAGAAGAAGCCGAAGCCGCCCTGTCCACCGTGGACAGCGAATTCGGCCGCACCACCGACCCGGTACGCATGTACATGCGCGAGATGGGCACGGTGGAGCTGCTGACCCGCGAGGGCGAGATCGAGATTGCCAAGCGCATCGAAGGCGGCCTCAACGACATGATGGCCGCCATCAGCGAGAGCCCGGCCACCATCGCCGAGATCCTCACCATGGCCGAGGAGATCCGCGAAGGCAAGGTCGTCATCTCCACCGTGGTGGACGGCTTTGCCGACGCCGACGAGGCCGACGACTACGTGGCCGAGGAAGACTTCGACGACTACGACGAGGCCGACGACGACGACGGCAAGGGCGGCTCCAAGGCCCTGACCCGCAAGCTCGAGGAACTCAAGCGCGAGGCGCTGGAGCGCTTCGACGCCATGCGCGCCCTGTTCGAGAAGCTGCACAAGATCTACGACAAGGAAGGCTACGGCAGCGCCAGCTACATCAAGACCCAGCAGGCGCTGACCGAGAAGCTGATGACCATCCGCTTCACCGCCAAGGCCATCGAGAAGCTGTGCAGCACGCTGCGCACCCAGGTCGACGAAGTGCGCAAGAAGGAACGCGAACTGCGCCGCATCATCGTGGACAAGTGCGGCATGCCGCAGGAGAAGTTCATTGCCGAGTTCCCGGACAACCTGCTCAACCTCCAGTGGGTGGAGAAGCAGGCCGCGGCCGGCAAGCCCTGGAGCACGGTGCTCGAGCGCAACATCCCGCCGGTGCAGGAGCTGCAGAAGGGCCTGATCGAGATCCAGAACAGCGTGGTCGTGCCGCTGGCCCACCTCAAGGACATCCACAAGCGGATGAACCAGGGCGAGTCCACCTCGCGCGACGCCAAGAAGGAAATGATCGAGGCCAACCTGCGCCTGGTCATCTCGATCGCCAAGAAGTACACCAACCGCGGCCTGCAGTTCCTGGACCTGATCCAGGAAGGCAACATCGGCCTGATGAAGGCGGTGGACAAGTTCGAATACCGCCGCGGCTACAAGTTCTCGACCTACGCCACCTGGTGGATCCGCCAGGCCATCACCCGCTCGATCGCCGACCAGGCGCGCACCATCCGCATCCCGGTGCACATGATCGAGACCATCAACAAGATGAACCGCATCAGCCGCCAGCACCTGCAGGAGTTCGGCTTCGAGCCCGATGCGTCCATCCTGGCCGAGAAGATGGAGATGCCCGAGGACAAGATCCGCAAGATCATGAAGATCGCCAAGGAGCCGATCTCGATGGAAACCCCCATCGGCGACGACGACGATTCGCACCTGGGCGACTTCATCGAGGACCAGGCCAACACCGCCCCCATCGAAGCCGCCATGCAGGCCGGCCTGCGCGAGGTGGTCAAGGAGATCCTCGACAGCCTCACCCCGCGCGAGGCCAAGGTGCTGCGCATGCGCTTCGGCATCGAGATGTCCACCGATCACACGCTGGAAGAAGTGGGCAAGCAGTTCGACGTGACCCGCGAACGCATCCGCCAGATCGAGAGCAAGGCGGTGCGCAAGCTCAAGCACCCCAGCCGCAGCGACAAGCTGCGCAGCTTCATCGACTCGCTCTGATCACCCGGGGGCATGCCCCCCGCAGATCGGACCCAAGGCTGTGCACTGCACAGCTTTTTTTTTGTTCAAAGGGACTCGGTATCCACCTCGGTCCGGGCCTGTTCGCCATACCGGTCACCGCTGACCGCATTCCCGCCGAACAGCGCCTCCAGCCGCTGCAGCTGTCCAGCGTCCAGCCGCACCGAGGCGGCGCCCAGGTTGTCCCGCAGGTGGTCCAGGCGGGCGGTACCGGGAATCGGCAGGATGTCGTTCCCCTGGTGCAGCAACCATGCAATGGCCAGCTGGGCCGGCGTGCAGCCCACTTCACGGGCCAGGGCCTGGTACCCGGTCAGCAAGGCCTGGTTGGCGGTCCAGTGCGCGCCCTGGAAGCGCGGCATGGAACGGCGGATGTCCTTGTCATGGAAGGTGGACGGATCGACCGGCCCGGCCAGAAAGCCCCGGCCCAGCGGGCTGAAGGCCACGAAGGCCACCCCCAGCTCGCGGCAGGCCTGCAGCACCGCGATCTCCGGGTTGCGGGTCCACAGCGAGTACTCGGTCTGAAGGGCCGCAATCGGGTGCACCGCATGGGCCCGCCGCAAGGTGGGGGCCGAGACCTCGCTCAGGCCGATCGCCCGGATCTTGCCGGCCCGCACCAGATCGGCCAGCGCGCCCACGCTGTCTTCGATGGGCACCCGGCGGTCCCAGCGGTGCAGGTAATACAGGTCGATCACATCGGTGCGCAGGCGCTGCAGCGCGGCCTCGCAGGTCGCCCGAAGGGTGTCCGGGCGGCCATCGATCACGCGCACCAGCTGCCCATCGCCCTGGAGGTCCACACCCTGCATGCCGCACTTGCTGGCCAGGGTGAAGCGGCTGCGGTGGGCCGAGAGCACGCGCCCCACCGCCCGCTCGCTGGCACCAAAACCGTACAGCGCGGCGGTGTCGAAGTGGGTCACGCCCAGGTCGAGCGCGGTGAGCAGCAGTCGCTCGACCTCCTCATCGGCAATCGGCGGGCCGTAGGCGTGGCAGATGTTCATGCAGCCCAGGCCGATGGCCGAGACCTGGAAGGGACCGAGGGTGCGTGGTGGCATGGCAAGCGGAACGATCAAGGGGGACGGCCGATTATCGAGCGCCGCTCATCCGGGGAACGAGACCGCTGAGGAAGACCACTCAGTGCCCGTCGCCCACAACATCTCTCCAAACCATGAATCACCTCCTGACCGATCCGGAACTGCGCGGCGGGATCGAAGACAGCGCGGCGCTGCGCCGCGCCATCGACGCCCTGTTCGATGACGAGGCATGGGACCAGGCCCTGCCCCTGACCCTGCAGCTGATGGCCCTGGAACCCCAGGACCCGTCGGCCTCGTACCGGCTGGGTTCGTGCCTGCAGCGCATGGAGCAGTTCGAACCCGCACTGGCCGCATTCACCTTGTGCCTGCTCGCCCAGGGCGACCAGCCCACCCCCGGCCCGCTGCTGCGCACCGGCGAATGCCTGGCCGCCGTCGGCCAGCGTGAACGGGCCCGCGAACTCCTGCATGCCAGCGTGGACGCCGCCCGGTCAGACCCGCAATACGCCCCGCTGCAGGCGCTGGCCCAACAGCAGCTGGACGCCTTGATGCAGGTGCACTGATCGCCGGCACCCCTCCCCCTTTCACCCACTACACCTCAACCTGTCGAGCACCGCCATGAATTCTTGGATCACAAAGCTAACCCATACCGCACCGAAAACTCCTGCCAGCACGCCACCTCCATCGCAAGACGCCTTTCAATCACGGGCCTGCTTTGCCGTCGGCACAGGGCGCCAGGGAACTCCGGACGGGCCGGGATTGCTCGGCGGCGGCGCGGAAGGCACCGAGGGCAACACCGATCAACTGTCAACGCAGGACACGAGGAACGAGACCCTGGTGCACATCACGGGGGCACCAGCGGCACCGGCGGGAGGGGCGGCAGCGGCGGCACTGACGTGGTTGATCAACTTCAGCCAGAACGTGCGCAACCACTGGAACCAGATGTCGCTGAGACAAAAGATCGTCGCGGTCACGACCATGTCGACACTGATCGGCGCGTTCATCGCAGCCGTGGCGGCGCCCAGTGCCTTGTCGGCTGAATTCCACCCGTTCAGCTCATCGCCCTGCAACCCCAACTCCAACGACTGCATCCCCCCCCGACGCAGCATCCGAGCAATCCCACCCGCAACACCGTATTCCTTTGGGTGCAGGATGCGTTCACCGCCTGCCTCAATGCCACCGGGGCGGCTCAGTACGCAGACGACTACCTGAACGACGTCATCAACCGCCTGATGCAGCTTCAAGCCAACGGCAACCTCACCGAGGCCGCAGCGCAGTGCCTGGGCCAGCTGCAGTGCCCGGAGTTCTTCAACCAGACCAGCGGCCCTGTCGCCATCGTCAAGGCGGTGAACGCCAGTTTCCTGTCGCAGATCGGGGCCCTCTGCACGTCGTGAGGGCCGTGCCGGCCTGGCGCCCCTGACCAGCGCCCGCCCTCAGCCCTGCTGCGCCAGCTGCTGCTCCAGCTGGTGCAGCACGCGGTAGCAGTCGAAGACGCGGCCCACGCTGGCGTTGGGTTCGCGGCCTTCGCGGATGGCGGCAAAGAACTCGCGGTCCTGCAGCTCGATGCCGTTCATGCTCACGTCCACCTGGCTGACGTCGATCTTTTCGTCCTTGCCGGTGAACAGGTCGTCGTAGCGGGCGATGTAGGTGGCGGTGTCGCCGATGTAGCGGAAGAAGGTGCCCAGCGGACCGTCGTTGTTGAAGCTCAGGGACAGCGTGCAGAGGGCACCATTGGCGGCCTTGAGCTGGATGCTCATGTCCATGGCGATGCCCAGCGCGGGATGGATCGGCCCCTGCATGGCGTGCGCGGCCACGATGGGGCTGTTGCACTGGTAGGCGAACAGGTCCACCGTGTGCGCGGCGTGGTGCCACAGCAGGTGGTCGGTCCAGCTGCGCGGCTGGCCCAGGGCGTTGGTGTTGGTGCGGCGGAAGAAATAGGTCTGCACATCCATCTGCTGGATGTTGAACTCGCCGCGCTGGATCTTCTGGTGCACGTACTGGTGGCTGGGGTTGAAGCGGCGGGTGTGGCCGCACATGGCCACCAGCCCGGTCTGCTTCTGCAGGTCCACCACCGCCTGCGCGCCGGCCAGGCTGTCGGCCAGCGGAATCTCCACCTGCACATGTTTGCCGGCCTTCAGGCAGGCCACGCTCTGTTCGGCGTGCATCTGGGTGGGCGTGCACAGGATGACGGCATCGAGCTCGGGGATGGCCAGCGACTCCGACAGCTCGGTGGTGACGTGACCGATGCCGTACTTCGCGGCCACTTCACGGGTCTTGTCCAGCTCGCGGCCGATGAGGGAGATCACCTCCACGCCCGCGATGTTCTTGATGCCGTCCAGGTGCTTGATGCCGAAGGCGCCGGCACCGGCCAGCGCCACTTTGATGGTCTTGTCGGTCATGTCAGGTGTTCTCCAGGATCAGGTGGCCCACCGCCGTGTTGCTGGCGGGCACATGGTAGAAGCGGTGCGCCACGCGCGGCGGACGGGCGCCGGGTCCGCCGGCCACGTCGCTCATGGCGCCGCGCGCGATCAGCCACATCACCAGCTCGATGCCTTCGCTGCCGGCCTCGCGCACATAGTCGATGTGGGGCACGGCGGCCAGGCCCTCGGGGTCGGCGATCAGCCGGTCCAGAAAGGCGTTGTCGAACTCGCGGTTGATGAGGCCGGCGCGCGGCCCCTGCAGCTGGTGGCTCATGCCCCCGGTGCCCCAGATCTGCACGTTCAGGTCCTGGTCGAAGCTCTCGATGGCGCGGCGGATGGCCTGGCCCAGCTGGAAGCAGCGGCGGCCGCTGGGCACCGGGTACTGCACCACATTCACCGCAAACGGGATCACCGGGCACGGCCAGGCGCCCTGCACCGGGTCCTGCGGGCCGCACATCAGGGAGAGCGGCACGGTGAGGCCGTGGTCCACGTCCATGCGGTTGACGATGGTGAGGTCGAAGTCCTGCTGGATCACGCTCTGCGCGATGTGCGAGGCCAGCTCGGGGTGCCCCTGCACCACCGGCACCGGGCGCGGGCCCCAGCCCTCGTCGGCCGGCTGGAAGCTGGCTGCCGTGCCGATGGCAAAGGTGGGGATGATGTCCAGGCTGAAGGCGGTGGCGTGGTCGTTGTAGACCAGGAAGATCACGTCGGGCTTCTGGTCCTTGAGCCACTGCTTGCCGAAGTCGTAGCCGGCGAACACCGGCTGCCAGTAGGGTTCGTGGGTCTTGCCCAGGTCGAGTGCGGCGCCGATGGCGGGCACGTGCGAGGTGTAGACCGATGCGGTGATGCGTGCCATGTTCAGGTCCTTCCCCACTTCGGGTCGCGACCGCCATTGATCATCATCTGGCGGTACTCGTCTTCGCTCATGCCGGTCATGGAGCCGGCCATCTGCTGGAAGCTCTTGCCGTCGGTGGCACCGATCTTGGCCAGGAAGTAGATGTTGCCGCCCAGCGCAATGCAGCGGTTGAGGTCGCGGTCGAGCACGGCCTGCTTCTGGTCTTCGGTCATGGCCCATTCGTCGAGGTAGGCGCGTTCGTCCTTCTTGAAACGTTCGCGGTTCTCGGCCTTCATCAGGCTCATGCAGAACTGGTTGAGCCAGTAACCCTTGCGGGACTGGTCGGCATCAAAAATGGTGGTGCCGGGCACCCCCAGGTAGGGCTTGTCCAGGGCCATGTCAGACCTCCTCGGGCCAGTACAGGCGCATCGGGTTGTCCACCAGCAGCTTGCGCTGCAGCTCGGCGGTGGGCGCGATGTGCGGAATGAAATCGACCAGCAGGCCGTCGTCGGGCATGTGGTCCTTGAGGTTGGGGTGCGGCCAGTCGGTGCCCCAGAGCACGCGGTCGGGGAAGGTCTCGACCACCCGGCGGGCAAAGGGCACCACATCGCGGTAGGCAGCCTGCTCGCCGTCGAGCGCTCGGGGCCCCGCGACGGACAGTCGCTCGGGGCAGCTCACCTTGCTCCACACATTGGGGTGCTGCTGCATGAACTTCAGGAACAGCGCGAACTCGGGGCCGTCCACCGGCTTGCTCACGTCGGGCCGGCCCATGTGGTCCACCACCACGGTGGTGGGCAGGGCGGTGAAGAAGTCCCACAGCTCGGGCAGGTCCTGCGCCTCGAAGTAAATCACCACGTGCCAGCCCAGGGCCTTGATGCGGCCGGCGATCTCCATCAGCTCGTCCTTGGGCGTGAAGTCCACCAGCCGCTTGACGAAGTTGAAGCGCACGCCACGCACGCCGGCATCGTGCAGGTCCTGCAGTTCGGTGTCGGTGACCGAGCGGCGCACCGTGGCCACGCCACGCGCGCGGCCGTTGCTGCTGCGGCAGGCATCGACCAGGGCGCGGTTGTCGGCACCGTGGCAGGTGGCCTGCACGATGACGTTGCGGGCAAAACCGAGCTGGTCACGCAGGGCGAACAGCTGGGCCTTGCTGGCGTCGCAGGGCGTGTACTTGCGCTCGGGGGCGTAGGGAAACTCGGCGCCGGGGCCGAACACATGGCAGTGCGCGTCCACGCTGCCGGGCGGCAGGGCAAAACGCGGTCGGCTGGGGCCCTGGTACCAGTCGAGCCAGCCGGGGGTCTTGGTGAAGTCGCCAGTGGTGGGGAGGCTCATGGGGGTTCGTTCGATGGGTCAGTCGATGTATTTCAGGCCGGCCGCAGCCAGGGGCTCGCGCATCTGGTACATGTCCAGGCCCAGGATGCCGCTGGCCAGCTTCGCGCGCTTCTCGCCCTCGAAGCTCTCGCGCTTGCGGGCGGCGGCCAGGGTGTCCATGGCACGGGCGGCGGGCACGCAGACCACGCCGTCGTCGTCGGCCACGATCACGTCACCCGGGGTGACCCACATGCCGGCGCACACCACCGGGATGTTGACCGAGCCCAGCGTGGCCTTGATGGTGCCCTTGCTGCTGATGCACTTGCTCCAGACCGGGAAGTTCATCTCCTGCAGGGTGCGCACGTCGCGCACACCGGCGTCGATGATGAGTGCCCGCGCACCACGCGCCTGGAAGGACGTGGCCAGCAGGTCGCCGAAGTAGCCGTCGGTGCATTCGGCGGTGACGGCCGCCACCACCACGTCGCCGGGGCGGATCTGTTCGGCCACCACATGCATCATCCAGTTGTCGCCGGGGTGCAGCAGCACCGTGACCGCCGTGCCACTGACCTGCGCGCCGGGGTAGATGGGGCGCATGTAGGGCTTGAGCAGGCCCACGCGGCCCATGGCCTCGTGCACGGTGGCACTGCCCAGGGCGGCCAGGCCGTCGGCGGCCTCCTGCGGGGCGCGCTGGATGTTGCGGTAAACGACGCCGAGTTCGTACATGGTGGTTCTCCGGTTCAGTGGCCCTGGGCCTTCAGGCGCGCATCGAGGCGGCTGAACACGCGGCGGGCGTTCTTCTCGTAAATGGCGGCCTTGTCGTCGGCCGACAGGATGGTGCTGGCCTCGATGTAGCGCTTGGTGTCGTCGTAGTAGTGACCGGTGGTGGGGTCGATGCCGCGCACCGCGCCGATCATCTCGGAGGCGAACAGCACGTTCTTCACCGGGATCACGGTGTTGAGCAGGTCGATGCCGGGCTGGTGGTAGACGCAGGTGTCGAAGAACACGTTGTTGAGCACATGCTCGGTGAGCAGGGGTTTCTTCATCTCCTGCGCCAGACCGCGGAAACGACCCCAGTGGTAGGGCACCGCGCCACCGCCGTGGGGAATGAGGAACTTCAGCGTGGGGAAGTCCTTGAACAGGTCGCCCTGGATCAGCTGCATGAAGGCCGTGGTGTCGGCGTTCAGGTAGTGCGCGCCGGTGGTGTGGAAGCAGGCGTTGCAGCTGGTGCTGACATGGATCATGGCCGGCAGGTCGTGCTCCACCATCTTTTCGTAGATGGGGTACCAGTGGCGGTCGGTCAGGGGCGGGCTGGTCCAGTGGCCGCCGGAGGGATCGGGGTTGAGGTTGATGCCCACCGCGCCGTATTCGCGCACGCATTTCTCCAGCTCGGGGATGCAGGTGGCCGGGTCCACGCCCGGGCTCTGCGGCAGCATGGCCACCGGCACGAAGTGCTGCGGGAACAGCTGGCTCACGCGGAAGCACAGCTCGTTGCAGATGGCGGCCCAGGTGCTGGAGACCTGGAAGTCGCCGATGTGGTGGGCCATGAAGCTGGCGCGCGGGCTGAACAGGGTGATGTCGCTGCCGCGCTCCTTCATCAGGCGCAGCTGGTTGGTCTCGATGGACTCGCGCAGCTCGTCGTCGCTGATCTTCAGGTCGGCCGCCTTGGGCATGACGGCCGGGTCCTTGATGCCCGCAATCTGCGCGTTGCGCCAGTTCTCCAGCGCCTTGGGCGCCGTGGTGTAGTGACCGTGGCAGTCGATGATCATGGGAATGTCTCCGAAGGAATGAAGGGGCTCAGGCCGGGTCCATGCCGTGGCGGCGCTTGACCTCGGCGGCGGCCGTGGAATTCAGGTGGTCGATCAGGCCCTGCACGCGCGGCAGGCCGCCGGCGGGCACGGCGGCGCTGAAGGTGGTGACGATGGCCACATCGGCCGGCAGCGTGCCCGCCAGGGTGATGCCGGACACGCCCAACATCTCGCTGAGCTGCTGGAAGCCCAGCGCCACCCGGCCCTGCGCCACCAGGGACGCCACCGGCACGCCCGGCGGCGCCTGCACCGTGCGGGCAGCCAGTTCGTCGGCCAGGCCCCAGCGCGCAAACAGCGCCTGCAGGGCCACGCCGCTGGGGCCGGTGGAATACCCGAGGGTGGGCGCGGCCTGCACCGCGGCGCGCAAGGCCGCTTCGTTGGCCAGGGCCGGCACTGGCTGGCCCTGCGGCACCGCCACGGCCACGGCCGAGCGCACCAGATCGATCCGGCCCGGGGCCAGGTGGCCGGCCGCGATCAGCCGGTCGATGGCGTCGCTGGCCAGCACCACGATGTCGAAGGCTTCGCCGGTGGCCACGCGTCGGGCGGCATCCACGCCACCCACCGACTCGATCTGCACCGCCTGCCCGGACGCAGTCGTCCAGGCGGTGGTGAGTTCGGCCAGCAGGGCGCGCGTGGCCATGGAAGAGATGCCCCGGATGGGTGTGGGATTCATGGTGATGGGACCTTGCGGTGATTGTGTCCAGCCCCCCGTCCCGGGCAAAGCCGAGCCCGGCCCTAGCAGCTAGAACAAAAGCAAATAACTATGATCTGGCCATCATGGATCTGAAGCAGCTCGAATACTTTGTGCGCGTGGCCGAACTCGGCAGCTTCACGCGGGCGGCCATCGCGCTCGACGTGGCCCAGCCCGCGCTCTCGCGCCAGGTGCGGTTGCTGGAAGTGGAGCTGCGCCAGACCCTGCTGGTGCGCAACGGGCGCGGTGCCACGCCCACCGAGGCCGGCAAGCTGCTGCTCGAACACGGGCGCGGCATCCTGCACCAGGTGGAGCGGGCGCGCGAGGAGCTGGGCCGGGTGCGCGGCGCACTCGCCGGGCGGGTCGCCATCGGCCTGCCGCCCAGCCTGGCCAAGGTGCTGGCGGTGCCACTCACCCGCGCTTTCCGCCAGCAGCTGCCGCAGGCCAGCCTGTCCATCAGCGAAGGCCTGTCGGTGACCATGCAGGAATGGCTGCTGACCGGGCGACTGGACATTGCGGTGCTCTACAACGCCCAGCCCCTGCCCGAGCTGGATCTTCACCCCCTGCACGAAGAAACCCTGTGGCTGGTGCAGCCCCGCCCGCCCGGTCTGGCCGAAGACCCGCCGCCGGCCCCGGTGCCGCTGGACGAGGTGGCCCAGATGCCGCTGGTGATTCCCAGCCGGCCCAACGCGGTGCGCATGCTGGTGGAGACCGAGATGGCCGCCATCGGCTGCAAGCCGCAGGTGGCGCTGGAGATCGACGGAGTGCCCGCCATCCTGGAGCTGGTGGCCGACGGTGCGGGCGCTGCCCTGCTCTCGCGCCAGGCGGTGCTGGGATCGATACGGCCTTCGGCCTACCGCTTGCGGCCCACGGTGCCGCCGCTGCGCACCCGGCTGAGCCTGGCCATCAGCCAGCAGCGGCCGGCCACGCTGACGCAGCAGACCACGCTGGAGCTCATCCGCCGCACCATGGCGGAGGTGCTGAGCACGGACTAGACCGGATCGGTCGGTGGGTGCGGACGGGCCGCCAGCAGGCGGTCGGCGTAGTCGGCCCAGGCCGGATTGCTCAGGCCGTCGAAATGACCGGCGCGGGCCTGATCGGCCATCCACTGGTGCTTGTCGGCGATGGCGCTGGCCATGAAGGGCTCGAAGCCGGCCTCGCGCACCGTCTGCGCCACCTCGCGCATTTCTTCGGCGCGGCGCCGGCCGTGCTGGGCCACACGGCTGAAGAAGTAGCTGCCCTGGCGCTGCCAGTCGATGCCGGGAAAGGTCTCCTGCAGGGTGGCGATCATGGCGTCCTCCACGCCGTAGTGGCGGGCGGTGGCGTAGCTCTCCAGCACCAGGGCTTCCAGGCCCTTGATCATCACGCTGCGGCACATCTTGGTGGCCGAGGCCACGCCCAGCCGGTCGCTCGCCACCTGGGCCTGCATGCCCCAGGCCTGCAGCTGCGGCAGCAACGTGGCAGCGTGTGCACCGCCCAGCAGCATGGGCACGCGGATGCCGTAGGGCGGCACCGAGGTCATGACACCGGCCTCCACGTAGCGGCCACCGGCCGCATCGACGGCCGCCGCGGCCTGCTGCTTGGTCCCCGGCGATGCGGAGTTGAGATCGAGGAATACCGTGCCCGGGGCCAGGTGCTGCGCGGCCTCGCGGGCCACCTGCAGCGCGTTGGACGCGGTCACGGCCGAGATGATCAGTCCGGGGCCTTGCGCGCAGAGCCCGGCCATGCCGGCGGCCACCTGCACACCGGCGGCACGGGCCTGGTCGGCCACAGCAGGATCGGCGAACTTCAGGTCCCAGGCGCCGATGTGCCGCACGCCGGCGGCCATGAGGCCGGCGGCGAAGATGCGGCCGACTTCGCCGAAGCCGATCAGGGCGATGCGTTCCATGGGCGTCCCTCCCCCGTCAGCCCACGAACTGCACCAGCCACAGCGTGATGGACGGGAAGGTCAGCAGCAGCGTGGTGCGCAGCACATCGCTGGCCAGGAAGGGCATCACGCCCTTGTAGCTCTCGGCAATGGGCACGTCCTTGGCCATGCCGTTGACCACGTAAACGTTGAGCCCCACGGGCGGAGCCAGCAGGCCGAAGCCCACGGTCATGAGCACCATCACACCGAACCAGATGGCCACCGATTCCGCCGGCATGCCGAAGTCCAGACCCATGATGACCGGGAAGAAGATGGGAATGGTCAGCAGGATCATGGACAGCTCGTCCATGACCGCGCCCAGGATCACATAGAACAGCAGGATGCCGGTCACCACCATCACCGGGGCCACGTCCCAGCCCTTGATGACCTCGGCCAGCTGCGCCGGCACCTGGGTCAGGGCCAGCGAGGAGTTCATGAGGTCGGCGCCGATGAAGATCAGGAAGATCATGGCGCTGCTGGCGGCGGTGGACAGGAAGCAGTGGCGGATCTTGGCCCAGGTGAGCTCGCGCTTGAGCAGGGCCGCGATGAAGGTGGCCGCAGCCCCCACGCCCGCGCCCTCGGTGGGGGTGAACAGGCCGCCATAGATGCCGCCGAACACCAGCAGGAACACGGCCGCGATCGGCAGCACGCCCCACAGGGCTTCGGTGGTCATGCGGGGATGCTCGGTGGCGTGCTCGGGGGCGTGGCCGGGGAACAGCCGCACGTACACGGCAATGGCGATCATGTAGCCCAGCATGGCGATCACGCCCGGGATGGTGGCGGCCGCGAACAGCTTGGCGATGTTCTGCTCGGTCAGGATGGCGTAGATCACCAGCGGCACCGAGGGCGGGATCAAAATGCCCAGCGTGCCGCCGGCCGCCAGCGTGCCGGTGGACAGCCGGCCCGAATAGCCGTGGCGCTTCATCTCGGGCAGGGCCACCTGGGTGATGGTGGCCGCCGTGGCAATGGACGAGCCGCAGATGGCACCGAAGGCCGCGCTGGCCATCACGGCCGCCATGGCCAGACCGCCCTTGAAGCGGGCCATGACCACGCTGGCGAACTGGAACAGCGCCTTGGAGATGCCGCCCTGGGTGGCAAAGTTGCCCATCAGGATGAACAGCGGAATGACCGACAGGTCGTAGCTGGCAAAGCGCGCATAGGCCATGCCGTTGAGGTTGTTGAAGAACGGCGGCAGACCGACCTGGGCGATGTAGCCGAAGCAGCCGGCCACGAACATGGAGATGGCGATCGGCACGCGGATGACCATCAGCGCCAGCATGCAGCCGAAGATCAGGCCGGCCATGGAAATCGAACTCATTGGCCTTGCTCCTGGGTCGGCACGGAAGAGAAGCTCTGCACCAGCGCGATGACGGCGGTCAGGGCCAGCGGCGGCACCATGGCGGTGTAGGCGATCCACTCGGGAAAGCCCAGCATCATGGTGGTGGTCTGGGTGCTGTGGGCGCTGAGTGCGCCGATGCCGGTGCGCCAGGCCAGCAGGCCCATCACCACGCCCAGCACCAGGGCGCCGAAGCGGTCGAGCATCGCGTTCACACCGGCCGGCATGCGGGCGGTGAAGAAGTCCACGATGATGTGCTCGCGCTGGATCTGGCACCAGGGCATGAACAGGGCCACCGCCGCACCGGCCACCACCGCCGTGAGTTCGTAGTCGCCCACCAGGGTCTGGCCGGTGGTGTTGCGGCCGATCAGGCTCAGGCAGGTCACCAGCGTGATGGCGGTCAGCAGCAGGCCGGCCAGCACGGCGCAGACCTGCGCCAGGAATGAGAGCAGCTTCAAGGGTGTCACCCGTTCAAAAAAAAGCCGAGGTCCGGCGCGGGGTCGGCAGGACTTCGGCGGGGCGCGGCAGGGTTGGTGCCGCGCGGTCGCAGCGAGCGCGGATTATCGCTGGTGCTTCTTGATCAGGGCACGCGCTTCGGCGGCCAGCTTGGCGCCGTCGATGCCCTTGGCCTTGACCTCGTTGATCCAGTCGGTCTCCACCGCACCGGCGGTGCGGCGCCAGCGCTGGGTCTCGGCCACGTCCAGGGCCACGATGTTGTTGCCGGCCTTCTCGGCAATCGCACGGCCGGCCTTGTCGCCCTCGTCCATGGCGCGGCCGAAGAAGGCAGCGGTCTCGATGCCCGAGTTGTTGTCGATGACCTTCTTCAGGTCGGGCGGCAGCTTGTCGTAGGCGGCCTTGTTCATGGACAGCGCGAAGGTCTGGGTGTAGAGACCCTCGGCACCGGCAAACGTGGTGTGGTTCTTCACCAGCTCGGTCACCTTGAGCGAGGGCGTCACCTCCCAGGGGATGGTGGTGCCGTCGATGGTGCCCTTGGACAGCGCGTCGGTCACGGCCGGCACCGGCATGCCCACCGGCGTGGCGCCCAGCTTGACCAGCATGTTGTTGATGATGCGCGAGCCGCCGCGGATCTTCATGCCGCGCAGGCTCTCCAGGCCGGTCACCGGCTGCTTGGTGTGGAACAGGCCGGGGCCGTGGGTGTGGGCGGCCAGCAGCTTGACGTCCTTGAATTCGTCCATGGCGAACTTCTCGACGTATTCCTGGATGGCGCGCGAGGACTGCTCGGCCGAACCGGTCATGAAGGGCAGCTCGAACACCTCGGTCTTGTTGAAGCGGTTGGGGGTGTAGCCCAGCACCGTCCAGGTGATGTCGGCCACGCCGTCGCGGGCCTGGTCGAACAGCTGGGGCGGCGTGCCGCCGAGCTGCATGGCATGGAACAGCTGGATCTTGATGCGCCCGCCGGATTCGGCTTCGATCTTCTGGGCCCAGGGCACGATGGCCTTGGACGGGATGGGGGCCTGCGGCGGCAGGAACTGGTGCAGGCGCAGCGTCACGGTCTGGGCCATGGCGTTGCCGGCGAAGGCCAGGCCGGCCACGGCACCCAGAGCGGCCAGGGCCGCGCGACGGGGAATCAGTTTCATGCGTGTCTCCAGAAGGGTGATTTTTGAGTGGTCGACTGTGCGCCCGAGCGGCCGACACCGCCAGACCCCGACCGGTCTTTCAGATATGCCGTTTTGCAATGGATGCAGGTCACCCCCGGGTAAGACGGCATAGCCGGCCACCGCCCTCAGCGGCGAAGATGCGGCCATGACCGCCCCTGCCCCGCTCGATTTCCACTTCGACTTCATCTCGCCCTACGGCTACTTCGCCTCGCTGCGCATCGAGGATCTGGCCGCCCGCCATGGCCGCACCGTGCGCTGGCACCCCATGCTGCTGGGCGTGTCGGTGATGAAGGTCATGGGCCTCAAACCCCTGCTGGACACCCCGCTCAAGGGCCCCTACACCGAACGCGACGTGCTGCGCTACGCCCGCGAGCACCGGGTGCCCATGCAGCGCCAGCCGGCCGACCCGGTGATGCAGCCGCTGGCCTGCGCCCGCGCCATGGCCTGGGTGGCGGCCCACCAGCCACAGCGGGCGGCCGAGGTGGCCCACCGCATGTATGCCGCGTACTGGGGCCAGGGGCTGGACCTGTCCACGCCGCAGAGCCTGGCGCCGGTGCTGGGCGCCGAACTCGCCGAGGCCGCGGCCGGCGAAGACGCCGCGCGCCTGCTGCGTGCCGAGGTGGACGCCGCGCTGGCCGCCGGCATCTTCGGCTCGCCCACGGTGGTGGTGGACGGCGAGCCGTTCTGGGGCATCGACAAGTTCGAGCAGATCGAGCGCTGGCTGGCCACCGGGGGCTGGTGAGCGCCTGACAACGCTCCCTCGACTCAGCCGAAGGCGATCTCCACCGGCACCGCCACCGCCGCCAGTGCCGCCAGCAGTCGGTCGGCCAGCGCGGCGTCCGCCGGCCCGGCGAGTGTGATGCGGGCGCGCTGCACGCCGCCCTCCTCCCGCGCCTGCACCGCCACGGCCCGTTCGGGCGCCAGATCGCGGGCCATGTCGGTCAGGCGCAGCTCGATGGCCTGCAGCCGCAGCGCCGGCTTGAACACCTTGCCGATGGCGGTGAGCGGCAGCGCGGGCACCACCACCACGCGCTTGGGGCAGGCCGGGCGTTCGTAGACCTGTGGCGCCACCTCGGCCAGCAGCGTGGCCGCGTCCAGCGTGGCGCCGGGGCGCAGCACCACGAAGGCCGCCGGCACCTCGCCGGCGTGGGGGTCGGGCTCGGCCACCACAGCGCACTGCAGCACCGCCGGGTGGGCCATGAAGGCGTCCTCCACCAGCCCGGGGTCGATGTTGTGCGAGCCCCGGATGATCACGTCCTTGGCGCGGCCGGTGATGTGGATGCGGCCCTCGGCGTCGACATGGCCCAGATCGCCCGAGACCACCCAGCCGCCCTCGAACAGGCCGGCATTGCGGCGCTGATCCAGATAGCCCGGACCGATGTGCGGGCCACGCAGCACGATCACGCCGGTGGCACCGGGCGCACAGCGCTCGCCCAGCTGTGCCTCGCCGTTGCGCCAGGGCACGGCATGCACCTCGGTGAAGGGCAGGCGCAGGCCGGCCGATCCCGGGGTGCGCGGCCCGGCCAGCGGTTCGATGCTGACCAGCCCGGCGCATTCGGTCATGCCCAGGATGTTGCGCACCGGTATGCCGGTGGCGGTCTCGAAGCGCTGGGCCAGCTCGGCCGGCAGCGGCGAGCCGCCGGTGAAGGCCGCCCGCACGGTGGCGATGTCGGCATCCACCGGCACATTCAGCAGGGTGGCCAGCACCGTGGGCACGCAGGCCAGGTGGGTCACGCCCTCGCGCTGGCAGAACTGCCAGTAGCGCTGCACGAAGCCGGTGTTGCGCATGCCGCTCAGGGTGGGCAGCACCTGGCGCGCGCCCACCGACAGCATGGACAGGCCGTACACGAAGGCACCGGCCACGTGGAACAGCGGAAAGCCGTTGATCTCCACGCTGTGTTCATCGGCGCCGTAGAACCGCGGTGCCCAGCGGGCGGTGTGGGCTTCGTTGCGGCCGGTGTGCTGCACCAGCTTGGGCGCGCCGGTGGTGCCGCCGGTGTGGAACAGGGCCACCACGCGGTCCGGGTCCAGGTCGGGCTCGAAGCTCAGGGTGTCGGGCTGGGCCTGCATGAGCGCCGCCAGGTCGTGGGCGTCGGGGGCCGGCGTGCCGGCGTCGATGGCCACCTTCACCACCTCCAGCCCGTCGCAGGCCTTCTGCACCGCCGGCCACACCGCCAGTTCGGGGTGCGGGCCCAGGGCCACCACCACCCTGGCCCCGCTGGCCTGCAGCAGCGCGGCAATGTGGTCGGCCTGCAGCAGCGTGTTGATGGGGCACACCCGACCGGCCAGCTGCGCGCCCCACAGCACCGCATGGGCCTGCGGCATGTTGGGCGCCAGCAGGGCCACGGCATCGTGCGGTCCCACGCCCAGGGCACGCAGCGCGTTGGCCGCGCGGTGGATGTCGGCCAGCAGCTGCGCGTAGGTGGTGGTCTGTGGCGGTGTGGACAGTTCGGCGTCGGGCAGCCAGGTGAAGGCCACGCGCTGCGGAAAGCGGGCAGCGGCGTCGCGGATCAGTCCGTACGGCGTGGTGTCGGCCGGGGACGGCTGGCGCTCCAGGGATTCGATGTCGGCCAGGGTGGCGAAGCTCGCGCGGGCATTCATGGGTGTCTCCGGTACGGGAAAACCCGGTGAACAAAGCGCTCCGGGCCGATTGATTTGGTTATTTTTTATAACCACAATGCCAGGCATGCACAAGCCGGCAAACCCGCAGTGCCGGTCTTTCATTCCCTACCACGACGCTTCACCATGACCCCGACCTTCCCCGACCTGTCCTTCGAGCTGCGTGGCGACCAGCAGCAGATCGCGCTGATCACGCTCAACCGCCCGGCCAAGCGCAACGCGCTGAGCGACGGCCTGGTCATGGCCCTGCGCGACGCCTTCCAGAACCTGCCGGCCAGCGTGCGCGCGGCCGTGGTCACCGGCGCGGGCGAACACTTCTGCGCCGGGCTGGACCTGTCGGAACTGCAGGAGCGCGATGCCGGCGGCGGCCTGCAGCACTCGCGCCTGTGGCATGCCGCACTCAACGAGGTCGAGCGTGGCCGCGTGCCGGTGGTGGCCGCCCTGCACGGCGCGGTGGTGGGCGGCGGGCTGGAGCTGGCCAGCAGCTGCCATGTGCGCGTGGCCGATGCCAGCACCTTCTATGCGCTGCCCGAAGGCACGCGCGGCATCTTCGTGGGCGGCGGCGGGTCGGTGCGCATCCCGCGCCTGATCGGCGCGGCCCGCATGACCGACATGATGCTCACCGGCCGCGTCTACAACGCCGAGGACGGCGAACGCATCGGCCTGTCGCAGTACGTGGTGCCGCAGGGCACGGCGCTGGACAAGGCGCTGGAGCTGGCCACCCGCATCGCCAGCAACGCGCCGCTGACCAACTACGCGCTCATGCACGCCCTGCCCCGCATTGCCGAACAGCCGGCCGACCACGGCTTCTTCACCGAGGCACTCATGTCCGCCATCGTGCAGGACGCGCCCGAGGCCAAGGCCCGGGTGCGCGACTTCCTGGAAGGCCGCGGCGCCAAGGTGAAGAAGGGCTGAGCCATGACCACCGCCAGCGCCCCCACCGCCCTGCCCCGCTACCGCTCCCTGGCCTTCGGCGTGACCCGGGGCCTGCGCCGCGACACGCCCGAGGGCACCACCTACCTGCAGGCCGAGCAGCCGCTGCCGCCTTACGCCCACCGCCTGACCGACCGGCTGCTGCACTGGGCGCAGGTGGCGCCGCAGCGCAGCTTCATGGCGCGCCGGGAACGCCTGGCGGATGGCCGCACCGGCGACTGGCAGCACCTGAGCTATGCCGATGCGCTGGATGCTGCGCGCTGCATCGGCCAGGCCCTGCTGGACCGGGGGCTGAATGCCGAGCGCCCGGTGCTGATCGTGAGCGAGAACGACCTGGAACACGCGCAGCTGGCCCTGGGCTGCCTGTACGCCGGCATACCGTGGGCACCGGCCTCGCCGGCCTATTCGCTGGTCAGCCAGGACTTCGAGAAGCTGCGCCACATCGTGCGCACGCTCACGCCGGGTCTGGTGTTCGCCAGCGACGCGCCGCGCTACGAGCGCGCCCTGCTGGCCGCCGTCGGTGAGGACGTGGAACTCGTCACCACCACCGGCACCGTGCCCGGCCGCGCCACCACCCGCTTTGCCGCGCTGCGCGCCACCGCCCCCACCCCGGCGGTGGACGCCGCCATGCAGGCCACCGGGCCCGACACCATCGCCAAGTTCCTGTTCACCTCGGGCTCCACCAAGCTGCCCAAGGGCGTGATCAACACCCACCGCATGTGGTGTGCCAACCAGCAGCAGATCATTGCCAGCATTCCGGTGCTGGCCGACCCGGCCCAGCCGCCGGTGCTGGTGGACTGGCTGCCCTGGAACCACACCTTCGGCGGCAACCACAACGTGGGGCTGACGCTCTACAACGGCGGCACGCTGTACATCGACGACGGCAAGCCCACCCCGGCCCTCATGGCCGAGACGCTGCGCAACCTGCGCGAGATCGCGCCCACGGTCTACTTCAATGTGCCTACCGGCTTCGAGGCGATCGCCCACGCCATGAAGACCGACGCCGACCTGCGCCGCAACCTGCTGAGCCGGGTGCGCCTGTTCTTCTATGCCGGCGCCGCCCTGGCCCAGCCGGTGTGGGACCTGCTGCACCAGGTGCAGGAGGCCGAGATCGGCGAGCGCATCGTCATGGGCACCGGCCTGGGCATGACCGAGTCCGGCCCGTTCGGCCTGTACATCACCAGCCCCGAGGTGCGCTCGGGCGACCTGGGCCTGCCCACGCCCGGCCTGGAACTCAAGCTGGTGCCCTGCCAGGGCAAGACCGAGGTGCGTTACCGGGGTCCCAACATCACCCCGGGCTACTGGCGCAACCCCGAGGCCACGGCCGAGTCGTTCGACGAGGAAGGCTTCTTCTGCACCGGTGACGCCGTGGCCTGGATCGACCCGGACAACCACCACCGGGGCCTGCGCTTCGATGGCCGCATTGCCGAAGACTTCAAGCTGGCCACCGGCACCTTCGTGAGCGTGGGGCCGCTGCGCGGCCGCATCATCGCGGCCGGCGCACCCTTCGTGCAGGACGCGGTCATCACCGGCCTGAACCGCAACGAGGTGGGCGCCATGCTTTTCCCCACCGCCGCCGTGCGCACGCTGGCCGGCCTGCCCGGCGATGCCCCGCTGGCCCAGGTGCTGGCCCACCCCGCCGTGCTGGCCCACTTCCAGCAGGTACTCAACGACCTGGCCGCCCAGGCCACCGGCAGCGCCAACCGCGTGGCACGCCTGGTCCTGCTGGCCGAGCCGCCCTCCATCGACCGGGGCGAGGTCACCGACAAGGGCTCCATCAACCAGCGTGCCGTGCTGCAGCACCGGGCCGCGCTGGTCGAAGCCCTGCACGACGGCAGCGCCCCGAACATCCTCCAGCCCCGCTGACCACCCATTCCCACAGGAGACACCCCATGCAGATTTCAGGACACGCCGCCCTCGTCACCGGCGGCGGATCGGGCCTTGGCGAAGCCACCGCCCGCGAACTGGCCCGGCAGGGCGCCAAGGTGGCCGTGCTCGACGTGAACGCCGACAACGCCCGCCGCGTGGCCGCCGACATCGGCGGCCTGGGCCTGGCCTGCGACATCACCGACACCGCCAGCCTGCAGGCTGCTCTGGATGCCGCCACCGCCGCCCACGGCCCGGCCCGCATCCTCATGAACATCGCCGGCATCGGCACCGCCAAACGCGTGGTGCAGAAGGACGGCAGCCCCGCCCCGCTGGAAGATTTCAGCCGCGTCATCAGCGTCAACCTGATCGGCTCGTACAACGCCGCGCGGCTGTTTGCCGCCTCCTGCGCGAAGCTGGAGGCGCTGGCCGACGGCGAACGCGGCGTGATGCTGTTCACCGCCAGCGTGGCCGCGTTCGACGGCCAGGTGGGCCAGCAGGCCTACAGCGCCTCCAAGGGCGGACTGGTGGGCATGACGCTGCCCATGGCGCGCGACCTGGCGCAGCACGGCATCCGGGTGTGCACCATCGCTCCGGGCCTGTTCTCCACCCCGCTCATGCGCAGCCTGCCCGAGCCGGTGCAGCAGTCGCTGGCGGCCAGCATCCCGTTCCCGCCGCGCCTGGGCCACCCGGAGGAGTTCGCCTCGCTGGCGGCCTACATCGTCACCAACACCCACCTCAATGGCGAGGTGATCCGCCTGGACGGCGCGCTGCGCATGGCCCCGCGCTGAACCGGCAGAAGGACCCCATGAGCAAGACCGTCATTTACGAAGTCGAGGTGATGTTCGGCGACTGCGACCCGGCCGGCATCGTCTTCTTCCCCAACTTCAGCAAGTGGATGGACGCCTCGTCGCTGAACTTCTTCGTGCAGTGCGGCGTGCCGCCCTGGCGCGAGCTGGTCAAGACCACCGGCATCATCGGCACCCCGCTGCTGGAGATCCACACCCGCTTCATGAAGCCGGCCACCTACGGCGAGCGGCTGCAGATCCACACCCGGGTGAGCGAATGGCGCGCCAAGGTGTTCATCCACGAACACAAGGTCATGCGCGGCGACACCCTGCTGTGCGAAGGCACCGAGACCCGCGCCTTCTGCGAACGCGACCCGGCCAACCCCGACCGCATCCGCGCCATTGCGGTGCCGCAGGACATCATCGACCGCTGTTCATGAGCGGCTGCAGCCCCGAGGACAAGGGTGTCGACACCGGCATCCTGGAGTCGCTGCTGGGCTACCACGCCCGGCGGGCCTCGCTGGCCGTGGTGGGCCGCTTCATGGAGCACATGGCGCCACACGGGCTGCGGCCGGTGGACTTTTCGGTGCTCACGCTGATCGCGCAGAACCCGGGCATCACCTCACGCCAGATCTGCGCAGCGCTGGCCATACAGCCGCCCAACCTGGTGGGCCTGGTGGGCAGCCTGCAGCAGCGCGAGCTGATCGAACGCCGCCCGCACCCGGTGGACCGGAGGGCCGTGGGCCTGCACCTCACCCCGGCCGGGCAGGCCCTGCACCAGGCGGCCTGTGCCACCGCCAGCGCCGCCGAGGCCGAGGCCGCCCGGGCGCTCACCCCGCGCGAGCAGGCCACCCTGGTGCGCCTGTTGCGCAAGCTCTACAGCGACGCCTGAAGCCTGCTCCGCCATTTATAGTGGCCGCCAGCGAATGCCCGCAGGAGGAAACGCATGAGCAAGGACCCCGAGGCTGTCGGCCAGCTGTTCGATCTGCTGGAGTGCCGCTATGCCATGCGTGTGCTGTGGGCACTGTCCGACGGCCATGCCCAGACCTTCCGCCTGCTGCAGGACAGCGTGGGCGGCATCACCCCCAACACGCTCAACACCCGGCTCAAGGAGCTGCGCGGCGCCGGCCTGATCGAGCACGACGGCCAGGGCTACCGGCTCACGGCGCCGGGCGCCGACCTGGCCCGCCGGCTGGGCGAGGTGCGGCAGTTCGCCGGGCGCTGGGCTCAGGTCAGACGGGGCTGTCCACCACCCGCTGGCGCTGCTGTCCCAGACCCCGGCCACCCAGCGTGACCACGTCGCCCGCCTTCAGGTAGAGCGGCGGCTTGTGGCCCATGCCCACGCCGGGCGGGGTGCCGGTGGGGATCACGTCGCCGGGCTGCAGGGCCATGAAGCGGCTGAGGTAGCTCACGATGTGGGCCACGCCGAAGATCATGGTGCGGGTGTTGCCGGTCTGGCGGCGCTGGCCGTTCACATCGAGCCACAGGTCCACGTCCTGCGGATTGCCCAGCTCGTCGGGGGTCACCAGCCAGGGGCCGATGGGGCAGTGCGTGGGGTAGCTCTTGCCCTTGACCCACTGGCCCTCGTATTCCATCTGCCAGGCGCGTTCGGACACGTCATTGACCAGACAGAAGCCGGCCACATGGCGCAGGGCCTGGTCCTCGCCCACATGGAAGGTGGGCTGGCCGATCACGATGCCCAGCTCGACCTCCCAGTCCATCTTCTGCGAGCCTGGCGGCAGCCAGATGTCGTCGTCCGGGCCGCTGATGGCGCTGTTGTGCTTGTTGAAGACGATGGGCTGGCCCGGGGCCTTCAGGCCGGCTTCGGCGGCGTGGTCGGCGTAGTTCAGGCCGATGGCCACGATGTTGCCCACCCGGCCCACGCAGGGGCCGATGCGGGTGCCGGCGGGCACCACCGGCAGCGTCGCCGGGTCGAGGGCCGCCAGCCGGGCCATAGAATCGGGGCCCAGCGTGGCCGGCTCGATGTCGGCCAGGTGGCTTGAGAGATCGCGCTGGACGCCGTCGGCGTCGATCAGACCGGGCTTCTCGGCGCCCGCAGGCCCGTGGCGAAACAGCTTCATGGCAGGTGTCCGTGGGATGAAAAACCCCGGATTCTGGCCTCTGTGCCCGGCGCGGACTGTCACGTATGGCGCCCGGCCCGGCGCCCCTCTTGAAATCGGGCCACCCGTCCCCATGTCCCTGCGGTCGCGCCCAGGCGCAGCCTTCCCACCCTTTGTCATCCATGAGCCAGCCCTCTTCCCCCGACACCTCCCGCCAGGACCCGATGCCGCCCGAAGAAGCCGAGGCCGCCGCTGCCGCGAACGAGCAGGACGCCCTGGCCGCCCTGCACAACGAGCTGGCCGCCCTGAAGGCCCAGAACGCCGATCTGGCGGAGCAGGTGCTGCGGGCCCGGGCCGACGCCGAGAACACCCGCCGCCGCGCCGAGGACGACATGTCCAAGGCCCGCAAGTTCGCGGTGGAATCGTTTGCCGAGAGCCTGCTGGCCGTGGCCGACAGCCTGGAAGCCGGCCTGGCCATCCAGGAGGCCACCCGCGAGCAGCTGCGCGAAGGCTCCGAAGCCACCCTCAAGCAGCTGACCAGCGCCCTGGAGCGCCACAAGGTGGTGCAGATCGCCCCGGCCGCCGGCACCCGCTTCGACCCCCACCAGCACCAGGCCATCAGCATGGTGCCGGCCCAGCAGGAAGCCAACACGGTGGTCACCGTGCTGCAGAAGGGCTACCTGATCGCCGACCGCGTGCTGCGCCCGGCCCTGGTCACCGTGGCGGCCCCCCGATAAGGCGCGCTGCCACCGGGGTCTTGAAAAGTCCACCGGTTATCCACACCTTCCCCACATCGTTTTTCACACCCTCTTTCCATTTCACGGAGTCACAACATGGGACGCATCATCGGCATCGACCTCGGCACCACCAACTCGTGCGTGGCCTTCATGGACGGCAACACCACCAAGGTCATCGAGAACTCGGAAGGTGCCCGCACCACCCCGTCCATCGTCGCCTACCAGGAAGACGGTGAAGTGCTGGTCGGCGCCTCGGCCAAGCGCCAGGCCGTGACCAACCCCAAGAACACGCTGTACGCCATCAAGCGCCTGATCGGCCGCAAGTTCGCCGAGAAGGAAGTGCAGAAGGACATCGACCTCATGCCCTACTCCATCGTGGCCGCCGACAACGGCGACGCCTGGGTGGAAGTGCGCGGCAAGAAGATCTCGGCCCAGCAGGTGTCGGCCGACATCCTGCGCAAGATGAAGAAGACCGCCGAGGACTACCTGGGCGAGGCCGTGACCGAAGCCGTCATCACCGTGCCGGCCTACTTCAACGACGCCCAGCGCCAGGCCACCAAGGACGCCGGCCGCATCGCGGGTCTGGAGGTCAAGCGCATCATCAACGAGCCCACCGCAGCGGCCCTGGCCTTCGGCCTGGACAAGAGCGAAAAGGGTGATCGCAAGATCGCCGTGTACGACCTGGGCGGCGGCACCTTCGACGTGTCCATCATCGAGATCGCCGACGTCGACGGCGAGAAGCAGTTCGAGGTGCTGTCCACCAACGGTGACACCTTCCTGGGCGGTGAAGACTTCGACCAGCGCATCATCGATTTCATCATCGGCGAGTTCAAGAAGGAGCAAGGCGTCGACCTGTCCAAGGACGTGCTGGCCCTGCAGCGCCTGAAGGAAGCCGCCGAGAAGGCCAAGATCGAGCTGTCCAGCTCGGCCGCCACCGACATCAACCTGCCCTACATCACGGCCGATGCCTCGGGCCCCAAGCACCTGAACATCAAGCTCACCCGCGCCAAGCTCGAAGCCCTGGTGGAAGAGCTGATCGAGCGCACCATCGCGCCGTGCCGCACCGCCATCAAGGACGCCGGCGTGAGCGTGGGCGACATCCACGACGTGATCCTGGTCGGCGGCATGACCCGCATGCCCAAGGTGCAGGAGAAGGTCAAGGAGTTCTTCGGCAAGGACCCGCGCAAGGACGTCAACCCCGACGAGGCCGTGGCCGTGGGTGCCGCCATCCAGGGCCAGGTGCTGAGTGGCGACCGCAAGGACGTGCTGCTGCTGGATGTGACCCCGCTGTCGCTGGGCATCGAGACCATGGGCGGCGTCATGACCAAGATGATCGCCAAGAACACCACCATCCCGACCAAGTTCAGCCAGGTGTTCTCCACGGCGGATGACAACCAGCCGGCCGTGACCATCAAGGTGTTCCAGGGCGAGCGCGAGATCGCTGCCGGCAACAAGCTGCTGGGCGAGTTCAACCTCGAGGGCATCCCGGCCGCACCGCGCGGCATGCCGCAGATCGAGGTGACCTTCGACATCGACGCCAACGGCATCCTGCACGTGGGCGCCAAGGACAAGGGCACCGGCAAGGAAAACAAGATCACCATCAAGGCCAACTCGGGTCTGTCGGAAGAAGAGATCCAGCAGATGGTCAAGGACGCCGAGCTGAATGCCGCCGACGACAAGAAGAAGGTCGAGCTGGTGCAGGCCCGCAACCAGGCCGAGGCCATGGTGCACAGCGTGAAGAAGTCGCTGGGCGAGCACGGCGACAAGCTCGAAGCCGCCGAGAAGACCGCCATCGAGGACGCCATCAAGGCCGTCGAGGAAGCTGCCCAGGGCGAGGACAAGGCCGACATCGAGGCCAAGACCACCGCCCTGATGACCGCCAGCCAGAAGCTGGGCGAGAAGGTGTATGCCGCCCAGCAGGCCGAACAGGCCGCCGCAGGTGCCGCAGCCGGCGCCGCCGGTGGCGAGCAGACCGCCTCGTCCCGCCCGGCCGACGACGACGTGGTCGACGCCGAAGTGAAGGAAGTCAAGAAGAGCTGATCGCCGCTTTCTCCTTGCGCCGCCGCGCCCGGGCAACCGGTCGCGGCGTTCGTCTTGAAACACCCCCCGCCCAAGACCGCCCACCACCATGTCCAAACGCGACTTTTACGAAGTGCTCGGTGTTCCCAAGAACGCCTCCGACGACGAGATCAAGAAGGCCTATCGCAAGCTCGCGATGAAGTACCACCCGGACCGCAACCAGGGTGAGGCCGCCAAGAGCGCCGAGGAGAAGTTCAAGGAGGCCAAGGAAGCCTACGAGATGCTGTCGGACCCGCAGAAGAAGGCGGCCTACGACCAGTACGGCCATGCCGGCGTGGACCCCAACATGCGCGGCGGCCCGGGGGCCGAGGGCTTCGGCGGATTCGGCGAATCCTTCGGCGACATCTTCGGCGACATCTTCGGTGGCGCCCGCGGCCGGGGCGGCCGGCAGGTCTACCGGGGCGCCGACCTGTCGTACGCCATGGAGATCACGCTGGAGGAAGCCGCCACCGGCAAGGACACCCAGATCCGCATCCCCAGCTGGGACGACTGCGACACCTGCAACGGCACCGGCGCCAAGCCCGGCACCAGCGCCAAGACCTGCGGCACCTGCCACGGCCAGGGCGCGGTGCAGATGCGCCAGGGCTTCTTCAGCGTGCAGCAGACCTGCCCCACCTGCCAGGGCAAGGGCAAGGTCATCCCCGACCCCTGCACCGCCTGCAACGGCCACGGCAAGATCAAGCGCCAGAAGACGCTGGAGATCAAGATCCCGGCCGGCATCGACGACGGCCAGCGCATCCGCTCCACCGGCAACGGCGAGCCCGGCCAGAACGGTGGTCCGGCCGGCGACCTGTACATCGAGATCCGCCTGCGCAAGCACGACATCTTCGAGCGCGACGGCGACGACCTGCACTGCCAGGTGCCGGTGAGCATGACCACGGCGGCCCTGGGCGGCGAGATCGACGTGCCCACCCTGCAGGGCAAGGCCACCATCGACCTGCCCGAAGGCACCCAGAGCGGCAAGACTTTCCGCCTGCGCGGCAAGGGCGTCAAGGGCGTGCGCAGCAGTTACCCCGGCGACCTGTACTGCCACGTGGCGGTGGAAACCCCGGTCAAACTCACCGAGCACCAGCGCAAGCTGCTCAGGGAACTGGACGAATCGTTCAAGAAGGGCGGCCACAAGCACAGCCCGAACGACAAGGGCTGGTTCGAGAAGGCCAAGAGCTTCTTCAGCTGAACGGCCTTGACGGGGCTGGCGGGGTCCATCAGACTGGTCATCTGACTAGTCAAATTGCAATCTGGAGGTGCACCGTGAACGCATGGCCGGTTCAGGACGCCAAAGCCCGTTTCAGCGAATTCCTGGATGCCTGTCTCGCCGACGGGCCCCAGCTGGTCACCCGTCGGGGTGAGGAGGCCGCCGTGCTGGTGCCGGTGGCCCAGTGGCGACAGATGCAGCAGAGCACCCGGCCCTCGCTGAAAGACCTCTTGCTGTCGGACGAACACCGGGCCGAGTGGCCGCCGGCGGCACGGGGTCAGGCCCGTCGGCGCCAGCTGCCCAACTGGGACTGAGCCGGTGTTTCTGCTCGACACCAACGTGGTCTCGGAACTGCGCCGACCGCGCCCCCATGGCGCTGTGCTGGCCTGGCTGCAGGCGCAACCCGACAGCCACCTGTTCATCTCGGCGGTCACGCTGGGCGAGATACAGGCCGGCATCGAATTGACCCGGCAACAGGACACCACCAAGGCCACGGCCATCGAAAGCTGGCTGGATCAGGTGGCGTCCGTCTGGAATGTGCTGCCCATGGATGCGACGGTGTTCCGGGCATGGGCACGCCTGATGCACGGCCGGTCCGACACGCTGTACGAGGACGCCATGATCGCCGCCACGGCACAGGTGCACGGCCTGACGGTGGTCACCCGCAACGTCGGTGACTTCCGGGCACTGGGTGTCGCGCCGCTCAATCCTTTCGAATTCGCCGGATCAGCAGCGCCAGCCCGCTGACCACCAGCCACAGACCCACCGCCACCCCCGCCAGCACCTCCCCGGTGCCCTCGTGGTGCACCACCAGGCCGTCGAAATGACGGCCTTGTTCGTTGTAGGGCAGGCGCAGCAGCACCCAGGCCTGCCAGGTGGTCCAGGCAGCGGCCAGGGCGGTGAGCACCGCCACCAGCGTCAGCAGGGCCCGCCGCCAGCGCGGTCTATGGTTTTGATTGGGCATATCAATTCGACCTGTTCGATAGTTTTTGACAAACTCTTTGTCATTCCCGATGGAGCGTACCCATGACCGAACTGATCCGACAAGTCCGACCCATGCTGCAGGCCCTGGAGCTGCCGGTGCCGCCGCACGCCCTGCGCAACGCGCTGCTGGCGCTCGGCGCAGGCCTGCTGGTCATGGCCGGGCTGGCGGCGCTCAGCACCTTCTGGGCGCCTACCCGGGCCTGGTGGGATGCCGCCGATCATGGCAGCGCCATGGCCGCCGGTGTGCAGGCCTCGCTGCTGGCGGCCGTGGCCACGGCCGTGGGGGCCCTGCCGGTGTTCGTGGTGCAGCGGGTGAGCAAGCTGCAGGAATCGGCGCTGCTGGCGTTCTCGGCCGGCATCATGCTGGCGGCATCGATCTTCGCGCTGCTGCTGCCCTCGCTGGAGGCCGGGCAGGCCCTCACCGGTGAGCGCACCGGCTCGGCCGCGCTCACCGGCCTGGGCCTGGCGCTGGGCATGGGCCTGATGCTGGCCATCGACCGCATCACCCCGCACGAACACGCGGTGCTGCCGCCGGCCGCCCAGGGCCACGCCAGCCAGCACGCCGGGGCCGACACCGCCGCCCGCAGCGCCCGTCTGATGGTGCTGGCCATCCTGATCCACAACGTGCCCGAGGGTCTGGCGGTGGGCGCCGCCTACGCCGGCCTGGGTGCCGATGCGGCCGGCAGTGCGGGGGCATCGGTGGGTACATCGGTGGGTGCATCGGTGGCTTTGGCCATCGGCCTGCAGAACATGCCCGAGGGCCTGATCGTGGCCATGGCCCTGCGCGCCATGGGCCAGAGCGCGAGCCGGGCCTGGGGCGTGGCGGCACTCACCGGCCTGGCCGAGCCGCTGGGCGCCATCCTGGGCCTGCTGGTGCTGGGCAGCGTGCCGGCCTTCTACCCGGTGGGCCTGGCACTGGCGGCGGGCGCCATGCTGTTCGTCATCAGCCACGAGATCATTCCGGAGACGCACCGCAACGGCTTCGAGTCGTGGGCGTCGGTGACGCTGCTGGCCGGCTTCGTGTTCATGCTGCTGCTCGACGCGGCGCTGGGCTGAAGCCCGGGCCCGACAGGGGCGGGGATACACTGCCCCGCATGACCGTTCACATCCGCTTCTTGGGCGGAACCGGTACCGTCACCGGTTCCAGGTACCTGGTCGAACACGATGGCCAGAGCGTTCTGGTCGACTGCGGCCTGTTCCAGGGCTACAAGCAGCTGCGGCTGCGCAACCGCGATCCGCTGCCGGTGATGCCGAACCACATCGGCGCCGTGCTGCTGACCCATGCCCACCTCGACCACAGCGGCTACCTGCCGCTGCTGGCCCGCGAAGGATTTGCGGGCCACGTGTGGTGCACGCCGGCCACGCGCGATCTGGCCGGCATCCTGCTGCCCGACAGCGGCCACATCCAGGAAGAGGACGCCGCCTTTGCCAACCGCAAGGGCTTCAGCAAGCATGCGGTGGCCCTGCCCCTCTACACCGAGGACGACGCGCTGCGCTCGCTCAGGCTGCTGCGCACCGCGCCCATGCACCAGGCCTTCGAACCGGTGCGCGGCTGGACGGCGCGCTTCCAGCCGGCCGGCCACATCCTGGGGGCCGCCAGCCTGCTGCTGGAGGTGGGCGGCCGGCGCCTGCTGTTCTCGGGCGACCTGGGCCGGCCGGACGACATGCTCATGCTCCCGCCCGACCCGCCACCGGCCGCCGACGTGGTGGTGTGCGAATCCACCTACGGCGACCGGGTGCACCCGCACGAGGACGTGCTGGCCGAACTGGCCACGGCCCTGCAGCGGGTGAGCGCGCGCGGCGGCACGGCCGTGGTGCCGGTGTTCGCGGTCGGACGCGCCCAGGCCCTGCTGCACGCCATTGCCCAGCTCAAGGCCCGGGGCGACCTGCCCCACAGCCTGCCGGTGTACCTGGACAGCCCCATGGCCATCCACAGCACCGAGCTGTTCGGCCGCCACCTGGGCGAACACCGGCTCAATGCCGCGCAGTGCCGCGACATGGCCGCCGTGGCCCGCATGGCGCGCAGCGCCGAAGAATCGAAAGCCATCGCGCGCCAGCATGGCCCCAAGGTGATCCTGGCCGCCAGCGGCATGGCCACCGGCGGACGGGTGCTGCACCACCTGGCCCTGTACCTGGGCGACCACCGAAACATGGTGCTGCTGACCGGCTACCAGGCACCGGGCACCCGGGGCGCCACGCTGGCCAGCGGCGGTGCCTCGCTGCGCATGCACGGGCAGGACATTCCGGTGCGGGCCGAGGTGGTGCAGCTCTCGTCGGCCTCGGCCCATGCCGATGCCAACCAGCTCATGAACTGGCTGCGCGCCATGCCCAAGCCGCCGCACCGGGTGTTCGTCACCCATGGCGATCCGGGTGCGTCCGACGCCCTGCGCCAGCGCATCGAGCGCGAACTGCGCTGGCACGCCATGGTGCCCGAGCACGGCAGCACCTGGCTGGCCTGACACCTTGAAACTTCGAACCGCTGAACCTTGAACCGCCGCCCCGATCCCATCCGCATGCGCCTTCGACACCTGCCCGCCCTGTTGCTGTCCCTGCCATTGCTGGCCCTGGCCCAGACCCCGCCGCCCCCGGCCACGCCGCCCGCCCCGGGCGAATTCGCCAGCTGCCTGAACCAGCTGCGTGCCCCGGCCCGCGCGGCCGGTGTGAGCGAAGACACCTTCAACCGCCACACCCGCGATCTGCAGCCCGACATGGGCGTGATCGACCGGCTCAACTTCCAGCCCGAGTTCCGCACCGCTGTCTGGGACTACCTGGCCGGTCTGGTGGACGAGGAACGCGTGGCAGACGGCCGCGCCCGCCTGGCCCAGCACGCCGAGGTGCTGCAGCAGGTGCAGCAGCGCTACGGCGTGGACCCGGCCACGGTGGTGGCGGTGTGGGGCGTGGAGAGCAACTTTGGCCAGAGCTTCGGCAGCCTGTCGCTGGTGCGCTCGCTGGGCACGCTGTCGTGCATCGGCCGCCGGCAGGCCTACTTCCGCACCGAGCTGTACGCGGCGCTGCGCATCCTGCAGGCCGGCCACATCGCCCCCGAGCGCTTCCAGGGCTCGTGGGCCGGTGCCTTCGGCCACACCCAGTTCATGCCCAGCACCTTCGAGCGGCTGGCGGTCGACTTCGACGGCGACCAGCGCGCCGACCTCATGGACAGCGTGCCCGACGCGCTGGCCTCCACCGCCAACTTCCTGGCCCGCGCCGGCTGGAAGGCCGACCAGCCCTGGGGCTTTGAAGTGAAGCTGCCCGCCGGCTTCAGCACCGCCGGCGAAGGCCGTCGCACCAAGCGCAGCATGGCCGACTGGAGCGCACGCGGACTCAAGCGCGTGGACGGCAGCGCCCTGCCCGCCGACGGCTCGGCCGGCCTCATGACCCCGGCCGGCCCCACCGGCCCGGCCTTCCTGGTCACGCGCAATTTCGATGCGGTGTTCAGCTACAACGCGTCCGAGAGTTACGGCCTGGCCATCGCCCACCTGGCCGATCGGCTGCGTGGTGGCGGCCCCTTCGTCACGCCCTGGCCCACCGACGACCCGGGCCTGTCGCGCGCCGAACGCCGCGAGGTGCAGAGCCTGCTGATCGCGCGCGGCCACGACATCGGCACGGTGGACGGCATGCTGGGCGAACGCAGCCGCCAGGCCATCCGCACCGAACAGGAACGCCTGGGCATGGAGCCCAGCGGGCGCGCCGGGCAGAAGCTGCTGCGCGCCCTGCGCGGCGGTTGAAACCGGGCCGACGTCAGCGGCGGATGGCCGTGCCGCTGACGGCCACCATCATCATGCCGTTGGTCTCGCCCAGCACCTCGTAGTCGAAGTCGATGCCGATCACGCCATCGGCGCCCAGCTCTCGGGCCGACTCGATCAGGTCTTCCACAGCAGCGTCACGCGCGCCCGAGAGCGCCTTCTCGTAGCCGCCCGCCCGGCCGCCCACCACGTCGCGGATGGACGAGAACATGTCGCGGAAGATGTTGGCGCCGATGATGGCCTCGCCGTGCACCACGCCCAGGTACTGCGAGGCTTCGATGCCCGGCGGCGTGGTGGTGCTCAGGAAAAAGCCGTCGGTATTCTTCGAGAACCAGCCCATGCGCGTGCTCCTTGCGGTGATGACGAAGCGGCCATTCTGCGTCACCACAGCGGCTGCAGCCGCCCGCCCTGGAGCTGCCAGGCCGACTGCGCCATGGCGCGGGCCTCGGCCTCGTCGTGGGTGACCAGCAGGGCCGACATGCCGGCGTCCGCGATGTGGCGCGCGAACTCCTCGCGCAGCTGCACCCGCAGCGCGGCATCGAGTGCCGAGAAGGGTTCATCGAGCAGCAGCACGCGCGGCCGGGTGATCAGCGCCCGCGCCAGCGCCACCCGCTGCTGCTCGCCGCCCGAGAGCGTCCACACCCGGCTGCGGGCATGGTCGCCCAGGCCGAAGCGCTGCAGCAGCTCGCGGGCCTGCGCGCGCGCATCGGTGCGGCCCACGCCCTGCTCCACCCGGCCGAAGGCCACGTTGTCCTGCACGTCCAGGTGCGGGAAGAGCGCGAAGTCCTGGAACATGAGCGCGAAGCCGCGCCGGTGCGGCGGCACGGCCGTGATGTCCTGACCATCAAAACGCACGCTGCCGCGCTCGGGCGCTTCCAGCCCGGCCACGATCTTGAGCAGGGTGCTCTTGCCGCTGCCCGATGCGCCCAGCAAGGCCACGGTCTGGCCGGGCGGCACCTGCAGGCTCACACCGGCCAGCAACGGCCGGTGGTCCCATTGGCGGTGGATGTCGCAGATCTCAAGCATGGTCGGGTGCAGTCAGGGGGGTGGAACGACGCTGCGGCGGATCGATCAGCAGGAAGGCCGCCAGCGCCAGCAGCATGAGCAGCAGCGAGAGCACCAGCGCGGCGTCCAGGCTGGCGGCACCGGGCCGGCCCAGGCGCTGGTGGATGAGGGTGGTGAGCGTCAGCCACTCGGGGCGCGACAGGAACAGCGAGACCGCAAACTCGCCCAGCGCCGTGGCCGCCGCAAACGCCATGCCGCGCCGCAGCGCCGGCCGCACCATGGGCAGCGTGACCCGCCACCACACCCGCCAGGGCGAGGCGCCCAGGGTCGCCGCCGCCTGCGCCGGATGGGCCGGCAACTGGTCCAGCGCCGCGCCGATGGAGCGCGCCACGAAGGGATAGGCCAGCAGAGCATAGGCCGCCACCAGCAGGAACAGGCTGGCCGTGGCATCCGGGTAGAGCAGCAGCAGCCCGAAGGCCACCGTGATGGGCGACACCACGAACGGCAGGTAGGCCGCGGCCCGCCAGGCCAGCCCCGGCGCACCGGCCGCCCGTGCCGTGACCGCGTGCAGCAGCCCCAGCACCGTGGCCAGCACCAGGGCCATGCCCGCAAAGCGCAGCGTGTTGCCCAGGGCGGTCAGCGTCTGCGGATCGGCCAGCACCGCCAGCCCCTGCCCCCACACCAGCGCCTGCAGCGCCCGCAGCACGATGGCCAGCAGCGGCAGCAGGCAGACCATCGCCAGCACGGTCAGCGCCGCCGCCAGTGCCAGCCGCTGCGCCGCGCCCGCCGGCCGCACCCGAGGCAGAGGGCGGACCGCGCCGGGCGCGGCCAGCCGCCGCTCCAGCACCGCATAGGCCAGCGCCACCGAGCCCGACAGCAGCAGGCCCCACACCGCCAGCACGCCGGCCTGGCCCAGCGCCAGCTCGTGCGCCACCAGGGTGTAGATCTCCACCTCCAGCGTGGCCCAGCGCTGCCCGCCCAGGATGAGGGCCAGCCCGAAGCCGGCAAAGCAGTACAGGAACACCAGGCACAGCGCCGACATCAGCCACGGGGCCACGGCCGGCCATTCCACCCGCCAGAACGCCCGCCACGGTGTGGCGCCCAGCGAGCGCGCGGCTGCCACCCGGGTGGCGCTCACCTGCTCCAGCGCGTCCACGCCGGCGCGCACCACCAGGCACAGGTTGAAGAACAGGTTGCCGTAGAGCAGCAGCCAGGGCGTGTCGGTGAGGTCGATGCCCATCTGCGCCAGCGGTGCGCCGAACCAGCCGCGCGGCCCCCACAGGGCCAGCACGCCCAGGGCCGCCACCAGCGTGGGCACCACGAAGGGCAGCATCAGCAGGCGCAGCACCAGCGAGCGACCGGCAAACTCCCAGCGCGCCAGCACCCAGGCCAGCGGCAGGCCCAGGCACAGGGCCAGCACGCAGGTGATGGCGGCCTGCGCCAGCGACCACAGCAGCCGGCCCCGCAGGAAGTCGTCGGCCCAGACCGACATCAGCCCGGGGCCTTGCGCCCAGCCCTCGGCCAGCAGGCGCAGCACCGGCGCTGCCGCCAGCAGCGCCAGAAAGCTCAGCGGAATGGCCGCCAGCAGGCCACGGGCCATGGGGGCGTCACTTCAGGACCACGCGGGTCCAGCGGTCCTGCCAGGCGCGGGCCTGCGCCAGTGCCTGGGCCGGCGGCGGGTTGTCGAAGCGCTCCGGCCGGGGGGCATGGCGGCGCATCACCTCCACCAGGGGCGCGTCGGCCTCGGCCGGGTACATCCACATGCTGGTCTGCAGCGCCTGCTGCACCGGCGCCGAGCGCAGGAACTCGATGAAGCGGCCGGCCGCCTCGCGCACGGCCGGATTGCCGCCCTTGACCAGGGCCACGCCCTCGACCTGGCGGAACACGCCGCCCGGCAGGAACAAGCTGGCGGTGGGGGATGTGTCCAGCGGCTTGTCGGCAAAGAACACCTCGGCCGCCGGGCTGCCGGCGTAGCTCACCACGATGGGACGGGTGCCGCCGTTGCGGGTGAACTCGGTGTAGTAGGCCTCGGTCCAGCCACGCACCACCTTCACGCCGTTGGCCCGCATCCGGCCCCACCACTCGAAGGCCGCCTGTTCGCCCATGCCGGCGATGGTGGCCTGCAGGAAGGCCTGCCCCGGGCTGGAGGTGGCCGGGTTCTGCACCACCAGCAGGTTGCGCCAGGCGGGTGTGGCGAGCTCCTGCAGGGACGTGGGCAGCGCCCGGTTGCGCGAGGCGAACCAGGCCCGGTCGATGTTGAGCGCCACATAGCCGTAGTCCACCGGCACCACACCACCGTCCAGGGGCGCGGCCGAGGGGCGCCGCGCCGCCGGGCCGTCGTAGGCGTCGAGCACGCCGGCGTCCAGCGCACGCGGCAGCAGCGCGTTGTCGATGCCGAACACCACGTCGGCCAGCGGCTGGCGGCGGGTGAGGATGAGGCGGTTGAGCATCTCGCCGGCATCACCCCCCTTGATGACCTGCAGCTTCACGCCGGCCTCGCGCTCGAAGGCCTTGAGCAGTTCCGGCGGCAGCTCGAACGAGTCGTGCGTGAGCAGGCGCAGGGTGGCCGGCGTCCGGGCACGGGCCGGCAGGGCGATCGCCGGCACCAGGGCCAGCGCGGAAGACAGCAGCGAGCGGCGTTGCATGGAGGGACGGTGATGGGGAGAAAGACAAAGGCCCGCACGGGGCGGGCCTGAGGGAGTGCAACCGGTGGATCAGCCGCCGCTGTGCGGGCGCTTGCCCGGGTTCTTCTTGCTGCGGGTGGCCTTGCCACGCTCCAGGCTGATCTTCTGGCCACGGCCTGCGGTGCGCAGGGTGGTGCCGTTGACGGCTTTCGGACGCGGGGTGGCCTTGCGGTCTGCTTCGGTGACGATCTTGTTGCCCATGGCGGTGAGACGTGAAAAGTTGAAAACCCCGTTATTAAGCCACAGCGACCGATACCCGTAAGCTCGGGCGATGCTCCCCTTGCTCCTAACCTTCTCCTGGCAGGAATGGCGCCACCACCCGTGGCGCACGCTGGCGGCGGTGGTGGCGGTCATGCTGGGCGTGGCGCTGGCGTTTGCGGTGCACCTGATCAATGCCTCGGCGCTGGACGAATTCGCCCGCGCCACCAGCCAGGTGCAGGGCCAGCCCGACGTGGCCCTGCGCTCGCGCCAGGGCCTGCTGCCCGACACCTGGCTGGACGATCTGGCCGCCCGCCCCGGCGTGGCACTGGCCAGCCCGGTGCTGGAGCTGCCGATGCAGCTGGTCGGGGCCGAAGGCGAACGGCTGGCGGTGCGCGTGATCGGTGTCGATGCCCTGAAGGTGGCCGGCGTGTCGCCCGCGCTCATGCCGCGCCTCTCGGACGACGCCGGCCGGCTCGACCTGTTTGCCCCCGACGCGGTGTTCGCCAACGCAGCCGCCGAGCGTGCCCTGGAGGGCTGGCAAGGCCCGCTGCAGCTGCAGCAGGGCCTGCAACGCACGCCGGTGCGGCGGGCCGGCCATGTGGGCACCCCTGGCGCGCCGCTGCTGGTGATGGACATCGCCGCCCTGCAGGACCTGGCCGGCCAGGGCGGCTGGCTCAGCCGCGTCGACCTGCGCCTGCAGGCCGGCCAGACCATCACCCAGGTGCTGCCCCCCGCCACCCTGCCGCCCCACCTGCTGCTGGAAGCCCCGGCCGCCGTGGGCGAGCGCAGCGGCCAGCTGTCGCGGGCCTACCGGGTCAACCTGACCGTGCTGGCGCTGGTGGCGCTGTTCACCGGCGCCTTTCTGGTGTTTTCGGTGCTGGCGCTCTCGGTGGCACGGCGGCAGCCGCAGCTGGCCCTGCTGGGCGTGCTGGGCCTGACCGCCGGGCAGCGGCAAGGACTGGTCATGGCCGAGGCCACCGTGCTGGGCACGGCGGGCAGCGCGGCTGGCCTGCTGCTGGGCACCGGTCTGGCCTGGCTGGCCCTGCGCCTGGCCGGGGGCGATCTGGGCGGGGGTTACTTCAGCGGGGTGGCGCCCACCCTGCAATGGAGCGCACCGGCAGCCGGGCTGTACGGCGTGCTGGGCGTGATCGCGGCCCTGGTGGGTGGCTGGTGGCCGGCCCGGTCGGCGGCCGGGCTGGCCCCGGCGCAGGCACTCAAGGGCCTGGGATCGAGCGCACCGCCCGGCCGGTGGCGGCAGGCCGTGGCCGTGGGCCTGCTGGTGCTGGCGATGCTGCTGGCGCTGTTGCCGCCGGTGGCCGGCATCCCCTTGGCGGCCTATGTGTCGGTGGCGCTGCTGCTGCTGGGCGGCGTGGCGGCGTTGCCGGTGCTGGTGGGCCTGCTGCTGGACCGGCTGGCCCCCTGGGCCGGGCGGCATGTGCTGCCGATGCTGGCGGTGGAGCGCTCGCGCCGCCTGCGCCAGACCGCTGCTGTGGCCACCAGCGGCGTGGTGGCCAGCCTGGCCCTGTCGGTGGCGCTCACGGTGATGGTGGCCAGCTTCCGCGACTCGGTCACGCGCTGGCTCGACACCCTGCTGCCGGCCCCGCTGTATGTGCGGCTGGCCGGCGGTGCGGCCGAAGGGCAGGCCCTGCCGCCCGCCCTGCTGGCCGGCGTGGCTGCCCTGCCCCAGGTGCAGCGGCTGGAGCCGCTGCGCACCCTGCCACTGCTGCTGGACCCGCAGCGCCCGGCCGTCACGCTCATCGTGCGTCCCATGCCGGGCACCGACCGGGCGGCCGGCACCCTGCCCATGGTGAGCGGCCCGTTGCGCGAGCCCCTGCCGCCGGGCACGGTGGCGGTGTACGCCAGCGAGGCCATGGTCGACCTGCACGGTGCGCGGCTGGGCGCCGACCTGCCCGCGCTGGCCAATGCCATGAGCGCCCCGGCAGCCCGCGAGGCCCGTTACCGGGTGGTGGGCATCTGGCGCGACTACGCCCGCCAGCACGGCAGCCTGGTGATCGACCGCGACGACTTCATCCGCCTGAGTGGCGACACCACGGTGCACGACCTGGCCATCCACCCGGCTGAGGGCACCCCGCCGGAAGCAGCCCGGGCCGCCATCGAGGCGCTGGCCGAGCAGCAGGGCGCGCAGCACCTGATCGAGTTCGCCCAGGCCTCGCAGATCCGGGCCATCTCGCTGCGCATCTTCGACCGCAGCTTTGCGGTGACCACCTGGCTGCAGATGGTGGCCATCGGCATCGGCCTGTTCGGCGTGGCCGCCAGCTTCAGCGCCCAGGTGCTGGCCCGCCAGCGCGAATTCGGCCTGCTGGCCCACCTGGGCCTGACACGCCGGCAGATCCTGGGCGTGGTGGCGCTGGAAGGCCTGGCCTGGACCGCGCTGGGTGCCCTGGCCGGCTTGCTGCTGGGGCTGGCGGTGAGCGTGGTGCTGGTGCATGTGGTCAACCCGCAGAGCTTTCACTGGACCATGGACCTGGTGCTGCCCTGGCTGCGCCTGATCGCCCTGTGCGCCGCCGTGGTGCTGGCCGGCACCGCCACCGCCTGGATCGCCGGGCGGGCCGCCGCCAGCCGCGACGCGGTACAGGCCGTCAAACAGGACTGGTGAACATGACATCACGCCCAGCACTGCCCCCGTCCCTGTTGCGCCGCGCCCTGCTGCTGGCGCCCGCTGCCCTGTGCTGGCCAGGCGCATCGGCCGAGCCAGGGCACCGCCCCGGTGATGCGCTGCGCCCGCGCCCGCTGGTGTTCCCGCGCGACCACGGCAGCCACAACAGCACCCGCACCGAGTGGTGGTACATGACCGGCCGTGCCACCGCAGCGGGCGGTCGCGAGCTGGGTTTTCAGCTCACCTTCTTCCGCAGCCGGGTCGACCCCGCCCTGCCCTTGCGCAGCCGGCTGGCCGCGCGGCAGTTGCTGTTTGCGCATGCGGCCATCACCGACGTGGCCTCGGGCCGGCTGCTGCACGACGAGCGCATCGGCCGCTGGAACGGTGAGCCCCCGGGCAGTGGCCCGGCACCCACCGCCTTTGCCAGCGAGACCGACACCCATGTGGTGCTGGGTGACTGGTTCATCCGCCGCGAGGCCGACGGCCGTTACCGCAGCCGCCTGCCGGGCCGGGAGCTGTCCATCGACATCGAAGCCGTGCCGCAGCAGGCCTGGCTGCTGCAGGGCGACGCCGGTTTCTCGCGCAAGGGGCCCGACCCGTCACAGGCCAGCTTTTATGTGACGCAGCCGCACCTGGCGGTGCAGGGGCGGCTGACGCTGCAGGGTCAGGTGCTGCCCATCACCGGCACGGCCTGGCTGGACCACGAATGGAGCGAGGCCATCCTGCACCCCGAGGCCGTGGGCTGGGACTGGATCGGCATGAACCTGGACAACGGCGACAGCCTGACCGCGTTCCAGCTGCGGCGCGCCGACGGCAGCGCGGTCTGGACCGGTGGCTCGGTGCGCCGGGCATCCGACGGCGCCCACCCGCTGGGCGCCCGCAGCGCCCGGCCGGGCGAGGTGCGCTTCGAGCCGCGCCGGTTCTGGACCAGCCCGCTCACCCGGGCGCGTTACCCGGTGGAATGGGCAGTGAGTTCACCGGCCGGACGCCACACCGTGGTGGCCCTGGCCGACGCGCAGGAACTCGACAGCCGTGCCAGCACCGGCACGGTGTACTGGGAAGGCCTGTCGGCCCTCAGGGACGAGGCCGGCCGCACCAAAGGGCACGGCTACCTGGAGATGACCGGCTACGCGCAGCGGCTGCGGCTGTGAGGCGCGCAGCCGCCCGGTGGGCGATCAGCCCACCGAGTCCTTCACGCACTTCTTGGTGAAGCTGGTCTTGGCCGCGCCGTTGAGCTTTTTCTCGGCAGCGGCGTTGGTGCACACGGCCGAGGCGTCCTTCTCGCACTTCTTCAGGAAGCTGGTCTTGGCGGCACCGGCCAGCTTCTTCTCGGCGGCGGCCGCGTTGCAGGTGGGGCCTTGGGCCTGGGCGGCGGTGGCCAGCAGGCCCAGGGCGGCGGTGGCGATCAGGGTCTTCAGGGCGGATTTCATGGGGTTCTCCTCCGGGTTCTGGTGACTCGCCCGGCTAGGGTACACCCACCCGTACCAGAATCCATGTCGGTGAAAACACGGGCCGAACGGCGCAGAATCGCCCGATGCCTTCCCACGCCTCCAGCGAGCGCCCGCGCGGCGCCAGCCCCCGCTCCCTCAGCGGCCTCATCCCCTTCCTCCGACCCTACCGGGGCCGCATCGCGCTGGCCCTGGTGTTCCTGGTGCTGGCCGCTGCGGCCACGCTGGTGTTCCCGGTGGCGCTGCGCCAGCTCATCGACGGTGGCCTGGTGTCCGGCGACCGGGGCAGGGCCACCCTGCAGCTGCGCGGCCACTTCCTGCTGCTGTTCGGCGTGGCGGTGGCACTCGGCGTGTTCTCGGCGGCGCGTTTTTACCTGGTGAGCTGGCTGGGCGAACGCATCACCGCCGACCTGCGCAACGCGGTCTATGCCCACGTGCTGCGGCAGAGTCCGGCCTTCTTCGAGACCACCCAGACCGGCGAGGTGGTCTCGCGCCTGACCACCGACACCACCCTGGTGCAGACCGTGGTGGGCTCCTCGCTCTCGCTGGGGCTGCGCAACAGCGTCATGGGCCTGGGCGCGCTGATCATGCTGGTCTGGACCAACCCGTATGTGATGCTGCAGGTGGCCCTCATCCTGCTGCTGGTGGTGGTGCCCAGCATGCTGTTCGGGCGGCGCATCCGGCGCCTGTCGCGGGCCAGCCAGGACCGGGTGGCCGACTCCAGCGCGATCGCGGCCGAGGTGCTCAATGCGGTGCCGGTGGTGCAGAGCTACACCGCCGAGGCCCGCGAGGCCGATCGATTTGCCGGCGCCACCGAGAGCGCCTTCCAGACCGCCGTGCGCCGCACCCGGGCACGCTCGGCGCTGGTGGCCTTCATCATCATCTCCACCGCCGCGCTGCTCTTGTGGGGCCTGTACCAGGGCACGCAGGCGGTGCTGGCCGGCACCATCAGCGCCGGGCACCTGGGGCAGACGGTGGTCTACATCATCATCCTGGCCGGCGCGGTGGCGGTGCTGGGCGAGGTCTATGGCGACCTGCTGCGCGCCGCCGGCGCCAGCGAGCGGCTGATGGAGCTGCTCTCGGGCACCTCGCCGGTGCAGGAGCCGGCCGATCCGGTGCGCGTGCCGCTGCCACGCACCGGCAGCTCGGTGCGCTTCGAGTCGGTGGACTTCCACTACCCGTCAAGGCCCACGCAGCCGGCCCTGCTGGGGCTGGACATCGCCGTGGAACCCGGCACCACCGTGGCCCTGGTGGGCCCCAGCGGCGCCGGCAAGACCACGGTGCTGGGCCTGCTGCTGCGTTACCACGACCCGGTGCGCGGCCGCATCTGCATCGACGGCGTGCCCATAGGCCAGATGAGCCTGCACGACCTGCGCTCGCGCATCGGCATCGTGCCGCAGGACCCGGTGATCTTCTCGGGCAGCGCGCTCGACAACATCCGCTACGGCCGGCCCGAGGCCAGCGACGACGAGGTGCGCGCCGCCGCCCGCGCCGCCTTTGCCGACGAGTTCATCGAACGCCTGCCCCAGGGCTACGACACCTTCCTGGGCGAGCGGGGTGTGCGCCTCTCGGGCGGGCAGCGGCAGCGCATCGCGATTGCACGGGCCATGCTCAAGAACCCGCCGCTGCTGCTGCTGGACGAAGCCACCAGCGCGCTCGATGCCCAGAGCGAACGCATGGTTCAGCAGGCGCTGGACGCCGCCATGCGCGACCGCACCACCCTGGTCATTGCGCACCGGCTGGCCACGGTGCAGCAGGCCGACCGCATCGTGGTGCTCGACCAGGGCCGGGTGGTGGAACAGGGCACGCACGATGAACTGGTGGCCCGGGGCGGCGTGTATGCCGGTCTGGCCGCCCTGCAGTTCCATGCATGAAATGCATGACAGGATGGCGTAGCGGCCTTGGACAGCGGCCGGGCAGGCTCCTACAGTCCCGCTGCGCCCTGCCATCGCGGGGCGGACCAAGCAGGAACACACCATGACCGCTGCCTCCCACCCCGCCACCACCCCGGCTGCATCCCCCGCTGCCTTCACCCAGGCACTGCCCTCCTACCTCAACCCGAACGCCCTCGGCCCCTGGGGCACCTACCTCCAGCAGGTCGACCGGGTCACCCCCTACCTCGGCCCGCTGGGCCGCTGGGTGGACACCTTGAAGCGCCCCAAGCGCACCCTGATCGTCGACGTGCCCATCCACCTGGACGACGGTTCGGTGGCCCACTTCGAGGGCTACCGGGTGCAGCACAACACCTCGCGCGGCCCCGGCAAGGGCGGCGTGCGTTTCCACCAGGACGTGACCCTCTCCGAGGTCATGGCCCTGTCGGCCTGGATGTCCATCAAGAACGCGGCAGTGAACGTGCCCTACGGCGGCGCCAAGGGCGGCATCCGGGTCGACCCCCGCCAGCTCAGCCGCGGTGAACTGGAGCGCGTGACCCGCCGCTACACCAGCGAGATCGGCATCATCATCGGCCCCAGCAAGGACATCCCGGCACCCGATGTCAACACCAACGAGCAGGTGATGGCCTGGATGATGGACACCTATTCCATGAACGAAGGCGCCACCGCCACCGGCGTGGTCACCGGCAAGCCGGTCGACCTGGGCGGCTCGCTCGGCCGCCGCGAGGCCACCGGGCGCGGCGTGTTCACCGTGGGCGAGGAAGCCGCCCGCCGCATCGGCATGCCGATTGCGGGTGCCCGCGTGGCGGTGCAGGGCTTCGGCAACGTGGGCGGCGTGGCCGGCAAGCTGTTTGCCGAAGCCGGTGCCCGCGTGGTGGCCGTGCAGGACCATGGCGGCACCATCTACCGCGAAGCGGGCCTGGATGTGCCCGCCCTGCTGGCCCATGTGGCCCGGGCCGGCAGCGTGGCCGGTTTTGCCGGCGCCGAGGTCATGGCGCCCGATGCCTTCTGGGACGTGCCCTGCGACATCCTCATACCGGCCGCCCTGGAAGGCCAGATCCACGAGCTCAACGCCGGCCGCATCCAGGCCCGCATGGTGATCGAGGGCGCCAACGGCCCCACCACCCCGCAGGCCGACGACATCCTGCACGAGCGTGGCGTGCTGGTGCTGCCCGACGTGATCGCCAACGCCGGCGGCGTCACCGTGAGCTACTTCGAATGGGTGCAGGACTTCTCCAGCTTCTTCTGGAGCGAGGCCGAGATCAACGAACGCCTGGTCAAGATCATGCGCGAGGCCTTCAGCGCCGTGTGGCAGGTGGCCGAAGAGAACCGCGTGAGCCTGCGCACCGCCACCTTCATCGTGGCCTGCAAGCGCATCCTGCATGCGCGCGACCTGCGCGGCCTCTACCCCTGAAGCCCAGGGCCGACTACTGCAGCGTTTCCTTCAGCGCCGGCAAGGCCGGCAGCGGCAGCACGTCCACGCCCTCTTCCAGCAGTTCGATGGCTTCCCGGGGCGTGGTGCGGCCCCGGATGTTGCGCCGCTCCACGTCGCCGTGGTGCATGGCGCGGGCCTGGTCGGCGAACCGCTCGCCCACGTCTTCCGACTCGGCCACCAGGCGGCGCAGGGTGGCGAGCAGGTGCGCCTGCATGGCCTGAGGGCTGGTGCGCGGATCGGCGGGCGGTGATTCGGCCGCCGGCACCTCGGGCGCAGGTTCGTGGCGCGAGGTGCGCAGGTTCAGGCGCGGGGCCGAGAGCTTCTTCTCGATGCGGGCATCGCCGCACAGCGGGCAGCTGACCAGGCCACGCTGGAGCTGGCTGGCAAAGTCGTCTTCGGAGGCGAACCAGCCTTCAAAACCGTGCTGGTGGCCACATTGGAGATCCAGGACCTTCATGCGGCGGGATTATCCCGCCACTCCAGAATCCATGACCCATTCATCACCTGTTGCCACCACAGCAGGCCGGTGATCGTCTTGCCGTCGATGAGCCGGCCTTCGTGGCACGCGGCCATGAGCTCGGCCGGATCGGCCAGGAACACATCCAGGAACTCGCCCTCGTCCAGCCGGCGATCACCGGCCTGCAGGCCGCGGGCGAACCAGATGTCGATCACCTCGTCCGAGTAAGCGATGGTGGGTGCATGGCGACCCGCAAAGGCCCATTCGCGGGCGGTGTAGCCGGTTTCCTCCTGCAGCTCGCGGCGGGCGCAGGCCAGGCTGTCCTCGTTCGGATCGCGCTTGCCGGCCGGAAACTCCAGCATCACCTGCTGCATGGGGTGGCGGTACTGCCGCTCCATGAGCAGGCGGCCGTCGTCGGACAGGGCCACCACCATCACCGCACCGGGGTGCAGCACGAATTCGCGGGTGGCTTCGCGGCCGTTCGGCAGCCGCACGGTGTCGCGCACCACCTTCAGGAAATGCCCCTGCAGCAGGGGCTCGCGGTGCAGGCGCTCCTCGCGGAGGTGGCTGTCGGGGTCCGAGTCGGCGCTCATGCGCGGCGGCGCATCAGGTAACGGTAGACGAAGCCGGGAAAGGCCAGCGTGAGGAAGAGCGACGCCGTGGTGGCATAGAACTCCCAGCCTTGCGGGGCAATCTGCCCGGCCCGGTGCTCCAGGCCCAGGCCGATGGCGCCGACCACGGCATACCAGAACAGCAGTTCCAGCAGCCGCATCCAGAGCGACTTGGGCGCGCTGCGCGGGATGACCGCCAGCCAGCGGTCATTGATGAAGGGCATGTTGGCGGCGAGCAAGGCGCTCAGCAGCACCAGCCAGACGGAGGTGGTGGTGTCCATGGTGCTGTTCAGAGCCGGGCCGGGCCGGCAAGTTCAAGGCGCATGCGGGCCGGCGACCGCGTCAGGCGAACAGCGAGGCCACGGCCTGCGCGCACAGGGTCATGAGACCGCCGGGCACCACACCGAGCACCAGCACCAGGGCGCCGTTGACCGACAGCACGGCGCGGGCATCGGCCGAACCTTCGATGGCGGCCGTCTGGGTGCCTTCGTCGAAGTACATCACCTTGACCAGGCGCAGGTAGTAGAACGCGCCCACCAGCGACATGACCACGGCGAACACCGCCAGACCGATGTAGAAGCCCTGGCCCGAGGCCAGCAGCGCCTGCAGCACCGACAGCTTGGCATAGAAGCCCACCATGGGCGGGATGCCGGCCAGCGAGAACATGCAGATGGCCATGATGCCGGCGTGGAACGGGCTGCGGCGGTTCAGGCCGGCCAGATCGGCGATCTCGTCCGACTCGAAGCCGCTGCGCGAGAGCACGATGATCACGCCGAAGGTGGCCAGCGTGGTCAGCACATAGGTCACCACATAGAACATGGCCGAGCTGTAGGCGTTGACCATGTTGCCGCTGTCCTGCCCCACCACACCGGCCAGCAGGCCCAGCAGCATGAAGCCCATCTGCGCGATGGTGGAGAAGGCCAGCATGCGCTTGAGGTTGCTCTGGGCAATGGCGGCCAGGTTGCCCACCAGCAGCGAGAGCACCGCCAGCACCGCCAGCATCTGCTGCCAGTCGAAGGCCAGCGGGGCCATGCCTTCGACCAGCAGGCGGATGACGATGGCAAAAGCCGCCAGCTTGGGCGCGCCGCCCACTACCAGGGTGATGGCGGTCGGGGCGCCGTGGTAGACGTCGGGCACCCACATGTGGAACGGCGCCACGCCGAGCTTGAAGGCCAGACCCGACACCACGAACACCAGGCCCAGCACCAGCACCTGCTTGGAGCCCTTGAGCGTGGCCTCGCCACCGGCAATGGCCTGCAGCACGCCGGACACGTCCAGCGAACCGGTGGCGCCGTACACCATGGACAGGCCGTAGAGCAGGAAGCCGCTGGCCAGGGCACCCAGCACGAAGTACTTCATGGCGGCCTCGGTGGCGGCCAGGTCGTCGCGGCGCAGGGCCACCAGCGCATAGCTGGAGAGGGTCAGCAGTTCCAGGCCCAGGTAGATGACCAGGAAGTTGTGGCCCGAGATCATCACGTACATGCCCAGCAGCGCGAACATCGACAGGATGAACAGCTCGCCGCCGCGCATCATGTCGCGCGAGCCGGCGTAGGCGCGGCCATACACCAGCGTGACCATCATGGCCACGGTGGCGAAGCACTTGAGCCAGTTGCCCATGGGGTCGCTGACGATCATGCCGCCGAAGCCCTCGATGGTGCGGCCGGACGCCGCCTCCATGCCCAGCAGCACAGCCAGGCAGCCCAGCGTGGCCAGGGTGAGCAGGTAGGTGGCGCCGCGCAGCGGCGAACGCACGCCCAGGTCCACCAGGGCGATGAGGCAGCTCATCACCAGCAGCATGATTTCCGGATAGGCCGCGATCCAGCTGAGGTTGTCGATCATGTTCGGGTTCTCTTGAGTCGTCTTGGCGCGGGACCGGTCAGTTCGGCAGCTTGGACACGGCCACGTGGCGCAGCAGCTCGGCCACGGAGGCGTCCATCACGTCGGTGAAAGGCTTGGGGTACACGCCCATGAACAGCACGGCCAGACCGAGCACCGCCATCACGGTGAACTCGCGGGCGTTGATGTCGGTCAGGGCGCGCACGTCGTCGTTGCCGGGGGCGCCCAGGTAGACGCGCTTGAACATCCACAGCGAGTAGGCCGCACCGAAGATCAGCGCGGAGGCGGCCAGCAGGCCGATCCAGAAGTTGGCCTTGACCGCCGCCAGGATGACCATCCACTCGCCCACGAAACCGGCGGTGCCCGGCAGGCCGCAGTTGGCCATGGTGAACAGCAGGGCAAAGGCGGCAAAGCGGGGCATGGTGTTGACCACGCCGCCATAGGCCGCGATGTCGCGCGAATGCACGCGGTCGTACAGCACGCCGATGGACAGGAACATGGCCGCCGACACGAAGCCGTGGGCGATCATCTGCACGATGGCGCCCGACACACCCAGGTCGCTGAACACGAAGAAGCCCAGGGTCACGAAGCCCATGTGGGCCACCGACGAGTAGGCCACCAGCTTCTTCATGTCCTGCTGGACCATGGCCACCAGACCCACATAGATCACCGCCACCAGCGACAGGCCGATCATCAGGCCGGCCCACTGGTGCGAGGCATCGGGCAGGATGGGCAGCGAGAAGCGCAGGAAGCCGTAGGCACCCAGCTTGAGCATGATGGCTGCCAGCACGGCGGAGCCGCCGGTGGGGGCCTCCACGTGCACGTCGGGCAGCCAGGTGTGCACCGGCCACATCGGCACCTTGACCGCGAAGGCCGCGAAGAAGGCGAAGAACAGCAGGGTCTGGGCCTGGGAACCCAGCGGCAGCTTGTGCCAGTCGGCCAGCGCGAAGCTGCCGCCGGACACCGTGTACAGGTAGATCAGGGCCACCAGCATCAGCAGCGAGCCCAGCAGCGTGTAGAGGAAGAACTTGAAGGCCGCGTAGATCTTGTTGGGGCCGCCCCAGATGCCGATGATCAGGTACATCGGGATCAGCGTGGCCTCGAAGAACACGTAGAACAGCATGGCGTCCTGCGCGGCGAACACGCCGATCATCAGGCCCGAGAGGATCAGGAAGGCGCCCATGTACTGGTTGACGCGCTCGGTGATCACTTCCCAGCCGGCCACCACCACCACCACCGTGATGAAGGCGGTCAGCAGCACCAGCCACAGCGAGATGCCGTCCACACCCAGGTGGTAGTGCACGTTGAAGCGCTCGATCCAGACCGACTTCTCGACGAACTGCATGGCCGCCGTGCCCAGCTCGAAACCGCTGTACAGCGGCACGGTGACCAGCAGGCCGGCCAGTGCGCCGATCAGGGCGATCCAGCGGACCACGTGCGCCTGATCGTCGCGGCCGAAGGCCAGGAGGACGGCGCCGAAAAAGATGGGCGTCCAGATGGCAAGACTCAGCAGACCCATGATGTTGTTCTTCCTCTTGTTGTTGTGACCGGGGGCGCTTACTTGGCCAGCCAGACGAACCAGGTCATGAGCAGCAGCACACCGACCAGCATCATGAAGGCGTAGTGGTACAGGAAGCCGGTCTGGGCGCGGCGCACCACGCTGGAGATCAGGCCGATGAGCTTCCAGCTGGCGTTGACCACGCCACCCTCGATCACGCCCCGGTCACCGCCCTTCCACAGGCCGATGCCCAGACCGCGCGCGCCCTTGGCCAGCACGTTCTCGTTGAACCAGTCGAGGTAGTACTTGTTCTCCATCACCGTGATCAGCGGCTTGAGCGCGCGGGCAATCGCAGCCGGCACGGCCGGGTTGATCAGGTACATGTACCAGGCGGTCACCGCACCGGCCAGGGCCAGGTACAGCGGCGGCGTGCTCAGGGCGTGCAGGGCCATGGCCATGGGGCCGTGGAAGATCTCGGCGAACTTCACCAGCGCCGGGTGGGCCTGGCTGTTCACGTAGATGGCGTCCTCGAAGAACTTGCCGAAGACCAGAGGCTCGATGGTGAAGTAACCGATCAGCACCGACGGGATGGCCAGCAGCACCAGGGGCAGCGTCACCACCCAGGGCGATTCGTGCGGCTTGCCGTCGCCGTGGTGGCCATGGTCGTCGTGCGCGTCGTGGTGGTCATCGTGGTGAGCGTCCGGGTTCTGGTCGTAGCGCTCCTGGCCATGGAACACCAGGAAGTACAGGCGGAACGAGTAGAACGAGGTCACGAACACGCCGGCCAGCACCGCGAAGTGGGCAAAACCGGCGGCGGGCAGGTTGCTGAAGTGCACCGCCTCGATGATGGAGTCCTTGGAATAGAAGCCCGAGAACAGCGGCGTGCCGATCAGCGCCAGCGTGCCCAGCAGCGAGGTGATCCAGGTGATGGGCATGTACTTGCGCACGGCGCCCATCCAGCGGATGTCCTGGTTGTGGTGCATGCCCATGATCACCGAGCCGGCGGCCAGGAACAGCAGCGCCTTGAAGAAGGCGTGGGTCATGAGGTGGAACACCGCCACCGAGTAGGCCGACGCCCCCAGGGCCACGGTCATGTAGCCCAGCTGGGACAGCGTGGAGTACGCCACCACGCGCTTGATGTCGTTCTGGATGATGCCCAGGAAGCCCATGAACAGCGCCGTGATGGCACCGATCACCAGGATGAAGTTGAGCGCCGCGTCCGACATCTCGAAGATCGGCGACATGCGCGCGACCATGAAAATGCCGGCGGTCACCATGGTGGCGGCGTGGATCAGGGCCGAGATGGGGGTGGGGCCTTCCATGGAGTCGGGCAGCCACACGTGAAGCGGGAACTGCGCGCTCTTGCCCATGGCGCCGATGAACAGGCAGATGCAGATCACGGTGACCAGCAGCCAGCCGGTGCCCGGGAAGACAACACCGGCAAGTTGGTCGGCCTTGGCGAACACCTCGCCGTAGTTCAGCGTGCCGGTGTAGGCCACGATCAGGCCGATGCCCAGGATGAAGCCGAAGTCGCCCACCCGGTTCACCAGGAAGGCCTTCATGTTGGCGAAGATGGCGGTCGGCTTGTTGTACCAGAAGCCGATCAGCAGGTAGGACACCAGACCCACCGCTTCCCAGCCGAAGAACAGCTGCAGCAGGTTGTTGCTCATGACCAGCATGAGCATGGAGAAGGTGAACAGCGAGATGTAGGCGAAGAAGCGGTTGTAGCCGGCGTCTTCCTCCATGTAGCCCATGGTGTAGATGTGCACCATCAGCGAGACGAAGGTCACCACCACCATCATCATGGCGGTCAGGCCGTCGACCAGGAAGCCGATCTCCATCTTCAGGCCGCCCACCACCATCCATTCGTAGATGGTGGCGTTGAAGCGGGCGCCGTTCATGACGTCGGCCAGGGTCATGGCCGACAGCACGAAGGCCACCAGCACGCCCAGGATGGTGGCGCTGTGAGAGGCGCGGCGCCCGATCACGTTGCCACCGAAGGCGGTGCCCAGGATGCCGGCCAGCGCGGCGCCGACCAGGGGTGCCAGCGGAACGGCCAGCAGGGTGCTTGCGGAGAGGGTGTTGCTCATGGTCTTGCCAATGCGGTTCCGTCGGGTCCGGCGGGTGCGGACGTCAGCCCTTGAGGCTGTTGAGTTCCTCGACGCTGATGGACGCGCGATTGCGGAACAGCAGCACCAGGATGGCCAGGCCGATGGCCGACTCGGCGGCCGCCACGGTGAGGATGAAGAACACGAACACCTGGCCGTGCATGTCGCCCAGGAAGTGCGAGAAGGCCACGAAGTTCATGTTGACCGCCAGCAGCATCAGCTCGATGGCCATGAGCAGCACGATCAGGTTCTTGCGGTTGAGGAAGATGCCGATGACGGACAGGGCGAACAGGATCGCGCCCACCGACAGGAAGTGGCCCAGTGTCAAGCTCATGCCTTGCCCTCCTCGGCCGGCGTCGGTTCAGCGGATTTGCGGGTGGCGGCCATCGGCACCACCACCAGGCGGTCGGCCGCACGCACATGCACCTGCAGCGAGGGGTTGATGGCCTTGCTGTCCTTGCGCTGGCGCAGGGTCAGGGCAATGGCGGCCACCATGGCCACCAGCAGGATGACCGCAGCCACCTGGATGGGATAGAGGTATTCGGTGTAGAGCAGCACGCCCAGGGCATGGGTGTTGGACACCTCGGGCTGGGCCGGCACGGCCGCGCTCACCGGCATGGACGGGAACCCGACCCACAGCACCGCGATCAGTTCGGCCGCCACGATGCCGCCCAGCAGGGCCGCCACCGGGAAATGCTTCCAGAAACCCTGCCGCAGCGCGTCCATGTTGATGTCGAGCATCATCACGACGAACAGGAACAGCACCATGACCGCACCCAGGTAGACCAGCACCAGCGTGATGCCCAGGAACTCGGCCTTGAGCAGCAGCCACAGGGCCGAGGCCTGGGAGAACGACAGCATCAGGTAGAGCACCGCGTGCACCGGGTTGCGCGCGGTGATGACGCGGTATGCCGCAAACAGCAGCACGGCCGCGAACAGGTAGAAGAAACCGGTCTGGAAGTCCATGGGGAGGTCTTGGTTGCTCGGGCGGGCCCGAGGTCAGCGGTAAGGCGCGTCGGCGGCCTTGGCGGCTGCGATCTGCGGCTCGTAGCGGTCACCGACCGCCAGCAGCATCTCTTTGGTGAAGTACAGGTCGCCGCGCTTCTCGCCGTGGTATTCGAAGATGTGCGTCTCCACGATGGAATCGACCGGGCAGCTCTCTTCGCAGAAGCCGCAGAAGATGCACTTGGTCAGGTCGATGTCGTAGCGGGTGGTGCGGCGGCTGCCGTCGTCACGCACGCCGGCCTCGATGGTGATGGCCATGGCGGGGCAGACCGCCTCGCACAGCTTGCAGGCGATGCAGCGTTCCTCGCCGTTCTCGTAGCGGCGCAGCGCATGCAGGCCACGGAAGCGCGGGGACAGCGGCGTCTTCTCTTCCGGGAACTGCACCGTGACCTTGCGCTTGAAGGCGTAGCGGCCGGTCAGGGCCATGCCCTTGAACAGCTCCACCAGCAGGAAGCTCTTGAGGAAATCGCGGAACGAGAACGGCGCCACGGCCGTGGACGGTGCGAACGAGGTGGTGATGGACATGGTGGGTACCCCGGCTTATTTCCAGATGTTCCAGGGGGACTGCATCAGGGCGCCGACCAGCAGCAACCAGATCAGGGTCACGGGAATGAAGATCTTCCAGCCCAGACGCATGATCTGGTCGTAGCGGAAGCGCGGGAAGGTGGCGCGGATCCAGATGAACAGCGAGACCACGAAGAAGGTCTTCAGGCCCAGCCAGATCCAGCCCGGAATGGCGTTGAACAGCTGGCTGTCGATGGGGGGCAGCCAGCCACCCAGGAACATCAGCACCGCGAGGATGGAGACCAGCCACATGCTGGCGTACTCGGCCAGGAAGAAGATGGCAAAGCCCATGCCCGAGTACTCGACCATGTGACCGGCCACGATCTCGGCCTCGCCCTCGACCACGTCGAAGGGGTGGCGGTTGGTCTCGGCCACACCCGAGATCAGGTAGACCAGGAAGATGGGCAGCAGCGGCAGCCAGTTCCAGGACAGGAAGTTCAGGCCTTCTTCGGCCGCCATGCCACGGCCCTGCGAGGCCACGATCTCGGCCAGGTTCAGGCTGCCAGCGGTCATGACCACCACCAGGAAGCAGAAGCCGATGGCGATCTCGTAGCTCACCATCTGGGCCGAGGCGCGCAGCGCGCCCAGGAAGGCGTACTTGGAGTTGGACGCCCAGCCGGCAATGATCACGCCGTACACCTCGATGGAGGTGATGGCCAGGATCACCAGCAGGCCGGCGTTCACGTTGGCCAGCACCGTCTCGGGGCCGAAGGGGATGGCCACCCAGGCGGCCAGGGCCGGCATGATGGCCATGATGGGACCCAGGCGGAACAGGCCGTTGCTGGCGGCGCTGGGGCGGATGAGTTCCTTGGTCAGCAGCTTGAGCGCATCGGCGATCGGCTGCAGCAGGCCGAAGGGACCGACCCGGTTGGGGCCGTGCCGCACCTGCATGAAGCCCAGCAGCTTGCGCTCCCACAGCGTGAGGTAGGCCACGGCGCCCATGAGCGGGGCCAGCACGGCCACGATCTTGAGCAGGTTCCAGATCACCGGCCACGCGGCGGTGGTCCACCACGGGGCGGCCACCAGGCCCAGGCCGCCGTTGTACATCGCGTCGATCATGCGGTCACTCCTTCGACGGCTTCGGCGGTCGCGGCGCGGCGCGCATCGGCCGTGAGCTGCAGCGACGGGGCACGGCGCACCAGGCCATCGAGCTGGTAGATGGATGCCACGCACGGACGGCTGGAGGCCGGTGCCGTGGTGATGGCGGCGCGGGTGTCGTTGGACAGGCGGGCAGCCGGCACGACAGCGCCCAGCTCCACGCCCGGCAGCGCCGCGGCCAGCACGGCCTGCGACGACTCGGCGTCGAAGCCCGGCAGCTGCAGCAGGTTGCCCAGCACGCGCAGCACCTTCCAGCCCGGGCGGGTTTCGCCCAGCGGACGCACCACGGCGTGGAAGCTCTGCAGCCGGCCTTCGGCATTCACGAAGGAACCGGAGGTCTCGGAGAACGGCGCGATGGGCAGCAGCACGTCGCTGATGTCCAGGTTGGTCTTGAACGGGCTCAGGGTGACCACCATGTCGGCCGAAGCCAGACCGGCAGCGCCCACGGCACTGTCGTGGGCCGGCTCGGTGTTCAGCAGCACGGCGGCCTTGACACCACCACGCAGCATCTGGCCGGCGTTCAGGCCGCCCTGCCCCGGCACGGCGCGCACCAGCTGGGCGCCCACGGTGTTGGCGGCCTCGGTCAGGTAGCCCACGGTGGCACCGGTGTGCTCGGCGATGAAGCGGGCCAGGGCCAGCAGGCTGCCGGCCTGCTCGTGGTGGGCGGCGGCGTTGCCCAGCAGCACGGCCTTGTGTTCACCACCGGCCAGCGAGGCGGCGATGGCACGGTGGGTGTCGTTGATCTCGGCCGCGACCGGGGCGGTCACGCCCTTGTCGGCGGCGACCGCTGCGGCCACACCGGCCAGCGCAGCCGACCAGTGCAGGCTGTCGACCACCAGCGGGTGGCGCACGGCCATGGCCCAGTCGGGTGCGGCGTCGACCAGGGCGCTGAGCTGCGCACCGTGGCGCACGGCCTGGCGGATGCGCTGGGCGAACAGCGGATGGTCCTTGCGCAGGTTCGAACCCACCACCAGCACGCGCTGCAGGCTGGAGAGTTCGGCGATGGGACGGCCCAGCCAGCGGGCCTGACCGGCCGCTGCGGCGTTGCCGAAGTCGGCGGCGCGCAGGCGGGTGTCGATGTTCTCGCTGCCCAGGCCACGCACCAGGGCGCCGGCCAGGGCCAGTTCTTCCACCGTGCTGTGCGGGCTGGCCAGCAGGCCGATGGCGCCGGCACCGTGCTCGGTGCGCACCTGGCGCAGGCCGTTGGCCACGTATTCCAGGGCGGTCTGCCAGTCCACGGTCTTCCACTCGCCGCCCTGCTTGAGCATGGGGGCGGTCAGGCGGTCGGGGCCGTTGAGGGCCTCGTACGAGAAGCGGTCACGGTCGGCGATCCAGCACTCGTTGACGGCTTCGTTCTCCAGCGGCACCACGCGCATGACCTGGTGGTTCTTGACCTGCACGATCAGGTTGGCACCGGTGGAGTCGTGCGGGCTCACGCTCTTGCGGCGCGAGAGTTCCCAGGTGCGGGCGCTGTAGCGGAAGGGCTTGCTGGTGAGCGCGCCGACCGGGCAGATGTCGATCATGTTGCCCGAGAGTTCCGAGTCGACCGACTGGCCCACGAAGGTCTCGATCTCGGCATGTTCGCCACGGTGCGACATGCCCAGCTCCATGACGCCGGCGATCTCCTGGCCGAAGCGCACGCAGCGGGTGCAGTGGATGCAGCGGCTCATCTCCTCCATGGAGATCAGCGGGCCCACGTTCTTGTGGAACACCACGCGCTTTTCTTCCTGGTAGCGCGAGCCGGATCCGCCGTAGCCCACGGCCAGATCCTGCAGCTGGCACTCGCCGCCCTGGTCGCAGATGGGGCAGTCCAGCGGGTGGTTGATGAGCAGGAACTCCATGACCGACTTCTGGGCCTTGACGGCCTTGTCGGACTGGGTCCGCACGATCATGCCCTGCGTGACCGGCGTGGCGCAGGCGGGCATGGGCTTGGGCGCCTTCTCCACATCCACCAGGCACATGCGGCAGTTGGCCGCGATGGAGAGCTTCTTGTGGTAGCAGAAGTGCGGGATGTAGGTGCCGGCCTTTTCGGCGGCATGCATGACCATGCTGCCGGGCGGCACTTCGACCTTCTGGCCGTCGAGTTCGATTTCAACCATGGGAATGTTCCGTGTGCGTCGACCGGGTACCGATCAGGAGGCCTGGGCCGCAGCGGCGGCGATCTTGGCCTCGAACTCGTGGCGGAAGTGCTTGATCATGGCGCGCACCGGCATGGCCGCCGCATCGCCGAGGGCGCAGATGGTGCGGCCCATGATGTTCTCGGCCACGTTGTCGAGCAGCTGCATGTCCTCGGGGCGGCCCTGGCCGCGGTCGATGCGGTCGACCATGCGCCACAGCCAGCCGGTGCCTTCGCGGCACGGGGTGCACTGACCGCACGATTCATGCATGTAGAAGTAGGACAGGCGCTTGAGCGACTCCACCATGTCGCGCGAGTCGTCCATGACGATCACCGCGCCCGAGCCCAGCATGGAGCCGGCCTTGGCGATGGAGTCGTAGTCCATGGTGCACTCCATCATGATGTGCGCCGGCAGCACCGGGGCCGACGAGCCACCGGGGATGACCGCCTTCAGGGTGCGGCCCTTGCGAACACCGCCGGCCAGTTCCAGCAGCTTGGCAAACGGCGTGCCCAGCGGCACCTCGTAGTTGCCCGGCATCTCCACGTCACCGCTGACCGAGAAGATCTTGGTGCCGCCGTTGTTGGGCTTGCCGCACTCCAGGTAGGCCTGGCCGCCGTTGCGGATGATCCAGGGCACCGCCGCGAAGGTCTCGGTGTTGTTGATGGTGGTGGGCTTGCCGTACAGGCCGAAGCTGGCCGGGAACGGCGGCTTGAAGCGCGGCTGGCCTTTCTTGCCTTCCAGCGATTCCAGCAGCGCGGTTTCCTCGCCGCAGATGTAGGCACCGAAGCCATGGAAGGCGTGCAGCTGGAAGCTGAAGTCCGAACCCATGATGCGGTTGCCCAGGTAGCCGGCAGCACGGGCTTCTTCGAGCGCGGCCTCGAAGCGTTCGTACACCTCGAAGATCTCGCCGTGGATGTAGTTGTAGCCCGCCGTGATGCCCATGGCGAAGGCCGCGATCGCCATGCCTTCGATGACGATGTGCGGGTTGTACATGAGGATGTCGCGGTCCTTGCAGGTGCCCGGCTCGCCCTCGTCGGAGTTGCACACCAGGTACTTCTGGCCCGGGAACTGGCGCGGCATGAAGCTCCACTTCAGGCCGGTGGGGAAGCCGGCGCCACCCCGACCGCGCAGGGCCGATTCCTTGACGGTGGCGATCACCTGGTCCTGGGTCATGGGCTCGCTGCCATCCTGGCCCAGGATCTTGCGCAGGGCCTGGTAGCCGCCGCGTGCTTCGTAGTCCTTGAGCGACCAGTTGCTGCCATCGAGCCCGGCGTAGATCTGCGGGTTGATGTGGCGGCCGTGGAAGCAGGTCTGCACGCCGGTGGCGCGGAACTGCGAAAGGATCTGCTCTGCGTTCATGCCTGGCCCTCCGAGGCCCGCAGGCCGTCGATCAGCTGGTCGAGCTTGTCGTTGCTCATGAAGCTGCACATGTGGCGGTCGTTCACCAGCATCACCGGCGAGTCGGCGCAGGCGCCCAGGCACTCGCTCTGCTGCAGCGTGAACAGGCCGTCGGCCGTGGTCTCGCCCATGGTGATGCCCAGCTTCTTCTCGAGGTGGTGCAGCGCCTTCTGGCCGTCGCGCAGCTGGCACGGCAGATTGGTGCAGACGTTGAGCTTGAACCTGCCCACCGGCTGCTGGTTGTACATGTTGTAGAAGGTGGTCACCTCATGGACCGCGATCGGCTCCATGCGCAGGTAGGTGGCCAGGGCCGCCTCGGCGGCAGCGCTCACGTGGCCCTGCTCCTGCTGGATGATGGACAGGCAGGCCATTACGGCCGACTGCCGCTGGTCGTCCGGGTACTTGGCGACCTCGCGGTCGAAGCGCGCGATGGTGGTTTCCGAAAAAACGACGGGGGTGTTCATCGGTCGATCTCTCCGAAAACGATGTCCATGGTGCCGATGATGGCCACCGCGTCGGCCAGCATGTGGCCGCGCGCCATCTCGTCCAGCGTGGCCAGGTGGGCGAAGCCGGGGGCGCGGATCTTCAGGCGGTAGGGCTTGTTGGCGCCGTCGCTGACCATGTAGATGCCGAACTCGCCCTTGGGGTGCTCGACGGCGGCATAAGCCTCGCCCTCGGGCACGTGGAAGCCTTCGGTGAAGAGCTTGAAGTGGTGGATCAGCTCCTCCATGTTGCTCTTCATGGCCTCACGGGCCGGCGGTGCCACCTTGTGGTTGTCGGTGATGACCAGGCCGGGGTTGGCCCGCAGCCAGTCCACGCACTGCTTGATGATGCGGTTGGACTGGTTCATCTCCTCCATGCGGACCAGGTAGCGGTCGTAGCAGTCGCCGGTGCGGCCCACCGGGATGTCGAAATCCAGCCGGTCGTACACGTCGTAGGGCTGCTTCTTGCGCAGGTCCCAGGCGATGCCGGAGCCCCGCAGCATGGGGCCGGTCATGCCCAGGCTGAGTGCGCGCTCGGGCGTGACCACGCCGATGCCCACGGTGCGCTGCTTCCAGATGCGGTTGTCGGTCAGCAGCGTGTGGTACTCGTCGAGGTAGGTCGGGAAACGCTTCGTGAAATCGTCGATGAAGTCCAGCAGCGAACCCTGGCGGTTCTCGTTGAGCTCGGCAATGGCGCGGGCGTTGCGCACCTTGCTGGCCTGGTACTGGGGCATGCTGTCCGGCAGGTCGCGGTAGACACCGCCCGGACGGAAGTAGGCCGCGTGCATGCGCGCGCCCGACACCGCCTCGTACATGTCGAACAGGTCTTCGCGCTCGCGGAAGGCGTAGATCAGGATGGTCGAGCTGCCGCAGTCGTTGCCGTGCGAGCCCAGCCACATCAGGTGGTTGAGCAGGCGGGTGATCTCGCTGAACATCACGCGGATGTACTGCGCCCGCACCGGCACCTCGATGCCCAGCAGCTTCTCGATGGCCAGGCAGTAGGCGTGCTCGTTGCACATCATCGAGACGTAGTCCAGCCGGTCCATGTAGGGCAGCGACTGGATGAAGGTCTTGTGCTCGGCCAGCTTCTCGGTGGCGCGGTGCAGCAGGCCGATGTGCGGGTCGGCGCGTTGCACCACCTCGCCGTCGAGCTCGAGCACCAGGCGCAGCACGCCGTGGGCGGCCGGGTGCTGGGGACCGAAGTTCAGGGTGTAGTTCTTGATCTCTGCCATGTCGGGGTGCCTCGCGCCTTCAGTGCAGGCCGCCGTAGTTGTCTTCGCGGATGATGCGCGGCGTGATCTCGCGCGGCTCGATGCTCACCGGCTCGTAGATCACGCGCTGGCGCTCGGCGTCGTAACGCATCTCGACGTGGCCCGAGAGCGGGAAGTCCTTGCGGAACGGGTGGCCGATGAAACCGTAGTCGGTCAGGATGCGGCGCAGGTCTTCGTGGCCTTCGAACACGATGCCGTACAGGTCGAAGGCCTCGCGCTCGTACCAGTTGGCGCTGGCCCACAGGGACGTGACCGAGGGCAGCACCGGGAAGTCGTCGTCGGTGCAGAACACGCGCACCCGCAGGCGCTGGTTCAGCGACACCGACAGCAGGTGGGACACGGCCGCAAAACGCGGGCCTTCCCAGCGACCGTCGCCATAGGTGGAGTAGTCGATGCCGCACAGGTCCACCAGCTGCTCGAAGCGGGCGGCCGGCGCGTCGCGCAGCAGGGCCATGACGGCGGCGTAGTCGGATGCCTTGACAGTCAGGGTCAGCTCGTCACGCTCCAGGGTCAGCGACTGGGCGCGGTCGCCGAGCAGCTCGGACAGGCTCTGCTGGAGCGCGGCAGGCGCCATGGCGCGGGGAGAGGAATCGGTGTCGGTCATGGGCGTGAACTCGCGCATCGGCTGTCGTGGGGGCAGGCTCAGGCCCTGGCGATGGTCTGGGTGCGGCGGATCTTCTGCTGCAGCTGGATGATTCCGTACAGCAGCGCCTCGGCCGTGGGCGGACATCCGGGCACATACACATCCACCGGCACGATGCGGTCGCAGCCGCGGACCACCGAGTAGCTGTAGTGGTAGTAGCCGCCGCCGTTGGCGCAGGAGCCCATGGACAGCACCCAGCGCGGCTCGGCCATCTGGTCGTAGACCTTGCGCAGGGCCGGCGCCATCTTGTTGCACAGGGTGCCGGCCACGATCATCAGGTCGGACTGGCGCGGGCTGGCGCGGAACACCTCCGAGCCGAAGCGGCCGATGTCGTAGCGGGCGGCCGCAGCATGCATCATCTCCACCGCGCAGCAGGCCAGACCGAAGGTCATGGGCCACAGGGAGCCGGTCTTGGCCCAGTTCACCACCGCGTCATAGCTGGTGGTGACGAAACCTTCCTTGAACACACCTTCAATCATGCATAGCTCCGCAGTGATCGCCCCGGGGGGCGGACCCGATCATTCCCAGTCGAGGGCGCCCTTTTTCCACTCGTAGGCAAAGCCCACGGTGAGGATGGCCAGGAACACGACGCCGGCCAGGAAGCCGGTCATGCCGATGTCGGAAAAGGCCACCGCCCAGGGAATCAGGAAGGCGATCTCGAGGTCGAACAGGATGAAGAGGATGGCCACCAGGTAGTAGCGCACATCGAACTTCATGCGGGCGTCTTCGAAGGCTTCGAAGCCGCACTCGTAAGGAGAATTCTTCTCGGCGTCGGGAAGGTTGGGGCCGAGGATGTAACCCAGAACCTGCGGAATGATCCCGACTGCAATGCCCACCAGGATGAACAGAAGCACGGGCAGGTATTGGTCGAGGCTCATCTTGGGTCTATCCGCTGACACGGCGTGCTGCCGTGTTGTCCAAAGATCTGGTGCCGACGGCGAGACTCGAACTCGCACAGCTTTCGCCACTACCCCCTCAAGATAGCGTGTCTACCAATTTCACCACGTCGGCTGGTTGACTTGTCCTGCTGGCACCACCGCTGTGCACCAACCGGACAACCCATAGAGTTTACCCTGAAACAACCCCTGTTTCGAGAGGGTCACGCGCCTTTTTCGAGGCGCGTGTCACGTTCACTTGGCAGGGATGGCGTCGGCACCGGTGGCCGGTGCGGCAGGAGCGGCAGGAGCCACGCCGCTGGCGGGGGCGGAACCCGGGATCTGCTGGGCCGGGGTGGCCGGCACCGTGGTGTTTTCCAGCACGCTGCCGGCGCTGGGCGCTACGGTGCGCAGGTTGCCGAAATAGGCCAGGCCCAGGGTGGTCACCAGGAAGATGGTGGCCAGCACGCCGGTGGTGCGGGACAGGAAGTTGGCACTGCCGGAGGCGCCGAACAGGCTGGCCGAACCACCGCCGCCGCCACCGAAGGCGGCACCGGCGTCGGCACCTTTGCCGTGCTGCATGAGGATGAGGCCGATCATGGCCAGGGCGGACACGATCTGGACGACGAGCAGGAGGGTCAGGACGATGTTCATGGGACAGCTTTTCGGAATGTCGGAAGGGATGCGGTGACGGGGGCTGGCGGATGTCAGCCGGCGGCCGCCACGATCTGGAGGAAATCGGCCGCCTTGAGCGACGCGCCGCCGATGAGGCCACCGTCGATGTCGGGCTGTGCCAGCAGGCTGGCGGCATTGGCGGCGTTCATGCTGCCGCCGTACAGGATCTGGACGCGCTCCGGGTGGGCCGTGGCCGCCGCGATCTGCTGGCGCAGCACGGCGTGCACCTGCTGGGCCTGCTCGGGCGTGGCGGTCTTGCCGGTGCCGATGGCCCAGACCGGCTCGTAAGCCACCACGATCTCGCTGGTGCAGTGGGCCACCACATGGATGACGGCGGCCAGCTGGCGCTTGACGACGGCTTCGGTCTGGCCGGCTTCGCGCTCGGCCAGGGTCTCGCCCACGCAGACGATGGGCGTGATGCCGGCGGACAACGCACGCTGGGCCTTCTGGGCCACCACCGCATCGGTCTCGCCGTGGTACTGGCGGCGCTCGGAGTGGCCGACGATGGCGTAGCGGCAGCCGAAGTCGCGCAGCATGGCACCCGACACCTCGCCGGTGTAGGCGCCCTGCTCGTGCGCGGACACATCCTGCGAACCCCAGGCGATCGGGCTGCCGTCCAGCAGGCCCTGCAGCTGCGCCAGGTACGGCGCCGGAGCGCACAGGGCCACCTGCGCGGCGGGCTGCCCGATGCCGGCCAGCATGGCGCGCACCAGGGCTTCGTTGGCGGCCAGGCCACCATTCATCTTCCAGTTGCCTGCGATCAGTTTCTTCATGGCTTGCACAACGTCGGGATCAGGCCCACTGCAGCATGAGCTTGCCGATGTGGGTGTTGCTCTCCATCAGGGTGTGGGCCTGCGCGGCGTCGGCCGGCTGGAACACCTGGTGGATGACGGGGCGGATGCGGCCGGACTCCAGCAGCGGCCAGACATGCTGGCGCAGCGACTGCGCGATGGCAGCCTTGAAGGCCACCGGGCGCGGGCGCAAGGTGGAGCCGGTGATGGTGAGGCGGCGGCGCAGCACCAGGCCGGCATTGAAGCCGGCGTCGATGCCGCCCTGCACCGCGATGATGACCAGGCGGCCATCTTCGGCCAGGCACTCGACCTCGCGGGCCACGTAGCTGCCGGCCACCATGTCCAGGATGACGTTCACGCCCTGGCCGCCGGTGAGCTCGCGCGCCACGGCAGCAAAGTCCTGGGTGCGGTAGTTGATGGCGTGGTCGGCGCCCATCTTCAGGCAGGCGGCGCACTTGTCGTCGCTGCCGGCGGTGGCGATCACCGTGGCGCCCATGGCCTTGGCCATCTGGATGGCGGTCACGCCGATGCCGCTGGTGCCGCCCTGGATCAGCAGGGTCTCGCCGGGCTGCAGGCGGCCGCGGTCGAACACGTTGCTCCACACGGTGAAGAAGGTCTCGGGCAGGCCGGCGGCCTCCAGATCGGACAGGCCCTGGGGCACCGGCAGGCACTGGCCCACCGGGGCCACGCACCACTGGGCGTAACCGCCGCCGGCCACCAGGGCACAGACGCGGTCTCCCACCTTCAGGCCGGCGGCCTGCAGGGCAGCGGCATCACCGGACTCGATGACGCCGGCCACTTCGAGACCGGGGATGTCGGACGCACCCGGCGGCACCGGGTAGTTGCCGGTGCGCTGCAGCACATCGGGGCGGTTCACGCCCGAGGCGCTGACGCGGATCAGCACCTCGCCCGCGCCGGCCACCGGCACCGGGCGCTCGCCCATCTGGAGCACCTCGGGTGCACCGAAGCCACGGATCTCGACGGCCTGCATCATGGACATCACGGTCTCCCCTGCGGTCGGACGCCGCTTATTGCTGCTGCTGTTGCTGCTGCTCGCCGCTGTTGCGGTCCAGCAGGGCCTTCATGGACAGCTTGATGCGGCCCTTCTCGTCGGTCTCGAGCACCTTGACCTTGACGATCTGGCCTTCGGACAGGTAGTCGGTGACCTTCTCCACGCGCTCGTGGGCGATCTGGCTGATGTGCAGCAGACCGTCCTTGCCGGGCAGCAGGTTGACCAGGGCACCGAAGTCCAGGATCTTGGTGATCGGGCCTTCGTAGACCTTGCCGATCTCGACTTCGGCGGTGATCTGCTCGATGCGGCGCTTGGCCTCGTCGGCCTTGGCCGATTCGGTGGCGGCGATGGTGATGGTGCCGTCTTCCTCGATGTTGATCTGGCAGCCGGTCTCTTCGGTCAGCGCACGGATGACGGCGCCGCCCTTGCCGATCACGTCACGGATCTTCTCCGGGTTGATCTTCATGGTGTAGAGCTTGGGCGCGAAGCTGCTGATCTCGGTCTTGGCCTCGCCCATGGCTTCCTGCATCTTGCCCAGGATGTGCATGCGGGCTTCCTTGGCCTGGGCCAGCGCGACCTGCATGATTTCCTTGGTGATGCCCTGGATCTTGATGTCCATCTGCAGGGCGGTGATGCCGTTGGTGGTGCCGGCGACCTTGAAGTCCATGTCGCCGAGGTGGTCCTCGTCACCCAGGATGTCGGTCAGCACCGCGAAGCGGTTGCCTTCCTTGATCAGGCCCATGGCGATGCCGGCCACGTGGGCCTTCATGGGCACGCCGGCATCCATCAGGGCCAGGCAGCCGCCGCAGACGGAGGCCATCGACGACGAGCCGTTGGACTCGGTGATCTCGGACACCACGCGGATGGTGTAGGGGAATTCTTCCTTGCTCGGCAGGGCGGCCACCAGGGCGCGCTTGGCCAGACGGCCGTGGCCGATCTCACGGCGCTTGGGGCTGCCCACGCGGCCGGTTTCGCCGGTGGCGAACGGGGGCATGTTGTAGTGCAGCATGAAGCGGTCGTCGTACTCGCCGGCCAGGGCGTCGATCTTCTGCGCGTCGCGGTCGGTGCCGAGGGTGGCAACCACCAGGGCCTGGGTCTCGCCACGGGTGAACAGGGCGGAACCGTGGGTGCGCGGCAGCACGCCGTTGCGGATCTCGATGCCGCGCACGGTGCGGGTGTCGCGACCGTCGATGCGGGGCTCGCCGGCCAGGATCTGGCCACGCACGATCTTGGCCTCGATCTCGAACAGCAGGCCTTCCACGGCCACGCTGTCGAAGTCGACGCCGTCGGCCTTCAGGCCGGCCATGACGTCGGCGTAGGCGGCGCGGCAGGCCTGGGTGCGGGCCTGCTTGTTGCGGATCTGGTAGGCGGCTTCCAGCTTGGCCTGGCCCAGGGCCTGGACCTTGGCGATCAGGGCCTCGTCCTTGGCGGGGGCCTGCCAGGTCCACTCCGGCTTGCCGGCTTCACGCACCAGCTCGTTGATGGCGTTGATGGCGATGTTGCCCTGCTCGTGGCCGAACACCACGGCGCCCAGCATGATGTCTTCGGACAGCTGGTCGGCTTCGGACTCGACCATCAGCACGGCCGAGGCGGTGCCGGCGACCACCAGGTCCATCTGGCTGTCCTTGCGCTCGGTCTGGCCCGGGTTGAGCACGTACTGGCCGTTGATGTAGCCCACGCGGGCGGCACCGATGGGGCCGTTGAACGGGATGCCGGAGACGGCCAGCGCGGCGCTGGTGGCGATCATGGCGGCGATGTCGGCGTCGACCTCGGGGTTGAGCGACACGGTGTGGATGACCACCTGGACTTCATTGAAGAAGCCTTCGGGGAACAGCGGGCGGATGGGGCGGTCGATCAGGCGGCTGGTCAGCGTCTCGAACTCGCTGGGGCGGCCTTCGCGCTTGAAGAAGCTGCCCGGGATCTTGCCGGCGGCGTAGGTCTTCTCCAGGTAATCCACCGTCAGGGGGAAGAAGTCCTGGCCGGCCTTGGCCTCGGTGCGGGCCACCACGGTGGCCAGCACCACGGTGCCTTCGATGTCGAGCAGCACGGCGCCGCTGGCCTGGCGGGCGATCTCGCCGGTTTCCATGCGGACCGTGTGACGGCCCCACTGGAAGGTCTTGGTGACTTTGTTGAACATGGTCATGGGTGGGCTCCTTGAAGCGGGCCCGGCACGGCCGGGCCATGGAGTGCAGACGTCTGCACGGGGGCCGGAACATTCACCCAGAACACGATGCCATTCCAGAGACCCTGAACCCCGCGCCACGGGGTGTTCAACGCATCTGGAATGACACAGCTTCGCTCTGTCGTGAAAGGCTCCGGAGGGTGAAAAAACGAAAAACCGGGTGCAACAAACAAAAATCGCCCGAGCCAGCGAACCAACTCAGGCGTTTTTCGTGGGTGCACCCTGTGGCAATTACTTGCGCAGGCCCAGTTTCTGGATCAGCGCGACGTAACGGTCGGCATCACGGGACTTGAGGTAGTCCAGCAGCTTGCGGCGGCGGCTGACCATGCGCAGCAGACCGCGACGGCCATGGTGGTCCTTGGCGTGGGTCTTGAAGTGGGGGGTCAGTTCGTTGATGCGGGCGGTCAGCAGAGCAACCTGCACTTCGGGGCTGCCGGTGTCGCTGGCGGCACGGGCGTTGGCCGCGATGACGTCGGCCTTGACTTCTTTGGCGATCATGGATCTTCCTGGTGGGGGACGGGCGTCCTGCCGCAGCCGGGGCCGCAACAGGCGTGAAAGCCACGGCCAAGGCCGCAGCAACCGCGCATTATAGCCCCAGCCAGCCCTTCAGGCGATCCACCCCCTGCTCCAGCCGCTGCAGCTCCCGGCTGGCAAAGCACCAGCGCAGCCAGCCGGCGGCCGCCGGGCCGAAGGCGCTGCCCGGCGCCAGACCCAGCCCGGCCTCGGTGACCAGGCGCCGCGCGGTGTCCATGCAGTCGGCATGGCCCTGCAGGCGGAAGAAGGCGTACATGCCGCCCCGGGGCATGGCCAGCTCCACCCCCGGCAGGCCCTGCAGCAGGGGCACCAGGGTGTCGCGCCCGGCGCGCAGGCGGGCCACCAGGGCCGGCGTGATGGCATCGGTGTGGGCCAGCGCCGCGATGGCGCCGCGCTGCACGAACACCGGGGCGCAGGAGGTGTTGAACTCGATCAGGCGGCCCACCGGCTCGGTCAGGGCCGGGGGCAGCACCAGCCAGCCCAGGCGCCAGCCGGTCATGAGGAAACTCTTGGAGAAGCTGTGCGCCACGATCAGGCGGTCGTCCGGTTCGGCCACGTCCAGGAACGACGGCGCCGCGCCGTCGGGCGTGTCGTCGCCGTAGTACAGGCGCTCGTACACCTCGTCGGCCAGGATCCAGGTGCCGGTGCGCCGGCAGTGGGCCAGGATGTCGCGCTGCTCCGGCGTGCTCAGCGTCCAGCCGGTGGGGTTGTTGGGCGCGTTGACCACCAGCAGCCGGGTGGCCGGGGTGATGGCCTGGCACAGCGCATCCAGATCGAGCTGCCAGGCGCCGCCGCGGGCCTGCAGCGGCACCTGCACGGTGCGTGCACCCATGATCTGCGGCTGCGCCACCAGGTTGGGCCAGACCGGCGAGACCACCACCACCTCGTCGCCGGCGTCCACCAGCGCCTGGGCCGCCACCATGAGGCCGTTCACGCCGCCCGAGGTCACGGCCACCCGGTCGAACCAGTGGGCCGCGCCCCGCCCCGGGTGCAGCCGGTCGGTGTAGGCCGCAATGGCCTGGCGCAGTTCGGGCAGGCCCAGGTTGTGGGCATAGAAGGTCTCGCCGGCCTGCAGCGACTGCACCGCCGCCTGCCGCACCACCTCGGGCGTGACCTCGTCGCTCTCGCCGAACCAGAACTTGAGCACGTCGTCGCGCCCGATGCCGGCGTTGGCCACCTCGCGGATGCGCGAGCCTTCCAGTTGTTGCACCACGGCTCTCATCAAAAATCCTTTGGGTTCAGGGCCGCTGCAGGCGGCAGGTATGGGGCATGGCGGCCTGGTGGGCCGGGATCTGGCGCACCACGCGAAAGCCGTAACCGGAGCCTTCCACGTCGAAGGGCACGCCGCTCTGCCCCTGCCGGTCCATCACGCCCACGGCCAGCGGCTGCTGGAACTGGTGGTCGTCGGCGCGCATGCGGCCCCGCTGCCCGGCCAGGGACACGTCGGCCCGCTCCAGCTGGGCGGCGATGGCGCCGGCCTCCACGCGACCGGCGCGCTCGATGGCCTGGGCCAGCGCCTCGATCATGAGCTGCATGCGCAGGTGCGGGTAGTCGTCGGCCGGGTCGGGAAAGCGCTGGCGGAACTGGCGGTAAAAGGCCTCGGACGCCGCACCGGGCACATTGGGCAGCCAGTCGGCCACGGCCACCACCCGGCCGATGCCGGCCTCGCCGATGGCCGCCGGCGCGCCCAGCGCATTGCCGTAGAAGGTGTAGAAGCGGCCCTCGAAGCCGACCTCGCGCGCCGCCTTGACCAGCAGCGTGAGGTCGTTGCCCCAGTTGCCGGTGAGCACCGCCTGCGCCCCGCTGGCCTTGATCTTGGTGGCGTAGGGCAGGAAGTCCTTGATGCGGGACATGGGGTGCAGCTCGTCGCCGGCAATGCGCACGTCCGGGCGCTGCTGCTCCAGCAGGCGGCGGGCCTGGCGCAGCACGCCCTGGCCGAAGCTGTAGTCCTGCCCGATGAGGTAGATGGACTGCAGCGCCTTGTCCTCGCGGATGAGCTCCATCAACGCGTTCAGCCGCATGTCGGCATGGGCGTCGAAGCGGAAGTGCCAGTAGCTGCAACGCTCGTTGGTGAGCGCCGGGTCGACCGCCGCGTAGTTGAGCAGCAGCATGCGCTGGCCCGGCTGACGCTCGTTGTGCTTGCCGATGGCGTCGATCAGCGCACTCGCCGCCGCCGACGAATTGCCCTGGGTCACGATGGCGATGCCGCGGTCGCTGGCCGAGCGCAGGGCCGACAAGGCCTCTTCGGTCTGGCCCTTGCTGTCGAAGCGTTCGATGCGCAGCGGCCGGGCCCCACCGGGCAGCGGCACGCCGCCGCGCGCATTGACCCGTTCGGTGGCCCACACCAGGTTGCGCCAGACCGCTTCGCCGGCCAGACCGGCCGGGCCGGACAGGCCCTCGATGAGGGCGATGCGGATCGGCTCGGGGGCGGGCGCGGTCTGGGCGCTGGCCAGCGAGGGCCACAGGGGCAGGGACAGCAGCAGGCCGGCGGCCAGCCGCCGGGAAACGGTCTTCAGGCGCATGGAGGAACGATCAGGCGGGGGTGGAGAGTTCGGCCAGCGGCCAGCGGGGCCGCACATCGAAACGGCCCTGCAGGGCCGAGGTGGTCTGCAGCTCGGCGTCCGACAGCAGCCCGTGGCGTGCGCGCAGGGCAGCGGCCATGGCGATCATGGCGCCGTTGTCGGTGCACAGGTGCAGTTCCGGGTAGTGCACCCGGGCGCCGCGGCGGGCGCAGGCGGCATCGAGCTGTTCGCGCAGGCGCGTGTTGGCGCCCACGCCGCCGGCCACCACCAGGCGCTTGAGGCCGGTGGCATCGAGCGCGGCCAGCGACTTGCGCACCAGCACGTCCACGATGGCGGCCTGCACGCTGGCGGCCACGTCGGCCTTCTGCTGCGCCGACAGCGGATCGGCCAGCCGGCTGGTGGCCGGCCCCTCGGGGGCCGCATGAGCCAGCCTTTTCACCTGGGTGAGCACCGCCGTCTTGAGGCCGGCAAACGAAAAATCGAGGTCGCCGCTGTGCAGCAGCGGCCGGGGAAACTTGTAGGCCGTCTCGCTGCCCTGCAGCGCCAGCCGGGCCAGCGCCGGGCCACCGGGGTAGCCCAGGCCCAGCAGCTTGGCCGACTTGTCGAAGGCTTCGCCGGCGGCGTCGTCGATGGTCTCGCCCAGCAGCTCGTAGCGCCCCACCCCGTCCACCCGCATGAGCTGGGTGTGGCCACCCGACACCAGCAGGGCCACGAAGGGAAACTCGGGCGGATCGGCGCTCAGGAAGGGCGACAGCAGGTGGCCTTCGAGGTGGTGCACGCCCAGCACCGGGCGACCCAGCGCAAATCCCAGCGCGGCGCCCACGCCGGCGCCCACCAGCAGGGCCCCGGCCAGACCCGGGCCCCGGGTGCAGGCCACCAGATCGACCTCGGTCAGCGAGCGGCCCGCCTGGGCCAGCACCGCGTCGGTCAGCGGCAGCACGCGGCGGATGTGGTCGCGGCTGGCCAGCTCGGGCACCACGCCGCCATAGGCCTGGTGCATCTCGATCTGGCTGTGCAGCGCAGCGCCCAGCAGGCGCGGTGTGCCGGTGCCGCCGGCATCCACCAGCGCCACACCGGTTTCGTCGCAGGACGACTCGATTCCCAGGATCAGCATGGGCGGGGAGTGTACGGGCGGCACGAATGTTGCTGGCCCACCGGTCCATGAAATCGGCCCTGAGCTTCCTGATCGCCGCGCGCCGCAGCGAGATCGCCGGCCTGCAGCGGCTGGCCCTGACCAGCGAACTGGTGGGCGCCATCGGCCGGCTGGTGCATGCCCTGCAGCGCGAGCGCGGGCTGTCCAACCTGTACCTGGGTTCGCGCGGGCAGCGCTGGGCCGCCGAGCGCAGCGCGCAGGTCGCCCAGAGCGAGGCCCTGCAGGACCAGGTGCTGCGGGCCTTCGAGCAGCTCGACACCGACGCTGCCCGCAGCGGCCACCGCGCGCGGCTGTTCGGCCGCATTGCCTACGCCATGCAGGGCATGAGCGCCCTGCCCCGCCTGCGCGAACGGGTGGCGCAGTGCCAGTGGAGCACCGACCGCACCGTGGCGGCCTATGCCCGGCTGATCCAGGCGCTGCTGGGCGTGGTGTTCGAGGCGGCCGACAGCGCCTGGGACCCGGAGATATCGCGCCACCTGGTGGCCTTCCTGAACTTCCTGCAGGGCAAGGAGTTCGCCGGCCAGGAGCGGGCCACCGGCTCGGCGCTGTTTGCGGCCGGGCGGGCCGACGCCGACAGCCAGCAGCGCCTGCTGCACTTCATCGAGTCGCAGGAGCGCTGCCTGCAGGTCTGCACCGACCTGGCCAGCCCGGCCATCCGGGACTTGTGGCAGGCCGCGCAGCAGCCCGAGCACCTGATGCCGCTGGAGCGCATGCGCCGCATCCTGTGCACCACGGCCTCCGGCGGCACGCTGGACGCGGCGCTCAGCCAGCCCTGGTTCGACGCCTGCACCCGGCGCATCGACGCCATGAAGACGGTGGAGGACGCCCTGGCCGCCGAGCTGCAGGGCCTGTGCAGCCTGCGGCTGGAAAGCACCGCCCGCGATCTGGCCGGCCTGGAACGCATGGCGGCCAGCCTGCGCACCGAGCCGGGCCAGGAAGCCCCCGACTTCTTCGACGATGCCGCCGAGCCCGGCCTGCCGGCCGGTCTGGCGGGTGCGGGCGACGGTTTCCGCGCGCCCATGGACCCGTCGCTGCTGGAGCTGGTGCGCGAGCAGGCCCGGCGCCTGCAGAGCATGGGCGACGAGCTGGACGCGGTGCGCGCCACCCTGAACGAGCGCAAGACCATCGAGCGCGCCAAGGGCCTGCTCATGGCCCACCGGCAGCTCTCGGAAGACCAGGCCCACAAGACCATGCGCCAGATGGCCATGAACCAGAACCGCCGGCTCATCGATGTGGCCGAAGCGGTGCTGGCCATGGCCGAGGTGCTGCCCTCGCGCGGCTGACCCGGCCAGGCCGGGACCGCACCGGGACCGCACCGGATTTGTGCGGCGCACCAAAACAGGCCCCCCGCCCACCGCTCGCCCAGCCGCCGCACCCACCGCCCGACGGGGCCACGAACCCAGGCAAATCAAGGACTTGGCACCGCCCTGCGCACAAGACCCTGCGGCTGGCACGGTATCTGCATGGGTATGGGCACGACAAGCGGGCCAACGGCGGTCTGCCGGTCGAACGTCCACCCCGGACTCGGACAACGGCGTCCATTGCCGGCCTGCCCTGCAGGCCCTGGCGATGGGCGCCGTTGTGTTTTTCCGGACCCGTTTTTCCATCTGCCCACCCAGGAGCCCGCCATGACCCTTCCGCCCCGCACCGCCCCGGCCACGGACACCACCGCCAGCACCCCTGCGCCCGCTGCGAGCGACCGCCGCGACTTTCTGCGCCAGGGCGCGGCCCTGGGCGGCGCTGCCCTGTTCGGCAGCCTGGGCTACCAGCCGGTGTGGGCCGCCGGGTCGGACGCACCGGAGAAGACCGAGGTGAAGATCGGCTTCATCCCGCTGACCGACTGCGCCAGCGTGGTGATGGCCGCGGAGCTGGGCCTGGACAAGAAATACGGCGTGAAGATCGTGCCCAACAAGGAAGCCAGCTGGGCCGGCGTGCGCGACAAGCTGGTCAATGGCGAACTCGACATGGCCCATGTGCTGTACGGCCTGATCTACGGCCTGCAGCTCGGCACCGCCGGCCCGCGCAAGGACATGGCGGTGCTGATGAGTCTGAACCACAACGGTCAGGCCCTGACGCTGTCGAAGAAGCTGGCCGAGAAGGGCGCGGTGGACGCCCCCAGCCTGGCCAAGCTCATGGCTACCGAGAAGCGCGAATACACCTTCGCCCAGACCTTCCCCACCGGCACCCATGCCATGTGGCTGTACTACTGGCTGGCCAGCGCCGGCATCGACCCGTTCAAGGACGCGCGCGCCATCGTGGTGCCGCCGCCGCAGATGGTGGCCAACATGCGGGTGGGCAACATGGACGGTTTCTGCGTGGGCGAACCCTGGAACCACCGGGCCATCATGGACGGCATCGGCGTCACGGCCAACACCACGCAGGACATCTGGAAGGACCACCCCGAGAAGGTGCTGGGCACCACGGCCGAGTTCGTGCAGAAGTACCCCAACACCGCCCGCGCGGTGACGGCCGCCATCCTGGAAGCCGGCAAGTGGATCGACGCCGGCCTGGTCAACAAGAACCGCATGGCCGAGACCATCGCCCAGCGCGCCTACGTGAACACCGGCGTGGACGCCATCAACCAGCGCATCCTGGGCCGCTACCAGAACGGCATGGGCAGGACCTGGGACGACCCCAACCACATGAAGTTCTACAACGACGGGCTGGTGAACTTCCCCTACCTGTCCGACGGCATGTGGTTCCTGACCCAGCACAAGCGCTGGGGCCTGCTCAAGAGCCACCCGGATTACCTGGCCGTGGCCAAGGCGGTCAACCGCATCGACATCTACAAGCAGGCCGCCGACGCCACCAGGACGCCGCTGCCCAAGTCGGAGATGCGCAGCGCGAAGTTCATCGACGGCGCGGTGTGGGACGGCAAGGACCCGGCCAAGTACGCCGACGGCTTCAAGATCAAGGCCTGAGCATGAGCGCGGTGGCATCACGTTCTTCGCTGCTGATGGCCGGCTTCTGGCGCCGCGTGGTGCCCCCGGTGCTCGGGCTGCTCTTCCTGGTGCTGGTGTGGTCGCTGATCGCCAGCACCGGCGACAACGGCATACCCACCCCGGGCCAGACCTGGACCCAGGCCCTGCAGGTGTTCTCCGATCCGTTCTACCAGGCCGGGCCGAACGACCAGGGCGTGGGCTGGAACGTGCTGATGTCGCTGGAGCGGGTGGCACTCGGTTTCGGCCTGGCCGCGCTGGTGGGCATCCCGGCGGGCTTCGCCATCGGCCGCTTCGAGTTCCTGGGGCGCATGTTCAACCCCATCATCAGCCTGCTGCGGCCGGTCTCGCCGCTGGCCTGGCTGCCCATCGGCCTGCTGGTGTTCAAGGGCGCCAACCCGGCGGCCATCTGGACCATCTTCATCTGCTCCATCTGGCCCATGGTCATCAACACCGCCGTGGGCGTGCAGCGGGTGCCGCAGGACTACATGAACGTGGCCCGGGTGCTCAATCTGAGCGAGTGGAAGGTCTTCACCCGCATCCTGTTCCCGGCCGTGCTGCCCTACCTGCTGACCGGCGTGCGGCTGGCGGTGGGCACGGCCTGGCTGGTGATCGTGGCCGCCGAAATGCTCACCGGCGGCGTGGGCATCGGCTTCTGGGTCTGGGACGAGTGGAACAACCTGAACGTGGCCTCCATCATCATCGCCATCGGTGTGATCGGCGTGGTCGGGCTGCTGCTCGAACTCGCCCTCATCCGCCTGGCATCCCTGTTCACCTACGAGGAGGTCAAGGCATGAGCACCGCCGTTCCCATGCACCCGGAGCGCTTCATCGACATCCAGTCGGTGGAGCAGACCTTCCGCACCCGCCAGGGTGATTTCCCCGCGCTGCGCGACATCCACCTCACCGTGGCGCAGGGCGAGTTCGTCACCCTGATCGGCCACTCGGGCTGCGGCAAGTCCACCCTGCTCAACCTGATCGCCGGCCTCACCCGGCCCACCGCCGGCGTGCTCTTGTGCGCCGACCGCGAGATCAAGGGGCCGGGGCCGGAGCGCGCCGTGGTGTTCCAGAACCACTCGCTGCTGCCCTGGCTGACCTGTGCCGACAACGTGTACCTGGCGGTTGAGCGGGTGTTTGGCGCCACCGAGAACAAGGCCCGCCTGCGCGAACGCACCGCTGCCGCGCTGGAGCTGGTGGGCCTGTCGCACGCGGCCACCCAACGGCCGGGCGAGATCTCGGGCGGCATGAAGCAGCGGGTGGGCATTGCCCGTGCGCTGTCCATGGAGCCGCAGGTGCTGCTGATGGACGAACCCTTCGGCGCGCTGGACGCCCTCACCCGCGCACGGCTGCAGGACGAGCTGCTGGAGATCGTGGCCCGCACCCGCAGCACCGTGGTCATGGTCACGCACGACGTGGACGAGGCGGTGCTGCTGAGCGACCGCATCGTGATGCTCACCAACGGCCCGGCCGCCACCATCGGCGAGGTGCTGACGGTGGACATCGAGCGCCCGCGCAACCGCCTGGCCCTGGCCGACGACCTGCGCTACCAGCGCTGCCGCAAGGCGGTGATCGACTTCCTCCACACCCGCCAGGGCCACGTGGAAAAAACCGCCTGAGGAGACCGACATGGACATGCGCGTCAAACAGAAGATGAAGCTGGTGATGGTGGGCAACGGCATGGCCGGCGTGCGGGCGCTGGAGGAGCTGCTCAAGATCGCCCCCGATCTCTACGACATCACCGTCTTCGGGGCCGAACCCCACCCCAACTACAACCGCATCCTGCTCTCGCCGGTGCTGGCCGGGGAGCAGACGCTGGAGCAGATCGTGCTCAACGACTGGGCCTGGTACCGCGAGCACGGCATCACCCTGCACGCCGGCAGCACGGTCACAGCGGTCGACCGGGTCCGGCGCGTGGTGAAGGCCACCGCCGCCGACGGCACCGCCATCGAGGCCGGCTACGACCGACTGATCCTGGCCACCGGCTCCAACCCCTTCATGCTGCCGGTGCCGGGGCGCGAGCTGCAGGGCGTGCTGGCCTACCGCGACATCGCCGACACCCAGGCCATGATCGACGCCGCCACCCGCCACCGGCATGCGGTGGTCATCGGCGGCGGCCTGCTCGGCCTGGAGGCCGCCAACGGCCTCATGAAGCGCGGCATGGACGTGAGCGTGGTGCATGTGGCGCCGTGGCTGATGGAGCGCCAGCTTGACGAGGTGGCCGGCCGCATGCTGCAGCAGTCGCTCCAGGCGCGCGGCATGAAGTTCCTGATCGGCGCACAGACCGAGGCCTTGCTGGACGACGGCACCGGCCGGGTGGGCGCGGTGCGCTTCAAGGACGGCACCGAGCTGCCGGCCGAGCTGGTGGTCATGGCGGTGGGCATCCGCCCCAACACCGCGCTGGCCCAGCAGGCCGGCCTGCATGTGGAGCGCGGCATCGTGGTGAGCGACACGCTGCAGACCACCACCGACCCGCGCATCTATGCCGTGGGCGAATGCGCCGCCCACCGGGGCGTGGCCTACGGTCTGGTGGCGCCGCTGTTCGAGCAGGCCAAGGTGCTGGCCACCCACCTGGCCGAATTCGGCATCGGGCGCTACAGCGGCTCGCTCACCTCGACCAAGCTCAAGGTGACCGGCATCGACCTGTTCTCGGCCGGCGACTTCATGGGCGGCGACGGCACCGAAACCATCGTCATGAGCGACCCGGCCGGCGGCGTCTACAAGAAGCTGGTGCTGCGCGGCGAGAAGCTGGTGGGCGCCTGCCTGTACGGCGACACGGTGGACGGCAGCTGGTACTTCAAGCTGCTGCGCGAGGGGCGCAGCGTGGGCGACATCCGCGACAAGCTGATGTTCGGCGAATCGAACATCGGCGACGTGGGCCACCAGGGCCACAACAAGGCCGCCGCCATGGCGGACGCCGACGAGGTCTGCGGCTGCAACGGCGTGACCAAGGGCGCCATCTGCAAGGCCATCAAGGACAAGGGCCTGTTCACCCTGGAAGACGTGCGCAAGCACACCAAGGCCAGCGCCAGCTGCGGCTCCTGCACCGGCCTGGTGGAGCAGATCCTCATGTCCACGGCCGGTGGCGACTACTCGGCCACGCCGCGCCTCAAGCCGGTGTGCGGCTGCACCACCCACGGCCACCAGGCGGTGCGCGACGCCATCCGCGACCAGCACCTGGTGCGCATGGCCGACGTGTTCGCCACCCTGGGCTGGCGCACGCCGGATGGCTGCGCCACCTGCCGCCCGGCCATCAACTACTACCTCATCAGCACCTGGCCCAAGGAAGCGCGCGACGACCCGCAGAGCCGCTTCATCAACGAGCGCATGCACGCCAACATCCAGAAGGACGGCACCTACAGCGTGATCCCGCGCATGTGGGGCGGCGAGACCACCGCGGCCGAGCTGCGCCGCATCGCCGACGTGGTGGACAAGTACAACATTCCCACGGTCAAGGTCACCGGCGGCCAGCGCATCGACCTGCTGGGTGTGAAGAAGGAAGACCTGCAGGCGGTCTGGCGCGACATCGGCATGCCCAGCGGCCACGCCTATGCCAAGGCCCTGCGCACGGTCAAGACCTGCGTGGGCAGCGAGTGGTGCCGCATGGGCACCCAGGACAGCACCCAGATGGGCAAGGACCTGGAGCGCGCCATGTGGCGCATGTATGCGCCACACAAGGTGAAGTTCGCGGTCAGCGGCTGCCCGCGCAACTGCGCCGAGGCCGGCATCAAGGACGTGGGCATCATCGGCGTGGACAGCGGCTGGGAGATGGTGATCGCCGGCAACGGCGGCATCAAGACCGAGGTGGCCCAGTTCTTCACCAAGCTGCAGACCGCCGAGGAGGTGCTGGAGTACACCGGCGCCTTCATGCAGCTCTACCGGCTGGAAGGCTGGTACCTGGAACGCACGGTGCACTACGTCAACCGCGTCGGCATGGACCATGTGAAGCGCCGCATCCTGGACGACCCCGCCGGCCGCAAGGCCCTGTGGGCCCAGCTGCAGGCCGCCCTCGAGGGCGAGCCCGACCCCTGGTTCGAGCACGAGAAGGCGGCGGTGGACACGCGCCAGTTCATCCCCATCCAGCCCCTGGCGACCGAGAGGAGCGACGCATGAGCCACACGTCCGACCCCACCCGCCGCTGGATCCCGGTGGCCCGGATCGACGACATCCCGGTGGCCGGTTCGCGCTGCGTGCAGCGCCCCCAGGGTCTGGACGTGGCCGTGTTCCGCACCACCGACGACCAGGTGTTCGCCCTGCTCGACCGCTGTCCGCACAAGGGCGGCCCGCTGAGCCAGGGCATCGTGTTCGGGCACCGGGTGGCCTGCCCGCTGCACAACTGGACCATCGGGCTGGACAACGGCTGCGCGCAGGAACCCGACGAAGGCTGCACCACCCCGTTTGCGGTGTCGCTGCAGGACGGCGTGGTGCATCTGGATGCCGACGAGCTGGCCAACCGGGCACTCACCGAGACCCGTCCCCTGGCCGGCCCGGCCCGGCGCAGCCCCTGCACACCATGACCGAAGCGCCGGCCGGCCCTGCCCGATCCACCCGGTCCACCTGTCCCTACTGTGGCGTGGGCTGCGGGGTGATCATCCACAGCGAGGGCGAGCGCATCACCGGCGTGAGTGGCGACCCGGACCACCCGGCCAACGCCGGCCGCCTGTGCTCCAAGGGCCAGACGCTGCACCTCACCGCCGACCCGGTGGTGATGCGCCAGACCCGGCTGCTGCAGCCCCTGCACCGGGCCCGGCGCGGCGGGCCGACCCAGGCCATTGCGTGGGACGCCGCGCTGGACATGGCGGCCGACCGCATCAGCAGCATCGTGCAGCAGCACGGCGCCGACGCGCTGGGCTTCTACGTGAGCGGCCAGCTGCTGACCGAGGACTACTACGTCTTCAACAAGCTGGTCAAAGGCCTGCTGGGCAGCAACCACATCGACACCAACTCCCGCCTGTGCATGAGCAGCGCGGTGGCGGGCTACAAGCTCACCCTGGGCGCCGATGCCCCGCCCGCCTGCTACGACGACGTGCAGCACGCCGGCTGCCTGTTCGTGGCCGGCAGCAACGCGGCCTATGCCCACCCGGTGCTGTTCCGCCGCATCGAGGACGCGCGCCGGCAGCAGCCACCGATGAAGATGGTGGTGGTCGACCCGCGCCGCACCGACACCGCCACCCAGGCCGACCTGCACCTGGCCATCCGCCCCGGCACCGACGTGATGCTGTTCCACGGTCTGCTGCACCAGATGCTGGCCCGGGGCTGGGTGGATGAGGCCTACATCCGCGCCCACACCAGCGGCTTCGAGGCCTTGCAGGAACTGGTGGGCGGCTGCACGCCCGAGCGGGTGGGCCAGGTCTGCGGCGTGAACGCCGACGACCTGCTGACGGCCGCCCGCTGGTTCGCCTGGGGCGGTGCCGAGTCGCCCACACCGCAGCGCGCCGCCACCCTGAGCCTGTACTGCCAGGGCCTCAACCAGAGCCAGAGCGGCACCGCCAAGAACGCCAGCCTGATCAACCTGCACCTGGCCACCGGCCAGATCGGGCGGCCTGGCGCCGGGCCGTTCAGCCTGACCGGCCAGCCCAATGCCATGGGCGGGCGCGAGGTGGGCGGCCTGGCCAACCTGCTCTCGGCCCACCGCGACCTGGCCAACCCGCAGCACCGCGCCGAGGTGGCCGCGCTGTGGGGCCTGCCCGACGTGCCCGCGCGCCCCGGCCGCACGGCGGTGGAGATGTTCCAGGCCGCCGCCGACGGCGAGGTCAAGGCGCTGTGGATAGCCTGCACCAACCCGGCCCAGTCCATGCCCGACCAGACCACCGTGCGCCGTGCACTGGAGCGGGCCGAGTTCGTGGTGGTGCAGGAAGCCTTTGCCACCGCCGCCACCGCCGACTTCGCCGACCTGCTGCTGCCGGCCACCACCTGGGGCGAGAAGGACGGCACGGTCACCAACAGCGAGCGCCGCATCACCCGGGTGCGCCCGGCCGTGCCGGCGCCCGGGCAGGCTCGGCACGACTGGCAGATCGGCGTCGATCTGGCGCAGCGCCTCGAAGCCCGGCTGCGCCCCGGCCAGCCCACGCTCTTCCCCTATGACCGACCCGAGGCCGTGTGGAACGAACACCGCGAGAGCACGCGCGGCCGGGACCTGGACATCACCGGCCTGAGCTACGCCGCGCTGGAGCAGGCGCCACAGCAGTGGCCCCTGCCCGAGGGCCAGACCACGGGCCGGGCACGCCTGTACGGCGATGGCGTGTTCCCCACCACCGATGGTCGCGCGCGCTTTGCTGCCCTGCCTTACCGGCCGGTGGCCGAGGAGCGCGTCTCCGAGTTCCCGTTCTCGCTCACCACCGGGCGGCTGCGCGACCACTGGCACGGCATGACGCGCACCGGCACCCTGGGCCGGCTGTTCGGCCATGTGCCCGAGCCCTGCATCGACCTGCACCCGGACGACCTTCAGGCCCTGGGTCTGCCGCCCGGGGCCCTGGTGCAGGTGCGCAGCAAGCGCGGCCAGGTGGTGGTGCCGGTGCGGCCGGACGACGGCGTGGCCCTCGGCCAGGCCTTCATGGCCATGCACTGGGGCAGCGAATACCTCAGCGGGCGCGGGGTGGACGGCCGGCCGCTGGCCGGGGTGAATGCGCTCACCACCTCGGCCCACTGTCCGCAGTCGAAACAGCCCGAGCTCAAGCACGCGGCAGTGCGCATCGAGCCGGCGCGCCTGGGCTGGTCGCTGCTGGCCGCTGCCTGGCTGCCGGCCGAGAGCGCCCTCACCGCGCGCGAAACCCTGCGCCGGCTGCTGCCCGAGCTGGCCTTTGCCAGCTGCGTGCCTTTCGGCCATGCGCGCACCGGCGTGCTGCTGCGCGCTGCCGACACCGCCGCGCCCGAGCCGGAGCTGCTGGACCGCATCACCGCGCTGCTGCGCCTGGATGCACCGCAGACCCTGGTGTATGCCGACGCCGCACGCGGTCACTGGCGCCGGGTGCTGCCGCACACCAGCGGCGACCAGCGCCTGCTGCAGGGCTTCCTGCTGGCCGGCGACACCCGGGCCGAGGCCTGGCTGCTGCCCTTGCTGCTGCAGCAGGACCCGCTGCAGGCCGATGCCCGCCTGCTGCTGACCCCCGGCGCCCAGGCTCCCCAGCCGCAGTGCGCCCGCAGCGCGCAGGTGTGCAGCTGCTTCGCGGTGGACGCCGCCGCCATCGACGCCGCCCTGCAGCAGCAGCCCGCCGATCAGGGGGAAGACGCCCGGCTGCAGGCGCTGCAGGCGGGCCTGCGCTGCGGCACCGGCTGCGGCTCCTGCGTGCCCGAACTGCGCCGGCGCATCCGGGCCATCGCCCCAAGTGGCCTTATTACGGCAAGTCATCAAGCCTGAACCACAATCCGGTCCATGGCTGAATCCAGCGGCATCGCCGCCTACATCAAGGAGATCGGGCGCGGCAAGGACGGCGCCCGGGCCCTGTCGCGCGAACAGGCCACCGACCTCATGGGCCGCGTGCTGGACGGCCGCGTGTCCGATCTGGAGCTGGGCGCCTTCTGCCTGGCCATGCGCATCAAGGGCGAGACGCCGACCGAGATGGCCGGTTTCCTGGACGCCACCCACCAGCGCCTGCAGCGCGTGCCCGACGCCGGCCACCCCACCGTGGTGCTGCCGAGCTACAACGGTGCGCGCAAGCTGCCGGTGCTCACACCGCTGCTGGCCTTGCTGCTGGCACGCCGGGGCGCGGCCGTGGTGGTGCACGGCACCGCCACCGAAGACCGCCGCGTCACCAGCGAAGCCGTGCTCGCCGCACTCGGGCATCCGGCCCGCACGGCGGTGGACGCGGTGATGCCGGGCGAGGTGGCCTTCCTGCCCACCGGGCTCTTGCTGCCCGGCCTGCAGCGCCTGCTGGATGTGCGCCGCGTGGTCGGCCTGCGCAACCCGGGCCACAGCCTGGTCAAGCTCATGAACCCCTGCCAGGGGCCGGCCGTGGTGGTGGGCAGCTACACCCACCCCGAATACGCCGTCAGCATGGCCGACACCTTTGCACTCACCGGCACCCGTGCCCTGCTGCTGCGCGGCACCGAAGGCGAGCCGGTGGCCGACGCCCGCCGCACGCCCCGCATGGAGGCCTTTGTGGACGGCGTGCGCACCGAAGTGCAGCCCGCGCAGGACGGCCCGCTGGCCCGCCTGCCCGAGTTGCCGGCCGAGATCGACGCCGACAGCACGGCGCGCTGGATCGCCTCGGTGCTCGACCACCGCCTGGCGGTGCCCGAACCCATTGCCCTGCAGGTGGAACACATCTTGCACCTGCTGGCCCATGAACCCGCAACCCCGTGAACCCGGCATGAACCCGCCCACCGACTTCCGTCCCGGCACCGTCACCCTGGTGGGCGCCGGCCCCGGCGACCCCGAGCTGCTCACCCTCAAGGCGGTGCGGGCCATCGGCTCGGCCACCGTGCTGCTGGTGGACGACCTGGTGGGCGACGGCGTGCTGGCCCATGCCAGCCCCACGGCGCGCATCGTGCACGTGGGCAAGCGCGGCGGCTGCAAGAGCACGCCGCAGGCCTTCATCGGCAAGCTCATGGTCATGGCGGCCCGCGAGGGCGAGGTGGTGGTGCGCCTGAAGGGCGGCGACCCGTTCATCTTCGGCCGTGGCGGTGAAGAGGTGGAACACCTGCAGGAACACGGCATCGAGGTGCAGGTGGTCAACGGCATCACCGCCGGCCTGGGGGGCATGACCTCGCTGGGCGTGCCGCTGACCCACCGCGACCATGCCCACGGCGTGGTGTTCGTCACCGGCCATGCCAAACCCGGCGACGAAGGCACCGACTGGCAGACCCTGGCCGCCACCGCCCGCACCGCGAAGCTCACTCTCGTGATCTACATGGGCGTGAGCGGTGCCGCGCAGATCCAGGCCGACCTGCTGACCGGCCTGCCCCCCTCCACGCCGCTGGCCATCATCCAGAACGCCACCCTGCCCGAACAGCGCCAGGCCATCACCACCCTGGGCGACCTGTGCGCCTGCCTGCAGCGCGAAGGCCTGGGCAGCCCGGCGGTGATCGTGGTGGGCGACGTGCTGCAGGGCCTGCTGTCGCTGGCATCCAGCCCGTCGCACACCGAAGCGGCGCGCCACACCGCCTGAGCGACGCAAGCAGCATGGCCCGCTGCTTGCTAGCAGAGCGGACATGAACCTGTCCGACCTGCCCCCCTCTCCGACACCCCCGACCCAGGCAGCCACACCGGCATCACCGGCGACATCGGCCACGCCGCCATCGACCGCACCCGCGCACGCCGCCGGCCTGTCGCTGGTGAACCTGGCCGCACGGCAGCGCATGCTGTCGCAGCGCATGATCCTGCAGACCATGCTGGCCGCCCAGGGCGATGCCGAGCGGCTGCAGGCGGCCCGCCGCAGCCTGCAGGTCTTCACCGAAAGCCAGGTGCACCTGGAGGCCACGCCCCGCCGCATGGAGCCGGCCGCGGCACGGCGCATCGCCAGCACCTACCAGGGTTCGCAGGGCGTGGGGCCGACCATCCATGCCTTCATCGACCGGGTGCGCACCACGCTGGACCGCATCGGCGAGGGCAATGGCCGCCTGGCCGGGCGTTCGCTGGCCGAACTGGTGCAGCTCACCGATCCGGTGCTCGATGCCCTCAACACCGCCACCACCGCCTTCGACGAGGTGGGGCGTGCCCAGTCGGAAGCCCTCATGCGCGAGCTCAGCGGCATCGTGACCGACATCCAGGGCATCGCCCGCGAAGCCCGCGTGGTGAGCTTCAATGCCCAGGTGGTGGCGGCCCGGGCCGGCGCCCACGGCCGCGAGTTCGCGGTGGTGGCCAACGTGCTGACCGACATCACCAGCGAGATCGACCGCCTCACCCGCGACGCCGCCGTGCTGGCCGACCGCAGCCGCCGCAACGCCTGAGGCTCGGGGTGGCGGGCGCCTACACTGCGCGCCATGCAGGAATTCGACGCCATCATCATCGGGGCCGGCGCTGCCGGCCTTTTTTGCGCCGGGGTGGCCGGCCAGCGCGGACGCCGGGTGCTGCTCATCGACCACAGCCCCAAGGTGGCCGAGAAGATCCGCATCTCCGGCGGCGGACGCGCCAACTTCACCAACCGCGACCTGGACCCGCAGGCCCCGCACAAGCACTTCGTCAGCCGCAACCCGCACTTCTGCCGCTCGGCACTCTCACGCTACACGCCGGCCGACTTCATCGATCTGGTGCAGCGCCACGGCGTGCCCTTCCATGAAAAGCACAAGGGCCAGCTGTTCTGCGACCGCTCGGCCGACGACCTGATCCAGCTGCTGCTGCGCGAGTGCGAAGCCGGTGGCGTGACCCGATGGCAGCCCTGCGCGGTGCACGACGTGCGCCTGGATGGCGAGGGCCGTTACGAGGTGGACACCGGCAACGGGACGGTGCGCTCGCCGTCGGTGGTGGTGGCCACCGGCGGGCTGTCGATTCCGCAGATCGGTGCCAGCGATTTCGGCCACCGGCTGGCCACCCGGTTCGGCCTGCGGCTCATCGAGCCCCGCCCCGGGCTGGTGCCGCTCACCTTCGACGGCAACGCCTGGGCGCCCTTTGCCGAGCTGGCCGGCCTGGCCCTGCCGGTGGACATCGAGACCGGCGAGAAAAAACAACGCACCACCTTCCGCGAGGATCTGCTGTTCACCCACCGGGGCCTCTCGGGCCCGGCGGTGCTGCAGATCTCCAGCTACTGGGAGCCCGGCCAGCCGGTGCGGCTGGACCTGGCCCCCGGCACCGACCTGCAGGCCGAGCTGCTGCAGGCCAAGCTGCGGTCGCGCAAGCGGCTGGCCAACGAACTCGCCACCTGGGTGCCGTCGCGCCTGGCCGACACCTGGACCGCCACCGACCCGGACTGGCAGCGCCCGGTCGCGGAAACCCCCGACAAGGCCCTGGCCCGGCTGGCCCAGCGCCTCTCGCGCTGGGAACTCACGCCCACCGGCACCGAGGGCTACCGCAAGGCCGAGGTCACGCTGGGCGGGGTGGACACCCGCGACCTGTCGTCCCAGACCCTGGAATCGCGCCAGAAGGGGCTGTATTTCATCGGCGAGGTGGTGGACGTGACCGGCTGGCTGGGGGGCTACAACTTCCAGTGGGCCTGGGCCAGCGCCCATGCCTGCGCCCAGGCGCTCTGATCGCCCGGACCGGCCCGGATGGTCAACATCCGGCAGATGGCTATAATCGCAGGCTTTGCTGGCAAATTCCCGTCGGCCAATACTAGTTAATGACGGGACACATCGCTGCTACGAAGGCCGGGCCCGATCTTCCCGACCATCCTCTTGCAGCACATTCTGGAAATCACTGCCCAATGACCACCATCCGTGTTAAAGACAACGAGCCGTTCGACGTTGCTCTGCGTCGCTTCAAGCGCACCATCGAAAAGCTCGGCCTGCTGACCGACCTGCGCGCCCGCGAGTTCTACGAAAAGCCCACCGCCGAGCGCAAGCGCAAGAAGGCCGCTGCCGTCAAGCGCCACTACAAGCGCGTGCGCTCCATGCAGCTGCCCAAGAAGCTGTACTGATCGCTTTCTCCCGGACCCCGGTCCCGGACAGAAGCCCGCCCGAGGACGCTCAGGCGGGCTTTTTTGATGTCTGGGGCCCCCGAACCACCGCTCACCCAGGACCCACCATGCCCATCAAGGACCAACTCGCCCAGGACATCAAGGCCGCCATGCTGGCCAAGGACAACCAGCGCCGCGACACCCTGCGACTGCTGCAGGCCGCCATCAAGCAGCGCGAGGTGGACGAACGCATCGAGCTCGACGACGCGGCCGTGATCGCCGTGGTCGACAAGCTGGTCAAGCAGCGCAAGGACTCGATCGCCGCCTTCGAACAGGGCGGCCGCGCCGATCTGGCGGCCCAGGAAGCCGCCGAGATGGCCGTGCTGCAGACCTACCTGCCGCAACGCCTGTCGGCCGACGAGGTGGCGGCCGAGGTGCGCGCCATCGTGGCCGAGCTCGGTGCCGCCGGCCCCGGCGACATGGGCCGTGTGATGGGCGCGGTCAAGACGCGACTCGCCGGCAAGGCCGACATGGGTGCCGTGTCGGCAGCGGTCAAGGCCGCCCTGGCGGGCTGACAACCCCCCAGGGGTAGCGCACCGCACCCCGGCGTATTTTGGTCAGCCCTTGATCCAGGAGGTCTCCATGAAACATGTGCGAAAGGCCGGTTGTGCCCTGCTGACGGCCCTGGCCAGCCTGATGGCCTGGCCGGCGGCAGCCCAGACCCCGCCGTCGCCGGCGCCCATCCGCATCGGGTTGATCGCGCCGCTGACCGGTCCGTCGTCCGACTTTGGCCGGCCGGTGCTCAACGGGGCGCAGATGGCCGCCGACGAGATCAACGCGGCGGGCGGCTACCTGGGTCGCCCCATCGAGCTGGTGGTGCACGACGACAAGGCCCAGCCCGACGCCGGCCGCGCCGCTTCGCAGGCCATGCTGGATTCGGGTGTGCTGGCCGCCATCGGCTTCTGCAACACCGGCGTGGCGCTCAAGTCCATCGAGCTGTTCCAGCAGGCCAAGGTGCCGCTGCTGGTGCCCTGCTCGGCCGGCGCACCGGTCACGCGCCAGTTCCCGGCGCCCGAGAGCTATGTCTTCCGCAACGCCCCCAGCGATGCCCTGCAGGCCCCCTTCGTGGTGAACGACCTGATCCGCCGGGGCTGGACCAAGGTGGCCATCTTTGCCGACAAGACGCCCTACGGCGAATCCGGCCTGAAGGACGTGGAGGCCGCACTGGCCACCCACCAGCTCAAGCCGGTGCACGTGGAGCGCTTCGACCTGGGGGTCAAGGACCTCACCGCCGGCCTGCAGAAAGCCCGCCAGGCCGGTGCCAACGTGATCTTCAGCTACACCGTGGGCCCCGAGAACGCCACCATCGCGCTGGGCCGTCAGGCCATGGGCTGGGACGTTCCGCAGGTGGGCGGCTGGACCTTGTCGTTCCCGTTCTTCATTGCCGGTGGCGGCGCCGCGGCGGAAGGCGCGCTCATGGCGCAGAGCTTCATCGCCGAGCCCAGCAACGAGCGCCGCGCCGCTTTCCTGGCCTCGTATGCGCGCAAGTTCCAGGGACCGCCGCCGGTGCCCATGGCCGCAGCCCAGTCGTACGACGCCATGTACCTGCTGACCTATGCCATCTTTGCGGTGCGCGGCAAGCTCGACGGCCCGGCCGTCAAGCAGGCGCTGGAAAACCTGCCCCGCACCTACTACGGCGTGGTGGCCACCTACGACCGGCCGTTCACGCCGGACGACAAGGAGGCCCTGACCAGCAACATGCTGATCATGGGCCAGGTGCGCAAGGGCAAGGTGACCTTTGCCTACCCGGAAGACGCCAGGCGCAACCTGTTCGTGCAGCGCAAGCGCTGAAGCGGGGATGGGGGCCGGTCAGCTGCCGGCCACCTTCATGCGGTTGACCAGGACCGAGCCCACCGTCTTGGCGCCGTAGTTGTAGGCGTCCGCGCCGATGGCCTCGATGCCCAGCAGCATGTCGCGCAGGTTGCCGGCGATGGTGATCTCCTGCACCGGGTAGGCGATCTCGCCGTTCTCCACCCAGTAGCCGGCGGCGCCGCGAGAGTAGTCGCCGGTGACGTAGTTGACGCCCTGCCCCATGAGCTCGGTGACCAGCAGGCCCCGGCCCATGCGGCGGATGAGGGCATCCAGATCGTCCTCGGGCCGCGTGAGGCGGCTGGTCATCACCAGGTTGTGCGATCCGCCGGCATTGCCCGTGGTGCGCATGCCCAGCTTGCGGGCCGAGTAGGTGGACAGGAAGTAGCCCTTCACACGCCCGGCCGACACCACCTTGCGGGCGCTGGTGCGAACACCCTCGTCGTCGAACGGGGCGCTGCCCTTGCCGTTGACGAGGTGCGGGTCTTCGGCAATGTCGATGTGGCGGGCCAGCGCCTGCTTGCCTAGGCTGTCGGCCAGGAAGGTGGTCTTGCGGTAGAGGGCACCGCCGCTGGTGGCCTGCACATAGGCCCCCAGCAGGCCGGCGGCCATGGGCGACTCGAACAGCACCGGGCATTCGGTGGTGGGGATCTTGCGGGCGCCCAGGCGCGACAAGGCGCGCTGCGCGGCATAACGACCGACCGCCTGCGGGCTGGCCAGGTCCTGCGGGGCGCGCTGGCTGCTGTACCAGAAGTCGCGCTGCATCTTCGCGCCCTTGCCCGCAATCGGCGACACCGACAGGCTGTGGCGCGAGCTGGCGTAGCCGCCGCTGAAGATGCCGGGCCGGCCGCGCTCGCCGCCGCGCATGTGGGCGGTGAAGAAATGCGACTGCTGGGCCGACACGCCCGCGCCTTCGCTGTTGGTGATCTGGCGGCTGGTCGACAGGGCTGCGTCCTCGCATTCCAGGGCGATGCGCACCGCCTCTTCCGAGGTGAGCGCCCAGGGGTGGAACAGGTCCAGATCGGGGTAGCGGTCGGCCACGTCCTGCGGGTCGGGCAGGCCGGCCACCGGGTCTTCGGCGGTGAAGCGGGCGATGTCGTAGGCGGCCTGCACCGTCTGCCGGATGGCGGCCGGCGAGAAGTCGGAGGTGGACGCATTGCCCCTGCGCTGGCCCAGGTAGACCGTGACGCCCAGCGACTTGTCGCGGTTGCGCTCCACGTTCTCCAGCTCGCCCTTGCGCACCGAGACGCTGAGTCCGGCGCCCTCCGACACCTCGGCCGCGGCATCGGCAGCGCCCAGGCTGCGGGCATGAGAGAGGGCCAGATCGACCAGTTCCTCGAACTGGCTGCGGGCGTACTGGAAGCCGGCAAGCGGCTGGGTGTGGGCGGGGTTTTTCATGTCGGCCGCTATGATACGGGCCGCCCTTCACCCGGCGCTGCCGCTGGCGCAGTGCCCCCTCCGATGTCCCGCAAACCCACCAAAGGCTATTTCGTCCGTGGCCAGTTCGTTGCCCTGGGCAGCGAACTCGACCTGGAGCTCAAGCGCGAGCTCAAGGGTTCGGTCGACATGAGCAAGACCGACCTCAAGAAGCACAGCGACCACCTGCAGCAGCTCGGACAGGACCTGCTGACCCTGCGCAGCGACCTGATGGCCCGGCTGGACCTGGGCGACAAGCTGCTGGATGCGCTGGCCGAGGCCCGGCGCATCACCGACTTCGAAGGCAAGCGCCGCCAGATGCAGTTCATCGGCAAGCTCATGCGCAAGCTCGACGACGAGGCCGTGGCCGCCATCGAGGCCGCGCTGGAAGAACAGCGCAAGCCCTCGGCCGCCGAGACGCTGCGCCTGCACCAGGCCGAACAGTGGCGCGACCGGCTGGTGGCCGACGACCAGGCACTCACCGACTGGCTCAAGATCGACACCGAGGCCGACGCCCAGCAGCTGCGCACCCTCATCCGCCAGGCCCGCAAGGACGCCCAGGCCACCGCGGCGCAGGAACGCCCCGGCGAGGCCGTGCGCCACGGCCGGGCCTACCGCGACATCTTCCAGCAGGTCAAGGCCGCACTGGCCCGCGCCGATGCCCAGGACGACACCGACACCGCCGACCATGACTGACACCCGCCCTGCCGCCGATGCCGTGCGCATCGGCATCGTCTCCATCAGCGACCGCGCCAGCACCGGCGTCTACCAGGACCAGGGCCTGCCCGCCCTGCAGGACTGGCTGACCCGCGCGCTGCACAACCCCATCACCTTCGAGCCGCGCCTGATCCCCGACGAGGCCGACCGCATCAGCGCCACGCTGATCGAGCTGGTGGACGCCGGCTGCTCGCTGGTGCTCACCACCGGCGGCACCGGCCCGGCCCTGCGCGACGTGACACCCGAGGCCACGCTGGCCGTGGCCCACAAGGAGATGCCGGGTTTCGGCGAGCAGATGCGCCAGATCAGCCTGGCCTTCGTGCCCACGGCCATCCTGTCGCGCCAGGTGGCGGTCATCCGCGACCAGAGCCTCATCATCAACCTGCCCGGCCAGCCCAAGGCGATTGCCGAGACGCTGGAGGGCCTGAAGAACCCCGACGGCACGCAGCGGGTCAACGGCATCTTTGCCGCCGTGCCCTACTGCATCGACCTGATCGGCGGCCCCTACCTGGAAACCCGCGACGAGGTCGTCAAGGCCTTCCGCCCCAAATCCGCCGTGCGCCCCGCACGTGCAGCCTCCTGAAACGGACCCCACCATGAAGATCACCAAGGACACCGTCGTCACCCTGCGTTTCAAGGCCACCGACAGCAAAGGCAAGGTGCTGGAAGACGGCAAGACGCCGCGCGCCTACCTGCACGGCGGCTACGGCAACACGCTGCCCGGCATCGAACTGGCGCTGGAAAACCAGGAAGCCGGCTTCAGCACCACCGTGACGCTGCAGCCCTCGCTGGCCTTCGGCGAGCGCGACGAGACCCTGATCACCACCATCCCCAAGGCCGAATTCCCGCCCGGCGTGAAAGTGGGCGGTCAGATCGAGGGCGTGGACAACCAGGGCGTGCGCAAGATCTTCACCGTCAAGAAGATCAAGGGCGACACGGTGCACCTGGACGCCAACCATCCCCTGGCCGGCGAAGACCTGACCTTCACGCTGACGGTGATCGATGTGCGCGCCGCTTCACCCGAGGAAGTGCAGCACGGCCACGCGCATGGCGCGCACGGCCACCACCATTGAGCCTTACTTGCCGACGAGCTGATTGAGCTTGTCGGCCTCGAAGCACTCCTGGCGCGCGGCGTCTTTCGGCACGCAGTCGCGCTCGCGGGCTTCGGCCAGCTTCTCGATGGCCTGCCACAGCAGCGCGATCTGGTGTTCCTGGCTGGCGGCGGAGTCGACCAGGCCGCGCAGGGCCTGCTGCAGCGGGTCGTCTTCCTGGGTGATGCCGTAGGCCTGGAACTTGGGCTTGGCGTCTTCGGTCACGTCGGCGCTCTCGCCCTGCTTGCTGGGGATGATGCGGGCCGGAATGCCCACCGCAGTGGCACCGGCCGGCACCGGCTTGATGACCACCGCATTGCTGCCGATCTTGGCGCCATCCCCCACCTCGAAGCCGCCCAGCACCTTGGCACCGGCGCTCACCACCACGTCGCGGCCCAGCGTGGGGTGGCGCTTGGTGCCCTTGTAGAGCGAGGTGCCGCCCAGGGTCACGCCCTGGTAGATGGTGCAGCCGTCACCGATCTCGGCGGTCTCGCCCACCACGGTGCCCATGGCATGGTCGAAGAACACGCGGTTGCCGATCTTCGCGCCCGGGTGGATCTCGATGCCGGTGAGGAACCGCGCGATGTGCGAGATGAACCGCCCCGGCCAGCGCAGGCCGTGGTTCCAGCACCAGTGCGCCGGGCGGTGCAACAGCACCGCGTGCAGACCCGGGTAGCAGGTGAGCACCTCGAAGGCGCTGCGCGCGGCAGGATCGCGTTCAAGGATGCACTGGATGTCGGAGCGGAGGCGGGCAAACATGGCGGCAGTCTAGCCCTTCGCCCGGTCGGCGGTCTGCAGCATCGCCTTGGCAACACCGCGAAGAATGTGGATTTCTTCCTCGGTGGGTGCAGCGCGGTTGAACATCTGCTGCAGGCGGGGCATGAGCTTCTTGGGCGCGGCCGGGTCGAGGAAGTCCACCGCCACCAGCGCCTGCTCCAGGTGGGCCAGCATGCCGGCCACCGCGGCCGCGTCGGCCGCGGGCCGCTCGGCCACGGCCGGCTGCACCGCAAAGCCGCCCAGGGCCTGGCGCCAGTCGTAGGCCAGCAGCTGCACCGCGGCGGCCAGGTTGAGCGAGCCGAAGTTCGGCGCGGTGGGAATCGACAGGGCCACATGGCAGCGGTAGACGTCTTCGTTGCGCATGCCGAAGCGTTCGCTGCCGAACAGGAAGGCCACGCCGGCCGGCGGCTCGGCGGCCAGGGTGGCAAAGTGCTCGCGCGGGGCCCGGGTGGGCGGGCCGAAGTCGCGCGGCGTCATGGCGGTGGCGCACAGGTGGGTGATGCCGTCCAGGGCCTCGTCCAGCGTGTCGACCACGCGGGCGTTTTCCAGCACGTCGATGGCGCCGCTGGCGCGCTGGATGGTCTCCTCGCGCCGCAGCACATTGGGCCAGCGCGGGGCCACCAGCACCAGGTCGTCGAAGCCCATGACCTTCATGGCGCGGGCAGCACCGCCCACGTTGCCGGCATGGCTGGTCTGGATGAGGATGAAGCGGGTGCGCATGGAGGTGGGGCCGGGCAGGTAAAATCTTGGATATTGTCGCCGCCCGCATCGCCGGTGCCGGCTCCCCGAACCTCCTCCGCTCTTTCGCCCGTGTGCCACGCACGCGGGCCTACAACTCATGTCGTCCAACCTCCACCCCATGCTCAACGTGGCCATCAAGGCCGCCCGCACCGCCGGTGCCATCATCAACCGCGCCGCGCTGGACGTGGAGTCGGTCCGGGTCTCGGTCAAGCAGACCAACGACTTCGTGACCGAGATCGATCAGGCCGCCGAGGCCGCCATCATCGAGACCCTGCTCACCGCCTACCCCGATCACGGCATCTGGGCCGAGGAATCCGGCCAGCGCCCGGGCAAAAAGGGCGGCGCAGACCATGTCTGGATCATCGACCCCCTGGACGGCACCACCAACTTCATCCACGGCTTTCCGGTGTACTGCGTGAGCATCGCGCTCATGGTGGGCAACCGCATCGAGCAGGCCGTGGTGTACGACCCCACCCGCAACGACCTGTTCTGCGCCACGCGCGGACGCGGCGCCTACCTCAACGAGCGCCGCATCCGGGTGGCCAAGCGCAACACCCTGCGCGACTGCCTCATTTCCACCGGCTTCCCGTTCCGCCCGGGCGACGCCTTCCAGACCTACCTGCAGATGCTGGGCGACGTGATGCCCAAGGTGGCCGGCGTTCGCCGCCCGGGCTCGGCCGCGCTGGACCTGGCCTATGTGGCCGCCGGCTTCTCCGACGGCTTCTTCGAGATGGGGCTGTCGCCGTGGGACGTGGCCGCCGGCTCGCTGCTGGTGACCGAGGCCGGTGGCCTGATCGGCAACTTCACCGGCGAGTCGGACTTCATGGAACAGAAGGAATGCCTGGCCGCCAACCCCAAGATCTACGGCCAGCTGATCGCACTCACCGGCAAGTACAGCAAGTTCGCCAGCGCCGGTGACAAGGCCGCGGTGCGCCAGGCCCGCATGTCGGTGCGGCGCAAGCAGGCCGGCGCAGCCGACGCCTCCGGCGATGCCTCGGCCGCACCGGGCGACGACGCCGCAGAGGCCTCCGACGACAACGCCGCGCCGTTCTGAGCCGGCTCAGGCCAGCGGCAGCCTGAACCAGAAGACCGCGCCCTGCCCTGGCGCGGATTCGGCCCACACGCGGCCCCCGTGCCGCTCGATGATGCGGGCCACGATGGCCAGACCCACGCCCATGCCGGGCACTTCCGACCCCGGGTGCAGGCGCTGGAACAGCCCGAACAGCTTGCCGGCACGGGCCATGTCGAAGCCCATGCCGTTGTCCCGCACGAAGTAGGCTTCCTGCGGAATGTCGAAGCCCACCGTGACCTTCGGGCCCGGCAGGTGCTGCGAATACTTGATGGCGTTGTCCACCAGGTTGCTCAGCACCTGGCGCAGCAGGGTGGCATCGCCGAGTGCCGCCGGCATGTGGCCCACCTGCACATGCCAGGGACCGTCCTCGGGCGTGAGGGCCTCCACCACCGAACGGGTCAGCGCCACCATGTCCACCGGCACCGGGGCCATGTCCACCTGCACCACCCGCAGCAGCTCCAGCATGTCGGTGATCATGCGGCCCATGTTGGCCGACGACCGCACCACGCGCGCGAACATGTCGGCCCCCTCGGGACTCAGTCGCTCGCCCTCGGTCTCCTGGATGAGCGTCACGAAGCCGTTGACCGAGCGCAGGGGCGCCCGCAGATCGTGCGCGATGGAGTACGAGATGGCTTCCATGTCGCGCATGGAGCGCTCCAGCTGGGCGGTGCGCTCGCGCACCCGCTGTTCCAGACTGGCATTGAGAGCACGCACCTCCTCCTGCGCGGTCACGCGGTCGGTGATGTCGATGTGGGTGCCCGACATGTACATCACGGTGCCGTCTTCGGTGCGGCGGTGCACCCGCCCCCGGGTGTTGATCCACACCCAGTGTCCCTGCTTGTGGCGCATGCGGATGTCGCACTCGTAGTAGGGCAGCTGGCCCTCGATGTGCAGGTTGCTCAGCCTCAGGGCTTCGGCCAGGTCGTCCGGGTGGGTCAGCCGCTCCCAGGTGGACAGGTTGATCGGCTGGAGCTCCTCCAGCGTGTAGCCCACGATCTCGGCCCAGCGGGCATCCACCTGCAACGAACCGACCCCCAGGTCGGCCTCCCAGATGCCCGGGCGCGTGGCCTCCAGGATCCAGGCCAGCCGCTGGCGTTCGGCCTGCAGGGCGGCCTCGGTCTCTCTGCGCGCCACCAGGGCGCGGTGCGCCAGCACCAGCTGCCGCACGGCACCCAGCAGCGGCGCCAGGAACTGGATGTCGTCCTCCTCGTACCCGCCATCCTGGTTGGCCAGACCCACCATGGCCACCATCTGCTCGCCCACCATCAGCGGCACGCCCAGAAAGGACTCCATCGGCGGATGGCCGGGCGGCAGACCACCCCGGCGCGGATCGTGGGCCGGGTGGTTGGAGATCACCGGCTCGCGGGTGGTCATGGCATGGCCGAACAGGGTGCGCAGGTTGCGGAACACCATGCCGCTCTCGCGGTGCGCCTGGTAGTGCTGGCGCGAGGCCTCGTCCCACGAGATGTCGGTGACGGCATGGGTGCGCAGGTACGGTCGGTCGGGCCCGTCGTGGAGCACCTCGCCGATGAAGCCGTAATGGCTCCCGGTGACCTTCAGAAAGGTCTCCAGCAGGCCTTCGAAGGCCCGCCGCTTGTCCTCGGCCTCGATGAACAGGGCCTGGGCCTCGCGCACCGCATCGAGCATGCGCTGCTGCCGCTCGGCCCGCTGCTGGGCCTGGCGCTCTTCGGTGATGTCGGTGGTGTAGCCATGCCACACCACGCTGCCATCGGGCTCGCGCTGGGGGGCGGCGTTCACCTGGTGCCAGCGCAGCCCCTGGCGCGGCAGCACCACGCGGTAGGAATGGCTCCAGAGCGTGAGCTCGCGGGCCGAGACATCGACCGATGCCAGCGTGGCCTTGAGATCGTCGGGATGCACCCGCGAGTACAGCTTGCGCACGTCGGCCATGAGTTCTTCGGGCGTGAACTCCAGCATGTCGAGGGCGCGGTCGTTGACGTAGGTGATCTGCGCGGTGCCGTCCGGGTTGCGGCGGGCCTGGTAGGTCAGGCCCGGCACGCGTTCGGCGATGTTGCGCAGCAGGCGCAGCTGCTCGGCCAGCTGCAGGCGGACCTCGCGTTCATCGGTGATGTCGTGCACCACGCCGAAATCGGTCATGGGCTGACCGTCGACCACGGTGCGCCCGATGCGGCTGCGGTACCAGCGGGTGCGGCCGTCGGGGTGCAGCCAGCGGAACTCCACCTCGCTGCCGTCGGCGGCGTCGCGGGCGGCCAGCCAGGCCGGCATGTCGTCCGGGTGGATGCGCCCGCGTCCCTCGCGGCGGGTGATCAGGTCGACCGGCTGCAGCCCGGTCATGGCGTACATGCCGGGCGACCAGAACACATGCTGCTCGCTGCCGGCATTGGTCCAGTAACCCACCCGGGCCACCTGCTCGATCTCGGCGTACAGCTCCAGCCGGTGCTGCAGCAGGCGGTTGGCCTGGGCGAGTGCCTGTTCGCTGAAGCGCAGGGCTTCGTCGGTGGCCGCCTCGTGGGTGGCGTCGGTGAAGACGTTGAGGATCAGCAGCTCGTCGGTCGACTCGATCAGCGAGGTGTGCATGCGCACGCTGTACATGCGCCCGGGGCGCAGCATGAGCTGCAGCAGCTGGTGTTCGCAGGGCACCTGGGACAGAAACGCGGCGCGGTCGGCCGGATCGGGCCAGTGACCGAGTTCCAGCGTGGTACGGCCGATGGCATCGGTGCGCTGCAGCCCGGTCAGCGTGAGCCAGGCCTGGTTGACATCCACCAGTCGCCCGTCGCTTCGGCGGGTGACTGCAGCGGGCAGCGGGAGACCGTCGAAGAAGGCGGCGTAAGGCAAGGGTGATGGCATTGGGGATTGCCGTGGAGCAGCGCCGGCGGTTCTTGCGGTCGACCTGGGTTGATGTAAAACATTGTGCATGAAGCCCTGCACCGTGGGGTATGGGTCTACCCGCATCCGACGGCCGTCACTCGCCTGCAGCCCCCATGACAAACCCCCGCCGCTCCCCCTTCCTGCACCATGTTGGCGCAGGTCTGCTGCAGGTCATCCTGCAACCGCGCTTCCTGCCCGCCGTGCTCACCGGTGCGGCCGTGCTGCTCATCCAGATCCATGCCGCGTGGCAAGCCTGGCATCACGGGGTGGAGGTGCCCTGGGCCGGCCATGCGGCCACCGTGCTGACCACCCTGGCGGCGTTGTGGGTGGCGGTGGCCGTGGTGCGTGGCAACGAACCGGCCACGCCGAACGCCACCAGCCTGTTCAGCGTGGCGCGGGGCCTGGCCACCGGCTACTACTTCAACTTCCTGCAGCCGCTGCTGCGCAGCCTGCGCCAGGCCGGCGTGGCCCCGGTGACCGAACACAGCCTGTTCACCGTCCAGCTCGATGGCCGGCCCCTGGACCGTCTGCCGCCGCTGCACGGCCTGGTGGTGGCCATTCCGTGCCAGGACCACAGCGTCTGCAGCACCCCGGCCGCCGGCGCGGCCCTGATCGCCCGCCGCTGCACCGGGCTGCAGATGCACACGGTGGTGTTCGACCGCATCCGCCACACCCCCGAGGGCGTCTGGAGTCGGCCCATCGAACTGCGGCTGCTGCAGGCCGACCCCCAGGGCCCTGCCGTGCTGCTGGACGTGCCCACCACGCTGAACGTGGTGCACGAAACCCTGAGTGCCGAACCCGGTGCCGATGGCGCACCGTCACCCGCCCGGCTGGCCACCGAGCGCTTCGTGCAGGTGCTCAACGAATTCCGCGACGTGGTGGCCCAGGTCGGCGGCGCCGACCCCCTGCGGCAGTCATCGGCATTGCAGGTGCATGTGGTGCCGGCCGAAGTGGCCGAGCACCGCATCCGCGAACTGCTGTCCTCGGGAGCCTGACACCATGGCCGGATTCAGCTCCCTGATCGAACGCGTGCGCGGCTGGCCCTGGACCCAGCTGCTGGCCGTGACCATCCCGCTGGCGTCGGCCGGTTTCCAGCTCCTGGCTTCGCTGCGCGGGGACGAAGCACCGGTCTGGCTCGGGCCGGTGGAGTCGCTGGGCGTGACCCTGCTGGCGCTGCTGCTGGGCCTGTGGCTGCTCACCCGCAGCGTGCGCGACACCCGGGCGCGGGCCGACCGTTTCCATGTGGGCGAGGCACTGGCCGTGGGTTACGGCCTGAACTTCCTGCGCCCCACCGGTCACCGGCTGGACCCCGAACAACCGGCCCGCCAGCTGCTGGCGCTGGCGGCCGAAGCGGACGGCACCGAACCGCCCGCCGTGCAGCGGGTGCGGCAACTGCTGGTGGCCTTGCCCCGGGTGGTGGACGGTCTGGACAACGCCAGCATCACCGCGCTGCGGCAGGCCCTGCGGGACCGGTTGGGGCCGGACTGGTGGATCGGCTCGGCCCGGCTGAGCGCCGCCGATGCCGCCCCGGTGCCGCCCGGACCCGACACCCTGGCGGGCAAGCCGGCCGGACTGGCCAACGGCACGGCCGGGCCGGACACCGGCCGCGGTGTGGGCGTCACCGCCGTGGTGCACCGCCCCAGCGGCGATGCGGTGCTGATCGACCTGCCGTCCACCCTGGCGGTGGTGCCCCACTTCGCGGCCTTCGTGGCCTCGCAGGAACTCGACGGCTCGCCCTGGGCCAACGAACTGGTGGCGGCCGGTCGCGGCACCATCGTGCGGCGCTTCGAGGCCGCCAAGTTCGCCCAGGTGCTGCAGGACGGGCTGGACGGTCAGGCACCCGCCGCCCAGGGCGAGCGGTCCGCCGAGGACCTGCTGCGGCTGCGGCTGGGGCCGGTGCGGCAACGTCTGCAGCTGGTGCTGCTGGACGACAGCCAGCAGGTCGGCCCGCTGGCACAAGCCATCCGGGCCGCCGTGCGCGGCATCGACAAGGCCCGGGGTTGACCCCGGGTGTCAACCTGTCGATATGTCCATTTTGTGTGACATACTGAACCGATATGGCCCAGCCCTACCCTTTCTCCGCCATCGTCGGCCAGGACGAGATGAAGACCGCCATACTGATCGCGGCGGTCGATCCCAGCATCGGCGGTGTGCTGGTGCTGGGTGACCGGGGCACCGGCAAGAGCACCGCCGTGCGGGCCCTGGCCGCCCTGCTGCCGCCCATGAAGGCCGTCGTGGGCTGCCACTACGGCTGCGACCCGGCCGACACCACCAGCCGCTGCGAGCAGTGCGCCACGCTCAAGCCCGAGGGGCGTGCGCCGCGCACCCACAGCATCCCGGTGCCGGTGGTCGACCTGCCGCTGGGCGCCACCGAAGACCGCGTGGTCGGGGCGCTCGACCTGGAGCGCGCGCTGTCGCAGGGCGTCAAGGCCTTCGAGCCCGGGCTGCTGGCGCAGGCGCACCGGGGCTTCCTGTACATCGACGAGGTCAACCTGCTGGAGGACCACCTGGTCGATCTGCTGATCGACGTGGCCGCCTCGGGCGAGAACGTGGTGGAGCGCGAGGGCCTGAGCATCCGCCACCCGGCGCGCTTCGTGCTGGTGGGCAGCGGCAACCCCGAAGAAGGCGAACTGCGGCCGCAGCTGCTGGACCGCTTCGGCCTGTCGGTGGAGGTGCGCACCCCCGACGGCCTGGCCGACCGGGTCGAGGTGGTGCGCCGCCGCGACGCCTACGAGCAGGACCGCGCGGCCTTCGTGGACGCCTGGAAGAAAGAGGACGAGCGGGTGCGCCGCCAGATCGTGGCCGGCCGCAAGCGCCTGGCCTCGGTGCAGGTGCCCGACGCCGCCCGGGAGCGCATCTCGTCGTTGTGCATGGCGCTGGGCACCGACGGCCTGCGCGGTGACCTCACGCTCATGCGCGCCGCGCGCGCACTGGCCGCCCTTGACGGCGATGCCGCAGTGGGCGACGCCCATCTCAAGCGCGTGGCCGCCCCGGCCCTGCGCCACCGCCTGCGCCGCAACCCGCTGGACAGCACCGGCTCCACCAGCCGGGTGGACCGCGCGGTGTCCGAACTGATGGGCGCATGACCCTGAGCGAGCGCCCGGCCATCGGTGCCGACGCGGCACTGGCGGCGGCGCTGCTGGCCGTCGACCCCTCGGGTCTGGGCGGCATTCACCTGCAAGGCCCGGCCGGCCCGCAGCGCGATGCCTGGCTGGCGCTGCTGCGCCGCCTGCTGCCCGTCGGCAGCCCCTGGCAGCGGCTGCCCCTGCACGCCGGCGAGTCCGCGCTGCTGGGCGGCCTGGACCTGGCCGCCACGCTGCAGGCCGCGCGCCCGGTGGTGCAGCCCGGCCTGCTGGCCCGGGCCGATGGCGGCGCCCTGCTGCTGACCAGCGCCGAACGCGTGCCGGCGCTCACCGCCTCGCTGCTGGCCTCGGTGCTCGACCATGGCGAGGTGCGGCTGCAGCGCGACGGCCTGTCGCAGCGCCAGAGCGCCCGCTGGCTGCTGGTGGCCCTGGACGAATCCACGCCCGATGCCGACCGGCCCGACGAAGCCGTGCCGCAGACCCTCACCGAGCGCCTGGCCCTGCACCTGGACCTGCGCGCCGACCGTGGCCTGCCACCCGACGCCGATGCCGCCCACGACTGGACCCCGGCCGACGTGGCCGCCGCGCGCCAGCGCCTGGCCTCGGTGCAGCTGCCGGAGGACATCCTGCAGGCCCTGTGCGCCACCGCCCTGGTATGGGGCGTGGCCTCGCTGCGGGCCCCGCTGATGGCGGTGCGCGTGGCGCGGGCCGCCGCCGCGCTCGACGGCAGCCCCGCCGTCGGCCAGACCCATGCCGAGATCGCGGCCCGGCTGGTGCTGGCCCACCGGGCCACCCGGCTGCCCCCGGAAGCGGCGGAAGACCCGCCGGCGGAGGACGAGCTTCCACCCGATCCACCGCCGCGCGACGATCCACCCCATGACCCTGCAGACCCGGACCGCGACACCGAGGCCGACACCCCCGACACGCCGCAGGACCCGCTGCAGGACCGCCTGATCGAGGCCGTGCGCGCCGTGCTGCCACCCGGCCTGCTGGCCGCCCTGCAGGCCGGCGTGCTGGCCGGGCAGCCGCCCAGCCGGGGTGCCGGCCAGGCCGGTGCGGTACTGCGCAACACGCCGCGCGGCCGCCCGGTGGGCACCCGCCGGGGCGATCCCCGGCGCGGTCAGCGCCTGCACGTGCTGGACACGCTGCGCGCCGCCGCGCCCTGGCAGACCCTGCGCCGCCCGCCCGGCGAGCCCGAGCGGCTGCGGGTGCGGCGCGAAGACTTCCATGTGGTGCGCCACCGCCAGCACCGGCCGGTGACCACGCTGTTCGTGGTGGACGCTTCCGGCTCGGCCGCCCTGCACCGGCTGGCCGAGGCCAAGGGCGCGGTGGAGCTGCTGCTGGCCGACTGCTATGTGCGGCGCGACCGGGTGGCGGTGCTGGCCTTCCGGGGCCAGCAGGCCGAGGTGCTGCTGCCGCCCACCCGTTCGCTGGCCCGAGCGCGGCGCGAGCTGGCCGCCCTGCCCGGTGGCGGCGGCACGCCACTGGCCGCCGCCATCGAGTCCGCGCATGCCCTGGCCCTGCAGCTGCAGCGCAGCGGCGACACGCCGGTGCTGGTGTTCCTGACCGACGGCCGCGCCAACATCGCCCGCGACGGCTCGCCCGGCCGCGCCCAGGCCGGAGCCGACGCCCTGGCCCAGGCCGCGCAGCTGCGCGCCGCCGGCCTGACCACCCTGCTGATCGACACCTCGCCCCAGCCGGCCGACACGGCACGCACGGTGGCCGAGGGCATGGGCGCCCGCTACGTGCCGCTCCCGCACGCCGGGGCAGCCGGCCTGTCCGCGGTGGTGCGGTCGGTGCAACCCGGCACCTGAGGCGGCCGCCATGAGCCACGACCTCGACTGGCGCCGCGACGGCCCCGGCTGGCCACATGCGGACCGCAGCCGCTTCGTGCAGGCCGGTGGCCTGCACTGCCATGTGCAGACCTGGCCCGGCGCCACCCGGAGCAGCGGCTGCTGCCTGCTGCTGCACGGCACGGGTGCCTCCACCCACAGCTGGCGCGACCTGGCGCCGCTGCTGGCCGCGCACACCACGGTGGTCGCGGTCGATCTGCCCGGCCATGCCTTCACCGGCATGCCGCCCGGTGGCGCCGGCTCGCCCCAGCTGGGCCTGAGCGGCATGGCCCGCGCCCTGGGGGCCTTGCTGCAGGCGCTGGACACGCCGGCCCCCGACCTGCTGGTGGGGCACTCGGCCGGCGCGGCCGTGGCCATCCGCATGGCGCTGGACGGGCACGCACGGCCGGGCCGCATCGTGGGTCTGAACGCAGCCGTGCTGCCCCTGGGCGGGCTGGCCGGGCAATGGTTTTCGCCGGCCGCCAAGCTGATGGCGGCCCTGCCGCTGGTGCCGCAGCTGTTTGCCTGGCGGGCGCGCGATCCCACCGTGCTGGCGCGCCTGCTGGAAGGCACCGGCTCGCGGCTCGATGCCACCGGCCAGGCGCTCTACCAGCGCCTGGTGAGCAGCCCGGCCCATGCCCGGGGCGCGCTGGCCATGATGGCCAACTGGGACCTGCCCCGGCTGGCGGCCGACCTGCCGCGCCTGGCGGTGCGGCTGGACCTGGTGGTGGGCGAGCGCGACCACACCGTGCCGCCGTCGCATGCACCCCGCATCCTGGCGGCCCTGCCACCGGGGTCACGCGGTCGCCTGAGCCTGCTGCCCGACCTGGGCCACCTGGCCCACGAGGAAGACCCGCTCAGCGTGAGCGCCCTGATCCTGCCCGACCCGGACGCCTGACCGGCGCGCCCGAGCCGCTGCGCTCAGGGTTGCACGCGGTCGATCAGCACCCGCACGCCCTGGGCGCTGGCGGTGAACACCGCACTGCGCCCCAGCAGATCGCCCGGCTGCGGCAGCGCCTGGCCGGAGCGGCTGATGCGCGCCTCCACCACCACCGGCGTCTTCTGGCCGAAATGGCTGGACAGGCTGTGGCCCGGCGACATGGCCAGGGCATCGTCGAGCCGGAAATCGCTGGCCTGTGCCGTGGCCGGCCGGCGGATCACCGCCAGCGGCATGCGCGAGGCCGGGGCCGCACCCGCCGTGGCCGACGGCGCGGCCCGGGCGATGATGAACAGGGTGTCCCCGGGCTGCAGGCGCGACTGCAGGGCCGGCGCCAGTTCGATGCGGCCCATGAGCACCGCCGACGGCGCGGCAGGCGTGGCCACGGGTGCGGCCACGGCCGGCGAGGCATCGGCCAGCGGAGCCTGCGGGGTCTTGAGCGCACCGCGCTGCTCGGCCACCGCCTGCAGGCTGCGGTCGAGGTTGGCGGCGAACGAGCTGCCGTCGGGCACCTGGCGGCGGGCGCGGCGCCAGTGGGCTTCGGCGGCGGCCATGTCCTGGCGCTCCCAGGCGGCACCACCGGCCAGCGCCAGCGCCTTGGGATGGTCGGGGTTCAGGCGCAGGGCGCGCTCCACCAGCCGGGCCGCCTCGGTGGACGCACCGGGCGTGCCCACCAGGCCCAGGATGTCGGCGCGGTCGGCCAGCCAGTCCACCTGGTCGGGCTGCAGGGCCAGCGCACGCTGCAGCGACCGGTCGGCGTCGGCCCAGCGCTGCAGGCCGGCCTGGGTACGGGCCAGCAGGGCCCAGGCGTTGGCATCGGGCGCCTGACCGGGGGGCGGGTTCTCCAGCGCCTGGGCCATCTGGCGCACCATGGCGTCCACATCGGCCAGGGTGGCCTGGGGCGCATCGCCGGCCTGGCGGGCCGCGGTCTGCACCGCCTGCGGATGGCCCAGCTGCAGGTACAGCGCGGTGGCCAGCGCCGGCACCCCCAGCAGCAGCATGCCGGCGGTGGCCATGCGGTAGCCGGTCTGTTCCGGCGGCTCGGTGAGGGCGCTGGTTTCCAGCACGCGCCGCGCCAGATCGGCCTGGGCGCGGGCATAAGCCGCCTCGTCGAGCTGGCCGCTGCGGTGCTCGGCCTCGATGCGCGCCTGCTGCTGGCGCAGCAGGGCCACCGGGGCCGCACTGGCCTGCACCGAATGGGGCCGTGGGCTGCTGCGGTCCCGCAGGGTGTTGACGAGCGGCCACAGCGCGGCCAGCAGCAGCAGCGCGGCCAGCGCCATGAAGGTGGTCGTGCCGGTCATGGCCGTTCTCCCGGTGGGGCCAGCAGCTGGCGGGCGCGCTCCCAGTCGGCGGCCGACAGCGGTGCCTCGGCGCGCCGGGCCTGGCGGCGCAGCTGGCGCCACAGGGCCAGCAGACCCGCTGCCAGCAGCACGAAGGGGCCGACCCACAGCAGCACGGTGCCGGCCTTGAGCGGCGGGCGGTAGAGCACGAAGTCGCCGTAGCGTTCGACCATGAAGCGCTGGATGTCGGCCTCGGTGCGGCCTTCGCTCAGCTGGCGCCGGATCTGGTCGCGCAGGTCCACCGCCAGTTCGGCCTGGCTGGCGGCCACGGTCTCGTTCTGGCAGACCAGGCAGCGCAGTTCCTCGGCCACCTTCAGCACGCGGGCTTCGAGCACCGGGTCGGTGATGGGCGCGCGCACCGCGCGTTCCTGCGCCGCCGCCATGCCCCACCAGGGGAGCAGCAGGGCCAGACAGAGACAGGCGCGTTGCAGGGTCATGGCGTCAGCCCTCCAGTTGCCGGATGAGGGGCAGCAGCGTGTCCCGCACCACCTCGGGCGTGACCGCCCCGGTGTGCTTGAGGCGGATCACGCCGTCGCGGTCGATCACGTAGGTCTCGGGCACGCCGTACACGCCAAAGTCCAGGCCCACCCGGCCGTCGGCATCGAGCAGGCTGGCGCGGTAGGGATTGCCGTGGCGCGAGAGCCAGACCAGCGCGGCCTCGCGCTTGTCCTTGTAGTTCAGGCCCACCAGCGTCACGTCGGTGCGCCGGGCCATGTCCACCAGCACCGGGTGCTCGGCCTCGCAGGCCACGCACCACGAGGCCCACACATTGAGCACCCAGACCCGACCCCGCAGCTGCTGCGGACCGAGCTGCTGTGCCGGGTCGGCCAGGGTGGGCAGGACGAAGGCCGGCGCGGCACGGCCCACCAGGGGCGACGGCACCTCGCGCGGGTTCTTCATGAGGCCGGCGCCCAGCAGCGCCACCAGCCCCGCAAACACCACCAGCGGCCACAGGAAGCGCTTCATGCGAAGCCCTCCTGGGCCGGCCGGGCCGGTGCGGGCAGGTCGGTGGCCGCACGGCGCTGGCGTGCCACGCGGTAGCGGCGATCGGCCGCTGCCAGCAGGCCGCCCAGGGCCATGAGCAGGCAGCCGCCCCAGATCCAGTTCACCAGCGGCTTGTGGTGCAGGCGCACGCTCCAGGCGGTGGCGCTCACCGGCTCGCCCAGGGCCACGTACAGGTCGCGCAGCACGCCCCGGTCGATGGCGACCTCGGTCATGGGCATGCGACTGACGGTGTAGATGCGGCGCTCGGGCCGCAAGGTGGCCACGGCCTCACCGTCACGCACCACGTCGATGGTGGCGCGGCCGGCGGTGTAGTTGGGGCCCTGCACCAGCTCCACGCTGCGCAGGGTGAAGCGGTGACCACCGGCCTCCACCGTCTGGCCGGGCTCCATGCGCACATCCGATTCGGTGCTGAGGCTGCTGACCACGGTCACGCCGGCCACGAACACCGCCACGCCCAGGTGGGCCAGCTGCAGCCCCCACCAGGCGCCGTTCTGGGCGCCCAGGCGGGCCAGCAGCCCTGGCGCGGGATGGTCCCGCAGGCGCTGCCAGGCACCGGCCAGGGTGCTGGCCGCCACCCAGGCCGCCATGAACAGGCCCAGGCCGGCCATCGGCGTCCACACCCCCAGCAGGGCCGCAGCGGCCACCGCCCCCAGTGCCGCCACCGCAGCCGCCACCCGCAGCCGGGTCAGCAGGTCGGGCAGCTGCGCGCTGCGCCAGCGGGCCAGCGGGCCCAGCCCCATGAGGAACAGCGCCGGTGCCATCAGCGGCACGAACACCGCCTGAAAGTACGGCGGGCCCACCGACAGCTTGCCCAGGCCCAGCGCATCGATGATGAGCGGGTACAGCGTGCCCAGCAGCACCGCCGCCGCCGCGCTCAGCAGCAGCACATTGTTGGCCAGCAGGAAGGACTCGCGGCTGACCGGCTCGAAGCGGTCGCCCGCGCCGATGCCGGGGGCGCGCCAGGCAAACAGCGCCAGCGAGCCGCCCACCACGATGGCCAGGAAGGCCAGGATGAACACGCCCCGCGCCGGGTCGGTGGCAAAGGCATGGACCGAACTGAGCACGCCCGAACGCACGATGAAGGTGCCCAGCAGCGACAGCGAAAACGCCAGGATGGCCAGCAGCACGGTCCAGCGGCGGAAGGCGCCGCGCTTCTCCGACACCGACAGCGAATGGATCAGCGCCGTGCCCACCAGCCAGGGCATGAAGGACGCGTTTTCCACCGGGTCCCAGAACCACCAGCCGCCCCAGCCCAGCTCGTAATAGGCCCAGAAGCTGCCCAGGGCGATGCCCACGGTCAGGAACATCCAGGCCAGCAGCGTCCAGGGCCGCGACCAGTGCGCCCAGGCGGCATCGAGCCGGCCGGCCAGCAAGGCCGCCACCGCAAAGGCAAAGGCCACCACGAAGCCCACATAGCCCATGTAGAGCATGGGCGGGTGGATGGCCATGCCCGGGTCCTGCAGCAGCGGGTTCAGGTCCTGGCCGTCCAGCGGCGGCACGTCCAGCCGCACGAAGGGGTTGGAGGTGAACAGGGTGAACAGCAGGAAGCCCACGCTGATGAGCCCCATCACGCCCAGCACCCGGGCGCGCATGGGCAGATCCAGCGCGGCACTGCGGTGGGCCACCGCCAGGGTCCAGCCCGAGAGCACCAGGGACCACAGCAGGATGGAGCCTTCGTGGTTGCCCCACACGGCGGTGATGCGGTAGATCAGCGGCAGCGCGGTGTGCGAATGCTGGGCCGCCAGCTTGACCGAGAAGTCGCTCGCCACGAAGGCCTGGGTGAGGCAGGCATAGGCCACCACCAGCAGCAGGCACTGCGCGGTGGCGGCGGGCGCGGCCAGGCGCATCCAGCCGGTGTGGCCGGTCTGCGCGCCCCACAGCGGCAGCACCGACTGCACCAGCGCCATGACCAGCGCCAGCACCAGCGCAAAGTGACCGAGTTCCGGGATCATGGCCGGCCCTCCGGCAGCACCACCGTCTGGCCGGCGCGGGCCTTGGCCAGCGCATCGGCCGCCTCGGGCGCCATGTAGTTCTCGTCGTGCTTGGCCAGCACCTGGTCGGCACGGAACACGCCGTCGGTCCCCAGGCGGCCCTGGGCCACCACGCCCTTGCCCTCCTGGAACAGGTCGGGCAGCAGGCCGGTGTAGGTGACCGGCACCCGCTGCACGGTGTCGGTGACGGCAAAGCGGATGGTCAGGCCCTGGGCATCGCGCACCAGGCTGCCCTCTTCCACCAGCCCGCCCACCCGGAAGCTGCGCTCGCGCGGGGCCTCGCTGGCGGCCACCTGCGTGGGGCTGTAGAAGAACACCAGGTTGCTGCGGAAGGCGTTGAGCACCAGGGCGCTGGCGGCGCCCACGGTGCACAGGCCCACCACCAGAGCCAGGGCGCGGCGGCGGCGCGGCGTCATGCGCGGCCTCCGTGCAGGGTGTTGCGCTCCGGGGCCGCCACGGCGTCGTCGAGTTCGTCGGTCACGGCCCGCTCCAGCAGGCGCCGGCGCAGCCGCAGCAGGGCCACCTCGGCCACCAGCACCGCCGCGCACATGCCCAGCGAGCCCCACACATACAGGCCATGGCCGTTCATGGCCAGAAAGTCGGCAAGGGTGTTCATGCGGCCTCCGTTGATGTGCGCAGGGCCGCACGGGCCCAGTCGGTGTGGCGTTCGCGTTCCAGCAGCAGCACGCGGGCGCGCGACAGGCCCATGGCGATGCAGTAGGCCCAGGCGGCCAGGGCCATGAGCAGCATGCCCAGCAGCATGGGCGCGGCCATGCTGGGCGCCTTGTTCAGCGTGACCGAGGCGCCCTGGTGCAGGGTGTTCCACCACTGCACCGAGAAATAGATGATGGGCAGGTTGACCACGCCCACCAGGGCCAGCAGGCCGGCGGCGCGATCGGCGCGGCGCGGGTCGTCGATGGCCCCGTGCAGCGCCATGAACCCGATGTAGAGGAACAGCAGCACCAGCTCGGAGGTGAGCCGCGCGTCCCACACCCACCAGGTGCCCCAGGTGGGCTGGCCCCACAGGGCGCCGGTCCACAGCGCGAGAAAGGTCATGAGCGCGCCGGTGGGCGCCAGCGCCAGGGCCATCACGCTGGCCAGCCGGGCATTGAAGATCAGCCCCACCGCGGCCCAGACCGCCATCACCAAGTACACGAACATCGACATCCAGGCCGCCGGCACGTGCACATAGATGATGCGGTAGGCCTCGCCCTGCTGGGCGTCGCTCGGGGCGACGAAGAAGCCCACGTACAGGCCCAGCACTGCCAGCACCAGGGCGGCCGAACCGAACCAGGGGATGAGCCGGCCGGCCAGCGCATGGAAGCGGGCCGGGGCCGCGAAATGAAAGAAGCTCGATCGGTTCATGGCCTCACTCCAGGGCAATGCGCAGCGCGGCGCCGGTGACGGTGGGCGCGGCCAGCAGGGCCAGCAGCAGCAGCGCCCCCAGCAGCGAAAAATGGCCGGCCACACCGATGCCGGCCAGATGGGCCTGCACCGCGCCGGCACCAAAGATCAGCACCGGCACCAGCAGGGGCAGCACCAGCAGCGACATGAGCACGCCGCCACCCCGCAGGCCCAGCGTGAGCGCCGCGCCCAGCGAACCCACCAGGCTGAGCACCGGCGATCCCAGCAGCAGCGAGACCAGCAGCACGCCGATGGCCGAGGCCGGCAGACCGAACTGCAGTGCCAGCACCGGCGCCACCAGCACCAGCGGCAGCACGCCGGCCACCCAGTGCGCGGCCACCTTGCCCAGCACCAGCAAGGCCAGCGGGTGCGGCGAGAGCAGCAGCTGCTCCAGCGTGCCGTCGGCATGGTCGTCGGCGAACAGGCGCGAGAGCGGCAGCGTGCAGGCCAGCAACGCGGCCACCCACACCACGCCCGGGGCCATGGTGCGCAGCAGGCCGGGCTCGGGCCCCACGCCCAGCGGGAACAGGCTGACCACCAGCACGAAGAACACGAGTGCGGCCAGGGTGTCGCTGCGCCGGCGCAGGGCGATGCGCAGGTCGCGCAGGAAGATGGCGCGCAGGCCGTCCAGCAAGCCCGGCGCGGCGGCGTCACGCGCTGCCAGGGCCGGGTCGACCGCAGTGGCCAGGGTGTTCACAGCTGCAGCTCCTGCTCGGGCGGCGGCAGGGGCACGCTCTGGTGGCTGGTGAGCACCAGCAGGCCACCGCGCTGCAGGTGGTCCTGCAGCCGCTCGGCCAGCCAGGCGCAGGCGTCGGCATCCAGCGCATTGAAGGGTTCGTCCAGCACCCACAGCGGTGCACTGCGCGACAGCAGCAGGCGCGCCAGGCCGCAGCGCCGGCGCTGGCCCTGCGACAGCCGGCGCACCGGCGTGCGTTCGCAGCCGCGCAGACCGGCATCGGCCAGCGCCGCCCGGGCCTGGGCGCGGCTGGCGGGCCAGCCGGCCAGCAGGCTGGCGACCTGCAGGTTCTCCAGCGGGTCCAGATCGTCCTTGAGGGCCGCCTCGTGGCCCAGGTACAGGCGCTCGCGGCACCAGCGGTCGCGCTGGGTGGCCACCGGCTCGCCGCGCCAGCGCACCTCGCCGGCCGAGGGCGGCAACAGGCCGCTGATGAGCCGCAGCAGGCTGGTCTTGCCGGCGCCGTTGGCACCCTGCACCTGCAGCCACTGGCCGGGCGCGAGCTGCAGGTCCAGTCGGTCAAACAGGGTGCGGCCGCCGCGGGAGCAGGTCACCGAATCCAGCACCAGGCCAGGGGTGTTCAACGCGTGTTCCTCGGGTGGACCTTGGCATGCCGACGTGGCATGTCAATTTGAATTGACACTTTTACCACAGCCGTCTGGATGACACAAACCACCGCTCGGGGCGCTGGCGGGCGCTGGATTCGGGATACGAAAGTTCATTGACATTCCGAAGTGTCATGTTAGATTGACACTCAATCTGTCGAATCTTTCTGACAGCACCACCACCGAGGCCGCCATGGACCTGATGTCACGCATACAGCAAGCGCTCGAATCGCAACTGTTGCGGGCCCACAGCCCCAGCGCCCCGCCCCGGCTGCTGGCGGCCATGCGGCACGCGGTGTTTCCCGGTGGCGCACGCATCCGGCCCCAGCTCTGCCTGGCGGTGGCCCGGGCCTGCGGCGACAGCGCCCCGGCCCTGGCCGATTCGGCCGCGGTGGCCATCGAGCTGCTGCACTGCGCCTCGCTGGTGCACGACGACATGCCCGCCTTCGACGACGCCGACACCCGGCGCGGCCAGCCCACGGTGCACCGTCTGTATGGCGAACCGCTGGCCCTGCTCACCGGCGATGCCCTCATCGTGCTGGCATACCAGGCCCTGGCCCATGGCGCACGGCAATCGCCCGAACACATCGACCGCCTGCCCGGCCTGCTGCAGCTGGTGTGCAGCGGCACCGGTGCCCCGGACGGCATCGTGGCCGGCCAGGCCTGGGAATGCGAACCCCAGGTGGAACTGGCGGCCTACCAGCGGGCCAAGACCGGCGCGCTGTTCGTGGCCTCCACCTGCGCCGGCGCCCTGGCCGCCGGTGCCGACCCCGCCGGCTGGCGCGCCCTGGGCGAATGCCTGGGCGAGGCCTACCAGGTGGCCGACGACATCCGCGACGTGTTGATGGAGGCCGACCAGCTGGGCAAGCCGGCCGGCCAGGATGCCACCCACCACCGCCCCAGCGCGGCGGCCGACCTGGGCCTGGGCGGCGCCATGGACCACTTCCAGGCGCTCATGACGGCTGCGGTCGACTCGGTGCCCGAAGGCCCGGCCCGCCGGGCCATGCAGGCCCTGGTGCTGCACGAGGCAGCCCGCCTCATTCCACCAGCCACCAGCGAACGCATCGAACGCGAGCGCCGCCACCCCACCCGGGTGATGCACCGCCCGGCCGTGGCCTGACATCCCGCCCGACATCCCGCACGAAGCCCTGCCATGAGTGCCCTCCAGCCCGTCACCCCACCGGCCGCTGCCAGCGGCTGGGGTGATCGCTGGGCGCAGCAGGTGGACCGCTGGATGACCAGCCCCGCCCTGGGCCGCTGGGCCGGTCGCAGCGTGTTCACCCGCTGGCTGGTCAAGCGGCGCTCAAAGCAGCTGTTCGACCTCATGGCCGGCTTCGTGCATTCGCAGGTGCTGCTGGGCTGCGTTCGCCTGCAGCTGTTCGAGCGGCTGGCCGAGCGCCCCCACAGCCTGGACGAGATCGCAGCCGGCGCCCGTGTGCCGGCGGCCCACCTGCAGCGCCTGCTGGATTCCGCCGTGGCCCTGCAGCTGCTGGAGCGGCGCGGCATCCGCCGCTACGGGCTGGGCCCGCTGGGTGCGCCGCTGGCGGTGCACGCCGGCATCCGCGACATGGTGGAACACAACGCCACCCTCTACCGCGACCTGCACGATCCGCTGGCCCTGCTGCGCGACCCCGACGGCGCCCAGATGCACGCCTGGTGGCCCTACACCGACCACCAGGACGGCCGCGCGCAGGCGCCCGCGCCCACCGCCCAGTTCGAACGCTATTCGGCCCTCATGGCCAGCTCGCAGCGCTTCGTGATCGACGAGCTGCTGGACAGCCACGACTTCAGCCGCCACCGCACCGTGCTGGACGTGGGCGGTGGCCTGGGCGGCTGGGTGTGCGCCCTGGCCCGTCGCTACCCGGCGTTGTCGCTGATGCACCTGGACCTGCCGCCGGTGTCGCAGCTGGCCCGCCAGCGGGTGCAGGCCCAGGGCCTGGCCGGGCGCATCGAATGCCATCCGGGCAGCTTCCTGCACGACACCCTGCCCCGGGGCGCCGACCTGATCACCCTGGTGCGTGTGGCCCACGACCACCCGGACGCCGCCGTGCGCCGCCTGCTGCGCGCCATCCACGACGCCCTGCCGGTGGGCGGCGAGCTGCTGCTGGCCGAGCCCATGGCGGAGGTGGACGGCCAGCCGGCCACGCCCGACCCGTATTTCCACTTCTACCTGCTGGCCATGGGCTCGGGGCGGTTGCGCACGCCGACCGAACTCATGCAGCTCATGACCGAGGCCGGCTTCGAGCAGGTGCGCCGGCTGCCGGGCCACCAGCCGGTGCACGCCGCCCTCTTGCTGGGCCAAAAAACTAGGTGTTTACCCTTGGATGCAGGCACGAGTGTCAATAAAGAATGACACTACATTTTGTCAACCATTAAATACATCACATGAACGCCGCCGCCATCGTCTTCCAGCAACCGTGCCAGCTCTCGGTGCGGTCGCTGCCCCTGCGGCCGCCGCAGCCGGGCGACGTGGAGGTGCAGGTGGAACACAGCGGCATCAGCACCGGCACCGAGCGCCTGCTGTGGGACGGCAGCATGCCGCCCTTCCCCGGCATGGGCTACCCGCTGGTGCCCGGCTACGAGACGGTGGGCCGCGTGGTCCGCGTGCATGGCGACCTGACCGGCCAGCAGGCCCCTGCCCTGGGCGACCGGGTGTTCGTGCCCGGCTCCTACAGCTTTGAAGGCGTGCACAACCTGTTTGGCGGCGCCGGCTCGCGCCTGGTGGTGCCGGCCGACCGCGTGGTCAAGCTCCATGAAGGCAGCGCCCAGGGCGCCAGCGCCGTGCTGCTGGCCCTGGCCGCCACGGCCTACCACACGGTCAGCCACGGCGGCAGCCGCGACCCGGGCACCCCGCCCGACCTGATCGTGGGCCACGGCGTCATGGGCCGCCTGCTGGCCCGCCTGACCGTGGCCGCCGGTGCCCCCGCCCCGGTGGTCTGGGAAACCCAGGCCGCCCGCCGCAGCGGTGCCGAGGGCTACACCGTGGTGCACCCGGACGAGGACACCGCCGCCCAGTACCACGCCATCTACGACGTCAGCGGCGACGCCGGCGTGCTGCACACCGTCATCCCGCGCCTGGTCAAGGGCGGCGAGGTGGTGCTGGCCGGCTTCTACCGCCAGGACCTGTCGTTCGCCTACGCACCGGCCTTCATGCGCGAGGCCTCGATCCGCGTGGCCGCCGAATGGAAACGCGCCGACCTGCTGGCCGTGACCGAGCTGGTCAACACCGGGCGCCTGAGCCTGGACGGCCTGATCACCCACACCGAATCCCCGGTGCGCGCCCACGCCGCTTACGAAGCGGCGTTCGGCGATCCCCTGTGTCTGAAGATGGTCCTCGACTGGAGCAACGCATGAACGCACCTGAACTCAAGAGCCATCCGGTCCATTTCCAGGAGCGCCTGCGGCAGGAGGCCTCCATCGACCCGGACCCGGTGCACACCGGCGAGGTCAAGAAGGAAACCCAGATCATTGCCATCTACGGCAAGGGCGGCATCGGCAAGAGCTTCACGCTGGCCAACCTGAGCTACATGATGGCCCAGCAGGGCAAGAAGGTGCTGCTGATCGGCTGCGACCCCAAGAGCGACACCACCAGCCTGCTGTTCGGCGGCCGTGCCTGCCCCACCATCATCGAGACCAGCAGCAAGAAGAAGCTGGCCGGCGAGGCGGTGCAGATCGGCGACGTGTGCTTCAAGCGCGACGGCGTGTACGCCATGGAGCTCGGTGGCCCCGAGGTCGGCCGCGGCTGCGGCGGGCGCGGCATCATCCACGGCTTCGAGACGCTGGAGAAGCTCGGCTTCCACGAGTGGGGCTTCGACTACGTGCTGCTCGACTTCCTGGGCGACGTGGTCTGCGGCGGCTTCGGCCTGCCGATCGCCCGCGACATGTGCCAGAAGGTCATCGTGGTCGGCAGCAACGACCTGCAGAGCCTGTACGTGGCCAACAACGTGTGCAGCGCGGTCGAGTACTTCCGCAAGCTCGGCGGCAACGTGGGCGTGGCCGGCATGGTCATCAACCGCGACGACGGCACCGGCGAGGCCTCGGCCTTTGCCCAGGCCGCCGGCATTCCGGTGCTGGCCACCATCCCGGCCAACGACGACATCCGCCGCAAGAGCGCCAGCTACGAAATCATCGGCCGGCCCGATTCGCCCTGGGGCCCGATGTTCGCCGAGCTGGCCAGCAACGTGGCCACCTCGGTGCCCAACAAGCCCAGCCCGCTGAGCCAGGACGCCCTGCTGGGCCTGTTCTCGGCCTCCAGTACCGGCCGCGACTATGTGCTGGAGCCGGCCACGCAGTTCGACATGTGCGGCCGCACCGACACCAGCCGCCCCAGCCTGGAAGTCATCTACGACGAGGCCTGAAGCCATGGGCAGCACCACCATCCCCATCGTCCCGCTGAACGTGCCCACGGCCATCGAGGGCGACGGCATGGGCTGCCACAGCGGCGGCGAGACGCTGCTGGCCGCGGCCCGCCAGGCCGGCAAGAGCGAGGTGCTGCAGCAGTACGCCCAGGACTACCCCAAGAACCCGGACGCCGGCCCGCACGACCAGCCGCAGAGCATGTGCCCGGCCTTCGGCTCGCTGCGCGTGGGCCTGCGCATGAAGCGCACCGCCACCATCCTGTCCGGCTCGGCCTGCTGCGTGTACGGCCTGACCTTCACCAGCCACTTCTACGGCGCCCGCCGCAGCGTGGGCTACGTGCCCTTCAACAGCGAAACGCTGGTCACCGGCAAGCTGTTCGAGGACATCCGCGAGGCGGTGCACGACATCGCCGATCCGGCGCAGCTCGATGCCATCGTGGTCATCAACCTGTGCGTGCCCACCGCCAGCGGCGTGCCGCTGCAGCTGCTGCCCAAGGTGATCGACGGCGTGCGCGTGATCGGCATCGACGTGCCGGGCTTCGGCGTGCCGACCCATGCCGAGGCCAAGGACGTGCTCTCGGGCGCCATGCTGCGCTTCGCCCGCGAAGAGATCATGGCCGGCCCGGTGCAGGCCCCCAGCCGGGGCCGCCAGAGCCTGCCCGCCATCACCCTGCTGGGCGAGATGTTCCCGGCCGACCCCATGCTGATCGGCCAGATGATCGCCCCCATGGGCCTGGCCGTGGGCGCCACGGTGCCGACCCGCGAATGGCGCGAGCTGTACGCCGCACTCGACGGCGTGGCCGTGGCCGCCATCCACCCCTTCTACACCGCCAGCGTCCGTGAGTTCGAGGCTGCCGGCCGCCCCGTGGTGGGCTCGGCCCCGGTGGGCATAGCCGGCACGCACGACTGGCTGGGCGCCATCGGCGCGGCAGCCGGCGTGTCGCAGGAGCGCATCGACGCCGCCCGCAACGCCACCCTGGGCGCCATCCGCGGCGTGCTGTCGCAGCAGCGCATCCAGGGCCGCATCACCCTGTCGGGCTACGAAGGCTCCGAGCTGCTGGTGGGCCGCCTGCTGGTGGACTGCGGTGCCGACCTGCGCTACGTGGGCAGCGCCTGCCCGGCCACCCCGTGGAACCAGGCCGACGCCGACTGGCTGCGCGCCCAGGGCGTGCAGGTGCAGTTCCGCGCCTCGCTCGAGCAGGACCTGGCTGCCGTGCGCGAATACCAGCCGCAGCTCGCCATCGGCACCACCCCGGTGGTGCAGGCGGCCAAGCAGGCCCGCATTCCGTCGCTGTACTACACCAACCTCATTTCCGCCCGCCCGCTCATGGGCGTGGCCGGTGCCGGTTCGCTGGTGCAGGTGATCAATGCCGCCATGGCCAACCAGCAGCGCTTCGATGCCATGGCCGACTTCTTCGGCAACGTGGGCCAGGGCGACCGGGCCGGCGTGTGGGAAGGCGTGCCGACCGAGCACCCGGAGTTCCGCAAGGACAACCGCCGCATGCTCGAGAAGCAGGCCAAGCGCCGCAAGGCCGAGGAGATGGGCTGATGCTGATCCTCGACCACGATCGCGCCGGCGGCTACTGGGGAGCCGTGTACGTCTTCACTGCCATCAAGGGCCTGCAGGTGGTCATCGACGGCCCGGTGGGCTGCGAGAACCTGCCGGTGACCAGCGTGCTGCACTACACCGACGCCCTGCCCCCGCACGAGCTGCCCATCGTGGTGACCGGCCTGGCCGAAGAACAGCTGGGCCGTGAAGGCACCGAGGGCGCCATGAAGCGTGCCCACGCGGTGCTCGACCCCGAACTGCCGGCCGTGGTGGTGACCGGCTCGATCGCCGAAATGATCGGCGGCGGCGTCACCCCCGAAGGCACCGGCCTGATGCGCTTTCTGCCGCGCACCATCGACGAAGACCAGTGGCAGTGCGCCAACCGCGCCATGACCTGGCTGTGGAGCGAGTACGGCATGAAGAAGGTGCCGGCCCGCACGCCGCTGGCCGAGCGCCCGGCCGGTGAAAAACCGCGCGTCAACATCATCGGCCCCTGCTACGGCACCTTCAACAGCCCGAGCGACCTGGCCGAGATCCGCCGCCTGGTGCAGGGCATCGGTGCCGAGGTGAACATGGTCTTCCCGCTGGGTTCGCACCTCTCGGAGGTGTCGCGCCTGGTCGAGGCGGATGTGAACATCTGCATGTACCGCGAGTTCGGCCGCCAGCTCTGCGAGACGCTGGAGCGCCCTTACCTGCAGGCCCCCATCGGCCTGCACAGCACCACGCAGTTCCTGCGCACGCTGGGCGAGCTGCTGGGCCTCGATCCCGAGCCCTTCATCGAGCGCGAGAAGCACACCACCATCAAGCCGGTGTGGGACCTCTGGCGCAGCGTCACCCAGGACTTCTTTGCCACCGCCAGCTTTGCGGTGGTGGCCGGCGAGACGTATGCGCGCGGCCTGCGCCACTTCCTGGAAGACGAGATGGGCCTGCCCTGCCGCTTTGCGGTCTCGCGCAAGGCCGGCGAAAAGACCGACAACGCCGCCGTGCGCGAGCTGGTGAAGCAGCAGATGCCGCTGATCCTGTTCGGCAGCTACAACGAACGCATGTACCTGGCCGAAGCCGGCAGCCAGGGCCCGATGCGCTCGGCCTTCATTCCGGCGTCCTTCCCCGGCGCCATCATCCGCCGCCACACCGGCACCCCCTTCATGGGCTACAGCGGCGCGACCTACCTGATCCAGGAGGTGTGCAACGCGCTGTTCGACGCGCTGTTCCACATCCTGCCGCTGGGCACCGACATGGACCGGGGCGATGCCACGCCGGCGCGCCTGAACGAGGACGCCGCACAGACCCCGTGGGACGACGCGGCCCAGGCCCGCCTGCAGGCCATCGTGGCGCTGCAGCCGGTGCTGGTGCAGATCTCGGCCGCCCGCCGTCTGCGCGACGGCTCGGAGCGTGCCGCCCGCCAGGCCGGTGCGGCCGTGGTGGACAGCAGCCATGTGAACAACGCCGGGCGCGAGCTCGGCCTGGGAGTTCCGGCATGAGCGCCGTGAACGCCCGTCAGAGATGTCGAGGCATTCCGCCCCGGCTGCCCAGGTTGCGCGGGTTGGGCGCAACGCAGGCCACAAGGCCTTTTTGAGAAGGAGCATCACATGTCACAACGGACATCCATATCCGGCCTGACGGATGACGAGGCTCAGGAGTTCCATCAGTACTACATGCAAGGCTTTGTGGGGTTCACGGCGATTGCCGTGGTGGCCCACCTGCTGGTGTGGTTCTGGCGGCCCTGGCTCTGATCCATAGCCTGACCCATCCATGAGTGGAGAACTGTCATGAACGACCTGACTTATGCGGCCCAGAAGCCATCCAGCCGGGGGGACAAGCTGTCTTTCCTGCTGATCTTTGCGCCCTGTTTCCTGTTGCTGCTGTCGCTGGCATTGCTGGGCCAACTCGTTGGCCTGCACTGGCAGGTGTGGCTGCCGGGGGCCGAGCACAAGGCCAGCATCTTCTCGGGCGTGCATGCCGCGGTTTACACGCTCATGTCTCACATCATTTAAGGAGCACACATATGTGGCGAATCTGGCGACTCTACGACCCGCTGCGCGCGATGGTCGTCCAAGGCGTTTTCCTGTTCACCCTCGCAGCAATGATCCACCTCATCCTGCTGAGCACGAACAAGTTCAACTGGCTCGACGGTCCCAAAGCCAAGCCGGCCTCTGCGGCGGTGATGCCCGCCGCCACCCCGGCACCGAAGACCTGACGGTCATCGCGGCACGCAAGTGCCGGTCCGTCACAACGGGCCGGACCGGCACTTGCACCGCAGACCCTCACCCCACACAAGCACAAAGAACTCCATCCACCTGAGACAGGAGGGCCGCACCATGGCCATGCTCAATTTTGAAAAGAAATACCGGGTTCGAGGCGGGACCCTGGTTGGCGGCGACCTGTTCGATTTCTGGGTGGGGCCGTTCTATGTCGGCTTCTTCGGCGTGACGACCATGTTCTTCACGCTGCTGGGCACTGCGATGATCCTCTGGGGTGCATCGCAGGGACCGACCTGGAACCTCTGGCAGATCAGCATCGCGCCCCCCGACCTGTCCTACGGCCTGCGCTTTGCGCCGCTGATGGAAGGCGGCCTGTGGCAGCTCATCACCGTGTGCGCCATCGGCGCCTTCGGTTCCTGGGCGCTGCGAGAGGTCGAGATCTGCCGAAAACTGGGCATGGGCTACCACGTGCCCGCGGCCTTCTCGGTGGCCATCCTGGCCTACGTCACCCTGGTGGTGGTGCGGCCGGTGCTGCTGGGTGCCTGGGGACACGGTTTCCCCTACGGCATCTTCAGCCACCTGGACTGGGTGTCCAACGTGGGCTACCAGTACCTGCACTTCCACTACAACCCGGCGCACATGCTGGCGGTGAGCTTCTTCTTCGCCACCACCTTCGCGCTGTCGCTGCACGGTGCCCTGGTGCTGTCGGCCACCAACCCGGCCCCCGGCACCGAGGTGAAGACGCCGGAGCACGAAGACACCTTCTTCCGCGACATCATCGGCTACTCGGTGGGCACCCTGGGCATCCACCGGCTGGGTCTGTTCCTGGCGCTGGCGGCCGTGCTGTTCAGTGCCCTGTGCATCGTCATCAGCGGTCCGTTCTGGAGCCGCGGATGGCCCGAGTGGTGGGGCTGGTGGCTGAACCTGCCCATCTGGTCGCAGTGGCCGCTGAAGTAACCGCAGGGAGAACACCATGGCGCAATACCAGAACCTCTTCACCACGGTCCAGGCCGTGGGCCCGCTGCACCACGGGGTGCCGCTGGGACACGGCAACAGCCCGCGCACCGGCAAGGAACCGGCCATCGTCCACCTGTTCGGTCGGCTGGGCAATGCCCAGGTCGGTCCGATCTACCTGGGTGGTCTGGGCCTGGCCTCGCTGATCCTGGGTCTGCTGGCCTTCAACATCATCGGCTTCAACATGCTGGCCTCGGTCAACTACGACCCGATCCAGTTCGTGCGCCAGCTCTTCTGGCTGTCGCTGGAGCCGCCGGGACCGGAACACGGCCTGGGCCTGGCCCCGCTCAACCAGGGTGGCTGGTGGCAGATCTGCGGTGCCTTCCTGACCGTCTCCATCCTGCTGTGGTGGGCCCGCACCTACCGCCGCGCCCGCGAGCTGGGCATGGGCACCCACGTGCCATGGGCCTTTGCGGCCGCCATCTGGCTGTTCCTGGTGCTGGGCCTCTTCCGCCCGGTGCTCATGGGCACCTGGAGCGAGGCCGTGCCCTTCGGCATCTTCCCCCACCTGGACTGGACGGCCGCCTTCAGTCTGCGCTACGGCAACCTGTTCTACAACCCGTTCCACGCCCTGTCCATCGCCTTCCTGTACGGCTCCACGCTGCTGTTCGCGATGCACGGCGCGACCATCCTGGCGGTGGGCCGCTACGGCGGTGAACGCGAGATCGAGCAGATCACCGACCGCGGCACGGCCAGCGAGCGCGCCGCCCTGTTCTGGCGCTGGACCATGGGCTTCAACGCCACCATGGAATCCATCCACCGCTGGGCCTGGTGGTTCGCCGTGCTGTGCCCGCTCACCGGCGGCATCGGCATCCTGCTGACCGGCACCGTGGTGGACAACTGGTACCTGTGGGCCATCAAGCATGGCGTGGCACCGCCCTACCCGATGGTCTTCCCCGAGGTCATGGACCCGGCCCTCATGAACGGAGGCAAGTGATGAACACGACATCCTTCACCGCCAGCCGCTGGCTGCGCGTGGCGGCCCTGGCCTCCCTCACGCTGCTGGCCGCCTGCGAGCGGCCGCCCATGGAAACCGTGCAGCACGGCTACCGGGGCACCGGCATGGTCCAGGTCTACAACCCGCGCACGCTCATCGAGGTCGACAAGGCCAACGTGGTGCCCGAGGCCCAGCCGCCGGCCGATGCCAGCGGCCCCAAGGCCGGCGCGGTCTACCAGAACGTCAAGGTGCTGGGCGACCTCAGCGTGGGCGAGTTCACCCGCCTCATGGTGGCCATGACCGCCTGGGTCGCGCCCGAGCAGGGCTGCACCTACTGCCACGCCGGTGCCAACTTTGCGGACGACAGCCTCTACACCAAGGTGGTGGCCCGCAAGATGGTCCAGATGACGCAGTTCATCAACAGCAGCTACAAGAGCCACGTCAAGGAAACCGGCGTGACCTGCTACACCTGCCACCGTGGCCAGCCGGTGCCCAAGGAGGTCTGGTTCACCGCCAAGTCCGAACCCTACGGCTCCAACTTCATGGGCGACAAGGCCGGGCAGAACACGCCGGCCGACTCGGTGGGCCTGGCCTCCCTGCCCTACGACCCGTTCACCCCGTACCTGCTGGGCAGCGAGCCGATCCGGGTGCAGGCCAAGGGCGCACTGCCGGTCAGCGGTGGCAAGGGCGAGAGCATCCAGCGCACCGAGAAGACCTATGCCCTCATGGAGCACATGTCGTCCGGTCTGGGCGTGAACTGCACCTACTGCCACAACAGCGCCAACTTCGGTGGCTGGCAGGGCGGCCCGCCGCAACGCGTGACGGCCTGGCACGGCATCCGCATGGCGCGCGAGGTGAACCTGTCCTACATGGAGCCGCTGACCCAGGTCTTCCCGGCCCACCGCAAGGGTGAACTGGGCGACGTGGCCAAGGCCAACTGCGCCACCTGCCACCAGGGTGCCTACAAGCCGCTGCTGGGCCAGTCCATGCTGAAGGACCACCCCGAGCTGGCGGCCTACCGGCCCTACACCGCCGCACCACCGGCGGACGCGGCGGCAGCGGCCACACCGGCCGCACCGCCGGCCAAACCCTGAGTCCCCCCGGACCACCCACTGGGCACCCACCATGGCCGAGGTCGCCCAGGACGTGATCACCCTCTCGGGGGTGGTGGTGGTCGTGCTGGTGAACTACCTGCGCGAACACCAGGGCTGGGGCTGGATGCGGCTCATGCAGGGGCCCGGCGCGCTCAAGGAGACGCCGGGCCTTTGTTTTGCCAAGGTCATGGGCAGCGGGCATGGTGGAGGCTTCGGCCTGCGACCGAGTGCCAGCCACCAGGGCCTCATTGCCGTGTTCGACCACGCCGGCCAGGCCGATGCCTTCCTGCAGGGTGGCCATGTGCAGGCCATGCGCGAGCGCGCCGCCCAGCACTGGAGCGGCCTGCTCGAAGTGGTGTCGGCCCGGGGCCATTGGGACGGCCAGGCCTGGGGCGCCACGCCGGCCAGCCAGCTGGGCGAGCACGCCGATGCCGGTGCCGGATCGGCCGAGCCCAGCCCGCTGGCGGTGCTCACCCGCGCCAGCATCCGCCCGGCCAAGGCCATGGCCTTCTGGCGCAATGCACCACCGGCCCAGAACGCCATGCAGCGGGCCGACGGCTGCACCCTGGCCATGGGCCTGGGCGAAGCCCCGCTGGTGCGCCAGTGCACCTTCAGCCTGTGGCGCGACACCGCCGCCATGAACGCCTATGCGCGTCAGGGTGCCCACCAGACCGCCATCGAGGCGGCCTACCGGCACCAGTACTTCTCCGAATCCCTGTTCGTGCGCATGCGGCTGCTGGCCCGGCAAGGGGCCTGGCCGGCACCGAACGCCATCGACACCGCCGAGGCCCTGTCATGAACCGTCAACGCGTGGTCGTCGTGGGCGCCGGCATGGGCGGTCTGGTGGCCGCCCTGCAGCTGGCCGCCCAGGGCATGGACGTGACCGTGGTCGAGGCCGCGGCCGGCCCCGGCGGCAAGGTGCGGCAGATCGAGGTGGACGGTGCACCCATCGACAGCGGCCCCACCGTCATGACCATGCGCTGGGTGTTCGACCAGATCCTGGGTTCGGTGGGCGCCGACCTGGACACCGAGCTGCAGCTGCGCCCCCTGAGCGTGCTGGCCCGCCACTGGTGGGACGACGGCAGCACCCTGGACCTGCATGCCGACGCCGCCCGCTCTGCCGAGGCGGTCCACGCCTTCGCCGGCGCCGCCGAAGCGCAGCGCTTCACCGCCTTCTGCGCCCAGGCCCGCGAGGTCTACCGCACCCTGGAAGGCCCCTACATCCGCGACCGCATGCCCGGCATGCTGGGCCTGTCGGCACGCCTGGGCCCCCGAGGCATCGGCGTGCTGGCCGGGCTGGGACCGATGGCCAGCCTGTGGCGCAGCCTGGGCCGGCACTTTCACGACCCGCGCCTGCGCCAGCTCTTCGGCCGCTATGCCACCTACACCGGATCATCACCCTGGCAAGCGCCGGCCACGCTGATGCTGATCGCCCAGGTGGAGCTGGACGGCGTGTGGTCCATCGACGGCGGCATGCACGCCCTGGCGCGCTGCCTGGAGCGGCTGGCGCGCCAGCACGGCGCGGTGTTCCGCTACCACAGCCCCTGCGCCCGCATCCAGACCGAACGCGGCCGCACCAGCGGCGTGCTGCTGGCCAGCGGCGAGCGGCTGGCCGCCGACAGCGTGGTCTTCAATGGCGACATCGCCGCGCTGCGCGGCGGCCTGCTGGGCCCGCAGGTGCAGGACAGCGTGCCCACCCGGGCGCAGCCGCGCTCGCTCTCGGCCCTGACCTGGTCCATCCACACGCCCACCAGCGGCCTGCCGCTGGACCGGCACAACGTGTTCTTCCGCAGCGACTACGCCAGCGAGTTCAGCGACATCTTCGGCCGCGGCCGGCTGCCCGCGCAGCCCACCGTGTATGTGTGCGCGCAGGACCGTGGCACCGGCACCGACCCCTCGGGTGCCGAGCGCCTGCTGTGCCTGGTGAATGCGCCCGCCCTGGGCGACCAGCCGTCCCGATTCACCCCGCAGGAGATCGAACCATGTCAGACCGCCGCCTTCAACCTGCTGCGCCGCTGTGGGCTTCGCATCCGGCAGGCGAATCCGCCGTCGGTGCTCACCACACCGGTGGATTTCCATCGCCTCTTCCCGGCCACCGGGGGAGCCCTGTATGGCCAGGCGACCCACGGCTGGATGTCGGCCTTCGCCCGGCCGAACGCCGCGACGCCGGTGGATGGCCTTTTTCTGGCGGGGGGGAGCGTCCATCCGGGCCCGGGGGTGCCGATGGCGGCCCTCTCTGGCCTTCGGGCGGCCGAGGCCCTGCTGGCGAGCCGAGGTTCGACCCGGTGGTTCCCCCGGGTGGCTACCTCTGGTGGTACCTCGACGCCCTGAGCGACGACGGCCAGTACGGCCTGACCATCATCGCCTTCGTGGGCAGCGTGTTCTCGCCCTACTACGCCTGGGCACGCCGGGGCGGCGCCATCACCGACCCCGACAACTTCTGCGCGCTCAACGTGGCGCTCTACAGCCGCCACGCCCGGCGCTGGACCATGACCGAGCGCGGCGCCGCGCTCAACCACCGCACCCGCACCGAGTTCCGCATCGGCCCGAGCCAGCTGCGCTGGAACGGCGACAGCCTGGTGATCGACATCGACGAGGTCGGCGTGCCCCTGCCCCGGCGGGTGCGCGGGCGCATCCAGGTGCACCCGATGCAGCTGTTCTCGTTCAGCACGCCGCTGGACGCCGCCGGCCGCCACCGCTGGGGGCCGCTGGCGCCGCAGGCCCGGGTGGAGGTCGACCTGAGCCTGCCCGAGCAGCGCTGGCGCGGCCAGGCCTACCTGGACTCCAACGAGGGCGACGAACCCATCGACCGCGCCTTCACCGAATGGGACTGGTCGCGCAGCCTCATGGCCGACGGCAGCACCGCCGTGCTCTACGACCTGGAACCCACCCGGCCCGACGCCCGGCTGCTGGCCCTGCGCTTCGGCACCGACGGCGAGATCACGCCCTTCGAGGCGCCGCCGCAGAAAACGCTGCCGCGCACCGCCTGGCGCATCGCCCGCCGGCTGCGCAGCGACGGCCCGGTGACGGTGCACGAGCAGCTGGAGGACACGCCCTTCTACCAGCGCGCCGCCCTGCGCCACAGCCTGCTGGGCGAGACCGTGACCTGCTTCCACGAGACCCTGCATGTGCCCCGGCTGGTGTCGCCCATCGTGCAGGCCATGCTGCCCTGGCGCATGCCCCGGCGCACCTGACGGCCTTGTGGTGCGCGGCATGATCGCGGCATGAAACGCCATGCCCTGTCCGCCTTGCTGGTGCTGTGCGCCGCTGCAGCAGCTGCTGCCGCAGCGTCCACCACGCCCCCCGACACCGTGACCCTGGGCGCCCTGCGCTGGGACCGCACCGAGGTCAGCATCGCCCGCTTCACCCGCTTCGTGGCCGACACCGGCACCCGCACCCGGGCCGAGGCCGAAGGCGGCGGCTTCGAATTTGCCGGCGGCTGGACCCGCCGACCCGGCTGGACCTGGCGCATGCCCGAAGGCCGCCCCGCCAGCGATGCCCTGCCCGCCGTGCACCTGAACTTCGACGAAGCCGCCGCCTTCTGCCGCTGGGCCGGTGGCCGCCTGCCCACCGCCGCCGAGTGGGACAGCGCCGCCTACACCGAGCAGCGCGAATCGCCCCCGGCGCCCTTGCAGCGCGGCACCACCTACCCCTACCCCACCGGCAGCAGCCCGGAAGGCGCCAACACCAGCGACAACGCCGGCCCCGACCGCTGGCCCACCGCCGCGCCCACCGGCGCCACCCGCGTGGGCGTGAACGGCCTGTTCGACATGGGGGCCAATGTGTGGGAATGGGCCAGCGACCAGCGACCCGGCAGCGACGGCCCCGAGCGCCGCACCATGGGCGGCTCGTGGTGGTACGGCGCCAGCCAGATGCGCACCGGTGTGGATGCCTGGAAGCCGGCGCGCTTCTACGCGGTCTACATCGGATTCCGTTGCGTCTACCCGGCCGACGGACCGGCGCCCACCCGGTGACCGACGCATGACCACCCCGTCCGGCCAGCGCGTGCTGCTGCTGGGTGCCACCGGCACCATCGGCCAGGCCACGGCGCAGGCGCTGCGCCGGCAGGGCCACCAGGTGGTGTGCCTGGTGCGCCCGCGCAGCGGCGTGGCCGGGAGACTCGATGCCACGGCCGCTGGCGCGCTGCTGCCGGGCTGCACCGTGCGCATCGGCGACCCCACGAGGGCGGCGTCCATCGTGCAGGACGGCATGGCCGGTGAACGCTTCGATGCGCTGGTGTCGTGCATGGCCTCGCGCAGCGGCGCACCGGCCGACGCCTGGGCCATCGACCACGGCGCCACGCGCCAGGCGCTGCAGGCCGCACAGCAGCAGGGTGTGCCGCACATGGTGATGCTGTCGGCGCTGTGCGTGCAGAAGCCTCTGCTGGCCTTCCAGCAGGCCAAGCTCGCGGCCGAACAGGCGCTGATGGCCTCCGGCCTGCGCTACAGCATCGTGCGGCCCACGGCCTTCTTCAAGTCGCTCTCGGGCCAGGTGGAACGGCTGCGGCGCGGGCAGCCCTTTCTGCTGATGGGCGATGGCCGGCTGACCGCCTGCAAGCCCATCAGCGACCGCGACCTGGGTGACTTCATCGCCGGCTGCCTGAGCGACCCGCAGCGTTTTGACCGGGTGCTGCCCATCGGTGGCCCGGGGCCGGCCATCACGCCGCGCGAACAGGGCGAGCGCCTGTTTGCGCTGCTGGGTCTTCCACCCCGCTTCAGAGAGGTGCCGGTGTGGGTGCTGGACGGTGTGATCGGCGGGCTGCGGCTGGCCTCGCGCATCCGGCCCTCACTGGCCGACAAGGCGCAGCTGGCGCAGATCGGCCGCTACTACGCCACCGAATCCATGCTGGTGTGGGACGCGGCCCAGGGGCGCTACGACGAGGCCGCCACGCCGTCCTTCGGCAGCGACACGCTGTGGGACCACTATGCCGCCCTGGCCCGGGGCGAAGCCGCACCGGAGCGCGGCGATCACGCGGTCTTCTGACGCTGCGCGATGCGCTGTTCCAGGCGCTGGATCTCCACCCGCTCGAACATCTCGATCATCCAGATCACCCGCGCCCGCAGGGGGCGGGGCAAGGACGACGGCAGCTCGTCGCTGCCGGCCGCGTGGTCCACCAGGTAGGCCACCGCCGCCAGCGGGTCGGCCTGCAGGGCCGACGGGTTGCGGCGCGGCGCCAGCTGCCAGGCCTGCACCGAGGCCAGTGCGGCCAGCGCCAGCTTGCGCCCGGTGGGCACCACGCTGCGCTGCTGCACCGGGTCGATGCCCTGGCGGCGCATCTGGCTGCCGATGTCGGCATAGATGTGGCGGGCCGCCAGGATGGCGGCGCGGCAGTCGCGCGGCAGCAGCGCCACCCCCTGTGTGGCCTGGCGGTACAGGCGGTCGGCCTCGTCCAGCAGGCGCAGCACCACCGACTGCAGGGCGGGTGATCCGTGGGGCGCAGCCAGCCAGGCATCGGGGTCGATGCCGGCCTGGCGCAGCCACTGGCGCGGCAGGTACAGGCGGCCGTTGCGGGCGTCGTCGCCCACGTCGCGGGCGATGTTGGTGAGCTGCATGGCCACGCCCATCTCGCAGGCCCGGGCCAGGGCCTGCGGACTGCGCACCCCCATCAGCCAGCACATCATGGCGCCCACGCTGCCGGCCACACGGGCGCCGTAGTCATGCACCTCTTCGAGCGTGTCGTAGGTGCGGCCGGTGGCGTCCCAGGCAAAGCCATCCAGCAGGGCATCCAGCCACGGCCGGGGCAGGCCGTACTGCTGCACCACGGCGGCCAGGGCCCGGTCTTCCACCGCCGGGCCGGGGCGGGCGGCATAGATCGCGTCCAGCCGGCCGGCCAGCAGGGCACGGCTGTCCTCGAGCGACAGGCCGCCTTCGTCGACGATGTCGTCGGCCACCCGGCAGAAGGCATACAGCGCAATGGACGCCGGCCGCACCCGGGGCGGCAGCAGGCGGCTGGCCGCGAAGAAGCTGCGCGAGCCGGTGCGCATGAGCGCCACGCAGGCCTGCAGGTCGGCAGCGGGGTCGGCCGGGCGGGACGCCTCCGGCGGGGACAGGGCGGCGGACACGGTCATGGGGACAAGGTTCACAAGGGATGCAGCGCCCGGTGGGCCACGGCGTGCGGCACCACCGAATCCAGCGCCTTGGCCGACATGAGCACGCCCGGCACGCCGGCGCCCGGGTGGGTGCTGGCGCCCACCATGTACAGGCCGGGCACGTCTTCGCTGCGGTTGTGCGGGCGGAACCAGGCGCTCTGCAGCAGCAACGGCTCCAGGCCGAAGGCCGCGCCCTTGTAGGACAGCAGCCGGTCGTGGAAGTCCTGCGGGGTGGTGATGAGCGAGGCGCTGATCTCTTTCTGGAAGCCCGGCAGCACCGTGTTCTCCAGCACGCGGGCCACGGCCTCGCGGTAGGGAGCTGCGCGCACCGACCAGTCGGTGCCGCTGTCCAGGTGCGGCACCGGCGCCAGCACATAAAAGGTGTCGTGCCCGGGCGGCGCCATGGACGGGTCGCTGGCGGTGGGCCGGTGCAGGTAAAGGCTGAAGTCGTCGGCCAGGTGGTGGTTCTTGAAGATGTCGGCCAGCAGCTCGCGGTAGCGTGGTCCCAGCAGCATCATGTGGTGCGGCACGTCGTCGTAGGTGCGGCGGGTGCCGAAGTACCAGACGAACAGGCTCATGGAATAACGGCCCCGCTCCACGCGGCGGTCGGTCCAGTGGTGGCGGTGTTCGGGCTCCACCAGGTGACGGTAGGTCCAGGCGGTGTCGGCGTTGGAGATCACGATGTCGGCCGCGATGCGTTCGCCGCTGGCCAGCGTGACGCCGGTGGCCTGGCCACCCTCCACCTCGATGCGGCGCACCTCGGCGTTGCAGCGCAACGTGCTGCCCTGCCCCTGCAGCAGGCCCACCAGGCCCTGCACCAGCTGCCCGGTGCCGCCCATGGCCCAGTGCACGCCGAAGCGGCGCTCCAGCGCATTGATGAGGCTGTAGATGCAGGTGACCGAAAACGGGTTGCCGCCGATCAGCAGGCTCTGCAGGCTGAGTGCGGCCCGCAGCTTGGGGTGCTTCACATGGCTGGCCACCATGCCGTGCAGGCTGCGCCAGCCACGCATCTTCAGGATGGCGGGGCTGGCCCGCAGCAGGTCGCCCACGGTGTCGAAGGCCTTGTCGCCCAGCGCCTCGAAGCCCAGGCGGTAGCAGTGGTCGGCCTCGGCCACGAAGCGGTCGTAACCCGGCAGGTCCGGCGCATGGATGCGCGCGATCTCGGCGCGCTGCTTCTCCAGGATGCCGCTGTAGTCGAAGTGGCTGCCGTCCGCAAAACGGATGCGGTAGAACGGGTCGAGCGCCTTGAGCGTGACCTCGTCGTGGAAGCTGCGCCCGCACAGGGCCCACAGCTCCTCGAACAGATACGGCACGGTGATGATGGTGGGGCCGGCGTCGAACACGTGGCCGGCCTGGCGGTGCACATAGGCGCGGCCACCGGGGGCATCGAGTTTTTCCAGCACCGTCACGCGCCAGCCCTTGGCGCCCAGGCGCACCGCCGCCGCCAGCCCGCCGAAGCCGCTGCCGATCACGATGGCGTGCGGCGCATCCGGGTTGCCCCGGGCCGCCGGGCCCGGGATGGGCGCCGGTCCGGAGGGCGGCGGAAAGCCGTCCATGAAGCCGTCGGGGGTGCGGTAGGCGTTCATGGCATGGCCCAGGACCAGAGTTTCTGCATGGGCGTGGGAAACGCCATGATCAGGTGTTCGACGATGGCCAGGCCCAGCAGTGCGGCCAGCAGCACCCAGCCGGTGGAGACCACGGTCTCGCCATGCTGGGCCTGCCACACCAGCCCCACCCAGATGGCGATGGACACGCCCACGCTGAGGAAGAAGAACAGGCTCAGCGGCCCGCGCCGGAAATAGCTGGCCAGGTACCGCAGCCGCGCCGGCAGGTACTGCTCGCCGGTTTCGGGCACGCCCAGGAACAGGTTGAGCTTGGCCGAGAAGCGCATGAACCACAGCACGGCAAAGGTGCACAGCGCCACATGGCTGCCTTGCGCCGGCTGCATCCACCACAGCACCGCCAGGTGGGCAGCCAGTGCCAGCTCGTGCCACAGCACGGCCTGGGTGGACTGCACGAAGCGCGGCCAGCCGCGCAGGCCGGCGTCCAGCGCCCGGCGCCGGGGCCCGGCCAGCCAGCCGGTCAGAAAGGCCATCTCGTGCCAGCTCCACATGACGATCACGCTGGCAAAGGCCAGGTAGGCGCCCTGCTCCGACGGATCGCGCATGCTCAGGCGCGCGGTCCAGAAGCTCAGGCCCAGCAACACGGTGAGGGCGGCCATGCTCCAGGCAAAGGTGGCCGGCGGTCGCCGCACCAGCCACAGGATGGCACCCGTGCCGAACCACCAGCACAGCAGGGCAAACAGCGCCGGGGCGATGACGGTCACGAGCGCGTCGGCCATGGCGCCGGCCCGGTGCGGTTCACCACACCGGCTGCATGCGGATCTCGCGCGGCAGCTCGTGGTGGATCACCGGTTGCAGGAACAGCCGGCCGAAGGTGAAGGCCGCCCGCACGGCGCAGCCGGCCAGCTGCAGCCGGCCCACCAGGCCGCCCCGCGCCCGCGCCCGGTCGGCCGCCAGCGAGGTCTGCAGCAGGCTCTCCAGCCCGCGCCGGAACACCGGGTTGTCGATGTCCACCTCGATCGGGAAGACCTGGCGGCAGATGTCGCTGGTGATGCGGAACACCTCGTAGTCGTAGGTGGTCGACTCCAGGCCCATGGCCTCGTGCAGCAGCGGTCGGGTGTGGTCGCGCACGTACATGGTGGCGTAGACCGCCAGGATGAAGAAGCGGATCCACAGCTTGTTGGCACCGCGCAGCAGCCCGGGCTGGGCGCGCATGATGAGCGCGAAGGATTCGCCGTGCCGGAATTCGTCGTTGCACCAGCGCTCGAACCAGCGAAAGATCGGGTGGAAGCGCTTGTCCGGGTGGCGCTGCAGCTGCCGGAAGATGGTGATGTAGCGGGCGTAGCCGATCTTCTCCGACAGGTAGGTGGCGTAGAAGATGTACTTGGGCTTGAAGTAGGTGTAGGCCTTGACCTTCTTGAGGTTGCCCAGGTCGATGCCGAGGTTGAAGTCCTTGAGCGACTGGTTGATGAAGCCGGCGTGGCGCGACTCGTCGCGCGCCATGTAGGCCATCAGCTGCTTGATGTCGGGGTTGCTGACGTGCTTGCGGATCTCGTTGTAGAGGATGCAGCCCGAGAACTCCGAGGTGCAGGAGCTGATGAGGAAGTCCAGGAACTCCTGGCGCAGCTCGGGCGTGAGCTGGGGCATGAGCGTGCGCAGTTCTTCGGCAAAGGCCGCATCGCGCTTGAAGTGGTCGTGGTTGGTGTCGCCCTCGTACTCCGCCATCATGGCGTCCCACTCGGCGCGCACCGGGCTCACGTCGAGCCGGTCCATGGCCTTGAAATCGGTGGTGTAAAAGCGCGGCGTGAGCATGGTGCTGCGCGCGGCCAGGGCGGTGGCGTCCTCGGTGGTGCTGAGGTGGGCCATCAGCTGGTCCAGCGGGTCCTGGTGGCTGTCGATCATGGTGTGCCTCCGGTGGTCGGGGTCGGTACGGGGGCCGAGGGACGCAGCTGTGCGAACACGGCGGCGTTGGTCGGCCCGAAGGATTCGAGGTTGATGCGGTCGCCGGTGACCGGGTCGAGCAGCACCAGACGGCCGTCGGTGTGGCCGGTCAGCACGAAGGGCTGCTCCGGTCCCTGGCCGGCGCGCTGGCGGCTGCGGGCCAGCGCCCGCAGGCTGCCGCGCAGGAAACCCTGCTGGCCCTCGAAGGTGGCCACGGTCTGGCCGGACACATGGTCGGTCACGGCAATGTGGCCTTGCGCCGTGTCGGCAAAGCGCAGCTGGCGCTGCCACAGCACGTCGGCGGCGGGGGCCTGCACCGCCGGCCGGTCGGCGGCCTTCAGGTGGGCCATGCGTTCCCAGGCCACCACGCCCAGCGTGGTCAGCAGCAGCGCGCCCAGGGCATAGATCGGCCAGGGCGTGACGTTGCCGAACGGCGCGTCGTGGTGGTGGGAGCTCATGCGGTCACCACCTCGGGCTGGCGCTGCGGCTCGGCCATGGGCGGCACGGCGGGCGAAGCCACCTCGGGCTGCACCACCTGGGCCTGGGGATGGACCGCCATCCACTGGCGCTGGATGAGCGCGCCCACGGCAGCGGCATCGGTGATGCAGCGCAGCGTGGGTTGCGGGCGGCGCACTTCCCAGGCACGCGCATGCGGCCACAGGTGGAAGTAGCCGATGCGCTCGTTGGCCACCAGGTTGAGCGCGATGTCGCCGGTGCGGCCGTGCGGGTTGAGGGCCGCCGACGCAATCCGCTTGAGCGGCAGGTTGAAGGTGAGCGTGAGCACGATGCCGATGCGCATGACGATGCGCCGGTCGGTCACGGTGTAGAGCGTGGTGCGCGACGACATCCACGCGGTGGCCGCCAGCAGGGCCAGGGCCACCGAGGCCAGCAGCAGGCTGGTGGCGACCGAGGCGATCGGGAACGGACCGGCCTCGCCCAGCAGGTAGAGCACCTGGATGGTCAGCATGGCGGCGAAATAGATCGCCGCCTTGCGCACATGGAAGGCATGAACGGCCAGCGAACGCCAGTCCGGGCGGCCCTGCCACAGGAGCTGCTCGCCCTGTGGCAGCGGCTCGGGCAGACCGGGCGCCGCTTCGAACTCGTGTTCGTGGCCGGGGTTCATACCAGCGGCTCCTGGCGCTGCGGCGTGGCGTACAGGGTGCCGGCGCCGTAGTAGGCGCAGATCTTTTCCTCTTCCAGCAGGGTCACCTGGTCGGGGTTCTTCAGGGCCGGCACGTTGCCGAACTGGTCGGACATGAGGGCATGCACCTCCACGCGGTCCTTGCGGATGCGGGCAAAGGTGATGGGCAGCAGCACGCTGCGGCCGGCCACCAGCTCGACCTCGATGTAGCGGAACATCATCTCGCAGCGGTCCACCCACATGTCCTTGACGCGGCCGGCGGTCTCGCCGTCGGCGCCCAGCACCGGCAGGCCACGCGGATCGGTGTCCTGGCGGGCCACGCCATGGTCGGTGGCCACCCGCAGCGGCACGATCTTGGGTCCGCCGTGCAGCAGCATGTCGGGGTGGTCGGCACGGGCCGCCCAGGCGCCCGGTCCCACGCCGGCCAGCAGCGGATCACCCACCGGCTCCAGCGGGGCGCCGTTCCAGCCATGGGTGGGTTGTGCGCTGTAGGCACCGTCCGGGCGGTTGTGGTCGGGGCTGAGCACCTCGCGGCCATCGGCCAGCTTGTAGGCGGTGGGCTCGGCCACCGGCCAGCCGGTGATCTTGGGGCCGTTCTCGCGGCCCGGGTCCATGGGGTAGCCCTCGCGGTGGCTCTCGCGCTGGAGGTACCAGATGAGGCCGAAGAAGAACAGCCAGAAGGCGTACAGCACGAGCTGCGCGACGTCGACGTACTGGGTGATGGCGCCTGTTTCCATGATGGACTCCTTGTGGGCGGGGCTGGGCTGCGGTGGCAGTTCGGTGGGTGAAGGGGTGACGGGATGGCAACCGGGATGGGTCGGTTCAGCCGGGCAGTTCGGCCAGGCCGATGGGCTGGTGGCGGCGCTCGGGCCGGGCAGAGGCGGTGGAGCGGCGCACCAGGGGACCCAGGGCGATCAGCACCACGAACAACAGGTAGATCTCGACGTGGAACACCACGCTGTAGCCGGTGGCCGGCGAATCGAGCGGGCCGGACAGCCAGCCGGCGTGCACCATGCCGTCGATCACGTCGCGCAGCACGCCGCCCACGGCCATGGACAGGCCGGCCGCCGTGGCCTGCACCGCGCCCCAGGCGCCCAGCACCAGGCCGGTGTGTTCCGGCTCGGGCAGGTCCATCGCGGTCAGCAGCATGCCGACCGAGAACAGGCCGCCGGCAAAGCCGATGAGGGCTGCACCGCACTGGAACATCAGTGGCGACTGCAGCGGGGCAGAAAAGATCACGCAGGCGAAGGCTGGCAGGCCGAGCAGGGTCCCAAGTGCCGCCAGGCGGATGGAGTCGAGCCCGCGTGATGTGAAACGCGCCGAAAACACGAAGGCCAGCAGGGCACCGCCCGCGCTCATGGCGGTGAGTGCGCTGGTCAGGCTCACGTCCAGGCCCAGCACCTGGCCGCCGAAGGGTTCCAGCACGATGTCCTGCATGCTGAAGGCCACGGTGCCCAGGCCCACGGTCCACAGGAAGCGGCGGATGCGCGGGATGGCCATGAGGCGCTGCCAGCTGCGGCTGAAGCCGTCCGGCGCGCGCGCGCCGCGGCGGGCCTGGCGCGGCTCCTGCTTCCACAGCGAGGTGACGTTGAGCACCGCCACCACCACCGCCGCGCCCTGCACCACCTGCACCAGGCGGGTGGGGCTGAAGTCCTGCAGGATGTGGCCCAGCAGCGCGCTGCCCACGATCATGCCCACCAGCAGCGTGCCGTAGAGCAGCGCCACCACGCGCGGGCGCTTGTCCACCGGGGCCAGGTCGCTGGCCAGCGCCATGCCGGCGGTCTGCGTGATCTGCATGCCCGCGCCCACCAGCAGGAAGGCCAGCGCCGCGCCGATGCGGCCGGCCCACACGCCGGCATCGTCGACCGTGAGCAGCAGCAGGGCAAACGGCATGATGGACAGGCCGCCGAACATCAGCAGCGTGCCCATCCACATGTAGGGCATGCGGCGCAGGCCCATGGGCGAGGGATGGGTGTCGCTGCGGTAACCGATGAGGGCGCGCAGCGGCGCAAACACCAGCGGCAGCGCCACCGACAGTGCCACCCACCAGGCCGGCACGCCCAGCTCCACGATCATCACCCGGTTGAGCGTGCCCACCAGCAGCGCCATGGTCATGCCGATGGCGGCCTGGAACAGCGACAGGCGCAGCAGCCGCCCCAGCGGCAGATCGGCCGAGGCCGCGTCCGCAAAGGGCGCGTAGCGGCGCGTGAGCTGCACCGCCCACGCCGGGGAGAGCATGCGCATCAGGTTCACCGGCGCCACTCCCAGGCCTGCGAGGTGTAGAAGCCGCTGGCCACACGCTGGCTGCGCCCTTCGATCCAGCCGCGCGGCGACAGCGCCACCGACAGGCCGGCGCGCAGCATGGGCTGGGCCACCGGCGTGAGCGCAGGCGAGCGGTCGCTGCGCGGGAACAGGCGCCCCACGCTGTGCATGGCCGCCAGCAGCGGCGTGCGCGGTGCAAAGGTGAACAGCATGCTGCGGCGGGTGCGCGACTCCAGCCGCGCCAGCGCACTCACCATGTCGTCGGTGTCGTAGTGGATGAGCGAGTCCATGGCCACCACATGGTCGAAGCCGCCGAAGCTCTCGTCGAGCATGTCGCCGGCCTGGAAGTCGATGCGGCCGCAGCCGCTGGGCTGCGGTGTCTCGTTCCAGCGGTCGCGGGCCAGCTGCACCAGGGTGGGCGACAGGTCGATGGCCACCACGTCGGCGCCGCGCCGCGCCGCCTCGGCGGCCAGTGCGCCCGTGCCGCAACCGGCGTCCAGCAGGCGCAGGCCCTGCATGTCCTGCGGCAGCCAGCTCAGCAGGTTCTCCCGCATCTGGTCGCGGCCGGCGCGCACGGTGGCGCGGATGCGCCCCACCGGGGCGGTGGAGGTCAGGCGCTCCCAGGCCTGCACGGCCGTGCGGTCGAAGTAGGTCTCGATCTCGTCGCGGCGGTCGAGGTAGCGGCTGGAGGCGTTGCGCATGTCCATGGCGGCGCCTTTCAGTCGTAACCCAGCAGGTCGAAGATGTCGCGGTCGCGCATGGGCACGGCGGGCAGCGGGTCGCCCCCCAGCCACATGGCGGCGGCCAGGCGCATGTATTCGTCGCGCACGGCCTGCACCTCGGGCGAGTCTTCCATCTCGAACAGGGTGGACTTTTTCAGGCGGCTGCGGCGGATGGCGTCCAGGTCGGGGAAACGCGCGGCCAGCTTCAGGCCGGTCTGGGCGTTGTACTTGTCGATCTGGTCGGTGCCGGCGCTGCGGTTGGCGATCACGCCGCCCAGCCGCACACCGTAGTTCTTGGCCTTGGCCCCGATCGCCTGCACGATGCGGTTCATGGCGAAGATGGAGTCGAAATCGTTGGCCGTGACGATCATGGCCCGGTCGGCGTGCTGCAGCGGGGCCGCAAAGCCGCCGCACACCACGTCGCCCAGCACGTCGAAGATGACCACGTCGGTGTCTTCGAGCAGGTGGTGCTCCTTGAGCAGCTTGACCGTCTGCCCCACCACGTAGCCACCGCAGCCGGTGCCGGCCGGCGGGCCGCCGGCTTCCACACACATCACGCCGTTGTAGCCGGGGAAGACGAAGTCCTCGACCCGCAGTTCCTCGGGGTGGAAGTCGACCGTCTCCAGCACGTCGATCACGGTGGGCAGCATCTTCTTGGTCAGGGTGAAGGTGCTGTCGTGCTTGGGGTCGCAGCCGATCTGCAGCACCCGCTTGCCCAGGTGCGAGAACGCGGCCGACAGGTTGGAGCTGGTGGTGCTCTTGCCGATGCCGCCCTTGCCGTAGATGGCAAAGACCTTGGCATTGCCGATCTTGATGTTCGGGTCGAGCTGCACCTGCAGGCTGCCCTCGCCGTCGGGAGGACGTCCGGACCGGACCGGGGTGCGCCTCAGCTCGGTCACGGGGATGCTGGTTTCCATCATGCGGGGGCTCCTTCGAACACGCCTTCCAGGCGGTCTTCCAGTTCTTCACTGGCTTGTCGCAAGGCTTGCAACACTTGGGGATCGGGGTTCCAGAACTGGCGTTCCGACGCCTCGATGAGGCGGTGGGCCACACGCGCCGACGCGGTGGGATTGAGTTCGGCCAGGCGCTGGCGCATGGCGGGGTCGAGCACCAGGGCCTGGGTGAGCTGCTCGTACACCCAGGGCTGCACCTGCCCGGTGGTGGCCGACCAGCCCATGGTGTTGGTGAGGTGCACCTCGATCTGGCGCACGCCTTCGTAGCCGTGCTGCAGCATGCCCTCGGTCCATTTGGGGTTGAGCATGCGGGTGCGGGTTTCGAGGGCCACCTGCTCGTTCAGGGTGCGCACCGTGCCGCCGCCGTGGCTGTCGCGGGTCTGGTCGCCGATGTAGACCGGTGCCACCTGCGCGCTGCTGCCCTGCACCCGGGTCTTGGCGCGCTGGATGGCGCGGCTCACGCCGCCCAGGGTGTCGAAGTAGGTGTCCACCGTGGTCACGCCCAGCTCCACCGAATCGAGGTTCTGGTAAGCCAGCTGCACGTCGGCCAGCATGCTCTGCAGCAGGGCGCCCTGCTGCACCGGACGGCCGGCGCGGCCGTAGGCGAAGCCCTTGCGGCGGCTGTAGGTCTCGGCGAGTTCGTCCGGGTTGTCCCAGCGGCTGTTGTCGATCAGGCTGCTCACGTTGGCGCCATAGGCCCCCTCGGCATTGCCGAACACGCGCAGCGAGGCGGTCTCCAGGTCGCAGCCGTGCTGGGCCATGTAGGCCAGCGCATGGCGGCGCACCGCGTTCTGCTCCAGCGGCTCGTCGGCGCTGGCGGCCAGGAAGGCGGCCTCGGCCAGCAGGCGGATCTGCAGCGGCAGCAGGTCGCGGAAGATGCCGGAGAGCGAGATCACCACGTCCACCCGGGGGCGGCCGAGTTCGGCCAGCGGGATCAGCTCGGCACCGGCCAGGCGGCCATAACCGTCGAAGCGCGGCCGGGTGCCCAGCAGCGCCAGCACCTGGGCAATGGGGCCACCCTCGCTCTTGAGGTTGTCGGTGCCCCACAGCACCATGGCGATGGATTCGGGGAACAGGTTGCCGTCGGCCATGTGGCGCTCGATCAGGCGCTCGGCCTGGCGGGCGCCGTCCTTCACGGCGTAGGCGCTGGGCATGCGGAAGGGGTCGAAGCCGTGCAGGTTGCGGCCGGTGGGCAGGATGTCGGGGGTGCGCAGCAGGTCGCCACCCGGTGCGGGCCGCAGGAAGCGGCCATCGAGCGCGCGCAGGATGCCCTGCATCTCGTGGTCCTGCACCAGCAGGGCGTCGGTGCTGGCTAGGGCCGCGAGTGTGGCGCGGTCGGCATCGGTGCGCTGTTCGGACGCCAGCGCCTGCAGGGCAGCATCCAGCGTGGCCCCCTGGGTGAGTGCGGTCAGCGCGGGGCGCAGGCGCTGCGAGCCGGCGGCTTCGCCATGCGAGGCCTCGGCGCACGACAGCAGCAGGTCCACCCGCTCGGCCGGCGTGGGCGCCTGGCCCACCACATGCAGACCGCAGGGGATGAGCGTGTATTCCAGCTCGAGCAGCGATTCGGTCAGGCGGGCCACGGCGGCGTCGGCGGTGGCGGCGGGCAGCTCGGTCCAGACCGGCTCGGCGGCGGCGAGTTCGAGCACCTGGGCCTGGGCCTGCATCATGGCCAGCAGCTCGGTGCGCTCGCGTTCGCCACTGGCGTCGGGCTCCAGACCGCGGAAACGCTCCAGCACTTCCTTCAGCTCCACCAGGCCCTTGTACAGACCGGCCTGGGCCACCGGGGGGGTGAGGTAGCTGATCAGCGTGGCGGCCGCGCGGCGCTTGGCGATGGTGCCTTCGGAGGGGTTGTTGGAAGCGTAGAGGTAGAGATTGGGCAGGTCGCCGATCAGGCGGTCGGGCCAGCAGTCGGCCGTCAGGCCGGCCTGCTTGCCAGGCATGAATTCCAGGGCGCCGTGGGTGCCGAAGTGCAGCACGGCGTCGGCCTTGAAGTCCTCGCGCAGGTAGCGGTAGAAGGCGCAGAAGGCATGGGTGGGGGCAAAGCCGTGCTCGAACAGCAGGCGCATCGGGTCGCCCTCGAAGCCCATGCCGGGCTGTATGCCCACGAACACGTTGCCGAACTGCGCGCCCAGCACAAAGATCTGGCTGCCGTTGCTCAGCTGCTGGCCCGGGGCCGGGCCCCACTGCTTCTCGATGGCCTTGAGCCAGCGTTCGCGCCGCACATGGTCGTCGGCGTCGATCAGGGTATGCACATTGGCCGGGGCGCCGTGTTGCTGGGCATTGCCGCCGATCAGGGCTTCGCGCAGCGCGTCCACCGAGGCCGGCAGCTCCACCGTGTAGCCGTCGGCCTTCATGGCGTGCAGGGTGTTGAACAGCGACTCGAACACGCCCAGGAAGGCCGCGGTGCCGGTGTTGCCGGCGTTGGGCGGGAAGTTGAACAGCACGGCGGCCACCTTGCGGTCGGCGCGCTCGCGGCGGCGCAGGTCGATCAGGCGGCCCACCCGGGCCGACAGCGCATCGGCGCGCTCGCTGCACACCTGCATGTCGTGCGCCAGGTCGGCGTGGTCGAAGCGGCACTGGCGCGAGCAGCCGTTGCAGCTCACGGCCGACGGGCTGCCACGGCCACCGAATACCATGGAGCCGGTGGCGCCATCCAGCTCGGGGATGGCCACCATCATGGTGCTCTCCACCGGCAGCAGGCCGCGCTCGGAGGCACCCCAGTGGTCCAGCGTCTGGAACTCGACCGGGGCCACCGACAGGTAGGGCACGTCGAGCCGGGCCAGCACGTCTTCGGCCGAGGCGGCGTCGTTGTAGGCCGGGCCGCCCACCAGCGAGAAGCCGGTGAGGGAGACCAGCGCGTCGATGGCCGGGCGGCCATCGCGGAAGAAGAAGGCGTCGATGGCCGGGCGGTTGTCCAGGCCGGTGGCAAAGGCCGGCACCACACGCAGGCCGCGCGCTTCCATGGCGGCGATCACGCCGTCGTAGTGGCCGGTGTTGCCGGCCAGCAGGTAGGAGCGCATGACCAGCAGCCCCACGGTGCCGCGTTCGCCCCGGGTGGCCACGCCGGGCAGATCGGACAGGCTGGCCGACAAGCGCTGCGCCATGCGCGGGTGGTACACGCCCACCTCCGGGTACTCCAGCGGATCGGCCGGGCTGGCCAGGTCGCGCAGTGCGCGGCGCGGGCCGTCGGCATAACGGGCGATCAGGCTGTGCACCAGCGAGACCATGTTGGCCTCGGAGCCGGCCAGCCAGTACTGCATGGCCAGGAAATAGGCCCGCACGTCCTGCGCGGTGCCGGGGATGAAGCGCAGCAGCTTGGGCAGGCGGCGCAGCATCTTCATCTGGCGCGCGCCGGCGTTGTTGCGGTCCTGCGGGCTGGTGTCGGCGTCGGTGGCCGGCTTGCCGCGCAGCTTGCGCAGCAGGGCCATGGGGCCGCTGACCGGGCCGCTCATGTCGAAACGGCCCATGCGCGTGAGGCGCGTGACCTCGCTGGCCGACATCAGGCAGACCATGGCATCGCACGCGGCGCGGCGGGCCTGGAGTGCGGGCAGCACCGGCAGGAAGTGGTCTTCCATGAAGAGCATGGAGACGATCACGATGTCGCCCCGGCCGATGTCGGCCACGCAGCGCTGCAGCGCACCCGCATCGTCCGCCCACTCGCTGGCCGCATGCACCGCCAGCGACACGCCGGGCAACTGGCGCGAGAGCGTGCGGTGGGCCCGCTCGGCCGCACTCGCCAGGTGGCTGTCCATGGTGACCAGCACCACGCGCAGGCCCGGGGCGGCTTCAGCGGCTGAAGTGGGCTTTGGCATCGTAGAGGGTCTCCAGGGTGATGGAGGGCAGGCCTTTGTCCCTGGCGTACAGCTCGGTGTTGCGGCGGGCCTTGCCGCGCACGAAGAACGGAATCTTGCGCAGCTCGCGCTCGGCGTCGGCCTGCCAGGCCAGCGGGCCGTCGGGGGCTGCAGCGGGGGCGGTTGCCACGGCGACCAGTACCGGTTCGGGTTCGGTCTGCACAGCCGCCGGCTGCGGCCGCACCGCACCCCCCAGGTGCGACGGCGCGGCATCGGCGTGGAATTCGGCGTCGCCGCGGAACATGCCGATCAGGTGTTCTTCCAGGCCCATCATCAGCGGATGGACCCAGGTGTCGAACAGCACGTTGGCGCCCTCGAAACCCATGACCGGCGAGTAGCGGGCCGGGAAGTCCTGCACATGCACCGGCGCCGAGATGACGGCGCACGGAATGCCCAGGCGCTTGGCGATGTGCCGCTCCATCTGCGTGCCCAGCACCAGCTCGGGCTGGAGTTCGGCGATGCGGGCCTCGACCTCCAGGTAGTCGTCGCTGATCAGGGCCTCGATGCCCAGGCGGGTGGCGCAGGCGCGCACCTCGCGGGCGAATTCGCGGCTGTAGGTGCCGATGCCCACCACGGTGAAGCCCATCTCCTCGGCGGCGATGCGCGCAGAGGCCACCGCATGGGTGGCATCACCGAACACGAACACGCGCTTGTGGGTGAGGTAGGTGGAGTCGACCGAGCGGGCGTACCAGGGGGCGCGGGCGCCCTGCCCCTGGAGCACCGGCTCGGGATCGACCCCGGCCAGCTCGGCCACCTCGCGGATGAAGTCGCGGGTGGCGCCCATGCCCATGGGCACGGTGCGGGTGAAGGGCTGGCCGAAGGTGCGCTGCAGCCAGCCGGCCGCCACCGAAGCGATCTCGGGGTAGAGCACCACATTGAAGTGCGCCTCGCCCAGGGTGGCGAGCTGGGCCGCGGTGGCGCCCTGCGGGGCCACCACATGCACATCGATGCCCAGCTGGTCGAGCAGGCGGGTGATCTCGGTCAGGTCGTCGCGGTGGCGGAAGCCCAGCGCGGCCGGACCCAGGATGTTGCAGCGGGCGCGTTGCCCCGGCTCGCGGGCCAGGGGCCGGCGCTGCGGATCGGCCAGCTGGCGCACCACCTGGTAGAAGGTTTCGGCAGCGCCCCAGTTTTCCTTGCGCTGGTACGAGGGCAGCTCCAGCGCCACCACCGGAATGTCCAGCCCCAGGGCCTTGCTCAGGCCACCCGGGTCGTCCTGGATGAGTTCGGCGGTGCACGAAGCGCCCACCAGCAGGGCATTGGGCTTGAAGCGCTCCACGGCCTCGCGGGCCGAGGCCTGGAACAGCTCGGCGGTGTCGCCGCCCAGGTCGCGGGCCTGGAAGGTGGTGTAGGTCACCGGCGGACGTTGGGCGTCGCGCTGGATCATGGTGAACAGCAGGTCGGCGTAGGTGTCGCCCTGCGGCGCGTGCAGCACGTAGTGCACGTCGGCCAGCGCGGTGGCAATGCGCATGGCGCCCACGTGGGGCGGTCCTTCGTAGGTCCAGAGGGTGAGCTGCATGTCAGGCCTCCAGCCAGCGTTCGGCGGCTTCGTCCGGCACCAGCAGGGCGCGGCGGCGCAGCGGGCGGGCGAACAGCTCGGCCAGGTCGCCGGCCTGCTCGTAGCCATGGATGGGGGTGAAGACCAGCTCGATGGCCCACTTGGTGGTCAGGCCCTCGGCCTCCAGCGGGTTGGCCAGGCCCAGGCCACACACCACCAGATCGGGGCGGGCGGCGCGGCAGCGGTCGAGCTGGCGCTCCAGGTGCTGGCCTTCGGACAGCGGGGTGCCGGCGGGCAGCAGGGCCAGCTCGTCGGCCAGGTGGGCGCGGTGCAGGTAGGGCGTGCCCACCTCGCCGAGCTGCATGCCGAGCTCGCGGCCCAGGAAGCGGGCCAGCGGGATCTCCAGCTGCGAATCGGGAAAGAAGAACACCGAGCGGCCGGCCAGCACCTCGCGCTGGCGGGCCAGCGCCGCCTGGGCACGCTGGCGCGGCGCGGCGGTGACGGCCTCGAAGCGTTCACGCGGCACACCGAAGGCCTCGCAGGCGGCCAGCAGCCAGGCGGTGGTGCCCTCCTCGCCCAGCGGGAACGGGGCCGGCAGGCGCTTCGCACCCCGCTTTTCGAGGGCGGCAGCCGTGTCGCCCAGGAAGGGCTGGGCCAGCAGGTAGCGGGTGTTGGCGCCCACCGGCGGCAGGTCGTTGGCATGGCGCGGCGGAAAGAAGCGCACCGGGCCGATGCCCAGCTGCGCGAACAGCCGGGCGAACTGGTCTTCCACCACATCGGCCAGGGCGCCCACCACCATCAGCTCGGGGGCGGCCAGCGCATCGGGGGCCGGCAGCGTGGGCACCATGGCGGCCAGGCAGGCGTCCTCGCCCTGGGTGAAGGTGGTCTCGATGCCGCTGCCCGAGTAGTTCAGCACCCGGGTGGCCGGGTGGTGGCGGGTGGTCAGGCGCTGCGCGGCGCGCGAGAGGTCGAGCTTGATGACCTCCGACGGGCACGAACCCACCAGGAACAGCAGGCGGATGTCGGGGCGGCGCTCCAGCAGCCGGTCGACCACGCGGTCGAGTTCGTCGTTGCAGTCGGCCAGGCCGGCCAGGTCGCGCTCGTCGATGATGGCGGTGGCAAACCGGGGCTCGGCAAAGATCATCACGCCGGCCGCGCTCTGGATCAGGTGGGCGCAGGTGCGGGAACCCACCACCAGGAAGAAGGCGTCCTGGATCTTGCGGTGCAGCCAGATGATGCCGGTCAGGCCGCAGAACACCTCGCGCTGGCCGCGTTCGCGCAGCACGGGCGCGTCGGAGCAGCCACCGGAGGGGCCTGGCGCGTCGAGCGACCGGATGGGGATGGACGCATTCATGCCGGAACCCCCTGCAGCCGCGCCATGCGCAGCTTGATGATGAATTGCGCCGCATTGACGACATAGGCCGCATAGGCCGCCAGCGCCAGCAGCATCAGGCCCCGGGCGTCCAGCCAGCCCCCGGCCAGCGCGGCCAGGTAGGCGGTGTGCAGGGCCAGCACCAGCATGCTGAACACGTCTTCCCAGTAAAAGGCCGGTGCGAACAGGTACTGCCCGAACACCACCTTCTCCCAGATGCAGCCGGTGACCATGATCAGGTAGAGGGTCAGGGTCTTGACCACCACCGACACGGTGGCTGCCCACTCGCCCTGACCGGTGGCCAGGAAACGCAGCACCAGACCCAGGCTCACCAGGAACACCACGAACTGCACCGGGGCCAGCACGCCCTGGACCAGGGTCCAGGCGGAGGCATCACGGCGCTGGCGCTGCGCCGGGGTGTAAAGCGGCCGGCCCAGAGGGGACGGTGCGGTGCGGGTGGGCATGAAGCCTGTCTCCTGGAACGTGATGACCCAATTTAGGTGGTACACGCCCAAGTGTCAACTTAAATTGACGCAAAAAGAATTTGACACCCGAAACCAAGGGAGTACAGTTTTCCCATGCCGTGAACGGCCACCAGCCAGTTCCGGACGGCATCTCAGCCGGTCGCTCCGTGCAGCCGGCACCACGAGCCTTAGGTCGCAAGCAATTCCGGCCCTCGGTGATTCAGCCGATTCGCAGGAGACGACCATGGCCCAGCAACACCAGCCCGATTCCAGGGATCCGCCGGACAGCGCTCCGGCCGCCCTGGACACCTCGCGTGCCCACCTGATCACCCGCACCCTGGCGCTGGACATCATTCCCCGGCTGGTGCGCAACCATGGCCATTCGCCCTGGCGCATGCCGGGCCGCTCGGGTCACCCGGCCTCGGTGCAGTCCGACGAGGTGCTGCTGTTCGCGCAGCTGGTGCTGCACGCCGACGACCGGGCCATCAACGACTGCGTCCGTGCGCTGCGCGAGCGGGGTGTGCCGGTGGAGACCATCTTCCTGGACCTGCTGGCCCCGGTGGCCCGCCTGCTGGGCCACCGCTGGGTCACCGACGAATGCACCTGCACCGACGTGGCCATCGGCCTGGGCCGGCTGCAGCAGGTGGTGCGCGACCACAGCGCCTCGCTGGTGCAGCAGCGCCAGGCCCTCACCCGCGATGGCCGGCGCATCCTGCTCACCTCCGCCCCGGGCGAGGTGCACACCCTGGGGCTGAGCATCGTGAGCGAGTTCTTCATGCGCGCCGGCTGGGACGTCGACGCGCACTTCCTGCCCACCGAGCCGGTGTCCTGGCAGGTGCAGTCCACCTGGTACGACGTGGTCGGCTTCACCGTGGGCAGCCTCGAAGGTCTGGAGCCGCTGGCGCACGCCATCGAATCGGTGCGCCGGCAAAGCCTCAACCGTTGCGTCTCTATAATCGCCGGCGGCCCTGTTTTCGCTGTCCATCCCGACGCCTGGGAACGCATTGCGGCCGACGAGATCATCACGGATGGCGCATCTGCTCCCCGGATGGCCGAACGTCTCGTCTGCGGACAACCGCACGCCTGATGGCCCGTCAGCCCCTGACCTGGTTCCTAAAGAAAGAACAACATGCCCCAGGCGACGTCCGAGTCTGCCGAGCGATTTTTTGATGCCCCTGAGCGCTTCCTGAGTGGTCTGGCTGCCGATGTGGTGGCCGAGCTGGTCAGCACCGCCACCGACATCGTCCTGGTGCTCGACCCCGCCGGGACCATCGTCGACCTCGCCTGCCGGGGCGAGGCACCGTCCAGCCTGCAGCTCTCCGCCTGGCTGGGCCAGTCCTGGGTGGACACGGTGGCCGCCGAAAGCCGCCCCAAGATCGAGCAGCTCATGGGCCAGGTCGAGGCACCCGCCGCCCAGACCGGCGCGCCCGAAGTCATGCGCTGGCGCCATGTCAACCACACCCTGCCCGACGGCAGCGAATGGCCGGTGTCCTACACCCTGGTGGCCATCGAGCGCGACACCGTGGAGCGCGGCGAGGGCGCCTGGCGCCTGGCCTTCGGCCACGACCTGCGCAACCAGATCACCCTGCAGCAACGGCTGGTCACGGCCCAGCTGTCCATGGAGCGCGACTACTGGCGGCTGCGCCAGGTCGAGACGCGTTACCGCCTGCTGTTCCAGATGGCGTCCGAGCCGGTGCTCATCCTGGCGGGCGCCATGGACCGGCTGGCCGAGGCCAACCCGGCCGCCTACGAGCTGTTCGGCGAACGCATGCGCGCGCCCAGCTGGTCGCTGACCGACGGGCTGGACGAGCCCAGTGCCCACGCCCTGCGCGAGATGATCGAACGCCTGCGGGTGAGCGGCCGCGCCGACCCCTGCAGCGTGCGCCTGCGCGACGGCACCGAAGACATGCTGGTGGCCGCCTCGCAGTTCCGCCAGGACAACCAGCAGCACTTCCTGCTGCGCTTCACCCGCCCGCTGGACAGCATGGCCCCGGCCCTGGCAGCCGGCCGCCAGCAGCTGCTGCAGGTGATCGACGGCGCCCCCGATGCGGTGGTGGTCACCGACCTGGACGGCCGCATCCTGAGTGCCAACCGCAGCTTCCTGGACCTGGGCCAGCTCGGCACCGAAGAACAGGCCCGCGGCGAGATGCTGGACCGCTGGCTGGGCCGCACCGGCGTGGACATGCGGGTGCTCATCACCAACCTGCGCCAGCACGGCACGGTGCGGCTGTTCGGCACCCAGATGCGCGGCGAGTTCGGCTCCACCACCGATGTCGAGCTCTCGGCCGTGGCGGTGCACAACGGCGTGCAGCGCTGCCTGGGCTTCACCATCCGCGACGTGGGCCGGCGCCTGGGCCTGGACGGCCGCGGCGGCAAGGAGCTGCCGCGCTCGGCCAGCCAGCTCACCGAGCTGGTGGGCCGCCTGCCGCTGCGCGACATCGTGCGCGAGACCACCGACCTCATCGAGCAGCTGTGCATCGAGGCCGCGCTGGATCTGACCGGCGACAACCGCGCGTCGGCCGCCGAGATGCTGGGCCTGTCCCGCCAGAGCCTCTACATCAAGCTGCGCCGCTTCGGCATCAAGGACAGCCCGGGCGACGATGCCGCGGCCCCCGATCCGGCCGAATGACAGATCAAGTGTCAATCTGAATTGACACCAGGGGTGGACCGGCGTACAACGGCCGGCATGTCCCGCCCCGCCCTCTCCGCCGTCACCGAGCTGTTCAAGCCCATCACCTGGTTTCCGCCCATGTGGGCGTTTGCCTGCGGGGTGGTGGCTTCCGGTGTGTCCATGGACGGGCGCTGGTGGCTGGCCCTGGTGGGCGTGGCCCTGGCCGGTCCGCTGGTGTGCGCCACCAGCCAGGCCGTCAACGACTGGTTCGACCGCCATGTGGATGCCATCAACGAGCCGCAGCGCCCCATCCCGTCGGGCCGCATGCCGGGCCGCTGGGGCCTGTACCTGGCGGTGGCCTGGACGGCCCTGTCCTTGCTGGTGGCCACCGTGCTCGGCCCCTGGGGCTTCGGGGCGGCGGCCATCGGCCTGCTGCTGGCCTGGGCCTACAGCGCGCCACCCCTGCGCCTGAAGGAAAACGGCTGGTGGGGCAACGCGGCCTGCGGCATCAGCTACGAAGGCATTGCCTGGATCACCGGCGCGGCCGTGATGGCCGGTGGTGCCATGCCCGGCGGCGAATCGCTGGTGCTGGCCGCCCTCTACAGCGCCGGCACCCACGGCATCATGACCCTCAACGATTTCAAGGCCGTGGCCGGTGACCGGCGCATGGGCGTGCGTTCGCTGCCGGTGCAGCTGGGCGTGGACCGCGCGGCCCGCGTGGCCTGCTGGTTCATGGCGGTGCCCCAGGTGCTGGTGATCGGCCTGCTGCTGCACTGGGAGCGCCCGCTGCACGCGGCCGGCGTGGCCGCGCTGCTGCTGGTGCAGGGCGTGCTGATGCGGCGCTTTCTGGCCAGCCCGACCGAACGGGCCCTGTGGTACAGCGGTTTCGGCGTGCCCCTGTTCGTGGCCGGCATGATGGTCAGCGCCTTCGCGCTGCGCAGCCTGGGGGCCGCACCATGAACGACTTCGGCTGGTCCCGCATCGTGCGCATCGGCCTGGTGCAGGCCTGCCTGGGCTCCATCGTGGTGCTGACCACCTCCACCCTGAACCGGGTGATGGTGGTGGAACTCGCCCTGCCCGCCCTGCTGCCCGGCCTGCTGGTGGCCCTGCACTACACGGTGCAGATGGCCAGGCCGCGCATGGGTTTCGGATCGGACGTGGGCCAGCGACGCACACCCTGGATCGTGGGCGGCATGGCGGTGCTGGGCACTGGCGGGGTGGTGGCAGCGTCCAGCACCCTGTGGCTGGCCAGCCAGCCCTGGATGGGCGTGCTGGTGGCCACGCTGGGTTTCGTGCTGGTGGGCCTGGGCGTGAGCGCGGCCGGCACCTCGCTGCTGGTGCTGCTGGCCAAGCGGGTGCCCGAGGGGCGGCGTGCCGGCGCGGCCACGCTGGTCTGGATGATGATGATCCTGGGCTTTGCCCTCACGGCCGGCATCACCGGCCGCCTGATCGACCCGTTCTCGCCGCAGCGGCTGGTGGCGGTGAGCACCGGCGTGTCGCTGCTGGCGTTCGTGGTCACGCTGGTGGTGCTGCGCGGGCTCGAAGGCACGGTCGACCGGCCAGCGGACACCACCCCGGCCGACGCACCACGCCCGGCCTTCCGGCAGGCGCTTTCACAGATCTGGGACGAGCCGGTGGCGCGCCGCTTCACGGTGTTCGTGTTCGTCTCGATGATCGCTTTCAGCGCGCAGGACCTGATCCTGGAGCCCTTTGCCGGCACCGTGTTCGGCTTCACCCCGGGCGAATCCACCCGGCTCTCGGGCCTGCAGAACGCCGGCGTGCTGAGCGGCATGCTGCTGGTGGCGGCTGCCGGCGCCCTGGGGCACCGCTGGACCCATGTGCCCGGCTGGCGGCATGTGGGCTCGCTGCGCGCCTGGGCGGTGGGCGGCTGCATCACCTCGGCCCTGGCCCTGGGCGGGCTCACGCTGGCCGGCCTGCGGGGCCCGGGCTGGCCGCTGTCGGCCAATGTGTTCCTGCTGGGCCTGTGCAACGGTGCGTTCTCGATCGGCGCCATCGGCTCCATGATGGCCCTGGCCTCGCAGGGCCGCCACGGCCGCGAAGGCGTGCGCATGGGCCTGTGGGGCGCGGCGCAGGCCATCGGCTTTGCCCTGGGTGGCCTGCTGGGCACCGCGGCGGCCGACCTGTCGCGGGCGCTGCTGGCCGACACCGGCACCGCCTACGCCCTGGTGTTCGGCATCGAGGCCCTGGCCTTCGTGGGCGCTGCCGCACTGGCCGCCCGGGTGTCCACCGTGCAACCGTCCTTCCGCGCAGCGGCCGCCACCCCCCGGCGCACCGATGCCTTCCCCGTTCCCACGGCCGCTCTCGGCCAGCAACAGAGGCCCGCAGCATGAATGCCGACGACATCTTCGACGTGGTGGTGATCGGTGGCGGCCCGGCCGGCGCCACCGCCGCCCAGGAACTCGCCCGCCAGGGCCATGCGGTGATGCTGCTGGACCGCGAGGGCCGCATCAAGCCCTGCGGCGGCGCCATCCCGCCCCGGCTGATCCGCGACTTCGACATCCCCGACCACATGCTGGTGGCCAAGGCCCAGTGCGCCCGCATGATCGCGCCGTCCAGCAAGCATGTGGACATCCCCATCGAGAACGGCTTTGTCGGCATGGTCGACCGGGCCGAGTTCGATGAATGGCTGCGTGAACGCGCCCGCCAGGCCGGCGCCGTGCGCCACAGCGGGCAGTTCACCCAGCTGCAGCGCGATGCCGACGGCACCACCCGCGTGAGCTGGCTGCCCAAGGGCAGCAGCACGCCACAGAGCGTGCGCGCCCGCAGCGTGATCGGCGCCGACGGCGCCCGCTCCGAGGTGGCGCGCCAGGGCGGCGTGCCCGGCGCCGAGAAGACCCGCTATGTGTTTGCGTACCACGAGATCGTGCGCGCCCCGGAGGCGGCCGAGCGCCGTGCCGACTACGACGGCGCCCGCTGCGACGTGTACTACCAGGGCCGTTTCTCGCCCGACTTCTATGGCTGGGTGTTCCCGCACGGCGGCACGCTCAGCGTGGGCACCGGCAGCGCCGACAAGGGCTTCTCGCTCAAGGGATCGGTGGCCCGCATGCGCAAGGCCAGCGGCCTGGACGGCCTGGAGACCCTGCGGCGCGAAGGCGCACCCATTCCCATGAAGCCCCTGCCCCGCTGGGACAACGGCCGCGATCTGGTGCTGGCCGGCGACGCCGCCGGCGTGGTGGCCCCGGCATCGGGCGAAGGCATCTACTACGCCATGCTGGGTGGTCAGCTGGCGGCGCAGTCGGTGCACGAGCTGCTGGCCACCGGCGACCCCGCCAGCCTCAAGCTGGCCCGCAAGCGCTTCCTGCGCGAGCACGGCACCGTGTTCAAGGTGCTGGGCATCATGCAGTGGTTCTGGTACGGCAGCGAGAAGCGGCGCGAGCGCTTCGTGAAGATCTGCGAGGACCGCGACGTGCAGCAGCTCACCTTCGAGTCCTACATGAACAAGAAGCTGGTGCGCAAGAAGCCCATGGCCCATGTGCGCATCTTCCTCAAGGACGTGGGACACCTGCTGGGCATGGCCCGTGTCTGACGCAGCCCCAGTCACCGCGTGACCTTGCCTGCCGACGCCCTGATGCTCCTGCTCGACGGCATCCTGGTGCTCACCGTGCTGGAGGCGGTGGTGCTGACCCTGCACCACCAGCGCACCGGCGCGGGTGTCGCGCCGATGGATGTATTGCCCAACCTGTCCTCGGGCCTGTGCCTGATGCTGGCGCTGCGCAGCGCCCTGGCCGGCTGGCCATGGCCGCTCACCCTGGGCGGGCTGGCGGCTTCGGGCCTGCTGCATGCCTGGGACCTGAGGCGGCGCTGGCACCGCCCCTGATCCCGGGCCGTTTCAACCGGCGATCAGCCGGCCTTCTTCACGTAGGCCGAGCACCAGCCCTTGGCGGCCACCTGCTTGCCCGGGAAGATGCCGCAGCCGCCGGCCGCGTCGGTGGCCTTGCCCTGGAACAGCTGGCAGTTGCTGCACTGCTGGGTGGCGGCGTGCTTGGGGTACTTCTTGGCGTCCACCTTGGTGGTGTCGGCGGCATAACCCAGGGACTGGGCCTGCGGCGACGCCGGATCGACCATGGCCGGGGCCTGGGCGAGTGCGGCCGAACCCGCCATCAGGGCCGTGCCGCCGGCTGCCACCTGCATCATGAACACGCGGCGGCTGGATGCGCCCAGGAAACTCTTCTTCGACTGATCCATGTGTGACCTCTTTCGTGGGTGGGGTTGAACGAACACCGCCGCATGCTAGGACCGCCTGCGTGAAGGTTGACTTAAGCCCCGGAAGCCCGACTGCGGTGGTGCGCCATTGGCGGCCGGCCCTATCCCCTAAGATCGGCGGTTTTGCGCCGTCTCCGACCCGCCATCCCCGATGCCCAGCCCCACGGAAACCGCCGCCGGCGCCGCAGCGAACCTCGACCTGTCGCTGCACACGCCCATGATGCAGCAGTACCTGACCATCAAGTCCGCCTACCCGGACACGCTGGTCTTCTACCGCATGGGCGACTTTTACGAGCTGTTCTACGACGACGCCGAGAAGGCCGCGCGGCTGCTGGACATCACGCTCACCCACCGGGGTCAGTCGGCCGGCCGGCCGGTCTCCATGGCGGGCGTGCCCTTCCATTCGGTGGACAGTTATCTCTCGCGCCTGATCCGCCTGGGCGAATCGGTGGCCATCTGCGAGCAGGTGGGCGACGTGGGCGCCAGCAAGGGCCCGGTGGAGCGCAAGGTGGTGCGCGTGGTCACCCCCGGCACCCTGACCGACGCCGAATTGCTGTCCGACAAGACCGAGGCCATCCTGATGGCGGTGCACCCCGGCGCCCGCACCGGCTGCGGTCTGGCCTGGATGTCGGTGACCCAGGGCGTGGTGTTCCTGGCCCAGTGCGATTCGGACGCGCTGGCCGACTGGGTGGCCCGCATCGGCCCTGGCGAACTGCTCTACAGCGCCGAGGTGACGCCCACCTTCGAGAAACGGGTGCAGGCCCTGGCCGCCACCGCAGCCCCGCAGCGGCTGGTGGCCGTGGTGCGCCCGGCCTGGACCTTTGACGCCACCCTGGGCCAGCGCAAGCTGCTGGAGCAGCTGCAGGCCGCCAGCCTGGCCGCCTGGGACGCCCAGGACCTGCCCGATGCCCATGCCGCCGCCGCTGCCCTGCTGGCCCACGCCGAACACACCCAGGGCCGGGCCCTCACCCATGTGCGCAGCCTGCAGGTGGCCCGGCCCGACGACCGCATCGACCTGCCGCCCAACACCCGCCGCAACCTGGAACTGGTGCAGACCCTGCGCGGCGAATCCAGCCCCACGCTGCTGAGCCTGCTCGATGTGTGCCACACCGGCATGGGCAGCCGGCTGCTGCGCCAGTGGCTGCTGGAGCCGCCGCGCGACCGCACCATCGCGCGCGGGCGGCTCTCTGCCATCGCTGCGCTCCAGCAGGGTTCGCCCACCACCGCATCCGCGCTGTGGCAGCGCCTGGGCCAGCAGCTCAAGGGCGCCAGCGACGTGGAGCGCATCACCGCCCGCACCGCGCTGCGCCAGGTCAAGCCACGCGAACTGGTGGGCCTGGGCCATACGCTGCAGCGCGCCGCCGCCCTGGCGGCCGAACTGGCCGCTGCACAGCCGGAGCCCGCCAGCCTGCTGGGCCGCATCGCGGCCGACCTGCAGCCCCCGCACGGCTGTGCCGAGCTGCTGAGTGCCGCCCTGCTGTCCGAGCCGGCCGCGCTGGTGCGCGATGGCGGCGTCATCAACGACGGCTTCGATGCCGACCTGGACGAGCTGCGCGGCATCCAGAACAACTGCGACGGCTTCCTGATCGACCTGGAAACCCGCGAACGCGCGCGCACCGGCATTGCCAACCTGCGGGTGCAGTTCAACAAGGTGCACGGCTTCTACATCGAGGTGACGCAGGGCCAGCTCGACCGCGTGCCCGACGACTACCGCCGCCGCCAGACGCTCAAGAACGCCGAGCGTTTCATCACGCCCGAACTCAAGGCCTTTGAAGACAAGGCCCTGAGCGCCCAGGAGCGTGCCCTGGCGCGCGAAAAGTGGCTCTACGAGCAGCTGCTCGATGCGCTGCAGGCCCATGTGCCGGCGCTCTCCCGCCTGGCGCGGGCGCTGGCCGCGCTGGACGTGCTGTGCGCCCTGACCGAACGTTCGCTCACGCTGGGCTGGTGCGAGCCGCAGTTCGTGAGCGAGCCCTGCATCGACATCCGGGGTGGCCGCCACCCGGTGGTGGAAGCGCGCCTGAACGAGACCACCGGCGGCGCCTTCATCGCCAACGACACGGTGCTCGGTCCCAAGGCGCGCATGCAGGTCATCACCGGCCCCAACATGGGCGGCAAGAGCACCTACATGCGGCAGGTGGCGGTGATCGTGCTGCTGGCCAGCATGGGCAGCCATGTGCCGGCGGCCTCGGTCCGCCTGGGGCCCATCGACGCCATCCACACCCGCATCGGTGCGGCCGACGACCTGGCCAACGCCCAGTCCACCTTCATGGTGGAGATGACCGAGGCGGCGCAGATCCTGCACGCCGCCACGCCCGAGAGCCTGGTGCTGATGGACGAGATCGGGCGCGGCACCTCCACCTTCGACGGCCTGGCCCTGGCCGGCGGCATCGCCGCCCACCTGCACGACCGCTCGCGCTGCTTCTGCCTGTTCGCCACCCACTATTTCGAGCTCACCGAATTCCCGGCCAGCCACCACGCCGCCGTGAACGTGCATGTGAGCGCCACCGAGGGTGGTCGCGGCGGCATCGTGTTCCTGCACCACATCGAACCGGGCCCGGCCAGCCGCAGCTACGGCATCCAGGTGGCCCGCCTGGCCGGTGTGCCCGCGCCGGTGGTGACGCATGCGCGGCAGGCACTGGCCGCGCTGGAGGCGCACAGTCAGGAAAGCCGCGTGCAGGTGGACCTGTTTGCCCCGCCCCCGCCCGAGGAAGCCCCCGAACCCCATCCGGTGGTGGCCGCGCTGGCCGCCATCGACCCCGACGCCCTGAGCCCGCGCGACGCGCTGGACCAGCTCTACCAACTCAAGAAACTGATCGGCACCCCATGACCTACTGCGTCGCCGTGAAACTCAAGGCCGGCATGGTGTTCCTGTCGGACTCCCGCACCAACGCCGGTCTCGACCAGATCAGCACCTTCCGCAAGATGATCATCTACGAGCGGCCGGGCGACCGCTTCATGTGCCTGCTCTCGGCCGGCAACCTGAGCATCGCGCAGTCGGTGCGCGAGATCCTGCAGGTGGAGCGGCTGGACGACGGCGACGACGCCGAACCGCTGACCATCTGGAACGCCACCAGCATGTTCGACGCGGCCCGGGTGCTGGGTTCGGCCATCCGCCATGTGTACGAGCGCGACGGCGAATCGCTCAAGCGCGCCGGGGTGGACTTCAATGTGTCCATGCTGTTCGGCGGCCAGATCGGCAGCGAGGGCATGCGCCTGTTCCAGATGTACGCCGCCGGCAACTTCATCGAGGCCACCGGCGAGACGCCGTTCTTCCAGATCGGCGAGTCCAAGTATGGCAAGCCGGTGCTGGACCGGGTGATCAACCCCGACACCCCGCTGGACGAGGCCGCCAAGTGCGTGCTGGTGTCCATGGACTCCACCCTCAAGTCCAACCTGTCGGTGGGCCTGCCGCTGGACATGGCCGTCTACGAGGCCGGCCGCCTGAGCTCCGACCGCATCACCTGCATCGACGAGAACAACCCCTACTTCCGCATGGTGCGCAGCACCTGGGGCGAGAAGCTGCGCCAGGTGTTCGACGAGATCGACCGCCCGGTCTGGGACGGCAGCCCCACCGAGGTGCCGCTGATGGGCTGCAGCACCCGCAGCCAGCCGCTCAAGAAAATCTCCACGCCGCAAGAGAAGCTGATCTGATGATCATCTTCTCGCACGCCAACAGCTTCCCGGCGAGCACCTACGGGGTGCTGTTCAAGTCGCTGCGCGCGCGCGGCCACCAGGTGCGCGCCCTGGAGAAGTTCGGCCACGACCCGGCCTACCCGGTCACCAGCAACTGGCCGCACCTGGTGCAGCAGCTGGCCGACTTTGCCGGCGCCGAGATCCAGCGCCACGGCCAGCCGGCCTGGCTGGTGGGCCATTCGCTGGGCGGCTTCCTGAGCGTGATGTGCGCGGCCCGCCATGCGAAGCTGGGCGGGCACGGCGTGCGCGGCGTGGTGCTGATCGACTCGCCGGTGCTGGGCGGCTGGCGTGCCCGCACGCTGGAGCTGATCAAGCGCACCCAGCTGGTCGGGTCGCTCTCGCCCGGCAAGATCAGCCGCAAGCGCCGCCACCAGTGGCCCGACCGGGACGCTGCCCTGGCCCACTTTGCCGGCAAGCGCAGCTTCGCGGCCTGGCATCCGCAGGTGCTGGCCGACTACATCGACCACGGCACGGTGGATGCCGACACGCCACAGGGCCCGCGCCGCGTGCTGGCCTTCGACCGCGACGTGGAGACCGCCATCTACAACACCCTGCCCCACAACCTCGACCGGCTGCTGCGGCGACACCCGCTGCAGTGCCCGGTGGGCTTCATCGGCGGCACCGACTCGCAGGAAATGCGGCAGGTCGGCATGGCCATGACGCTCCGGCTGGTCGGGCGCGACCGCCCGCAGCGGCTGCAGATGATCGAAGGCAGCCACCTGTTCCCGATGGAGAAGCCGCAGGAGACCGCTGCCGCCCTGGAGCGGGTGCTGGCCGACCTGGCCACGCGCTGACCTGACGGCAGCGCACCCACCCGAAGCGGCTGGGTATATGCTCGACGACCGAGCCCACCACCCCACCATGCCGCCCCGCACGCCCCACCCCGATTCCATGCCCGGCATCGATGCGCCGGCGACGGACTTCGGGGGCCCCGGATACCGTCGCCCGTGGCCAGTGCGGCTGGGCCGCGTGCTCATGCAGTGGCGCCCGGACAAGCACCCCTTGTGGCTGCGCCTGCTGGTGGCCCTGGTGCTCACCCTGCTGGCGGCCTGGCTGCGCATGGCGCTGGCGCCGGCCGAATCGGGGGGCCGCTTCATCACGCTGTCGCTGGCGGCGGCCCTCTCCGCCCTGTACGGGGGGTTCAGGGCCGGCATGTTCAGCACCGTGGTGGGCATGCTGGTGATCAACTATGCGCTGGTCAAGCCCTACTTCAGCCTGGCCTTCGACGACCCGGCCGAGGCCTTCTGGCTCAACCTGTGGCACCTGATCACACAGGTGGTGGTGGTGGGCGCCATCGCCCTCATGCAGCGGCAGAACCGGGCCCTGCGCCGGGCCACCGAGCTGGTGCGCCGCACCGCACAACGCCTGAACGACACCTTCGAGGTGAGTGCCGTGGGCATGGCCCACAGCCACATCGACGGGCGCTGGATCCGCGTCAACCGCACCTACTGCGAACTCATCGGCTACACCGAGGCCGAGCTGCTGCAGACCCGTTTCGAGGACTTCACCCACCCGGACGATCTGGCCGTCGACCTGGAACTGCTGCAGCGCACGCTGCGCGGCGACATCGACCACTACTCGATCGAGAAGCGTTATCTGCACCGGTCCGGTCGGGTGGTGTGGGTGCAGCTCACGGTGGCCCTGGTCCGCCAGAGCGACGGCGCCCCCGACTACCTGATCGCCGTGGTGCAGGACATCTCGCACATCAAGTCGGTGGAACAGGCCCTGCGCACCACCGAACGCCTGCTCAACCAGTCGCATGTGATGGCCGGCATGGCCAGCTGGCAGGCCGACCTGCGCTCCCGCCGCTTCCTCACGCTCTCGGGCTCGCATGTGGTGCTGGACCTGCCGGCCGCCGAACTCCAGGCCGAGGAGCTGCGCGCCATCACCCACCCCGACGATCTGCCCATGGTCGACCGCACCTGGGCGGCCGCGGTCAAGGGCCTGCTGCCCTACAACATCGAGTACCGGCTGCGCATCCGCGACGAGTACCGGTGGTTCTCGGTCCGGGCCGAGTTCGAGCGCGATGCCGCCGGCCACGCCATCCGGGCGCTGGGCGTGACGCTGGACATCACCGCCCGCAAGCAGGCCGAACTGGAGATCCGCCAGCTCAATGCCACGCTGGAAGAACGCATCCGCGAACGCACCCAGGCGCTGCAGGCCGCCTACGACGAGCTGGAGAGCTATTCGTACGCGGTGGCGCACGACCTGCGCTCGCCGCTGCGCATCATCAACGGCTTTGCCTCGGCGGTGGTGGAGGACGAAGACGGCCTGACCGCCGCGGGCCGGCAGCACCTGGACCGCATCATGCTGGCCAGCAAGAAGATGGGCGAGCTGATCGACGGCCTGCTCAAGCTGTCGCAGGTGTCGCGCGGCGAGCTGCTGCGCCAGCCGGTCAACCTGAGCGACATGGCCCAGCGGCTGTTGTGCGAGCTCTCGGCCACCGAGCCGGAGCGGCTGGTGCACTGGGAAGTGGAGCCCGGCCTTCAGGCCCTGGCCGATCCGCCCCTGGTGGAGGCGCTGCTGCAGAACCTGCTGCACAACGCCTGGAAGTATTCGGCCCGCACACCGCAGGCCCGCATCCGGGTCACGCTGGACAGCCTGGACGGCGTGCGCGCCTTCTGCGTGTCGGACAACGGGGCCGGCTTCGACATGGGCCGGGCCGCCAAGCTGTTCCAGCCCTTCCAGCGCCTGCACGGTCCCAACGAGTTCGTGGGCCTGGGCATCGGCCTGGCCACGGTGCGGCGCATCGTGGTGCGCCACGGCGGCCTGCTCAAGGCCGAATCGGCGCCGGGCCAGGGCGCCAAGTTCTGGTTCACGCTGCAGCCGCCGCTGCAGCGCTGAGGCGCATCAGGGGGTCCAGTCGATCCAGCCGCCCCAGGCGGTGAGCAGGATCAGGCCGCCGAACACGATGCGGTACCACGCGAACGGCACGAAGGTGTGGGTGGAGACGAAGCGCAGCAGCCAGCGCACGCAGACCCAGGCCGAGAGCCACGCCGCCACCAGACCGACCGCGAACATCGGGATGTCGGCGCGGCTGAGCAGGTGGTGGTTCTTGTAGAGGTCGTAGGCGGCCGCCCCGAACAGCACCGGGATGGCCAGGAAGAAGCTGAACTCGGTGGCGGTGCGGCGGTTCAGGCCCAGCAGCATGCCGCCGATGATGGTGGCGCCCGAGCGGCTCACGCCCGGGATCAGCGCCACGCACTGCACCAGACCCACCTTGAGTGCGTCGGTCCAGCGCATGTCGTCGATCTGCTCGATGCGGGCCCGGGCCCCTTGCGCCTGCAGCCGCTCGGCCCACAGGATCACCAGGCCGCCGGCAATGAAGCTCGATGCCACCACCAGCGGGTTGAACAGCACCGCCTTGATCGGCCCGATGAACAGGAAGCCCAGCAGCGCGGCCGGGAAGAAGCCGATCGACACGTTGGCCGTGAAGCGCACCGCCACCCGGTCGCCGCGCGGCAGGCCGGCCAGGGTGGACCACATGCGCTCGGCATAGAGCGAGACGATGGCCAGGATGGCGCCGGTCTGGATGACCACCTCGAACAGCTTGATCTTCTCGCCCGGCATCTTGAGCAGGGCGGCGGCCAGGATCAGGTGGCCGGTGGACGAGACGGGGATGAATTCGGTCAGGCCCTCGACCACGCCCATGATGGCGGCCTTGAGCAGGAGGATGAGATCCATGGGGATGTGTGCAATCCAGTAGGGAGACAGCCCGCCATCCTACCCGGCACCGGGCGGCACCCGCGGGACTGCGGCGGTCACTCGTGGCGCAGCGCCTCGATCGGCAGCAGGCCGGCAGCCCGGCGCGCCGGGTAGTAGCCGAAGAACACGCCCACCAGGGCGGCAAAGCCGGCCGCCAGCGCCACCGCCTGGGCCGACATGCTGACCTGCCAGCCCGCCACCTCGGCCGTGGCCCAGGTGGCCGCTGCCCCCAGCACCACGCCGATGGCGCCACCGATCAGGCTGAGCGTGACCGCCTCGATCAGGAACTGCGCCAGGATGTCGCGCCCGCGCGCGCCCACCGCCATGCGCAGGCCGATCTCGCGGGTGCGCTCGGTCACGCTGACCAGCATGATGTTCATGATGCCGATGCCGCCCACGATCAGGCTCACGCCGGCCACCGCCGACAGCAGCCAGGTCATGACCCGGCTGGCCTCTTCCTGGGCCTGCAGCACCTCGGACAGGTTGTTGACCGAGAAGGTGTCGTCGCCCTCCTCCGACACCCGAAGCCGCTGGCGCAGCAGGTCGCGCACGCTCTGCTCGACCGCCTTCATGTCCTGGCCTTCGCGCACCTTCACGAAGATGGTCCAGATGCGCCGCACATTGCCGCCGGCGTTCCAGATGCGGTTGCGGAAGGTGGACATGGGCATGACCACGATGTCGTCCTGGTCCTGGCCCGAGGCGTTCTGGCCCTTGCGCTCCAGCACCCCGACGATGGTGAAGGGCACGCCGCGCACCCGGATGACCTGGTCCACCGGGTCCTGGTCGCCGAAGAGTTCGCGCGCCACGGTCTGGCCGATCCAGGCCACCTTGGCCGAACTGCTCTGCTCGGCCGGCTCGAACAGGCGCCCGCTGGCCAGCGCCCAGTCGCGCACGTCCAGGTACTCGTTGGTGGTGCCGAAGATGGTGGTGTTCCAGTTGGCGTTCTGGGCCACGGCCTGCGCGGTGGTGCGCGAGCCGGGCGCGGCGGCCTGCACCTCGGGGATCTCGGCCATGATGGCCTGCACGTCTTCCTCGGTGAAGCGGGAACGGGTCTGGGCGCCCTGGCGCACGCCGGCGGCCGAGAGGCTGCCTGGCAGCACCAGCATCACGTTGGAGCCGAGCGACTTCATCTGCTCCTGCACCCGCTGCGTGGCACCGCCGCCGACCGCGATCATGGTGATGACGGCCGCCACGCCGATGATGATGCCCAGCATGGTGAGCATGCTGCGCAGCTTGTTGGCCTTGAGCGAGCGCCACGCGCTGCGGATGGCGGTCAGCGTGTTCATGCCGCCACCTCGCGCGGGCTGCCGTGCACCGGCACCTGCAGGGCGTCCTCCACGATGCGCCCGTCGCGGAACACCAGGCGGCGCTGCGCCCAGGCGGCGATGTCGCTCTCGTGCGTGACCATCACCACCGTGATGCCGCCGGCGTGCAGGCCGGCCAGCAGCTGCATCACCTCGTCGCTGGTGCGCGAATCGAGCGCGCCGGTGGGTTCGTCGGCCAGGATCAGCGAAGGCTGGTTCACCAGCGCCCGCGCAATGGCCACCCTCTGCTGCTGACCACCGGAGAGCTGCGAGGGCGTGTGGTGCGCCCGCTCGGCCAGGCCCACCTGGGCCAGCGCGGCCAGCGCACGCTCGCGCCGCTGTGGCGCAGGCACGCCGCCGTACACCAGGGGCAGCTCCACGTTCTCCTGGGCGGAGGTGCGGGGCAGCAGGTTGAACTGCTGGAACACGAAGCCGATGCGCCGGTTGCGCACCTCGGCCAGGCGGTCAGGGGAGAGGTCCTGCACCGGCTCGCCGGCCAGGCGGTATTCGCCGGTGTCGGGCCGGTCCAGGCAGCCCAGCACATTGAGCAGCGTGCTCTTGCCCGAGCCCGAGGCACCCATGATGGCCACGAACTCGCCGGCCTGGATGTCCAGCGACACGCCATCGAGCGCATGCACCGCCTGGTCGCCGGCGCCGTAGGTCTTGTGCAGGTCGCGGATCTCGATAAGGGCCATGGCGGCAGCCTCAGAACGGCAGGCGCGGAGCCGGCTGGCGCGAGCGGGCCGCCGCCGGGGCCGCACCGCCCTGCACGCCGGTGACGACCTTCGCCCCTTCCACCACGCGGGCCGCATCCGGGCTGTCGGGCTTGAGCACCACCTCGGTGAAGCTGCCGTCGGTCACGCCGGTGCCCACAGCCACGGTGACGGTCTGGTTGTTGTCGTCCAGCAGGTGGATGCGGCCGCGCGGCGGTCCACCGCGCGGGCCGCTGGCGGCGCCGTTCCCGGCCTCGGGGCCGGGCAGGCGCACCCGCAGCGCGGCGTTGGGCACCTTCAGCACGTTCTCGCGCTGGTCGGTGACCACCCGCACGTTGGCGGTCATGCCGGGCAGCAGGCGGCTGTCGCCGTTGGCAAAGCCCACCACGGCGATGTAGGTGATGACGTTGGACACATTGGTGGCCGCCTTGCGCACCTGCCTGACCTGGCCCTCGAAGGTGCGGCCGGGGAAGGCGTCCACGGTGAAGGTGGCCTTCTGGCCGGGCCGGATGCGGCCCACGTCGGCCTCGTCGATGCTGGCGTCCACCTGCATCTCGGACAGGTTCTGCGCAATCACGAACAGCTCGGGCGCCTGCAGGCTGGCGGCCACGGTCTGGCCGCGCTCCACCGTGCGCTTGATGACGATGCCGTCCACCGGCGAGGTGATGCGGGTGCGCGCCAGATCCACCCGGGCCTGCGACACCGCCGCCTCGCGCTGCTTCACGTTGGCGCGCGCGCTGGCGATCTGCGCCTCGCTCACGCCCACCAGGGCCTCCACCGCCTTGAGCGATTCCTGGGCCGACGCCAGGGCGGCGCGGGTGCGGTCGGCCTCGCTCTGGGCAATGAAGCCCTGGGCCACCAGGCTGAGGTTGCGTTCGTGGTTGCGCTGGGCCTCGGCCAGGTCGGTGCGGGCGCGCGACACATTGGCGCGGGCCGACGCGGCATTGGCCTGGGCGATGGCGACCGCAGCGTTGGCGGCGTCCAGATCGGCCAGGGAGGAATTGAGGCGGTATTCGAGGGTCTGGGGGTCGATCTGCGCGATCAGCTGGCCGGCCTTGACCTCGGAGTTGAAGTCGACGAACACGTCGCGCACCTGGCCGGACACCTGGGTGCCCACCGACACCTGGGTCACCGGGTTGACCGCCCCGCTGGCCGACACCGTGGCCTGCAGGTTGCCGCGTTCGATGGTGGCGCTGCGGTACTGCACCGCCGAGGCGCTGCCACGGCTGAACCACCACCATCCGCCGCCGGCCAGCAAGGCCAGCAGCAGCACCAACAACATCCAGCGAGTACGGGTCATGCCGGAATTGTAGGAAGCGCTCCCCGAGGGAGCGCTTCAGGGGGGTATCGCCCGGGTATCGGGCGGGTAAAGGCGGGGGCCGGGGGCGTCAGTCGTCCCAGCGGTCATGGCCCCGGCCACGGCCGTGCCCATGGCCATGGCCCTTGTGCCAGTGGCGGTCCTTCTTCCAGTAGCGGGGACGGTGGTCGTCGTAGTAGTAGATGGGCTGGGGTGCCACCACCACCGGACGCGGGTACACCACCACCGGGCGCGGCTGGTAGTAGTAGGCCGGCGGACCATAGACCACCGGGGGTGCATTGGCCACGCCCACCGCCACGCCGGGCGACTGGATGCCGATGGACCAGTACACGTTGTCGCGGGCTTCTGCCTCGCTGACCACGGCCGTGGCGGCCCAGGCACCGGCGGACATGACGGCAGCCATCAGGCCGCGCGCCCAGCCGTCGAGGGAACGGGTGATGGCGGGGACACGAAGGGCGGTTTGCATGGAAAGCTCCTGAGAGGGTGCGCCCAGGGAAATGCCTGCAGCGTGGACTGGATTACAAGCCGGCTTCGGTGACACACTGCCGCACGCCAGGTCAAAGTCGTTTCAAGTCGTAAACCCCTACCCGTATCGCCATGACGTCTGCTTCCGCCCCCGCCCCGTCCCAACCCGACGCCGTGCTGGACTTCTGGTTCGGCGACAGCCTGGCCCAGGGCTGGCCCGTGGTGCCGCGCAAGCCGCTGTGGTTCGGCAGCGACCCGGCGGTGGACGACACCATCCGCCAGCGCTTCGGGCCGCTGGTGGCGCAGGCGCTGGCCGGCGGGCTGAGCGACTGGGAACACCCGCCGCGCAGCCGGCTGGCGCTGCTGGTGCTGCTGGACCAGTTCACCCGCAACCTGCACCGGGGCCAGGCCACCGCCTTTGCCGGCGATGCCCGGGCCTGCGCGCTGGCGCTGGACCTGCTGGACCAGGGCCGGCACCGGGAACTGCCCCCGATCGGCCAGGTGTTCGTCTTCATGCCGCTGATGCACGCCGAAGACCTGGCCCTGCAGGACCGCTGCATCGGCTGCTTCCAGGCGCTGCTGGACGCCACGCCCGCCGACCACAGCGTGGCCCGGGACGACCTGGCCGGCCACCTGCAGTACGCCCGGCTGCACCGCGACATCGTGCTGCGCTTCGGGCGCTTTCCGCACCGCAACGCGGCGCTGGGCCGCCGCAGCACCGACGAGGAAACCGCCTTCCTGGTCGACGGACCGCGTTTCGGGCAGTAAGGCACCGGACCTCAGACACCCCCAGGGGTGTCACTGGCCTGTCATGCGAACGACCTACAACAGCGGGGTTTGCAACGAACCCACCCCGCCATGCGCCACCTCTCTCATCGCCCTGCCCACCGCACCCCTGCCGGCCTGATCGCGCCGGTGCTCGCCACCCTGATCACCGCCGCCGTGCTGAGCGCCTGCGGCGGCATGGAAGAACCACCCCAGGGCCCGCCGGTGGGCCTGGAGCTGGAGAAGATCGGCGGCTATGCCCATGCCGGCGGCGCGTCCTCGGCCGAGATCACCGCCTTCGACCCCATCAGCCAGCGCCTGTTCGTGGTCAACGGTGCCCTGGCCTCGATCGACGTGCTGGATTTCAGCCACCCCGAGGCGCCGACGCTGATCACCTCCATTCCGGCGTCCACCTTCGGCGCCGGCCTGGCCGCGGTCAACAGCGTGGCGGTGCACAACGGCATCGTGGCCCTGGCCATCGAAGCGAATCCCAAGACCGCCCCCGGCGTGGTGGCCTGGCTGCGCGCCAGCGACCTGCAGCCCCTGGGCACCGACACCGTGGGCGCCCTGCCCGACATGCTGACCTTCACCCCCGACGGCCGCACCCTGCTGGTGGCCAACGAAGGCGAGCCCGACAGCTACAACCAGCCCGCCTCACAGGACCCCGAGGGCAGCATCAGCGTGATCCGCCTGGGCAAGCTCAAGCCGGACGCGACCCGCATCGAGCGCACCGTGCTGAGCGCCGACTTCCGCGCCCTCAATGGCGAGGTGCAGCGCCTGCGCGCTGCCGGCGTGCGCATCTACGGCCCCAACGCCAGCGTGGCGCAGGACCTGGAGCCGGAATACATCACCGTGTCCGACGACGGCCGCACCGCCTGGGTGACGCTGCAGGAGAACAACGCGATCGCGGTGCTGGATGTGCGCAACGCCCGCATCACCGACATCAAGCCGCTGGGCTTCAAGAACCACAACGTGGCCGGCATGGGCATGGACCCGTCCGACCGCGACGGCGCCATCAAGATCGGCCCGGTGCCGGTCAAGGGCATGTACCTGCCCGATGCCATCGCGTCCTTCCAGGCCAAGGGCAGGACCTGGCTGATCACCGCCAACGAAGGCGATGCCCGCGCCGACTGGCCCGGCTTCAACGAAGAGACCCGTGTGGCCCAGCACTGCGCTGCCGGCCTGGACCCGACCGTGTTCAGCGACGCCGCCAACCTGATCAAGGACGCCAGCCTCGGCCGCCTGCGCATCACCACCAGCCCCAACGGCGGCAGCACCGGCAAGAACGCCCAGGGCCTGTGCACCGAGCTCTACAGCTTCGGTGGCCGCTCCTTCAGCATCTGGAGCAGCGACGTGCAGCGCGTGGCCGACTCGGGCGAAGACTTCGAGCGCCTGACCACCAGCCTGCCCAACGTGGCCTTCAATGCCAGCAACGACAACAACACGCTGGAGAGCCGCAGCGCCAGCAAAGGCCCGGAACCCGAAGGCGTGACCGTGGCCCGCTTCGGCCCCAGGACTTTTGCCTTCATCGGTCTGGAGCGCGTGGGTGGCGTGGCGGTGTACGACGTGAGCGAGCCGAACAAGCCGCGCCAGGTGAGCTACCTCAACACCCGCAATGGCACCGGCGGCGACCGGGGTCCGGAGGGCCTGACCTACATTGCGGCCGACGATTCGCCCACCGGCGAGCCGCTGCTGGTGGTGGGACACGAGTCCAGCGGCACCACCGCCGTCTACCGCATCCGGCCGACCTGGTAAGGCGCACCGGCGGGGCGGGCTCGGTGCTATCGTCACCGACCATGCCCCGCACCCTGATCGTCCATGCCCATCCCCGCCCGGCCCGCTCGGTGGCCACGCGGGGCCTGCTGCAGGCGCTGACCGACCTGCCGGACGTGGCGGTGCATTCGCTGTACGACCGCTACCCCGATTTCGACATCGACGTGGCGGCCGAACAGCAGGCCCTGCGCGAGGCCGACCTGATCGTCTGGTTGTGCCCGGTGTACTGGTACAGCGTGCCGGGGCTGCTCAAGCACTGGTTCGACACCGTGCTCACCCACGGCTGGGCCTACGGCCATGCCCACACCGGGCACGAACCCGGCCCCGCCACGCGCGCCCTGGCCGGCAAGACCGCCTGGTGGGTGGCCAGTGCCGGCGGCACGCCCGCCATGTACGGCCCGGGCGGCGAACATGGCCGGCCCCTGGCCGACTACATCCCCGCCATCGAACAGACCGCCCGCTTCTGCGGCATGCACTGGGCGCCGCCCTTCGTGCTGCACGGCGGCCACCGGCTCCCCCATGAAGCGCGAGCGCAGGCCGCCAGCGATCTGCGGCAGCAGGCCGATGCGCTGCTGGCCTCCCTGGAGCGGGCCGCATGAACCAGGCCATCGTCTTCCTGGCGGTGGCGCTGGTGTTCGTGCCGCTGGCGGTGCGCCTGGGCCTGGGATCGGTGCTGGGCTACCTGGTGGCAGGCGTGGCCATCGGCCCGCTGGGGCTGGGCCTGGTGTCGGACCCGGCGGCCTTGCTGCACACCTCCGAACTGGGCGTGGTGCTGATGCTCTTCGTCATCGGCCTGGAGCTGGAGCCCCAGCGCCTGTGGGCCATGCGACGTGCCGTGTTCGGCGGCGGCACGGCACAGATGGTGGTGTGCACCGCCCTGCTGATGCCCCTGGGACTGCTGCTGGGCTGGAGCTGGCAGGCCGCGCTGGTGGCGGCCAGCGCGCTGGCGCTGTCCAGCACCGCCATCGTGGTGGGTCTGCTGCAGGAACGCCACCTGATGGCCCTGCCGGTGGGCCGCCACGGGTTCTCGATGCTGCTGTTCCAGGACATCGCGGCCATACCGCTGCTGGGCCTGGCTGCCGCCCTGGGCAGCGCTGCCGCAGCGGGCGCCGGCGGGCACGGCGCGGCCGGCGGTGGCCTGACCCAGCTCGGCCTGCAGGCCGGCGCCGTGGTGGCGGTGGTGCTGCTGGGCCGGTATGCCGCCTACCCGGCCATGCGCTTCGTGGCGACGCTGCCGGTGCGCGAACTGTTCACCGCCCTGGCCCTGCTGCTGGTGCTGGGCGTGGCCGCCCTGATGCAGGCGGTGGGCCTGTCGATGGGGCTGGGCGCCTTCCTGGCCGGCGTGCTGCTGGCCGGATCACCCTACCGCCATGCACTGGAGAGCGACCTGCTGCCCTTCAAGGGCCTGCTGCTGGGGCTGTTCTTCATGGCGGTGGGCCTGGGCATGCAGCTGGGCCTGCTGGCCAGCCAGCCGCTGCAGGTGCTGCTGGGCCTGCTGCTGGTGGTGGCGCTCAAGGCGGTGGGCCTGTGGCTGCTGGGTCGCTTCATCGGGCTGCACCCCCGGCAGCGCACCCTGCTGGCGGTGCTGCTGTCGCAGGTGGGTGAATTTGCCTTCGTGGTGCTGGCGGCAGGGCAGCTCAGCGGTGCGCTGCCGGCCGACACCGCCGCCCTGCTCACCCTGATCGCCGCCTTGTCCATGGCCACCACGCCGCTGCTGCTCATGGTGCACGACCGTTGGCTGGCGACCGACGACACCCCGGCCCGTCCGACCGATGCCATCGAGCCCGAGCATGCCCCGGTGCTGCTGGCCGGCTTTGGCCGCTACGGGCAGATCGTGGCCCGCCTGCTGCTGGCCACCGGCATCCGGCCCACCGTGATCGACCACGACGCCGACACCGTGGACAGCGCCCGGCGCGCCGGTTTTGCGGTGCATTTCGGCGATGCCACCGAAGCCGACCTGCTGGCCGCTGCCGGGGCCGGACAGGCCCGGGTGATGGTGGTGGCCATCGACGACCCGCAGCAGGCCAGCCGGGTGGTGGCCCTGGTGCGCGAGCATTGGCCAGCGCTGCGCATCGTGGCCCGGGCGCGCGACGCGGTGCATGCCATGGACCTGATGGAAGACGGCGTGCACCATGTGCAGCGCGAACTGTTCGAGAGCTCGCTGCGCAGCGGCCGCGCGGTGCTGGAGGCGCTGGACTTCGAGCCCTTCCACGCCCGCACGCTGGCCGACGACTTCCGGCGTTATTCAGAGGGCTTCCTGCGCACCGCGCGGGCCGATCGTCACAACCAGGACGACCTGATCCGCCGGGTGCGCGAGGCCCGCGAGCAGTTCGAGCGCCAGATGCAGGCCGATCTGGCGCGCCAGCAGCACCGTCCGGGCGACGGTGGCTGGCAGCGGGACGACGGCCCGGCGCCCTGAGCCGACTCAGCGCGCGCGGGGCCGGGCCTGGCCGTCGTGCTTCGCGTGGTGGATGCGGCGGCTGGCGCGGTCTTGTGCGGCTTCCACCCGGGCCGCTTCGCGGGCGGTCACCTGGCCGTCGGCCTCGGTGCGCCGCTCCAGGCGACGGATGTGGCGCTGCTGCTCCACCAGCCGGGCGGTCTCGGGCCGGGTCAGCTCGCCCGACGCCACGCCCTGGCGAATGCGGTCGGCCTGGTGGTCCTGCCGGGCATCCACCCGGTCGGCCTGGGCATCCTGCCAGTGGCCTTGGGCCTGGGCCTGCGCGGTCAGGGCGGCCAGCGCCAGGAACATGGCCATCGGGGCAGCTCGGCGAAACATCGATTCGGGATTCATGGGGACTCCTGGTCAGACGCGGCACCGGGACCATCCCGGTGCGCACCCCGTGGTCGGGGCTGGCACTGAAACCGCCGCACGCGGTCGTCGCTTACGCCGTGGTTTCCCATGCCCCGGCCAGCGGCCGGGTTTTGCCGACCGGTGCGTAAGAACGCGCCTCGAAGCGGGTTTCAGCGCCATGCTGCTTGCGATCCGCCCCCCATCACCCTCCACGGCCCGGCACGGGTCGGTTGCCGCGCTGCTGGTCGCAGCGGTCTTCACCGCCAGCCTGCCCGCTCCGGCCCGCGCCCAGGCCCCGGCCGTGCCCGACCCGCAGGCCTGGTCGCGCCTGAACCCGGCGGAGCAGGCCCACCAGCGCGAAGCCCTGCGCCGCCAGCTGCAGAACGCCAGCCCCGAGCAGCGCCAGGCCTTTCGGCGCGAACTGCGCCAGCGGCTGCAGGACCTCAGCCCACAGCAGCGCCAGGCCCTGATCGGCGATGCGCGCGCGCAGTGGCAACAGCTCAGCCCCGAGCAGCGCCAGGCACTGGCGGCACAGCGCCGGGAACAGATCCAGTCCATGAGCCCGGCGGAGCGGCGCGAACTGCTGCGCCAGCGCCGCGCCTTGCTGGAGACAATGAGCCCCGAGGAACGCGCCGCCCTGCGCGAGAAACTGCCACTGCGATGAACACCGCCACCGCACATCCGCCCGCCTCCCCTCTGGCGCCATCCCTGCACCCGGACAGCCTGCTGACCGCCATGGCGGGCCTGCTGCAGCGCGCCCGCCGCGCCCTGGCCCCGGCCGGGGACGGCTGGGCCGAATGGCGTGCCGCCACCGGCGGCGACCCGGCCAGCGCGCGCGCCCTGGTGGCCCGTCTCACGCCGCCGGCCCTGGCGCTGGCCCGGCAGGTGCTGGGCCGGCACGAAGACGCCGAGGACGTGGTGCAGGACAGCTTTCTGCGCCTGTGGAGCGCCCGGCCCGACGACCAGCAATCGGCGCAGATCGGCACCTACTTCCACACCATCGTGCTCAACCGCTGCCGCAGCCAGCTGGCCCGCCGCCGCGAATGGGCCACCGACCCCGACGAGCTGCTGGCCCTGCAGGACCAGCAGCCGCCCGCCGCCGACAGCGCCACATCCGACCCGCTGGACGCCGCCCGCCAGCACCACCAGCTGCACACCGCCCTGACCGGGCTGCCCCCGCGGCAGCGCCTGGCCCTGGCGCTGTGGGCCTATGCCGACGCCGATGCTGCCGCCATCGGCCAGGCCCTGGGCATCGACGCCAACGCCGCCCACCAGCTGCTGCACCGGGCCAAGCGGCAGCTGCGCAGCGCCCTCACGCCCGGAGGCACCGCATGAACCCGTCCGATACCGAACTGCAGCGCCGGCTGCAGGCCAGCCTGCAGCACAGCCCGCCACCGGACGCCGCCGCCACCCAGGCCCTGCAGGACCGCGTGATGGCGCAGTGGGCGCAACGCCATGCGGCCCAGCTGGCCTGGCAGACCGCCAGCGCCGGGGGCCCGACCGGCACCGAGGCGGCACGCCGCACGCGCCGCCAGCGCTGGGGACTGGCCGCCCTGGCCCTGGGCCTGGTGCTGGCCGTGGCCTGGATCAACCGCCCCGACCCGGCGCTGGAAGAACTGCTGCAGCCCGATGTGCTGCAGCTCATCACCCTGGGCAGCATCTGAGCGCGGCAACGGGGGGCCATGCGGGTGCCTAGAATGGCCGGATGAGCTCCACCCCGCACCCGAACAACACCCCCGCCAGCCCTGAGGGCGAACACAAGGTCAGCAACTTCCTGCGCCAGATCATCGAGAAGGATCTGGACCAGGGCACCTACGCCACCCGCCGCTGGGGCGGCACGCCCGGCGACGCCGCCCACCACGCTGCCGGCGTGCCCGACCCGGCGAAGATCCGCACCCGCTTCCCCCCCGAACCCAACGGCTACCTGCACGTGGGCCATGCCAAGAGCATCTGCCTGAACTTCGGCCTGGCGCGCGACTACGGCGGCGTGTGCCACATGCGCTTCGACGACACCAACCCCGAGAAGGAAGAGCAGGAATACGTCGACTCCATCCTGGACGCCGTGCAGTGGCTGGGCTTTGGCTGGCAGAGCCGCTTCAACGGCAAGACCGAGGATCACCTGTACTACGCGTCGAACTACTTCGACTTCATGTACCGCGCGGCAGAAGCCCTCATCAACGCCGGCCACGCCTACGTGGACGAACAGACGGCCGAGGAGATGCGCATCCACCGCGGCGACTTCAACAAGCCGGGTGTGGACAGCCCCTTCCGCAGCCGCACGCCCGAAGAGAACCTGGCCCGCTTCCGCGAGATGCGGGACGGCCAGCTGGCCGACGGCGCCGCCGTGCTGCGCGCGAAGATCAGCATGCAGTCGCCCAACATCAACCTGCGCGACCCGGCCATCTACCGCATCCGCCGCGCCACCCACCACAACACGGGCGATGCCTGGTGCATCTACCCCATGTACACCTTTGCGCACCCCATCGAGGACGCGCTGGAACAGATCACCCACAGCATCTGCACGCTGGAGTTTGAAGACCAGCGCCCGTTCTACGACTGGCTGCTGGAGCGCCTGACCGAATGCGGCCTGCTGCAGGCCCCGCCCCCGCGCCAGTACGAATTTGCGCGGCTCAACCTCACCTATGTGATCACCAGCAAACGCAAGCTGGCCCAGCTGGTGAACGAGAACAAGGTGAGCGGCTGGGACGACCCGCGCATGCCCACCATCGTGGGCCTGCGCCGGCGCGGCTACACGCCCGAGGCCATCCAGCTGTTTGCCGAACGCATCGGCGTGACCAAGAGCGACAGCTGGATCGACTACAGCACCCTGGACGGCTGCCTGCGCGAAGACCTGGAGAACAAGGCCCACCGTGGCATGGCCGTGCTCGACCCCGTCAAGCTGGTGCTGACCAACTGGGCCGAGGTGTTCGGGTCCGACACCTACACCGAGCCCTGCACCCAGCCGGCCCTGCCCCACTCGGCGATAGCTGAAGGCCAGACCCCGCCGCCCGACCGCGTGTTCCAGATCGGCCAGGCCGTGTGGATCGAGCGCGAGGACTTTGAAGAAGTGCCTCCCAAGGGCTACAAGCGCCTGTTCCCCGGCAACGTGGTGCGCCTCAAAGGCGGCTACGTCATCGAATGCACCGGCTGCGCCAAGGATGCGCAAGGCAAGGTGACCGAAGTGCACGCCAAGGTCATCCCCGGCACCAAGAGCGGCACCCCCGGCGCCGACAGCGTCAAAGCCAAGGCCGCCATCACCTGGGTCGGCGTGGCCGACGGCGTGAGCGCCGAAGTGCGCCTCTACGACCGCCTGTTCACCGACCCGCAACCCGATGCCGGCGGCAAGAACTTCCTGGACGCCCTCAACCCCGACAGCCTGAAGGTGGTGACCGCCTACGTGGAACCGTCACTGGCCGCCGCGAAGCCAGACCAGAAGTTCCAGTTCGAGCGCCACGGCTACTTCGTGGCCGACCGGGTGGACCACGGGGTGGGGGGGAAGGTGGTGTTCAACCGGGTGACGGGGTTGAAGGATTCGTGGGGGAAGTGACTGTTACCGCGAAATCAGAGCCTGGGAATATTCATCACAACCGATTGCCCTCCCCGTCCCGGTGGCCCATCAGTACACTCCCGCCCATGCACCCCGCCATCGCCCGACACCGCACATCCATAGCGGCCATCTGCCAGCGCTACGGCATCCGCCGGCTGGAGGTGTTCGGATCAGCGGCGCGTGGAAATGACTTTGCACCCGAGTCGAGTGATGCCGACTTTCTGGTGGAGTTTGCGGCCGATGCTCAGCCCGATCTGCGCAGCTTCTACGGCGCCAAGGCCGAGCTGGAACAGCTGCTGGGCCGCCATGTTGACCTTGTCGAGCCCGGTGCGGTCCGCAACCCCTATGTGCTGGCCAGCATCAACCGCCATCGCGAGCCCGTGTATGCAGCGTGATCCGCGTGCGTTCTTGTGGGATGTTCGCGAGGCTGCGTCGGCCATCCAGTCGTTCACGGCCGGCATGGATGTTCAGGCCTATGTCGGCAGCGAGCTGGTTCGGGCTGCGGTCGAACGCAAGTTCGAGGTCATCGGCGAAGCGCTCAACCAGCTGGCCAAGGTGGATGCCTTCACTGCTGCGCGGATACCCGACGTGCCGCAGATCGTGGCCTTCCGCAACCAGTTGATTCACGGCTACGCCACGATCAATCCGGAGACCGTCTGGAACATCACCCAGACCGCCTTGCCCGGCTTGATGCGCGCCGTTGAACAGCTGCTGCACGAGCTGGGTTGATCGTTGCGACCTTGGGCAACAGCTGAACTTGCAAGGTGTATGCGCGTACACCTGAAGACCTTCCGATGAATTTGGCTTGGGTGCCAAGGTCGGTCCGAACGTGGGCTTTGCCGGATGGGTCTTGATGCGACTCACGGTCACATAGACCTTTAATTGGAATCAACCCCTGATGGTTCAGCCCTCCAGGCTGACTTCCACCACCACTTGCAGCCCCCTCACCACATCCGCCAGCGCCATGCCCGGACTCCCTTGCTCCGGCAGCCACGGCACGTGCACGAAGCCGCCGCGCGTGCCCTGCATGTATGGCTCGGTGGCCAGGGCGTGCATGAGGCAGTAGAACACGTGGTTGCACACAAAGGTGCCGGCGCTGTTGGACACCTCGGCCGGCAGGCCTTGGGCGCGCAGGCCGTCCACCACGGCATGCAGCGGCAGGCTGCTGAAGTAGGCCGCGGGTGCGCCAGGCAGCACCGGGCGGTTGTGGGGCTGCTGGCCGGCGTTGTCGGGCAGGGTGGCGTCGTCCACGTTGATGGCCACGCGCTCGATGTGAAAACCGCTGCGGCCGCCGGCCTGGCCCACGCACACCACCAGCGCAGGCCGGTGGGTCGCCAGGGCGGTCTGCAGGGTGTCCCAGGCGGCTCCGAACACGGTGGGCAGTTCCAGTGCCTGCACCCGGTGGCCCGCCAGCACCCTGCCGTGCAGGGCCTGAACGGCCTCCCGGCTGGGGTTGCGCGTGGCACCGGCAAACGGGTCGAAGCCGGTGAGCAGGACGGTGGGCTGATCAGGCGGCATGACCCAGCTGGGCGTGGGCTTCGCTGCCGGTGTCCGGCGGCTGGTTCTGGCGGCAGCGCAGGTAGTGGTGGCTGAACACGTGCAGCCAGGCCGACAGCGCAGCGGCCGCCGCTTCGTCACCGGCCATGTGCAGGCACATGGCGGCCACCTCGGCGGTGCAGAAATGGTGGTCGAACTGCGAGCGCCGCAGCCGGTAGGTGGACGCATGGCCGGGGTCGAGGCTGAGCACCGGCAGGGCTTGCAGATGCGGGCTCTTGCGGAACATCTTGCGGGCCTCGGTCCAGGTGCCGTCCAGCAGCACGAACAGCGGGCGCGGGCCGGGCACCACAGCGCCTGAGGCAGCGGCACCCGGGGCGGCGCAGCTCAGGCCCGACAGGTCGCTCACCACCCGCTCCGGCTCCACCAGATCGCCCGGGAACACCACCACGGGTTGCCAGGCCGGGTCGGCCAGCAGGGCCACGAAACCGGGGTCGGGCTGGGTGCGCGACCAGCCGAAGGCAAAGGTGTCGGGCACCACATCGGCGATCAGCCAGCCGGTGTTGCTGGGCTTGAGCGATTCGATGTCGCCCATGAGCAGGCACATGCCGGCGCGGGTGGGCACGGTGGGGCGCCATGCGCACACGCAGTGGCTGGCCGGCAGGCGGCAGCCATCGCAGCGCACCAGGCTGGAGCCGCGGGCATTGAAGGGCTTGGTGCTGGCGGCCAGACGGGTCTGGCGCAGGCGGGCAACGGCATGGGTCATGGGCGGGGATGGTACGGGGCGGCCGCCGCTCGGCGGATCAACCCCTACCCCAAGGGGTAATGAATCGATCATTCATCAAAAAATGATGATTGCATCAAGACTTATGTCCCTCCGATCGGAGATGTCCATGTCGCTGTCCGAGATCCCTCCATCTGCCGCGCCCGAACGCCCCTCCGCCACCCTGAACCGGCTGCGACCGCAGGTGCAGGCGCTGGCCCGGCAACACGGGGTGGAGGGCTTGTGGGTGTTCGGTTCGGTGGTGCGGGGCGAGGACAGCCCCGGCACGGAGATCGATCTGCTGGCCCAGGCCGGCGACGCGGCGTTCGATCCCTCGCCGCTGCGCGAGGCCCTGGAAGGCCTGCTGGGGGTGCGGGTGGACCTGGTGTCGCTGCAGGCCGTGCCTACCACGGTGCGCGAGCGGCTGCTGGCCCGGTCGACGCCGATCTAGCCGCAGACCTGCCGGATGAGGCCGGCCTTGTCCTGCTGCCAGCGCTCCTGCAGCCGCTGGCCGATGGGCAGATCGGGCACCTCGCGGAACAGCGACCGGCGCCCGGGGCCGCCCTCGTCCACCACCGCGAACCGGTAACGCACCCCTTGCGAGACCTGCTCGCTGCCGGTGCTCAGGGTGTAGGTCTCGCGGTAGCGGGTGCCCTGCAGCTGCAGATGGCCCACGTTCAGCACCTCGCCCTGGGTGGTCGGCACGCACAGCACCAGGCGCGGCCAGGTGGTGTGCCGATCGGGCTGTATGGGCGGACCGATCTGGCTCACCACATAGGCACCCGGCGGCACCTTGAGCCGGAACGCGCCCGTGGCCTCGTCGACCTGCGGAAACACATAGGGGTTGCCGTCTTCCATGCGCAGCGCGATCAGGTTGGGCGCGCCCCAGCGCGGGGCACTGCCGTAGGGCGCCATCAACTGGCCATCGACGATGTAGTTCATGCGCCCGGCCACCACGGTGAACTCGGGCGTGGAGGCGTCCTGCGGGGCGGCATGGCGGATCCAGCTCATGGCGCAGCCCTGCAGCAGGGCCAGCAGGCCGATCACCGAAGTCAGGCGAAGCAGGCGGCGGGGGGTATCCATGGCGCGCATTCTCGCCAGAATCGGGGCATGCCGGAAACCCTGCCCTTCAGCCCCGCCGCCGACCGCAACCGACAACCCATCCTGGAACAGCTCCAGCGCCTGCTGCCCGCCAGCGGCGCCCTGCTGGAGCTGGCATCGGGCACCGGACAGCACGCCGAACACATGGCCCCGGCCCTGCCCGGCTGGACCTGGCAACCCACCGAACACCTGGCCCAGACCCTGCCCGCCATCGCGGCACGCACGGCCCACCTGCCCTCGGTGCTCCCGCCATTGCCGCTGGACGTGACCGCCACCCCTTGGCCCGGCCCGCCCCGGCCGGACTGGACCGCCTGCTTCGATGCGGTGTACTGCGCCAACCTGCTGCACATCGCGCCCTGGCCGGTGTGTGCCGGCCTGATGCGGGGCAGCGCCCGCGTGCTGCGCCCGACCGGGCCACTGATCACCTACGGCCCCTACCTGGAGCGCGGGGTGGACACCTCGCCCGGCAACCTGGCCTTCGACCAGAGCCTGCGCGAACGCGATCCCGCCTGGGGCCTGCGCTGGCTGCACGAGGTGCAGGCGCAGGCCGAGGCCGCCGGGCTGGTGCTGGCGCAGCGCATCGGCATGCCGGCCAACAACCTGCTGCTGGTCTGGCGGCACCGCACCGCGGCCGGGTAACAGACCGCCGCCGGTCTTTGCGGTGCCGGCGCACGGCATTGACAGGGCATTCACATGGCGCAGCGAGCATGAAGGCTCCGCAATCCACAGGAGACCCGCCATGACCCTTCGCCAACTCATGACCTCGGTGATCGCTGCCAGCACGCTCGGCATGGGCACGCTGGCCCTGGCCGACGACGACCGTCGCGGCCACGGCCGGGACCACCGCTACGAGCAACGCCACGACCGCTGGGATGACCGGCGCGACCATCGCCATGACCACCGGCCCGATGTGCGCATCGTCCAGCAACACCACCACTACCACGGCGGCCCGCGCGCCTACCGGGGCGGGCCGCGCTGGCACAAGGGCCAGTACCTGCCGCGCCATGTGGTGCAGCAGCGCCATGTGGTGATCGACCACCGCCACCACCGGCATCTGTATGCCCCGCCGCGCGGCCATCAGTGGGTGCAGGTGGACGGCGAGTTCCTGCTGGTGGCGGTGGCCACCGGGCTGATCGCCCACGCCATCTTCAGCCGATGAAGGCACGGGGGATGGTGCAGCGGCGTATGCTGGCGCGTCACCACCACCCAGGAGACGCTCCATGAAACACCTCTCCCTGATCGCCCTCGGCGGCGCCCTCGGCAGCGCCCTGCTGGCCGGCTGCGCCGCACCGAACCACGGCGGCATGCAGGCCATGCACAACGATCCGGCCCACGCCGCCATGCACGCCGAACACATGGCCATGATGCAGGCCATGAAGGCACCGCCCACGGCGCCGCCCCAGGTCACGGCCAGCACACCCCAGCTGAGCAGCGGCTACCAGAAGGTGGCTTCCGCGCCTGGCGCCCGGGTCTACTTTCTGAACCTGCGCAACGGCATGACGGTGAGCAATCCGGTGAAGGTGGTGTTCGGCCTCTCCGGCATGGGCGTGGCACCGGCCGGCCTGGAAAAAGCCGGCACCGGCCACCACCACCTGCTGGTGGACGTGGCCGCTTGGGACGCCAACGCCCCGCTGCCGGCCAACGACAACTTCCGCCACTTCGGTCTGGGTCAGACCGAGACCACGGTCAACCTGGCGCCGGGCGTGCACACCCTGCAGCTGGTGCTGGCCGACCAGAACCACATTCCCCACCACCCGGTGGTGAGCAGCGAGCGCATCACCATCACGGTGAAGTGAACGTTCAGCGGCGGCGGGCCGGCCGGGCCTTGGGCCGGTCCGGTCGCTGCTTCTGGCGCTCCGCATCGGCCGCTTCACCGGCGGCCAGCCAGCGCAAAAACTGCGGCGGCGTTTCCAGGGTGATGCGCCCCATGTGCCCCTGCCGGAAATCGGCGATCACCAGCTCCGCGGCCTTGGTCAGGTTGACCTTGCCGCCGGCCACCAGGGCGCCGCGCTGGCGGCCGATGGATTCCATCAGCGCATCCGCATGGGCCTGCGCCAGCGCCGCCGGATCCAGGCCGAAGCGGTAACGCTCCTCCAGCAGGGCCGGGTAGTCCACCTTGAGCAGATCGAGCAGGTCCAGCGCCACGGTCTCGTCGTCGTAGGCGTTGCGGCCCACCGCGCCGCTGGCGGCCAGCAGGGTGCCGCTCTCGGGCACCACGATGCGCGGCCACAGCACGCCGGGCGTGTCGAACAGGTAGCAGTCGTCGGCCAGGGCCACCCGCTGCTCGTTGCGGGTCACGCCGGCTTCGTCACCCGTCTTGGCCGCGCGCTTGCCCATGAGGGTGTTGATGAGCGTGCTCTTGCCCACGTTGGGAATGCCGCAGATCAGCACCCGCAGCGGCTTGACCATGCCGCCGCGCAGCGGGGCGAGCTCGCGGCACTCGGCCACCAGGGCGCGGGCCGGCGAGGTGTGGCTGGCATCCAGCGGAATGGCCCGGGTGCCGGGCTGGGCGCGGTAGTGGGCCAGCCACTGCTCGGTGCGCGCCGGGTCGGCCATGTCCTGCTTGTTGAGCACCTTCAGCGTGGGCTTGTGGCCGGTGAGTTCGGCCAGCAGCGGGTTGGCGCTCGACCCCGGCAGGCGCGCATCGAGCATCTCGATCACCACGTCGATGGCCTTGACCCGCTCGGCAATGGCCTTGCGGGTGAGGTGCATGTGACCGGGGAACCACTGGATGCTCATGGACTTGTTCGTGTTGGCGGAGCCGGGATTGTGCCCTGCCCGCCTTGGTGTAAGCCCCGAGCGCCGGGGCCGGGGGCGCTGCCTAGAATGGTCCGCATCCCTTCAGCCGAGAGCCACATGAGCATCACCGTCAAGATCGATCTGGGTTACGAGTTCGCCGTCAAGTCCGCGGCGGCCGATGTGTTTGCGGTGCTGTCCGACGTGCCGGAATCGGTCAGCCACTTCCCCAAGGTGGAGCAGCTGGTGGACCTGGGTGGCGGCGTCTACCGCTGGGAAATGGAAAAGGTGGGCACGGCCCAGGTCAACATCCAGACGGTGTATGCCAGCAAGTACACCAGCAAGTTCGACGCCGCCAAGGGCACCGGCACCGTCAAGTGGACGCCGGTCAAGGGCGAAGGCAACGCCCTGGTGGGCGGCCACTGGAAGATCACCGGCGAGGGCAAGACCACCTCGCTCGAACTCGCCATCGAAGGCACGGTGGACGTGCCGCTGCCCGGCCTGATGAAGATGGTGGTGGCCCCGGTGGTGGAGGCCGAGTTCGAGAAGCTGGTCGACAAGTACATCGCCAACCTGATCAAGCGCTTCGGCGGCGAGGCCTGATCGACCCGGCTGCACAGTTGTCCCCGGAAAATGGGGACAAGGGTGTGGACAAGTCCGGGTCAGCCGTGTACGGGTGCGGCAAGTGCCTGTGGCACAAGGACCTTTTCTGGGTTGCTCAAGGAATGGGCAGGGCCTCGGAGGCTGCCTGACGCGGACGGCCCAGCCGCTGCGGCGACACGTATTCCTGGCGGTAGATCTCGAACGGCAGCGAGTCGGCCGCCTCGATGGCGCGCTGGTCCAGCACCGACTGCGCCGCCATGGCTTCGAACCGGGCCTGCTGCTTGGTGCTCCAGGGCAGGGCCAGCAGCTGGCGGTGGATCTCGGCCGATTGCGCCCGCACGAAACCGATGAAGGAGTTGTCGTGCTGCTGGGCCATGGCGCGCAACACGCGGGCCGAGGGCAGGGTCTCGGGGGCATGCAGGGCCTCGCGGGCCTGCGACACCGCCATCACATGCTCGGGGCCGCCGTGCAGGGCATCCAGCCGCTCGGCCAGCGGCATGAGCTGGTCGATGATCTCGGTGCCCCAGTCCACCAGCGCCACCGGCTGCCCGCCGCGCATGAGCTGCAGGCCGGGCTCGCGGCCCCGGGCCGCCGTGAGGTGCTGGTTGTGGGCCAGCTCGCGGATCTCGGCCGGTGTGTCCGGCGGGCTGTCGGACAGCAGGCAGTGCAGCAGGAACACGTCGATGAAACGCAGCGTGCTGGCCGAGATGCCGATGGGCTCGAAGGGGTTGAGGTCGAGCAGGCGCACCTCGATGTATTCCACACCGCGTTCCCGCAGCGCGTGCAGCGGACGCTCGCCGGGGAAGATGACCCGCTTGGGGCGGATGGTGCCGTAGAACTCGTTCTCGATCTGCAGCAGCGTGGTGGCGAGCTGGTTGTAGTCGCCGCCCGGGTTGCGGATGCCCACGGCCTCGTAGGCCGGCCAGGGGCGGGTGAGCGCGTCGTGCAGCGAGGCGGCATAACCCTCCAGGCCGTTGTAGCTCACCGCCAGCGTGGCCTGGGCCTCGCTCTGGTAGCCCAGGCGGCCCATGCGCAGCGAGGTGCCGTGGGGCATGTGCAGGGTGCCGCAGCTGCCCACGGGCTGCAGTTCGTGCTGGCGGCCCTCCACGAAGCTGGAGCACACCGCGGGCGAGGCGCCGAACAGCGTGAGCAGCAGGAAGGCGTGGCGGCGGAAGTTGCGGATGAGGGCAAAGTAGCCATCGTTGTCCACACCGGGCAGCGACCAGTTGTAGTGGATGCCCGAGATGGTCTGCATGCGCCGGCCGTAGCGGTGGCCCAGGCCCATGCGGTAGACGCTCTTGGCACGGCCCACGTTGCTGCTGCCGTAGCGGCCCAGCGGGATGGTCTCGTCGGTGGGCAGGCCGCAGGGCATGCTGGACGCCCAGAGCATTTCTTCGCCGGCCGCACCGCCCTGGCTGCGCAGGGTGCGCACGGTGTACTGGTGCACCTCGGTGAGTTCTGCCAGGGTCGATTCGACGCTGGCATGCACCCCGGTGATGAGTTCGAGCTGCGATTCGCTGTAGTCGGTGGTGATGTGCGGGTGGGTCAGCGCACTGCCGAGCGCCACCGGATGCGGGGTCAGGGCCAGCTTGCCGTCCGGCTGGGAACGCAGGCTCTCTTTCTCGAGGCCTCGGCGCATGCCGGCCAGGCGCTCGTTGCCCAGGGCGTCCAGACGGGAAGGCAGGGAAGTCATACGGGATCGGGTGTCGGCAACAGGGGCGCAGAAGTTAACACGGTTGCCGCATTTCTGCAGGCGGCGCGCCCGGCCAGCCAGGCCTCCACAAAGGCCGCATCGTTGGACAGCCGCAGCTCGTCAAACGCCTGCTGCGCCCCCGGATGCCGGCGGCGCAGGTAGTTCAGCCACTGCTTCAGGCGCCCGGCCCGGTGGCGCCGCTCCACCCGGGCGCTCACCTGCTCCCAGAAGGGCAGCAGCAGCGGCTCGATCTCGCCCCAGGCCGCCGGCGGACCACCGGCCAGCTCGCGGGCCAGGCCCGGGTCGGCCACCAGGCCGCGTCCGATCATGAGGTGCTCGCAGCCCGAGACCGCCCGGCAGCGCTGTGCGTCGGCCACGCTCCAGATCTCGCCGTTGGCAATGAGCACCGGGCGCTGCTCGGGCAGCGACTCGCGCACCTGGGCGATGCGCTCCCACCAGGCCGGGGGGCGGTAGCCGTCGGCCTTGGTGCGGGCATGGATCACCAGTTCGCTGGCCCCGGCCTCGGTGATGGCCAGGGCGTTGTCCTCGGCGCGGGCATCGTCGTTGAAGCCCAGGCGCATCTTGGCCGAGACCGGAAGGTGGGCCGGCACCGCACGCCGCACCGCACGCACGATCTGGTGCACCAGCCAGGGCTCATCCAGCAGGATGGCGCCGCCCCGGCTGTTGTTCACCGTCTTGGCCGGGCAGCCGAAGTTCAGGTCGATGCCGGGCGGATCGAAGGTGGCCAGACGGGCGGCGTTGTCGGCCATGCAGGCCGGGTCGGAACCCAGCAGCTGGGGGCGCACCGGCACGCCGGCCCGGGTGCGTCCGCCCTGCAGCAGCTCGGGCACCACGCGGGTGAACGAGCGCTCGGGCAGCAGCATGTGGGTGATGCGGATGAACTCGCTGGTGCAACGGTCCATGCCGCCCAGGCGCGTGAGCACATCGCGCAGGGTGGCGTCGAGCAATCCTTCCATGGGGGCCAGCAGCAGCATGGGGCGTATTGTCCCCGCAGGTCGCCGGCCCCTCCCCGGCCGAGGTTTAGCATCGATGCATGAACGCACCCACCCACGAACCCCGGCTCACCCATGCCCTGCGCCAGATGCTCTGGCAGCGCCGCACCATCGCCCTGGCCACACGCGACGAGACCGGTGCACCGGCCGTGTCGCTGGTGCCGTATGCGGTCAGCCCGGCGCTGCAGTGCCTGGTGATCCACGTCAGCGCGCTGTCACCCCACACCGCGCAGATGCAGGCCGACCCGCGCGCCGCCGTGCTGATCGACGCCGGCGAGGTGGACGGTGAACCGGTGCACGCGCTGCACCGCGTGAGCCTGTCGGTGCAGGCCGAGACCGCCAGCGGCGACGCCCTGATCGCCGCCCGCCAGGACTACCTGGCGCGCTTTCCCGATGCCGCCGCCATGACCGAGCTGCCCGACTTCCGCTTCGTGCTGCTGCACCCGCTGCAAGGCCGGCAGATCGCCGGCTTCGGTGCGGCCCGCCGCATCGACGCTGCCGACCTGCGCGCCACCCTGGCCGCCGGCCGTCCATGACCCCGCTGTACCTCGACGAGCACCTGCTGGTGCTGGACAAGCCGGCCGGCCTGCTGGCCGTGCCCGGGCGAGGCCCGGACAAGCAGGACTGCCTGAGCACCCGCGCCCAGGCCCTGTGGCCCGATGCGCTCATCGTGCACCGGCTGGACATGGCCACCTCGGGCCTGCTGGTCATGGCACGCGGACTGGCCATGCAGCGGGCCCTGAGCATGGCCTTCGAAAAGCGCCGGGTGCACAAGCGCTACCAGGCGGTGGTGGCGGGCGAGCTGGCCGATGCACAGGGCGAGATCGACCTGCCGCTCATGATCGACTGGCTCAACCGGCCGCGCAGCATCGTGCACCACCAGCACGGCAAGCCCAGCCTCACGCGCTGGCACCGGCTGGACGCACCACCCTGGCAGCCCGATGCCCCGGCACACCGCCCGGTCATCACCAGCCGTGTAGAACTCGAACCCGTCACCGGCCGCACCCACCAGCTGCGGGTGCACCTGCAGGCCATCGGCCACCCCATCGTGGGCGACCCGCTGTACGCCACCAGCGAACAGCAGGGCTGGTCGGGCCGCCTGCTGCTGCACGCCTGCGAGCTGTCGCTGCCGCACCCGGTGGGTGGCCAGACGCTCACCTTCCACAGCCCCTGCCCGTTCTGAACCTGCCCCGGACCCCTCGCCATGCACATCACCCTCCTCACCGGCGCCTCGCGGGGCATGGGCCTGGCCATGGCGCGGCAGCTGCTGTCGCCCGACCGGCTGCTGCTCTGCCTGTCGCGCCGGACGAATGCCGAACTCCAGGCCGAAGCCGATGCCCTGGGCGCGCCGCTGCTGCAGTGGCCGGTCGATCTGACGGAGGCCGAACCCGTGGCCCGGCGCCTGGGCGAGTGGCTGGCCGACCAGGTGCCGGCCCGGGTGCACAGCGCCACCCTCATCAACAACGCCGGCCTCATTCCCGCCGTGGCGCCGCTGGAAGCCGTGCCCGCCACCGAAGTGGCCCAGGCCCTGCGGGTGGGCCTGGAGGCGCCCATGCTGCTCACCGGCGCCTTCCTGGCCGCCACCGCGCGCTGGGTGAACCAGGGCTGGCGCGGGCCACGAAAGGTGCTCAACATCTCCTCCGGCCTGGGCCGCTACCCCATGGCCTCGCAGGCGCCCTACTGCGCGGCCAAGGCCGGACTGGACCATTTCACCCGCTGCGCCGCACTCGACCAGGCGCAGCAGCTGCACGGCGCCCGGCTGGTGTCGCTGGCCCCCGGCGTGATCGACACCGACATGCAGGTGCACCTGCGCGGGGCCGATGCCGCCACCTTCCCCGACCGCGCCCGCTTCGTGGAACTGCAGCGCGGCGGCCAGCTCACACCACCCGACGCAGCCGCCGCCCGGGTGCTGGCCTGGCTGGACCGACCCGACTTCGGCCAGCACCCGGTGGCCGACGTGCGCGACGCCTGACCCCCAAGGAGCCCCCATGCAACGACGCGACTTCCTGGCCACCTCGGCCCTGTCCCTGGCCCTGCCGACGGCCCTGCACGCCCAGACCGATGCCACGCCGGCCGCGAACTTCTGGGACCTGCTGCGCGCTGGCGGCTGCGTGGTGCTGATGCGCCATGCCGTCACCGTGGCCGGCGTGGGCGACCCGCCCGGTTTCCGGCTGGACGACTGCAGCAGCCAGCGCAACCTGAGCGAGGCCGGCCGGGCCCAGGCGCGCGCCCTGGGCGAGCGCTTCCGCGCCGAGCGGGTCGAACTGGCCGAGGTGCGCAGCAGCGCCTGGTGCCGCTGTGTGGACACGGCCGAACTCGCCTTCGGCCGCCACACCGTGTGGTCGCCCCTCAACTCCTTCTTCCAGGTCGGCGACCGGGCCAGCCAGACCCGCGCCGTGCTGCAGGCGGTGGCCAGCCTCAAGGCGCCGGCCAACTGGATGCTGGTGACCCACCAGGTCAACATGACCGCCCTGACCGGCGAATTCCCGGCCAGCGGCGAGGTGTTCGTGACCCGTTTCGACCCCCGCCAGCCCGAGCGGCTGCGGCTGCTGGCGCGACAGGCCTTCTGAGGCGCTCCGCGTACCATGGCGGGTATCCCTCAACCCCAGCTTTCAGCGGAGATCCCCCCATGACCCGAGACATCGTTGTCGCCAGCGCCGTGCGCACCGCCATCGGCACCTTCGGCGGCAGCCTCAAGGACGTTCCCCCCACCCAGCTCGGCGCCCACGTGGTGCGCGAATCGCTGGCCCGCGCCGGCGTGGACGGCAAGGACGTGGGCCATGTGGTGTTCGGCCATGTGGTGAACACCGAGCCCAAGGACATGTACCTCTCGCGCGTGGCCGCCATCCACGGCGGCTGCGGCGAAGGCACGCCGGCCTTCAACGTCAACCGCCTGTGCGGCTCGGGCCTGCAGGCCATCGTGTCGGCGGCGCAGAGCATCGCCCTGGGCGACGCCGACATCGCCATCGGTGCCGGCGCCGAGAACATGAGCCGCGCCCCGTTTGCCAGCCTCAACACCCGCTGGGGCGCCCGCATGGGCGACGCCACCCTGGTCGACATGATGGTCGGCGCCCTGCACGACCCCTTCCACACCATCCACATGGGTGTGACCGCCGAGAACATCGCGGCCAAGTGGGGCATCACCCGCGAAGACCAGGACCGCCTGGCCGTGGAGAGCCACAACCGCGCCCAGCGCGCCACCGAGGAAGGCCGCTTCAAGGGCCAGATCGTCCCGGTCATGCTCAAGAGCCGCAAGGGCGAGGTGGCCTATGACACCGACGAGCACTTCCGCCCCAACGCCACCCTGGAAGACCTGGGCAAGCTCAAGCCGGTGTTCCTGAAGGAAAACGGCACCGTCACCGCCGGCAACGCCTCGGGCATCAACGACGCAGCCGCCGCCGTGGTGCTGATGGAAGCCGGTGCCGCCCAGGCCCGCGGCATCCAGCCCCTGGCCCGCCTGGTGGCCTACGCCCACGCTGGCGTGGACCCCAAGTACATGGGCATCGGCCCGGTGCCGGCCACCAAGCTGGCGCTGCAGAAGGCCGGCCTGACCGTCAACGACCTGGACGTGATCGAGGCCAACGAAGCCTTTGCCGCCCAGGCCTGCGCCGTCACCCGCGACCTGGGCCTGGACCCGGCCAAGGTCAACCCCAACGGCTCGGGCATCTCGCTGGGCCATCCCATCGGTGCCACCGGCGCGCTGATCACCGTGAAGGCCCTGCACGAGCTGCAGCGCATCAACGGCCGCTATGCGCTGGTGACCATGTGCATCGGCGGCGGTCAGGGCATCGCCGCGATCTTCGAGCGCGTGTGACCATGCAGCGCCGCTGGGCCGCACCGCTGGCCGTGCTGGAGCACGGTCTGCTGCAGCGCGACGTGGCGGCGCGGGCGCTGCTGCTGGCGGCCCTGGCTGGCGAGCACCTGCTGCTCATCGGCCCGCCGGGCACCGCCAAGAGCGAACTCGCGCGGCGGCTGCAGCGGCTGCTGCCGGGCACGCGCTACTTTGAACGCCTGCTCACCCGCTTCTCGGTGCCCGAAGAACTGTTCGGCCCGCTCTCCCTCAAGGCCCTGGAGGCCGACCGCTACGAGCGCCTGACCGAGGGCTACCTGCCCGATGCCGAGGTGGCCTTTCTGGACGAGGTCTTCAAGGCCAATTCGGCCATCCTCAACACCCTGCTGGGCCTGCTGCACGAACGCCTGTTCGACAACGGCAGCCAGCGCATCGCAGCGCCCCTGATCACGCTGGTGGGCGCCACCAACGAACCGCCGCAGGACGACAGCCTGCTGGCCTTCCACGACCGCTTCCTGCTGCGCGTGCCGGTGCAGCCGGTGGACGACGCGCACTTCGACGCCCTGCTGGACGCCGACACCGCCGCCGCACCCCCGGCCAGCCTGTCGCTGGACCAGCTGCACGCCGTGCGCCAGGCCGCCACGGGCGTGGCCCTGGGTGATGACGTCCGCGCCCTGCTGCGCCTGGCGCGGGAACACGCGGCCCGCACCGGGCAGCCGGTGTCCGACCGGCGCTGGCGCCAGCTGGTGGCCTTGCTGCGGGTGCAGGCCGCCAGCCGCGAGGCCCCCACGGTGAGCGCCTGGGACCTGTGGCTGCTGCCATTTGTGCTGGCCCACGAACCGGCCCAGGTGCCGGGCTGGACCGAACTCTTCCTGCACCGGGTGGCCGAGGCCGGCCCGCTGCCCATGGACGGGCTGGAGCGCGCGGTGCTGGCCTTCGAGCAGCAGCTCGACATCGAACGCCGCGCCCCGGCCGACGCCCAGGACGACAGCGCCGGCAAGCTGGCCCTGGCCAAGGCCATTGCCGGCCCCGAGGCCGGCCAGAGCGAACTGGTGCGCATCACCAGCGAGCGTGCCCACCGGCGCTACAGCCCGGTGCACATCGAGGCGCGCACGCGGCAATGCGAGGAGCTGCTGGCCCAGCTCGGCGAGCTGACTGCGCTGGTGCAGGCCACGGCCGATCAGGTGCTGGGTGCGGCCGCCGCGCACGACTGGCTGCCACCCTCGTGGCGCGCGCAGATCGAGAGCGTGCACCACGAACGCCTGCAGCGCCTGCACGGCCTGCGCACCGCCCTGCAGACCCACCGCGACGGCTTTGCCGCGCTGCCGGTGGACGCCACACTGCCCCCCGCCCAACCCGCCCCGGTGGCATGGACGGTGGCCTGACCCGATTCGACCGGCCGTGGCACCGGCTCGATGCCCTGCCACGCGAACTGTGGCGCTGGGCCGTGGTGTGCAGCAGCGGCACTCCCGAACAACGCCTGCCCGATCTGGTCCGCTGGCGCCAGGCCCTGCTGGACGGCGCCCTGCCCCCGGCGCAGGCCGATCTGGGCGACCCCGAGGCCACCCAGGCGCTGCGCCCGCTGCTGGCCGAACTGGACCTCACCGAACTCACCCAGGGCAGCGAGCCGCTGTCGCTGCAGGTCATGCAGAGCCTGCTGTGGCACCTGGACCGCCTGATCGACCGGGCGCCCGGCGTCTCGCGCAGCGAAGCCATCGAGCGCATGGCCGGCGAGTTCCGCGACAGCTGGGACCTGCAGCGCAAGGGCTGGGACGAGGTGATGGCGCTGCTGCAGTCGCTGGGCGATCTGGCGCACCTGCGCTGGGACGAGCTGCAGGGCCAGCTCAGCCGGCGCGAATGGCGCGAGGCGCAGCGCATCGGTGCCCTGCTGCAGCGCCTGCCGCGCCTGGCCGCCTTCATCGACGGCGTGGGCCGCCGCAGCGCCGAGCCGCGCCAGCCCCCGGCGCAGCAGCCCCGGCCCGATCCGCTGCCACACACCGGCGCGGCACGCCACCCGGCCGACGAGCAGGAGCGCCGGCCCGAACCGCAATCGGTGGACGGCGTGCGCCGCGCCCGCGACCTGGCCCGCATGACCGGAAGCGAAAGCCTCAACCTCACCCACCCCGCCCTGCGCCGGCTGTGGCGGGCCCGCTTTGCCGAGGCGCAGCTGCAGAGCTACGACGACCGTGCACCCCACCCCAGCCAGCGCCCCCGGCCCCGGCCCGAGCCGCAGGCCCGGCGGCCGCAACCGGCCCCGGCCGGGCGCGGGCCCATGATCGTCTGCCTCGACACCTCGGGCTCCATGCGTGGTGCACCCGAGAACGTGGCCAAGGCCTGCGTGCTGCAGGCCCTGCGCAGCGCCCAGACCGGCCGGCGCGGCTGCCGGCTGCTGGCCTTTGGCGGGCACGACGAACTGCTGGAGCGCGAACTGGCGCTGAGCCCCGACGGGCTGGAGCGCCTGCTCGACGTGATGGGCCAGAGCTTCGACGGCGGCACCGACGTGCAGACCCCCATCGAGGTCGCCATCGACCGGGTGCAGGACACCGGCTGGGAAGACGCCGACATCCTCATCGTCAGCGACGGCGAGTTCGGCGTCACCCACCACACCCTGGCCCTGCTGCGCGACGCCAAGGCCCGGCTGGGCCTGCGGGTGCACGGCATCCTGATCGGCGACCGCGAGACCGTGGGCCTGGTGGAGGTGTGCGACAGCCTGCACTGGGTGCAGGACTGGCGCCGCCACGCCATCGGCGGCACGGTGACGGCCGAAGGCTTTTCGCCGGTGCACAGCGCCAGCCTGACCGCCCTGTATTTCCCCAACGCCATCCGGCGCACGCCTTCTGCGTGACACTTCACCCCTTTTTCGCCCCCCCAACGAGGAGACCTCACCCATGTTCCGTACCGCGATTGCCGGCAGCCTGCCCAAACCCCACTGGCTCGCCGAGACCGAAAAACTCTGGCCCCAGTGGAAGACCCAGGGCCCCGAGCTGCTGCAGGCCAAGGCCGACGCCACCCTGCTGTGGATCAAGGCCCAGGAGGACGCCGGGCTGGAAGTCATCGGCGACGGTGAGCAGGCCCGCCAGCACTTCGTGCACGGCTTTGTCGAGCAGGTCGAGGGCATCGACTTCGAGAACAAGGTCAAGATGGGCATCCGCAACAACCGCTACGACGCCATGGTCCCGCAGGTGGTGGCACCGCTGCGCCTGAAGGGCCGCGTGCACGCCTTCGAGGCCCAGCTGGCCCGCAAGCACACCACGAAGAAGCTCAAGTTCACCCTGCCCGGCCCCATGACCATCGTCGACACCGTGGCTGACCGCTTCTATGGCGACAAGGTCAAGATGGCCATGGCCTTCGCCGAGCTGCTCAACCAGGAAGCCCTGGCCCTGCAGGCCGACGGCGTGGACATCATCCAGTTCGACGAACCGGCCTTCAACGTCTACATGGACGAGGCCGCCGACTGGGGCGTGAAGGCGCTGGAGCGTGCCGCCCAGGGCCTGACCTGCACCACCGCCGTGCACATCTGCTATGGCTACGGCATCGAGGCCAACGTGAAATGGAAAGAGACGCTGGGTGACCAGTGGCGCCAGTACGAGAAGGTGTTCCCGGCCCTGGCCGCCAGCAGCATCCAGCAGGTCAGCCTGGAGTGCTTCCACTCGCATGTGCCGCCCGAGCTGATGGCCCTGCTCCAGGGCAAGGACGTGATGGTGGGTGTGATCGATGTGGCCAGCAACGAGATCGAGACCCCGGAGCAGATCGCCGACACCATCGGCCTGGCCCTGAAGTACGTGCCGCGCGAGCGCCTGATCGCCTGCACCAACTGCGGCCTGGCCCCCATGAGCCGCGAGGTGGCCATGGCCAAGCTCGAAGCCCTGGCCAAGGGCGCCGCCCTGGCCAGCCAGCGTTACGGCGCCTGACATGGCCGGCCCGCAACCCCCGGAGCTGCCGCACGCCGACCCGGCCTCGGTCGGCTTCTGCCCCGAACGCACCCGCCGCCTGGTGCAGGTGTTCGAGCGCGAGGTCGAGCGCGGGCGCCTTCCTGGCGCGGTGCTGCTGCTGGGCCGGCGCGGCCGGGTGGTGCTGCACCAGGCCGTGGGCCGACTGACCCCGGGCGGCCCGGCCATGCGGCCCGATGCGCTGTTCCGCATCTACTCCATGACCAAGCCCATGGTGTCGGTGGCGGCGCTGATGCTGGTGGAACAGGGGCGGCTGTCGCTGGCCGACCCGATCGCGAAGCACCTGCCCGCGTTCGCGAACACGCCGGTGCTGCTGGAAACCGCCGAGGGCGTGCAGCTGCAGCCCCCGGTGCGCCCGCCCACGGTCCAAGACCTGCTGCGCCACACCGCCGGCTTCACGTACGAGTTTCTGGGTGCCTCCAGGGTGCAGCGGCTCTATGCCGAGGCCAACATCGGATCACGCCAGCGCAGCAACGCGGAGTTTGCCGAGGCGCTGGCCGCCATTCCGCTGTTCTGCCAGCCGGGCAGCCGCTGGGCCTACAGCCGCGCCACCGACGTGCTGGGCTGCGTGATCGAGGCCGTCACCGGCCAGACCCTGGGCCGGCACCTGCAGCAGGTGATGTTCGACCCGCTGGGTCTGCACGACACCGGCTTTGCCGCGCCCGCCCCGGAGCACGGCCGCATTGCCGAGCCCTTTGCGCAGGACCCGGACGGCGGCATCACCATGCGCCTGTTCGACCCGCGCACTGCACCAGCCCTGGAAAGTGGCGGCGGCGGCCTGGTGTCCACCGGGCGCGACTACGCCCGCTTTCTGCAATGCCTGGCGCAGGGCGGCGAGCTGGATGGCGTGCGCCTGCTGGGGTCGCAGACACTCACGTTCGCGATGGCCGACCACCTGGGCCCGATAGCACCCGAAGCCAACGATGCCTTGCTGCCGCCCGGCCACGGCTTCGGTCTGGCCATGGCGGTGCGCACGGTGGCCGGCGAAGCCCTGATGCCCGGATCGGTGGGCACCAACCACTGGAGCGGCATCGGCGGCACCAGCTTCTTCATCGATCCGGCGCAGGACACCTGGGGCATCTTCCTGGCCCAGGCCCCGGGCCAGCGCGAGGAGTACCGGCTGCTGTTCCGCACCCTGGCCTACGCGGCCTTGGTGGGTTGAGAAAGATCAGCGGTGGGTGAGGCTGCGGGCAGCATCCACCGCTGCCGCTGAACCGGCATGGACGAAGGTCGAGGCGATACCGACGACTGCCATGCAGAGCGCGGCGGCCAGACGGAAGCTGCCGAGGAAGCCTTCCTTCAGGGAACTGAGTGATCTGCTCATCGCTTGCCTCCAAGGTCCATCAGGAATCGAATGGTGCCGACCAAGAGTACTACCCCGCTGAGCGCCACGTCAATGTAGAGAAGCCACAGCTCGACACTGTGCAGGAGCGACAGTGCCCGCTCGGGAAACGGATGCTTGGCATCGAGCACATGCACCGCCAGACCCAGCCCCCAGGCTGCGCAGGCCACCACCAGGAACAGGGCCGCACTGCCCAGGATGTGCCCGGTCATCAGAAAGATGGCTTGACCGAAAGAGGGCTTCCGCTCCGGCTCCATCAACGCCTCGTTCATCGTCTTCTCCCCTGCTGGAAAGCGGGCGATGCTATGGGGTCCGGTCGAACCATACCCGTCACGGCATGCATGGCATGCTGTCACGAGACAGGCGTCAGGCCGCAGTGGGCGGCCGCCAGCGGACGAACATCGGGTAGACCTTCTCCACCACCGGGCCGTCGAAGTCCCAGGCCAGGCACTGGCCCAGGTGCGGCGGCGGGCGGCCGTCGGCCGGCGGGGCAAAGGAGGCCGAGCGGGTCTGGAAGGCGGCGGTGGCCAGGTTGAACAGCAGCTCGCGCAGGTGGGTGCAGCCCTGCACGCCGCCCAGGTGGCGCTGGATGATCTGGCGCCAGCCGCGGCCCAGCGTCTCGCCGACCATGCGCTGCATGGGGGCCATGGCCTGCGGGCAGGGATCGTGCGGGTGGCTGTCCATGGCCACGTCGATGGCGCGGATCACCATGGCTTCGTCGAAGGTCACGCGCAGCCGCATGTGGTGGATGGCCTCGTGCGGCTGCCACTGGCCTTCGCCTTCGATCTCGAAGGCGTGGGGCTTGCTGTCGTGCAGTTCACCCTCGATGTCCCACAGGCCGTCGTCGCGGCGGAAACCCTGGTAGGTGACGCGGCGGGTGTGCATGGGGGTGCGCGGGGCGGGTTCGGGCAATGGCAAGGCAGATCTCCGGAAAGCTGATGTCGCGATTGTCCGTGCAGTGCCGACAGACGGCTGGCACACTGGCGTCCGACCGAACGATGACGGAGACAGACCCATGGCCCACGACCACCATCCCCACGATCATTCCCACGACCACGAGCAGGGCCACGAGGACGTCGCCCCGGCCTGGAAGCACGATGGCGTGCGCGTGATCCCGGGCAACCAGCTGGACGGCAATGTGCCCTCCACCCCCGGCATGGACCGCAAGGCGGCCATCAACTTTGCGCGGGTGGGCGCCCAGAAGCTGTGGGCCGGCACCGTGACCATCCACCCCGACGCCAAGACCGGCGCCCACCACCACGGGCCGCTGGAGAGCGTGATCTATGTGGTCAAGGGCCGGGCCCGCATGCGCTGGGGCGAGCACCTGGAATTCACCGCCGAGGCCGGCCCGGGCGACTTCATCTATGTGCCGCCCTACGTGCCGCACCAGGAAATCAATGCCAGCCCGACCGAGGTGCTGGAATGCGTGCTGTGCCGCAGCGACGGTCAGGCGGTGGCTGTCAATCTGGACATCGAGCCGGTGGAGAAACCGCAGACCGTGCTGTGGGTCGACCCCACCCACCCCACCGGCGGGGTGTGACCGGCCTCACCGGCGGTTTCAGTCGCCCTGGAATCCGCCGGCGCGGCAGGTGACCACCAGCGTGTCGCGCCAGCCGAAGCCCTGCGGGTCCAGCGGCTGGATGGGCGTGGTCTCGTGGATGACGCGGGCATCGTCAAGCAGCAGCAGCGACCACGGTTCCCGCAGCGTGAAGCGCTGACCGGCCGGGCCGTCGGCCTCGAACACGCGGCTCTCGCCGCCCTTGATGGCGTGGCGCCCCACCATGAACACTGCCACCAGATCCACACCGTCGCGGTGCGCGCCTTCGGGCGTGGGTCGGCCGATGCCGTCGGTGGTGTCGATGCGGAACGGATGCGCCTCCACGAACCACGGCTGCGGGCCACGCAGGGTGCTGGTCACCTCGCCCAGGCGCTGCAGCAGCCGCTGCCACAGCGGATGCGCCACCTGCTGTGGCTCCATGGGTTCGAACCAGCGCTGCATGCCGCCGTGCAGGGCGTTGTATTCCAGCGGCTGCCAGTGGGCGCGGTGCGGCGCCTGCGTGACGGTGCTGCCGTCGACCACGAAGCAGCTGTGGCGGCGCTTGCGGTAACGCCCGCCGTCCTTCAGGTAGGCATCGGGCACCAGCCGGTCCCAGGGCTCGGTCAGGGCCTCGAAATCGCCCGGGCCCGCACCCAGCCACTGCGCCACGCCGGCCGCATCCATCAGGGCAAATCCCCGGGCTTGCAGGGAGGGGGCCATGTCGGCCACGGACACGTACGGCGGCTGGAATTCCTGGGTCATGGGCCGGCAGTGTAGCCCCGGGAAACACCGGTTGCCGGGGCCGGCGGGCAATGGCCCAATGGGGCCTTGGCAACCCCAGCAGCACCATGGCCGACACCCTCAACCAGCACGCACCGGAGCCCTCGGGCCGAGGCCCCTCGGTCTTCGATCTGAAGCTGGCCGACCTGAGCGCCCGCGACCCGCTGCGCTGGCTGGCCGCCGGCTGGCGCGACTTCGTGCGCTGCCCGCGCATCGGGCTGTTCTACGGCCTGTGCTTCTTCCTCATGGGTCACGCGCTCGTGGCGGTGTTCCGCTCCGCCCCGGCCTATGTGCTGGCGCTCTCGGCCGGCTTCCTGCTCATGGGCCCGTTCCTGTGCCTGGGCCTGTACGACGCCAGCCGGGCGCTGGAAGAAGGCCGCCGCCCCTCGCTGCGCGCCTCGCTCATGGCCTGGCGGCCCATGCTGGGCACCATGGCCATCTTTGCCGGCGTGCTGCTCATCCTGGAGATGCTGTGGGGCCGTGCCTCGCTGGTGGTGTTCGCGGTCACCTTCAACACCATGCCCGATACCGCGCACCTGCTGCAGCAGCTGTTCAGCCGCGAGAACATCGAGTTCCTGATCACCTACACGCTGGTGGGCGGCCTGTTCGCGGGGCTGATCTTCATCACCAGCGCCATCAGCATTCCGATGATCCTGGACCGCCAGTCCGACGCCGTGTCGTCCGGCCTGACCAGCATCCGCGCCAGCCTGCAGAACCCGGGCGTGATGCTGTGGTGGGGCGCGCTCATCACGCTGCTGGTGGGCCTGGCCATGCTGCCCTGGTTTGCCGGCCTGTTCGTGGCCGGCCCGGTGGTGGGCCATGCCACCTGGCACGCCTACCGGCAGATCGTGCCGGCGGCCTGACGCTGCTGGCGCGTCAGGCCGTTTCGTCAGGCATTCACGTCCACCACCAGCCGGCCGCGCACCTGGCCGGCCAGGATGTCCTGGCCCGCCTGCAGCGCCTGGGCCAGGGGGATGGCGCGGGTCATGGCGGCCAGCTTGGGGCGGTCGATCAGGCGGTCGAGCGCCGCCCACGCGGCTTCGCGGCGGGCCATGGGGGCCATCACGCTGTCGATGCCGTACAGCGTGACGCCGCGCAGGATGAAGGGCGCCACGCTGGCCGGCAGGTCCATGCCCTGGGCCAGACCGCAGGCCGCCACGGCGCCGCCGTAGCGGGTGCTGGCGCAGGCGTTGGCCAGCGTGTGGCTGCCGACCGAATCGACCACGCCGATCCAGCGCTCCTTCTGCAGCGGCTTGCCCGGGGCCGAGAGCGTGGCGCGGTCGATCACGTCGGCCGCGCCCAGCGAACGCAGGTAGTCGGCCTCGGCCGGGCGGCCGGTGGACGCCACCACGGTGTGGCCCAGCGCGGCCAGCAGCGCAATGGCCACGCTGCCCACGCCGCCCCCGGCACCGGTCACCAGCACCTCGCCGCTGCCCGGATTCACGCCACGCGCCGCCCAGTGGTCCTGCAGGGCCTGCACGCACAGCATGGCGGTGTAGCCGGCGGTGCCGATGGCCATGGCGTCGCGTTCCGAAAAACCGGCCGGCAGGGCCACCAGCCAGTCGCCCTTGACGCGGGCCTTCTGTGCCAGGCCGCCGGGATGGGTCTCGCCCACGCCCCAGCCATTGAGCACCACCCGGTCACCGGCCTTGAAGCGCGGGTGCTGGCTGTCGATGACGGTGCCGGCGAAGTCGATGCCCGGCACCATGGGGAACTTGCGCACCACCGGCGAGCGGCCGGTGATGGCCAGACCGTCCTTGTAGTTGATGGTCGACCAGGCCACCTGCACCGTGACGTCGCCCTCGGGCAGGGCCGAGTCGTCGAGTTCGGTCAGGTCGCAGCGGTAGCCGGATTCGGGCTGGGTGATCTGCAGGGCTTGGTACATGCGGGTCTCCGGAAAGGGTCAGTCGTCGGGTCGTTGGTCTTGCGGCGGGTCGTTCCACAGACGCCAGGTCAGCCAGGCGCCGATCAGGCTGTTGGTCAGGGCCAGCAGCCCCACCATCAGGGCCAGGGTGGGCGGCGGTTCCTTCGTCTGGATGAAGAAGCTCATGAAGGACGCCAGGGCATTGAAGCCGAACGCCAGCCAGAACAGCGGCTTGCGCGGTTGCCACAGGCGCCGCAACGCATCGGTGAAGAAGTTCATCCCGTCATTGTGGCGCCGGCGATGCGGCCTTCTCCTGCTCCTGCAACAGGCGCCACATCACCTTGCCGCTGCCGCTCTTGGGCAGGGCCGGCACGAACTGCACGCTCTTGGGGCATTTGTAGACCGCCATGTGCTCGCGGCACCAGGCCAGGATGTCCTGCTCGCTCACGCCCTGGGCGTCCTGGCGCAGCACCACCACGGCCTTGACGCTCTCGCCCCGGTAGCTGTCCTGGGTGGCGATCACGCAGGCTTCGGCAATGGCCGGGTGGCGGAACATCAGCGCCTCCACCTCGGCCGGCCAGACCTTGAAGCCGCTGGCGTTGATCATGCGCTTGAGGCGGTCGGTGATGAAGAAGTAGCCGTCCTCGTCCACCCGGCCCAGGTCGCCGGAGCGGAAGAAGCGCTTGCCCTCGAAGGTGATGAAGGCGGCCTCGGTGGCCTCGGGGCGTTTCCAGTAACCGTCGAACACCTCGGGGCCGTGGATGATGATCTCGCCGGCCTCGCCCACCGGCATTTCCTGCAGCGTCTCGGGGTCGATCACCCGGGCGTCGGTGCTCATGAACGGGATGCCCAGGCACTGTTGCTTGGGCGCGTCCGGCGGGTTGCTGTGCGAGGGGGCGGCAGTCTCGGTCAGGCCGTAGCCTTCGGAGTAGCGCAGGCCGAACTGGTCGAACAGGCGCTGGGCCACGGCCGCCGGCATGGCCGCACCACCGCCGCCGATGTAGACCAGGCTGGACAGGTCGTACTGGCTGAAGTTGGGGCTGGCCAGCAGGTCGATCACCATGGTGGGGATGTTGGTCCAGCTGGTCACCTTCCAGTGCGAGATCAGGCGACCGGCCAGCTCACGGTCCCAGCGCGGCATGAGCACGATGGTGGCGCCACCGTACAGGCCGGCGTGCATGCCGGTGACCATGCCGGTGATGTGGAACAGCGGCACCACCACCAGCATCACGGTCTCGGGCGAGGCATTGCCCCACAGCGTGCTGGCCACGGCGTTGTGCATGAGCGAGCGGTGCGGGTGCATGCAGCCCTTGGGCAGGCCGGTGGTGCCGCTGGTGTAGGGGAGCACGGCCAGATCGTCCGGGCGGCGGTTGTGGGCCGGCAGTGCATCGGTGCAGGCCAGCGCCTGCGACCAGTCGGCCACGCTGCCCCGGGTGAGGGTCGGCGGAGCGTGGCGGGTGCCCAGCCAGTCCTTCCAGGCGGGCGGTATGTCGGCCGCCGGACCGATGGCGTCGGCGTAGTGGGCCACCACCATGTGGGAGAGGCGGTCGGCCTCGGGCAGACCGGCATCGGCCTTGGCCAGCTCGCCGGCCAGATCGGCCGCACAGATGGCCACCCGGGCATCCGGGTCGGTGATGTAGTGCTGCAGCTCGTCGGCCTTGTTCATGGGGTTGACCGGCACCACCACCGCATTGGCCCGCAGGATGGCGAAATGCGCCACCACCCACTGGGGACAGTTCTGCATGTAGAGGATGACCCGGTCGCCATCCTTCACCCCCACCGAACGCAGGTGGGCGGCCAGTCGCTCGGCCTGCTGCATCAGCTGCGCGTACGTGGTGCTGCGGTCGAAGAACACCAGGGCCGGCTTGTCGGGGTAGCGCAGCGCGCTGACCTCCAGGTTGGTCCACAGCGAGGTGGACGGCGGCTTCAGGCTGTGCGGCAGGCGCTTGGGCCAGAATCGGTGGTGCGCGCGGGTGGGCGCCGGGCTGTGGGTCATGCGCTGTCTCCTGCTGTCGTTGTCATGGGCCGTCGGGGGCCGCGATCAGCATACGGCGACCCTTGTCCGGGCGCATCCGGCCCCTGTCACGACCGGGACCGTGGCACGAAAACTGCATCCGGCAGCCGACGGAACCATCGTCCTGCGGATGGTTTCATAAGCGTTTTGCATACCGGATCAAGGAAACCCCCGCCCGCAAGGCGGCGGCGGCGCACTATAGTCGCGGTCGGTTTCCACCCACCCGGTGGCGCATCCGGGGTTGTCCGGGCCCCCATCCCTGCCCGGCGTTCGTTTCGATCATCACGACGGAGAACTCATGAAAAAACACGTACTCACCCTCGCACTGGCCCTGGCGGCCACCGGCGCCATGGCGCAGGCCAACGACACGCTGGCCAAGATCAAGGCATCGGGCACCGCCACCATGGGCGTGCGCGATTCGTCCGGGGCCCTGTCCTACACCCTGGGCGATGGCAAGTACGCCGGCTACCACGTGGAAATCTGCCAGCGCGTGCTGGCCGATGTGCAGAAGCAGCTGGCCCTGCCCAAGCTGGACGTGAAGTACCTCTCCGTCACCTCGCAGAACCGCATCCCCCTGGTGCAGAACGGCACCGTGGACATCGAGTGCGGCTCCACCACCAACAACATGGCCCGCCAGCGCGACGTGGCCTTTGCCGTGACCACCTACGTCGAGGAAGTGCGCATCGCCGTCAAGGGCAGCTCCGGCATCACCAGCATCGCCCAGCTCAACGGCAAGAAGGTGGCCACCACCACCGGCACCACCTCGGTGCAGCTGCTGCGCAAGCACGAGCGCGGCAACGGCGTGAACTTTGAAGAGGTGTTCGGCAAGGACCACGCCGAGAGCTTCCTGCTGCTCGAATCCGGCCGTGCGGATGCCTTCGTGATGGACGGCCAGATCCTGGCCGGCAACATCGCCAAGTCCAAGGCGCCGGCCGACTTCAAGATCGTCGGCGAAGTGCTGTCGGTCGAGCCCATCGCCATCATGATCCGCAAGGACGACCCCGCCTTCAAGAAGGCCGTGGACGACAGCATCAAGGCCATGATGAAGTCCGGCGAGATCGCCAAGCTCTACGACAAGTGGTTCGTGCAGCCCATCCCGCCGTCCAACACCCGCGTGGGCCTGCCCGCCACCGAAGCCACCAAGGCCGCCTGGGCCACCCCCAACGACAAGCCGGTGGAAGAGTACGCCAAGAAGTGATGGTGGCCTGACAGGGCCAGCCTGAACCGGAACCCCGCAGCGAGACCCGTCTGCGGGGTTTCTGTTTTCACAACCGAATGCAAAACAACCACATGGTGACGACATGAATTGGGACTGGCAGGTATTCCTGACCGACGACGGCAGCGGCCGCACCTACCTGGAATGGATGATGGAAGCCTGGGGCTGGACACTGTCCGTGGCCGCCTGGGCCTGGGTGGTGGCCATCGTCATGGGCACGGTCATCGGCACCCTGCGAACGCTGCCGAACAGCCCCTGGCTGGTGCGGCTGGCCAACGCCTGGGTCGAACTTTTCCGCAACATCCCCCTGCTGGTGCAGATCTTCATCTGGTACTTCGTGCTGCCCAAGATGTTCCCGGTCATGCAGCAGCTCTCCGGCTTCGTGCTGGTGGTGCTGGCGCTGGGCTTCTTCACCTCGGCCCGCATCGCCGAGCAGGTGCGTGCCGGCGTGCAGGCCCTGCCGCGGGGCCAGCGTTATGCCGCCATGGCCATGGGCTTCACCACCGCGCAGGCCTACCGCTACGTGATCCTGCCGATGGCCTTCCGCATCATCCTGCCGCCGCTGACCAGCGAGTCGATGAACCTGCTGAAGAACTCGTCGGTGGCCTTTGCGGTGTCGATCGCCGAACTCACCATGTTCGCCATGCAGGCGCAGGAAGAAACCTCGCGCGGCATCGAGATCTACATCGCCGTGACCGCGCTCTACGCCATCTCGGCCTTTGCGGTGAACCGGGTGTTCGCCTTCATCGAGCGGCGTGCCCGCGTGCCCGGCCTGATCGTGGCCGGCCAGACCGGAGGGGGCCACTGACATGGGCGGACTCGACCTTTCCTTCTTCAACTGGGACGTCTTCAGCAAGTTCGTGCTGAGCGGCCTGTGGTTCAGCGTGCAGCTGACCGTGGTGGCCACCATCGGCGGCATCCTGCTGGGCACGGTGCTGGCGCTCATGCGCCTCTCGGGCAACCCCATCCTGGCCATTCCGGCCACCATCTACGTCAACGGCATGCGCAGCATTCCGCTGGTGATGGTGATCCTGTGGTTCTTCCTGCTGGTACCCACCCTCATCGGCCGGCCCATCGGAGCCGAGATGTCGGCGGTGATCACCTTCATCGCCTTCGAGGCCGCGTACTTCAGCGAGATCATGCGGGCCGGCATCCAGTCCATCCCGCGCGGTCAGGTGTTTGCCGGCCAGGCCCTGGGCATGACCTACAGCCAGAACATGCGTCTGGTGGTGCTGCCGCAGGCCTTCCGCAACATGCTGCCGGTGCTGCTGACGCAGACCATCATCCTGTTCCAGGACACCTCGCTGGTCTATGCCATCGGCGCCTACGACATGCTCAAGGGCTTCGTCACCGCCGGCAAGATCTACGGCCGCCCCGAAGAGGTCTACCTGATCGCCGCGGTGGTGTACTTCATCATCTGCTTTGCGCTGTCGTGGATCGTCAAGCGGCTGCAGGCCCGCATCGCCATCATTCGTTAATCGGTGAACAACATGATCGAAATCAAGAACGTCTCCAAGTGGTACGGCCCGGTGCAGGTGCTCAACGACTGCTCGGTGTCCATCAACAAGGGCGATGTGGTGGTGGTGTGCGGCCCCTCGGGTTCCGGCAAGTCCACGCTCATCAAGACCGTCAACGGCCTGGAGCCCTTCCAGAAGGGCGAGATCTACGTCAACGGCGTGGGCCTGCACGACCCCAAGACCAACCTGCCGCAGCTGCGCAGCCGGGTGGGCATGGTGTTCCAGCACTTCGAGCTGTTCCCGCACCTGAGCGTGACCGAGAACCTCACCATCGCGCAGATCAAGGTGCTGGGCCGCAGCGCCGACGAAGCCAAGGTGCGGGGCCTGAAGATGCTCGACCGCGTGGGCCTGATGGCCCACAAGGACAAGTTCCCCGGCCAGCTCTCCGGCGGCCAGCAGCAGCGCGTGGCCATTGCCCGTGCGCTGTCCATGGACCCGGTGGTCATGCTGTTCGACGAGCCCACCTCGGCGCTCGACCCCGAGATGGTGGGCGAGGTGCTGGACGTGATGGTGAACCTGGCCAAGGAAGGCATGACCATGATGGTGGTCACCCACGAGATGGGCTTTGCCCGCAAGGTGGCCAACCGCGTGATCTTCATCGACGTGGGCGGCCACATCCTGGAGGACTGCTCCAAGGAAGAGTTCTTCGCCCACCCCGAGAACCGGCAGCCGCGCACCCAGGACTTCCTGTCCAAGATCCTGGGGCACTGAGTCCGGCCCATGCGTCTGGCGCTCTGGCTGCTGGGGGCACTGCTGTGCGCGACCACGGCAGCCGGGGCTGCCGACTTCGATCTGCAGGGCCACCGGGGCGCCCGTGCCCTGGCGCCGGAGAACACGCTGGCCGGCTTCAGCCGGGCCCTGTCCATCGGCGTGAGCACCCTCGAACTCGATGTGGTGCTCAGCGCCGACGGCGTGCCGGTGGTGGCGCACGACCTCGCCCCCAACCCCGACATCACCCGCAACCGCCAGGGCCGCTGGCTGCAGAGCGCCGGCACGCCGTTCGTGCGCCAGACCTGGCGCGACATCCGGCAGTGGGACGTCGGCCGCATCAACCCGGCCAGCCGCTATGCCCGCGAGTTCCCGGACCAGCAGCCGGTGGACGGCGCCCGCATGCCGTCGCTGGCCGAGGTGTACCGGCTGGTCAAGCGACTGGGTGCCGACCATGTGCACCTGAGCATAGAGACCAAGATCGACCCCCGGCGGCCGCAGGCGTCCAGCGATCCGCGCCGGCTGGTGCAGGCGGTGCTGCAGGTGACCCGGGAGCACGGCATGCTGGCGCGCACGCGCCTGCAGAGCTTCGACTGGCGCACGCTGGACGTGGCACGGCGGCTGGAGCCGTCCTGGCCCCGGGTCTACCTCACGGCCCGCCTGCCCCGCTTCGACACCCTGGCCGGCACCGCCTGGACCGGTGGCCGGCGCCTGAGCGACCACGGCAGCGTGCCTGCGCTGGTGCGTGCCGCCGGCGGGCGCATCTGGTCACCCCACCACACCGATCTGGACCAGGCCACCCTGACCGAAGCCCGTGAGCTGGGCTTGCAGGTGATCCCCTGGACCGTCAACGAGATCGCCGACATGGAGCGGCTCATCGACCAGGGCGTGGACGGCCTCATCACCGACCGACCGGACCGCCTGCGCCAGGTCATGTCCCAGCGCGGGCTGAGCCTGCCGCCGCCCGTGCTGCCCACCACCGCCCTGTCCACCGCACCGCCATGAACCCTGCCCTCGCCCGACTCGACGCCGCCCTCACCGAGCTGCAGACCGGCCAGCTCGACACCCGCCGCTTCGTGGCGCTGGCCCGCGCCCAGACCGATCTGCTGGAGCAGCTGCCGCCGCGCTTTGCCGAGGTGCTGCACGGCCTGCTGGACCGGCTGGAATCGAGCGCGCTGTTCGACGCCGAGAGCTGCTCCTTCAGCCAGCGCGACCTCACCGACAGCATGCGGCTGTGGCTGGACAAGGCCGCTGCCCGGCTCCAGGCCTGACCCGACAGCCGACCCCGGTATCGGGCGCGGCCCTCGGAACCTGCACACCCCACCCCGTATCATTCCGGGCATGCGCCCGATCGTCCTGGTCCTGCTGATGCTGCTGCTCCCGCTGCGGGCGTGGGCCGGCGACGCCATGGCCTTGTCCATGCTGCAGGAGCGCCCTGCGCAGGCAGCGGCGGTGATGGCCATGCCGGGCGACCACGATCACCACGACATGACTGCCGGCCACGCCGGACACGACGGGCCGGCCCCCCAGGCCGGGGACGACTGCCCCAGCCACGTGGCCTGCGACGTGTGCAACGGCCCGGTGCTCAGCCTGCCGGTGTGGCAGGCCGAGGGCAGCGTGGCACGGCACCACCCGCCGGTGCCACCGGCCACCGACTTCGCCAGCCTGGTGCCGCAGCGGCACCACAAACCCCCCATCGCCTGAGCTGAACCCGTCCCTGTCGGGCCAGAGTCACCGGTGCGCCATGGACGCATCCGGTGCCTTTCGCACGGCACCCGTTCAGTCTGTCAGGAGATGACCCATGACCCCTTTCCGTCGGCCCCGGCCGGCCTGCCTGGCGCTGGCCATGGCGGCCGCCTGCGCCTTGACCCCGGCTGCCGCCGCGCCCCTCTCGGGTGGCCTGGCAGCGTCCGATCCCGCCACCCCGGCGCCAGCGCCGGCCTGGCCACTGTTGCCGGCCCAACCGTCGGCCGAGCTGCCCGCGCTGCCCGATGGCGCGGCCGCCGCCCGGGCGCAGTGGCAACGCGTCAACGAACAGGTGGCCGGTTTCGCGCGCGGCCACATCGATCTGCTGCGCTGGGAACAGTCCCGGCCCGACGCTTCAGCCCCCGCGGCCGAAGCCGCCCCCACCGATCCGCTGACCTTGCAGGCGGCCGTCTCGGCCTCGCTGCGGCAGCAGCCCGACCTGTTCACCCGGGCGGAGATGAATGTCCGCGAACGCGCCGAGGTGCAGTCCGCCTGGGCGCGCCATGTGCAGTCGGTGCAGAAAGCCTGGATCGACGCGGTGGCCGCGCGCGAACGCGCCCGCCTCATGGCCCAGGCCCACGATGTGAGCCGCACCGGCGCCGAGCTGGGCCGGCGCATGGTGGTGGCCGGCAACTGGAGCCAGGCGCGCCAGATGCGCGAGCAGCTGGGCGAATCCGCGGCCTGGCAGGCCCTGGTGTCGGCCCGGCTGGCCGAACGTGCCGCCGTGGAAGCGCTGGCCGGCCGGCTGGGGCTGTGGCGGGGGGAAGATGTGGTGGCCCTGGCCGCCCGGCTGCCGCAAGGCCTGCCGGCGCTGCCCGATGCCGTCTGGCCGGGCCGGGACGTGGCTGCCGAACGCATCGAGGCCCTGGCCCTGCAGGCCGACGCCGAGCTCACGCTCATGCGCACCGAGGTCGAGCGCGAACGGCGCGCATCCGACCCGGCCCGCGAGGCGCTGCTGCAGCAGCAGATGGACCAGGCCCTGGCCCGCTCCGGCATGTCCGGCCCGCCGCACATACAGGCTCTGGAGCGCCCCGGCGATGCCGCCGCCGAACGTTCGCTGCACGGGCAGGCCAGGCTGCTGGCCCGGGCGGCCGAACGCCGCTCGGCCGCCCGGCTGGCCTGGCAACAACTGGCCATGCGCCATGCCGCCGCCCGGCAGGCCACCGACGGCCTTTTGCGGCTGCAGACCGCGCTCGATCAGGAAAACCTGCTGCGCTACAACGGCATGCTGCAGAGCACCTGGGACCTGCTGGCCAGCGCCCGCGAACGCATCGCCGCGCTCGACACCGCCCAGCAGGCCCGCGCGGCCTACTGGCGCGCCCTGGCCGACGGCCAGGCCCTGCTGGCCGGTGCACCGGCATCCGCCGTCAGCCTCTCCCCCGACACCGCCGCCGCCGGCAGCACCGGCGCCGCCACCCCAGGACACTGACATGAAACACACCCCCCCTTCCTCCCCAGGCTCGTCGCCCCCGTCTTCCAGCCGACGCCACTGGCTCGCCGGGGCAGCCACCGCCGTGGCCGCCGCCAGCGTCAGCCGCGTGGCCCTGGCCGCCCTGCCCGAGCCCGTGCAGCAGACCTCGGCCGACACCGCCGGCCCCTGGACCCCGCCGGGCGTCACAGGTGCCGGCCGGCCCTACCACCCCGTGGTCACGCTCAACGGCTGGACCCTGCCCTGGCGCATGAACAAGGGCGTCAAGGAATTCCACCTGGTGGCCGAACCCGTGGTGCGCGAAATGGCGCCCGGCTTTCTGGTCAACATGTGGGGCTACAACGGCCAGAGCCCCGGCCCGACCATCGAGGTGGTCGAAGGCGACCGGGTGCGCCTCTTCGTGACCAACCGCCTGCCCGAGCACACCACCATCCACTGGCACGGCCAGCGCCTGCCCAACGGCATGGACGGCGTGGGTGGCCTCAACCAGCCGCAGATCCCGGTGGGCAAGACCTTCGTCTACGAGTTCGAGGCCAGGCGTCCCGGCACCTTCATGTACCACCCGCACGCCGACGAGATGGTGCAGATGGCCATGGGCATGATGGGCTTCTGGGTGACCCACCCCAAGGGCCGCCACCCGCTCATCGAGCCGGTGCAGCGCGACTACTGCTTCCTGCTCAATGCCTTCGACGTGCAGCCCGGCAGCATGACGCCGCAGGTCAACACCATGCTGGAGCAGAACATCTGGGCCTGGAACAGCCGGGTGTTCCCCGGCATCACGCCGCTGGTGGCCCGCCTGGGCGACCGGGTGCGTGTGCGGGTGGGCAACCTGACCATGACCAACCACCCCATCCACATCCACGGCATCGAGTTCGAGGTGACCGGCACCGACGGCGGACCGGTGCCCAAGACCGCGCGCTGGCCCGAGGTGACCACCGACGTGGCCGTGGGCCAGATGCGCCAGCTCGAATTCATCGCCGACGAGCCGGGCGACTGGGCCATGCACTGCCACAAGAGCCACCACACCATGGGCGCCATGGGCCATGGCGTGCCCACCATGATCGGCACCGACCACCGGGGTCTGGTGCGCCCGCTGCAGCGCGCCAACCCCGACTACATGGTCATGGGCGAACGCGGCATGGCCGACATGGGCGAGATGCAGATGGAGCTGCCGGCCAACACCTTCCCCATGATGACCGGCAGCGGCCCCTACGGCCCGATCGAAATGGGCGGCATGTTCACCACCTTGAAGGTGCGCGCCGGCCTGGGCGCCAACGACTACCGCGACCCGGGCGACTACGCCATGCCGCCCGGCACCCAGGCCCGGCCGGTGGACGTGGGCCAGGCGCCCGCAGCGTCACGCCCGTCCGCCGCACCGGCGCCCGACCAAGCTACCCTTGAGGGTACGGCCCGCAAACCGGCTGGCCACGGCGGCCATCCCCACTGACCCGACTGGACCCCCCATGAAACCGCAACACCCGAATCGACGCACCGCCCAGACCGGCCTGCTGGCAGGCCTGGCGGCCCTGGCCTGGCCCGGCCTGGCGCTGGCCCACGGCAACAGCCACGGCCAGCCCAAGGCCGATCTGCCGCCCGAGCAGAAGCCCTGGGGCATTGCCGGCGACCCGCGCAAGGTCGGCCGCACCGTCACCATCCGCATGACCGACGACATGAAGCTCAGCCCCTCGCACCTGGAGATCCGCCAGGGCGAGACGCTGCGGCTGCGCGCCGTGAATGCCGGTGCCGTGATGCACGAGATCGTCATCGGCACCGAGGACGAACTGCAGGCCCATGCCGAGCTGATGAAGCGCTTCCCCGGCATGGCGCACGACGAGCCCTACATGGCCCATGTGCCGCCGGGGAAAAAGGGCGACATCGTCTGGAACTTCAACCGGGCCGGCGAATTCGGATTCGCATGCCTGATCGCCGGCCATTTCGAGGCCGGCATGCGCGGCACCATCCGTGTGAAACCGTCCCAAGGATGACCCCATGAACGACCGCTCCATCGCTCGACTCTCCCGCCGCCGCCTGCTGCGCGCCGCCACCGCCCTGCCCCTGGCCGGCCTCGCCGGCATGGCCCTGGCCCAGAAAAGCCCCGACGCGCTGCCGGTGCTGCAGGTCTGGAAAGACCCCAACTGCGGCTGCTGCCAGGACTGGGTGGACCACCTCAAGGCCGACGGCTTCGTGGTGCAGATCTTCGACACCGGCAACACCGCCGTGCGCCGCCGCCTGGGCCTGCCGGACCGCTACGGCTCCTGCCACACCGGCCTGATCGGCGGCTATGTGATCGAGGGCCATGTGAACGCCCGCGAGATCCGCCGCCTGCTGACCGAGAAGCCCCAGGCCATCGGCCTGGCGGTGCCCGGCATGCCGGTGGGCAGCCCCGGCATGGACGGCCCTGTCTACGGCAACCGGCGCGATCCCTACGATGTGGTGCTGGTGCTCAAGGACGGCAGCTCGCGCGTCTACCAGTCGTACTTCCGCAGCTGAGCCCGCTGCCCTTCACGGAGAACCCCATGAAACACCTGATCACCGCCGCACTGCTGGGCAGTGCCCTGTCGCTGGCCCTGGCCCAGCACAGCGGCCACAACCATGGATCGACCACGGCCCCGGCCTCCACGCCGGCAGCCGCCCCGGCAGCCCCTGCCGCCGCAGGCGCCCTGCCCTGGGCCGAGGCCGAGGTGCGCCGGGTCGATGCCGGCGCCGGCGCGGTCACCCTGCGGCATGGCGACATCCGCAACCTCGACATGCCGCCCATGACCATGGTGTTCCGCACCCGCGACCCCAAGGTGCTGGACGGCTTCAAGGCCGGCGACAAGGTGCGCTTCACCGCCGACCGCATCGACGGCACCTACACCGTGCTCAGCATGGAGCCGCTGCGCTGAGGGGCGTTGATTGTCCTGGACAAATAAAACCGTCATCATTTTTTGACGCAAAAGGCTCAAGCCCGGGGCCGACGCACCCGATATGACCGGCAATCGCCTGTGATATCGCCCCATCGGCTCCTGGCGCGGTCCCTAGACTGCACTCAACCCGATCCGGCTCCACCGGCGGGAAACGTTCCCAGTCCAGCACCGCGCGAGGTCCCATGCGTACCAACCTGCCTGTCACCCACAACGAATTCGTCATTCCCGATGGTGTGACCCTGGTCTCCACGACCGACCTGCAGAGCCACATCACCTACTGCAACCCGGCGTTCATCGCGGTCAGCGGGTACGACAAGGAAGAGCTCATCGGGCAGCCGCACAACATCGTGCGCCACCCCGACATGCCGCAGGAAGCCTTCCGCGACATGTGGGAAACGCTCAAGGGCGGCCAGCCCTGGTCGGCACTGGTGAAGAACCGGCGCAAGAACGGCGACCACTACTGGGTGGTGGCCAACGCCACGCCCATCATGGAAAACGGCCAGGCCGTGGGCTTCATGTCGGTGCGCACCAAGCCCACCCGCGAACAGGTGCAGGCCGCCGAGGCGCTGTATGCACAGATGCGCGCCGAGCGCGATGCCGGCCGCCAGACCCTGGGTCTGCACAAGGGCCAGCTGGTGCACAGCGGCCTGGTCGGCACCCTGCGCAGCGCGCTCAAGCTCACGCTGGGCCGGCGCATCGCCTTGATGTCGGTGGGTCTCACGGCCGCCGGCCTGGTGGTCGGCGAGCTGGCCGCCTCCCACGGTGCAGCGGTGCATGCCGGTGCTGCGGGGGTGTTGCTGGCCGTTGCCGCTGCAGGCGCGCTGGTGCTGCGCCGCCAGCTCATCACCCCGCTCAACGACGCCATCCGCTTTGCCAACACCATGGCCGCCGGCGACCTGTCGGCGCGCTTCAAGGGCGCCACCACCGGCGAGTTCGGTGAACTGGCCAAGGCACTGAACCAGCTCAATGTGAACCTGCAGGCCGTGGTGTCGGATGTGCGGCACGAGGTCGAAGGCGTCCAGGTGGCCTCCAATCAGATCGCCAGCGGCAACCAGGACCTGTCGTCCCGCACCGAGGCCCAGGCCAGCAGCCTGGAGGAAACCGCGGCTTCCATGGAAGAGCTCACCAGCACCGTGGCCCAGAGCGCGAATTCGTCCCGCGAGGCCGCCGTGCTGTCCGAGAAGGCCGCCCTGGTAGCCCGCGAGGGCAACATGGCCATGGGCTAGGTGGTCAGCACCATGGACGACATCAGCAAGTCGTCGGCCCGCATCGGCGAGATCATCCAGGTCATCGACGGCATCTCCTTCCAGACCAACATCCTGGCGCTCAACGCCGCCGTGGAAGCCGCCCGCGCCGGTGAGCAGGGCCGGGGCTTCGCAGTGGTGGCCGGCGAGGTGCGCAACCTGGCGCAACGCACGCTGTCGGCGGCCAAGGAGATCAAGGTGCTGATCGACGAGTCGTCGAACAAGGTGGCCCAGGGCAGCCAGCTGGTGCACAACGCCGGCCAGACCATGGGCAACGTGGTGCGGGCGGTGGAGCAGGTCAATGGCCTGATCGGCGACATCACCAACGCCACCAACGAACAGTCCATGGGCATCGCCCAGATCAACCAGGCCGTGGGTCAGCTGGATTCGGTGACCCAGCAGAACTCGGCCATGGTCGAGGAGCTGGCCGCTGCCGCCAGCTCGCTGCAGGCCCAGGCCCAGGTCATGAACGAAGCGGTGCGCATCTTCCGGCTGGAGCGCCGCAGCAGCATCCCGGCCTGATCAGACCGGTGCACTCGGGCACTGGATGGGCGTGACCTGCAATGTGACCGACCGGGTCACGTCGCGGTACACGCCATCGGCGCTGCCCAGCTGCCGCACCCGCAGGAACCGGGGTGACTGCAGATCGCCCGGGTTGCCCCCCATGTCGATGTCCACCGACACCTCCCCGCCCGAGGGCGTGAGGCCGGTGGCCACCGGATCGGCCCAGCCCACACCGAAGGGCTCCTCGTGGGGCACGGCAAACCGGAACGTGTAGCGGGAGCTGCGGTCGGCGCACACCTGCAGGCTCACGGTGGTCAGGAAGGGCGTGACGGACACCCCGGTCACCGACCCGATGACGGTGCCGTCCGGCAAGGCATCCGGCCGGATCACCGCCACATCCAGCAGCTGGAACGGCTGGTTGGCATACGCAAAGAAGGACACATCGCGCGAGGCCGACAAGGTGTTGGCGGTCTCCGGCACGGTGTAACGCAGGGTGAAGGTCCCGGGGCTGCTGGTGCGCACCACCAGGTTGCCGGCGAGGTTGGTGGCCAGGGAACTGACCTCACCCGTCACCACCGACCATGAGCCGCCCGACACGCCCATGCCGGCAGACGTGAGGCCGAAGATCATGGGAATGTCGGCGTTCTGCCAGCGGCTCTCCAGCAAGGCGGCGCCGCTGGGGCTGTCGAGCACCGGCGTGCCCTTGGCGACCGTGAGCTGCGCGCTCACGCTGCCTCCGCCGTACGCGCCCTGCGCGGGCTGGGTGGCCGTGATGACGGCCACACCCGCGCCCGCCACCACCAGCTGGTTGCCCGACACCTGCACCACCTGCGGGTTGCTGCTGCTGTAGGCGAACGGGGCCGGGCTGTCGCTGGCCGGGGCCACCAGGGTGCGCGGTGCAGCGCCGTAGACCAGATCGTTCGGCAGCAGCAGTGCGCCGAGGGTGGGTGTCTGCAGGTTCACCACCAGCCGGGCCGTGGTGCTGGCGGCGCTGTAGTCGTCGGTGGCGGCCTGGGTGGCGGTGATGGTGGCTTCGCCGCTGCGGTGCACCGTGAGCTGTTGGCCCGTGATGCTGGCCACGGTGGGGTCGCTGCTGCTGAAGCTGAAGGCCCCCGGGCTGCTGGAGGCCGGCGGGGTCAGCGGCAACGGGCCCGACACCAGGGACACGGGCGGCAGGCTCCAGGGCTGCAGCACGGCGGCAGCAGCCGTTAGCCGCACCGAATAGCTGGCCCGGGCGGCCGGGAAGAAGCCCTGCGGCGCCTGCAGCGCGGTGATCGTGGTCTGCCCTTGCCGCAGCGGCGTGACCAGCCCGGTGACCGCATGCACCGTGGCCACCGCCAGGTTGCTGCTGCTGTAGGTGACGGCCCCCTTGCTGCCGGCCACCGTGGCCACCTGGCTGAAGCTGCCGGCGTTCCACACCCGGGCGATCTCGGCCTGCCGGAAGGCGATCTGGGGCACGCTGCCGGCACTGCCGCCCACCACCAGCACCTGGCTCGGTGCCGGCATCGGGACAAACGCCAGCAGCAGCCAGCCCGTCCGCAGCGAACGCTGCACGACCGCCATGAAGGCACCCGGGATTCGATGCATGAACATGGGTCAACGGCCCTTCACGGTGAAACTGATGCGCATGACGATGACCGGCGCAACCGAGGCGAAGTCGGCCTCGTAGGTGAGTTGCTGGCCCGCCCCGGGGTTGGGTATGTTGTCGAGCGGGATGGTCACCCGGTCGCCGGCGAGCTGCAGCAAGGGCTGGCCGTTGACGCCCACGTTGGGCACGGTGGCAGCGTTTTCCAGGGTGCGGATCTCCACCAGGCCCTGGGCGGCGCGCTCCAGCGTGAAGACCAGCTGGCCGCCCACGATGGCGATGCCGTAGCCCGGTGCCACCAGCGAGGTGTCGATGGACGCCAGCGCCTGCGGCTGCAGGCTGCGGTCGACACGGGCCAGCACCACCTGGGGCAGCTGGGCCGGCCGCTGCGACACCAGCTGCAGGCGCGACACCGCACTGCTGCCACGCAGCGGCGCCAGGGCACAGCGGCTGCCGCCATCGGCACCGACTGCCCCGCCCAGCGGCAGCCGCCAGGCCATCGACAAACGCGTGTCGGGTGCCGACGCGGCATGGAGGGTGCGGGACAGGCCGAGCATCCAGCGACCGGACTCCCAGTTCAGGCCGCCCGAGGTGCTGGCCGAGGTGGACGCCAGGTTCAGGCCGACGCGGCGGCAGGCATCGAGGTCCTGCTGCCAGCCGGCCCGGGCCACCAGGCGACTGGTGGCCTGCTGCGAACCGTCGGCCATGGGGTAGCGGGTGCGCTCGCCACCCAGCGCCAGGTCCAGACGCACGGTGGACCAGGGGAACAGCCCCACCCCCATGTCGGCGCCCAGCATCCGACCGGCCGAGAGCAGCCGCAGATCGCTGCTGGCCTGCAGCAGGTTGCCGACCTGGCTCTGCACGACCACCGGCGCCAGGGTGGGCACCTGCGCCCGGGCGCCGTACACGGCCCAGCGCAGATCGCCCACCGGCCCGGCCTCGGGCGCCTCCCGCACCAGTCCGGCCAGCCAGGCGTTCTGGCGCACGCGCACGTCGGCCGTGCCGGACGCAAAGGCATAGGGATCGGTGCTCTGCAGGCGGCCCAGGGACAGCCGCCCGTGCCAGCCGGGCACCGGGGTCCAGGCCAGATTGCCCACCAGGTCGCGGAAGTCGCCGGCGCGCCCGGCCGCCAGGTTCAGGCCCGCCGCCCACTGGTCGCCGAGCAGCCAGCCGGCATCAAGGCCGAACTGCTGGCGGTAGCGGGACGAATGGATCAGGCGGGCGTCGATCCGGTGATCGGTGTCCTGGCTGCTGTAGCGGGTGGACTGCGGACCGATCTGCCAGGGGCCGATCTGGGTGCCCGGCAGTGTGGCCAGCGGGCGGGTGGACGACGCCGGGGCGTCGGGGACGGGAACCGCCTGACCGGCTGTACAGACCAGGGCCAGCGCTGCGGCAGACAGGGGGGTTCTCATGGGTGGCGCTTGAGGGGCAGGAAAGATACGGATACCCGAGATCCGGGCAGCCAGCGATCCTCGCCGGGTCGACCCATTCAAGTCATCACGAATCCACCACGCAACGAATCGAAACGTGATTCACCGACGAACGCCAGGGCGGGGCGGCGGCACGTGATACCGTCCGCACCCATGCCGAAAACCCTGCGCTACACCCTCATCTCGCTGCGCGAGATGCTGCTGTCCTTCGGGCCGTTTGCCCTGCTCACCGTGGCCCTGCTGGTGGCCGCTTACTGGTGGCTCAACCCGACCCCGCCCAAGACCGTGGTGCTGGCCACCGGCCCGGCGCAGAGCGCCTACGAGACCTTCGGGCGCCGCTATGCCGAGGCCCTGGCCCGCGAGGGCATCACGGTGGAGCTGCTGCAGACCGAGGGCTCGTCGGACAACCTGGAGCGGCTGCGCCGGGGCGAGGCGGACCTGGGTTTCGTGCAGGGCGGCACCGGCACCATCACCGAGACCGACACCGAAGACCTGACCTCGCTGGGCAGCCTGTTCGTGGAGCCGCTGTGGGTGTTCTACCGCGAGGACCGGGCCCGCAAGCTGCGCCGCAATGCCACCCTGGAAACGCTGTCTGACCTGCACGGCTGGCGGGTCAATGTGGGCACCGACGGCAGCGGCGTGCCGCGCCTGTTCGAGACCCTGCTGGAGGTCAACCGCATGGACCCGCGCGACCTGCGCCTGAGCCGGCTGGAGCAGACGCCGGCCACGGTGGCCTTTCTGGACGGCCAGCTCGATGCGCTGGTGTTCGCCTCGGCCCCCGAGTCGCTCATGGTGCAGATGCTGCTGCAGACGCCCGGCGTGAAGCTGATGGACTTCACCCAGAACGAGGCGTATTCGCGCCGCTTCGCCTACCTCACGCCGGTGGTCATGCCCCAGGGCATGGTGGACCTTTCGGCCAACGTGCCGCCGCGCCGCGTGCGGCTGGTGGCCTCCACCACCAGCCTGCTGGCCCAGGCCGACACGCACCCGGCGGTGCTGCAGCTGTTTGCCCAGACCGCATCGCGCCTGCACGGCAGTGCCGGCTGGTTCAGCCGGGCCCGCGAGTACCCCAGCCTGGAACACAGCGAGGTGCCGGTGGCCGACGAGGCGCAGCGCGCCATCAAGGGCGGGCAGCCTTTCCTGCAGCGCTACCTGCCGTTCTGGCTGGCCAACCTGATCGAGCGCATGTGGCTGGCCATGGGCCTGATCATTGCGCTGGCGCTGCCGCTCTCGCGCATCATCCCGCCGCTCTACACCTTCCGCATCCGCTCACGCGTGTTCCGCTGGTACGCCGAGCTGCGCGACATCGAGCAGCGGCACGAATCGGGCGAGGCGGCCGACCGCCTGCTCGGGCTGATCGACGACATGGAGGTCAAGGTGGAGAAGGTGGTGGTGCCGCTGAGCTACACCGACGAGCTCTATGCCCTGCGCAGCAACATCCACCTGGTGCGCAAGAAGCTCCAGCGCAAGACGGCCTGATGCGGGACCGCCTCAGCGCGGATCGGTGGACGACGAGTTCTTCAAGGCCTGCTGGGCCACGGCGTCCAGCGCCTCGTCCACCACGCTCTGGCGGGCCACCATGCGCAGGCGGTCCTGCTCCACCAGGCGGTCCAGGTTGCGGCGCGTCATGGAGACCGACTTGCCGGCGGCCGTGTTGAACAGGTAGAGCGTGCCGTGAGGGCTGGCCCAGGTGATCTGGCAGCGGGTGGTCACGCCATCGAGCGGCATCTCGAACCAGGCACCCACAGTGAACTCCACCGGTATGCGGCTGTCGGGCGAGCGGGTATCGGCCCCGCGGGCGTCCGGCAGCTCGCCGGGCGGCAGGGGCTGGGTGTCCACATAGGCCGGCGGCTGGGTCTCGGGCGGCAGATCGGTCAAGAAGCCGGTGTCCTTGGCTTCCTGGCTCTGCATCCACATCGACACGTCCTCGGCGTCCTGCCGGCTGGGCGGGTTGTCCTCGGGCACGCCGGGACGCTGGGTCTTGTAGGCCGCCTCGTGCAGGCCCATGAGGGCCTGGAAGAAGCCTTCGGTGGCCGCACGCGGGTAGTCGATGGAATCCAGGCCTTCGCGCAGGGTGCGCAGGATGACCGGGATCACCTTCACCAGACGGGGCCGGTTCAGGCTGGCCAGACCCACCTGGCACGACCACAGCAGATCGTTGATGACCTCGGTGTAGCGGCGCGATGCGGCCTCGGCCGGCAGCAGCGGGGGCCGGGCCCCCTCTTCCAGGCGGGCCTGGGCCACCACCTGGGCCCAGGGGCCGGTGAGAAAACGGCGCACCACGCCGGGTGCCTTGGGAAAGTCCTTGAGGTCGCGGAACTCGTGCACCAGCCGCTCAGCCAGCAGGTTGCGCTGTTCCACCCGCACCAGCGTGTTGACCGCCAGGCCCCGGGCCTCCTGCGACGGCTCCACCGCGCGCGAGCTGAAGCGCTGCAGCCGCTCCAGCAGACCCGGAAAGCGCTGCGGCACATCGTCACCGGCGCGCAGCAGGGCGCGCTGGATGCCGCGCACTTCCGCTGCGAACGGGGCGTAGCCGGACTCGGCCTCGGTCTTGAAACCCAGCGAGCGTTCGATGATGGCGTCCAGCAGGCGACGGGCCGGGTTGTGGCGGTCGGCGAAGAAACGCGGGTCGTCCCGGGCCAGGTCCAGCAGGGCCGGCTTCATGCCGTGCAGGATGTCGCGGATGGGTTGCAGGATGCGCTTGTCTTCGGTGATCTGGCGCATCATGAGCGAGACCACTTCGCTGGCCAGGTTGCGCACCATGGCCTGGTTGACCTGGGGCACGGGCGCAGCAGCACCCCCCGACTCCTCGGGCCCCAGATTGCCCACCAGCAGGCGGTGCAGCTGGTCCAGCGTGAGCAGCGGATCGCCCGCCGCGCTGCGGGAACCCGGCTTCATGGTGGTGGTTTCGCCCTGGCGCGACCGGGGACCTGTCACGGCCGACAGGGGACGGGTGTCACCACCGCGCGAGGCGGCAAAGGGTCGTGTGACCCCGAAGCCCACCGGGCGCACCCCGTTCTGGTCCAGCCGCTCGATCAGGCCCAGGAACACGCCGGAGAGCTGCTCGCCCAGGGCGGCAGCACCGGCCTTGAGCCAGCGCCCCCGGACCGACGCATCCACCTTGTCGGCCTTCATGGCGCGCGACAGGGCACCGATGAAGGCGGCCGGGCGCAAGGGGTTGGCATCGGGGTTGACCTGGGGCAGACCCAGGGCACTGCAGATGCGGGCGGTGAGCTCGACGTCCAGGTCTTCCAGCGTCATCTCCACCACCTGCTGCAGGCGGGCGAATTCCACGGTTTCCTGCACCTGGTCGTCGCCCATGAGCTCCAGCTCGTCGAAGCTCACACCCGACTTGCCGGCACCGGCGTGGCCCGAACGGGTGCCGAGCGCAGCGGTCTCCAGCTCCTTGCGGAAGGCCGGGACCATGGACTCGCGGTGACGGTCGGCCTCCAGCCGGGCCTGGTTGAGCGCCTTGCGCTCCATCACGCCGGGCTCGGTGGCCTCCAGGTTCTTGAGGCCGACGCTGACCTGATCGAGCCAGCGGGGCAGCCATTGCTCGGTCTGCGCAAGCGCGTCCTGGATGTAGACGTCGATGTCGGGCCTGACGGTGGCATTCATGGTGCAGTTTCCAGGGGGTGTCGGATGAGGGGTTATGCCCCGTACCGTATTTTGCCCCGCAGGCAGCCGCCACCGCCCGGACCTGTCAACTTTCGCTGGAACGCATCAGGACTTATTCCACAGTCGGGCCCAGCCTTCGTGGCCCAGATCGCGCAGGGTCTGCAGGTTGCGCTCGACGATGGCCTCGGCATCGCCTGCGTCGGTGGCCACCGCCCGCTCCACGCTGTCTTCCCGCAGCAGGTGCAGGATGGGGAACGGCGAACGGTTGGTGGCGTTGGTGATGTCGTCCGCCTCGGTGCCCTCGAACCGGAACTGCGGATGGAAGGGCGCGACCTGAATCACGCCTTCGAGTTCGTGTTCGGCCACCACGTCGTCCACCACCCCGAGAAAGTCATTGAAGACCTCGAAGTCCGGGAACAGGGTGGGATGCACCAGCAGCGTGGTGTCGATCTGCTCCGCGGGCGTGCCGGCCAGCAGGTCGAGCTCGCGGTCCAGGTCGTCCAGGAAGGCATCGACATGGCGGGCGCGGCTCACCACCACCCGCACCTGGTCCTTCACCCAGACCGCACGCGCGAACGGGCAGAGGTTCAGGCCGATGACGGCCTTCTCCACCCACTCGCGGGTGCGGGTGAGGATCTCGTCGTCGGTCATCAGGCCAGGCTCTTGAAGCGGGTGCGCTTGGGCTTGGCGCCCTCTTCGCCCAGGCGCTTCTTCTTGTCGGCCTCGTACTCCTGGTAGTTGCCGTTGAAGAAGGTCCACTGGCTGTCGCCTTCGGCCGCCAGGATGTGGGTGCAGATGCGGTCCAGGAACCAGCGGTCGTGGCTGACCACCAGGGCGCTGCCGGCGAACTCCAGCAGGGCTTCTTCCAGGGCGCGCAGGGTTTCCACGTCGAGGTCGTTCGAGGGTTCGTCCAGCAGCAGCACGTTGCCGCCCTCGGCCAGCATCTTGGCCAGGTGCAGGCGGCCACGCTCACCACCGGAGAGGTTCTTCACCAGCTTCTGCTGGTCGCCCCCCGAGAAGTTGAAGCGGCCGCAATAAGCACGGCTGGGCATCTGGAACTTGCCCACGGTGATCATGTCCAGGCCGCCGGAGATGTCTTCCCACACGGTCTTGTCGCCGGCCAGGCCGTCGCGGCTCTGGTCGACCGCCGACACCTTGACCGTCTGGCCGATCTTGACCGTGCCGCTGTCGGGCTGTTCCTTGCCGGTGATCAGCTTGAACAGCGTGGACTTGCCGGCGCCGTTGGGGCCGATGATGCCGACGATGGCACCCGCCGGCACCGAGAAGCTGAGGTTGTCGATCAGCACGCGGTCGCCGAAGGACTTGCTCACGCCCTGGAACTCGATGACCTCGTTGCCCAGGCGCTCGGCCACCGGGATGAAGATCTCGTTGGTCTCGTTGCGCTTCTGGTATTCGACGTCGCTCAGCTCCTCGAAGCGGGCCAGACGCGCCTTGCTCTTGGCCTGGCGGCCCTTGGGGTTCTGGCGCACCCACTCCAGTTCCTTCTTCATGGCCTTGGTGCGGGCGTCTTCGGTGCGCTGTTCCTGCTCCAGGCGGGCTTCCTTCTGCTCCAGCCAGGTCGAGTAGTTGCCCTTGTAGGGAATGCCGTGGCCGCGGTCGAGTTCGAGGATCCACTCGGCGGCGTTGTCCAGGAAGTAGCGGTCGTGGGTGATGGCCACCACGGTGCCGGGGAAGCGCTGCAGGAACTGCTCCAGCCATTCCACCGACTCGGCGTCCAGGTGGTTGGTGGGTTCGTCGAGCAGCAGCATGTCGGGCTTGGACAGCAGCAGGCAGCACAGCGCCACGCGGCGCTTCTCGCCACCGGACAGCAGGCCGATCTTGGCGTCCCAGGGCGGCAGGCGCAGGGCATCGGCAGCGATCTCGAGCTGGTGCTCGGAGTCGGTGCCGGCGGTGGCAATGATGGCTTCGAGCTGCGCCTGTTCGGCGGCCAGGGCGTCAAAGTCGGCGTCCGGCTCGGCGTAGGCGGCGTACACCTCGTCCAGCCGCTTCTGGGCGGCGCGCACCTCGCCCATGCTGTCTTCCACCGCCTCACGCACCGTCTGCTCGGGATCGAGCTTGGGTTCCTGCGGCAGGTAGCCGATGCGGATGCCCGGCATGGGGATGGCCTCGCCCTCGATCTCCTTGTCGATGCCGGCCATGATCTTGAGCAGCGTCGACTTGCCCGAGCCGTTGAGGCCGAGCACACCGATCTTGGCGCCGGGGAAGAAGGACAACGAGATGTCCTTGAGGATCTGGCGCTTGGGCGGCACGATCTTGCCGACCCGGTTCATGGAAAAGACGTATTGGGCCATGGGAGCCTGTGTGGGATGTGAAAAAAGCAGGGGTTGGGCCACCGGCGGCGGTGGCGCGGAACCCTGGATTATCCCCGCATGCCACAATACGGACCTTGCGGGCACATCAGTCGGCCCGCAACCAGCCCCCTGCTGGGGCGCCCCACCCTTACCCGGGCGGCGCCAGACCCTGAATCCACCGACCCTGCACTGAGCGGTCCGCCTCCACGGCAGACCGATGTGGCCGGTGATCCCGGCGCCCTGGACGGGCGCATCAAACGACATGACATTTGACGAACTGAACCTGGCCCCGGCCATCGTGCAAGCGGTGCGCGAGCAAGGCTACGACACGCCCACGCCCATCCAGGCCGAGGCCATCCCGGCCGTTCTGGCCGGCCGCGACCTGCTCGCCGGCGCCCAGACCGGCACCGGCAAGACCGCTGCCTTCACCCTGCCCATGCTGCAGCGGCTGTCCACCTCGGCCCGCGGCCAGAGCCGCTTCGGCGGCGTCGGCATCCGGGCCCTGGTGCTCACCCCCACCCGCGAACTCGCCGCCCAGGTGGAAGAGTCGGTCAAGACCTACGGCAAGCACCTGGACCTGACCTCCACCGTGGTCTTCGGCGGCGTGGGCATGAACCCGCAGATCAACGCCATGAAGCGCGGCGTGGACATCCTGGTGGCCACCCCCGGCCGCCTGCTCGACCTGCAGCAGCAGGGCTTCCTGGACCTGTCGCAGGTGCAGATCCTGGTGCTGGACGAAGCCGACCGCATGCTCGACATGGGCTTCATCCACGACGTGAAGAAGGTGCTGGCCCTGGTGCCGCGCGACAAGCAGAGCCTGCTGTTCTCGGCCACCTTCAGCGACGAGATCCGTGACCTGGCCCAGGGCCTGCTCAAGGACCCGCAGCACATCCAGGTGACCCCGCGCAACACCACGGTGCAGCGCATCAGCCAGGTCATCCACCCGGTGGGCCGTGGCAAGAAGAAGGCCCTGCTGGTGCACATCATCAACCAGCACAACTGGAGCCAGGTGCTGGTGTTCACCCGCACCAAGTTCGGCGCCAACAATGTGGCCGACTACCTCAGCAAGAACGGCATCAGCGCCATGGCGCTGCACGGCAACAAGAGCCAGGGCGCCCGCACCCAGGCGCTGGCCGGCTTCAAGAGCGGCGAGATCCGCGCCCTGGTGGCCACCGACATTGCAGCCCGCGGCATCGACATCGACGAGCTGCCGCACGTGGTGAACTACGAGATCCCCAACGTCTGCGAAGACTACGTGCACCGCATCGGCCGCACCGGCCGTGCCGGGCGCGAAGGCCACGCCGTCAACCTTGTGAGCCTGGACGAAGAAGGCTTCATGATGGAGATCGAGCGCTTCACCAAGCAGCAGATCCCGGTGGAGATCTTCCAGGAGTTCATGCCCGAACCGGGTGAAAAGGCCGAGCCCATCGCCATGGGTCGCCAGACCATCTGGGGCGGTGCCGGCAAGCCGCCCAGCCGCGAGGTGATGGCCGCCGCCGCCAAGGCCGCGCGCCAGGAAATGATGCAGCGCATCCGCGAGAAAAAGGGCTCGGAAGGCCAGGGTCGCGGTGGCCGCAGCCAGGGTCCGCGCAGCAGCGGCGACGAGGCCGATGGCGACATGCCGCGCGAGCCCCGTGAACCGCGCGAGCCGCGCGAAGCCAGGGGTGAAGGTCGTGGTGATGGCCGCCGCCAGGGTGGTCAGCGCCCGCAGCAGGCCAACGGCGGTGGCAACGGTCAGGGCCGGGGCGGCCGGGGCGGTCAGCGCCAGGGGCAAGGCCAGGGCCAGGGTCGTGGTGACCGGGGCGATCGTCCGGACCGGGGTGAGCGCGGTGAGCGCGAACCCGGCGCCGAGCGCCAGCCCGGCCCCAACGCCCACCTGGGCAGCCTGCGCATCCGCGAGCCGCGCCCGCGTCCGGCCAACCCGGGCGGTCAGCCCGATCCGCTGCGCACCAGCATCGATGCCATGCGCACCGGCAACCGCAACCACAAGGGCGGCAAAGGCGGCAAGGGTGGACAGCAGGGCGGCCCGGCCGATCCGCTGCGCACCAGCTTCGGCCGCATCCGCTGATGCGGTGGGGCCTCAGTCGCGCACGAACAGCGTGACCAGAGGCTCCTCCCCCACCTGCCGGCTCCAGTGGCCGTGCACCTGGGGGTCGAAGGTCGCACCCTGCGGCAGGGTGTCGGCCGAATAGAAATGCTCACCCGGCCCGAAGCGCCGGGTGCTGCCGTCCTGCAGGCCGATCTCCATCACCCCGCGCAGCACGAACAGCCATTGCGGCTGACCGGTGCAGTGAAAGTTGCTGCGAAAACCCACCGGGCTCTCGCGCAGCTGCAGGGCCGATGCGGCCTGAACGGCCGACAGCCGCGCCGCCGGCGTGCCCTGGTCGAGCGGGACATCTTCTTCCCGGAAACGGGCACGCCCGTCGACATCGGTGAACAGCACGACTTTGCGGAAGGTGGACATGGGTGCTCCTGAACGAGCGCGGGTTGTACCAGATGGCGTGCGCATGCTGTACCGGGCAGGGGCTTTTGGCGCACACTAGCCGGCCATGAAACTGCTGCTTGCTGAAGACGACGCCATGCTCGGACAGGGCATGGACAAGGGCCTGCGCCAGGCCGGCATGACGGTCGACTGGGTGCGCGACGGCCCCACCGCCCAGGCCGCCCTGCAGACCCAGACCTACGACGTGCTGCTGCTCGACATCGGCCTGCCCGGGCTGGACGGCCTGCAGCTGCTGCAATGGCTGCGCTCGCGCGAGCTGGAGGTGGCGGTGCTGGTGGTGTCGGCGCGCGATGCGGTGAGCGACCGCATCCTGGGTCTGAACCAGGGTGCCGACGACTACCTCACCAAACCCTTCGACCTGGACGAGCTGGTGGCCCGCGTGCATGCGCTGGCGCGGCGCCGCCAGGGGCGCCCGCAGCCCGAGATGCGGGTCGGCCCGCTGGTGCTCAATCCGGTGCGGCGCGAAGTGATGCTGGGCGAAGAGCCGGTGCTGCTGGCCCCGCGCGAGTTCGACCTGCTGGCCGCCCTCATGGAGCAACCCGGCGCGGTGCTGTCGCGTGAACAGCTGGAAAGCCGGCTGTACGGCTGGCAGGGCGAACCCTCCAGCAACGCGGTGGAGGTGCACCTGCACCACCTGCGCCGCAAGATCGGCAGCGACTGGATCAAGAACGTGCGCGGCGTGGGCTACAAGCTGGTCGAGGTGGCCGGTTGAACTCCATCCGGCAGCGCCTGCTGCTGTGGCAGATCACCGCGCTGGTGGTGACCTCGGTGCTGTGCAGCGCGCTGACCTACCGGCTGGCCTGGGATGCCTTCAACCGCATCCGCGATTACGGGCTGGAGCAGATTGCGTGGTCGGTGGTGCGGCACGGGGTGCAGATCACACCGCTGCCCGACGCCCACCGGCGCCAGCCCATCTCCCCGGACCGCCCTGCGGGCGCGCCGGTGGACGCGGCCATCGATCCGTCCACCGGCGAGCCGGTGGAGCCGGTGCCGTCTGCGCTGCCGGCCGAGGTGCCGGTGGAAGACCTGGGGCAGTTCGTCAGCCAGATCTGGCTGGAGGACGGCGAGCTGGTCTATTCGTCGCTGGACGACATCGGGCCGCCGCTGCAGCAGCCAGGCTTCCATCTGGTGCAGTGGCAGGGCGAGCCCTGGCGGGTGTACACCGTGGTGGACCGTCACCAGCGGGTCCAGGTGGCCGTCACCTCGGCCGACCGCGCCAGCGACTTCACCGAACTGCTGCCCTCGCTGGTGGTGCCCCTGTGCCTGCTGGTGCTGGTGCTCACGCTGCTGATCCACACCGCCGTGTCGCGCGCCCTGGCCCCGCTGCATGCCCTGGGCCGGCAGATCCGCCAGCACCACAACCTGCAGGAGCTGCCCGCCATCGACAACAGCCGGCTGCCGGAAGAACTGCTGCCGCTGGGACAGGCCCTGAACCAGCTGCTGGCGCGGGTGGACGCCCTGCTCAGCGGACAGCGCGCCCTGCTGGCCGACGCCGCCCACGAACTCAACACCCCGCTGGCCGCCATCAAGCTGCAGGCCCAGCTGGCGCGCCGCGCCACCGACGCCCAGCGCAGCCTGGCGCTCGACGAACTGGACCGCGGCATCGCCCGTGCCACCCGGCTGGTGGCCCAGCTGCTGCAGATGGCACGCCTGGAGCCGGATGTGCGCGAACAGGAGCGCCACCCCCGGCCGGTGGCGGTGGACACCCTGGCGGCCCAGGTGGTGGCCGCGTTTTCGGCCCAGGCCGATGCGCGCGGCATGGACCTGGGGCTGGTGCGGCGCGACCGGGCCGACGTCTGGGCCGACCCGGCCGAGATGCGGGTGCTGCTGGACAACCTGGTGGACAACGCCCTGCGGCACGCCGACGCGGGTTGCCGGGTCGACCTCAATGTGGTGCTGGACCACGACCGCGTGGTGCTGGAGGTGCGCGACAACGGCCCCGGCATTGCCCCGGCCCAGCGCGAACGCGCCCTGCAGCGCTTCGTGCGGCTCAACCCCCAGAGCGGCAATGGCAGCGGCCTGGGGCTGGCCATTGCGGCCAGCATCGTCGACCAGCTGGGGGGCCAGCTGGAGCTGCTGGACACACCGGGCGGCGGGCTCACGGTGCGCATCGGCCTGCCGGCCCACACGAAAAAAAACGCCACCGGAGAACCGGTGGCGTCGGGAGACTGACCCTTCAGGACCGGGCAGAGCCGGTCCGTGCGGCATCACTGGCGAACGGTGCTGTCGTTGGCCGATGCGGTGGCAGCGGGCTGACCCGCCTGCAGGGTGTCCTGGGCGGCGTAGCGGCCCGGGAACAGCTCGCGCTCGGTGATCGAGACTTCGCTGTTGGCGATGATGTCGCCGGTGCGGCGGGCTTCGGCCAGCTCGGCCAGCACTTCAGCGCGGGTCTTGCCGGTGGTCACAGCCGGGGCAGCCGGAGCGGCCTTGGCGGCCACGGGGGCGGCGGCCTGCTCGTAACGGCCGGGGAACAGCTCGCGCTCGGTCATGTGGACTTCGCTGTTGGCGATGATGTTGCCGGTGGCGCGGGCTTCGGCCAGCTCGGCGCGGACCTGCTCACGGGTCTTGGCAGCGGACGGGTCGGCGGCGAAGGCGTTGCCGGCGGCCAGGGCGGCGAAGGACAGGGCGATCAGGGAGAGGCGTTGTGCTTTCATGGATAACTCCTTGTGAGGGTTGAATGACGAGGAAACAGAGGGATCACTGACCTCGGTGCCCGATCGCATCGCGAAACGTGCATCGATGGGATGGACTGTAAAGTTTCCGATCACGATGAAAAACATCATGTGACTGATTGGTATATTTCTAAATCAGCAACAATCTTTTGGGTTTACCCGCATCAGAGGGCGTTTGGCACGCCCTCTGCACCCCCACCACCATGGACCGACTCAGCTCCCTGCGCGCCTTCCAGAAAGTCATCGAGGAAGGTGGCTTCGCCGCCGCCGCCCGCGCCCTGGACCTTTCACCCGCCGTGGTCACACGGCTGGTGGCCGACCTGGAGGAACACCTGGGCACCCGGCTGCTGCACCGCACCACCCGGCGGGTGTCGCTGACCGAGGCGGGCGAGGCCTACCTGGAGCGCATCCGCCAGGTGCTGATCGACCTGGATGAAGCGGGCGAACTGGTGAGTTCGCGGACGCGCGAGCTGGCCGGCGTGCTGCGCGTGCTGGCGCCGCCGGTGCTGGCCACCCATGTGCTGGCGCCGCTGGTGTCCGGCTTTCGGCAGACTTATCCCAAGATCCGGCTGGACGTGGAGGTGGCCTCGCACCGCGAGCCGCCCATCGAGGCCTTCGACATCACCCTGCTGGGCACCAGCGCCGGCTTCGATGCCAACGTGATCGCGCGCAAGGTGATCACCTCCGAGGCCATCCTGCTGGCATCGCCCGACTACCTGCGCCGCCGTGGCATGCCCCAGCGGCCGGAAGACCTGGCCCGCCACGACTGCCTGCGCCTCAAACCGTCGGTGGGTCGCAGCCGGGTGTGGCGGCTGCTGAATGCGGCCGACGGTGACCGTCCGACCGAGGTGGAGGTGGAGCCGGTGCTGTGGGCCAACCACACCGACACCCTGATGCACGCCGCGCTGGATGGCGCCGGCATCACCGCCACCACGGTGGAACTGGCCACGCCGATGCTGGTGAGCGGGCAGCTGGTGCGGGTGCTCTCACCCTGGATCACCGACCGGCTGAACCTGTACGCGGCCCTGCCCAGCCGCAAGTTCATGCCGCGGCGCACCCAGGTGTTCCTGGACTACCTGGTGGCCCAGACCCGGCAGCGGGTGGACCAGGCGCTGCGCGACAGCGCCCTGCGCTGAAGGCGTGTCAGCGGACGATGCTGACTTCCACCCGGCGGGCTTCGGCGTTGTTGCCGGTGCCGGTGGTGACTTCGGGCTTGCGCAGCTGCAGGCTCTCGGGCTTGACGCCGGCAGCGGCCAGCACGTCGCGCACGGCCTGGGCGCGGCGCTTGGCCAGCTCTTCGTTGGCCTCGACGCTGCCGGTGGCATCGTGGAAGCCCGAGATGGCGAGCGCATTGCCGGCCTGTGCCGCCGCAATGGCTTCGGCCAGGGCGTCCACGGCGCCCGGGGCCAGATCGGCCTGACCGACCGCGAAGTAGAACTTCACCACGCCGTTTTCCACCACCACGCTGGCGTCTTCCACCACCACGGTGCCCGCCGCTGCGGGGGCCGCCACAGCAGGCTTGGCCGCCTTGGGCGCACCGGCGCGCTGGATGCCGATGCCGACCACGCTGCCGACCAGCAGCACGACGATGGCAATGATCACTGCGAATGCGACGCGAACGTCCTGATCGTTATCCTGCGAGGCCATGAATCGAATCTCCGACAAAAGTGAAGTGAGGTGAAGTGAGCAAAGCCTCTGATTCTATGCCGCGCGACGGCGCCCGCATGCTGCAGCAGACGCTGGCGCAGTGGCGCGCCCAGGGCCCCAGGCCCGATCTCTGGCTGTTTGCCTACGCCTCGCTGGTGTGGCGCCCCGAATTCGAGGTGGCCGAGAGCCGGCCGGCCCGGGTGCACGGCCACCACCGCGCCCTGAAGATGTGGAGCCGCATCAACCGCGGCACCGAGGAGTGCCCGGGTCTGGTGTTTGCCCTGCTGCCGGGAGGTTGCTGCGACGGCCTGGCCCTGCGCCTGCCGCACGACGAGGTGGAAGCCCGCATGCCCGCCCTGTGGGCGCGCGAGATGCCCCGCCCCACCTACGACCCCAAGTGGGTGCTGTGCCACACGCCCCAAGGCCCGGTGCGCGCGCTGGCCTTCACCCTCTCGCGCCGCAGCCCCAGCTACACCGGCGCCCTGCCGCCCGAACGCTACCGGCAGATCTTTGCGCAGAGCTGTGGCCGCTACGGCACCACGCTGGATTACGCCCGCCAGACCCTGCACGGCCTGGCCGAGCACGGCATCCACGACCATGCGCTGGAGCGCTTGCTGCGCCTGGCGCCCGACCCCACGGACCCGGCCTGAACACCCGCTGCCTATACTGCCGCGCATGAACATCGCCGACCTGCGCAAGAGCTACGAAAAAGCCGAACTCAGCGAGTCCGCCTCGCACGCCGATCCCCTGCAGCAGTTTGACCAGTGGCTCAAGGAAGCCATCAGCGGCGAACTGCCCGAGCCCAATGCCATGACGGTGGCCACCGTCGGCTCCGACCTGCGGCCCAGTACCCGCGTGGTGCTGATCAAGGGCTATGACGAGCGCGGCATCGTCTGGTACACCAACTACGACAGCCGCAAGGGCCGCGAACTGGCGGGCAACCCCTTCGCCGCCCTGCAGTTCCACTGGGTGGAGCTGGAACGGGTGGTGCGCATCGAAGGCCGGGTGGAGAAGGTGAGCGAGGCCGAAAGCGATGCCTACTTCCACAGCCGCCCGCTGGACAGCCGCATCGGTGCCTGGGCCAGCCCGCAGAGCCAGGTGATCGACAGCCGCACGGTGCTGGTGGCCAATGCCGCGAAGTACGGCGCCCAGTTCCTGCTCAACCCGCCCCGCCCGCCCCACTGGGGCGGCTTCCGGCTGGTGCCCGACCGCTGGGAGTTCTGGCAGGGGCGCAAGAGCCGGCTGCACGACCGGCTGCGTTACCAGCGGCAGGACGGCGGCGGCTGGCTGCGCGAGCGGCTGGCGCCCTGAAGCTCAGGTGGTGGTGCAACGGGTGATCGGCTGATCACCCACCACAGCCAGTGCGGAAGCCGGCACCCGCCACGGTGCCACCTCTGCCAGCGGCACCAGCACGAATGCGCGCTCGGCCATGCGTGGGTGCGGCACCGTCAGACGCGGCGAATCGATGCGCGCATCGCCGTACAGCAGGACATCCAGATCGAGCGTGCGCGGGGCATTGCGGTAGGGCCGCTCGCGGCCTTCTGCGGCTTCGATGGCCTGCAAGGCATCCAGCAGGTCGGGCGCGCTGAGGGTGGTGGCCACTTCGGCCACGGCATTGATGAAGTCGGGGCCGGTGGCATCCACCGGGGCGGTGCGGTAGAGGCTGGAGGCCTTGACCAGGCGCAGGCCCGGGACGCTGCCCAGGGTCTGCAGGGCGCGCTGCACGGTGGCGGCGGCATCCCCCAGATTGGCACCCAGGGCCACGAAGGCCCGCACCTCATCCCGCGCGGGGCGGTGGGTGGAAGCGGTGTTCGCTCCCATGGACAGGTCAGTCGCCGGCCGGAGCGCCGCCGCTGTCGGCTCCAGCGCCACCCGCACCACCACCGGGCTTGCGGCGACGGCGGCGGCGCTTGCGGGCCGGTGCGGCCGGATCGGACGAGGGTTCTGCGCCCTCCCCGTCTGCATCCGACGCTGCATCGAACGCTGCATCGTCCTGCGACGCCGGGGCAGGCGACGGAGCCGGCACCCGGTGGGTACGGCCACCGGCCGGTGCCGTGCCCTCGGGGTGGTCGGCATCGCCCTTGCGCACGCGGCGGGGCTGGCCTTTGCCGCTGGAGCGGCGGTGCTCGTCCAGCATGTCCTGGCGCATGTCGTCGCTGGCCATGCTGAAGGTCTCCCACCAGTGCGCCAGCTCTTCGTCCACCTCGCCGGTCTGGGCGCGCAGGCGCAGGAAATCGAAGCCCGCCCGGAAGCGCGGCTGCTCCACCAGGGTGAGGGGCGAGCTGCCCACGCGCTTGTCGAAGCGCGGCTGCATCATCCAGATCTCGCGCATGTCGGTGCCGAGCTTGCCGCGGCCCGACACATCGCCGATGCGGGCCTCGAAGGCTTCGTCCACCGCGTCCTGCAGGGCGGCAAACGGCGGCACCGGTCGCTGGCCGGTGCGGGGCTGCAGGCGCTGCTCCCAGGCCTTGCGCACGTCGGCCCACAGCACGCAGGCCAGCAGGAAGCTGGGCGCCACCGGTTTGCCTTCGGCCACACGCCGGTCGGTGTCCTGCAGGGCGGCCTTCACGAAGGGCTCGTCGGCGCGCTGCACCACGATGTCGAGCAGCGGGTAGATGCCGGTGTCCAGGCCCACCGACTTGAGCTGTGCCACGCTGGCCAGCGCATGGCCGGTCTGCAGCAGCTTGAGCATTTCGTCGAACAGGCGGCTCTGCGGCACGTCGGCCAGCAGCTTGCGCGAGGACACCAGGGGCGCCAGGGTCTTGGCGTCGAACTGGAAGCCCAGGGCGCTGAGCTTGGCACCGAAACGCACGGCGCGGATGATGCGCACCGGGTCTTCGCGGTAGCGGGTGGCGGGGTCGCCGATCATGCGCAGCACGCGCTTCTGTGCATCGCGGATGCCGTGGTGGAAGTCCACGACCGTCTGCGTCTGCGGGTCGTAGTACATGGCGTTGATGCTGAAGTCGCGGCGCGCGGCGTCCTGCTCGATGGGACCCCAGACGTTGTCGCGCAGCACGCGGCCACTGGCGTCCACGGCGTGCTTCATGCCGGCCAGTTCGCCCTTGCTGGTGCGTTCGTTGCCGGCCACCTGCTCGGCGTCGTTGCTGTCCAGGTAGGCGCGGAAGGTGGAGACCTCAATCACTTCGTGCTCGCGGCCGCGGCCGTACACCACGTGCACGATGCGGAAGCGCCGCCCGATGATGAAGGCGCGGCGGAACAGGCCCTTGACCTGCTCGGGCGTGGCATTGGTGGCCACATCGAAATCCTTCGGCCGCAAGCCCAGCAGCAGGTCTCGCACGGCGCCACCCACGATGTAGGCCTCGAAGCCGGCCTGCTTGAGGGTGTTGACCACGTCCAGGGCACGCTGGTCCACCAGCTGGGGGTTGATGCCGTGCACGCTGGCCGGCACGTCCTGGCGCTTGCCGAAGCGCGGGGCGCTGCGGGCGCCGGCGTCGCTGCCGGACTTGCCGAGCAGCTTGTCGATGAGTTTCTTGATCATTCGAAGAGTTGGAGGATGCGCCAGCCGCGTTCGCGGGCCACGGCGCTCAGGCGCTCGTCGGGGTTGGTGGCCACCGGTTCGTGTACCTTCTCGAGCAACGGCAGGTCGTTGGGCGAGTCGCTGTAGAAGGTGGTGTGCTGCAGATCGGACCAGCGCAGGCCCCGATCGGCCAGCCATTGTTCCACACGCAGCACCTTGCCCTGCCGGAACGAGGGGATGCCCCGGATGTCGCCGGTGATGGCGCCGTCGGGTCCGGTGGCCAGGTCGATGGCGATCAGCTCGTCCACACCGAAGGCGCGGGCAATGGGCCGGGTGACGAATTCGTTGGTGGCGGTGACGATGACCACCGTGTCGCCGGCGGCCTGATGGGCCCGCACCAGCGCGCGTGCCGGGTCGGTGATGGCCGGGCGGATCACCTCGGCCATGAAGCGTTCGTGGGCGGCCTGGGCCTGCGCCATGCCGCGCTCGCGCACGGCGCCGGTGGCGAAGCGCACGTATTCGTGGATGTCCAGTGTGCCGTCCTTGTAGGCCTGGTAGAAGCGGTCGTTGGCGCGGCCGAACTCGGCAGCATCGCGCCAGCCGATGCGCACGGTGAACTCGCCCCAGGCGTGGTCGGAGTCGAGCGGCAGCAGGGTGTGGTCGAGGTCGAACAGGGCCAGGCGCATCGGAGAGGTCATTCGTTTTCCAGCATGGAGCGGATCAGCGGGATGGTGATGGCCCGCTGGGTGCGCAAGGCGTAGGCGTCGAGCTGGTCGAGCAGCATCATCAGGCTGGAGAGGTCGCGCGAGAAGCGGTTGAGCATGAAGTCCATGACCTCGTCGCTCAGGAACACGCCGCGCTCGTCAGCGGCACGCCGCAGCACGGCGCGGCGTTCGGTCTCGCCCAGGGCGTGCAGCTGGAACACATGGCCCCAGCCCAGGCGGGTGCGCAGGTCTTCGCGCAGCTGCAGGTCGGCCGGCGGCAGCGCGGCGGCGGCCAGCACCCAGCGCGCACTGCCCTGCGGCGGCGTCTGGGCATGCACGAACCAGTTGAAGGCCATGGCCTGCTGGGCCGCGGTGTAGAGGTGGCAATCGTCCAGCAGCACCGCTTCCCACGACTCGTCGTAGTCGGGCGGGTTGAGGGTGCCGGCGTCCATCCAGCCGACCCTTGCCCCGTGTTCGCGGAAGGCCTCGCGCACCGCCAGCAGCAGATGCGTCTTGCCGCTGCCGCCGGCCCCCCACAGGAAGGTGGGCACCGGCGAGCGGGTCGGGCTGCCCGACCACAGACGCAGGTGTTCCAGCGCCGCCTCGTTGCCCACCGGCACGAAGTTCGAGAGCGTGGGCACCGGGGCCAGGCCGATATCGAGCGCGAGCTGCTTCATGGTGACCACGGGCTCAGTCCTGTGGCGGCCCGGGCTCGGGCGGCGGATCGGCCCTGGCGCTCTCGCGGTACAGCGGGCTGGCCAGGTAGGTGGTGCGGGCCCGCCGGATGGCCACCAGCAGCACGGCACTGGCCGGCAGCGCGATCAGCACGCCCACGAAACCGAACAGGTGGCCGAAGGCCAGCAGGGCAAAGATGACGGCAATGGGATGCAGGCCGATGCGCTCGCCCAGCAGGCGCGGGGTCAGGTACAGGCTCTCCAGCACCTGGCCCACGCCGTACACCGCCAGCACCGCCACCACGCCGAACAGGCTCTGGAACTGCAGCAGCGCAGCCAGCACCGCCAGCACCAGCCCCAGACCGAAACCCAGGTAGGGAACGAACACGGCCAGCCCGGTGAACACGCCGATGGGCAGCGCCAGCTTCAGCCCGGTGAGGGCCAGGCCCACGGTGTAGAACACCGCCAGCAGCCCCATCACCAGCAGCTGGCCGCGCAGGTACTGGCCCAGCACCTCGTCGGTCTCGTCCAGGAAGGACTGGACCTGATCGCGCCAGCGCGGCGGGATCAGCTCCTTGAAGCGCTGCACCAGGGCAGCCCAGTCCAGCAGCAGGTAGAAGGCCACGATGGGCATGAGGAACAGGTTGCCGATGACCGCGGCCAGTGCGCTGCCGCCTATGCGCAGCGAGGACAGCAGACCGCCGATGAGCTGGCTCTCGTGGCCGGTGACCACCTGCTTGAGCCAGTCGCGCACCTGGGCGGTGTCGATCTGCAGGTCGATGCCGAAACGGGCGGCCAGCGGCACGATGTGGGTGTTGGCCCGGTCCAGCAGGGCGGGCACCTGGTCGCGCAGCAGGGGCAGCTGCGCGGTGATGACCGGCACGATCAGCAGCACCACGGCCAGCATCACCAGCATGAGCAGGGAGATGCCCACACCCGCCCCCAGCCAGCGGGGAATGCCCCGAGCGGCCCAGCGCTCCACCAGCGGATGCAGGGCGTAGGCCACCACGATCGCCAGCAGGAAGGGCATGAGCACCGGCGCCAGCAGGGACAGCAGCCAGCCGATGGCCAGGGCCAGACTGGCCCAGACGGCGGCGCGGGTCTGGGTGGGGGTGAAGGTCATGCGGGTCGGGTGTGCGGGCGGCCGCACGAGGCCAACCCTTAAAATCCAGCGCAAATTCTATTCGGGTGCCCCGCATCCGCCTCCCATGAGCCAGAACCACACCCCCCTCTCCTACAAAGACGCCGGCGTCGACATCGACGCGGGCGACGCCCTGGTCGACCGCATCAAGCCCCTGGCGAAGAAAACCATGCGCGAGGGCGTGCTGGCCGGCATCGGCGGCTTCGGCGCCCTGTTCGAGGTGCCCAAGCGCTACCGGGAGCCGGTGCTGGTGAGCGGCACCGACGGCGTGGGCACCAAGCTCAAGCTGGCCTTCGAGTGGAACATGCACGACACCGTGGGCATCGACCTGGTGGCCATGAGCGTCAACGACGTGCTGGTGCAGGGCGCCGAGCCCCTGTTCTTCCTGGACTACTTTGCCTGCGGCAAGCTCGACGTGGACACCGCTGCCGCCGTGGTGGGCGGCATTGCCAAGGGCTGCGAGCTCTCGGGCTGCGCCCTCATCGGTGGCGAGACGGCCGAGATGCCCGGCATGTACCCGGCCGGTGAATACGACCTGGCCGGCTTCTGCGTGGGCGCAGTCGAAAAGAGCAAGATCCTGACGGGCCAGAACGTGCGCCCGGGCGACGTGGTGCTGGGCCTGGCCTCGCACGGCGTGCACTCCAACGGCTTCTCGCTGGTGCGCAAGTGCATCGAGCGCGCGGCCGGCAAGCTGCCCGCCACCCTGGACGGCCTGCCGTTCAAGGAAGCGGTCATGAAGCCCACCCGCCTGTATGTGAAGAACGTGCTGGCCGCACTGGCCCAGCACCCGATCAAGGCCCTGGCCCACATCACCGGCGGCGGCCTGCTGGAGAACATCCCGCGCGTGCTGCCCGAGGGCACGGCGGCCCACCTGAAGAAGGGCAGCTGGCCGCAGAGCGAGCTGTTCGCCTGGCTGCAGGCCACGGCCGGCATCGACGACATCGAGATGAACCGCACCTTCAACAACGGCATCGGCATGGTGGTGGTGATCGCCGCCGACCAGGCCGAGGCCTGTGCCGCCACCCTGCGCAGCCTGGGCGAGACGGTGCACACCATCGGCGCGATCGCCGAGCGCGGCACTGGCGCTGCCGTCGTGGTGGCCTGAGACCACCCCCCTCCCCTCAGATCAGGGCCTCCGACGGCAGCACCCGCACGCCGGGCATGCCGTCCTGCACCGCCTGCAGCAGGTGGTGCGCAATCCGCTCGGCCGGCACCACCCGCCACCGGCGCGGCAGCAGCGGCTGAAACCAGCCGGACGCCACCACCGCCAGCCGCTCCAGCGGCCGGCTCTCGACCCGCGCACCGCCGATCAAGCCCGGACGGACCAGCGTGAGCGAGCCATACCCCACCGCCTGCAGGTCGCGCTCGATCTCGCCCTTGGTGCGCAGGTAGAACACGCGTGAGGCGGCGTCGGCCCCCAGCGCCGAATTGAGTGCGTAGGCCCGGGCGCCATGGCGACGCGCCAGGTACGCCACCTCCAGCGGGTGGTCGTGATCGACCCGGTAAAACGCCTGCGGACTGCCGGCCTTGCGGGCCGTGGTGCCCAGGGTGCAGATGACCGCGTCCACCGCCCACCAGTCGGCGTCCTGGGGCAGGTTGTCGAAATCGACCACCGGGTTGACCAGACCGGGGCGCGGCGCCAGGGCCCGCCGGGTGGGTGCCACCACCACCGAAAAGCGCGGGTCGGCCAGCGCCTGGTCCAGCACATGGCCACCGACCAGGCCCGTGGCGCCCACCAGCAGCAGGCGCGTCACGGTTGCCGCCTCGCTTCGATGGTGGCCTGCAGCTGCTGGTAGTCGGCCAGACGCGGACCGCCGATGGCCACGGCGCGTCGGGCAGCCTCCCGGGCCTGGGCCAGCTGGCCCAGTTCCAGCCGCACCTGGGCCAGGTTGTTCCAGGCATCGGCAAAGTCGGGCGCCGAGCGCACCGCAGCGGTGTAGGCAGTGGCGGCCTGTTCGCGCCGGCCCTGCGCATAGTGGGTGTTGCCCAGGCCCAGCAGCAGGATGCGGTGCTCCGGCCAGCGGCGCAGCCCGGTGCGGTACGCCACATGGGCCGCCTGCACGTCGGAGCGTTCCAGCGCAGCCACGGCATTGGCCCAGCCGTCGGCATCGGCCGTGGCGGGCAGTCGGTCGGGGGCGGTCACGCGCACCGCCCAGTGGTCGCTGCGGGCCCAGGTGCGCTCGAAGGTGGACAGCGCCATGGGCATGCGCGGCGTGGTGCCGGAGTGCAGCACGATCTCGTCACGCGCCCGGTCGTAGCCCACCGCCACCGCGTAATGCCACTGCGGTGCCATGGGCAGGGACAGGTTCTGCAGCACCAGCACCGGCTCGCCGGCCGCCACTTCGGTCAGCAGCGTGCGCAGGTCGGGCGCCAGCGGGTAGGCCACCAGCCCCTGGCGGCGGGCAGCGGCCAGCATCTCGGTCTGCAAGGCGCCCTGCCGGCCGGGCAGGTACACCTGCGGCGTGAGCTGTTCGGCCGTGACCTTGCGTCCCGCCGCCTGCGACACCATGGCCAGCGTGGCCGGGCCGCAGAGAAAGTCGTCCTGGGGAATGAAGGGCACGCGCGTGAGCAGCGTGCGGGCCGGCAGGCCGCTGGGCCAGTCGTTCTGGAGCTGGGCCACCTGGGGCGGCGCGGCACAGCCGGCCAGCAGGGCCGCGCAAAGCACAACCCCCGCCAGGGCGGGGGTTGCACGACCCCGTCGGGGTGGTGTCATCGGATCGGGCGGGTGAACGGATACACCTTGGTGAAGCCCAGGATGTCGGTGACCAGCAGGATCAGGAAGATGGTGAACAGCACGCCCACCACACCGGCACCGGCCGGAGCCTTGTCCACGCGCTGGGCCAGCTGGGCCACCTCGACGTCGGACATGGCCTGCACGCGGGCGATGGCGTCATCGGCATTCACGCCCTGGGCCATGAGTTCCTTGCGCACGTCTTCGCGGGCCAGGAAGCCACTGACGCGGTCGCGGTCGGCCTGACCGGCCGGGGTCACCAGGGCCTGCTCGGTGCCGACGATGCCGGCATGGGCCTGCAGCGGCAGGCTGCCCAGGGTCATGGCGGGGATGAGGGCGCAGGCGACAGCGCGGTAGATCTTGTGGGTCATGGTTGTTGTGATCGGGTAGTTGACAGGCGGGCGGATGTTCTTCGCCGGCCCGGGTGGGCGTCAAACGGTCTTACACGCCGAAACACCGTTCACACCCGAATGCAAGCCGCCGGTCGCGGCAGACACATCAGTTCAGGGCCCGCCGCAGCTCTTGCAACCGCTGGGTGATGGCCTCGCGGTCCAGCGGATCGTCGGCATGCACCACATAGATGTCCAGATCGGCCACGGCCAGCCGGGCCTCGCCCAGTTCGGCCCAGGCCAGGCCCCGGTCGCGGTATTCGGTCCAGGCGTCGGGCAGCAGGATGAGCAGGCGGTCCTGCACCGCGATCAGGCGCAGCCAGTCTTCCTGCGCACGGTGGATTTCCTTCAGGTTGCGCAGCAGCCGGGCCAGGATGTCGCGCGGCTGGGCGGCCTGCAGGTACAGGCCCACCGGCACGTCGAACTCGTCGACCAGACCGTTGCGGCGCTTGTAGGGCTCCAGCCGCTCGGCCAGTTCGTCGCGGCTGAGCGACTGGCCATTGAACGGGTCGATCACCACCTGTCCGTTGGGCAGGTTGACCTTGACCATGAAGTGGCCCGGAAAGTTGATGCCACGCGCCTTGAGCCCCATGCCGTGGGCCAGTTCGAGCCACAGCACTGCCAGCGTGATGGGAATGCCCCGGCGCGTGCGCAGCACCGCATTGAGGTAGCTGTTGTCGGGGTCGTAGTAGTTGTTGACGTTGCCGCCGAAGCCCAGGTCGCGGAAGAAGAACTGGTTGAGCGCCCGCAGGCGCTGCAGCGGACCGGCGTCATCGGGACAGCGGCGGCGCAGCCGGGCCACCATCTGGTCCACATCGCCCAGCACCTGCTGCACGTCCAGATCGGGGTATTCGTCCTGGGCCACCGACACCGCTGCCTCGAAAAGCGGGAAGGCGTCGTCGTCGCTCACCAGGGTGGCGAAGTACCCCAGGGGGGTGGGCGCTGAAAAGTCGAGTTCCATGGGCGGTTCGGGCGGCAGGCGTTCAGGTTACGTCATTTCCGCACGAACTGGCGCAACGACAGGCCGGACGCCAGCAAGGCCCCGAAATACACCACCACCGCACCGATCACCGACACCGCCAGCAGTCCGATGCGTTGCAGGGCCTGCCCTTCGAAGCCGGTCCAGACGAAGCGGGACGACAGCCACATCAGCAGCACCGCCAGCAGGGCGCTGGCCGCCAGCACCTGCAGCGAGAACTTCAGCCAGCCCGGCGAAGGCGTGTAGGCGCCACGCCGCACCAGACCCACCAGCAGGAACAGCGCATTGACCATGGCGCCGATGCCGATGGCCAGCGCCAGACCGGCATGGTCAAACAGCGGCACCAGGGCGATGTTCAGCAGCTGGGTGAGCACCAGCACGCCGATGGCGATCTTCACCGGGGTACGGATGTCCTGGCGTGCATAGAAGCCGGGGGCCAGCACCTTGATGGCGATCAGCCCCAGCAGGCCGGCGCCGTAGCCCATCAGGGCAGCAGCGGTCTGCTGCACGTCGCCCGCGCCGAAGCGGCCGTAGTGGTAGAGCACCGCCACCAGCGGCTGGGCAAAGGTCAGCAGGGCCACGGCACAGGGCACGGCCAGCAGCACCACCAGCCGCAGCCCCCAGTCCAGCAGCTGGCTGTAGCGATCGGCATCGCCGGCGGCCTGGGCCGAGGCCAGCTGCGGCAGCAGCACCACGCCCAGGGCCACGCCCAGCATGGCGGTGGGGAACTCCATCAGCCGGTCGGCGTAGGTGAGCCAGCTCACGCTGCCCACCGCCAGGTGGGAGGCGATCTGGGTGTTGATCAGCAGGGACAGCTGGGCCACGCTCACACCCAGCAGGGCCGGCAGCATGAGCGTGGTGACGCGGCGGGTGCCGGGGTGGTTCCAGGCCGCCTTCAGGGCCGACGGCGTGAGGCCCACCCGGGGCAGCAGCCCCAGCCGGGCCAGTGCCGGCAGCTGCACGCCCAGCTGCAGGCAGCCGCCCAGCAGCACCCCGCCGGCCATGGCCAGGATGGGCTCGATCCCCATGGAGGCGAACCACGGTGCACCCCACAGCGCCGCGCCGATCATGGCCACGTTCAGCAGCACCGGCGTGGCCGCCGGCACCGCAAACCGCCGCCAGGTGTTCAGGATGCCCGCGGCCAGCGCCACGAAGGACATGAAGGCGATGTAGGGAAACATCCAGCGCGTCATGACGACCGCCGCCTCGAAACCCTCGGGCGACTGCTTCAGGCCGGCCGCCATGGCATACACCAGCACCGGCGCGGCCAGCACGCCCAGGATGCAGGTGACGGTGAGCGCCCAGGCCAGCACGGTGGCGATCTGGCCGATCATGACCCGGGTGGCGTCGTCGCCGTCCTGCTCGCGGGCGGCGGCCAGCACCGGCACGAAGGCCTGGCTGAAGGCGCCTTCGGCGAACAGCCGGCGCAGCAGGTTGGGAATGCGGAAAGCGACGTTGAAGGCGTCGGTCAGGGCGCTGGCGCCGAAGGTGGCCGCCATGAGCAGTTCGCGCACCAGCCCGGTGATGCGGGAGGCCAGCGTGAGCAGCGAGACGACGGAGGCGGACTTGAAGAGCGACACCGGGTCAGTGTAACGAGCCGGCCCCGTCCTGGCGGCCCGGACTGGCGCTGGATGCCCGCAGGGCTATAATCGCGGGCTTTGCTGGCAACATCCACAAACACTCAAGGAACACACCATGGCCACCAAGCCGAAGAAAAAGAACCCCCGCCTGGCATCCGGTCGCAAACGCGCCCGCCAGGACGTCAAGCTCAACGCCGCGAACTCCTCGCTGCGCTCCAAATACCGCACCGCTGTCAAGAACGTCGAAAAAGCCGTTCTGAGCGGCGACAAGTCCAAGGCGACCGAACTGTTCGCCAAGATGCAGGCCGTGGTCGACACCATCGCCGACAAGGGCATCTTCCACAAGAACAAGGCCGCTCGCGACAAGAGCCGCCTGTCTGCCAAGGTCAAGGCACTGGCCACCGCCGCCGCCTGACCTGCCCCCCAGCAGCCCGGGCCCCAGGGCCCGCCGTTTGAACCGGGTGCGCTGCCAGCAAAAAAGCAGAAAGCCGTCGCAAGACGGCTTTTTTGTTGCCTGAACGCTCCTGCGTCCGGGCTCAGCGGTCGGGGATCAGGCAGCCCTCGACCACCTGCAGGTCGTTGTCGCGGGCGAAGTTCATGCAGAAATCCCAGGCCATGGGTTCGGCCTCGCGCAGGTCGCTGTGGACCACCACGCACTTGACACCATTGATGGTGTTGGGCACGCACCACGGGGAATAGCTCAGGTGGCTGCCGGGCTGGGCGCCGCCAGGGCGAAAGCTGCTCATGACGCCGGCCAGCCGCTCGGCCCAGTCGCTGGGGCGGAAGGTGCGGCCATCGCGGGTGATGCCCTGGATGAACACTTGCTTGGCAGTCGGTGTGGCCATTCGGACGCAGCCTTCGGGTGGAGGGCCTGAGGGGGTGGGTGTGCCGGCCGCCGGGGATCGCCCGGTCGGTACAGGCGCCGGTATTCTATCTTATATAAGACCTGAGATCAGGGATTACCCGAGCCGCGCCGGCCGGCCCGGGCCACATCGGAGCGATGCCGGATCGTCATGAGAACGGCTGCGGGCTGCGCCTAAAATCCGCGTTCAACGGCTCAACCCGCACCTGTCGGGCGTTGAGCCGCTTCTTTTTCTGGCACCCACCGGGCCCCCGCTGCCCCTGCCTTCCGGAGAACCGCATGAACGCCGCCCTGCCCACCGTCGCCGTTGCCGCATCGCCCCATGTGATGAACACCTACGGGCGCCTGCCGATCGCCCTGTCGCACGGCGAGGGCTGCCGCGTGTGGGATGTGAACGGCAAGTCCTACCTGGATGCGCTGGCCGGCATTGCGGTCAACACCCTGGGCCACGCCCATCCCAAGCTGGTGCCGGCCCTGCAGGACCAGGTGGCCAGGATGATCCACTGCTGCAACTACTACCACGTGCCCGACCAGGAACGCCTGGCGCAGATGCTGGTGGAGCGTTCGGGCCTGACCAATGTGTTCTTCTGCAGCACCGGCCTGGAGGCCAACGAGGCCGCGCTCAAGCTGGCCCGCAAGTTCGGCCACGACAAGGGCATCGAGCGCCCGGAGATCGTGGTCTACGAAAAAGCCTTCCACGGCCGCTCGATCGCCACCCTGTCGGCCACCGGCAACCCCAAGGTGCAGGCCGGCTTCGGCCCGCTGGTGGAGGGTTTCGTGCGGGTGCCGGCCAACGACATCGAGGCGCTGAAGAAGGCCACCGAGAACAACCCCAACGTGGTGGCGGTGTTCTTCGAGACCATCCAGGGCGAAGGCGGCGTGAACCCCATGCGCGCCCAGTACCTGCAGGACGTGCGTGCCCTGTGCGACCAGCGCGACTGGCTGCTCATGATCGACGAGGTGCAGTGCGGCATGGGCCGCACCGGCAAGTGGTTTGCCCACCAGTGGGCCGGCATCCAGCCCGACGTGATGCCCCTGGCCAAGGGCCTGGGCTCGGGCGTGCCCATCGGCGCGGTGGTGGCCGGCCCCAAGGCGGCAAACATCTTCCAGCCGGGCAACCACGGCACCACCTTCGGCGGCAACCCGCTGGCCATGCGTGCCGGTGTGGAGACCATCCGCATCATCGAGGAAGACGGTCTGCTGGCCCATGTGGAACACGTGGGCGCCCACCTGCGCGCCGCGCTGGAGAAGGGCCTGGCGGGCCGTGCCGGCGTGCGCGAGATCCGGGGTCAGGGCCTGATGATCGGCATCGAGCTCGACCGCCCCTGTAGTGCCATCACCCAGCGTGCCGCCGACGCCGGCCTGCTGCTGAGCGTGACCGCCGACAGCGTGATCCGCCTGGTGCCCCCGCTGATCATGACCACCGCCGAGGCCGACGAAGTGGTCTCCATCCTGCTGCCCATCGTGCACGCCTTCCTCGCCGAATGAACCCCATGACGATCAAGCACTACCTGCAGTTCAAGGACCTGACCGCCGACGAGTACGCGTACCTGCTCCAGCGGGCGGCCTTCATCAAGGGCAAGTTCAAGGCATTCGAGAAGCACCACCCGTTTGCCGACCCCGACCGCACCCTGGCCATGATCTTCGAGAAGGCCAGCACCCGCACCCGGGTGAGCTTCGAGGCCGGCATGTACCAGCTCGGCGGCTCGGTGGTGCACCTGACCACGGGTGACAGCCAGCTGGGCCGGGCCGAGCCCATCGAGGACAGTGCCAAGGTGATCAGCCGCATGGTCGACCTGGTGATGATCCGCACCTTCGAGCAGACCAAGATCGAGCGTTTCGCCGCGCACTCGCGGGTGCCGGTCATCAACGGCCTGACCAACGAATTCCATCCCTGCCAGATCCTGGCCGACCTGTTCACCCTGGTGGAGTACCGCCCTGCCCCCGGCGGCAACCCGCTGGACGCCCTGCGCGGCAAGGTGGTGGCCTGGGTGGGCGACGGCAACAACATGGCCAACACCTGGCTGCAGGCGGCCGAGCTGCTGGGCTTCACGGTGCATGTGAGCACGCCCAGCGGCTACGAGGTGGACCCGGCCCTGGCCGGCATCTCGCGCAGCGACTGCTTCAAGACATTCAAGGACCCGCGCGAGGCCTGCGCCGGTGCCGATCTGGTCACCACCGATGTGTGGACCAGCATGGGCTTCGAGGCCGAGAACGAGGTGCGCCGCGCCGCGTTTGCCCAGTGGTGTGTCGACGAAGACATGATGCGCCGCGCCAAGCCCGACGCGCTCTTCATGCACTGCCTGCCGGCCCACCGGGGCGAGGAAGTCACCGCCGAGGTCATCGACGGCCCGCAGAGCGTGGTATGGGACGAGGCCGAAAACCGCATGCACGTGCAGAAGGCGCTCATGGAGTACCTGCTGCTGGGCCGCCTGTGAACGCCTGAGGCACGGCATGTCGGCCTGCACCTCCTGTGGCGCCTGCTGCGCCTGTTTCCGCGTGGACTTTGCGGTCTACGAGATGGAAGACATGGGCGGCCGCGTGCCGTCCGGTCTGGCGGTGGAGGTCAATGGCAGCACCATGCGCATGCGCGGCACCGACCACGTGCCCGTCCGCTGCGCCGCACTCACCGGCAAGGTCGGCGAACGGGCCACCTGCGGCATTTACGAATGGCGCCCCAGCCCCTGCCGCGAGTTCGAGGAAGGCAGCGATGCCTGCGCCCGCGCGCGCCAGCGCCATGGCCTGCCGCCGCTGGCCCTGCACGGCGATTGAAGGCCGGCCTTGCAATCCCTGATCGATGCCATTGGCCGTGCAACGCCGGGCCCTGATGCACAACGCCTGTTCCATGGCCGCGGCGGCCTGCATGCGGACGCCACCGACTGGGCGCTCGACTGGTACGCCCCGGTCTGGCTGGTGACGCGCTTCGGCGAAGCCACCGATGACGATGCCCGGCGCATCGGCGAGGCCCTGGCGGCACGCCAGGCGCAGGTCCACCCCGGCCAGCCGCTGAACTGGGTGTTCCAGCGCCGCCAGCCCGACGGCCCCACCAGCCGTCCCCTGACCACGGTGATGGCGGGCCAGGTGCCCGAGGCGCACGACGTGACCGAAGATGGCACCCACTACCGGGTGCACCTGCTGCGCGGCCAGAACCATGGCCTGTTCCTGGACATGGCCGAGGGCCGGCGCTGGGTGCGCTCGCACGCGGCGGGTCGCAAGGTGCTCAACCTGTTCGCCTACACCTGTGCGTTCTCGGTGGTGGCCCTGCAGGCCGGCGCGAAAGAGGTGGTCAACCTCGACATGGCGCATGGTGCGCTGGCCAGCGGGCAGCTCAACCACCAGATCAACGGCATCCCCTGCGGTGCACGCTTTCTGGCGCACGACCTGTTCACCTCCTGGGGCAAGGTGAACCGGCTGGGGCCTTACGGGCTGGTCATCGTCGACCCACCCAGCTACCAGAAGGGCAGCTTCGTGGCCACCAAGGACTACCCCCGCCTGCTGCGCCGCCTGCCCGACCTGCTGCTGCCCGGCGGCCATGCGCTGGTCTGCCTGAACGCCCCGGAAATCCCCGAATCCTTCCTGCACGAAGCGCTGGCGCAAGAGGCACCCGGGCTGATCGTGGAAGGCCGCCTGCCCAACCCGCCGGCCTTTGCCGATGTGTCGCCCGATCGGGCGCTCAAGGTGCTGGTGGTGCGGCACCCGTGAGAGCGACGGGCCTGTTGCGCCGTCGTTGGAAATAACCGACACCACACGTTTTCGGCCGGTGCTACCTTCCCGGCTCCATGAAAACGCTCCGCGACATTTCGCCCCCTCTGCACGCCGGCTCGCCGGTGTTTCCGGGTGACACCGCCTATGCCCAGCAGTGGGTGGCCACCATCACGCCGGACTGCCCGGTGAACGTGGGCAGCCTCACGCTGTCGCCCCACACCGGCGCGCATGCCGATGCGCCGCTGCACTACGACCCGAGCGGACAGGCCATCGGCGAGGTCGACCTGACGCCCTACCTCGGCCCCTGCCGTGTGGTGCATGCCATCGGCATGGGACCGCTGGTGTTGCCGCAGCACATCCGGCATGCGCTGGTGGACGCACCGCCCCGCGTGCTCGTGCGCATGTACCGGCAGATGCCCCAGACCACCTTCGACACCGCCCTGCCCGCCTTCGACCCGGCCACCATCGAGCTGCTCGCGGCCCACGGCGTGGTGCTGGTGGGCACCGACAGCGCCAGCCTGGACCCGGCCGACAGCAAGACCCTGCCCAGCCACCAGGCGGTGCGCCGCCACGGCCTGCGGGTGCTGGAGAACCTGCTGCTCGACGACGTGCCCGAAGGCGACTACGAGCTCATCGCCCTGCCCCTGAAACTGACCACCGCCGACGCCTCCCCGGTGCGCGCGGTGCTGCGAGACCTGACATGACCACCACCCTCCACACCGATCTGCCCACCTCCCTGCAGGACTGCCGCGCGCTCGACGCGCAAGACCCGCTGCGCGCGCTGCGCGACCTGTTCGTCGTGCCTGAAGGCACCATCTACCTGGATGGCAATTCGCTCGGCGCCATGCCCGCCTCCGCCCCGGCCCGCGTGGCGCAGGTGGTACAGCAGGAATGGGGGCAGGACCTGATCCAGAGCTGGAACAAGGCCGGCTGGTTCGAGGCCCCGCGCCGGGTGGGCGACAAGATCGGCCGCCTCATCGGTGCCGGCCCCGGCACCACCGTGGCCACCGACAGCACCTCGGTCAACCTGTTCAAGGTGCTGAGCGCCGCCCTGCGCCAAAGCGCCCAGGACGCGCCCGGCCGCTGGCGCATCGTCAGCGAGCGCAGCAACTTCCCCACCGACCTCTACATCGCCGAAGCCCTGTGCAAGGACAAGGGCTGGGAGCTGGTGCTGGTGGACGACGCCGCCGACATTCCGGCTGCCCTGCAGGACCCCAAGGCCGCCATCCTCATGCTCACCCATGTGAACTACCGCACCGGGGCCATGCACGACATGGCGTCCGTCACGGCGGCTGCCCACGCGGCGGGCGTGCTGACGGTGTGGGACCTGGCGCACAGCGCTGGCGCGGTGCCGGTCGACCTGACGGGATCGGACGCCGACTTTGCGGTGGGCTGCGGCTACAAGTACCTCAATGGCGGCCCGGGCGCTCCGGCCTTCGTGTGGGTCAACCCGCGCCACGCCGACCGCTTCTGGCAACCGCTGGCCGGCTGGTGGGGCCATGCCGCACCGTTCGCCTTCACGCCCGACTACCAGCCCGCCCCCGGCATCGGCCGTTACCAGTGCGGCTCGCAGCCCATGATCAGCCTGGCCGCGCTGGAATGCGGCGTGGACACCGTGCTGGCGGCCGAAGCCCATGGCGGCATGGCTGCGCTGCGCCGCAAGTCGCTGGCACTCACCGATCTGTTCCGCCGCCTGGTGGAAGAGCGCTGTGCCGGTCACGGCCTGATGTGCGTGACGCCGTCCGACGAGCCGGCGCGCGGCTCGCAGGTGAGCCTGGTGCGCCAGACCGAGGCTGCCGATGAAGGCCACGCTGCCTACGCCATCGTGCAGGCACTGATCGCGCGTGGCGTGATCGGCGACTTCCGCGCCGGTGACGGTGCGGCGCACCCCGACATCCTGCGCTTCGGCTTCACGCCGCTGTACCTGCGCTTCGAAGACGTGTGGCAGGCCGTGGAGCACCTGTACCAGGTGCTGGCCACCGGCGAATGGCGCGAGCCGCGCTTTGCCCGCCGCCACGCCGTGACCTGAGGGGGCCGACATGACCGAACCGAACCACCGCGCGCCTGCGGCCAGCGGCTGCCCGTTCTCGGGCAACGGCGCATCGACCGATCCGCTGCCCGAGGCCATCGTCCACCAGGAAGGCGCCCAGCTCGACTTCAGCGCCGACATGAGCTACGGCGACTACCTGCAGCTCGACGCCATCCTCTCGGCGCAGAAGCCGCTCTCGCCCGCCCACGACGAGATGCTCTTCATCGTGCAGCACCAGACCAGCGAGCTGTGGATGAAGCTCATGCTGCACGAGCTGCACGCGGCCATCGCCCATGTCGCACGCGACGACCTTGCCCCGGCCTTCAAGATGCTGGCCCGGGTGAGCCGCATCATGGAACAGCTGGTGCACGCCTGGGACGTGCTGGCCACCATGACGCCGCCCGAGTACAGCGCGCTGCGGCCCTACCTGGCCCAGAGCAGCGGCTTCCAGAGCCACCAGTACCGCTGCATCGAGTTCGCCATGGGCAACAAGAACGCCGCCATGCTGCAGCCCCATGCCCACCACCCGGACCGGCGTGCGGTGGTGGATGCCGCGTGGCGCGCGCCGTCGCTGTACGACGAGGCCTTGCGCCTGCTGGCCCGGCGCGGCCTGCCGGTGCCGGCCAGCCACACCGAGCGCGACTGGACCCGCCCCTACGAGGCCAGCGAGGCGGTGGAGGCCGCCTGGCTGCAGGTCTACCGCGAGCCCCGCCAGCACTGGGATCTGTACCAGCTGGCCGAGGAGCTGGCCGACATCGAAGACAGCTTCCGGCTCTGGCGCTTCCGCCACCTCACCACGGTGGAACGGGTCATCGGCTTCAAGCGCGGCACCGGGGGCACCGGCGGCGTGAGCTACCTGCGCAAGATGCTCGACGTGGTGCTGTTCCCCGAGATCTGGACGCTGCGCACCGCGCTCTGAACGGCTTCAGCGCAGCGCCAGCGGCTGCAGCCGCCGTATCAGCGGCGCCATGAGGGCGGTGTCGGCCGCCATGCGCCGGGCCAGGCCTTCCGGTCCGGCGCCCACCACGCTCCAGCCCTGCTGCGCCATGGCGTCCCGCACGGCCGGCTCCCGCACCAGCCGGTTGAGCTCGGTGGCCAGGCGCTGCACCTGGGCGCCGGGCTGGCGGCGTGGCGCTGCCACGGCATTCCAGATCTCCAGCGACGGCAGGTCGATGCCCGACTCGGCCAGACCCGGCACCTCGGGTGCCAGCCCACTGCGGCCGGTGGACGTGGCCAGCAGCACCTGCAGCCGCCCGGCCCGCACCAGCGGCAGCGCCAGGCCCGGCGGCAGCAAGGCCATCTGCACCTCGCCGGCCAGCAAGGCCGCCACCACCTGCGGATTGCCCGGGTACGGCACATGCACCGCCGCCAGACCAGTGCGCTGCTGCAACAGCTCCATGCCCAGGTGACCGAGCGTGCCGATGCCGGGCGAACCGAAGTTCCAGCGGGCACCAGCCTCGCGGGCATGTGGCGCGAAGGCCTTGAACGGGGTGGGTGCCTGCGCCCCGGCGCACAGGAGCAGCGGCGCACTGCCCAGCAGGGCCACCGGGGCCAGATCGGTGGCCGGGTCGTAGGCGGTGGCGGGCTGCAGCAGCCGTGCGGTGGTGAGGTTGCCGTTGATCATCAGGCCCAGGGTGTGGCCGTCGGTGGCCCGGGCCACCAGCGTGGCGGCCAGGTTGCCGCCGGCCCCCACCCGGTTGTCCACCACCACCGGCTGGCCCAGCGCACGGGACAGCGGGTCGGCCAGCAGGCGCGCCATGAGATCCGGTGACGACCCGCCCGGAAAGCCCACCAGCAGCCGCAGCGGCCGTGTGGGCCACCGGCCTTCGGCCGCCGCCACGGGCAGGGCCACCCCGGCCACACTGGCTGCCATCGCCGGGGCGGCCAGCAGCCACTCCCGGCGGCTCAGTCCGATGGCCTTCATCCGGCCGGCAGCGGAGGCCCGCCGTAGAGCCACGGGTTGTCCATGAGTTTTTCGCCCAGCAGGTTCATGGCGGCATCCCGGCCCCAGCGCACCAGGCCCCGCGCGTGGAAGATGCGGCCATTGCGCAGCGACTTGGCCTGCACCCGGGCATTGCGCTCCCAGCGGCTGCGGGCGAACCGCTGGAACACCGCCGGCCAGTCCACCGGGTGCTGGTGGCGGTCGATCAGCTGGCCCAGCGTCCAGGCATCTTCCAGCGCCATGGCCGCGCCCTGGGCCAGGTAGGGCCGCAGCGGATGGGCCGCATCGCCCAGCAGCGCCACACGGCCCTGGGCATGCTCGTGCGGGCCGGTCATGGGCACCCTGTCGTGCAGGCTCCACAGCGTCCACGAGGGCACGGCATCGATGAGGCCTTGCAGGTCGGTGCCCAAGGGTCCCATGGCCCGCAGCAGGTCGGCGGTGAGCGCGTCCTGCGACCACTGGCGCGGATCGCTGCCGGCATGTCCCTGCCCGGCCCGGCCCTGCACCACGGCCACCACGTTGAACCAGCGGCCCTGGCGGATGGGGTAGTGCACCACGTGCATGCGCGGACCCAGCCAGGCATTGACGGTGTTGGTGGCCAGCGCGCGGGGCAGCCGGTCGGCCGGGATCATGCCCCGGTAGGCCAGATGGCCGGTGAGCCGGGGTGGTTCGGGTCCGAGCAGCCCGGTGCGCACGCGGCTCCACAGGCCGTCGCAACCGATGAGTGCCTCGCCCTGCAGGGTCTGACCGGCCTCCAGCCGCAGCGACACCCCGTCGGCCTGCGTCTCGAAGCTGGCGATGCGCGCATTCAGGCTCAGCGAGGCCGGCGCACCGGCCAGCAGGGCCGAGAGCAGCACGCGGTGCAGATCGGCCCGGTGCACGCTGGCATAGGGGTGTCCATAGCGGGCCAGGGCCGATGCGCCCAGGCGCATGTGGCCCAGCAGCTGCCCGTCCTGGGCGCTGCGCACCCGAAGCTCGTCCGGAAAGGACGCGTGTTCGTGCAGGGCCTCGGCCACGCCCCAGTCGGACAGCACCCGCATGGCGTTGGGGCCGAGCTGGATGCCGGCGCCGATCTCGCCGAAGGCCGGGGCCTGCTCCAGCACGGTCACCGGCACGCCGGAGCGCCCCAGGGCCAGCGCGCAGGCCAGGCCCCCGATGCCGCCACCGGCCACCAGAACATTGTTTTTCATGCCCTGGATTGTGCCGCCGGGCTGCGGCTCAGAGCACGCGATGGAACCACAGCAGCGACAGGCCCGCCGCCACCAGCGCCAGCGCGGCGCCCACCAGGGCCAGCAGGCCGGAGATCTCGGTTTCCTTCTTCTCCACCATCAGCCGCGCACCGAGCGACTCGTACACCTTCTTCAGGTTGTCGGCGGTGCCGGCATGAAAGTACTCGGCCTGTGTGGCCCGGGCCACCTGCTTGAGGCTGTCTTCGTCCAGCCGCACCCGCATGGACCAGCCTTCAAAGCCGATCACCTCGCCGTCCACCGTGCCCACGCCCACGGTGTAGACCCGCACGCCCCGATCGGCCGCCATCTGCGCGGCCTCGGCGGTGTCAACGCCGGTGGTGCGCTGGCCATCGGTGAGCAGGATGATCGCCGCCGACCCATACGAGCCCGGCGCCACCGGCGTGAAAGGCTTGTCCTGCGCGGCGGGCCGGTCGATGGCCCGGCCCTTGGGGGCGAAGGGATCGGTGTTGCGCTGGAAGGTCAGGTCGCCCAGGCTGATGTTCTGGTCGGGGAAGATCTCGGCCAGCGACACCACGATGGCGCTGCCGATGGCGGTGGCGCGCTGCAGCTGGAAGCGGTCGATGGCGGCCACCAGATCGTCGCGGCTGAGCGTGGGCGGCTGCACCACCTGGGCCGATCCGGCAAAGGCCACGATGCCCACCTTCACATGGCGCGGCAGCCCGGTCAGGAAGGCCTTGGCCGCCTCCTGCGAGGCCACCAGCCGGTTGGGCTTGACGTCCTCGGCCCGCATGCTGCCCGACACGTCCATGGCCAGGATGATGGTCTGCTGGGTCGACGGCAGGCGCAGCGTGGCCACCGGGCGTGCGGCCGCCAGCAGGCTGGCAGAGATGGCCAGCAGCAGCAGCAGGGGCGGCAGATGCCGGCGCCAGCCCGGGCCGCGCCCTGCCGCCTCGCGCACGATGGCCAGGCTGGCCAGCCGCACCGCACTCTTGCGCCGCCGCGACATCAGCCACAGGTACAGCAGCACCAGCAGCGGCAGCACCAGCAGCAGCCACAGCAGCTGCGGCCACAGGAAGGTGACCGGCGACTGCTGGAACCAGGCCGCCAGCGCAGCAGGATTGAAGGTCAGGGCGTCGGTGTTCATGCGGTGGCTCCTTCTGCCGACGGGACCGGGGCGGGGCGCCTGCGCGAACGCTGCCGGCGCAGATCCAGAAAACGGGTGAAGGCATCGGCCAGGTCGTCGTCGGTGGACAGCTCCAGCGTGTCCACGCCGCAGCGGGCCAGGCTCTCGCGCAGCTGGGCTTCGCGCTGGGCGGCAATGCGCGCAAAGCGCTGGCGGAACCCCCGGTCGCTGGTGTCGATCCAGAGCTGCTCGCCGGTCTCGGCGTCGCGCACCGGCAGCAGGCCGGCGTCGGGCAGCTCGATCTCCAGCGGATCGAACAGGCGCACCGCCACCACGTCGTGCCGCCGAGCCAGCGCGCCCAGGCCGGCCTCCCAGCCAGGCTCGCTGATGAAGTCCGACACCACGAACACGGTGGAGCGCTGGCGCACCACGTGGCCGGCCACCCGCAGCAGCTCGGCCAGCTGCGTGCCGCCGGCCGCATCACGCGCCGGGCTGGCCACCGCGGTGAGCACCTTCTGCACGATCTGCAGCAGGTGGCTGCGCCCGCCCCGGGCGGGCACCACCGCATCCACGCCGCCCGGGCCGCCGGCACCGAACAGCACCGCACCCACGCGGTTGCCGTGGCGGCCGATCAGGCGGCCGAGCACGGTGACGAAGGACAACGCCACCTCGCTCTTGCGCCGCGTGCCCGAGCCGAAGTCCACCGAGGGGCTGAGGTCCATCAGGAACCAGGCCGCCATCTCGCGGTCTTCGGTGAACACGCGCACATGCGGCTGCTGCAGCCGGGCGGTGACGTTCCAGTCGATGTGCCGCACATCGTCGTGCAGCTGGTATTCACGCAGGTCGGCCAGGTCCAGGCCGGCGCCCCGCATGAGGGTCCGGTGGTCGCCCTGCAGCAGCCCGTCGAGCCGGCGCAGCACGGTCCACTCCAGCCGCCGCACCAGCGCCTCGGCCCGGGCCGTCTCGGCTCGGGCAACCGGCACGGGCGCCGACGCCGGTTCGGGCTCGGATCGGCGGGACAACCAGCGCGGCCACATGGTCGGGGCCTTCAGGCAGCGCGCTGCTCGGGCGCCAGCGGACGGGCCGGCGGCGGCACATGCTTCATGATGCGTTCGATCAGCGCATCGCTGGTCAGGCCGTCGGACAGGCCCTCGTACGACAGCACCACGCGGTGCCGCAGCACGTCGGGCACCAGGTCGGTCATGTCCTCGGGCAGGGCATAGCTGCGGCCGCGCAGCATGGCCAGCGCCCGGGCACCCTCCACCAGGCCGATGGTGGCGCGCGGGCTGGCGCCGAAGGTGATGAAACGCGCCATGTCCTTGATGCCATGCCGCTCGGGCTGCCGCGTGGCCGACACCAGCCTGACCGCGTGCTGCACCAGCGAAGGATCGACATACACCTGCCGGCAGCGGGCCTGCAGCGCCGCCAGCTGGGTGGTGTCGGCCACCGAGCGCACGTGGATGGCCGGGCCGGTGACGCGCTCGACGATGACGTATTCCTCCTCGTCGGTCGGGTAGTCCACCACCACCTTCATCATGAAACGGTCCACCTGGGCCTCGGGCAGCGGGTAGGTGCCTTCGGTCTCGATCGGGTTCTGCGTGGCCATCACCAGGAAGGGTTCAGGCACGCGGTGGGTCTCGCCGGCGATCGTCACCTGCCGCTCCTGCATCACCTCCAGCAGGGCGCTCTGCACCTTGGCCGGTGCGCGGTTGATCTCGTCGGCCAGCAGCAGATTGGCAAACACCGGGCCGAGTGCGGTGCTGAAGTCGCCGGTCTTCTGGTTGTAGATGCGGGTGCCCACCAGATCGGCCGGCACCAGATCGGGTGTGAACTGGATGCGCTTGAAGCGGCCCTGCACCACCTCGGCCAGGGTCTTGACGGTGAGCGTCTTGGCCAGCCCCGGCACGCCTTCGACCAGCAGATGGCCCTGCGCCAGCATGGCCACCATCACCCGCTCCAGAAAGCGGTCCTGGCCCACCACCACCCGTTTGACCTCGTACAGGATCTGCTCCATGAGCTGGGCGGTGTCGGCGGCGGGGTCCTGGGTCATGGGAAGCTCCTGTGATGGGGTTCAGAACGGCGGCAATCCGGCGGCGGACGCCGCGCTCTCGATGGGCACCGCAAAACCGATGCCCACGAAGGTGCGCTGCTGGGTGGGATTGAGGATGCCGGTGACGATGCCGACCACCTCGCCGCTCATGGTGATCAGCGGCCCGCCCGAATTGCCCGGATTGGCCGCCGCGTCGAACTGGATGAGGTTGCGCACCTCCTGTTCGCCATCGGGCGACTTGAAGGAGCGGCCCAGGCCGGACACCACACCGGCCGACACCGACGGCCCGATGCCGAAGGGAAAGCCCACCGCCACCACCTCCTGGCCGGGCAGCAGGTCGTGGGTGGAGCGCATGGTGGCGGCCACCAGATCGTCCGGAATGGTGTGGGCCTGCAGCACGGCCAGATCGTTCTCGGGTTGCGCCCCCACGATGGTGGCGGCCGAATGGCTGCCGTCGGCAAACGTCAGCCGGATGCGCCGGGCATCGGCCACCACGTGCAGGTTGGTCAGGATGGTGCCCTTGTCGACGATGACCACGCCGGTGCCCACGCCGTCCTCGTCGTCATCGTCGGCATCGGTGCTGCCATAGGACTGCACCCGCACCACGGCCGGGCGGATCACCTCGGCCGCGCGGGCCGCCTGCGACGGCAGCACCTGGGTCGACAGGCTGCGCAGCACCGCCTGGTCGATGGCTTTCTGGGTCAGCGCCAGCGGTGCCGGACGGCTGGCCTGCCAGACCAGCAGGCCCACCAGCGCCGCCGCCAGGCCGGCCGACAGCAGCCATCCGGTGCGGGGAGAGCGCCACCGCTCGCGCCACGGCGGCCGGGACACCGGTGTTGCCTCGGCCGGTTCCACCGGTGCTGCCGCCACAGCCGATGCCGCCGATGGACGGCGCGAGGGGCTGTAGACGGCAGGTTTGCGCATGGGACTCCCCCTGGAAAGGACAAAACCATCATGCCGCGCTTCGGGCCCGGGCTCAAGCCATGTCCCAGCGCTCCGGCGGGCTGCCCGGCCGGCAGGGCCACCGCCACACAGGAACCGGCCCGCGACCAGTCGTTACGAAACGATCACCAATTTCACACAACCGCTTTTTCCCAGGAGACAACCCCATGAACCTGCTGGCCTTCCAGTCCCTCTGCCGCCAAGTGAGCCAGTCGCTCGCTGCCGACGACGTCGACGCGCTCGGCGAGAGCCGTCCGACCCCCATCCAGGGCGAAACCTTCCAGCTGCTGTGGCAGCCCGAGGGGCGTTCGGCGGTGCTGCTGACCTACCTGGGGCGGGTGAGCGACGAACACGCGCGGCAGGTGTACGAGCAGCTGCTGCTGGTGCAGCTCACCGGCTGGGACAACCCCGACCTGCGCTTCGGCTTCGATCCGGTCACCGGGCAGGTGCTGCTGTGCACCCGGCTGCCCGCCTTGGGCGAACTGGAAGAAAGCGCGCTCACGGCCCTGCTGCAGCGGCTGCTGGCCCAGGTGCAGAAATGGCGCGGGGACCTGCTCCAGCCGGCGCAGATGGAAACGCCGTGGGCGCACTTTCCGGATCCCGACGACGCACCGTCCGACCGTCCGACATCTGCTTGAACAGGGGAGCCCCATGAGCATTTCAAGCAGTTCCATCACAGTGTCCAGCCATTCCGGCAGCAGCTCCGTCAAGGTGTCCAGCCATTCCAGCAGCAACTCCGACGACATGACGCCGCAGCGGAAGGAGAAGAGAAAGGCCGCCAGTTCGAAGAGGCCGTACATGCGGCGACGACTGGCTCCGAAACATGTACGGCGATCGCCGTCGGTGTTCCTTCCCGAGAGCACGAAGGTCAGCCGCAAAGGGACTATCGGCTCCGAAGACAGTTCCCGCGAGCATTCCGGGAGCTCGCACGAGGACAGCACCGCATCAGCGGTCAGGTCGCTGGATCTGAATACCGTCATCAATGTCCTGCCCGAGGCGAACACGCCCCTTCCGGCAGGTGCTGCCACCTACGACCCGCTGAGGGCTTCCCTGCCCGGTGCGGCGTCCTACGCAGGGTCCTTCATGGTGGCCCGAGCCGCCCAGTTTGCATTGACTGTCTCGGGCAACACCAGGGAGGCCGCCATGGCCTATGCCACCCTGGCCGGCGTGCTGCACATCGGCATGGAGCCGATCGTGGGCGCGCTGCGAGCCAGGATGGGCATGCGCAGCGACAAGGACACCAAGAACTTCACCAACTTTGTGACCGCGCTGGCGGTTCATGTCCACAGCTCGATATGCAGCGACCAGGCAGGCATGGAGAAGGCCAACGAGCTGGCCCGCGATAGCCTGGCGCCTTACTTCGAAGGATGGGACAAGCGGAACGACCCCATGCCGGCGATCTGGGACCAGGCCCGGACCATGCTCATGGCGGGCGCCCGAGGATTCGCCAGCAACGAGCTGCCGTTTTTTGTGTTCGCGGTCGTCTACATGGTGACCAACCCTGCAGGACTCTGGGTGCGCTCGTCGTTGCTGGAAGGACACGCCAACCAGGACACCGCCAATGTCATGGACCTGTTCATGGGGATGATGGGGGGGGCGATAGCGGGCATCGGCACGGCAGGTGTGCAGAACGCTGCGAGAACCTTCTTCCAGCGCACAGGGCATGCCCCCCTGCGTGGCGACATCAAGCTGGCCCGGTTGAACAAGGGCGTCCTGAAGTTCAACCGGCATCAACTGGAATTGCTGAAACAGGCCTTGAAGGACAGCCGCGGCAGCCCCGACGTGGAGCCGGTGACAACGGGTGAGATCCGTGCCATCGAGGACGGCCTTTCCGACATCCTCAGAGTGACGGGTGCACCCGACCGGCCCGAGCAGATGAGGCTCCTGCTGGAGCAGCTCCCTTCTGAAGAACGCCATCGCTTGCTCCACGAAGTCCGCGTCAAGCTGAACAAGACCGTGTTGACCCAGCAAGGATTCGGGAAAAATGACACCGCCAAGGGAGCAAAGCCCTACTCCCTGGTCGACGCCATCGGAACCAACTACCTGGAGATGGTGGCCACCAAGGACGACGAAGGCATCTACCGGGTCGACCTCGGAAAAGTCAGGCGGACGGCCACCCGGACTGCGGTCAATGTGGCTGCGCTGATGGCATACGCCGTGGCGTTGGTCGATGCCATCAACACGGTGGCCCGATACGGGCCGGCCCATGCGGGCTCACAGACCAACACGACAGATCCGGAGGCTTTCGACGCCACCGCGGCAGAGGCCTACGGCAAGCTGGCGGCTCTGGGGTGGTCGCTGATCTCCTGCTGGGTTGGCGGCCGAGCCCTTGTACCGGTCGCCGAGCTGACCATGGCGGTCGTCACTGGCTTTGCGCACTGCAGCGGGTCGGTCGTGGGGTCGGTGGGCCACGCCGCAGCGAAGGCGGCGAAGGGTGTCTGGACATTCTTCGCGCCCGCCCCGATCACGAACGGACCGCCTCAAGAAGAAGACTCCACCTCCCCGATGGAGGGCGTGATCGCGGTGTGACAAAAAACCCCCGGGCCTCGCGGCGCCGGGGGTTTTTCCTGGGGTACGGAAACCCGTCAGACCGACACGCCCTTGGCGGTTTCGGCGTACTCCTCGATCTGGTCGAAGTTCATGTACTTGTAGACGCTGGCGGCGTCCTTGTTGATGATGCCCATGGCTTCCTGGTACTCGGCCACGGTGGGCAGCTTGCCCAGCTTGGACGCGATGGCCGCCAGCTCGGCCGAGGCCAGGAACACGTTGGTGTTCTTGCCCAGGCGGTTGGGGAAGTTGCGGGTGCTGGTGGACACCACGGTGGCACCCTCGCGCACCTGGGCCTGGTTGCCCATGCACAGGCTGCAGCCCGGCATTTCGGTGCGGGCACCGGCGGCGCCGAAGTTGGCGTAGTGGCCTTCCTTGATCAGCTCGCTCTCGTCCATCTTGGTCGGCGGGGCCACCCACAGCTTGACCGGGATGTCGCGCTGGCCACCCAGCAGCTTGGCGGCGGCACGGAAGTGGCCGATGTTGGTCATGCACGAACCGATGAAGGCTTCATCGATGGGCGTGCCGGCCACGTCGCTCAGCACCTTGGCGTCGTCCGGGTCGTTCGGGCAGCACAGCACCGGCTCTTTCAGCTCGTTGAGGTCGATCTCGATGACGGCGGCGTACTCGGCGTCCTTGTCGGCTTCGAGCAGGTTGGGGTTGGCCAGCCACTCTTCCACCTTGCGGATGCGGCGCTCCAGCGTGCGCTTGTCCTGGTAGCCGTCGGCGATCATGTTCTTCATCAGCACGATGTTGCTGGTGAGGTATTCCTTGATCGGCTCGGGGTTGAGCTTGATGGTGCAGCCGGCGGCCGAGCGCTCGGCCGAGGCGTCGGACAGCTCGAAGGCCTGTTCCACCTTCAGGTCGGGCAGACCTTCAATCTCGAGGATGCGGCCCGAGAAGATGTTCTTCTTGCCGGCCTTGGCCACGGTCAACAGACCGGCCTTGATGGCGTACAGCGGAATGGCGTGCACCAGGTCGCGCAGGGTCACGCCCGGCTGCATCTGGCCCTTGAAGCGCACCAGCACGCTCTCGGGCATGTCCAGTGGCATCACGCCGGTGGCGGCGCCGAAGGCCACCAGACCGGAGCCGGCCGGGAAGGAGATGCCGATGGGGAAACGGGTGTGCGAGTCACCGCCGGTGCCCACGGTGTCGGGCAGCAGCAGGCGGTTGAGCCAGCTGTGGATCACGCCGTCGCCCGGGCGCAGGGCCACGCCGCCGCGGTTGCTGATGAAGGCCGGCAGTTCGCGGTGGGTCTTCACGTCCACCGGCTTGGGGTAGGCGGCGGTGTGGCAGAACGACTGCATGACCAGGTCAGCCGAGAAGCCCAGGCAGGCCAGGTCCTTCAGCTCGTCGCGGGTCATGGGGCCGGTGGTGTCTTGCGAACCGACGGTGGTCATCTTGGGCTCGCAGTAGGTGCCCGGGCGGATGCCCTGGCCTTCCGGCAGGCCGCAGGCACGGCCGACCATCTTCTGCGCCAGCGTGAAGCCCTTGCCGGTGTCCTTGGGGGCGACCGGCAGGCGGAAGGCGGTGGAGGCCGGCAGGCCCAGGAACTCGCGGGCCTTGGCGGTCAGCGAGCGGCCGATGATCAGGTTGATGCGGCCACCGGCGCGCACTTCGTCGAGCAGCACCTGGTTCTTGAGCTGGAACTCGGTGACGGTCTGGCCGTTGCGGGTGATCTTGCCGTCGTAGGGCAGCACCTCGATCACGTCGCCCATCTCGAGCTTGCTCACGTCCACCTCGATGGGCAGCGAGCCGGAGTCTTCCTGGGTGTTGAAGAAGATGGGGGCGATCTTGCCGCCCAGGGTCACGCCGCCGAAGCGCTTGTTCGGCACGAAGGGGATGTCCTGGCCGGTGGCCCAGATCACCGAGTTGGTGGCCGACTTGCGGCTCGATCCGGTGCCCACCACGTCGCCCACGTAGGCCACCAGGTGGCCCTTCTTCTTGAGGTCCTCGATGAACTGCATCGGGCCGCGCTTGCCGTCTTCCTCGGGCTTGAAGGCCGCATCCGGACGGGTGTTCTTCAGCATGGCCAGGTAGTGCAGCGGAATGTCCGGACGGCTCCAGGCGTCAGGGGCCGGGGACAGGTCGTCGGTGTTGGTCTCGCCGGGCACCTTGAACACGGTCACGGTGATGGACTTCGGCACTTCAGGGCGGCTGGTGAACCACTCGGCATCGGCCCAGCTCTGCATGACTTCCTTGGCCTTGGCATTGCCGGCGCGGGCCTTCTCGGCCACGTCGTTGAAGAAGTCGAACATCAGCAGGGTCTTCTTCAGGCCCTCGGCGGCCACGCTGGCCACTTCGCTGTCGTCCAGCAGTTCGATCAGGGGGTGCACGTTGTAGCCGCCCACCATGGTGCCCAGCAGCTCGGTGGCCTTGGCCTTGGAGATCAGGCCGACCTTCACGTCACCATGGGCCACAGCGGCCAGGAAGCTGGCCTTGACCTTGGCGGCATCGTCCACGCCCGGGGGCACGCGGTGGGTGAGCAGGTCCAGCAGGAAGGCGTCTTCGCCGGCGGGCGGGTTCTTGATCAGCTCGATCAGGTCGGCCACCTGCTTGGCATCCAGCGGCAGCGGCGGGATGCCCAGGGCGGCGCGCTCGGCGGTGTGGGCGCGGTAGTCGGCGAGGAAGTTGGACATGGCGTTCTCCAGAAAAAGACAGGGATTCAGTGCGGGGCCAGCAGGGGGCGCACCGCGTCGGGGATGGTCCGGCCGGTGCGGTGGGCGCGCTCCAGCAGCTGCCAGTAGTAGCGGTAGCTGGCGCGGTCGTGCAGGCGGCCGTCCACCTGCACCGGCGCCCACTGCACGGCGGCAGCGCGGTCGATGACGGTGGCGGCCTGGTCGATCTCGTCATCGGCCGGCGCGAACGCGGCCAGGATGGGACGGATCTGGTCGGGGTGGATGCTCCACATGCGGGTGTAGCCCAGCTCGCGCGCAGCGCGCCGGGCTGCGGCCTGCAGGGCAGCGGTGTCGCGGAACTCGGTCACCACGCAGTGCGAGGGCACCTTGCCGTGGGCATGGCAGGCGCTGGCGATGTCCAGCTTGGCCCGCAGCACCAGCGGGTGGCTGAACTGGCCCTTGACACCCATGCCATCGGACGGGATGGCCCCGCCGTGCGCGGACACGAAGTCCATCAGGCCGAAGCTCAGGCTCTGGATGCGGGGGTGCGCCGCGATGTCGAAGGCGCGGTGCACCGCCGCCGGCGACTCGATGAGCGCATGCAGCATCAGGCCGGTGGCGCCGGCGGCGTCGAGTGCGGCGGCGGCCCGCTGCACGTCGGCCACGGACTCGACCTTGGGGACCATCACGTGGCACAGCCGGTGGCCGGCGCGGCCGACGATGGTGGCCACATCGGCCTCGAAAGCCGCGTGGTCCACCGGATGGACCCGCACCGCCACGCGGGCAGCGGGATCGGCCGAGAGCACCAGTTCGGTGACCAGGGCGGCGTGATCCGCCTCCCCGCCCACCGGGGCGCCGTCTTCACAGTCGAGGGTGATGTCGACCACGCTGGCGCCGAACTCCGCCTGCAGCTCGGCCTGCAGTTGCAGGCTCTTGCGCATGCGGGCTTCGACGCCGCTGTAGTGGTCGCACACCGGCAGCGCAAACGCCCCCGCCTGGGCGCCCAGAAGGATGCTGGCGGGGTTGGCGCTCACCGGAGTTACCAAGCGGTTACAGCAGGTGCTTGACGCCGTCCTGCTCGCCCTGCAGCTCGGCCAGGGTCTTGTCGATGCATTCCTGCGAGAAGGCGTCGATGGGCAGGCCCTCGACGATCTTGTACTCGCCGCCTTCGCAGGTGACCGGGTAGCCGAACATCACGTCCTTGGGGATGCCGTACTCGCCGTTGGAGGGCACGCCCATGGTGACCCACTTGCCGTTGGTGCCCAGGGCCCAGTCGCGCATGTGGTCGATGGCGGCGTTGGCAGCCGAGGCGGCCGACGACAGGCCGCGGGCGGCAATGATGGCGGCACCGCGCTTGCCCACGGTGGGCAGGAACACGTCCTTGTTCCAGGCGTGGTCGTTGATGGCGTCCTTCACGCTCTGGCCGTTGACGGTGGCAAAGCGGTAGTCGGCGTACATGGTGGGCGAGTGGTTGCCCCACACGGCCAGCTTCTCGATGTCGCCCACGGCGATGCCCATCTTGGCGGCGATCTGGCTGGCAGCACGGTTGTGGTCCAGGCGCAGCATGGCGGTGAAGTTCTTGCGCGGCAGGTCCGGCGCGCTCTTCATCGCGATGTAGGCGTTGGTGTTGGCGGGGTTGCCCACCACCAGCACGCGCACGTTGCGGCTGGCCACGGCGTTCAGGGCCTTGCCCTGGGCGGTGAAGATCTGGGCGTTGGCGGCCAGCAGGTCGGCACGCTCCATGCCGGGGCCACGGGGACGGGCACCCACCAGCAGGGCGTAGTCGGTGTCCTTGAAGGCGGTCATGGGGTCGCTGTGGGCTTCGATGCCGGCCAGCAGCGGGAAGGCGCAGTCTTCCAGTTCCATGATCACGCCCTTGAGGGCGTTCTGGGCTTTCTCGTCCGGAATTTCCAGCAGTTGCAGGATCACGGGCTGATCCTTGCCCAGCATTTCGCCCGAGGCGATGCGGAACAGCAGGGCGTAACCGATCTGGCCGGCGGCACCGGTGACGGCGACGCGAACAGGCTTCTTGCTCATGTGAAAACTCCAGGAAATGGCGGTTGTGAGAACTCCGGAGTGTACCCTCGCAAACCCTGAGGCGTCAATTTGTCTTATGTCTTATATAAGATATGATTAAGCGATTTCCGACCTTTCCGGCCACCGCTCCATGCCCCCATCACTGCCGCCCTCCGACACCACCCTGACGGGTGCGGACGCCGCTGCACCGCTGGCCGGCGCCGCCGGGGAAGCCGCACCGGCCTTCAGCCCGCTCTACCAGCAGATCAAGGTGCTGATCCTGCGCAGCCTGCAGGGTGGCGAATGGAAACCGGGCGACATGATCCCCAGCGAGCTGGAACTGGCCGCCCGCTACAAGGTGAGCCAGGGCACGGTGCGCAAGGCCATCGACGAGCTCGCCACCGACAACCTGCTGGTGCGTCGCCAGGGCAAGGGCACCTTCGTGGCCACCCATGCCGAACAGCACATCCAGTACCGCTTCCTGCGCCTGCTGCCCGACGGCGGATCGCTGGACGACCAGGGTCCGGCCGAGCGCCGCATCACCGAATGCCGCCGCCTGCGCGCCCCGGCCGAGGTGGCCCGCGCCCTGAACCTGCGCACCGGCGACGCCGTGCTGCAGGTGCGCCGGGTGCTGTCGTTCGGGGGCTCGCCCACCATCCTGGAAGACATCTGGCTGCCCGGCGGGCCCTTCAAGGGCCTCACGGTCGACACACTGTCCGACTACCGTGGCCCCATGTATGCCCTGTTCGAGGCCGAGTTCGGCGTGCGCATGGTGCGGGCGGTGGAAAAGCTCAAGGCCGTGGGTGCCGAGGCCGATGCAGCCGAGCTGCTGGCGGTGCCGGCCGGCAGCCCGCTGCTCAGCGTGGAGCGCACCGCCTACACCTACAACGATGTCCCCATGGAGCTGCGGCGCGGCCTCTACCGCACCGACAGCCGCCACTACCGCAACGAACTCAGCTGATGGCCCATGACAATCACTGCAATAGCCCACGTCCCGCCTGCGACGTCAGTTTTTGTCATGGTGCGTTGCAATAGAATTTGCGCCGGCCGGGGCTGAGTTACCAACCGGTTACAGCCTCACGATCCCCCCACCGCTCGCCCAGCGCCTGATCCCCCCGCTCCACGGAAGAAAGTCCCCACCATGTCCGAGTTGTCCCGCCAGCGGCCCCAGTTCCGCAACATCAACGCCTTCAAGGACCTCACCACCTACCGGCTGCCGGCCGCAGGCTGGGTGTCCATCCTGCACCGCATCAGCGGCGCCCTGATGTTCGTGCTGCTGCCCCTGATTGTGTGGCTGTTCGACACCTCGGTGTCGTCGGAAATCTCGTACGAGCGCTTCTCCAGCGCCTTCAGCGCCGGCATCGGCTTCGTGCCCGGCTGGCTGTTCAAGCTGGTGGTGCTGGCCCTCATCTGGGCCTACCTGCACCACCTGATTGCGGGTCTGCGCCACCTCTACATGGACGCCCGCCACGCCGTGACCAAGCAGTTCGGCAAATCGTCCGCCGTGGTCACCCTGGCACTGAGCATCGGCCTGACCGTGGTGCTGGGCGCCAAGCTGTTCGGCCTGTACTGATCTCCGCCCTCCCGGTCATTCCAAGGATTCCCGCACATGTCTGTCAACTACGGTTCCAAACGCGTCGTCACCGGCGCCCACTACGGCCTGCGCGACTGGCTGGCCCAGCGCATCACCGCCGGCCTGATGGCCCTGTTCACCCTGATCGTCCTGCTGCAGGTGGTGTTCACCAGCGGTCCGCTCGGTTATGAAGGTTGGGCGAGCATCTTTGCTCCGCAATGGATGAAGGCCCTGACCTTCGCCATGTTCCTGGCCCTGACCTACCACGTGTGGGTCGGCATCCGCGACATCTGGATGGACTACGTCAAGCCCGCCGCCGTGCGTCTGGTGCTGCACGTGTTCACCATGGTCTGGCTCCTGTCCTGCCTGGGCTGGGCCGTTCAAGTTCTCTGGAGAATCTGACCCCATGACTGCCACCTCCTCCCTCCCCAAGCGTCAGTTCGACGTCGTCATCGTCGGCGCCGGCGGCTCCGGCATGCGTGCCTCGCTGCAGCTGGCACGCGCCGGCCTGAAAGTGGCCGTGCTGTCCAAGGTCTTCCCCACCCGCTCGCACACCGTCGCAGCCCAGGGCGGCATCGGCGCCAGCCTGGGCAACATGAGCGAAGACAACTGGCACTACCACTTCTACGACACCATCAAGGGCTCCGACTGGCTGGGCGACCAGGACGCCATCGAGTTCATGTGCCGTGAGGCACCGAAGGTGGTGTACGAGCTCGAGCACTTCGGCATGCCGTTCGACCGCAACCCCGACGGCACCATCTACCAGCGCCCCTTCGGCGGCCACACCGCCAACTACGGCGAGAAGGCCGTGCCGCGCGCCTGCGCTGCGGCCGACCGCACCGGCCACGCCATGCTGCACACCCTGTACCAGCAGAACGTGGCAGCCCGCACCACCTTCTTCGTGGAGTGGATGGCCCTGGACCTGGTGCGCGACGCCGAAGGCGACGTGGTGGGCGTGACCGCCCTCGAGATGGAGACCGGCGAGGTCTACCTGCTCGAAGCCAAGACCACCCTGCTGGCCACCGGAGGTGCCGGCCGCATCTACGCCGCCTCCACCAACGCCTTCATCAACACCGGCGACGGCCTGGGCATGGCCGCCCGTGCCGGCATCCCGCTGGAAGACATGGAGTTCTGGCAGTTCCACCCCACCGGCGTGGCCGGTGCCGGCGTGCTGCTGACCGAAGGCTGCCGCGGCGAAGGCGCCTTCCTGGTCAACTCCGAAGGCGAGCGCTTCATGGAGCGTTACGCGCCCACCCTGAAGGACCTGGCCCCGCGCGACTTCGTCTCGCGCTGCATGGACCAGGAAATCAAGGAAGGCCGTGGCTGCGGTCCCAACAAGGACCACGTGCTGCTGAACTTCAGCTACCTCAGCGCCGAGACCATCCACAAGCGCCTGCCCTCGGTCTACGAGATCGGCGTGAACTTCGCCAACGTCGACATCACCCGCGAGCCGATCCCGGTGGTGCCCACCATCCACTACCAGATGGGCGGCATTCCCACCAACATCCACGGCCAGGTCGTGGTGCCCGACGGCCAGGGCGGCCAGAAGCCGGTGAACGGCCTGTACGCCGTGGGCGAATGCTCCTGCGTGAGCGTGCACGGCGCCAACCGCCTGGGCACCAACTCGCTGCTCGACCTGCTGGTGTTCGGCCGCGCTGCCGGCAACCACATCGTCCAGTACAACGACAAGAACAAGACCCACAAGCCGGTGCCGGCCGACGGTGCCGACCGCACCCTGGCGCGCCTGGCCCGCCTGGATGCCGCCACCGACGGCGAGTACGCCCAGGACGTGGCCAACGACATCCGCGCCACCATGCAGCAGCACGCCGGCGTGTTCCGCACCCAGGCCAGCATGGACGAGGGCGTGGCCAAGATCAACGCCATCCGCAGCCGTGTGAACCACATCGGCCTGAAGGACAAGTCCAAGGTCTTCAACACCGCGCGCATCGAGGCGCTGGAAGTCGAGAACCTGATCGAGGCTGCCCAGGCCACCATGACCTCGGCCGCGGCCCGCAAGGAATGCCGCGGTGCCCACACGGTGTACGACTACGAGCGCCCCGCCGACGACGCCCAGTTCCCGCTGGGCCGCAACGACGGCGAGTGGATGAAGCACACCCTGTGGCACAGCGCCGACAACAGCCTGAGCTACAAGCCGGTGAACCTGAAGCCGCTGACCGTGGAATCGGTCCCGCCCAAGGTCCGCACCTTCTGATCACGTCCCGGAGCAACGACATGAAACGCACCTTCAAGATCTACCGTTACGACCCCGAGAAGGACGCCAAGCCGTACATGCAGACCATCGAGGTCGAGCTGGATGGCAACGAGCGCATGCTGCTGGACGCCCTGATGAAGCTCAAGGCGCTCGACCCGTCGATCTCGTTCCGCCGCTCCTGCCGCGAAGGCGTGTGCGGTTCGGACGCCATGAACATCAACGGCAAGAACGGTCTGGCCTGCCTGACCAACATGAACACGCTGCCTGGCGTGATCACGCTCAAGCCGCTGCCCGGCCTGCCGGTGGTGCGCGACCTCATCGTCGACATGACGCTGTTCTTCAAGCAGTACAACAGCATCAAGCCGTACCTGATCAACGACACCACGCCGCCCGAGAAGGAGCGTCTGCAGTCGCCCGAAGAGCGCGAAGAGCTCAACGGCCTGTACGAGTGCATCCTGTGCGCCAGCTGCTCCACCAGCTGCCCCAGCTTCTGGTGGAACCCGGACAAGTTCGTCGGCCCGGCCGGCCTGCTGCAGGCCTACCGCTTCATCGCCGACAGCCGCGACCAGGGTACCGCCGAACGCCTGGACAACCTGGAAGATCCGTACCGCCTGTTCCGCTGCCACACCATCATGAACTGCGTCGATGTGTGCCCCAAGGGTCTGAACCCGACCAAGGCCATCGGCAAGATCAAGGAAATGATGGTGATGCGTTCGGTCTGAGACCGCGCGCACACCCCGCTCCACCATGACCAGCACCACCTCCGTCGACGATGCCCTGCTCGACGAGCGCGCCCTGAGCAAGCTGCGCTGGCGGTGCCGCCGTGGACTGCTCGAGAACGATCTGTTCATCGAGCGCTTCTTCGCCCGGCACGCCTCGACCCTGACCGTGCGTCAGGCCGAGGCCCTGGGTCTGCTGATGGACCTGTCCGACAACGATCTGCTCGATCTGCTGCTCGGACGCCGTTCACCTGAGGGCCCGCTGGCCCACGACGATGTCGTCCAGGTGCTCGGTCTGCTGCGTGCAGCTCGGTCCAACCCACATTGACCACCAGAGGGAAACCCGCATGAAACTCGTCGACAACAAAGCCACCCTGTCGTTCTCCAACGGAAGCCCGAGCGTTGACCTGCCGGTGTACGGCGGCAACATCGGTCCGGACGTGATCGACATCCGGAAGCTGTATGCGCAGACGGGCATGTTCACCTACGACCCGGGTTTCCTGTCCACCGCGTCCTGCCAGTCGGCCATCACCTACATCGACGGCGACAAGGGCGAGCTGCTGTACCGCGGCTACCCCATCGAGCAGCTGGCCACCCACTGCGACTACCTGGACACCTGCTTCCTGCTGCTCAACGGCGAGCTGCCCAACGAGCAGGAGCGCACCGACTTCCACAAGCTCGTGACCAACCACACCATGGTCAACGAGCAGATGCAGTTCTTCCTGCGCGGCTTCCGCCGCGACGCCCACCCCATGGCCGTGCTGACCGGTCTGGTGGGCGCCCTGTCGGCCTTCTACCACGACAGCACCGACATCAATAACCCCGAGCACCGCCGCATCGCCGCGATCCGCCTGATCGCCAAGATGCCCACGCTGGTGGCCATGTCCTACAAGTACGGCATCGGTCAGCCGTACATGTACCCGCAGAACAACCTGAGCTATGCCGGCAACTTCCTGCGCATGATGTTCGGCACCCCCTGCGAGGAATACCAGGTCAATCCGGTGCTCGAGCGCGCCCTGGACCGCATCTTCATCCTGCACGCCGACCACGAGCAGAACGCATCCACCTCCACCGTGCGCCTGTGCGGCTCGTCGGGCACCAACCCGTTCGCGGCCATCGCCGCCGGTGTGGCCTGCCTGTGGGGCCCCGCCCACGGCGGCGCCAACGAGGCCTGCCTGAACATGCTGGAAGACATCCAGCGCAACGGCGGCATTGCCAAGGTCGGCGAGTTCATGAACCAGGTCAAGGACAAGAACTCCGGCGTCAAGCTGATGGGCTTCGGCCACCGCGTCTACAAGAACTACGACCCGCGCGCCAAGCTGATGCAGGAAACCTGCAACGAGGTGCTGCAGGAGCTGGGCCTGGAAAACGACCCGCTGTTCAAGCTGGCCAAGGAGCTGGAGAAGATCGCCCTGGAAGACGAGTACTTCGTCTCGCGCAAGCTCTACCCGAACGTGGACTTCTATTCCGGCATCGTGCAGCGCGCCATCGGCATCCCGGTCAACCTGTTCACCGGCATCTTCGCCCTGGCCCGCACCGTGGGCTGGATCGCCCAGCTCAACGAGATGATCGGCGACCCCGAGTACAAGATCGGCCGTCCGCGCCAGCTGTTCACCGGCTCGCCGCGCCGCGACGTGCCCGCTGCGAAGAAGTGATCGCCCTGCATCGGCCGCCCGGCCGGTGCCAGCGCCCGCCACGCCTTGGGGTGTGGCGGGCGCATTCACGTCAGACCCCGTAAAATCGCCGGTTCCTTCAAGCGGCCGCTTTGCCACACCACTGCCATGGGACGCACGCTCTACGACAAGATCTGGGACGAACACGTCGTCCACACCGAAGAAGACGGCACCGCCGTGCTCTACATCGACCGCCACCTGGTGCATGAAGTCACCAGCCCGCAGGCCTTTGAGGGCCTGCGCCAGGCGGGTCGCAAGGTCTGGCGGGTGAGTTCGGTGGTGGCCACGGCCGACCACAACACCCCCACCACCGGCTGGGAACAGGGCTACGACGGCATTGCCGACCCGATCAGCAAGGAACAGATCACCACGCTGGACAGCAACATCGCCGAGTTCGGCGCGGCGGCGTTCTTTCCGTTCATGTCCAAGCGCCAGGGCATCGTGCACGTCATCGGCCCCGAGAACGGTGCCACCCTGCCGGGCATGACCGTGGTCTGCGGCGACTCGCACACCAGCACCCACGGTGCCTTCGGTGCCCTGGCCCACGGCATCGGCACCAGCGAGGTCGAGCATGTGCTGGCCACGCAGACGCTGCTGGCCAAGAAGGCGAAGAACATGCTGATCCGCGTCGAGGGCGCGCTGGCCCGCGGCGTGACCGCCAAGGACGTGGTGCTGGCCATCATCGGCCGCATCGGCACCGCCGGCGGTACCGGCTACACCATCGAGTTCGGTGGCTCGGCCATCCGCTCGCTCAGCATGGAAGGCCGCATGACGGTCTGCAACATGGCCATCGAGGCCGGCGCCCGCGCCGGTCTGGTGGCCGTGGACGACAAGACCATCGAATACGTCAAGGGCCGTCCGCTCGCCCCCACCGGAGTGGAGTGGGACCAGGCTGTCGCCTACTGGAAGACGCTGCACTCCGACGCCGACGCGAAGTTCGACACCGTGGTCGAGCTGGACGCCACGCAGATCCTGCCGCAGGTCACCTGGGGCACCTCGCCCGAAATGGTGCTCGGCATCGACGGCCAGGTGCCCGATCCCGACAAGGAAAAGGACACCATCAAGCGCGGCGCCATCGAGCGTGCCCTGACCTACATGGCCCTGGAACCCGGCAAGCGCCTGGACGACATCTTTGTCGACAAGGTCTTCATCGGCTCCTGCACCAACAGCCGCATCGAGGACATGCGGGAAGCTGCCGCGGTCATCAAGAAGCTCGGCCGCAAGGTGGCGCGCAACGTCAAGCTGGCCATGGTGGTGCCGGGCTCCGGCCTGGTGAAGGCCCAGGCCGAGCGCGAAGGCCTGCACGAGATCTTCAAGGCCGCCGGCTTCGAATGGCGCGAGCCGGGCTGCAGCATGTGCCTGGCCATGAACGCCGACCGGCTGGAGCCGGGCGAGCGCTGCGCCTCCACCAGCAACCGCAACTTCGAAGGCCGCCAGGGTGCCGGCGGCCGCACGCATCTGGTTTCTCCGGCCATGGCCGCGGCCGCGGCCGTGCATGGCCACTTCGTCGACGTCCGTCAATTTGCCTGAAAGGAAAGTCCATGAAATCGATTGCCTCCCTGATCCTTGCCGCCCTCGTCTTTGCACTGGCCGGCTGCAATACCGTCCAGGGCCTGGGCCAGGACATCCAGAAGGGTGGACAGGTGCTCGAAGGCGCCGCCAAGAAGTGATGCGAGCCTTTCAGTTGCACAAGGGGCTGGTGGCCCCGATGGACCGGGACAACGTCGACACCGACGCGATCATTCCCAAGCAGTTCCTGAAGTCGATCCGCAAGACCGGCTTCGGCCCCAACCTGTTTGACGAGTGGCGTTACCTGGACAAGGGCGAGCCCGGCCAGGACCCGGCGTCCCGCAAGCCCAACCCCGACTTCGTGCTCAACCAGCCGCGTTACGCCGGCGCGTCCATCCTGCTGGCGCGGCAGAACTTCGGCTGCGGCTCCAGCCGCGAGCACGCGCCGTGGGCGATCGAGCAGTACGGCTTCCGCGCGTTGATTGCGCCGAGCTTTGCGGACATCTTCTTCAACAACTGCTTCAAGAACGGCCTGCTGCCCATCGTGCTGCCCGAGGCCACGGTGGCGCGACTGTTCGACGAAGTGGCGGCCTTCCCCGGCTACGAGCTGACCATCGACCTGGAGCGCCAGGTGATCGTCAAACCGCAGGGCGAGGAGATCCCGTTCGACGTGCAGCCGTTCCGCAAGTACTGCCTGCTCAACGGCCTCGACGACATCGGCCTGACCCTGCGCCACAAGGACAAGATCGCCGCCTACGAGTCGCAGCGCCTGGCCACCAAGCCCTGGCTGGCCCACACCATGGTCGGCCAGTGAGCCGGCATCACGCACACATCACATGAAAATCGCAGTTCTTCCGGGTGACGGCATCGGCACCGAAATCGTGGCCGAGGCCGTCAAGGTGCTCCAGGCGCTGGACCTGTCCTTCGAGATGGAAAGCGCGCTGGTCGGCGGCGCCGCCTACGAGGCCCACGGCCACCCCCTGCCCGAGTCCACCCTGAAGCTGGCCATGTCCGCCGACGCCGTGCTGTTCGGCGCCGTGGGCGACTGGAAGTACGACAAGCTCGACCGGCCGCTGCGCCCCGAGCAGGCCATCCTGGGCCTGCGCAAGCACATGGGGCTGTTCGCCAACTTCCGCCCGGCCATCTGCTATCCCGAGCTGGTGGGTGCATCGAGCCTCAAGCCCGAGATCATCTCGGGCCTGGACATCCTCATCATCCGCGAGCTGACCGGCGACATCTACTTCGGTCAGCCCCGGGGCCGGCGCACCGCCGTCGACGGCCACTTCCCCGGCGCCGAAGAAGCCTTCGACACCATGCGCTACAGCAAGCCGGAGATCGAGCGCATCGCGCACGTGGCTTTCCAGGCCGCCCGCAAGCGCAACAAGAAGGTCACCAGCGTCGACAAGGCCAACGTGCTGGAAACCTTCCAGTTCTGGAAGGACGTGGTCACCGAGGTGCATGCCCAGTACCCCGACGTGGAACTGGAGCACATGTATGTGGACAACGCCGCCATGCAGCTGGTGCGTGCACCCAAGAAGTTCGACGTGGTGGTCACCGGCAACATGTTTGGCGACATCCTGTCCGACGAAGCGTCCATGCTGACAGGCTCCATCGGCATGCTGCCGTCGGCCTCGCTGAACACCCGCAACCAGGGCCTGTACGAGCCCAGCCACGGCAGCGCGCCGGACATTGCCGGTAAGGGTATTGCAAACCCGCTGGCTACAATCCTGTCCGCTGCCATGATGCTCCGCTTCTCCCTCAACCAACCCGAAGCCGCTGCCCGAATCGAGGCCGCGGTGGCCCATGTGCTGGCCTCCGGCCTACGCACGGTCGACATCTGGTCGGAAGGCACCACCAAGGTCGGCACCCGTGAAATGGGTGACGCGGTGGTGAGCGCGATCACCAAAACCATTACCAAGGGCTGATCCAGCTCCGGTTCGTCACGCCCTCCCCCGGCACGACGAGCCGGGCGGATCGAAGAGGATTTCTCAACTTTTCACAAAGGGCAATGTCATGACGAAACTGGTAGGACTCGTGGGTTGGCGGGGCATGGTCGGCTCCGTGCTGATGGACCGCATGGCGGCCGAGAAGGACTTCGACCTCATCGAACCCCTGTTCTTCTCCACCTCCAATGCCGGTGGCGCTGCCCCGGCCATGGCGCGCAACGAGACCCGTCTGCAGGACGCCTTCGACATCGAAGCCCTGAAGCGCTGCGAGATCATCATCACCGCACAAGGCGGCGACTACACCACCGAAGTCTTCCCCAAGCTGCGCGCCGCCGGCTGGAACGGTCACTGGATCGACGCCGCCTCCACCCTGCGCATGAAGGATGACGCGGTCATCATCCTCGACCCGGTCAACATGCCGGTCATCAAGGATGCCCTGTCCAAGGGCGGCCGCAACTGGATCGGCGGCAACTGCACCGTGAGCTGCATGCTCATGGGCGTGGGTGCCCTGTACAAGGCCGGCCTGGTGGAGTGGATGTCCACCCAGACCTACCAGGCCGCGTCCGGCGGCGGTGCCCAGCACATGCGCGAGCTGCTCACCCAGTACGGCACCCTGAACGCCGAGGTGAAGGCCCTGCTGGACGACCCCAAGAGCGCCATCCTGGAAATCGACCGCCAGGTCATCGCCAAGCAGCGCTCGCTCTCGGCCGCCGAGACCGCCAACTTCGGTGTGCCCCTGGGCGGTTCGCTGATTCCCTGGATCGACAAGGACCTGGGCAACGGCATGTCCAAGGAAGAGTGGAAGGGCATGGCCGAAACCAACAAGATCCTCGGTCAGGGCGAGGGCTTCGGCTCGGCAGCCGTGCCGGTGGACGGCTTCTGCGTGCGCGTGGGTGCCATGCGCTGCCATTCGCAGGCACTGACCTTCAAGCTGAAGAAGGATGTGCCGGTGGCCGACATCGAGGCCATGATCGCTGCCGACAACGAGTGGGTGAAAGTGGTGCCCAACACCCGCGAAGCCACCCTGCGCGACCTCACCCCGGTGGCCGTGACCGGCACCATGACCATTCCGGTGGGCCGCATCCGCAAGCTGGCCATGGGTCCGGAATACGTCGGCGCCTTCACCATCGGCGACCAGCTGCTCTGGGGCGCTGCCGAACCCCTGCGCCGCATGCTGCGCATCCTGCTCGACGCCTGATCGGGCACGCCCTGCCGGCCCCCCGGCAGGGCGACACGTTGTGTCACAACAACGTGATTTTCTGCGCACTTGGTGACAAACGGTGGGCTTGGAAACTCAAGCGGATTGTTAGCTTGTCACCGTAATCTGTTGATGCTATGGTCAATTCCAGCTTTTTGCCTGTCGAGGTCCATGTGCGCATCCACCCCCGTTCATTGCCCCATTCATCGGATCGCGGTGCGACATCCCGCACAGGTCTGACCGGCAAGGTACGGCTCCATGCGGTGGCTGCCGCTGCCGTTCTGGCCCTCTCGCTGGCCCAGCCCACAGACGCCCTGGCACTGGCCCTGGGCCCGGTCCAGGTGAAATCGGCGCTGGGCGAACCCATCCGTGCCGAGATCGAGGTGCCCGAGATCACCGCCCAGGAAGCCTCCAGCCTCCAGGTGCGGCTGGCCGGCGCCGATGCGCTGCGGGCTGCTGGCATCGAATCCAGCCAGGCCCTGGTCGGGGTGGAAATCACCCTGCAACGCCGCAGCGACGGTCGCCAGTACCTGCGGATCGTGGGCAATCGCCCGGTCAATGAGCCCTTCGTCGATCTGGTGCTCGAAGCCAACTGGGCCACCGGCCGGCTGGTGCGCGACTACACCCTGCTGTTCGACCCGCCCAACCTGCGCGCTGGCTCGGCGGCTCCGGCCCCCCTGCCGCCCGTAGCGGCTGCACCGGCCGCCCGCCCCCGCCCGGCAGCGCCGGCTGCGGCGCCCGCACCGGCGCCTGCTGCTGCAACGACAGCGCCGGCTCCCAGCGCCCCCCGGGCTGCGGCGCCGGCACCCGCAGCAGCCGGCAACGGTGGTGGCCAGGTCACCGTACGGCCGGGCGACACCGCCGGCAAGATCGCAGCGGCCAACAAGCCGGCCAACGTGTCCCTGGAACAGATGCTGGTGGCCATGCTCCAGGCCAACCCGCAGGCCTTCATCGGCGGCAACGTGAACCGCATCAAGGCCGGCAGCGTGCTGGACCTGCCTTCGGCGGCCTCCGCGCAGGCGGTGGACGAGTCGCAGGCCCGCCAGACCATCACCGCCCAGAGCAAGGACTTCAATGAATTCCGGCGCCGCCTCGCCGGCGCAGCGCCCGCTGCTTCGGTGGCATCGGCGGGCCAGCAGGCCAGCGGCAAGGTGCAGGCCGAGGTCAAGGACACCCAGGCCGCACCGGCACCGGCAGACAAGCTCACGCTGAGCAAGCCGGGTGCTGCCGCTGCAGCCCCTGGCGGTGAAGACAGGATCGCCCAGGCCCGCCAGACGCAGGACGCGCAGCAACGCGCCGCCGAACTCAACCGCAACATCGAAGAGCTGTCCAAGCTCGCTGCACCGGCAGCCTCTGCCGTTCCCGCAGCCGCTGCGCCGGCAGCTCCGGCGGCCCCCGCGGTTCCGGCCGCACCGGCGGTGTCGGGTGTCGACGTGCCGGCGCCTGCTGGTGTGCCCGCCACCCCGGCCGTGAGCGCCGCTGCTCCGGCTGCCCCCGCAGCCGCCCCCGCTGCGGCGCCAGCCGCACCGGCAGCAGCCCCGGCACCGATGGCGGCCGATGCCGGTGGACTGGTCGACCAGCTCCGCGACAACCCGATGGTGATCCCGGGCGCTGCCGCCCTGCTGGCCTTGCTGGCCGGCTTCGGCCTGTACCGCATGCGCCAGCGCAAGGCCCGTTCGCAGGTGGACAGCTCCTTCCTGGAAAGCCGTCTGCAGCCCGACTCCTTCTTCGGCTCCAGCGGCGGTCAGCGCATCGACACCGCCGAAGCGGCGGCCTCCGGTTCGTCCATGGTGTATTCGCCCAGCCAGCTCGATGCGGCCGGCGACGTGGACCCGGTGGCCGAGGCCGATGTCTATCTGGCCTACGGTCGTGACCTGCAGGCCGAGGAAATCCTCAAGGAAGCCCTGCGCACCTCGCCGTCGCGGGTGGCCATCCACTCCAAGCTGAGCGAGATCTACGCCAAGCGCCGCGACGCACGCGCCTTCGAGGTGGTGGCGGCCGAAGCCTTCGGCCTCACCCAGGGCCGTGGCGACGAATGGGAAGAGATCTGCCGCCGTGGCCGCGATCTTGATCCGTCCAACCCGCTGTACCAGCCGGGTGGCGTGGGCGCTCCGTCCATGCGCGCCGATGGCGCCGACCCGATCAACACCATGCCGTTCAGCGCCAGCAGCATGTCGGCCGTTGCAGGTGCCGGCAGCCTGTCCGCCATGGGCAATCTGGATGTCGATCTGGACCTGTCGCTGGACGACGACCCGCCCGCGCCCGCCCGTGCAGCGGCGGAGCCGGACGACCTCAAGAGCCTGGACGATGCCTTGTCCGACATGGCCGACCTGTCCGGCACCGAATCGCTGACGGCGGCCCCCGCGGCCACCGAGTCGGCACCGCTGATCTCGGCCGCCGCGGCTGCCGCACCGACCCCTGCCCCGGCAGCCGACGACATGGCGCCGTTGAACATGGAGTTCGACATCGACTTCACGGCGGCCGCCCCGGCTGCCGCGCCTGCGCCCGCCGAGGCGTCCGCCGACAACGCGATCGATCTGCCCGGTTTCGAGCTCGATCTTCCGGCCGCGGTCGAACCGGTGGCGGCCGCTGCGGCCCCGGCGGCCAGCGCTCCCGCTGCTGCCCCCCTGAGCTTTGATCTGGGTGGCGTGTCCCTGGACCTGGACACCCCGGCCCCGGCGCCCGATGAAACCACGTCGGCCGGTGATCTCACCGAAGAGAACCCGCTGGAGACCAAGCTGTCGCTGGCCGAAGAGTTCCGCGCCATCGGCGACATCGAGGGCGCCCGCTCCCTGGCCGAAGAGGTCATGAACGAGAGCTCCGGCACCCTGCAGAGCAAGGCCCGTACCTTCCTGGCCGATCTGGCCTGACCGATCGGTTTTGTCCGACCCCCGAGCGATGCCCGACACGCCCGGCCCGATGCACCGCATCGCGCTGGGCGTGAGCTTCAATGGCCGCGCCTACGACGGCTGGCAGAGCCAGCCGGGCGGCAACACGGTGCAGGACCAGCTGGAAAAGGCCCTGGCGCAGTTCAGTGCCGCCGGCCCCATCAACACGCTGTGCGCCGGGCGCACCGATGCCGGCGTGCACGGACTGATGCAGGTGGTGCACTTCGACACCGCGCTGGACCGCAGCGAGTACGCCTGGGTCCGGGGCACCAACAGCTTCCTGCCGCCGGACATTGCCGTGCAGTGGGCTCGCCAGGTGCCCGCCCATTTCCATGCCCGGGCCAGTGCACAGGCCCGGCGTTATGCGTATGTGCTGCTCGAATCGCCGGTTCGCCCCAGCGTGGACCAGTCGCAGGTGGGCTGGGTGTTCAGACCGCTCGACCGGCAGGCCATGCAGCAGGCGGCTGAAGCCCTGCTGGGCGAACACGACTTCACCTCGTTCCGCGCCTCCAGCTGCCAGGCCCACAGCCCGGTCAAGCAGATGCGTCGCATCGAGATCTCCCGCCGCGGCGCCTACTGGCGTTTCGAGTTCGAGGCCAACGCCTTCCTGCACCACATGATCCGCAACATCATGGGCTGCCTGCTGGCCGTGGGCACCGGCAACCGGCCCCCGGCGTGGATGACCGAGGTGCTGGCCGCGCGCAGCCGCGACGCGGCGGCACCCACCTTTGCCCCCGACGGCCTGTACTTTCTCGGACCGGTCTACGATCCCGCATTCGGCCTGCCCGACCGCACCCCGGCCTTCGACTGGCTGCCCTGACATGACCGCACCGCACCGCACCCGCATCAAGATCTGCGGCCTGACCCGCGAGGCCGACGTGGACGCCGCCGTGCAGGCCGGCGCCGACGCCATCGGCTTCGTGCTGTACGCCGCCAGCCCGCGCCATGTGACGGCCCATCGGGCCGGCGAACTGGCCCGCCGCCTGCCGCCCTTCGTGACGCCGGTGCTGCTGTTCGTGAATGCCGAGCCCGCCCTCATCCAGAGCGGAGTGGATGCCGTGCCGGGCGCCCTGCTGCAGTTCCACGGCGACGAATCGGCCGACGATGTGGTGCGTCTGGCCCGGGGGCGCCCGTTCATGCGGGCCGCCCGCATTCCCACCGGACCGGCCGGCGCGGGCTTCGATCTCCTAAAATACGCCGCTGACCACGCTGCAGCCCAGGCCATCCTGCTCGATGCCCTGGTCGACGGATACGGCGGTGGTGGTCATTCCTTCGACTGGACGGCTTTCCCTTGGTCACATCCACAACTAAACGCCAGCTCTCGCCTCGTTTTGTCTGGTGGACTCACGCCTGCAAACGTGACCGATGGCATCCGGCTGGTACGGCCCTGGGCCGTTGACGTGAGCTCGGGCGTCGAGGTGTCGAAAGGCATCAAGGACGCCGGCAGGATGCAGGCCTTCGTGGCCGCCGTCCGCCAGGCAGACGCCCTGCTCTCCAGCCCCTCCCGATCCCTGTGATGTTCGCGGCCTTCGCGGCCACCGTCGGGGATCCTCACCGGACAGACCCCATGCAGACCACCTACCAGCAACCCGACGCCCGAGGCCATTTCGGCATCTACGGCGGCAGCTTCGTGAGCGAGACGCTCACCCACGCCATCAACGAGCTGAAGGACGCGTACGCGCGTTACCAGAACGATCCCGAGTTCCTGGCCGAATTCCGGCGCGAACTGGCGCACTTCGTGGGCCGCCCGAGCCCCATCTACCACGCCGCCCGCATGAGCCGTGAACAGGGCGGCGCACAGATCTTCCTCAAGCGCGAAGACCTCAACCACACCGGCGCCCACAAGATCAACAACACCATCGGCCAGGCCCTGCTGGCGCGCCGCATGGGCAAGCCCCGCGTGATCGCCGAGACCGGTGCCGGTCAGCACGGCGTGGCCACCGCCACCATCTGTGCCCGCTACGGCCTGGAGTGCGTGGTCTACATGGGCAGCGAGGACGTCAAGCGCCAGAGCCCCAACGTCTACCGCATGAAGTTGCTGGGCGCCACCGTGGTGCCGGTGGAGTCGGGCAGCAAGACCCTGAAGGACGCGCTGAACGAAGCCATGCGCGACTGGGTGGCCAACGTCGACAACACCTTCTACATCATCGGCACCGTGGCCGGTCCGCATCCCTACCCCATGATGGTCCGCGACTTCCAGAGCGTGATCGGACAGGAGTGCATCGTGCAGATGCCGCAGATGCTGCGGGAGGCGGGCTGCACCAGCGAACAGCCCGACGCCGTGCTCGCCTGCGTGGGCGGCGGCAGCAACGCCATGGGCATCTTCCATCCCTATATCCCGTTCCCGCAGACCCGCCTGATCGGCGTGGAAGCAGCCGGTGAAGGCCTGGACAGCGGCAAGCATTCTGCGTCGCTGCAGAAAGGCACGCCCGGTGTGCTGCACGGCAACCGCACCTATGTGCTGCAGGACCACAACGGCCAGGTCACCGAGACCCACAGCGTGAGCGCCGGTCTGGACTATCCCGGTGTGGGCCCCGAGCATGCCTTCCTCAAGGACATCGGCCGCGCCGAATACGTGGGCATCACCGATGCCGAGGCGCTGGAGGCCTTCCACTACCTGTGCCGCACCGAAGGCATCATCCCGGCGCTTGAATCCAGCCATGCCGTGGCCTACGCCATGAAGCTCGCCCGCACCCTGCGCCAGGACCAGTCGATCCTGGTCAACCTCTCGGGCCGGGGCGACAAGGACATCGGCACCGTGGCCGACCTGTCCCAGGCCGATTTCTATTGCCGCCCCAGCTGCCGTGGCCAGTCGGTCAAGGGCGGCGAAGCCGTGGTGGAGGTGAAGCGATGAGCCGTATCGACGCCACCTTTGCCCGCCTGCGCGAGCAGGGCCGCAAGGCCCTCATTCCTTTCGTGACCGCCGGATTCCCGCAGCCCGACATCACGCCCGAACTCATGTGGGGCATGGCCGAGGCCGGTGCCGACGTGATCGAACTCGGCGTGCCGTTCTCCGACCCGTCGGCCGATGGCCCGGTGATCCAGAAAGCCGGCGACCGCGCCTTGGCGGCCGGCATCGGCCTGCGTGAAGTGCTGGCCATGGTGAGCACCTTCCGCCAGCGCGACACCAGCACCCCGGTGGTGCTGATGGGCTACGCCAACCCGATCGAACGTTACGACCAGGTGCACGGCGCCGGCGCCTTCGTGCGCGATGCGGCGGCGGCCGGCGTGGACGGCGTGCTGGTGGTGGACTACCCGCCCGAGGAATGCACCGAATTCGCCCAGGCCCTGCGCGCCAACGGCATGGACCTGATCTTCCTGCTGGCCCCCACCTCCACCGACCAGCGCATGGCCGAGGTGGCCCGCGTGGCCAGCGGCTACGTGTACTACGTGTCGCTCAAGGGCGTGACCGGTGCCGTCACGCTGGACGTGTCGCAGGTCGAGGCCATGCTGCCGCGCATCCGCGCCCATGTGAGCATTCCCGTGGGGGTGGGCTTCGGCATCCGCGATGCGGACACCGCCCGCGCCATCGGACGCACCAGCGACGCCGTGGTCATCGGCAGCCGGCTGATCCAGCTGATCGAGAACGAGCCCCGCGAGCGCGTCGTGGCCACGGCGGCCAGCTTCCTGAGCGGCATACGGCAGGCACTGGACGCCTGATCGGCGCACCGGCACCCGCGTGGTTTAATTTCGCCTCGTTGAAGGAGAGACCCCATGTCCTGGCTTGAAAAACTGCTGCCTCCGAAGATCACCCCCACCGATCCGACCGAGCGGCGCAGCGTGCCCGAAGGGCTGTGGATCAAGTGCCCGAGTTGCGAGGCCGTGCTCTACAAGAGCGATCTGGAAAAGAACCAGAACGTCTGCCCGCACTGCAGCCACCACCACCGCATCGGCGCCCGCGCCCGGCTCAACGCCTTCCTCGATGCCGAAGGCCGTTACGAGATCGCGCAGGAAGTGCTGCCGGTCGACGCGCTCAAGTTCAAGGACAGCCGCAAGTACCCCGAGCGCCTGAAGGAAGCCCTGGAGAACACCGGCGAGACCGATGCCCTCATCGTCATGGGCGGGGCGGTGCACGGCATCAGCCTGGTGGTCTCGTGCTTCGAGTTCGACTTCATGGGCGGCTCCATGGGCTCGGTGGTGGGTGAGCGCTTCGTGCGCGGTGTGGAAGAAGCCATCGCCCAGAAGGTCCCCTTCGTCTGCTTCACCGCCACCGGCGGCGCGCGCATGCAGGAGGGCCTGCTCTCGCTCATGCAGATGGCCAAGACCAATGCCGCCCTGACCCGCCTGGCCAAGAAGGGCCTGCCCTACATCAGCGTGCTGACCGACCCGACCATGGGTGGCGTGAGCGCCGGCTTCGCCTTCGTGGGCGATGTGGTGATCGCCGAACCCAAGGCCCTGATCGGCTTTGCCGGTCCGCGCGTGATCGAGAACACCGTGCGCGTGAAGCTGCCCGAGGGCTTCCAGCGCGCCGAGTTCCTGCAGACCAAGGGTGCGGTGGACTTCATCTGCGACCGGCGCGAACTGCGTGGCACCGTGGCCAACCTGCTGGCCATGATGCAGCGCCAGAGCGCCGACGCCGTGGTGCCGGATTGACAGCAGGCTCGTCGGCCGGGCCGCTGACGCTGACCCAGCTGCCCCTGTTTCCGCTCAACACCGTCCTGTTCCCCGGTGGATGGATGCCGCTGCGGATCTTCGAGGTGCGCTACCTCGACATGATCGGCCGCTGCCACCGGGCCGGTGCCCCGTTCGGCATCGTCTGCCTGAGCGAGGGGCACGAGGTGCGCCGGGTCGATCCCCAGGCCGGTGGCGACGCTCCGGCCTTCGCCAAGGAAGATTTCCATTCGGTGGGCGTCCTGGCCCGCATCGACTCGCTGGACAAGCCGCAGCCCGGTCTGCTGATGATCCGTTGCCAGGGCATGCAGCGCTTCCATGTGGACCGGCGCCAGCAGCTGCCGCACGGTCTGTGGGTGGCCGACGTGACGCTCGATGCCGCCGAACCGGTGGTGCCGGTGCCCGATCATCTGGACGGCGCCCGCAACCGCCTGCAGCAGCTGCTGATGAACCTGCGTGAGCGGCAACCCGAGGTGCTGGCCCAGCTGCCGCTGCAGGAGCCTTACCACTGGAACGACTGCGGCTGGGTGGCCAACCGTTGGGCCGAACTGCTGCCCGCACCCACCGAGCTCAAGCAGCGCCTGATGGCGCTGGACAACCCGCTGCTGCGGCTGGAGCTGGTGGCCGACCTGCTGGACCGCCTGGGTCTGGACAGCTGAAGCCGGCCCAGGCCCTCTCAGACCGGCAGGGCATCCAGCAGGCTGAGCGCCTGCATGTAGCGGGGGTTGACCATCAGGTCATCCCAACGCTCGGGGCTGCCTGATGGCAGCAGCGCACGGCGACGCTCCTCGCTGGCGTCGCGGGGTTGCCAGCGCCCGTCCAGGGCAGCGGCCGACAGGGCCTCGATGGCCGCATCGATGGGCGCGCCCTCTTCCACCACCGACTGGTTGCACAGCAGCACCATGTCGCAGCCGGCGTCGAGCGCGGCCAGCGCAGCCTCGGGAAAGTCCACCGTGCGGCCTTCGATCACGCGGGCCGCCGCCATGCTCAGGTCGTCGCTGAACACCGCACCGGTGAAGCCCATGCGCTGGCGCAGCACGTCCTGCAGCCAGCGCGCCGAGAAGCCGGCCGGCCGGGCATCCACCCGCGGGTACACCACGTGCGCCGGCATGACCGCCGACAGGCTGGCCGAGAGCCATTCGTAGGGTGCCGCATCGTCGGCCAGGATGGTCTTGAGCGGACGCCGGTCCACCGGCACCTGGTGGTGCGAATCGGCACGCACGAAGCCGTGACCGGGAAAGTGCTTGCCGCAATGCGCCATGCCGGCCTGGCGCAGGCCGTGCATCAGCGCCTGCGCCAGCAGGGTGACCAAGTGCGGGTCGCGACCGAAGGAACGGTCCCCGATGACGGTGCTGTCGCCATGGTCCAGGTCGAGCACCGGCGCAAACGTCAGGTCCACGCCGCAGGCGCGCAACTCGGCCGCCAGCACGTAGCCGGCGGCCGTGGCGGCATTGCAGGCGCTCACCGCCGAGGTCGCATCGCCACCGGACATCCAGGCCCGGCCGAAAGCCGCCATGGGAGGCAGGTGGGTGAAGCCATCGGTGCGGAAACGCTGCACGCGGCCGCCCTCGTGGTCGACCGCGATCAGCAGATCGCGGCGCACCGCCTTGATCTGGGCGCAGAGGCGGGTGAGCTGGGCGCGGTCCTTCCAGTTGCGGCCGAACAGGATGACGCCGCCCACCAGGGGATGGCTCAGGCGGCGGCGGTCGGCCGGGGTCAGCCGGTGACCGGCGACATCGATGATCAGGGGGGCGTGGTGGCTCATGGGCGAATCAGGAAACGGTGGTGGGCCGCACTTCGACCACCACGAAGCTGGCGGCATGGTCGGCTTCGTCGGAGACCGTCACGTGCGCCTGGAGGTTCCGCTGCTCGAACCAGGTCTGCAGGTCGCCGTGCAGGCGGATGTAAGGCTGGCCGCTCGGGTGGTTGAGGATCTCGCAGCGTCGCCAGCTCATGGGCATGCGCATGCCCAGACCGATGGCCTTGGAGAAGGCCTCCTTGGCCGAGAAACGGGTGGCCAGGTAGCTCAGGCCCCGGCGCGGCCAGCGGGCGGTGCGGGCCTGCCAGATGGCCAGTTCGGCATCGCCCAGCACCTTGTGGGCGAACCGGTCGCCCTGGCGCTGCAGCGTGGCCTCGATGCGCCGGATGTCGCACACGTCGGTGCCGATGCCGTAGATCATGCGGGGCTCAGGCCTGGGCGCGCTCGATGCAGCGCAGGTAGTCGACCACCGTGGCGGCATAACCCAGCTCCAGCGCGTCGGCCATGAGCGCGTGACCGATGGAGACCTCGCTCACACCCGGCACGGTGCGCAGGAAGGGCGTGAGGTTGTCGCGGTTGAGGTCGTGCCCGGCGTTCACGCCCAGACCGGCGTCCAGCGCCGCCTGGGCAGCCACGCGGAAACGCGCCAGCTGCTCGGCCTGCTGCGGCGTGCCGAAAGCCGCCGCATAGGGCTCGGTGTAGAGCTCCACCCGGTCGGCGCCCACCGCCCTGGCATGGGCCATGGCGGGCGCATCGGCGTCCATGAACAGGCTCACCCGCACACCCAGGTCACGGCATTCGGCGATCAGCGGACGCAGGCGCTCGGCGTCGTCCGGAAAGCGCCAGCCGTGGTCGCTGGTGAACTGGCCCTCGCTGTCGGGCACGAAGGTCACCTGGTGCGGGCGCAGTTCGCGCACGAAAGGCATGAGGTTGTGGAAGGGGTTGCCCTCGATGTTGTATTCGCGGTCGGGCCAGTCCTTGAGCAGCGCGGCCAGGTCGTGCACGTCGTGGGTGCGGATGTGGCGCTGGTCGGGACGGGGATGTACCGTGATGCCGTGGGCACCGGCCTGCAGGCACAGCGTGGCCGCGCGCGTGACCGACGGAATGCCCAGGTGGCGGGTGTTGCGCACCAGGGCCACCTTGTTGACGTTGACCGACAGGGCGGTGCGGTGATCGGGGCGGGTCATGGGGATTCAGGAGCGGTCGTCGCGGGACGGTCGGGGTGGCTGGAGGGTGCATGACGCCGGCTCAGGGCCTGGACATCGAGCAGCAGCTGGCGGGTGCCGAACACCCGCACGCCGCCATGGTAGTGCAGCAGGTTGCGCAGCGGAATGCGAAGGGTCTGGTGCACGTCGGCGGCCGCACGCATCACCGGCACCAGCGGCGCAGGCTGGTCCAGCGCTTGGTGCAGGGCCGACCAGACAGCGCCGGCGAGGGCATGGGCATCGTCGTCGTGCGCCAGGCGCAGGCCACCTTCGAGCAGGAGCGCATAACGCTGATGCGGATCGATGGGCGCCAGGCTGCTGCCCTCGCAGGACAGGTCGGGCAAGAGGCCGATGGCGCGCAGCAGCACCAGCTCGAAGGCACGCACCACCAGCGACTGCAGTTCGCCGCCGCGCTCGGCCAGCAGCTGGACCGCCAGGGCGTATTGATCGAACAGGTGCGGATGCGGGTCGTCGCGCGCCAGCAGCTTGAGCAGCAGTTCGTTGAGGTAACTGCCGGCCAGCAACGCGTCGCCGGTGGGCATCACATGCCCGCCCTGCCACTGCGCGGACTTGAGGGTGCGGACCTCGGCATCACCCGACCACGACAGGAGCAGCGGCTGCAGCGGCAGCAGCACCGGGCGGAACTGGGAGGTGGGCCGCTTGACGCCCTTGGCGGCCAGCGCGATGCGCCCGTGCCGTCGGCCGAACACCTCCAGGATGAGACTGGACTCGCTCCAGTCGTAGCGGTGCAGGACGAACGCCGGTTCCTCGTGCGCCCGTTTGCTCATCACTCGTAGCCGAAGGAGCGCACGCGCGCGTCGTCGTCGGCCCAGCCGGAGCGGACCTTCACCCACAGCTCCAGGAAGACCTTGCAGTCCCAGAGCTTCTCCAGCTCCTGGCGGGCTTCGGTGCCGATGCGCTTGAGCTTCTCGCCCTTCTCGCCGATCACCATGCCCTTGTGGCCCTCGCGCTCGACCACGATGGTGGCGGCAATGCGCCTGAGACCGCCCTCTTCCTCGAACTTGTCGATGACCACGGTGGACGTGTAGGGCAGCTCGTCACCGGTCAGGCGGAACAGCTTCTCGCGCACCATCTCGCCGGCCATGAAACGCTCGCTGCGGTCGGTGAGCTCTTCGGGGTCGAACATCCAGGGCTGCTGCGGCAGGTACTTCTCGCAGATGGCCAGCAGGCGCTGCACATCGCGCGGCGTCTTGGCCGACATGGGCACGTATTCGGCAAACGGATGGCGGTCCTGCATGGAGCGCAGCCACGGCGCCAGCTCGCCCCGGCGGTGCAGCAGGTCGAACTTGTTGGCGATCAGGATCACCGGCACGCCCTGGGGCAGCAGATCGAGCACCTTGGCGTCGGCCAGGTTGAAGCGGCCAGCCTCCACCACAAACAGGATCAGGTCCATGTCGGCCACGGCACCCAGCACGGTCTTGTTGAGCGAGCGGTTCAGCGCGTTGCCGTGGCGGGTCTGGAAGCCCGGCGTGTCCACAAAGACGAACTGGGTGGCACCTTCGGTGCGCATGCCGGTGATGCGGTGGCGGGTGGTCTGCGCCTTGCGCGAGGTGATGCTCACCTTCTGGCCCACCAGCGCATTGAGCAGCGTGGACTTGCCCACATTGGGCTTGCCGACGATGGCCACGTAGCCGCACTTCTGGTCGGCAGGGTCCACCGGCTCACGCTCGGCGGCGGGCGCCTGGTCGGCATCGGCCGGGTTGCCGACCGCCGCCGGCTTGCCCAGGGCACGCGCCAGCATGGCGTCCAGATCGTCGGCGGGCGGGGATGGGGGTGGGGTCTTGGCCATGGGCATCAGGTGGAAGTGGACGGCGAAGGCGCATTCAGCCGCTGGATGACGGCCGCTGCGGCCGCCTGTTCGCCGGCCCGGCGCGACGCACCGATGCCGCGCTCGCTGATGCCGGCCTGCGGCACGGCGCATTCCACGTCGAACGTCTGCTGGTGGGCTTCGCCGGTAATGGCCACCACACGGTAAGCGGGCAGCGGCATCTTGCGCGCCTGCAGCCATTCCTGCAATTCGGTCTTGGGGTCCTTGCCCAGCGAGGTCATGCGGGCGTCGAGCTCGACACCGCTGAACAGGCGCCGCACCAAAGCCTCGGCCACCGGGAAGCCGGCATCGAGATGCACCGCACCGATGATGGCCTCCAGCGCATCGGCCAGGATGGACGGGCGCTTGTGGCCGCCCGACCGCTTTTCGCCATCACCCAGCTTGAGTCCCTGGGCGAGGCCCAGCCCCGAGGCCAGCTGGAACAGCGTGTCCTGCTTGACCAGGTGGGCGCGGATGCGGGAGAGATCGCCTTCGGGCAGGCTGGACAGCTTCTCGTAGAGCAGGCCGGCCACCGCCAGGTTGAGCACCGAGTCCCCCAGAAACTCCAGCCGCTCGTTGTGGTCGGCGCTGAAGCTGCGGTGGGTGAGGGCCCGCTCGAGCAGGCGCGGGTTGTTGAAGCGGTGCTGCAGCTTCTGCTGCAGGGTGACCAGTTCGGGGCTCAAGAGATTCCCCCGGATGCACGCAGGCTGCAGGCAGATCGACCGGTCAACGCGACGAACCCTCGTACTTCATCACCAGCCAGGCCGGGCCGGCCAGGTGGATTTCGCGGGTGTACGAGAAGCTCACCACCACCGCATTGCCGGCCTTGGTGACGTTGATGTCGGTGCCCTTGATGGAGGTGATGTTGTCGATGGCCGCCGCCTTGTCGAACAGGCTGCGCACCTCGGCCACCGTGCTGCCCTGCGAAGCCTTGACCGACGCCTTCTGGATGGCGAGGTACTCCACGTAGGTGGGGAACACCTGGGCGGCCACCAGCGCTGCCATGGCGACCAGGATGCCGACCACCAGAAGACCGACGAAGGTCAGGCCGCGCTGGCGCTGCTGCGAGGTCGAAGCGAGGAAAGGGCGATGTTGCAGGCGCATGCAGAAAGCTCCCTGTTGACGTTGTCACTCGAAACGGCCGATCCGCCCGGGGTCGCTGAAATTCATCCAGACGAAGAAGGCCTTGCCCACGATGTTTGCCTCGGGAACGAAGCCCCAGAAGCGCGAATCGAGCGAATTGTCGCGATTGTCACCCATCATGAAGTAGTGACCCGGCGGCACCTTGCAGGTCACGCCTTCCACCGTGTAGCGGCAGGCATCGTTGAAGGGAAACTCGGTGGCACCCGGCACGAAGGCCGGACGGTCGTCGTCGTTGAGGGTGTTGTAGCTCTTGTCGCCCACGGTTTCGCGGAACTGCCGCGAGAACCGCATGGTGTCGCGGTCCAGGAAGTCCGGCAGGGCCTCGCGCGGCACCGGCTGGCCGTTGATGGTGAGCTTCTTGTTGAGGTAGGCCACCTCGTCGCCCGGCACGCCGACCACCCGCTTGATGTAGTCCAGGCTGGGCTGGGGCGGGTAACGGAACACCATCACGTCGCCGCGCTGCGGCTGGTGGTTGTCGATGATCTTGGTGTTGAACACTGGCAGCCGCACGCCGTAGTGGTACTTGCTGACCAGGATCAGGTCGCCGACCCGCAGCGTGGGGATCATGGAACCCGACGGAATCTTGAACGGCTCGAACAGGAAGGAGCGCAGGATGAACACCGCCAGGATGACCGGGAACAGGCCGGCGGTCCAGTCCAGCCACCAGGGCTGGGCCAGCAGTTTCTGTCGCGCCGATTCCAGGCCCGGGTCGGCCTGCGCGAAACCCTGGGCGCTCAGGGCCTGCTGGCGTTGCTGCTGCTCATCCACCAGCTGCTGCGCGGCCTTGCGGCGCGCCGGCAGGAAATACAGCTTTTCGGCCACCCAGTACAGACCGGTCACCAGCGTGGCCAGCATGAGCAGCAGGGCGAAGTTGCCTTCCACCGCGCCGGTGTACCAGGCGCCCGCGTAGGCGACGAACGCCGCCAGCACCACGGCGGTGAGGGTTCCCATGGCCGCCGGCATCACTCTTCCACCTGCAGGATGGCCAGAAACGCTTCCTGGGGCACCTCGACCGAGCCGATCTGTTTCATGCGCTTCTTGCCTGCTTTCTGTTTCTCGAGGAGCTTGCGTTTGCGGGTGATGTCACCGCCATAGCATTTTGCCAGCACGTTCTTGCGCAACGCCTTGATGGTCTCGCGGGCGATCACGTTGCCGCCGATGGCGGCCTGGATGGCCACGTCGAACTGCTGGCGGCTGATGATCTCGCGCATCTTGGCGGCCACGGCGCGGCCCCGGTACTGCGACTGGGTGCGGTGCACGATGATGGACAGCGCGTCCACCTTCTCGCCGTTGAGCAGCATGTCGACCTTGACCACGTCGGACGCCCGGTACTCCTTGAACTCGTAGTCCATGGAGGCGTAGCCCCGGCTCACGCTCTTGAGCTTGTCGAAGAAGTCCAGCACGATCTCGCCCAGCGGCATGTCGTAGGTCAGCATGACCTGCTTGCCGTGGTAGGCCATGTTGAGCTGCACGCCGCGCTTCTGGTTGGCCAGCGTCATGACCGCACCCACATATTCCTGCGGCATGTACAGATGCACCGTGACGATGGGCTCGCGGATCTCCTCGATGCGGCCGGCGTCCGGCATCTTGGAGGGGTTCTCCACCATGATGACTTCGCCGTCGCCCTTGACCACCTGGTACACCACGCTGGGCGCGGTGGTGATGAGGTCCTGGTCGAACTCCCGCTCCAGCCGCTCCTGCACGATCTCCATGTGCAGCAGGCCCAGGAAGCCGCAGCGGAAACCGAAGCCCAGCGCCTGCGACACCTCGGGTTCGTAGCGCAGCGCCGCATCGTTGAGCTGCAGCTTCTCCAGCGCATCGCGCAGCTGGTCGTACTCGCTGGCCTCGGAGGGGTACAGGCCGGCGAACACCTGGGGCTGCACTTCCTTGAAGCCGGGCAGCGCCTCGGTGGCGAAGGCCAGGTTGGCGCCGCTGCTGGTCTTGATGGCGGTCACCGTGTCGCCCACCTTGGCGGCCTTGAGCTCCTTGATGCCCGCAATGATGTAGCCCACCTCGCCGGCTTCGAGCGATTCGCGCGGCTCGTTGTGCGGGGTGAACACGCCCAGCTTCTCGGCGTTGTAGAGCGAGTCGGTGGCCATGAGCTTGATCCTGTCGCCCTTGGCCAGGCGACCATCGACCACACGGACCAGCATGACCACGCCCACGTAGTTGTCGAACCAGCTGTCGATGATCATGGCGCGCAGCGGCGCATCCGGATTGCCACGCGGCGCCGGCACCCGGGCCACCACCATCTCCAGGATGTCTTCCACACCCATGCCGGTCTTGGCCGAACACGGCACGGCGTCGGTGGCGTCGATGCCGATGACGTCCTCGATCTCCTGCTTGGCGTTGTCCGGATCGGCCTGCGGCAGGTCCATCTTGTTGAGCACCGGCAGCACCTCCACCCCCAGGTCGAGGGCGGTGTAGCAGTTGGCCACCGTCTGGGCTTCCACGCCCTGGCTGGCATCCACCACCAGCAGCGCGCCTTCGCAGGCACTGAGCGAACGGCTCACCTCGTAGGAGAAGTCCACATGGCCCGGGGTGTCGATCAGATTGAGGTTGTAGACCTGACCATCCCGCGCCTTGTATTGCAGCGCGGCCGTCTGTGCCTTGATGGTGATGCCGCGCTCCTTCTCCAGGTCCATGGAGTCGAGCACCTGCTCGCTCATCTCGCGGTCGGAGAGTCCGCCGCAGCGCGAGATGATGCGGTCGGCCAGCGTCGACTTGCCATGGTCGATGTGCGCAATGATGGAGAAGTTGCGGATGTGGTTCATCAGGTCGGACAGGCACACGGTCGGCGGCCATCGCACAAGGAACGCGACGTCCGCCAAGGACATAAAAAAGGGCGCGTCAGCTGCTGACGCGCCCGTAACCAACAATCAATGGCAACTGCGATAGTTGGGGTTTCATTGTAGGCAAAAAGCCCGTGGCGCACAGCCGCCAACCCCTCGCAGCGCCTTGTCGCAGGGCAGCAACAGGGCAATTTATCTACAGCTTGTCCACAGATCGCCCCACACCTCGGCAAGCCGTCTGTGGATGATCGGTGGACACCTGCCGGGCCTTCCACATCATGGATTCGACCCAGCGTTGGAGCACTGAATCGTGCGCAATGGACCCGAATTTTATCGATAACCGGAGGGTCACCCGGCCAATAGGTCAGTGAACGCCCACATGACACCGCCAATTACCGACTGACGGGTCATTAAAGACTGTGGCGAATCGACCACCCGCCCCGAACCTGACCCGAAAACCGGAAAGCCTGCGGGGGTATTGCCCCCGCCGACCCCCGGCACCACCGCCTCAGCGCTGCGGCCGGATCACGGCGTACTGCGCCCAGTCGCCCCGGCGGAACAGCACGGTGACCGGTCGCGCCTTGTCGATGCGCGCCATGACCGTCTCCACCTCCTTGGCCGACGCCACCTCGGTGTTGCCGATGGCCAGGATCACATCGCCCTCGCGCAGGCCGGCACGCGCCGCTGCACCATCGGCCGATGCGATGCGCACGCCGCCCTTGAGACCCAGTTCCTTGCGCTCGGCGGCCGTGAGTTCGGCCAGCGCCAGACCCAGGTTCTGCAGCGCCGGCGTCACCGGTGCGGCCTTGGGCTCGGGGGCAGAGGCGCGGGTCTCGGGACGGTCGGGCTCCAGCTCGGCCACGGTGATGGACAGATCGCGCTGGCTGCCACGGCGCAGCACGGTCACGCTGCTGCGGTTGCCCGGCTTGGTGTTGCCCACCATGCGCGGCAGATCGACCGACTTCTCGACCTCCTTGCCGTCGAACTTCAGGATGATGTCGCCCGGCTCGATGCCGGCACGCGCGGCCGGCGAGTCGGGCTCCACGCCCCGCACCAGCGCACCCTTGGGCTGGCCCAGGCCGAGCGACTCGGCCACTTCCTTGCTGACCTGGTCGATCTGCACGCCGATGCGGCCACGCGTGACGCGGCCGTTGGCCTTGAGCTGGTCGGACACCCGCACCGCCTCGTCGATGGGGATGGCGAACGAGATGCCCTGGAAGCCACCGGAACGCGAGTAGATCTGGCTGTTGATGCCGACCACCTCGCCACGCATGTTGATGAGCGGACCGCCCGAGTTGCCGGGGTTGATGGCCACGTCGGTCTGGATGAAGGGCAGGAAGTCGCCGGTGTCGCGCTGCTTGGCACTCACGATGCCGGCGGTCACGGTGTTCTCCAGGCCGAAGGGCGAACCGATGGCCATCACCCACTCGCCCACCTTGAGGCGGTTGACGTCACCGATCTTCACCGGCGAGAGGCCGGTGGCCTCGATCTTGACCACGGCCACATCGGTGCGCTTGTCGGCGCCGACCACGCGGGCCTTGTACTCGCGCTTGTCCGGCAGCGTGACGATGAGCTCGTCGGCACCGTCCACCACGTGGGCATTGGTCATGATCAGGCCGTCGGAACTGAGCACGAAGCCCGACCCCACACCACGCGGGCGCTCCTCGGGCTGGCCCTGCCCCTGGCGCGGGCCGCGCGGGGTCGCACCGGGCGGCACCGGAATGCCGAAGCGGCGGAAGAATTCGAGCATCTGTTCGTCCGGGCTGCCCGCACCCGACGACGGATCGCGGCGCTCCAGCGTGCGGATGTTCACCACCGACGGGCCGACCATGTCGACCAGTTCCGTGAAGTCCGGCAGACCTCGCACCACCGCAGACTGCGCCTGCACCGGCTGGTGGTGCATGAGCACGGCGGTGCCGCCGGCCGACAGGACGGCGGTGGCCAGCAGCACCGGCAACAGGCCACGAACAGAACGACGTTCAGACAGGTTCATCGACTTCCTCTTGATGTGTGCACGGGCGAAGGGCCGCCCGCAGGCCACTCGGGAGCGGTCCGGTCAGGGTCGGGCGCGTTCCAGCGATCGTGTGAAGCGCTTGAGTGTGGCGCGAGGCACTTCACCCAGCGCGGTGACCCAGTATTCCCCCACGCGGCGGCTGACCGACTGGGTCGCGCCCATGGTGGCGGCTTTTTCCTGCAGGTGCTGACGCGGGTCGTAGGGCTCCACGAACAGGGAAACCGAGGCCAGGCCGTCCGAGAACACCCACTGCATGGGCGCAGAACCGCCCTTGGCGGAGGCCTCGGTCTCGCGCACATGGCAGCTCATGGAGCTGAAGCCCGGCACCGGCTCCTTCAGGCGCCAGCCCTGGGCCTCTGGCGTGGTCTTCTTCAGGGTGGGACGCACCACCTCGTAGCCGCGCGTGTCCTTCATGGAGGCGGCCAGCTTGTCCATGCTCACCGGAGCGTCGAGCTGCAGTTCGGTGAAGGCCACCTGCTCCAGCACGGCGCCCTGAGGCCCCAGGGTCTGCAGCTTGACCACCAGACCGGTGCCCTGCTCCGACCAGATGCGGTAGCCGAAACGCAGGTCGTCCTTGGGCAGGATCTCGACCATGTCGGCCAGGTGACCGGCGATGCGCTGGTGGCCCAGCTCGCGCACCGAATAGAAACCGGGAATCAGGTTCTCGGGGGTGCGCAGCATGTCCGGGAACAATCCCAGCGACTCGCGCTTCTCCACCACCGCCGTACGCGACTCGGGGATGAAGGTGATGACCTCGTTGTCACGGCGCAGCGTGGTCCGGGGTTCGCCGGTGAGCGTGTCCACCCGCTCCATCTGACGGGTGCCATCGCACACATGCCAGATCTTGGAGGCCGACATGGACGCACCGGCCGTGACCACCAGGGTTCCGGTATAGGCCCGCATGCGCGATGCCTCGTGCATGCGGGTGAGCCATTCATTGATGCTGCGCACCGGCGTCTGGGCCGTGCCTGTCGGCCCTTCCGCCCAGGCGGGCACCAGCGTGCCGGTGGCCACCGCCGTCAGCGCAGCGGCGACCCAGCGGCGCCACGGATGGTGCCCGGGCATGTTGGTACGCAAGGCCAGGAACGGACGACGGCGGGCAGCCGGAGACACAGCAATCGGGGTCATGGCCGGTCAGCGTCCTTCCCGGTCGTAGGTGGCATTGCGCAGGAAGCCGGTGGGCGCCTGCAGCGCCGTCATGCCGCCGAACTGGCGATGTTCGTTCAGCAACTGCTCCAGCTGGGGATCGCGCACCACGGCGCCCTGTGGCGTCATGACCAGCACGGCCTCCGGCGGGTCGGCATCGCCCGGGTTGCCGGCAGGCGCCTGCACCAGCACCGGAGCCGCAGTGCCCGGCACGCCGGCCGGTGCACCGGCACCCATCAGGTTCCAGCTCACGGCCATCACGGCCGCCAGCGATGCAAAGCCGGCCACCATCTTCCAGCGGAACACGCCGTCGTTGGCGGCCGGCATGCGCACCGGCAGCGCCGCCACGGCCGGCTGCAACACCCGCTCGGGCTGGGTCAGAGGGGCTTCCTGGGCAATACCGGCACGCACACGCGCCAGAAACTGTTGCGGATCGCTGCAGGAACGCGCCGCTGGCATGCCGCTGCGCAGGATGTCGCCGATCAGCTCAAAGCGCTGCAGCGTTTCGGCCGCCTCGGCATCCAGTCCGGCCAGGAGCCGGTCCAGCTCGTCGGCCTGCGCATGCGCGTCAACCAGCACGGACAGGCATTCATCCCGCCCGGTGACAGCGTCGGGTCGGCTCGTGGGTTGTTGGGTTGCGTTCATGGTGTGTCCCTCGACAGATGAGCCCGCCGTCACCAGCGTTTGCCCCCCTGACGTTCCAGCATGGGCTTGATGCGCCCGGAAATGGCCTCTCGTGCGCGGAAGATGCGGGAACGGACGGTACCGATCGGGCAGTCCAGCGCTTCTGCGATCTCTTCGTAACTCATGCCCTCGATCTCCCGCAGGGTGATGGCCATGCGCAACTCTTCCGGCAGCGACTCCATGACGGCATTCACCGCCTCGGCAATCTCCTTGCTGGCCAGCACCGCATCGGGCGTCTCGGTGTCGGCCATTCCCAGGCTTGGTTCGCGTTCAGGCCCGGAAGTTTCATCGTCGTCGCCGGATTTGAGCTGGGAAGGGAAAACCAGCGGGTCGCGTTTCAGCTCCAGCAGTTGCTTCTTGGCGGTGTTCACCGCGATCCGGTACAGCCAGGTGTAGAACTGGGCGTCGCCGCGGAACTGGGCCAGTGCCCGATAGGCCCGGATGAAGGTTTCCTGGGCGATGTCCTCGACCAGATCGACATCGCGCACCATGCGGCCGATCAGCCGCTCGACCCGGCGCTGGTACTTGATGACCAGCAACTCGAAGGCGCGCTGCTCGCCCGCCAGGGTGCGCTGCACCAGCATGACGTCGCTGTCAGGTGGAGGCGGAGCGGTGTGATCTTCCGGTGTCATGCGCGCGGGAATATAACCGAACGGTCCACAGCATCAGGGTTTCCCCGGGATGCCCACACAGCACGGCGCAGGTCCGGCCAACGCGAGGGATCGTGCGCGGCGCTCAGCCAGATCCAGCGCGGCACGCCGTTGCGGGCATCGCCGATCACGCGGATCAGCCAGCTCGATCCCAGGTCCAGCACACCGCGCACCCGGCAAGGCTCGCACTGGAGCCCCTGACACCAGAGCCAGCCCTCACCCGGCAGGCCGGTCGCATCGGGCTGCCAGCGCAGCAGACCGTGCGGTGAATGGCGCCAGCGGCGCCAGGACGCCAGGCACCACACCAGGGTGAGCACCGTCAGCAGGGCCGGCCCTCCAGGGGGCTGCACATCGGCATGGCGCAGCCACCAGAGCAGGCGCTCGACCATCATGGCCACCAGAGCCGCACCCAGGAAACCCCAGCACCAGGCCCATCCAGCAAAACGCCCCACCGGGTAGTCCACGGGTGGGGCGTTGTGCATGGGCGTCGGCGGGGTGCCGTCAGATGCGCCGGAACACCAGGGTGCCGTTGGTGCCGCCGAAACCGAAGTTGTTCTTGACGGCCACATCCACCTTCGCATCCCGCGCGGTGTTGGCGCAGTAGTCCAGGTCGCACTCGGGGTCCTGGTTGAAGATGTTGATGGTGGGCGGGATCTTCTGGTCGTGCACCGCCATGACGGTGAACACGCTCTCGATGCCGCCGGCACCACCCAGCAGGTGGCCGGTCATGGACTTGGTGGAGCTGACCACGATGCGGCGGGCATGTTCGCCCAGCGCCGCCTTGATGGCCTGGGTTTCGTTGATGTCGCCCAGGGGCGTGGAGGTGCCGTGGGCGTTGAGGTAGTTCACCTCGTCGGCGTTCACGCCGCCGTTGCGCAGGGCATTGATCATGGCGCGGCGGGGGCCGTCCATGTTGGGCGCCGTCATGTGGCCGGCGTCGGCACTCATGCCGTAGCCCGCCAGTTCCGCGTAGATGCGGGCACCGCGCGCCTTGGCGTGTTCGTACTCTTCCAGCACCAGCACGCCGGCACCCTCGCCCAGCACGAAGCCGTCGCGGTCCTTGTCCCAGGGGCGGGACGCGGTCTTGGGGTCGTCGTTGCGGGTGGACAGGGCGCGCATGGCGGCAAAACCGCCGATGCCCAGGGGCGAGACGGTGGCTTCGGCGCCACCGGCCACCACCACGTCGGCGTCGCCATATTCGATCTTGCGGGCCGCCTCGCCGATGCAGTGCAGGCCGGTCGTGCAGGCCGTCACCACCGCCAGGTTCGGCCCCTTGAAGCCGAAGCGCATGGACACGTGGCCGGAGATCATGTTGATGATCGAGGCCGGCACGAAGAACGGCGAGATGCGGCGCGGGCCGCGGTTCGTCAGTTCGGTGTGGGTGTCCTCGATCAGCGGCAGACCGCCGATGCCCGATCCGATGATGCAGCCGATGCGTGTGGCCGTTTCCTCATCCAGCGCCTCGCCCGTGGGCAGGCCGGCGTCCACCACGGCCTGATGGGCCGCAGCGATGCCGTAGTGGATGAAGGTGTCCATGGTCCGTGCCTCCTTGGCACCGATGTAGGACTCCAGATCGAACCCCTTGACCTCACCGGCGAACTTGCACGCAAAGTTCGACGCATCGAACTTGGTGATCAGGTCGATACCGGATTGTCCGGCCAGGAGATTGGCCCAGGCATCGGCCACCGTGTTGCCCACGGGGCTGATGCAACCCAGGCCGGTCACGACGACACGGCGACGGCTCATGCTGGGATCAGCCCTTCTGGTGGGCCAGCGCGTAGTCGATGGCGTTCTGCACGGTCGTGATCTTCTCGGCGTCTTCGTCGGGGATCTCGATGCCGAATTCGTCTTCCAGCGCCATCACCAGTTCGACCGTGTCGAGCGAGTCGGCACCCAGATCGGCCACGAAGGCTTTCTCGTTGGTGACCTGACCTTCTTCCACGCCAAGCTGCTCGGCGATGATTTTCTTGACGCGTGCTTCGATGTCGCTCATATGTCCCTCGGGGGGTTGGTTGAAATACAGTCCGCCATTTTAGCCGGGCCTAGAGAGTTCTCCCCAGACACGGTGGCCGGGCGGGCATCGGCCGCAATGGCATCAGGCCATGAACATGCCGCCGTTGACGTGCAGTTCCTGGCCGGTGATGTAGCCCGCCTGCGGGCTGGCCAGATAGGCCACCGCATGGGCGATGTCGGCCGGCTTGCCCAGATGCCCCAGCGGGATCTGGCCCAGCAGTGCCTGCTGCTGGGCTTCGGGCAGCGAGGCCGTCATGTCGGTCTCGATGAAGCCGGGGGCCACGCAGTTGACGGTGATGTGGCGGCTGCCCAGCTCGCGGGCCAGGGCGCGGGTCATGCCGGCCACGCCGGCCTTGGCGGCCGCGTAGTTGGCCTGGCCCGGGTTGCCCGACGCCCCCACCACGCTGGTGATGCTCACGATGCGGCCGTAACGCTGCTTCATCATGGGACGCATCACGGCACGGCTCATGCGGAAGACGGCCTTGAGGTTGGTGTCGAGCACTGCGTCCCAGTCGGCGTCCTTCATGCGCATGGCCAGGGTGTCGCGGGTGATGCCGGCGTTGTTCACCAGCACGTGCAGCGCGCCGTGGGCCTGCACGATGCTGTCGATCAGGGCCTCGGCGGCGGTGGCGTCGTTCACGTCCAGGCAGGCACCGCGCGATCCGGCACCGGCGCCCGGCACGGCGGCCAGTGCAGCACCGATGCGGCTGGCGCCGTCTTCGGTGGTGGCGGTGCCGATGACGGTGAGTCCTCGGGCGGCGAGTTCCTGGGCGATGGCCGCACCGATGCCGCGCGAGGCGCCGGTGACCAGGGCGATCTGGCCCTTGAAAACAGAATCGGTCATGGGAATGTCTCCGGAGTTCAGGCCAGGGCGGCCTTGACGTCGGCCAGGGTGGCCGGGTCGTACAGGGCCAGCCCCTGCAGCTCGGCGTCGATGCGCTTGACCATGCCGGCCAGCACCTTGCCCGGGCCGCACTCCACCACGTGGGTCACGCCACGGGCCTTGATGGCCTGCACGCACTCCACCCAGCGCACCGGACCGAAGGCCTGGCGGTAGAGAGCGTCGCGGATGCGGTCGGCATCGGTCTCGATGGCCACGTCGATGTTGTTGATGACCGGCACCAGGGCCGGGGCCAGCACGGTGGCGGCGAGCTTCTCGCGCAGCTTGTCGGCGGCCGGTTTCATGAGGCTGGAATGGAACGGGGCCGACACCGGCAGCGGCAGCGCACGCTTGGCGCCGTTGGCCTTGAGCACTTCGCAGGCCTTCTCCACCGCAGCCTTGCTGCCGGCGATCACGGTCTGGGCCGGGTCGTTGAAGTTGACGGCCTCCACCACCTCGCCGCTGCCGGCGCCGAAACTGGCCTGCGCCTCGGCACAGCCGGCGCGCACCCGCTCGGCGTCCATGCCCAGGATGGCGGCCATGGCGCCGGTGCCCACGGGCACGGCCTCCTGCATGGCAGCCGCCCGGAAACGCACCAGCGGCGCGGCCTGGGCCAGCGTCAGGGCACCCGCCGCCACCCAGGCGGTGTACTCACCCAGGGAATGACCGGCCATCACGGCCGGCATGGCGCCGCCTTCGGCACGCCACACGCGCCAGGCGGCCACGCCGGCCACCAGCATCACCGGCTGGGTGTTGGTGGTGAGCGCCAGGGCTTCCTTGGGGCCTTCGTGGATCAGGCGACCGATGTCTTCGCCCAGGGCATCGGAGGCTTCCTGCAGGGTGTCGCGCACGACGGGGTGGTCGCCCCAGGCGTCCAGCATGCCCACGGCCTGCGAGCCCTGGCCGGGAAAGACGAAAGCAGATGAACTCATGGTGTTGATCGGAAAAAGTTGAGCGGAGGGTCGGACCGGTCAGAAATCCACCAGCACCGCGCCCCAGGTGAAGCCACCGCCCACGCCTTCGAGCATGAGCGTGTCGCCCGGCTTGACCTGCCCGGCACGCACCGCATGGTCCAGCGCCAGCGGGATGGAGGCGGCCGAGGTGTTGCCATGCTGGTCCACGGTGACCACCACCTTGTCCATCGGCAGCTTGAGCTTGCGGGCCGTGCTCTGCATGATGCGGATGTTGGCCTGGTGGGGAATGAGCCAGTCGATGTCGGCCTCGGTACGGCCGGCCTTGGCCAGCACGGCACGGGCAGCCTCCTCCAGCACGCCCACCGCCAGCTTGAACACCGCCTGACCGTCCATCTTGAGCACCGGGTCGCCCAGGATCTGGCCGCCGTTCACATGGCCGGGCACACACAGGATGCCCACATGGCGGCCATCGGCGTGCAGGTCGGTGGCCAGGATGCCCGGGGTGTCGGACGCCTCCACCACCACCGCGCCGGCACCGTCGCCGAACAGCACGCAGGTGGTGCGGTCGTTGAAGTCGAGCAGTCGCGAGAACACTTCCGAGCCGATCACCAGCGCCTTGCTGGCCGAACCGCTGCGGATCATGGCGTCGGCCACCGTGAGGGCATAGACGAAGCCGCTGCACACCGCCTGCACGTCGAACGCCGGGCAGCCGGCCAGACCCAGCTTGTGCTGAACGATGGCGGCAGTGGACGGGAACACCATGTCCGGCGTGGAGGTGGCCACGATGATCAGGTCGATGGACGCCGGATCGGCGCCGGCCGCCTCGATGGCGCGGCGGGCGGCCTCGGTGGCCAGATCGCTGGCGAACACGCCGTCGGCCACGAAGTGCCGGGCGCGGATGCCGGTGCGTTCCACGATCCAGTCGTCACTGGTCTCCACGCCGCGCGCCGCCAGCAGGTCGACCATGTCGGCGTTGGTGAGGCGGCGGGGCGGCAGGCAGCTGCCGGTTCCGGTGATGCGGGAATGACGTGTCATGGGACTGCAGTCGGTTCGGGACGGTCGGATCGGTCGGGCGGCCTGCGCCGCCGGGGATCAGATCGTCGGAATGTTCTTCAGGGCGCCAGGCACCGAATCCGGGACCAGCAGGGGCGCGGCGCGGGCGATGCGGTCGCGGACGTTGTCCAGCATGCCGCGGTGGGCGGCATCATAAGCGCGCCCCAGCGCCTGTTCGAAGGCAAATGCGTCGGCCGAGCCGTGGCTCTTGAACACCAGGCCCTGCAGGCCCAGCAGGGCAGCGCCGTTGTAGCGCCGGTGATCCACCCGCTTCTTGAAGGAAGAAAGCACCGGATAGGCCACGATGGCAGCCAGTTTGCGCCAGATGCTGCTGGAGAACTCTTCCCGCAGGAAGCCGCCGATCATCGACGCCAGACCCTCGCTGGCCTTGAGCGCCACATTGCCCACGAAGCCGTCGCACACCACGATGTCGGTGGTGCCCTTGAAGATGTCGTTGCCCTCGATGTTGCCGGCGAAGTTCAGATCGCCCGAAGCCGCCGCATCGCGCAGCAGCTGGCCGGCCTTCTTGATGGTCTCGCTGCCCTTGATGACCTCTTCGCCCACGTTGAGCAGGCCCACCGACGGCTCGGGTTTGCCGGTGGCCGCGGCCACCAGGGCAGACCCCATCACCGCGAACTGCAGCAGGTGTTCGGCCGAACAGTCGACGTTGGCGCCCAGATCGAGCACGGTGGTGGCGCCACCCCGGGCATTGGGCATCTGCGTGGCAATGGCGGGGCGGTCGATGCCGTCCAGCGTCTTGAGCACATAACGGGCGATGGCCATCAGGGCGCCGGTGTTGCCGGCGGACACGGCCGCCTGGGCCTGTCCTTTCTTGACCTGCTCGATGGCCACACGCATCGAGGAGTCCTTCTTGCGCCGCAGCGCGACCTCGACCGGGTCGTCCATGGTCACCACCTCGGTGGCGGTCACCCACTCCACCCGGTCGTGCCGGGCCAGCTGCGGCCATTCACTGGCCAGGTCGGGCCTGCCGACCAGCAGCAGGCGGGCCTGCGGGTGGCTGGCGAGAAACGCGGCACAGGCGGGCATCGTGACCTGCGGCCCGATGTCTCCCCCCATGCAATCCACAGCGACGGTGATCATCTCAACATCCCGAGTGGACGCTGCCGAGCGCCCTTGCAAAAAAAAGACCCGCATGCGTCATGCGGGCCTGTGTCTGCCGGACTGCCAGGGGCCACGCGCAGGCGCAGCCGTGCCGGCTGGCGCCCGGAATCAGGCTTCGGACTTGTTCTTCAGGACCTGGCGACCACGGTAGAAGCCGTTGGGGCTGATGTGGTGACGCAGGTGGGTCTCGCCGGTGGTCGGCTCAACCGCGATGCCCGGCACGTTCAGGGCGTTGTGCGAACGGTGCATGCCGCGCTTGGAGGGGGACTTCTTGTTCTGCTGGACGGCCATGATGGGCTCCTGTGTTTCGGTGAGGCCTGACGGGTCGGTCAGACGGACGCTGGCGCAAAGCCAAGCATTATAGCCCGAAGGTGCGCCGGGTCCATGGCCCCACGCCCGGCCATGTCAGCCGGGCGTCTTGCCCCGCAGGCGGGCCAGCTCCGCGAACGGATGGGGGCGCTCGGCCTTCGCTTCGGTATCGGGAGCAGCATCGCCCAGCGGAACGGGCTCAGGACAGGTGTCGTGCATGGGCACCAGGGGCAAGGACATGAGCAGTTCGTCCTCCAGCACGGCGATCATGTCGGGCCGGGGTTCCAGGGCCAGCAGGTCTTCCTCGCAGTCGTCGTCCTGGGCTTCGGCGGCGGCCTCGTCGGCCACGAAACGGAACCAGCGGTCCACGTCCAGCGGCGTGTCGACCGGGCCCAGGCAGCGCTGGCAGGTCAGGGGCACGGTGACGCTGGCCGTCAGGTGGAGCCAGACATCGGGTTGCTGGCCGGCGCGCGGCTCGCGCAGTTCACCCCGCAGCGTCCAGGCCACCTGGCCCTGGAGCGGCGCATCGTGCGGAAGGTGAAGGTCTTCGGCCAGGCGCGCCAGCTCGGTCAGCGCGGTCTGCCCTTCGAGCACGGCATCGGCCTGGGCGAACGCGGCGGCATCCAGCCGGGACGGGTTCCAGACGGTGCGGGTCGGTTTGTTCATGGGGCGGCAGTGTAGTGGAGCGGTGGAGAATGCAGGGCATGAGCGAAGCCGACCTGTCCGAAACCACGCCCGTCTTCCGGCGTGGCCCCATGCCCGAACGACTCCTGATCCTGGGGTCCACCTCCCGCTACCGGCGCGAGCTGCTGGAGCGGCTGGCCCTGCCCTTCGAGGTGGTGGCGCCCGAGGTGGATGAGACCCCCCTGCCCGGCGAATCGCCGCGCGACCTCGCCCTGCGGCTGGCCCGGGCCAAGGCCTGGGCCGTGGCCCGCCGGCATCCGCAGGCGGTGGTGATCGGCAGCGACCAGGTGGCCGACCTGGCGGGCGAGCCGCTGGGCAAGCCGGGCGACCATGCCAGGGCTGTGGCCCAGCTGCGCCGCATGCGCGGGCGCACCGTGGTGTTCCAGACCGCGCTGGCCGTGGTGTGCGAGGCCACCGGGTTCGATTCGGTGGAACTGGCGTCGGTGCAGGTGGTGTTCCGCGACCTCTCCGACGCGGAGATCGAACGCTATCTACGCACCGAGCAGCCCTACGACTGTGCCGGCAGCGCGCGCAGCGAGGGCCTGGGCATCTCGCTGCTGGAGCGCATCGACAGCGACGACCCCACCGCGCTCATCGGCCTGCCCCTGATCCGCACCTGCCGATTGCTGCGCGCGGCCGGCATGACGCTGCCATGAGCCGGGGCCGCCTGTTCCTGGTGCCCACGCCGCTGGATTTCGGCGTGGACACCAGCCTGCCGATGACCGACTGGCTGCCCGACGCCACGCTGCGCACCGCCAGCGGCCTGACCCACTGGATCACCGAAAACGCCAAGTCCACCCGGGCCTTCCTCAAGCGGGTGGACAGCGTCCATGCCCTGGCAGCGCCGCTGCAGGCCCAGCACATCGCCGAGCTGCCCCGTGCCGCCCACAAGAAGGGCGATCACCGGCCCGATGCCGAACTGGACCGCGCCGCCCGCGCCCTGCTGGAGCCGGCGCTGCAGGGCCACGACATGGGACTGGTCAGCGAGGCCGGCATGCCGGCCGTGGCCGACCCGGGCAGTGCGGTGGTGCGCGCCGCGCACGCGCTGGGCATCGAGGTGTGTCCGCTGACCGGTCCGGTGTCGCTGATGCTCGCGCTGGCCGCCAGCGGGCTCAATGGTCAGCAATTCGCCTTCGTGGGTTATGTGCCGCAGGACAGTGCCGAGCGCAGCCAGCGCCTGCGGGCCCTGGAGGCCACGGCTCTGCGCCTGCAGCAGGCCCAGCTGCTGATCGAGACGCCCTACCGGAATGCGGCGCTGCTGGCCGCCCTGGTGCAGACGCTGCAGCCGGGCACGCGGCTGGCGGTGGCGGCCGGGCTGGGCCTGCCGACGCAGGCCATCCGCAGCGCCACCGTGGCCGACTGGCGCCAGCACCCGGGCTGGGCCCAGGCCCTGCCGCTGGACCTGCCGGCGGTGTTCATGCTGGGCGGCTGACACCCGCCGCCCGACCGGCCCGCCCGGTCAGCCCATGACCCTGGCCAGGTGCGCCCGCACCGAAGCCGACAGGTCGGGGTTGGCCAGCGCCAGGTCGATAGTGGCCTCCAGAAAGCCTTCCTTGCTGCCGCAGTCGTAACGGCGGCCCTCGTAGCGGAAGGCCTGGACCTTTTCGGTGCCGATCAGCGCGGCAATGCCGTCGGTGAGCTGGATCTCGCCACCGGCCCCGCGCGGCTGCCGGCGGATGCTCTCGAACACCGCCGGGGTGAGGATGTAGCGACCGGCCACGGCCAGCGTGGACGGGGCCTGGTCGGGATGGGGCTTTTCCACCATGCCGAACACCTCGGCCAGCGGGGCGGTGGCGCCGCGCACGTCGACCACGCCGTAGCGGCGCGTGTCGGCCCGGGGCACGTCCTGTACCGCCAGCACCGTGCCCGGGCTGCGGGCAAAGGCATCGACCATCTGGCCCAGCACGGTGGGGCCGCCCTGGAGCTGGTCGCGCCCCATCATCAGGTCGTCGGCCAGCAGCACCGCAAAGGGCTGATCGCCCACCAGGCGCTCGGCGCACAGCACCGCATGGCCCAGCCCGAGGGCGCGGGGCTGGCGCACATAGAACACGTCCATGTCGTCGGGCTTGATGGAGTGCACCAGCTCCAGCAGAGCGCCCTTGCCGGCAGCCTCCAGTTCGGCCTCGAGCTCATAGGCGGTGTCGAAGTGGTCCTCGATGGCGCGCTTGTTGCGGCCGGTGACGAAGATCATCTCGCGGATGCCGGCCGCGTAGGCCTCTTCCACCGCGTACTGCATGAGCGGCTTGTCCACCACCGGCAGCATTTCCTTGGGGATGGCCTTGGTGGCCGGCAGAAAGCGGGTGCCGAGACCACCGACGGGGAACACGGCCTTGCGGATGGGCGTCATGCGGGGAAGTCCTCCAGATCAGGGAAAACCCGGGATCTTAGGGAGTCCCGGTTTCCCCCGCTTCCCCGGACGTATCCGGACGTTTCAGCGCAGCTGCACCCCGGCGGCGCGGGCGGCGTGGAACATGCCCTCGCCCACGCTGGCGCCGAAGCGCTTGGCCAGGCGCAGACCCACGTTCTCGCGGTGGGTGTAGTCCACGATGTCCTCGGCCTTGACGATCTCGCGGGCCACGAAGTCCAGGTTGCCCAGGCCGTCGGCCAGGCCCAGCTGCACCGCCTGCTGGCCGCTCCAGACCAGGCCGCTGAAGGTGTCGGGGCCTTCCTTCAGCCGCTCGCCACGGCCCTTCTTGACCACGTCGATGAACTGGGCATGGATCTCGCCCAGCATGGACTGGATGTAGGCGCGCTGCTTGTCGTCCTGCGGGCTGAAGGGATCGAGCATGCCCTTGTTCTCGCCGGCGGTCATCAGGCGACGCTCGATGCCCAGCTTGTCCATCAGGCCGGTGAAGCCGAAGCCGTCCATGAGCACGCCGATGCTGCCCACCAGGCTGGCCTTGTCCACGTAGATCTCGTCGGCCGCGGCGGCGATGTAGTAGGCCGCCGAGGCACAGGTTTCCTCGACCACGGCGTACACCTTCTTGTTGTGCAGCGCCTTCAGGCGGGTGACCTCGTCGTTGATGATGCCGGCCTGCACCGGGCTGCCGCCGGGCGAGTTGATCAGCAGCACCACCGCCTGGGAGCCGCTGTCTTCAAAGGCCGACTTGAGCGAGCCCACGATGTTCTCGGCACTGGCCTCGGCGCCGTCGGCGATCTCGCCCTTGACATTGATGACCGCCGTGTGCGGCGAGCTGCTGGAGGTGGAGCTGGCTTCGGCCGAGTAGATCAGCCAGACCACCGCACCGAACAGCACCAGCCACATCAGCCGGGTGAACAGCCGCCAGCGGCGCACCGACTGCTGCTCGCGCAGGGTGGCGAACAGCAGCTTCTCGATGGTCTCCCGCTCCCAGCCGGCAGGGGCCGTTGCGGGGGCCGCCGACGGTGCGGCTCGGGCCGGCTTGTCGGCGTCCAGGGGTCCGGGAGACGTCATGGGAAAGGGGTCGTGTTCGTTCATGGGGGAGTGCCCGCAGGCTCAGAATTCAACGGGTTTGAACGGGTATTGTGAACGCCAGTGGACCACGCCACGGTCCTCCACCAGCTCGATCTTGACCAGACCGCCCCGGCAGGGGCCGCCCTGGCAGGCACCGGTGTCGGGCGCGTAGTGGGCACCGTGGGTGGCGCACAGCAGCCAGCGGCCCGAATCGTCGAAGAACCGGTCGGGCTGCCAGTCCAGCTCCATGGCCACATGGGTGCAGCGGTTGAGATAGGCGTGCACCCGCCCCTGCCAGCGGATGGCAAAGGCCCGGCAGGTCTGGCCGGCGTGGTTGATGTCGAACGGCACCGCCCGACCGCCGTCCTGCAGGTCGGCGCTGTTGCACAGCGGGATCAGGTCGTCGGCGGGGGACATGGCCGGTCACCTCAGGCGTGGTCGTCGAGCCAGCGCTGCAGCTCGGCCACCGAATGGGCCACGGCCAGCGGCTGCAGTTCGGCAAACGTGGCGGGCTCGTGCGCGCCATAGCTCACCGCCACGCTGGCGCAGCCGGCGTTGAGCGCCATCTGCAGGTCGTGGGTGGTGTCGCCGATCATGAGGGTGCGCTCGGGCTCGACGCCGAACTCCCGCATGAGCTCGTGCAGCATGCGTGGATGGGGCTTGCCGGCGGTCTTGTCGGCGGTGCGCGAGCCGTCGAACATGCCTTTGAGCTCGACCGTGTGCAGCACCTCGTCCAGGCCGCGCCGGCTCTTGCCGGTGGCCACCGCCAGCCAGTGGTGGCGCTGGCGCAGGCGCTGCAGCAGGGGCAGCACACCGTCGAACAGCGACAGGTCGTTGTGGTGCGCCATGTAGTGGTGGCGGTAACGCTCGCCGAGCTGGGGGTAGCGCTCGGGGGGCACGTCGGGCGCGGCATGGGCCAGGGCCTGCATCAGGCCCATGCCGATCACGTAGCGCGCCGCCTCGTCGCTGGGCACGGTGCCGCCCACATCGGCCACCGCCAGCTGGATGCAGCGGGCGATGACGGCGGTGCTGTCGTAGAGCGTGCCGTCCCAGTCGAAGGCGATCAGGTCGAAGCGGCGGGGACGCTCGGTCATGTCGGTGCGGGCCCGGTCAGTACTCGACCACGGTGCGGATCGACTCGCCGCGCTTCATGAGGTCGAAGCCTTCGTTGATGCGCGAGAGCGGCAGCTTGTGGGTGATGAGGTCGTCGATGTTGATCTTGCCTTCCATGTACCAGTCGACGATCCTGGGCACGTCGGTCCGGCCGCGGGCGCCGCCGAAGGCCGAGCCTTCCCACTTGCGGCCGGTGACCAGCTGGAACGGGCGGGTGCTGATCTCGGCACCCGCCTCGGCCACGCCGATGATGATGCTGCGGCCCCAGCCCTTGTGGGTGCACTCCAGCGCCTGGCGCATGACCTGGGTGTTGCCGATGCATTCGAAGCTGTAGTCGGCACCGCCGTCGGTGAGCTGGACGATGGCATCGACCACATTGGGCACTTCCTTGGGGTTGATGAAGTGCGTCATGCCGAACCGGCGCGCCATGGCTTCGCGGGCCGGGTTGATGTCGATGCCGATGATCTTGTCGGCACCCACCATCTTTGCACCCTGGATCACGTTCAGGCCGATGCCGCCCAGGCCGAACACGGCCACCGTGGCACCCGCCTCCACCTTGGCCGTGAACAGCACGGCGCCGATGCCGGTGGTCACGCCGCAGCCGATGTAGCAGACCTTGTCGAAGGGCGCGTCCTCGCGGATCTTGGCCAGGCTGATCTCGGGCGCCACGGTGTAGTTGCTGAAGGTGCTGGTGCCCATGTAATGGAAGATGGGCTTTCCGTCGATGCTGAAGCGGCTGGTGGCATCGGGCATCAGGCCCTTGCCCTGGGTGCCGCGGATGAGCTGGCACAGGTTGGTCTTGCGGCTCAGGCAGAACTTGCACTGGCGGCACTCGGGCGTGTAGAGCGGAATCACGTGATCGCCCTTCTTCAGGCTGGTCACGCCCGGGCCTACGTCCACCACGATGCCGGCGCCCTCGTGGCCCAGGATGGCCGGGAAGATGCCTTCGGGATCGGCGCCACTCAGGGTGTAGTAGTCGGTGTGGCAGATGCCGGTGGCCTTGATCTCCACCAGGACCTCGCCGAACTGGGGGCCTTGCAGGTCGACGGTCTCGATGGTCAGGGGTTGCCCGGCTTTCCAGGCGACGGCGGCTTGCGTTTTCATGCTGATGTGAATCTGAAACGGATGGGTGCTGAAGGGATGCCGGTGAGGGTACCGCAGAACCCATGGCCCCACGGCGACAGACGGAAGGATCCAGCCGCACCAGCGGCAAGGGCGCTGGCGCCCGTCGGCCACAGACCTGTGTCCGGAGGTAAGGCGTGTTCAAAGCGGCAGGATTGCGTGATAACCAGGCCACCACGGCCCCGGTTCGGAACTACACTCCGGCCGGTCGAGCGATTGCCCCACGGCGCCCCACCCGACCTTGCGAGGTTCCACCCATGAAAGACATTCCGCCCGCCCCCCTGCCCGCCCAGCCCGGCGCAGGCCACTCTGCACTCCGCCGGCCCTGGGGCTGGCTGGGCGCTGCCACTGCCGTGCTGCTGGCCTCCTGCGCCGCGCCGCTGCCGCCGGCACCGCCGCCGCCGCCCCCTCCCCCGCCGCCTCCGCCCCCGTCGGTGGCAGCACCCAAGCCCAAGCTGGTGTCGCAGGCCAGCTCGCCGCTGGAGTACCGCAAGGACGGCGCCCAGCACATCTACAAGCTCAACAGCGAGCGCATCTACAAGGGCCAGCTGCCACCCCTGATGCACGCCGTGGGCGTGCTGCAGGTGGAGGTGGATCACCTGGGCGAGGTACGACAGCTCAACTGGATGCGCGCGCCCAGCCATGTGCCCGAGGTGATGCGCGAGATCGAACGCACCGTGCGCTCGGCCGCCCCGTTTCCGGCGCCGGTGCGCATGGGCCGGGTGACCTACACCGACGTGTGGCTGTGGGACAAGAGCGGCCGCTTCCAGCTCGACACCCTGACCGAAGGCCAGCGCAACAAGTGAAGGCCTTGGGCCTGCTCCCGAAGAACCCGCCCGAGTGGCGGGTTTTTTCATGCCCGGCCGCCAGCGGGGCATCCATCGACAGGAGCACAATCCATCCCTTTTTGGGCGCCCCCGCGCCCGTGACGACCGGAGACAAGCCATGACACCCGCCGAACAAGCCCTGCGCGACGCCGCGCTCGAATACCACCGCTCGCCCCGCCACGGCAAGGTGTCGGTCACCCCGACCAAACCGCTGTCCAACCAGCGCGACCTGTCGCTGGCCTACTCCCCCGGCGTGGCCTACCCCTGCCTGGCGATCGAGGCCGACCCCAACCTGGCCGCCGACTTCACCAGCCGGGGCAACCTGGTGGGCGTGGTCACCAACGGCACCGCCGTGCTGGGCCTGGGCGACATCGGGCCGCTGGCCAGCAAGCCGGTGATGGAGGGCAAGGGCTGCCTGTTCAAGAAATTCGCCGGCATCGACGTGTTCGACATCGAGCTGGCCGAGAAGGACCCGGACAAGCTGATCGAGATCATTGCCGCGCTCGAACCCACGCTGGGCGGCATCAACCTGGAAGACATCAAGGCGCCCGAGTGCTTCTACATCGAGAAGCAGCTGCGCGAGCGCATGAACATCCCGGTGTTCCACGACGACCAGCACGGCACGGCCATCATCAGCGCGGCCGCCCTGCTCAACGGGCTGGAACTGGTGAACAAGGCCATCGGCGAGGTGACCGTGGCGGTGTCGGGCGCGGGTGCGGCCGCCATCGCCTGCCTGGACGTGATGGTGGGCCTGGGCGTGAGCCGTGACCGCATCTTCGTGTGCGACTCCAAGGGCGTCATCTACCAGGGCCGCCCGGGCGGGCTGGACGAGTCCAAGCAGCGCTACGCGCAGGCCACCGACAAGCGCACGTTGGCCGATGCGGTGAACGGGGCCGACGTGTTCCTGGGCTGCTCGGCCCCCGGCGTGCTGACCGCCGAAATGGTCAAGACCATGGCGCGCCAGCCCATCATCCTGGCACTGGCCAACCCCGAGCCCGAGATCCGGCCCGAGCTGGCCAAGGCCGTGCGGCCGGACTGCATCATCGCCACCGGCCGCAGCGATTACCCGAACCAGGTCAACAATGTCCTGTGCTTCCCGTACATCTTCCGTGGCGCGCTCGACTGCGGCGCCACCCGCATCACCGAGGCCATGAAGCTGGCCTGCGTGCGCCAGATCGCCGACCTGGTGAAGAGCGAGACCAGCGAGGAAGTGGCCAGTGCCTACGCCGGCCAGGACCTGAGCTTCGGTCCCGACTACCTGATCCCCAAGCCCTTCGATTCGCGCCTGATCCTGCGCATCGCCCCGGCCGTGGCCCAGGCGGCCGCCGAGTCCGGCGTGGCCACGCGGCCCATCACCGACATGGACGCCTACCGCCAGCAGCTGGGCCGCTTCGTCTACCAGACCGGCATCCTGATGCAGCCGGTGTTCAACGCCGCCAAGGCGGTGCCGGCCGACCGCAAGCGCGTGGCCTACGCCGACGGCGAGGACGAGCGTGCGCTGCGCGCCGCCCAGATGGCCATCGACGACCAGCTGGCACGGCCCATCCTGATCGGTCGCCCGGCCGTGATCGCCGCACGCATCGAGAAGGCCGGCCTGCGCATGCGCCTGGGCGTGGACGTGGAGAACGTCAACCCCGAGGACGATCCGCGCTTCCGCCAGTACTGGGAGCACTACCACCAGCTCATGAAGCGCCACGGGGCCACGCCCGAAGTGGCCAAGGCCGCGGTGCGCCGCTCCAACACCATCATCGGTTCGCTCATGCTCTCGCTGGGGGATGCCGACGCCCTGATCTGCGGCCTGGTGGGCAGCTACATGACGCACCTGGAGCGCATCGACAGCATCCTGGGCAAGGCCGAGGGCGTGGCCGAATACGCCGCCGTCAACGCCCTCATGACCGACCGGGGACCGGTGTTCGTGACCGACACCTATGTGAACGAGGACCCCACCGCCGAGGAGCTGGCCGAGATCGCCTGGATGGCCGCGCAGGAGGTGCAGCGCTTCGGCCTGCCGCCCAAGGTGGCCTTCCTGTCGCACTCCAGCTTCGGGTCCAGCAAGCGCGCCTCGGCCCGCAAGATGGCCCGCGCCCGCGACCTGTTCGTGGCTGCGCACCCCGAGATCGAGTGCGACGGCGAACTGCACGGCGACGCCGCGCTGCAGCCCGAGATCCGCGCCGCCTACCTCGGCGACAGCACGCTCACCGGCTCGGCCAACCTGCTGGTCTGCCCCAACCTGGATGCCGCCAACATCCTCTACAACGTGCTCAAGACCACCACCAGCGGCGGCGTGACCGTGGGCCCCATCCTCATGGGTGCGGCGCGCACGGTGCACATCCTGACCCCCGCCGCCACCGTGCGCCGGGTGCTCAACATGACCGCCCTGGCCGCCGCCGGCCGGCACTTCTGACGCACCCCTGAGGCACCCACCGAGCCGACGCACCGCATGCCCTGGCAAGCCCGCCTCGATCTGGACTACACCCTGCAGCTCGGCCGCACCGTGCTGCAGCACGACCACAGCGGCCCGCTGCGGGTGCTGAAGAGCCTCTACCCGGAAGGCGATGCCATCTGCCACAACGTGCTGGTGCACCCGCCCGCCGGACTGGTGGGCGGCGACACGCTGGACATCGGTGTGGCGGTGCACAGCGGCGCGCACGCCCTGCTGTCCACGCCAGGGGCCACCCGCTTCTACCGCAGCGAGGCCGGGCTGGCCGCGCAACGGGTGCGGCTGGACCTGCAGCCCGGCGCCCGGCTGGAATGGGTGCCGCTGGAGACCCTGGCCTACCCCGGCTGCGACGCGCTCAACCAGGTGGAGATGGTGTTGCAGGGCGACGCCGAGGTCATTGGCTGGGACGTGTGTGCCCTGGGCCTGCCGGCCGCCGGCCAGACCTTCGACCGGGGCCGCATCGCCCAGCGCCTGTCGGTGCAGGGCCTGTGGCTGGAGCAGTCGCTCATCGACGCGGCCGACACCCGGCTGCTGGACAGCCCGCTGGGCCTGGACGGGCAACGCTGCCTGGGCAGCCTGTGGCTGGCCAGCGGGCAGCCGCTGGGCCGGGCACGCACCGAGGCGCTGCTGGACGCCGCCCGCGCCGTGCTGCCCGACAGCGGACCGGTGCGCGTGGCCGCCACCTCGCCCAACCCGCACATGGTGGTGGTGCGGGCCACCGCCGCCCTGGTGGAGCCGCTGATGGCCACCTTCCAGACCGTGTGGGCGCCCTGGCGGGCCACTGCCTGGGGGCTGGGCACCGAGGCGCCGCGCATCTGGCGCATCTGAAGCCCGGAAATCCCCCGGATACGGCCGTCTTTTCCGGCCATGGCCAGCGGCCGGACGCACCCAGAATGCAGCTTGGCCTTGCTGCATCCTGCGGCCGGGCTGCATCTGCATGTTCATCCAGCCTGCCGCACCCCTTCCGCTGCACGAAGCCAGTGCCCTGGTCATCGAGGGCAACCCCCAGTCGCGCTCGATCCTGGTGGCGCAGCTGCGCGAGCTCGGCCTGGGCAACGTGGTGCAGTGCTCGCGCCTGCACGATGCACGGCGCAAGCTCGAAGCCGCCCGCTTCGACGTGGTGGTGTGCGAGCAGGAGTTCGACCGCGACAGCAGCTCCGGCCAGGAACTGCTGGACGACCTGCGGCGCAACCAGATCCTGCCGTTCTACACGGTGTTCATCATGCTCACGGCAGAGGCCACCTACAGCAAGGTGGCCGAGGCGGCCGAATCGGCGCTGGACGCCTACCTGCTCAAGCCGCACACCGCCGCGCGGCTGCACGAACGCATCCTGCAGGCGCGGCAACGCAAGCGGGCGCTGCAGGACATCTTCAGCGCCATCGACCGGCAGGACTTCGACACCGCTTCGCAGCTCTGCCTGCAGCGCTTTGAAGCCCGCCAGCCCTACTGGCTGTATGCCGCGCGCATCGGTGCCGAGCTCATGCTGCGCAGCGGCGCCATCGACGACGCGAAGCAGCTCTACGAGGCCGTGATCGAGGCCAAGACCCTGCCCTGGGCGCGCCTGGGCGTGGCCCGGGCACAGATCGAGGGCGGACAGCCGGCCCGCGCCATGAGCACCCTGCAGGCCCTCATCAGCGACGACGACGGCTATGCCGACGCCTACGACGTGATGGGCCGCGCCCAGTTCGAGCTGGGCCAGCTGGAGAACGCTCTGTCCACCTTCGAGATGGCCACCCGGCTCACGCCGTCCTCCATCACCCGGCTGCTCAAGCACGGCACGCTGGCCTTCTACGCCGGCGACAAGGCGGTGGGGCTGGAGAAGCTGGACCGCGCCACCCGCGCCGGCCTGGACAGCAAGCTGTTCGACCCGCAGGCCCTGGTGCTGCTGGCCTTTGCCCGGCTGGACAACAACGACCACCGTGGCCTGCTGTCGTGCGTGGAGCACATGACCCGCCTGCGCGACCGCGCCTTCGAACCCGAGCGGCCGCAAGCCCTGCTGGACGTGGTGACCGCCCTCAACGCGCTGCAGCACAAGCAGCCGCAGGTGGCGGTGGACACGGTCAAGCGGCTGTCGGCCCTGATCAGCGATCCGGCCTTCGATTTCGAATCGGCCTGCAACCTGCTGGGCCTGATGGCCCGGCTGCACAAGGCCGGCTCGCCACCACCGGACGCCGAGGCGGTGGTGGAAGCCCTGGCCCTGCGTTTCGGCACCGGCCGCTCGCTGAGCGAACTGCTGGCCGGTGCGGCGCGCGGCGGGCACGAGGCCTGGACCGCGCTGCTGCGCGACGGCCATGCCCGCATCCTCAAGATGACCGAGGACGCCATGCGCATGACGCTCAAGGGCGACCCCCGCGCCACCGCCGTGCAGCTGCTGGCCGACGGCACCCGCACGCTCAATGGCAAGCTGCTGGAGTCGGCCCACCAGCTGCTGGCCCGCTACCGCGACCGCATCCCCGACGCCGACGAGCTGCAGGTGCAGGTGGACGACCTGCGCGAACGTTACCGCGCCCGCCCGCCCCGCCTGGGCGAGAGCCGCGAGGTCGAGTCCGGCGGCGTGGCCCTGCCGGCCGGCTTCAGGACGCCTTCACGACCCGGCCTGCTGGACGAGACCCTGGTGAGCTGAACCAGCGCGCGCTCAGATGGCGATCATCTGGCGCACGCCGCGCGTGGACATCTCGCTGCCCGGCCCGCTGGCCACCACCTCGCCACGCTCCATCACCACATACCGGTCGGCCAGGGCTTCGGCAAAGTCGTAGTACTGCTCCACCAGCACGATGGCCATGTCGCCCCGGTCGGCCAGCATGCGGATCACGCGGCCGATGTCCTTGATGATGTTGGGCTGGATGCCCTCGGTGGGCTCGTCCAGCATGAGCACGCGCGGGCCGCTGGCCAGCGCCCGCGCAATGGCCAGCTGCTGCTGCTGACCGCCGGACAGGTCGCCGCCCCGGCGGTCCAGCATCTGCCGCAGCACCGGGAACAGCTCGAACAGCTCTTCGGGAATCGGCGTGCCGCCGGGCCGGGTGGCCAGGCCCATGAGCAGGTTCTCGTGCACGGTGAGCCGCCCGAAGATCTCGCGGCCCTGCGGCACATAGCCCATGCCCAGCCGGGCACGCTCGTACGGCGTCCTGGTGGTGATGGGCTGGCCATCGAGCACCACGCTGCCGCTGACCACCGGCACCAGCCCCATCAGCGACTTGAGCAGCGTGGTCTTGCCCACGCCGTTGCGGCCCAGCACCACGGTCACCTCGCCCTTGGCGGCACTCAGGCCGACGTTGCGCAGGATGTGGCTGCCGCCGTAGTACTGATTGACGTCCTTGACTTCCAGCAAGCTCATGGGTGTTGTCCTCAGCGGCCCAGATAGACCTCGATCACGCGTTCATCGGCCTGGACCTCGTCCAGCGAACCTTCGGCCAGCACGGCGCCGTCGCACAGCACCGTCACCTTGCCGCCCAGGGCGCGCACGAAGCCCATGTCGTGCTCCACCACCATGAGCGAATGGCGCCCGGCAAGCCCCCGGAACAGCTCGGCCGTGCGTTCGGTTTCCTCGTCCGTCATGCCGGCCACCGGCTCGTCCAGCAGCAGCAGCCGGGGGTCCTGCACCAGGAGCATGCCGATCTCCAGCCACTGCTTCTGCCCGTGGCTCAGCAGCCCGGCCTGGCGATTGACCTGATCGGCCAGGTGGATGGTGGTCAGCACCTCGCCCAGGCGGTCGCGCTGGGCGCCATCGGGGCGGAAGCGCAGCGCAGCACCCACACGGCGGTCAGCGGCGAGTGCGAGCTCCAGGTTCTCGTACACGCTGAGGTTCTCGAACACCGTGGGCTTCTGGAACTTGCGCCCGATGCCCAGGGTGGCGATCTCGGCCTCGCGGTGGGCCAGCAGGTCGATGGTGCTGCCAAAGAAGACCGTGCCCCGGTCGGGCCGGGTCTTGCCGGTGATGATGTCCATCATGGTGGTCTTGCCGGCGCCGTTGGGTCCGATGATGCAGCGCAGCTCGCCCGGTGCGATGTCCAGCGACAGGCCATTGATGGCCTTGAAGCCGTCGAAGCTCACATGCACGTCTTCCAGGTACAGGATGCGGCCGTGCGAGACATCGACCTCGCCGCGCACCAGCGGCCGCAGGAAGCTGGCCTGGCGGCCGCCGGATTCGGTGGTGCCCGGGGCGTTGCCGGTCAGGCGCTGGTGGCGCTGCGCGCCGGCTTCCATCAGGTCGGGCGTCATGCGGAACTCCCGCTGCGCTGGCGCAGCTTCTTCACCAGCCCCACCACGCCCTGCGGCAGGAACAGGGTGACCACGATGAACAGCGCGCCCAGGCAGTACAACCAGAACTCGGGAAAGGTCACGGTGAGCCAGCTCTTGGCCCCGTTGACCATGAAGGCACCCACGATGGGGCCGATCAACGTGCCGCGCCCGCCCACCGCCGCCCACACCGCGATCTCGATGCTGTTGGCCGGGCTGAGTTCGCCCGGGTTGATGATGCCCACCTGCGGCACATACAGCGCGCCGGCCACGCCGCACATCACGGCCGAGAGCGTCCAGATGGCGAGCTTGTAGGCCAGCGGGTTGTAGCCACAGAACATGACCCGGCTCTCGGCATCGCGAAGGGCCTGCAGCACCCGGCCGAACTTGGAGCGCACCAGCCAGCGCGAGCCCAGGAAGAAGGCCAGCAGCACCACGCCGGTGATGACGAACAGCGCCATGCGCATGCCCGGCGTGGCAATGGGCATGCCCAGGATGCGCTTGAAGTCGGTGAAGCCGTTGTTGCCGCCCAGGCCGGTCTCGTTGCGGAAGAACAGCAGCAGCGCGGCATAGGTGAGCGCCTGGGTGATGATGGAGAAGTACACCCCCTTGATGCGCGAGCGGAAGGCGAAGTAGCCGAACACGAAGGCCACCAGCCCGGGCACCAGCACCACCAGCAGCAGCGTGGCGACAAAGCTGTCCGACAGCGCCCAGTGCCAGGGCAGCTCCTTCCAGTCCAGGAACACCATGAAGTCGGGCAGGTCGCTCTGGTAGTTGCCGTCGCGGCCGATCTGGCGCATGAGGTACATGCCCATCACATAGCCGCCGAGTGCAAAGAACAGGCCGTGGCCCAGGCTGAGGATGCCGCTGTAGCCCCAGATCAGGTCCATGGCCAGCGCGCAGATGGCGTAGCACATGATCTTGCCCAGCAGGCCCACCAGGTAGTCGCTCAGGTGCAGCGGGTGGCCGGCGGGCACCACCAGGTTCAGCAGCGGTGCCAGGGCGCACACCACCAGCAGCGCGATCAGGAAGGCGCTCCAGCCGGCACGGCTGAGCAGCGGCCCGGGTTCGGGCAGTGCCACGGGGTTGGCGGTGGAATGGGCGGTGGGGTGGGTCATGCCTCCGCGCTCCGGCCCTTCTGGGCAAAGATGCCCTGCGGGCGTTTCTGGATGAAGACGATGATGAAGACCAGCACGGCGATCTTGGCCAGCACTGCGCCGGCCCAGCCTTCGATGAACTTGTTGAGCAGGCCCAGGCCGAGTGCGGCATACACGGTGCCGGCCAGCTGGCCCACGCCACCGAGCACCACCACCATGAAGGAATCGACGATGTAGCTCTGGCCCAGGTCGGGGCCCACGTTGCCGATCTGGCTCAGCGCACAGCCGGCCAGGCCGGCAATGCCCGAGCCCAGCGCAAAGGCCCAGGTGTCGATGCGCGCGGTGTTGACGCCCATGCACGAGGCGATCGGCCGGTTCTGGGTGACGCCGCGCACGAACAGGCCCAGCCGGGTCTTGCCGATGAGCAGGGCCACGCCCAGCAGCACCAGCGCCGCAAACACGATGATGAGCACCCGGTTCCAGGGCAGCGTGAGCTGGCCCATGAGGGTGATGCTGCCGCTCATCCAGCTGGGGTTTTCCACGCCCACGTTCTGGGCGCCGAACAGGCTGCGCACCGCCTGCATCAGCACCAGGCTGATGCCCCAGGTGGCCAGCAGGGTCTCCAGCGGGCGGCCGTACAGGAAACGGATCACGCTGCGCTCCATGGCCGCACCCACCAGGGCCGAGGTGGCAAACGCCACCGGCATGGCCACCAGCAAGTACCAGTCGAAAGCCTCCGGCAGGTGCTGGCGGAAGAACACCTGCACCAGCCAGGTGGCGTAGGCGCCGATCATGATCAGCTCGCCGTGCGCCATGTTGATCACGCCCATCAGCCCGTAGGTGATGGCCAGGCCGAGCGCGGCCAGCAGCAGGATGCTGCCCAGGCTGATGCCGGTGAAGGCCTGCGACAGGCCGCTGCTGATCATCAGCGAGCGCTCCAGCGACACCAGCGCCGCCTTGATGGCCGCCTTGACCGCCGGGTCCTGCTCGGCCTGCAGCTGGCGGTCCAGCACCGGGCGCAGCGAAGGGTCGCGCGCCCCGGCCAGGGCCTGCGCCGCAGCCAGGCGCTGGGCCGTGTCGTCGCTGGAGAGCTGGATGGCGGCGCGGGCGCGCTGCAGATCGGCCCGGGCCATGTCGTCGAGGTTGCCCTGCAGGGCTTTCTCGATCAGCGGCAGCTGGGCCGCATCGGGTTCGTCGAAGTTGCCGCGCTGGATCAGGCGGGCGGCCTCGCGCTGCGCGGCCTGGTCGGTGCCGAACAGCGCGCGGCCGGCCAGTGCCGTGGCCAGTGCACCGCGCATGCGGTTGTTGACCACCGCGTCCTCGCCGGTGCCGTCAGGCGTGACCGCCGCGCCGGTGACGGCATCCGTGGCGCTGCCATCGGCGGCCAGGATGAGCACCGTCTCGCCCTGCACCTGCACCGAACCGTCGGCCAGGGCCTCGATCAGGGCCACGGCGCGCGGGTCGGCTTCGGTCACCAGGCGGTTGAGCGTCTCGACCCGCTCGTCGCCCTGGCCGGCGGCCAGCGTCAGGGCATCGGTGGGCGACAGGGCCTGGGCACTGCCGGCCGCCAGCAGCAGCAGCGGCAGGGCCAGCACAGCCCCGGCCCGCCGGGCCAGGTCAAGGAGTCGGGTCGCGACGGTCACCGCCACACGCTCACTTCTTCTCGGGCACGTTCTTCTTGCCCTTGTTCTCGGCGATGTAGTCGCTCCACGGATCGGCCACCACCGGACCCTTGGTCTTCCACACCACGTTGAACTGGCCGTCGGCCTTCACTTCGCCGATGAACACCGGCTTGTGCAGGTGGTGGTTTTCCTTGTCCATGGTGGACACGAAACCACCCGGGGCCTGGAAGGTCTGGCCGGCCATGGCGGCGATCACCTTGTCGGTGTCGGTGCTCTTGGCCTTGGCCACGGCCTGCGCCCACATGTTGATGCCGATGTAGGTGGCCTCCATGGGGTCGTTGGTGAGTGGCTTGTCCTTGTGGCCCGGGATGTTCTTGGCCTTGGCGTAGTCGCTCCACTTCTTGACGAACGCGGCGTTGGCCGGGTTCTTGATGCTCATGAAGTAGTTCCAGGCCGCCAGGTGGCCCACCAGCGGCTTGGTGTCCACGCCACGCAGCTCTTCCTCACCCACCGAGAAAGCCACCACCGGCACGTCGGTGGCCTTCAGGCCCGCGTTGCCCAGTTCCTTGTAGAACGGCACGTTGGAGTCGCCGTTGATGGTGGAGATGACCGCCGTCTTCTTGCCGGCCGAGGCGAACTTCTTGATGTTGCCGATGATGGTCTGGTAGTCGCTGTGACCGAAGGGCGTGTACTCCTCCATGATGTCCGCATCAGGGATGCCCTTGGACTTGAGGAAGGCGCGCAGGATCTTGTTGGTGGTGCGCGGGTACACATAGTCGGTGCCCAGCAGCACGAAGCGCTTGGCCGAACCGCCGTCCTTGCTCATGAGGTATTCCACCGCCGGAATGGCCTGCTGGTTGGGCGCGGCACCGGTGTAGAACACGTTCTTGCTGAGCTCTTCGCCTTCGTACTGCACCGGGTAGAACAGCAGGCTGTTGAGCTCCTCGAACACCGGCAGCACCGACTTGCGCGACACCGAGGTCCAGCAGCCGAACACCACGGCCACCTTGTCCTGACTGATGAGCTGGCGGGCCTTCTCGGCAAACAGCGGCCAGTTGGAAGCGGGGTCCACCACCACCGGCTCCAGCTTCTTGCCCAGCACGCCGCCCTTGGCATTGATCTCGTCGATGGCCATGAGCACCGTGTCCTTGAGCACGGTCTCCGAAATCGCCATGGTGCCGGACAGGCTGTGCAGCACGCCCACCTTGATGGTGTCCTGCGCATGGGCCGGCAGGCCGGCCAGGCCCAGCGTGGCCACGGTGGCGGCCACCGACAGGGCCTTGAGGGTCAGGCGGCGGGGTTGGGAGTCGATCGGGTTGTGGCGGGGCATGGCGTTTCTCCTGTGATCCTGGGGTGTCCACCAGGGGCCGACGGGCCCGCTTGGGTGGTGAGAAGGATGCTAGGGAGAACCCTGTAGGCCGTATGTACGCCGCATGGCGTACGGCGGCGGCGTCAGGGCCGCTTGGGTAAGATGAACGACTTTCCTGAAGGAGCCTGGCATGAACCGACTCGACGAAGCCACGCTGCAAAGTCTGGAATCCCGGATTCCCGAACTGGCCAAGGGCGCTGTGCAGCAGGCACAGGCCCGGGCCCTGACCCGGCACGGCAAGGTGATCGAGGCCGTCAATGGCCAACTGCGGGAAACCACGGCAGCAGGAACCTCCCGCCTGATCGGCTCGGTGCCGGCACCCACGCCGGTCAGCATCGGCCTCAAACGGGTGCGTCCTGCGGTGCGCTCGGGCCGATGACCGACCCGCAACCCCGGCTGCGCATGTTCGCCGGTCCGAACGGGTCCGGCAAAAGCACCATCAAGGAAGTCATCCCGGCCGAGTGGCTGGGGGTCTACATCAACCCCGACGAGATCGAGAAGACCATCCGGGAAACGGGTGGTCTGCCGCTGGCTGAGTTCGAGGTGCAGACCACCGGACCGGTGCTGCGGTCTTTCCTGGAAACCTCGGTGCTGTCGGACTTTCTGCGCCAGCAATTGCTGGCGACCCGCACGTCCTTCACCTTCGAGACGGTCATGTCGTCGGCCGACAAGGTGGCTTTCTTCTGCCAGGCCCGGGCCGCCGGCTTCCGGACCTACCTGTACTACGTGGCCACCGAAGACCCGACCATCAATGTGGAACGGGTGCGCCAGCGGGTGGCCAGCGGCGGGCACGACGTGAGCGAGGACAAGATCCGGTCGCGCTACCAGCGCTCGCTCGATCTGCTGCTGGACGCCGTGGAATGCGCCGACCGCGCCTACGTGTTCGACAACTCGGGCAGCGACCGCCTCTGGGTGGCCGAGGCCACCGACGGCACCGAACTGGAAATGAAGACGGACGCCATGCCGGCGTGGTTCAAGACCGCCCTGTGGGATCGCTTCGGCGGCATCGAGGAAATGGCCGCCAGCCCTGCCTGATGCCGCACCGGCGGCAAGCGGGATCGCGTTCAGCTCCCCGGCTGCTGCAGCTGCGGCACCCGCGCCAGGGCCATGGCGGCGGCTGCGGTGCGGGTCTCCACGCCCATCTTGGCGTGGATGCGTTCCAGGTGCTTCTTCACCGTGGCCGGGCTGGCGCCCACGATGTCGGCGATGTCGCGGTTGATCTTGCCGCGCACCACCCAGTACAGCACCTCGGCCTCGCGGGCGGTCAGGCCGAAGGCGCTGCACAGGCTGGCCAGCATCGATTCATCCGAGGTTTCCTGCATGACGATGAGCCAGTCGCCACCGGTGTCGGCGGCCAGGTCGTGGTCTTCGTCGCCCACGCGCTGGTGCAGGCGGAAGGTCAGGCGGCGCGGGCCGTTGTCCAGGGTCAGGCGCGGCGGTTCGCGGTAGGCATGGGCTTCGCTCATGTGGCGGCGCAGCCAGGCCAGCACCGGCTCGGGCGTGACGGGCGCCTCGGTGCCGCAGTGGTGGCGCAGCAGGCTGCGGGCCAGCGGGGTCTGCCACATGAGGCGACCGTCGCGCTCGCGCACGGTGATGGTGGCGTAGCCGAAGGCATCCAGGGCATGCCGGGCCTGGCTGCGTTCGACCGCACCCTCGCGCGCCAGGCGGGCCTGCCGCAGATGCACCCCCATGCGGGCCATGACCTCGCGCGGCTTGATGGGCTTGGTGACGTAGTCGGCCCCGCCGGCCTCCAGCGCGGCCACCAGGTGCTCGGTGTCGGTCAGCCCGGTCATGAAGATGATGGGAATGTCGGCGGTGGACGGCTGGGCCTTCAGGCGCCGGGCCACCTCGAAGCCATCGAGCCCGGGCATCACCGCATCCAGAAGGATCAGGTCCGGGCGGGCCTGGGTGGCGCGGCGCAGGGCCGATTCGCCATCCAGCGCCACCAGCACGGTGTAACCGGCCGCGTCCAGCCCGTCGTGCAGCGGGGCCACGTTGTCGGGCACGTCGTCGACGATCAGCACCACGGCGGCGCCGCCCTGGCGCAGCGGGCTGGCGGTGGCGACCACCGTGGTCGGCAGGTGGGACGGGTCAGTCGGGTGCATGGGCGTCGGGCAGGCTGGCGATCAGTGCTTCGATGGCGTCAAAACGGAACTCCCGGGCCATGGCGCGCAACCGCCGGGCGAGGTCGGCATGGGCCGGGCTGCGCTCCACCCAGTCGTCGAGCCACTGCACGATGCCCCGGGTGTAGCCCAGGCGCACCTGCTCCAGCAGCGGCAGCAGCTCGCTGCGCTCGGGCCAGGACGGGGCCGGCGCCACCGGCACTGCGGGGCCGGGCAGCGCGTCGGGCGGAGCGATCCACTGCAGCGACAGGTGCTGGCCCAGCCAGGCCAGCAGATCGTCGCGCCGCACCGGCTTGACGAAGAAGTCCTGCGGGCGGTGGCCGCGCCCGCCCTCGATGTCGCTCTGCAGGCCGCGGTCGAAGGCATTGGCCGACACGATGGCCAGCGGCACATGGCCCCAGCCGCGCGAGCGCAGGCGGCGCAGGGTTTCCCAGCCGTCGATGCCGGGCATGGCCAGGTCCATGAAGATGGCGTGCGGTGCACCGGCGCCACCGGGGCTGAGCCCTTCCAGCTGGGCCAGGGCGTCCAGGCCGCTGTGGGCCGGCAGCACATCAAAGCCCAGGGGCAGCAGCCAGCGCGCAATCAGCTCGCGGTCGGCCTCTTCGTTGTCCACCACCATCACGCGCCGGCGCGGCCCGGCGTAGCCCGCCACATGGGCCGCGGCGCTGCGCTGCGGTGCGGCGCCGCTGAGCTCGGGCAGGAACAGGCGCACGGTGAAGACCGAGCCCTGCCCGGGCGCACTGCGCACCGTGAGCTCGCCGCCCATGAGGTCGGTCAGCATCTTGGCAATGGTCAGCCCCAGCCCGGTGCCGGTGATGGCGGCATCGGGCGCGCCGGGCGCCGCTTCCAAGCCGGTCACGGCGCGGTCGCCCTGGCCGCGCGCAAAGGGTTCGAACACCCGCTCCAGCTCCAGCGGCGTCATGCCGGGGCCGGTGTCGTGCACCTCGAAGTGCGCCATCTCGCGCGCGTAGGCCACCCGCAGCCGCACCTGGCCCTGACGGGTGAACTTGACCGCATTGCCCAGCAGGTTGATGAGGATCTGCCGCACGCGTTTTTCGTCGGCCCGCACGGCTTCGGGCAGGCGGCCCGCCGGCTCGAAGCCGAAGCCCAGCCCCTTGCCGCGCGCCTGCAGCTCGAACAGGCTGGCCACCTCGCGCACCGTGTCGGCAAAGGCCATGGGGCGCACCTCCAGCGCCAGCTTGCCGCTCTCGATGCGGGCAATGTCCAGCGTGCCCTCGATCAGCGAGAGCAGGTGTTCACCGCCCCGGTGGATGACGCGGATGGCATGCGCCTGCTGGCCACCCAGCTGCTCGTCCTCCTGCAGCAGCTGGGCATAACCCAGGATGCTGTTGAGCGGGGTGCGCAGCTCGTGGCTGATGGTGCTGATGTAGCGCGACTTGGCCTGGTTGGCCATCTCTGCCGCGCGGCGCGCCTGCTGCAGCGCCTCGTCGGTGCGGCGGTGGGACTCGATCTCCTGCATCAGCAGGCGGGTCTGCCGGTTGGATTCTTCCTGCGCCACCTCGCGGCTCTTGTGCGCCAGCACCAGCCACCAGGCCACGGTAGCGGCCACCACCAGCAACACCAGGTACACCCGCAGAAAGCCCGAACGCAGCGCCGCGTCCAGCACCGGCAGCGCCTGCCCCAGACCGCGCGCCAGGGCCTGCACCTCCTGCCGGTACAGCAGCCCCACCACCACCGCCAGCAGTGGCGCGATCACCAGCATCAGCAGCAGCCAGTGCGCCAGACCGGCATCCAGGTACGGCCAGATGCGGCGCGGCATGAAGCGCCGCAGCACCCCGGCCCACTGCACCGACAGCCGCGCGTGCGGCTTGCACAGATCGCCACACCGCGCATCCAGCGTGCAGCAGAGCGAACAGATGTGCCCCTGGTAGGCGGGGCAGTGGGCCATGTCGGGCCCCTCGTACTCGCGCTCGCAGATGACGCAGCGCTGAGTCACGGCATCGCGCAGCGGCGGAGCGTGGGGGCGGGCAATGTAGTAACGGCCTTTCGTGGCCCAGGCGATCAAGGGGGCGGTCACGAACGCGGTGACCATGGCGATCACCGCCGAGAAGGCTTCGGCCATCGGCCCCATCAGCCCCAGGTGGGCCGTGATGGACACCACCGACGCCAGCACCATGGCACCCACGCCCACCGGGTTCACGTCGTACAGATGGGCGCGCTTGAATTCGATGCCCCTGGGCGACCAGCCCAGGGGCTTGTTGACCACCAGGTCGGCCACCACCGCCATGATCCAGGCAATGGCGATGTTGGAGTACACGCCCAGCACCTGGCCCAGCGCCTCGAACACCTTCATCTCCATCAGCATGAAGGCGATCAGGGTGTTGAACACCACCCACACCACCCGGCCCGGGTGGCTGTGGGTGATGCGCGAGAAGAAGTTGCTCCAGGCCAGCGAGCCGGCGTAGGCGTTGGTCACGTTGATCTTCATCTGCGAGACCACCACGAACAGCGCCGTGGCCGCGATCGCCCAGCCCTGGTGCGGGAACACGTACTCGTAGGCCGCCAGGTACATCTGGTTGGGGTCCACCGCCCGGTCGGTGGGCACCGCATGGCTGATGGCCAGGTAGGCCAGCACCGCGCCGCCCAGCATCTTGAGCACGCCCAGCACCACCCAGCCCGGCCCGCCGGCCAGCACACCGGCCCACCAGCGCCAGCGTGCACCGGGAACGGGCGCCGGCATGAAGCGCAGGTAGTCGGCCTGTTCGCCCATCTGGGTGATCAGCGCAATGCCCACGGTGAGCGCAGCACCAAACAGGTGCCACTGGAATGCACCACCTTGTCCGTCCGCACCGGCGTAGTGCGCGACCTGGGTGAAGGTCTCGGGCGACATCCAGGCCACCGCCACGAAGGGCACCACCATCATCACGATCCACAGCGGCTGGCTCCACACCTGGAAGCGGCTGATGACCGACACCCCGTGCGTCACCAGCGGAATGACCACCAGCGCGCAGATCAGGTAGCCCCAGGCCGGTGGAATGCCGAGTGCCAGCTCCAGCGCATAGGCCATGACGGCCGCCTCCAGCGCGAAGAAGATGAACGTGAAGGACGCGTAGATGAGCGAGGTGATGGTGGAGCCGATGTAGCCGAAACCCGCGCCCCGGGTGAGCAGGTCCATGTCCACGCCGTAGCGGGCGGCGTACACGCTGATGGGCAGCCCGGCCAGGAAGATGATGAGCCCGGTGCACAGGATGGCCAGGGCCGCGTTGGTGAAACCGTACTGCACCAGCAGCGTGGCACCCACGGCCTCCAGGATGAGGAAGGACGCCGCACCGAACGCCGTGTTGGCCACCCGCCATTCGCTCCAGCGGCGGAAGCGCTGCGGGGTGAAGCGCAGCGCGTAGTCCTCCATGGTTTCGCTGCCGACCCAGCTGTTGTAGTCCCGCCGCACCTTGATGATGCGCTGGAGGGGCATGCCGGTGGCGTCGGTCGTGTTCACAGCGGTGGAGGTGCAGCTTTCATGCCATGCACCACGGCTCCGGCCTACCGGCACGGGTCTTGCTGAGCCTTGGCATGGACCTGACACCGCGCGAGAAAGACAAGCTGCTGATCTTCACCGCCGCCCTGCTGGCCGAACGGCGGCGGGCGCGGGGGCTCAAGCTGAACCACCCGGAGGCGGTGGCGCTGATCACCGCCGCCGTGATGGAGGGCGCACGCGACGGCAAGACGGTGGCCGAGCTCATGAGCGAAGGCCGCCGCGTGCTGACCCGCGACGACGTGATGGACGGCATCGCCGACATGATCCCGGACATCCAGGTCGAGGCCACCTTTCCAGACGGCACCAAGCTGGTCACGGTGCACCAGCCCATCCCCTGAACCCTTCTTCACCCAGCCCCATGAAACACCTCACCCTGCTTGCGGCCCTGTTCGCTCCGGCCCTGGTCCGCGCCCACGAGGGCCACGGCCTGGCCGGCGCCCACTGGCATGCCACCGACACCGTCGGCCTGCTGGTCAGCGTCATCGCCGTGGCGGTGGGCCTGTGGTGGTCGGGCAAGGACCGCTGATGTCCCTGGCCACACCCCGCTTCATGCCCGGCCAGCTGCTGCTGGACGAAGGCCGTCACGAGCTCAACCCCGGCCGGCGCACGATCACCCTGGTGGTGACCAACACCGCCGACCGGCCGATCCAGGTGGGCTCGCACTACCACTTTGCCGAGACCAACGCCGCGCTCTCGTTCGACCGCCAGGCCGCACGCGGCATGCGGCTGAACATCGCCAGCGGCACGGCCGTGCGCTTCGAGCCCGGCCAGCAACGCACGGTGGAGCTGGTGGACTACGCCGGTGCGCGGGTGGTGCACGGCTTCCGGGGCCAGGTGCGCGGCCCGCTCGACCCGAACGCTTGAGGACACCGACATGGCCCACATCAGCCGCCAGGCCTATGCCGACATGTTCGGCCCCACCGAAGGCGACCGCCTGCGACTGGCCGACACCGGCCTGGTCATCGAGATCGAGCGCGACCTCACGCTGCGCGCCGGCGGCTACGGCGAAGAGGTCAAGTTCGGCGGCGGCAAGACCATCCGCGACGGCATGGCCCAGAGCCAGCGCAGCCGCGCCGACGGGGCGGTGGACACGGTCATGACCAATGCGGTCATCGTCGATGCGGCCGGCATCGTCAAGGCCGACATCGGCCTGAAGGACGGGCGCATCGTGGCCATCGGCAAGGCCGGCAACCCGGACACCCAGCCGGGTGTGGACATCGTCATCGGCCCGGGCACCGAGATCATCAGCTGCGAAGGGCACATCGTCACCGCCGGCGGCATCGACAGCCACATCCACTTCATCTGCCCGCAGCAGGTGGACGAGGCACTGGCCTCGGGCATCACCACCATGCTCGGCGGCGGCACCGGCCCGGCCACCGGCACCCTGGCCACCACCTGCACGCCCGGGCCCTGGCACATCGAACGCATGCTGCAGGCAGTGGACGACCTGCCCATGAACATCGGCTTCCTGGGCAAGGGCAATGCCAGCCGGCCCGAGCCGCTGCGCGAGCAGATCGACGCCGGCGTGATCGGCCTCAAGCTGCATGAAGACTGGGGCACCACACCGAGCGCCATCGATCAGTGCCTGACGGTTGCCGAAGAGACCGACACGCAGGTGGCCATCCACAGCGACACGCTCAACGAATCGGGCTTCGTGGAGGACACCATTGCCGCCACCAAGGACCCGTCCGGCAAGGCGCGCACGCTGTGCGCCTTCCACACCGAGGGCGCGGGCGGCGGCCACGCGCCCGACATCCTGCGTGTGGTGGGCGAGGCCAACTTCCTGCCCTCCTCCACCAACCCCACCATGCCCTATACGGTGAACACGCTGGACGAGCATGTGGACATGCTCATGGTGTGCCACCACCTGGATGCCGGCATTCCCGAAGACCTGGCCTTTGCCGAGAGCCGCATCCGCCGCGAGACCATCGCCGCCGAGGACATCCTGCACGACATGGGTGCCATCAGCATCATGAGCAGCGACAGCCAGGCCATGGGGCGTGTGGGCGAGGTCATCATCCGCACCTGGCAGACGGCGGACAAGATGAAGGCCCAGCGTGGCACGCTGCCCGAGGACAGCGCGCGCCACGACAACTTCCGGGTGCGCCGCTACGTGGCCAAGTACACCATCAACCCGGCCATTGCCCACGGCATCTCGCACACCGTGGGCTCCATCGAGGTGGGCAAGTGGGCCGACCTGGTGGTGTGGAAGCCGGCCTTCTTCGGCGTGAAGCCCAGCCTGGTGCTCAAGGGCGGCAGCATCGCACTCGCCGCCATGGGTGACCCCAATGCCTCCATTCCCACGCCGCAGCCGGTGCACTTCCGGCCCATGTTCGGCGCACTCGGCCGCGCCAGCGCCCGCAGCAGCCTGAGCTTCGTGTCGCAGTCAGCGCTGGCCGCCGGCGTGGGTGCGCGCTATGGCCTGCACAAGACGCTCTCGGCCGTGCAGGGCTGCCGCCACATCACCAAGGCCGACATGGTGCACAACGCGCTGCTGCCGCGCATGGAGATCGACCCGCAGACCTACGCGGTGCGGGCGGACGGCGTGCTGCTCACCTGCGAGCCGGCCCGCTCGCTGCCCATGGCGCAGCGCTACTTCCTGTTCTGAAGGCCGCCATGCTGCAAGCCACCCGACTGATTCCCCGCGGCCAGGGCCTGGCGCCGGTGCTGCTGCGCCGCGCCCCGCAGCTGGTGCTGGACTGGGATCTGCGCCAGAAGAGCCGCTTCGATGCGCTCGCGTCCGACCAGCAGCGCGTGGGCGTGTTCCTGCCGCGCGGCACCGTGCTGCGCGGCGGCGACGTGCTGGTCACGCAGGACGGTGGCCTGCTGCGCGTGGTGGCGGCACCGCAGCCGGTGCTGCGCATCACGCCGTGCGCCGAACACGGCCAGCCCTTCGACTTGCTGCGCGCCGCCTACCACCTGGGCAACCGCCATGTGCCGGTGGAGCTGAACGCCGACCACCTGCAGATCGAGCCCGACCATGTGCTGGCCGATCTGCTGCGCTCCATGCACCTCACGGTGCAGGAACTGATGGCGCCTTTCGAGCCAGAGGGCGGGGCGTATGCGGCCGGTGGCCACCACCACGGGCATGACCACGGCCACCACGACCACACCCATCCGCACGCCCATGACCACTGAACCGCCCGCCCTGCTGCCGCTGCTGTGGCTGGCCTCGCCGGCCCTGCCGGTGGGCGGGTTCTCGTACTCCGAAGGGCTGGAAGCCGCGGTGGAGGCCGGTCTGGTGCACGACGAAGCCAGCACCGCGAACTGGCTGGACGACCAGCTCCACCTGGGCCAGGCCCGCAGCGATCTGGCGGTGGTGGCCCAGGCCGTGCCGGCCTGGCGCAGTGCCGACCACGCCCGCCTGCAGGCCCTCAACACCTGGGTGCTGCACACCCGCGAGACGCTCGAACTGCGGCTGCAGACCGAACAGATGGGCCATTCCCTGCTGGCCTGGGCGCGCAGCCTGGGGCCCGCCGGTGCCACCCTCATCGACGCCATCGATGCGGCCCGCCTGGCCCCGCCCACCTGGCCGCTGGCCTGGTCGGCGGCGGCTGCGCACAGCGGTGCGCCGGTGCGCGACTGCGTCACCACCCTGGCCTTTGCCTGGGCCGAGAACCAGGTGCAGGCGGCCCTCAAGGCGGTTCCGTTGGGCCAGGGCGCCGGGCAGCGCACGCTGGCCCGCCTGGTGGCCGCCATACCGGCGGCGGTCGACACCGCGCTCAGCCTGCGCGACGAGCAACGCCAGTCCTTCCTGCCCTCGCTGGCCATCCTCTCGGCCCGGCACGAAACCCAGTATTCGCGCCTGTTCCGCTCCTGAAACGCCTACCGCACCCACTGCCATGACCGCCTTGCACCACATCCCCGGCCGCACCAAGACCCTGCCCCCGCTGCGCGTGGGCATCGGCGGGCCGGTGGGCTCGGGCAAGACCACCCTGCTGGAGATGCTGTGCAAGGCCATGCGCGAGCGGCACGACCTGATCGCCATCACCAACGACATCTACACCAAGGAAGACCAGCGCCTGCTGACCGTGAGCGGCGCGCTGCCGGCCGAACGCATCATGGGCGTGGAGACCGGCGGCTGCCCGCACACCGCCATCCGCGAGGACGCCTCCATCAACCTGGAAGCCATCGACCGCATGCTGGCGCAGTTTCCGGACGCCGACGTGGTGTTCATCGAAAGCGGTGGCGACAACCTGGCCGCCACCTTCAGCCCCGAACTCTCCGACCTGACCATCTACGTGATCGACGTGGCCGCCGGCGAGAAGATCCCGCGCAAGGGCGGCCCCGGCATCACCAAGAGCGATCTGTTCGTCATCAACAAGACCGACCTGGCCCCGCACGTGGGCGCCGACCTGGAGGTCATGAAGGCCGACACCGCCCGCATGCGCCCCGACCCCCAGCGCCGCCCCTGGGTCATGACCAACCTCAAGACCCTGGCCGGCGTGGACGAGGTGGTGCGCTTCATCGAGACCCGCGGCATGCTCGACGCCGCCCAGCCGGCCTGAGCGCAGGCCACCGGCCGATACAGACCCGGGCCGCTAGAATGCGGCCCTCCCGGAGACTTGGGTGAGTGGTTTAAACCAGCAGTCTTGAAAACTGCCGACGGGCAACCGTCCGTGAGTTCGAATCTCACAGTCTCCGCCAGCACATCTCCCCTTGACCGCCTGTCGTGCTGCCACGGTATAACCCCGGGCAGGACGGCATGGATGCGCACGGTGCGCCCGCCGATCCGGGAGACGACACCATGTGCATGGTCTGCTACACGCAAACCTCCGACCGCGAGGCGCTCTCGCCCGCCGGCATCAAGCCCTGCCTGTGCGGAGCGGCCATCACCCGCGCGGCCATGCGGCGCATCGAGGCCGATCTGTCGCGGCGCGAATTCCTGGGTGGCAGCGCGGCCGTGCTGGCGCTGTTCGCCGGGCTGGGTCTGCAGCCCACCCATGTGCAGGCCCAGACCGCAGGTGCACGCCCGCCGCTGCTGCTGACCAACCTGCGGTTCTTTGATGGCCGCATGCCGCGCCTGCAGACCGGGCGCGACATCGTGGTGCGCGATGGCCGCATCGAGGCCCTGGTGCCCACCGGCCAGGGCCCGGCCGAGGCACAGCGCATCGACTGTGGCGGGCGCACCGTCATCCCCGGACTGATCGACGCGCACTGGCATGCCACACTGGTAGGCGTGAGCCAGGTGGCCGCCATGACGCAGGACGTGGGCTTCGTGCACCTGATGGCAGGCCGGCAGGCCGGTGCCACGCTGATGCGCGGCTTCACGACCGTGCGCGATGTGGGCGGCCCGTCGTTCGGGCTGAAGCTGGCCATCGACCGGGGCGTGATCGACGGCCCGCGCATCTACCCCAGCGGGGCCATGGTGTCGCAGACCTCCGGCCACGGCGATTTCCGCTTCCTGAGCGAGCTGCCCCGCATGCCGCAGGACGGCCCCTCGTACACCGAGCGCATGGGCGCGGCCGCCATTGCCGACGGCCGCGACGAGGTGCTGCGCCGCACGCGCGAACAGCTCATGCGCGGGGCCAGCCAGATCAAGATCATGGCCGGCGGCGGCGTGGCCTCCATGTACGACCCGCTGGACGCCACGCAGTACCTGGAAGAGGAGATGAAGGCCGCCGTGCAGGCCGCCGCCGACTGGGGCACCTATGTGTGCGCCCATGTGTACACGTCGCAGGGCATCCAGCGCGCGATCCGGGCGGGCGTCAAGTCGATCGAGCACGGCCAGCTGGCCGATTCGGCCACCATCCGCCTGATGCGCGACGAGGGGGTGTGGTGGTCCATCCAGCCCTTCCTGGCCGATGAGGACGCCAACAAGTACACCGACCCGGCCAGCATCGCCAAGCAGCAGCAGGTGGCCTCGGGCACCGAGCGCGCGTTCCGCGAAGGCCGCTCGCTGGGCGTGAAGATGGCCTTCGGCACCGACATCCTGTTCAACCCGCAGGGCGCCGCCTCGCAGGGCCGGCAGCTGGCCAAGCTGGCCCGCTTCATGGCGCCGCTGGAGGCGCTCAGGCTGGCCACCGGTTCGGCCGGCGAGCTGCTGGCGCTTTCAGGCCCGCGCAACCCTTACCCGGCTCCGCTGGGCGTGATCGCCGAAGGCGCGCTGGCCGATCTGCTGGTGGTGGACGGCGACCCGTCGAAAGACCTGGCCTTCCTGGGCACGCCCGAGCAGTCGCTCAAGCTCATCATGAAGGACGGCCGGATTCACAAGCAGGCACTGGCCTGATCGTCCCGACGCAGGTGCACCACCTGCTGGCGCGGGGCGCATTCGGCCCACAGGTCGCGGGCGCAGCCCTCGCACTGGCCACACTGGGTGGCCACGCCGTGTTCGAGCTGGATGTCGTCGAATCCCATGCCGGCGCGGGCGCACTGGGCGATGGTTTTGTCGCTGACGCGGTGGCAGACGCAGACGATCATGGCGGGCGGGTGGCAGAAGCTGAAACTGAGCAAATGATAATTACTCTCATTCAAATCTGCAACACCCGCCCGGCGGGCGGTCTCAGCTGACCGAACCCATCTGGCTCTGCAGGTAGTTGGGCAGGCCCACCTTCTCGATCAGGTCGAGCTGGGTTTCGAGGAAGTCGATGTGCTCCTCGGTGTCGTCCAGGATGTGCTGCAGCAGATCGCGCGACACATAGTCGCGCACCGATTCGCAGTGGGCGATGCCGTTCTTGATGGTGGCCTGGGCCGCGGTTTCCAGCGCCAGGTCGCTGCGCAGGATCTCGGGCACGTCTTCACCGATGTGGAGCTTGCCCAGGTCCTGCAGGTTGGGCAGGCCATCCAGCGTGAAGATGCGGTCCATCAGCTGGTCGGCGTGCTTCATCTCGCCGATGGACTCGCTGTATTCCTTGGCCGCCAGCTTGTCCAGGCCCCAGTGCTTGAGCATGCGGTAGTGCACGAAGTACTGGTTGATGGCGGTGAGTTCGTTCTTGAGCTGCGCCTGCAGGTGGGCAATGGCTTGCGGGTCGCCTTTCATGGCCGTTCCTTTCTGTCGGTGGATGGGAACGGTCGAGGTTAACCCCAACGCGTGAAGAAGGTGTCAGCGGCCCTTCATGAGCACCTCGGCCAGGTCGGCCGCGAAGGCCTCGGCGGCCTTCTCCCACGACCAGTCGCGCGGCATCACGGTCAGGTCGACCTGCTGCAGGGCCTGCAGCACATGGTCTTCCAGGGCTTCGCGGATGGCGGTGAGCTGTTCCAGATCGGGCGTGCGGCCGCAGGCCATGCGGTGCGCGCACACCGCGTCGACCGCCGGCACCACCACCTGCCGCAGACGTTGGGGGTCGAGTTCGCTTTCAGTCATAGGGCCAGACTAATGGCCGTTGCAGGCACCGGGTACCGGGATGTCCCTGATGGATGTCCGTTCAGCCCGCCAGGGCCAGCACCACCGCCGATTCGTCCAGCAGGGCCTGCGCGGGCTGCCCGGCCCGCAGGCCGTGTCCGGCCGCGGCAAAGCCCACCAGCTGCAGACCCTCGGCCAGCCGCAGACCGACCTCGCCACCACCGCGCGGCACGCGGGTGACCACGCCTTCCAGAGGGTTGCTGCCCTCGCGCGCCGGCAGCACGGCGGCCACCGTGACCGCCGTGGCCTTGCACAGCGCCAGCACCGGCAGGCCGGCCTGCAGACCCAGCAGCTGCGCGCTCTCGCGGGTGATGCGCGAGTGCAGCACCAGCCCCTCGGCCAGCGTCAGCCGCACCCGCACCATGCCCTGCACCGGCCGCAGCGAGGCCACCACGCACGAGAACTGGTTGCGCATGCTGGTGCGCAAGGCGAGTGCGGCGCGCTGCACACCCGCCTGGGCCTGGAGCGCTCCGGTGTCGACATCGGCCGGACGGCTCGGGGTCCGGGCCAGTTCGGCCAGCGTGCGGGCGCGGGACTGCAGCAGCGCATCGGCCGCCTGCAGCACCTGCAGCCCGGCCGCCGTGAGCCGCGCCCCGCCGCCACCGCTGCCGCCCACCGCCTTTTCCACCAGCGGCACGCCGGCCAGGTTGGCCAGGGTTTCCAGGGCCTGCCAGGCGGCCTTGTAGCTCACTCCCGAGGCACGGGCCGCCTCGGAGATGGAGCCCGCCTCGCCGATGCGGCGCAGGATGTCGATGCGCTTGTCGCTGGCGCCGTGGCCCAGCACATCGGCCAGCGGCAGGACGGAACGGGGTTTTCGGGAAGCCATGGGCCGATGGTAGGCCAAGGTCTATACTTCTTCGCTATTCATTTGTGGAATAGCGAGATTGCCATGCCGACCGCCCTCCTGCGCACCCTCCTCTGCGCCACCCTGTGCACCGTGTTCGCCCTCTCTGCCACGCTGGCCCGCGCCGGCGAGGTGTCGGTGGCGGTGGCGGCCAACTTCACCGTGCCCATGCAGAAGATCGCGGCCCGCTTCGAGCAGGACACCGGTCACAAGGCGGTGCTGGCCTTCGGTTCCACCGGGCGCTTTCATGCCCAGATCACCCACGGTGCCCCCTTCGAGGTGCTGCTGGCCGCCGATGCCGCCACGCCCGAACGCCTGGAGCGCGAAGGCCAGGTGGTGCCGGGCAGCCGCTTCACCTACGCGGTGGGCCGGCTGGTGCTGTGGAGCGCATCGCCCGGCGTGGTCGACCCGCAAGGCACCGTGCTGCGCGGCGCAGGGCCGGCGCGCCTGGCCCTGGCCGACCCCAAGCTCGCGCCCTACGGCGCTGCCGCCGTGGAAGTGATGACCCGCCTGGGCCTGATCGACAGCCTCCGCCCGCGCTTCGTGCAGGGCGAGAGCATCGGCCAGGCGCACCAGTTCGTGGCCAGCGGCAACGCGCCCATGGGCTTCGTGGCGCTGTCGCAGGTGCAGGTGGACGGGCGCCTCACCGGCGGATCGGCCTGGGTGGTGCCGGCCGATCTGCACAAGCCCCTGCAACAGGACGCAGCCCTGCTGCAGCGCGGGCGCGACAACCCGGCGGCGCAGGCGCTGATGCGCTATCTTCGGTCGCCCGCAGCGCTGCAGATCATCCAGGCGCACGGCTACAGCGACTGATCCCCGCCCTCCATGCCCCTGCTCGCCCCCGAAGCCTGGCAGGCCATCGCGCTCACCGCGAAGCTGGCCTCGCTCACCACCGTCCTGCTGCTGCTGATCGCCACGCCGCTGGCCTGGTGGCTGTCGCAGACGCGCTCGCGCTGGCGCGCGCCGGTGGCCGCACTGGTCACGCTGCCGCTGGTGCTGCCGCCGTCGGTGCTGGGCTTCTATCTGCTGGTGGCGCTCGGCCCGCAGGGTCCGCTGGGGCAGCTCACCCAGGCCATGGGCTGGGGCCTGCTGTCGTTCACCTTCACCGGCTTGCTGATCGGCTCCATCGTGTTCTCGCTGCCGTTTGCGGTGCAGCCGCTGCAGCATGCGTTTGAATCCCAGGGCCGCCGGCCCATGGAGGTGGCGGCCACGCTGCGCGCCAGCCCGCTGGACGCCTTCTTCACCGTGGCCCTGCCGCAGGCCCGCACCGGGGTGCTCACCGCCGCCATCCTGAGCTTTGCGCACACCGTGGGCGAGTTCGGCGTGGTGCTGATGATCGGGGGCAACATCCCGGGCCAGACCCGCGTGGTGTCGACCCAGATCTACGGCCATGTGGAGGCCATGGAGTACGCGCAGGCCCATGGTCTGGCGCTGTTCATGGTGGCGTTCTCGTTCGTGGTGCTGGTCGGTCTGGCCTGGCTCAAGGGCCGCCAGGAACGGGTACCCGCATGAGCGCCGAGGCCTTGCACATCCGGGTGCAGCTGCCGCGCAGCGGCTTCGAGCTGTCGACCGACCTGCAGCTGCCCGGGCGGGGCATCAGCGTGCTGTTCGGCCCGTCGGGCTCGGGCAAGACCAGCCTGCTGCGCTGCGTGGCCGGCCTGGAGCGGGCCCGGCAGGCGCGCATCGTGGTGGGTGGCGAGGTGTGGCAGGACCACCAGGCCGGCGTCTTCGTGCCCACCCACCGGCGCTCGCTGGGCTATGTGTTCCAGGAGGCCAGCCTGTTCGACCACCTGGACGTGCTGGGCAACCTGCACTACGGCCAGCGGCGGGTGCGTTCGGCCCAGGCCCGGGCCACGCTGGACGCGGCGGTGGAGCTGCTGGGCATCGGCCACCTGCTTCAGCGCCGGCCCGGTCACCTCTCGGGCGGCGAACGGCAGCGGGTGGCGATCGCCCGCGCCCTGGCCACCGAGCCGCGCGTGCTGCTGCTGGACGAACCGCTGGCCGCCCTCGACCCGGCCCGCCGCCAGGACGTGCTGCCCTGGCTGGAGCGCCTGCGCGACGAGCTCTCGCTGCCCATGCTGTACGTGACCCACTCGGTCGACGAGCTGGCGCGGCTGGCCGATCACCTGGTGGTGCTGGAGCACGGGCAGGTGAAGGTGAGCGGACCGGCGGCCGAGGTGATGTCGGCCATCCACCCGCCGGTGTTCGACGGCGAGCGCGCCGCCAGCCTGCTGCAGGGGCAGGTGGTGGAACGCGATCTGCCCTGGCACCTGATGCGGGTGGCCATTCCCGGTGGCAGCCTGTGGCTGCGCGACGGGGACGTGCCGGTCGGTGCGGCGGTGCGGCTGCGGGTGCTGGCCCGGGACGTGAGCCTGACCCTGAACGAACCCGAGGGCACCAGCATCCAGAACCACCTGCCCTGCGTCATGGGCGAGGTGGCCGACGACGCCCATCCCTCGCAGTGCCTGGTGCAGCTGCGCTGCGGCCCCTCGCTGCTGCTGGCCCGGGTCACCCGGCGCGCGCTGCAGCAACTCGGCCTGCAAGCGGGCGATGCGGTGTGGGCACAGGTGAAGTCGGTGGCACTGGTGGCCTGAAACCGTGAACTCTGCCCGGTCCTTGGGCTGGCTGACGTTCAAGCCACCCCGGCTTGTCGCCGATAAACAGGACAGAAAGGTGATCCGGTCGCCACTGCGGTGCCGGATCGGCACCCCATGCCCCAAGCCCCTGGCTCCCATCCGCTGCTCGCCCTGCTGGACATGATCGGCAGCCCCATGATGCTGTTCGGTCCCGAGGGTCAGGTGGTGTTTGCCAACCAGGCCGCGCGCCAGCTGCCCAGCCGTCCGGCCCTGGTGCTGCCCAGCGACCCCCAGATCCGCCAGCAGGTCCGCCAGGTGGTGGGCAACCAGCTCGACGCGCCGGTGACGCTGCGGGTCCAGGTGCACGCCGATCAGGGCGTGTCGGCGCTGGACTGCGCCTTTCCGGCCCGGCCGGTGGCCGGTCTGGCCGTCATGCTGATCACGCCGGTGGCCGCTGCCGAACCGAGCCCCGGCACCGATGCCCCCACCGATGCCGCCACCCCCGAGCGGCTGAGCCTGCCGCAGATCATGCAGCTGCTGCGCAGCGAGATCGTGCCGCCCATGCAGGCGGTCATGGCCCGCGCGCACGAAGCTGCGGCGGACCCGAAGGGCCTGGCCGATGGCGTGCAGCACCTGTCCGACCGGCTCACCCGGCTGATCGATCTGGTCGACGTGTTCGGCGACGACGCCCTGGTGGGCGAAGACCGGGTGCTCATGCCGGAGCTGCTGCGCACCGTCTGCACCGAGCTCATCCCCCTGACCCGTGCGCGGGGCGTGAGCGTGCTCATCGAAGACCAGCAGGGCGAACTGCCCCCGGTGTACGGCAGCCGGCGGCTGCTGCAGCGCGCGGTGCACGAATGCCTGCACAACGCCATCGAACATGCCCGCGGCGGCGTGGCCGACTCGCAGCCGGTGGCGGTGCGGGTGGGCTTCGCGGTCTCGGGCCAGCACCTGCAGATGGTGGTGCGCAGCCTGGGTGCCGTCACCGCTACCGTGCTCAACCGGCATGCCGCCACCCTGTTCCGGCCCACGCCGGGCCTGCCGCCGGCCAGCAGCGCGCACAGCCTGCGCATCGGCCTGCCGCTGGCCCAGCGCATCCTGCAGCTGCACGAAGGGCACCTGCGGATCGACGACGAGGACGGCGAACTGGCGGTGCGGCTGGAGCTGCCCACCGGTGCGCCCGCACGCAACCACCACCACCTGGACCTGCTGCAGGCCCAGATCTACGCCGAAGACCTTTCCCGCCTGCTGGCCCGCAGCCGCAAACCCAGCCGGAGCACGACATGACCCACCGCATCCTCATCGTGGACGACCAGCCGGACATCCGCAAACTCATCCGCCTGACCCTGCAGCACCTGGACGACGCCGAGCTGTTCGAGGCCGCCAGCGGCGGCGAGGGCCTGCACCTGGCGCAGAGCGTCAAGCCCGACCTGGTGCTGCTCGACGTGATGATGCCGGGCGAGCTCGATGGCTACCAGGTGTGCGCCCGCATCAAGAAGGACCCCGCCCTGGGCAGCCACACCAAGGTCATCCTGCTCACCGCACGGGCGCAGAAGGAAGACCTGGAAAACGGCCGCAAGGCCGAGGCCGATGCCTACCTCACCAAGGCCTTCAGCCCCCTGAAGCTGCTGGATCTGGTCGACGAGATGCTGGCCTGAACCGTGGACACCCGCAACGACATCGAACTGCGGCGCCTGCGGGCCATGCTCGACACCGCGGCCGACGCCATCGTCGGGGTGCGGGACGACGGCCGCGTGCACAGCGCCAACCCGGCGGCCGAGCGCATGTTCGGCAAGGCCGCCGCCGACATCGCCGGGCAGCCGTTGTCCAGCCTGCTGCCCACGCTGGACGGCGCGGCCCTGGCGCGCACCATGCAGGGCGGCATGCTGATCCACAGCACCCAGAGCCGCATCGGCCGGCTGGAGCTGCAGGCCGTGCGCCACGGCGACGTGGCCTTCCCGGCCGAGGTGCTGCTGGGCGAGATCAACGACGACCCGGAGATCCGCTACACCTGCATCGTGCGCGACCTCACCGAGGTGCAGCAGGCCGAGGAATACATGATGCTCTATGGCCGTGCGGTGGACTGCACGCTCAACGGCATCTCCATCAGCGATGCGCGCCGCTTTCCGCAGCCCATCGTGCACGTCAACCCGGCGTTCTGCCGCATCACCGGCTACGCGCCGCACGAGCTGCTGGGCCGCAACGCCAGCCTGTTTGAAGGGCCGCTGACCGACCCGGACGACCTGGCCCTGCTGGCCCGCACGGTGCAGAGCGGCGGCGAGATCAGCATCACCCTCAAGAACTACCGCAAGGACGGCAGCCTGTTCCACAACAAGCTGTCGGTCTCGCCGGTGCGCGATGCGCAGGGCCGCATCACCCACTACATCAATGTGGTGGAAGACGTGAGCAGCCAGATCGAGGTCAAGCAGCGGCTGATCGAACGCACCGCACGCCTGAACGCCACCTTCGACCTCAGCCCCGATGGCTTTGCGGTGTTCGATGCGCGCGGCGAGCTCATCAGCGTCAACCCGGCCTTCCGCGCGCTGGTGGGCGAGGTGCCGGCCGAATGCAGCCTGCTGCCGGACTTCGACCGCTGGTTCGCTTCGCTGTGCGAATCACCGGGCACCTGCCGCACCGTGGCCGAAGCGGTGAACGACCGGGCCCACGACCGCATCGTGCTGGTGCAGCCGGCTCGCAAGGTCATCGAACGCGAGGTGCGGCGCAACCTGGGCGGCAGCGGCGAGACCATCGTCTACATGCGCGACATCACGCACCAGAGCGAGATCGACCGGCTCAAGAGCGAATTCCTGGCCACCGCAGCGCACGAGCTGCGCACCCCGCTGGCCAGCATCGTGGGCTTCACCGAGCTCATGCTGCACCGCGACTACCCGCCACCCAAGCAGAAGGACCTGCTGGCCACGGTACACCGCCAGGGCATGCTGCTGTCCAGCCTCATCCAGGAGCTGCTGGACCTCTCGCGCATCGAGGCCCGCCAGGGCAAGGACTTCCACATCGTGCCCACGCCGCTGCAGAGCCTGGTGGACGGCGTGCTCCAGGCCATGTCCAGCGACGAGCTGGGCCAGAAGATCCGCATCGGCGAACTGCCCCCGGTGCAGGTGCTGGCGGACGCCGGCAAGATCCAGCAGGCGCTGACCAACCTGCTGAGCAATGCCTTCAAGTACTCGGCCGCGGGCAGCCCGGTGCAGATCGACGCCGATCTGGACCTCGACCACACGCCGCGCAGCCTGCGCATCCATGTGCGCGACCAGGGCATCGGCATGACGCCCGAACAGCTGGACCGGGCCTTCGAGCGCTTCTACCGCGCCGACACCTCGGGCAACATCCCGGGCACCGGGCTGGGTCTGAACCTGGTCAAGGAAATCGTGGAGCTGCACGGCGGCACGGTCAGCCTGCAGAGCACGCCGGGCCAGGGCACGGTGGCCACACTGCAGCTGCCGCTGGCGCCGGCCTGGGCCAGCACGCCGGACCAGGCCTGATCAGTCGGGCAGATTCAGTCGGGCAGAAAGAGCGACTGCAGGTCGGACAGGAAGTCCAGACCGCGCGTGGTGGGGGCCACACGGCCCGCCTCGCGCAGCAGCAGACCGCGCTGCTCGCCCTCGCGCAGGGCCGGCTCGATGCTGGAGAGCGGCAGGCCGGTGCGGTCCATGAAGTCCTGCAGCGCCACACCGTCCTTCAGGCGCAGGGCATTGAGCATGAACTCGAACGGCAGATCGGCGCGCGGCACCTCGTCCATGCTGGCCAGTGCCTGCCCCGCCAGGGCCTGCTCCATGTAGCGGCGCGGGTCGCGCAGCTTCACCGTGCGCGCCACGCGGTGGGCAAAGCTGAGCTTGCCGTGCGCCCCGGCGCCGATGCCCAGGTAATCGCCAAACTGCCAGTAATTCAGGTTGTGGCGGCAGGCATGGCCTGGCTTCGCATAGGCCGACACCTCGTAGCGCTGCAGCCCTGCCTCGGTGGTGAGCTCGGTGATGCGGTCCAGCATGGCGTAGGCATCGTCGTCGTCCGGCACCACCGGCGGGAACTTGGCGAAGTAGGTGTTGGGCTCCAGCGTGAGGTGGTAGATGGAGATGTGCGGCGGCGAGAGCGACAGCGCGGTGCGCATGTCCTGCTCGGCCTGGGCCAGCGTCTGGCCCGGCAGGGCGTACATCACGTCCAGGTTGAAGGTGTCGAAGCTGCGCGCCGCCTCCTCCACCGCAGCCAGCGCCTGCGCGCGGTCGTGCACCCGGCCCAGGGCCTTGAGGTGCTGGTCGTTGAAGCTCTGCACGCCGATGGACAGGCGCGTCACGCCGGCCTGGCGGAAGGCCCGGAAGCGGTCGCGCTCGAAGGTGCCGGGGTTGGCCTCCAGCGTGATCTCGGCATCGGCCTCCAGCCGCACGCGGGCACGCACATCGCCCAGCAGGCGGTCGATGGACTCGGGCGAAAACAGGCTGGGCGTGCCGCCGCCGATGAAGATGCTGTGCACCGTGCGGCCCCAGATCAGCGGCAGCGAGGCCTCCAGATCGGCCCGCAGCGCATCGAGGTAACGCTGCTCCGGTGGTGTGGACGGACCGCCCTCACCCGCCCACTCGTGCGAGTTGAAGTCGCAGTACGGGCACTTCTTCAGGCACCACGGCAGGTGGATGTAGAGCGACAGCGGCGGCAGCGACGACAGCTGCAGCGTGCCCGGCCGCATCCAGTGCCGGATGTCCAGCGGATCGCTCATGCGAACCAGCGCTCGCGCATGAGGGCCAGCATGGCCTGCGCGGCGCGGCCCCGGTGGCTGTGGGCGTTCTTCACCTCGGTGGGCAGCTCGGCGAAGGTCTTGCCGAACTCGGGCAGGAACATGACCGGATCGAAACCGAAGCCGTTGCTGCCGATGCGCTCGCGGGTGATCAGGCCCGGCGCCCGCCCCGTGGCCACCAGCGGCTCGGGATCGTCGGCGCTGCGCAGCGCCACCAGGGTGCTGACCAGCGCCGCGCGGCGGTCGGTGACCGACTGCATCTGCTCCAGCAGCGCAGTGACGTTGTGGTCGTCGCCCTTGGGGTAGCCGTGCTGCGTGGCATAGAAGGCGGTGTCCACCCCGGGCAGGCCACCGAAGGCCTCCACGCACAGGCCGGCGTCGTCGGCCAGCGCGGGCAGGCCGCTCTCGCGGGCCGCGTGGCGGGCCTTGGCCAGCGCGTTCTCGATGAAGGTGCGGTGCGGCTCAGGGGCCTCGGGTATGCCCAGGTCGGCCTGGCGCACCAGCTCCACGCCCAGCGGCGCGAACAGCGCCTGCAGCTCGGCCAGCTTGCCGGCGTTGTTGGAGGCCAGGACCAGCTTCATGCGCCCAGGGCCTGCTTCTGCAGGGCCACCAGCTCGGCAATGCCCTTCTCGGCCAGGCCCAGCAACGCGTCCATCTCGCGGCGGGTGAAGGCCACGCCCTCGGCCGTGCCCTGCACCTCCACATAGTGGCCGGCGCCGGTCATGACGACGTTCATGTCGGTGTCGCAGGCGGAGTCTTCCACGTATTCCAGATCGAGCAGCGGGCGGCCACCCAGGATGCCCACCGAGATGGCGGCCACATGGTCCTTGATGGGCGACTCGGCAATGCGGCCCTCGGCCATCAGCCGCGCCACCGCATCGGCCGCCGCCACGAAGGCGCCGGTGATGCTGGCGGTGCGGGTGCCGCCGTCGGCCTGCAGCACGTCGCAGTCCAGCGAGATGGTGCGTTCACCCAGCTTGGAGAGGTCGAACACCGAGCGCAGCGAACGGCCGATGAGGCGCTGGATCTCCTGCGTGCGGCCGCTCTGCTTGCCCTTGGCGGCCTCGCGGTCGCTGCGGGTGTGGGTGGCGCGCGGCAGCATGCCGTATTCGGCCGTCACCCAGCCTTCGCCGCTGCCGCGCTTGTGCGGCGGCACCTTTTCTTCCACCGACGCGGTGCACAGCACCCGGGTGTGGCCGAACTCGATCAGCACCGAACCTTCGGCGTGCATGGTGTAGCCGCGGGTGATGCGCACCGGGCGCAGGGCATCGGCGGCCCGTTGGCCGGGCCGGGAAACATCGCTCATGGGAAATCCTCGGAAAGCTCAGGAATTGCGTTCGGCCGTGCGGCGGATCGCGGCATTGATCTCGGCGATCGAGCGCTCGATGGCGGCGTCGTCCAGATCGTCCATGGTCGAGTCGGGCGTGCCCGACTGGATGGTGGAAGCAAAGAAACCGTCCTCCACGTCGTCGGTGGAGACGCTGGAGTTCTGGTAGGCCTCGGCCGTCTCCCACTCCATGGCCAGCACGGTGACGTTGTCGCAGCGCGGGCCGCCGCGCTTGAGCGCGGTCTCCACCAGGTCGGGCACCGAATGCTCCAGCGCGTGGCGCGAGAGTTCGGTGGCGATCTCGTCGTCGGTCACCGTGCCCCACAGGCCGTCGGAGCACAGCAGGACGCGGTCGCCCTGCTGCAGCGACAGCGGGCCTGAGAGGTCGAACACCGGTTTGGCCGGCGAACCCAGGCAGGTGAACAGGATGTTGCGGTTGATGTGCTCGGTGGTCCGGCCCATGTGGGCCTGCTGCTCCATGTAGGAGTGGTCGCGGGTGCGGGTGAGCAAGGCGCCGTCGCGCACGATGTACAGGCGCGAATCGCCGCAGTGCACCCAGTGCATCTGGCCCCTCTCCATGAGGGCGGCCACCAGGGTGGTGCGGGGCGTGTCCAGCATGCCCTTCTCGGCGGCGTACCGGATGATCTGGTGGTGGGCCGCCATCAGGGCGCTGGAGAGGAAGTCGGGGACTTCGCGCACCGTGGGGTTGGCGGTCTTCTGGAAGTAGGCAGAGAAAGTCTGCAGGGCGAGCTGCGCCGCCATGGCACCTTCGGGGTGGCCCCCCATGCCGTCGGCCAGCACGAACAGCCCGGATTCGCGCGTGTACGCGTATCCCATCCGGTCCTCGTTGCGCTCGCGCCCCCCTTGCCGGCTGATCTGGTAGACCGAGAACTTCATCGGAATCGGGTGCCCGCGTTGGTGGATCGGCCTCGCCCGGTCTTCTTGTCGGAAACGATGTTGTCGAACTGCAGCCGCATCTTCTCGGCCACCGTCAGCTTGGTGTAGCTGCGCTCGGTCTCGCGGCTGAGCTCCTTCTGCAGCGCAAACACCGACTGCGGACGCGACAGCGGGTCGAGCGACATGCACCACTCGACCACCTCGATCAGGTTGTCCGAGTAGACGCCGCGCAGGCGCGAGAGCGCCAGGGACAGCCGGTCCTTCTCCAGCCGCTGCGGCGCGTCGTTGGGCGGATAGCCCTGCATGCTGGCGTAGATGCAGGCGCCGATGGCGTAGATGTCGGTCCACGGACCCATGGACGAATCGCGCCGGTACATCTCGGGGGCTGCAAAGCCCGGGGTGTACATGGGGCGGATGAAGTTGCCTTCCTTGCTCAGCACCTCGCGGGCGGCACCGAAATCGATCAGCACCGCGCGGTTGTCGTCGGTGATGAAGATGTTGGCCGGCTTGATGTCCAGGTGCAGCATCTTGTGCTGGTGCACGATGCGCAGGCCGCGCAGCACCTCGTCGTACAGCGAGCGGATGGTGGACTCGCGGAACACCTTCTGCTTTTTCTGTTCGCGCGCGGTGATGATGAATTCCTGCAGGGACGAGCCCTCCAGGTAGTTCATGACCATGTAGACGGTCTCGTTCTCGCGGAAGAAGTTGAGCACGCTCACCACCGACTGGTGGGAGATCTGGGCCAGCGCACGGCCCTCTTCAAAAAAGCTCTTGAGGCCCAGGCGGTACAGCGAGAGCTTTTCGGGCTGCACCTGAGGCAGCAGCTCGCCCGGTCCGCGGGTGGCCAGGGACGAAGGCAGGTACTCCTTGACCGCCACCTGCTGGCCCTCGGTGTCGATGGCCAGGTAAACCACCCCGAAGCCACCTGCCGCCAGCTTGCGAACGATGCGGTAACCGCCGATGACGGTGTCTGGAGGCAGGGGGGCTGGTTTGACCTTTGACATAATTCGGCAGGCTTCCGGAACGCGTCGTTTCGGACCACTCCTTTGGATCGGGCCCAGTGCGATGGCAGTTTACAGCATGACCGGTTTCGCCACGGCCCACGCGGCGCCGTCGGCCGAGGCCGCCGGAGCACCGGCCGGCCACGGTCTGGGGCTGGAAATCCGGTCGGTCAACAGCCGCTTCCTGGACCTGGTCTTCAAGCTGCCCGAAGAGCTGCGCGGCAGCGAACCCGCCCTGCGTGAACTGCTCAATGCCCGCCTCAAGCGCGGCAAGGTGGAGTTGCGGGCCTGGACCGAAGGCCGCAACGACTCGGCCCTGCGCACCCCGGCCGTGGCCGACCTGCAACGGCTGGTGGGCGTGCAGGACGCCATCCGCGCCTGGCTGCCCACCGCGGCCCCGCTGTCGGTGGCCGATGTGCTGCAGCTCACCGGCCGCCAGGGCACGTCCGCCGGCGACCAGCACGAGCCGCTGCTGGCCCTGGCCACCGAGGCCGTCGATGCCCTGCGCAAGGCGCGCGCCCGCGAAGGCGCCCGGCTGGCCGCCATGCTGACCGACCGTCTGGGCCAGCTCCGGCAGCTGGCCCTGGACGCCGCCCCCCTGATTCCGCAACTGGTGGCCCAGCAGCGCCAGCGCTTCCTGGACCGCTGGAACGAGGCCCTGGGCAGCGATGCCGCATCGGCCGGCGCCACCGAACAGGCCCGCGACCGCGCCCTGAGCGAGGCCACGGCCTATGCCATCCGCATCGACGTGGCCGAAGAACTCACCCGCCTGGGCTCGCACCTGGACGAGATCGAACGCCTGCTCAAGGCCGGCGGCGAAATCGGCAAACGCCTGGACTTCCTGATCCAGGAGCTGCACCGGGAAGCCAACACGCTGGGCTCCAAGTCGTCCAGCATCGAGCTCACCCGCATCTCGGTGGACATGAAGGTCCTGATCGAACAGATGCGCGAGCAAGTCCAGAACATCGAATGACCCCCTGATGGAATACCCCGGCAACCTGTTCGTCGTCGCAGCCCCCAGCGGGGCCGGCAAATCCAGCCTGGTCAAGGCCCTGATGGAGCTGGACTCGCGCGTCCAGCCCTCGGTCTCGCACACCACCCGTGCGCCCCGCGGCCAGGAACTGCACGGCCGCGAGTACTATTTCGTCAGCAACGAGACCTTCGACCAGATGGTGGTGCAGGACGCCTTCCTGGAGTGGGCCAAGGTTCACGGCAACCGCTACGGCACCTCCAAGCAGGCCATCGAGCAGCGCATGAAGATGGGCGCCGACGTGGTGCTGGAGATCGACTTCCAGGGCGCCATCCAGGTCAAGCGCATCTTTCCCAACGCGGTGCTGGTGTTCATCCTGCCGCCCAGCTGGGAAGAGCTGCGCTCACGTCTGGAGCGCCGGGCCGAGGACAGCGCCGAGGTGATCGAGCTGCGGCTGCAGAACGCCGCCACCGAGATGGCCAATGCCCGGGAATTCGACTTCGTTATAATCAATGAGGTTTTTGAACGGGCCCTGTTCGACCTCAAGGCCATCGTTCACGCGCAGAGGCTGCGGTATTCGGCGCAACGCATCGCCCGCAGCGACACCTTCTCGGCGCTCAACATCCACTGACACCCCGGAGCCCTCATGGCACGCATCACCGTTGAAGATTGCCTGGAAAAGATTCCCAACCGCTTCCAGCTGGTGCTGGCGGCCACCTACCGTGCCCGCATGCTGAGCCAGGGCCACGCGCCCAAGATCGAGAGCAAGAACAAGCCGGGCGTGACCGCCCTGCGCGAGATCGCCGAAGGCAAGGTCGGTCTGGAGATGCTCAAGAAAGTGCCGGTCTGAGCGTCAGCGCTCCCGCCACGAAACACCGCTTCGGCGGTGTTTTTTTTCGCCGGTGCGGCCGCAACCCGGGCGACTGCGCCGGCATTGCATCTCACGCTACAGTATCGGGATGATGTCAGACACCCCGACAGGGGTCATGCCCTCCCCGATTGCACGGCCGGCCGAGAGCGCGGCGGCCGCGAGTTTTGCTGCGCTGCTGGGCAAGCTCGACTACCTGGGCGCCGCCGACATCGAGAGCATCCGCCAGGCCTACCGCTTTGCCGACGAGGCCCACCTGGGCCAGCTGCGCAAGAACGGCGATCCCTACATCACCCACCCGATTGCGGTGGCCGCCCAGTGCGCCGAGTGGAAGCTCGACGCCCAGGCCCTCATGGCCGCCCTCATGCACGACGCCATCGAGGATTGCGGCGTGACCAAGCAGGAGCTGGTGGAGCGCTTCGGCGCACCGGTGGCCGACATCGTGGACGGCCTGACCAAGCTGGAGAAGCTGGAGTTCGACACCCGCGAGCAGAACCAGGCGGAATCCTTCCGCAAGATGCTGCTGGCCATGGCCAAGGATGTGCGGGTCATCCTCATCAAGCTGGCCGACCGCACCCACAACATGCGGACCATGGGCGACATGCCGCGCAGCAAGTGGCAGCGCATCAGCAGCGAGACGCTGGAGATCTATGCGCCGATTGCCCACCGCCTGGGCCTGAACTTCACCTACCGCGAGCTGCAGGACCTGGCCTTCCGCTTCCTCAAGCCCTGGCGCTACGAGGTGCTGTCCAAGGCCCTGAACAAATCGCGCACCCGCCGCCGCGACCTGATCAGCCGGGTGCAGCGCGAGGTGGAAGCCGCCTTCGCCCGCGAGGGCATGCAGGTGCGCATCATGGGGCGCGAGAAGACGCTCTATTCGGTCTACCGCAAGATGGACAGCAAGCACCTGTCGTTCTCGCAGGTCACCGACATCTACGGCTTCCGCATCATCGTGCCCGAGCTGACCGACTGCTACACCGCACTCGGCACCCTGCACCAGCTCTACAAGCCGCTGCCCGGCAAGTTCCGCGACTACGTGGCCATCCCCAAGGTCAACGGCTACCAGTCGCTGCACACCACGCTGATCGGGCCGTTCGGCACCAACATCGAATTCCAGCTGCGCACCCATGCCATGGACGTGGTGGCCGAGTCCGGCGTGGCGGCCCACTGGCTCTACAAGGCCAGCGAGCCCAACAGCGACATGTCGCAGCGCCTGGGCACGCAGTGGCTGCAGTCGCTGCTGGACATCCAGCAGGAAACGCACGACGCCAGCGAGTTCTGGGACCACATCAAGATCGACCTGTTCCCGGACGCGGTCTATGTGTTCACGCCCAAGAGCAAGATCATGGCCCTGCCGCGCGGCGCCACGGTGATGGACTTTGCCTACGCCATCCACAGCGACGTGGGCAACCGCACCGTGTCGGCCCGCATCAATGGCGAGGAGCGCCCGCTGCGCACCGAGCTGTCCAACGGCGACGTGGTGGAGGTCATCACCGACGAGAAGGCCCAGCCCAACCCGGCCTGGCTGTCGTTCGTGAAGACCGGGCGCGCCCGTTCCAAGATCCGCCACCACCTCAAGACCGTGGCGCAGGAGCATTCGCTGGAACTGGGCGAACGCATGCTGGGGCAGGCGCTGCGCTCCGAGGGCATCGCCCAGCTGCCGGCGGCCGACGGCGAACACGCCGCCACCTGGGACAAGCTGCTGCGCTTCACCGGCAACCGCACGCGCGAAGAGCTGCTCTCCGACATCGGCATGGGCAAACGCATTGCCAGCATGGTGGGCAAGAAGCTGGCCGTGCTGCTGAGCGAGACCGGCGTCAAGCCCGACACGGTGCTCATCAGCACCGAGCGTTATGCCACCGGCCAGGAAGACAGCCTGGCCCACGGCGTGGTCACGCTGGACGGCAGCGAGGGCCTGTCGGTCCAGTACGCCAGCTGCTGCAAACCCATCCCGGGCGACCGCATCGTGGGCTACCTGGGTCGCGGCGAAGGCCTGGTGGTGCACGCCGAAGACTGCGGCGTGGCGCGCCGGCTGCGCGCGCGCGACGCCGAGCGCTTCCTCGAAGTGGAATGGGCCGACGAGCCGGTGCGCGCGTTCGACACCACCGTGGTGGTGACCGTCACCAACGGCAAGGGCGTGCTGGCCCGCGTGGCCGCGGCCATCGCATCGGCCGAAGGCGACATCACCCATGTGGACATGGGCGACGAGCCGGCCCAGACCGCCACCGACATCCGCTTCTCGGTGGCGGTGCGTGACCGCCAGCACCTGGCCGACGTGCTGCGCAGCCTCAAGCGCACGCCCTCGGTCATCAAGGCCCAGCGCTTCAAGCCGGCCAAGACCTGAGCGCCGGCTCAGGCGGGTGCGGGGTAGCGGACGTCGAGCACTTCGAGCTCCTGCAGTCCGCCGGGCACGGCCAGCTTCACCACGTCACCCACACGCGCCTTGATGAGAGCGCGTGCCACCGGCGAGATCCAGCTGATCTGCCCGCTGGCGCTGTCGGCCTCGTCCACGCCCATGATGGTCACCGTGGTCTCTTGGCCCTGTTCGTCGGCATAGGTGACGGTGGCGCCGAAGAACACCTGGTCGTTGCCGTGGTGCAGCGAGGGATCGACCACCTCGGCGATCTCCAGCCGGCGGGTCAGGAAACGGATGCGGCGGTCGATCTCGCGCAGGCGCTTCTTGCCGTAGAGGTAGTCGCCGTTCTCGGAGCGGTCGCCATTGCTGGCCGCCCAGTGCACGATCTCCACGATCTTCGGCCGCTCCTCGTCCATGAGCTGGAACAGCTCGGCGCGCAGCCGGTCGTAGCCGGGTCGGGTGATGTAGTTCTTGCCACCCGGCGGCAGCGGCGGCAGGCCGCCGGCTTCGTCATCGTCGTCCTGATCGGACTCTTTGGTGAAGGCTTTGCTCATGGAAGGACGGGCATGAACACGATCAACACAGGCAAGAAAAAAGCCTGCAGCTTGTGGCTGCAGGCTTTTTGTAGTGGCGCGGCTGGCAGGATTCGAACCCACGACCCCTTGGTTCGTAGCCAAGTACTCTATCCAACTGAGCTACAGCCGCGAAGCCTTGAAGTATAGCAGCATTTTTGGTGGTTTCGCAAATCGAGACGCGAAACCTGCTGCACGAACACCCCGCATGACGGAGCGGGTTGGTAGGCCGTGTTGGACTTGAACCAACGACCAAGGGATTATGAGTCCCCTGCTCTGACCAACTGAGCTAACGGCCCGAAAGCGGCGGATTGTAGGCGGTTACTTGCCGTGGCTCAGGGCGTTGCTGACCAGCTTGGCGGTCACGTCCACGATCTGGATCATGCGGTCGTAGGGCATGCGCTGCGGGCCGATGACGCCCAGTGTGCCGACCACCTGGCCGTCCACTTCGTAGGGCGCGGTCACGACCGACAGGTCCTCGTAGGGCACCACCTGGCTCTCGCCGCCGATGTAGATGCGCACCCCGTCGGCCTGGGCCGACACATCGAGCAGGCGCACCAGCTGGGTCTTCTGCTCGAACAGGTCGAACAGCCGGCGCAGGTTGCCCATGTCGCTGGAGAACTCGGACACCGACAGCAGGTTGCGTTCGCCGGCCACCACCACCTCGTCCTGACCGGATTCCGGCTCGGCGCCGATGTCGACGGCAGCCTTCATCAGATCGGCGATCTCGCCGCGCAGGGCGTCCAGCTCGGTCTTGAGACGTTCACGCACCGCCTCCATGGTGAGGCCGGCGTAGTGGGCGTTGAGGAAGTTGGCCGCCTCCAGCAGCTGCGACTGGCTGAAGTTGACCTGGGTATGGATGATGCGGTTCTGCACGTCGCCATCGGGCGAGACGATGATGACCAGCACCCGCCGCTCCGACAGGCTCAGGAATTCGATGTGGCGGAACACCGATGTCCGCCGCGGCGCCATGACCACCCCCACGAACTGCGACAGGTTGGACAGCAGGTTGGCCGCATGGCTGATCACGCGGTGCGGCTGGCTGGGGTCGATGTTGGGCGCGGTGATGTCGGGCACCGGCGCCACCAGGCTCTCGCGGCGCACCGTGAGCATGGTGTCCACAAACAGCCGGTAACCGCGCGCGGTGGGAATGCGACCGGCCGAGGTGTGCGGACTGGCGATCAGGCCCAGCTCCTCCAGGTCGCTCATGACGTTGCGGATGGTCGCCGGCGAGAGGTCCATGCCGGTGGCCTTGGCCAGGGTGCGGGAGCCCACGGGCTGGCCGTCGGCGATGTACCGCTCCACCAGGGCCTTGAGCAACAACTTGGCGCGATCGTCGAGCATGGGCGGGATTTTACGGACGGGCGCCGCCCCTGGGGCGCCACATCCCTATGTTGTAATTTGCCCATGCCCTCGCCTGCCCCGTCCCGCCCCGCTGCCAGCCGGCCGCGCCGCCCGCTGCGCTTTGCCCATGTGGTGATCGTCGGCAAGTACCACGCACCGGGGTCGCGCAAGGCGGTGGACGAGATCGCGCACTTCCTGCAGGACGAGGGCTGCGTGGTGTCGCTGGAAGAGCAGACCGCGCTCAACACCGGTCTGAGCAACTTTCCGGCCCTCAGCGTGGCCGCCATCGGCGCGCAGTGCGATCTGGCCCTGGTGGTCGGCGGCGACGGCACCATGCTGGGCATCGGCCGGCAGCTGGCCCGCCACGGCGTGCCGCTGGTGGGCATCAACCAGGGGCGGCTGGGCTTCATCACCGACATCGCCTTCGAGGACTACCGGGATTCGCTGCGCGCCATCCTGCACGGCAACTTCGAGGAAGACTCGCGCGCCTTGATGGCCGCCAGCGTCTGGCGCGACGGCCGCTGCGTGTTCGAGGCCACGGCGCTCAACGATGTGGTGGTCAACCGGGGCGGCGTGGCCAGCATGATCGAGCTGCGGGTGGAGGTGGACGGGCATTTCGTGGCCAACCAGCGCGCCGACGGCCTGATCATCGCGTCGTCCACCGGCTCCACCGCCTACGCGCTGTCGGCCGGCGGGCCACTGCTGCACCCGGGCATCGGCGGCTGGGTGATGGTGCCGATTGCGCCGCACACCCTGTCCAACCGGCCGGTGGTGCTGCCCTACACCTGCGAGATCGCGGTGGAGATCGTCTCCGGCCGCGACGCCAGCGCCAACTTCGACATGCAGTCGCTCACCAGTCTGCTGCACGGCGACCGCATCGTGGTGCGCAAGTCGGAACATGCGCTTCGCCTGCTCCATCCGTCGGGCTGGAGCTACTTCGACACCCTGCGCAAGAAACTCCACTGGAACGAAGGGGGCTGAGCCTGCACGACAATGGCGGTTTGCGACCTGTTGCAGCCCCACCGTCACTCGCCCCACCATGAGCCTTCGACGCATCGCCCTGCGGGATTTCGTCATCGTGCAAAGCCTGGATCTGGACCTGTCGTCCGGCTTCAGCGTGCTCACCGGTGAGACCGGCGCGGGCAAGTCCATCCTGATCGACGCACTGCAGCTGGCCCTGGGCAGCCGGGCCGACGCCGGCGTGGTGCGCGAAGGCGCGCAGCGCTGCGAAGTGGCCGCCGAGTTCGACTGCCCCCCGGCCCTGGCGCCCTGGCTGGACGAGCAGGGCTTTGCCACCGACGACACCCTGCTGCTGCGCCGCACGGTGGACACCGAAGGCCGCAGCCGCGCCTGGATCAATGGCAGCGCCGCCACCGCCACCCAGCTGCGCGCCGTGGCCGACCACCTGGTGGACATCCACGGCCAGCACGCCTGGCAAAGCCTGACCCGGTCGGACGCCGTGCGCGACCTGCTCGATGCCTATGCCGGCACCGACACCACCCCGGTGCGCCAGGCCTGGCAGGGCTGGCGCCAGCACCGCAAGGCACTCGATGCCGCCCGCGAACAACAGGCCAGCCTGCAGCAGGACGCCGAACGCCTGCAGTGGCAGATCGCCGAACTCGACAAGCTCTCGCCCGGTGCGGACGAATGGGCCGAGCTCAATGCCCAGCATGCGCGGCTGGCCAACGCGCAGTCGCTCATCGATGCCACCGCGCTGGCGGTGCAGGTGCTGGACGAAGACGACGGCAGCGCCGCCACGCTCATCAGCCGCGCGGTGTCGGCACTGCAAGGGCTGGTGGCGGTGGAGCCGCGTTTTGCCGCACCGCTGGAATCGCTGGAAGCCGCGCTGGCCCAGGTGCAGGACTCGGTGCACGAGCTGCACCAGCTGCAGCGCCACACCGACCTCGACCCCGCCCGCCTGGCCGTGCTGGACGAGCGCCTGGGCCAGTGGGTGTCGCTGGCGCGCCGCTACCGCCGCCCGCCCGAAGAACTGGCCGCCCTGCACGCGCAGTGGAAGACTGAGCTGGCCGGCCTGGACGCCGCGCTGGACCTGGACACCCTGCAGGCCACCGAGCGCGCCGCCTGGAAAGCATTCGAGGCCGCTGCCCGGAAAGTCAGCCAGACCCGCGAGAAGGCCGCGCCGCGCCTGTCCGAGGCAGTGACCGCCACCATGCAGACGCTGGGCATGCAGGGCGGCCGTTTCGAGGTGGGTCTGTCGCGCCTGGAAGAAGCCCAGGCCCACGGCTGGGAGGCGGTGGAGTTCCGCGTGGCCGGCCACGCAGGCGCCACGCCACGCCCGGTGGGCAAGGTGGCCTCGGGCGGCGAACTCTCCCGCATCGCGCTGGCCCTGTCGGTGGTGACCAGCCAGCTGGGCCAGGCCCCCACGCTGATCTTCGACGAGGTGGATTCCGGCGTCGGCGGCGCGGTGGCCCACACCGTGGGCCGGCTGCTGCAGCAACTGGGCCGCGACCGCCAGGTGCTGGCCGTGACCCACCTGCCCCAGGTGGCCGCCTGCGCCCACCACCACCTGCAGGTCAGCAAGCAGCGCCAGGGTCAGCAGACGCTGAGCACGGTGCAGCCCATCGACCACGAGGCCCGCGTGCGCGAGCTCGCCCGCATGCTCGGCGGCGGCGAGTCGTCCGACATTTCGCTGGCGCATGCGCGCGAGCTGCTGGGCGCATGAACACCACCACCACGCCCCGCCAGCTGGTGCTCATCACCGGCATGTCCGGCTCCGGCAAGTCGGTGGCGCTGGCCGCGCTGGAAGACCTGGGCTTCTATTGCGTGGACAACCTGCCGCCCGAGCTGCTGGCCGCCTTCATGGAGCTGGAGCAGAACCGGCAGGCCCGCCGCGTGGCCGTGGCCATGGACGTGCGCAGTGCCGACGCCCTGCCCGGCCTGCCGAGCAAGCTCCAGAACCTGCGGCAGCGGCAGGACCGGCCGCTGCAGGTCACCTCCATCTTTCTGGATGCCACCACCGACACGCTGGTGCGGCGCTTCTCGGAAACGCGCCGTGCGCATCCGCTGTCGGTGCGGCAGCGGGCCGACGGCGATGCCCAGAACGCGCTGATCGAAGCCATCGAGCGCGAACGCGAACTGCTGGCCGAACTGCGCGAACAGTCGCTGGTGCTCGACACCAGCCTGGCGCGGCCGCTGCAACTGCGCCAGGAGCTGCAGGACCTGGTCGGCCCCGAGGCGCGGCCGCTCACGCTGGTGTTCGAGTCGTTTGCCTTCAAGCGCGGCATTCCCATGGACGCCGATTTCGTGTTCGACGTGCGCATGCTGCCCAACCCGCATTACGAACCCGAGCTCAAGCCGCTGACCGGCCGCGACGCGCCGGTGGCCGAGTACCTGCAGGCGCAGGAAGAGGTGCGGCGCATGCAGGCGCAGATCACCGACTTCCTGGAAGCCTGGCTGCCGTCCATGGTGCGCGACCACCGCAGCTATGTCACCGTGGCACTGGGCTGCACCGGGGGCCAGCACCGCTCGGTGTACCTGGCCGAACAACTCGCGCGGCACTTTGCCGGGCGGTGGACGCTGCGGGTGCGGCACCGCGAATCCGACCACTGGCCCCGCCCCGGCCAGGGCTGAGGCCCGGGCCGCTGCGCCCTCAGGCCTCCAGCCAGGGGCGCACCGGCGCCGGCAGGCCCACCGTGGCCAGCTGGTCGCGCCGCACCCATCGACCGGCATCGTCGCCGCAGGGCACGCCTGCATCGGCCGGCCAGTGCACCGCCACCGGGTGCAGCCGCAGCTCGCGGTGGGTCAGGGCGTGGGCCACGGCATCGCCCTCGTTCAGATGGTCGGCCAGGGCGGGCGGAACCGCCTCCACCAGCGCATCCCGGTTGTCGAACACCGGCGGGCAGAACAGCCCGGCCCAGATGCCGCGCTCCGGTCGCTTCTGCAGCCACAGCTCGGTGGAGCCATCGGCCGTCGGCCGTTCGATCAGCAGCAGCCACCAGGCCTCGAAGCGGCGCACCAGGCGGCGGGTGCGCACCGGGAACCGGGTCGGGTCGCCATGGCGCCGGCCCTCGCACCGGTCCTGCACCGGGCACAGGGCGCACGACGGGCGGGTGCGGGTGCACACGGTGGCGCCCAGGTCCATCAGGCCCTGGGTGTAGGCGGCCATGTCCTGGGCGTCGGCATCGGGCTGCACCAGGGCCTGGGCCAGGTCCCAGAGCTGGCGCTGGGGACCGGCCTGGGCCAGGTCGGCGTCGAAGGCCAGCAGGCGGGTGAGCACCCGCCGCACGTTGCCGTCCAGGATGGACACGCGTTCACCGAAACAGAACGACGCAATGGCCGCTGCGGTGGAGGCGCCGATGCCGGGCAAGGTGGCCAGATCGGCCGAACGCTGCGGGAATGCGCCGCCCCAGTCGTTCACGACGGCCTGGGCACAGCGGTGCAGGTTGCGGGCCCGGCTGTAGTAACCCAGGCCGCTCCACAGGGCCATGACATCGTCCACCGGCGCAGCGGCCAGCGAGGCCACATCGGGGAACCGCGCCAGAAAGCGCGGGTAGTACGACAGCACGGTCGACACCTGCGTCTGCTGCAGCATGATCTCGGAGAGCCACACGCGGTAGGGATCGCGCGTGCCCTGCCAGGGCAGGCCGTGGCGGCCTTCGCGCCGCTGCCAGGCGATCAGCGCCGGGGCGAACCCTTGCGGCAACCCTGCCGGCCATGCGACCGGCAGTGGCAGGTCCCCGCGGCTCATACCGACAGTGGCTCGGCGGTGTCTTCAGCCACCGGTGCGGTCAGCAGCTCGGTGAGTTCGGCCAGCTTGGCGTCCACCTGGGTGAGCGCGGCCTGCATGCCCTGCAGTTCGGTGATGCGCTCGTCCAGGCCGCCGGCGGCCTGCTGGATGCGCGAAACCGCCTCGATGCGCCGCGTGAAGTGCCGGCGGCGGTCGCGCAGCTGGCTGTCGAACTGGGCCGCTGCCGACTTGTTCCAGATCTCCACCTCGTTGACCGCGCTGTCGTACACCGTGCGCAGCCTGCTCATGAGGGCGCGGGCCAGGCGTTCGGCGAACTCGGGCTGGGCCAGGCGCAGGGCGTTGCCCAGGCTGAGGTACTGCAGGTGGCTCTTCTCGATCAGCACCAGCTCCTGGCCGAAACGGGCCAGATCGGGCGGCGTGGGCACCTGCAGCGAAAAACCGTATTCGGCATTCAGGCTGCGGAAGCTGCCGTCCAGCATGGCCTGGATGTCGGCCGCCATGCGCTGGGCCTTGTCCAGATCGGCCCGCAGGCGGCTGAAGGTGTCGTCGTAGGCGCGGCGCACGCCCAGCTTGATGCCGGGCGCCTTGAGTGCCTTGGCCAGGGCCGACACCTCGTTGCGCAGGTGGGTGGAACCCAGCAGGGCGAACAGGTCCTTGAGCAGGCGCAGGTGCACCGAACGCACCGCCTGGATGCGTGCGCCGCTGGCGTCGAACTCGGCCTGTTCCTGCTCGATGCGCAGCCGCATCTGCTTGATGACGCCGGCGTTCTTGCCGCGCAGGCCTTCGAGTTCCTGGATCTGTTCCACCAGGTCACGGGTGCGGGCATGCACCATGCGGCCGGTTTCCACCTGCAGCGAACGGATGCCGGCGGCCACCGCAGAAGACAGGATGCGGCGGCGCTGGGCCAGCAGGTCCTCGCCCAGGGCGTGCTCCAGCTCCAGCAGGTTGCTGGCGTCCAGCAGGTTGTCGTCGCCGTTGACCTTGGCCAGCAGCCCCTTCTGGGCCGACACCGCCAGCACCTGGCGGGGCGACACACCCAGGATCTCGGCCGAATCGACCCGCTGCGCCGCGATCTGCAGCTGCACCTGTTCGGTGGTGGACAGCGCGTCCCACAGGGTGTCGATCTTGTTGAGCACCACCAGGCGCGAGGCCGCATCGGCCGAGGCCACGGCCAGGTGCTGGCGCCAGATGGTGAGGTCGGACTTGGTCACCCCGGTGTCGGCCCCCAGGATGAACACCACCGCATGCGCCTGCGGCAGCAGGCTGACCGTGAGTTCGGGTTCGGCACCGATGGCGTTCAGACCCGGCGTGTCCAGAATGACCAGCCCCTGCTTGAGCAGCGGGTGCGCCATGTTGATGAGGGCGTGGCGCCACTTGGGCACCTCCACCAGGCCGTCGCTGCCGGGCAGGGGGTTGTCTTCGGGGGTCTCGTCGCTCCAGAAGCCCAGCGACCGGGCCTCGTCCTGCGACACCCGGCGCACCTCGGACACCTTCTGGATGGCCTTGGCCAGCTGCTTGGGGTCGTTCACGTCCAGGTCGACGCGTTCCCACTTCTCGGTGGCGGCGCGCCAGTCCAGCAGCGACTGCGGCTGCAGCCGGGTCTCGATCGGCAGCAGGCGCAGGCAGGGGGGAATCTCGGGGTCGTAGCCCAGTTCGGTGGGGCACATGGTGGTGCGCCCCGCGCTGGCCGGCATGATGCGGCGGCCATAGCCGGCGAAGAACATGGCATTGATCAGCTCGGACTTGCCGCGCGAGAACTCGGCCACGAAGGCCACCATGATCTTGTCGTTGCGGACCTGGGCATGGAGCTGGTCCAGCCGTTCGCGCACCCCGGGCTCCATCAGGTCGTTGTCGACCAGCCATTCGGACAGCAGCTTGAGACGCAGGGCAAACTGGCGGCGCCAGGCGCCATGCTGATCGAATTCCTGGATGAAGCTCATGGGTGTGGATGGGTCGCGGGCAGGCTGCGGATCAATATAGCACCCGATACCCGGCCGGGTGTGCGGCCCGCGCCCCCGGATCGACCGGCCGTCAGGGCTTCTGGCAGCCCGGGCAGAAAAAGGTGGAGCGCTGCCCCTGGCGGATCTGGCGGATGGCCGTGGCACACACGCGGCAGGGTTCGCCGGCCCGGCCATAGACCTGGGCATCGAGCTGGAAGTAGCCGCTCTGCCCCTCGGCGCTGGAGAAATCGCGCAAGGTACTGCCGCCCAGGGCCACCGCCTTGTGCAGCACCTGCACGATGGCGGCATGCAGCCGTGCGGCGCGCGGGCGGCTGATGCGGTCGGCCCGGGCGGTCGGCCGGATGCCCGCCATGAACAGCGCCTCCGACGCGTAGATGTTGCCCACCCCCACCACGATGTCGCCGGCCAGCAGCACCTGCTTGATGGCGGCGCGGCGCTGCTGCAGCGCCCGGTGGAAAACCACCGGATCGAAACCGGCTTCCAGCGGCTCCACGCCCAGGCCGTCCAGCAGCTTGCGGGCACGCGGGTCGGCCAGGTCGGGCACGCACACCACCGCCCCGAAACGGCGCGGGTCGTGCAGGCGCAGCAGGCCGCGGTCGGTGTGGAGCTCGAAGTGGTCGTGCGGTCCGGCGGGCGGCAGGTCGCCGGCGAACTGCAGGCTGCCCGACATGCCCAGGTGCAGCAGCAGCACCGCCGCGTCCAGGCGGACCAGCAGGTACTTGCCGCGCCGGTCCACGCCGTGCACCGTCTGGCCGCACAGCCCCGCCGGATCGGCCCCCAGGGGCCAGCGCAGCGGTTTGCCCATGCGCACCGAGCGCACCTGCGCACCGCTGATGCGCTGGGCAAAACTGCGTCGGGTGACTTCGACTTCGGGCAATTCGGGCATGCACGCACCTGGGCTGACACGGGCCGCCAGCCGCTCGGGGGGATGCCCGAGCGCCGCCGGGGGCCGGAAAGCCTTCCATTATCATGGGCCGATGACCCGTCGCTCCCCTGGCTCTGCCCCTGCACCGCGCCCCCAGCCACGCCTGCAGACCGCCCGTCAACGTTCATGGGCCGCCGCCCTGCTGCTGGCCCTGGGCAGCACGCCCGCGCTGGCCCAGACCGCCCCCGAAGCACCGCCGGAGCCGGTGGTCAATTCGTCGCTGAACGCGCCCCTGTTCTACCAGCTGCTGCTGGGCGAGATGAACGTGCGCGAAGGCGATCCGGGCGCCGGGTACTCGCTCATCCTGGACGCGGCCCGCCGCGCCAAGGACCCGCAGCTCTACCAGCGCGCGGTCGAGGTGGCGCTGCAGGCCCGTTCCGGCGACGCCGCACTGGCCGCAGCCCGCGCCTGGGCCCAGGAGCTGCCGGGTTCGCTGGAGGCCGACCGTTTCGTGCTGCAGATCCTGCTGGCCCTCAACCGGGTGAGCGAAACCGGACCGGTGCTGCGCGACCTGATCCGCGACACCCCGCTGGCCGAGCGCAGCGACACCCTCAACGCCATCCCCCAGACCTTTGCGCGGGTGCAGGACAAGGCCCTGGCCGCGTCCGTGGTGCGGGAGGCGGTCACGCCCTCGCTGACCCAGCCGGAAACCGCTGCCGCCGCCTGGACCACCGTGGGCCGCATGGAACTGGCACAGAACCGCAATGCCGCCGCGCTAGAAGCGGCCCGCCAGGGCCACTCGGCCGAGCCGGCATCGCCCTACCCCGCCCTGCTGGCGCTGGAACTGTTCGAGCGTGGCGAGAGCAATGCCGAGCCGCTGATCCTTCGCCAGATCAATGCCAGCAGCCGGCGCAGCGCCAACGACACCGCCGTGGCCCTGAACTACGCGCGGCTGCTGATCGACCTGCAGCGCAACGGCGATGCCCGCCGCGAGCTGGCGTCCCTCACCACCCGCCAGCCCGACGAAGCCGAGGCCTGGCTGCTGCTGGCCTCGGTGCAGCTGCAGGACAACGCCCTGGCCGAAGCCAAGGGTTCGGTGGGGCAGTTCCTGCGCCTGACCCAGGGCACCACCGACCCGCGCATGCGCCGCCTGCAGACCCAGGCCTTCCTGATGGCGGCCCAGGTGGCCGAAAAGCAGGGCGACATTGCAGGTGCCGGTGCCTGGCTGGACCGCATCGAGAACCCGGAAGACGTGATGGCCGCCCAGGTGCGCCGCGCCTCGCTGCTGGCCCGCCAGGGCCGCATGGCCGAGGGCCGCGCCCTGCTGCGCGCCCAGCCGGAACGCCGCCCCGGCGATGCCCGCCTGAAGCTGCTGGCCGAAGCCCAGCTGCTGCGCGACTTCAAGGCCTTCCGCGAGGCCTACGAGGTCTACGGTGAAGCCGTGAAGCGTTTCCCGGAAGACCCCGACCTGCTGTACGAACAGGCCATGGTGGCAGAGAAAGCCGAACGCATCGGCGACATGGAACGGCTGCTGCGCGAGCTGATCCGGCGCAAGCCGGACTTCCACCACGCCTACAACGCCCTGGGCTATTCGCTGGCCGACCGCAACCTGCGCCTGCCGGAAGCCAAGGCGCTGATCGAGAAGGCCGTGTCCATGGCACCGGACGATCCCTTCATCCAGGACAGCCTGGGCTGGGTCGAGTTCCGCCTGGGCAACCTGCCCCGCGCCATCGAGATCCTGAGTGCCGCCTACCGCAAGCGGCCGGACGCCGAGATCGCCGCCCACCTGGGCGAGGCGCTGTGGGTGGCCGGACGGCGGGACGAGGCGCGCAAGATCTGGCGCGAGGGCCTGATCACGGCGTCCGACAACGAGACGCTGCTCTCCACCCTGAAACGGTTGCAGGTCCAGCCATGAAGGCGCTCGGGCGCCGGCAGTGGCTGGCCGCGCTGGCACTGACGGCCGCGCTGGCCGGCTGTGCCACACCGCCCCGCCCCGCCGACGCCGGGCCGGATGTGTGGGTGGGCCGGCTGGCCCTGAAGGTGGACAGCACCCGCCCGCAATCGTTTGCCGCCGGCTTCGAGCTGCGCGGCTCGGCCACTGCCGGCGAACTGCTGCTCACTTCTCCGCTGGGCCAGACACTGGCCCAGGTGCTGTGGTCGCCGCAGGGCGCCGAACTGCGCCAGGGCGACCAGGTCACGCGGCGCGGCAGCCTGGACGAACTCACCACCGAACTCACCGGCACCGCCGTGCCGGTACAGGCCCTGTTCGACTGGTTGCGCGGCGCCAGCACCGAGGCCGCCGGCTGGCAGGCCGATCTGGCCGGCTTCGCCGATGGCCGCATCCAGGCCCAGCGCCGATCCCCGCAGCCCGCTGCCGAACTGCGCATCATCGTCCGCCCTTGAAAGCACCTTCCCTCACCCGGCTCATGGGCGTTCCGGCGCCGGCCAAGGTCAATCTCTTCCTGCATGTGACCGGCCGGCGTGACGACGGCTACCACCTGCTGCAGTCGGTGTTTGCACTGACCGACTGGTGCGACCGGCTGGACTTTGCCTGGCGGGACGACGGCCAGGTGATGCGCCACGACACCACGCCGGGCCTGCTGCCCGACAACGACCTGTGCGTGCGCGCCGCCCGTGCGCTGCAGGCCGCCACCGGCTGCACGCAGGGCGTGGACATCACGCTGGACAAGCACCTGCCGGCCGAGGCCGGCCTGGGCGGCGGCTCGTCCGATGCCGCTTCAACCCTGCTGGCCCTCAACCGGCTGTGGGACCTGCGGCTGACGCGCCGGGCGCTGATGGAGATCGGCGTGCAGCTGGGCGCCGACGTGCCGTTCTTCGTGGGCGGCCATTCGGCCTGGGTGGAAGGCATCGGCGAGCAGATCACGCCAATGCGGCTGCCTCCGGCCCGGTTGCTGCTGGTGAAGCCGCCCACCGGTGCTTCGACACAACGCATCTTCGGCTCGCCCGACCTCAAACGGGACACAAAAACTGCTATACTCCAAGGCTTTGCTGCAAACGACACACAAGACGGGGCGGCAAGTTGGCGAGTCGACCGGCTGGATGCACTTCTGGCCTGGGGACACAACGACCTGCAACCCGTTGCGCAAGCGCTCTGCCCGGATGTCGGGCACTGCATCGAATGGCTCCAGGGCCAGGGTCTGCAGGGGCGAATGAGTGGTTCGGGCACGGCGGTTTTCGCGGTGCTGCCGGAAGGATGGTCAGGGGTTTCGGTCCCGGCGCCTGTCGATTCCGGATGGATCACGCGGGTCTGCAGCATCAGGGATGTGCATCCCCTGGCCGGTTGGGCCGGCGACTGAAAGTCGCGGCAACAGCGGGCGCGGTGGTTGTGCAACCTGCGACAATATCGGTCTTCTGCCGGGCGCAAGCCAGACAGAGGTCCTGCGTAGGGGAGTCGCCAAGTTGGTAAAGGCACCGGATTTTGATTCCGGCATGCGAGGGTTCGAGTCCTTCCTCCCCTGCCAAACCTTTTCATCACGTTTGACGTGACCTCAGGCCGCCTGCAAGAACTGCAGGGCGGCTTTTTCATCGCCGAAGCGAAGCTGGGATCAACATGCAGATTCAACCCCCGGATTTCATGATCTTCACCGGCAACGCCAACCCGGTGCTGGCGGCCGAGATCGCCCAGCACCTGGGCACCCAGCTCGGTGCGGCCAACGTCGGCCGCTTCTCCGACGGCGAGGTCACGGTGGAGATCACCCAGAACGTGCGCGCCCGCCATGTGTTCGTGATCCAGTCCACCTGCGCACCCACCAACGAGAACCTGATGGAGCTGCTCATCATGGTGGACGCGCTCAAGCGCGCATCCGCCGAGCGCATCTCCGCGGTCATTCCCTACTTCGGCTACGCCCGCCAGGACCGCCGTCCGCGTTCCGCCCGCGTGCCGATCTCGGCCAAGGTGGTGGCCAACCTGCTGCAGACCGTGGGCGTGAACCGCGTCCTCACCATGGACCTGCACGCCGACCAGATCCAGGGTTTCTTCGACATCCCGGTCGACAACATCTACGCCTCGCCGGTGCTGCTGGGTGACCTGCGCACCAAGAACTACGAAGACCTGCTGGTGGTCTCGCCCGACGTGGGCGGCGTGGTTCGTGCCCGTGCGCTGGCCAAGCAGCTGGGCTGCGACATGGCCATCATCGACAAGCGCCGGCCCAAGGCCAACGTGTCGGAAGTGATGCACGTCATCGGCGACATCGAAGGCCGCAACTGCGTGATCATGGACGACATGATCGACACCGCCGGCACGCTGGTGAAAGCGGCCGAGGTGCTGAAAGAGCGCGGTGCCAAAAACGTCTACGCCTACTGCACCCACCCGATCTTCTCGGGCCCGGCCATCGAGCGCATCGCCAAGGGCAACGCCCTGGACGAGGTGGTCGTGACCAACACCATCCCCCTGTCGCAGTCCGCCCAGGCCTGCGGCAAGATCCGCCAGCTCTCCGTGGCGCCGCTGATGGCCGAGACCATCGCGCGCATCGCCTCGGGCGAGTCGGTCATGAGTTTGTTCGCCGATCAGGACAATCTGTTCTGAGGCGACAAAAAGCAGGCCATGCCGTGGGGTGTGGCCTTTTTCAACCCGAGGCGTTCTGGTCGCGGAACCCCTCAACAGGAGTCAGTCATGCAATTCGTCGCTTTTGAGCGCGCCAAGCAGGGTACGGGTGCGAGCCGCCGTCTGCGCAACACCGGTCGCGCGCCCGGTATCGTCTTTGGTGGCACCGCCCCGGCCGTCACCATCGAACTCGATCACAACGCCCTGTGGCACGCCCTGAAGAAAGAGGCGTTCCACTCGTCCATCCTGGACATGGAACTCGCCGGCACCGTGCACAAGGTCCTGCTGCGCGACGTCCAGTACCACCCGTACAAGCCGCAAGTCCTGCACGTGGACTTCCAGCGCGTCGACGAGAAGACCCGCCTGCGCAAGAAGGTGCCCCTGCACTTCGTGGGTGGTGAAGAGTCGCCGGCCGTCAAGAACGACAAGTGCCTGATCAACCACGTGATGACCGAGATCGAGATCGAGTGCCTGGCCACCCAGCTGCCCGAGCACATCACCATCGATCTGAGCAAGGTCGAAAAAGGCGCCACCATCCACACCGGCGACATCCAGCTGCCCAAGGGCATCAAGCTGGTGACCCATGGCCGCACCAACATCACCGTGGCCACCGTGGTGGAGCCGGTCGAGGAAGTGGTGGCCGCTCCGGTCGCTGCGCCGGCCGACGACAAGAAGAAAAAGAAGAAGTAAACAGGGGCCCCCACGCTCCGCCGCTTCGCGGGTCGCTGCCCCCCACGGGGGCGCGTTCCGGCTTGGGGCGGCCCGGCGCCGGAACCCTGCTCTTCGCTCACAAAGGCCCGCTCTCGCGGGCCTTTGTTTTGGATAATCGCGCCCCATGATCAAGCTCATCGTCGGCCTGGGCAACCCGGGCCCGGAATACGAACAGACCCGGCACAACGCCGGCTTCTGGTGGGTCGACGAGGCTGCGCGCCTGCTCAAGGTGTCGCTGCAGCTCGACCGCAGCCACGCCGGGCTGCTGGCCCGCGCCAACGTCGATGGCCAGACGGTCTGGCTGCTGGAGCCGCAGACCTTCATGAACCTCTCGGGCAAGTCGGTGGGCTCGCTGGCGCGCTTCTACAAGATCGCGCCCGAGGAGGTGCTGGTGGTGCACGACGAGCTCGACCTGCCGCCGGGCGAGGTCAAGCTCAAGAAGGGTGGCGGGCATGCCGGCCACAACGGGCTGCGCGACATCCATGCCCAGCTGGGCAGCCCCGACTACTGGCGCCTGCGCATCGGCATCGGCCACCCGGGCAACAAGAACGAAGTGGCGAACTGGGTGCTCAAGAAGCCGTCACCGGACGACCGCATTGCCATCGCTCAGGCGCTGGACCGCAGCCTGCGCGCCCTGCCCCACCTGCTGGCCGGCGCCATGGACCGGGCCACGCCCCTGATCCACACCAGCAAGCCCCCGCGGCCCAAGCCGCCACGGCCGACGCCGGCTCAGCCGGCCGACGCGGCCCCAGGTGCTGCGCCGGCATCACCGGCGGCCGACAAACCCTGACCGGCCTTCTGCAGCCGCTGGTACTTCTGCCACAGCGTCTCGCGGTTTTCCACATGGGCCGGGTTGACGGGGATGCAGGCCACCGGGCAGACCTGCACACACTGCGGCTCGTCGAAGTGGCCGACGCATTCGGTGCAGCGGGCCGGGTCGATCTCGTAGATCTCCTCGCCCATATAGATGGCCTGGTTGGGGCACTCGGGTTCGCAGACGTCGCAGTTGATGCACTCGTCGGTGATCATCAGGGCCATGGTCCGCTCCTCAGGCCTGCAGCGGCGAGGGCAGCAGCCGGCGGGCGACCGCCGGGCTGACCATCTGCGACACGTCGCCACCGAGCGTGGCGATCTCGCGCACCAGGGTGCTGGAGATGCACTGCAGCTCGGCCTGCGGCAGCAGGAAGACGGTTTCCACCCCGGGGTGCAGCTTGCGGTTCATGGCGGCCATCTGGGCCTCGTAATCGAAGTCGGTGAGGTTGCGGATGCCGCGCACCACGGCACAGGCGCCGTGCTGGCGGCAGAAGTCCATGATCAGCCCGTCGAACGGCAGGGCGCGCACGCGACCCGGCAGGCCGGCCGCTGCCTCTTCCACCATGGCCAGACGCTCGTCCAGACCGAAGCGGGTCTTCTTGTGGTGGGCGCGGGCCACCGCCACGATCAGCTCGTCGAACAGGCCGGCGGCCCGTTGCATCACGTCCTGGTGGCCCAGGGTGACCGGGTCGAAGGTGCCGCTGTACACGGCGGTGCGGCGAATGTGGGCGACAGAAGTCATCGCAAGATTATCCGCCCAGGGGCTCCAGCAGGTGAAAGGCCACGGCGCCAGCACGGGCGTGGCGATGGCGCTTCAGGCCCAGCGGCGCGAGTTCTTCGTCGGTCCAGTCGCGAGCGGCCTCCAGGTACACCAGGCCCTGCGGGCCGATGGCGGCGGCTGCGGCCTGCACCGCCGGCAGGAACAATGCCTCGGCCTCGAAAGGCGGATCCAGAAAGACCACATCCCAGCCCTGGCCGGCGCGCTGGCACAGGGCGCTCAGGCCATCGCCACGCTCGACGCGAACCGCGCTGGCCTTGAGCCGCTGGCTGGTGACCTGCAGCGATGCCACCAGTGCCGGTGCCTGCTCCACCAGCAGCACCTCGGCTGCTCCGCGCGAGGCGGCTTCCAGGCCCAGCGCGCCGGTGCCGGCAAAGGCGTCGATGCAGCGCAGGCCGGTCAGGTCCTGCCCCAGCCAGTTGAAGAGCGTCTCGCGCACCCGGGACGGCGTGGGACGCAGCCCGGGCAGATCGGCCACCGGCAGCTTGCTGCGTTTGAACAGGCCGCCCAGGATGCGCACCTCGTGCGGGGCCTGGGCGGTGGCGTAACGGGGTGTGGGCGCGCGGGGGCGGCCGGGAGATGACGAAGCCATCCCCCGAGCTTACCGGGCCGAGGCCTGCGGCGACTCGGCCGGCACGCCCACCACCACCGTGGCCATGCGCTCGGGCTGCACCACCCGGGCGAAGGCGCGCTGGATGTCGGCTCGGCTGACCCGCCGGATCTGCTCGGTCCAGGTGTCCAGGTAGTCCAGCGGCAGGCCGCTCCAGGCGATGTTGGCCACGTTGTCCAGCAGCTTGCGGTTGCTGTCGATGCGCAGGCCGAAGCCATTGATGAGGAAGTCCTTGGCGCCCTGCAGTTCGGCGTCGGTGGGGCCGTCCTGCACGAAGCGCTGCACCACGTCGCGCGCCACCTGCACCGCCTGACGGGCCTGGTCGGGCCGGGTGGTCAGGCCGATCTGGAACGGGCCGGCGTGGCGACCTGGCGAGAAGTAGCTGTAGACGCTGTAGCTCAGACCGCGCTTCTCGCGCACCTCGGTGGTCAGGCGCGACACGAAGCCGCCACCACCCAGGATGTAGTTGCCCACGAACAGCGGGAAGAAGTCGGGGTCGTTGCGGGCGATGCCGGGCTGGCCGATCAGCACCTGGGCCTGGGCCGCGCCGGCAAAGGGCAGCCAGCGCTCCACACCGGTCTGCAGCGGCGCCACCTCGGGCACCGCCGGCAAGGGCTGACAGCCGTTGGGCTCGATGGCGGCCATCAGGCGCTGGGCGATGCGCTCGGCCTGGGCGCGGTCGATGGCGCCCACCATCGTCACCTGCGCGCGGCAGGCGGCGGCATGGCGGCGGTAGAAGCCGCGCATGTCATCGGTGCCGATGGCCCGATAGCTGTCGGCCGTGGGCTGCTGACCGTAGGGATGGTCGCCGAACACCGACTGCGCGAAGGTGCGCGCCGCCAGCGTGCCGGGCCGGGTCTCGGCCTGCTTGAGGGCCGCGAGCAGACGTTCCCGGTCGCGCTGCCACACCGCCTGCGGCCAGGCGGGCGCGGCCATCTGGCGCGCAGCCAGCGCCACGGCACGCTCCAGCAGATCGGGCTGGGTCAGGGTGCGCAGCTGCAGGCTGAACCGGTCGCTGCCGGCACTGGCACCGAACTGCGCACCCAGATCGACCCAGGCTTCGCTGAGCGCGTTCTCGTCCAGCGCGGGCTGGCCGCCCTGCGCGGCAACGCCGCCGGACAGCAGACCGGCCGTGGCCGAGGCCAGACCGGCCTGGCGGGCCGGCTCGCGCCGGCTGCCGCCGTCGAAGTCGATCTGCACGTCCAGCATGGGAATGGTCGGGCTGCGCACCAGGTACACGCGGGCGCCCGACGGCTGGGTCCAGTGTTCGATGGGAATGGCGGCCTGGGCGGCGCCGATGCCGGCGGCCAGCAGGCCAGCCACCAGGGTGTGTTGCAGAAGGGATTTGCAGGAACGCATGACGGACACCGATCAGGGTTGGGCCGGCACCAGCACGCCGGTGGTGAGCTGGTCGTCGGAGAAATAGCGGGCGGCCACGCGCTGCACATCGGCCGGCGTGACGGCGTCCAGGGCGGCCATGAGGCGGTCGCTGCCGTCCAGGCCGAGTCCTTGCACCCAGTAGCTGCCCAGCTCCTGCGCCTGGCCGAACACCGAGTCGCGCTTGTAGATTTCGCCCGCGCGCCACTGGGTCTTGACGCGCTGCAGCTCGGTCGGCTGCACGCCTTCGCGGGCGATGCGGGCCACCTCGGCCTTGAGCGCGGCGCTGGCCATCTCGGGCGTCACGCCCCGGGCCGGCACCGCGGTCAGCGAAAACACCTGCGGACCGCGGCCCAGCAGGCCGAAGGAAGCGCTGGCGCTGTCGGCCACGCGCTTGCCACCCATGCCCTGGCCCTGCACCAGCGCGCGGTCGAGCCGGGCACCGCTGTAGCCATCGAGCACGGCCGACAGCATGGTCAGGGCCAGCGCGTCGCGGTCGGCGTCGTCCTGGGCGCCGGTCCAGCGCGGCGCCTTCCAGGCCAGGGTCACCAGCGACTGTTCGGTCACGGCGCGGTATTCCATGCGGCGCGGGCCGGTCTGCGCCACCTCGTCGCGCGGCTTGCGCGGCGGCACCGGGCGGGCCTCGATGCGGCCGAAGTGCTTCTCGGCCAGCGCCCGCACCCGCTCGGGCTCCACGTCACCGGCGATCACCACGGCCGCGTTGCCCGGCACATACCAGCGCCGGTAGAAATCGCGCGCGTCCTGCGGCGTGAGGGCATCCAGGTCGCTCATCCAGCCGATGATGGGCCGGCGGTACGGGCTGGTCTGGAACAGCGTGGCATTGAAGGCCTCGAACATGCGGGCCTGCGGCGACTCCTCGGTGCGCTGGCGACGTTCCTCCTTGACCACCTGCAGCTCCTTGAAGAACTCGGCGTCGTCCCACTGGTTGCGGGCAAAGCGGTCGGCCTCCAGCCGCATCACGTCTTCCAGGCGGTCGGCCGGCACCTGCTGGTGGTAGGCGGTGGCGTCGCGGCTGGTGAAGGCATTGTCGCGGCCACCCAGCGCGGCCACACGGCGCGAGAACTCGCCGGGCTTCAGGTCGGGCGTGCCCTTGAACATCATGTGCTCCAGCACATGGGCCACGCCGGAGGTGCCGTCCACCTCGTCGATGGAGCCCACCCGCACCCACACCATGTGGGCCACGGTGGGCGCACGGCGGTCGGGCTGCACGATGAGCGTCATGCCGTTGGACAGGGTGTACTGCACCGGCCGGACCGTGGCGCTGGCAGTGGCCGCAGCCGCTGGCTGGGCGTGAGCGGTGGGGACGAAGCAGGCGCCGGCCAGGGCCAGCCACACGGCCGATGCCAGGGTCGAAACCCGGGCCGGCGAGAGCAGAGAAAGGCGTTTCATAGAATCCGGATGATTCCAGAGACCGCTGAATGTTCTCCTTCTTCCGAAAAAAATCCCCTGTTCCTGCCGACGCAGCGACCGAACCCTCGGCCCCGCCGGCGGGCCTGAGCGACCCGGCTCCCGCTCCCACGCCGGCGGCCGAAGCCCCGCGCCAGGGCTGGCTGGACAAGCTGCGCGCCGGCCTGCGCAAGACCGGCGGGCAGATCACCACCGTCTTCACCGGCACCCGCATCGACGAGGCCCTGTACGAGGAGCTGGAGGCGGCCCTGCTGATGGCCGACACCGGTGTGGCCGCCACCACCCACCTGCTGGACGACCTCAAGCGCCGCGTGAAGGAAGCCAGGGCCACCGACCCGCAGGCGGTCAAGGGCCTGCTGGCCGATGCCATTGCCGACCTGCTGGCGCCGCTGCAGAAGCCGCTGGTGATCGGCGAACACCGCCCCACCGTGATCATGGTGGCCGGCGTGAATGGTGCCGGCAAGACCACCTCCATCGGCAAGCTCACCCGGCACCTCAGCCACAGCGGCGCCAGCGTGCTGCTGGCTGCGGCCGACACCTTCCGCGCGGCCGCACGGGAGCAGCTGGCGGTCTGGGCCGACCGCAACACGGTGGAGATCATCACCCAGCAGGGCGGCGACCCGGCGGCGGTGAGCTTCGATGCCGTCACCGCCGGCAAGGCGCGCGGTCGCGATGTGGTGCTGGTCGACACCGCCGGCCGCCTGCCCACCCAGCTGCACCTGATGGAAGAGCTGCGCAAGATCAAGCGGGTGGTGCAGAAGGCCGAGGCCAGCGCGCCCCACGAGGTGCTGCTGGTGATCGACGGCAACACCGGTCAGAACGCACTGGCCCAGGTGAAGGCCTTCGACGACGCCCTGGGCCTGACCGGCCTGGTGGTGACCAAGCTGGACGGCACGGCCAAGGGCGGGGTGCTGTGTGCCATCGCCCGCCAGCACCCGGTGCCGGTGTACTTCATCGGCGTGGGCGAGAAGCTGGAAGACCTGGAAACCTTCGACGCCCGCGAATTCGCGCAGGCGCTGCTGAACTGAGCCGGAACGGTCAGTCCTCTTCGGTGTAGGCACGCCAGCGGCCCATGGCCTGGCGCATGGTCAGCAGCTGGCGCTCGAACCGGGGACAGGCGTCGCACATCGCCAGATGCAGCTTGAGCGCCACGCGCTCGTGCCACGGCAGCGCGCGGTCTTCCCGGGCGATCAGCAGGGCGCTGGCCTCCTTGCAGGTGCGGCGGAAGGGGTATCGGGCTTTCATGGTCGGGCGGTCGGTGCAAACCAGTGCTGCTCCAGGCATTCCCGCAGGCGCAGCCGGGCGCGGTGCAGCAGCACGTAGAGATTGGTCGGTGTCAGGTCCAGTTCCTTACAGATCTCTTCGGTCGACAGCTCCAGCCATTCGCGCATGAGGAACAGGCGTCCCTGCACCGGCGGCAGGCGCTCGGTGCAGGCTTCCAGGATGGTCATGAACTGGCGCTGATCCAGATCCTGCTCCGGGTTGCCCCACTCGGCCGGCGCCTCGGCGAAATGCCCGTCGGCCTTGAAGGCCATGTGGTCCAGCGGGTCCTCGCGCTCGTCGTCGCTGTCGCTGCCCACACACACCTCGCGGCCATGGTGGCGCAGCGCGTCCACCACCTTGTGCTTGAGGATGCCCACCAGCCAGGTCTTGAGCTGGGAGCGGCGCTCGAAGGCCTGCGGCTTGTTGAGCGCAGCCAGCAGGGTTTCGGACACCGCGTCCTCGGCCCAGGCGTCGTTGCGCAACTGCAGCCGCGCGAACTTCATGAGGTAGGGGCGGAGTTCGGCCACCTGCTGGTCGAACGGGACATCGGGAGTCGACATGGGCGGCCAGTGTAATGAAACGGCGCCATCCGCGACCGACAGGCATTTCAAGGAGATGCCCGATGCCGACCCGACGCCACGTCCTGACCCTGTCACTCGCTGCCTGCCTGCCTGCCCTGCCGGTGCAGGCCGCCCAGGGGCCATCGGTGCCGCTGATCAGGAGCACCACCCTGGAAGGCCAGCCCTTCGACCTGGCCGCGCTGCGCGGCAAGGTGGTGATGCTGGTGTTCTGGTCCACCGGCTGTCCGGTCTGCCGCGACAAGATGCCCGAGCTGCGGGCCAACGCCCGCGGCTGGGCCGGACAACCCTTCGAGCTGGTCACCGTCTGCACCGACGCCGACCGGCGCGAGCTCGATGTCTATCAACGGGCGGTGCTGATCACGCTGCCACCCGCGCAAAGGCACCCTTCCTTGTGGCGAGGCACACCCGGGCACACCGACAACTTCGGTGCGCCCGGCGTGCTCCCGGCCACCTGGCTGGTGGACAAGCAGGGGCAAGTCGCCGAGAGCTACCACGGCCGCATTCCGCCGCAGGCCTGGGACCGGATCGCCGACCTGCTCTGAAGAAATTTCCAGCACCTGCGTAAGAAGGCGCAACACCACACGACTGACGTACAGCCAGGGCCATCGATCCGATCCCGGAACCGCCAGGGCTGATGTTTCCACCTCAACCGGAGTCCTCTCATGAACCAACGTCAACTCATCGCCGCTGCTGCCACCACCCTGATGTCCCTGTCGATGCTGGCCGCCACGCCCGCCATGGCCCAGTCCAAGGAGAAGTGTTTCGGCATCGCCAAGGCCGGTCAGAACGACTGCGCCAGCGTCAACGGCGTCCATTCGTGCGCCGGCCAGGCCAAGGTCGACAACGACAAGGGTGAATGGAAATACGTGCCGGCCGGCACCTGCATCAAGATGGGCGGCCTCACGCTCGACCAGGTCAAGACCGACGGCAAGAAAGGCTGACCATGAGCCGGCCCGCGCTCCAGCACTGCGGCATCGGCTGGCGGCATCCGCACCGGCACGCCTTGTTCGACAGCCCGGTGGCGCCGGCCTTCATCGAGGTGCACAGCGAAAACCACTTTGCCCCTGGCGGCGCCGCACGGGCCAGTCTGCTGGCCGCACGCAAAGACCATGCGGTCAGCCTGCATGGGGTGGGTCTGTCGCTGGGAGCCGCAGCCGGCATCGACCCCGACCATCTGCACCAGCTCGCCGAGCTGGTGCAGGCGGTCGATCCGCTGCGGGTGAGCGATCACGCCAGCTTCGCCCGCAGCGGGTGGCCCACCGGGGGTTTCGTGCACGCGGCCGACCTGCTGCCCTCGCCCTGCACCCGCGAGGCCCTGGAAGTGATGTGCGCCAACGTGCAGCAGGTGCAGGACCGTCTGCGCCGGCCGATTGGCGTGGAGAACCTGTCGGCCTATGTGCGCTGGCGCAGCGACGAGATGGACGAGCCCACGTTCCTGGGCGAACTGACCCGGCGCACCGGCTGCACCCTGCTGCTGGACGTGAACAACCTGATGGTCAACGCGCTGAACGATCAGCGCCAGGGCCGGTGCGAGGACGCCGCCCGGTCGGCGCAGGCCTGGGTGGACCGCCTGCAGCCCGGCACCGTGTCCGAGATCCACCTGGCCGGGCATGCCGACCTGGGCGACATCGTCATCGACGACCACGGCAGCCCGGTGTCCGGGCCGGTGTGGTCGCTCTACCGCCATGCGCTGCAGCGACTGGGCCCCACCCTCACGCTGATCGAATGGGATACCGACCTGCCGGCCTTGGAGGTGCTCATGGGCCAGGCCGCACAGGCTGAACGCATCCAGAACAGCCTGGCGGAGACCCGCCGCCTGCACACCGAGGTGGCCGCATGAACACACTGGCCCATGAACAGGGCCTGCTGGTGCAGGCACTGCTGGCGCATCCGGCCGGTGCCCGGCGCCGGCAGGCCGACGAGGCCCTGATGCCCCTGCTGCACGCGGGCGCCGAACGGGGCCTCATGGCCTACCGGGCGCACGGCCACCACCTGGCCGAACAGGCCCTGGCGGCTGCCTACCCGGTGGTGACACAGCTCATCGGTACCGAGGCCATGCAGTCGGTGGCCCGCGCGCTGTGGCACGCCCACCCGCCGCAAGCGGGCGACATCGGGCAGTGGGGCGATGCCCTGCCCGCCTGGCTGGCCGAGGGTGAGGCTTGGCGGTCGGTGCCTTACCTGCCCGACGTGGCGCGGGTGGAATGGGCCATGCACCGCGCTGCCGATGCTGCCGATGCCACCACCGACTGGCCCAGCCTGGCCCTGCTGCAGGGCGACGACGCCGACACCCTGCGCCTGCACTGCTCGGCGGGCACGGCCGTGTTCGCCAGCCCCTGGCCGGTGGCGGACCTGATCCTGCACCACCTGACCGGTCAGCCGCCGCTGGAGCAGCTGGTCACCGCCCTGCACCGCCCGGGACAACCCACGCTGCGGCATGCACGGGTGGCTCGGGAAGGCTGGCGCACCACCGTGACCACCATCGGCGCCGCCGAGGCCGCCTTCACCACCGCGCTGCTGAGGGGCCGTCCGCTGGGCATGGCCCTGACAGCGGCTGCCGAGGCCGACGCAGCCCCCTTCCCCCTCGCGGACTGGCTGCTGCACGCCGTGCAGACCGGCCGCATCACCGGAGTCACGCCATGAACCGAATCGCCATGCCCCTCCAACGGACCTGGTGTGCCATCGAGCACGCCCTGCAGACCCTGCAGCCCGCCGGTGCGCTGGCCGCCCGCCTGTACCTGGCGCAGGTGTTCTTCCTGGCCGGACTCACCAAGATCCGCGACTGGGACACCACCCTGCTGCTGTTCACCGAGGAATACCAGGTGCCCCTGCTGCCGCCGGCCTGGGCGGCCGTGTCGGGCACGACCGGCGAGCTGGTGCTGCCGGTGCTGCTGGTGTTGGGACTGGGTGGCCGCTTCGCCGCGTTGGGTCTGAGCGTGGTCAATGCGGTGGCAGCCATCAGCCTGCCCGACATCGCGCCGGCCGCGTGGCAGCAGCACCTCACATGGGGCGCCCTGCTGGCCGCCCTGGCGCTGTCGGGCCCGGGAAGCTGGTCGGTGGACCGGCTGAGGACATCCCTTCGGCGCCGGGGTGAGGCCATGGCTGCGCCTGCAAGGCCGCCGGGCATGAATTAAGCTGGCAGGCCCGTTATCAGGAGATCCTGCGTGAGCCAGACCCCACCGCTTCCGCGCCGCCGCCAGCTCGTGCTGGGCCTCACCGCCGCACCCGCCGCCCTCTGGCTGGGCCAGCCACGGGCCCAGACCACGGCCGATGCCTGGGCCGCTGTCGAACGCAGCGCACGCGGCCAGACCGTGTTCTGGAACGCCTGGGCCGGCAGCGCCCAGACCAATGCCTACATCCAGTGGGTGGCCACGCAGGTCAAGGCGCAGTTCGGCATCGAGCTGCAGCACGTCAAGATCAACGACACCGCCGACGTGGTGCAGCGGGTGCGGGCCGAGAAGGCCGCCGGCCGCGCGCTGGGCGAAGGCACGGTCGACCTGGTGTGGATCAATGGCGAGAACTTTGCGGCCATGAAGCGCGAGGGCCTGCTGTTCGGCCCCTGGGCCGAGAACCTGCCGAACTTCCGGCTGGTGGACGTGGCCGGCAAACCCACCACCCGCAACGATTTCTCGGTGCCCACCGACGGCATGGAATCGCCCTGGGGCATGGCGCAGTTCACGCTCATGGCCGACAGCCGCCGCCTGAGCGACCCGCCACGCAGCATGCAGGCGCTGCTGGCGCTGGCGCGCAGCCAGCCCGGGCGCATCACCTACCCGCGCCTGCCCGACTTTCATGGCACCACCTTCGTCAAGCAGGCCCTGGTCGAGCTCGCGCCCGAGCCCGGCCTGCTGGCCCGCCCGGTCACCGACGCCGCCCTGGCCAGCCAGACCGCGCCGCTGTGGAAGTACCTCGAAGCCCTGCGGCCGCACCTGTGGCGCCAGGGCCGGCAGTTTCCGCAGAACGCCGCGGCGGTGCGCCAGATGATGGCCGACGGCGAACTGCTGCTGGCGATCACCTTCAACCCCAACGAGGCCGCCAACGAGATCGCCGCGCGCCGCCTGCCGCCCACGGTGATCAGCTGGCAGTTCGACAAGGGCACCATCGGCAACACCCACTTCGTGGCCATCCCCTACAACGCCCGCAGCGCGCCCGCCGCCCAGGTGGTGGCCAACTTCCTGCTCTCGCCGGCGGCCCAGGCCCGCAAGGCCGACATCGCCCACTGGGGCGACCCCACGGTGCTCGACCTGGGCAAGCTCGGCGCCCCCGAACGCGCCCTGTTCGGCAGCCGCCCGCTGCCCGGGCAGGTGAAGGCGCCGGCGCCCACGCTGCCGGAGCCGCACGCGTCCTGGGTCGACCCGCTGGAGCGGGAATGGGCCCGCCGCCACGTGGGTTGATGGTCCCGTCCTTTCCTCTCGCACCGCGTTGAACCACCGACCGCTGGCCACTGCCCTGCTGCTGCTCGCCGGGCTGCCCACCGCCACGGTGGCCGTGCTGGCCCTGCAGGCCGGCCTGGACGCCGCCGGCTGGCGCGACCTGCTGAGCCAGCCCGGCCTGGACCGCTCGGTGGCCCTGACCCTGTTCACCGGCCTGGCGTCCACCGCCCTGGCCTGGTGGATCAGCGCCCGGCTGCTGCAGCAGGCCTTCGTGACCGGGCAGCTGGCCCGCCTGCTGCGCCCGGTGCCGGCCATGCTGGCCACGCCGCACGCGGCCATGGCCATCGGGCTGGTGTTCCTGCTGGCGCCCAGCGGCTGGTTGCTGCGCCTGCTGGCCCCGCTGGCCGGCTGGGACCAGCCCCCGGCCTGGACCACCACCCAGGACCCCTGGGGCCTGGGCCTGGTGCTGGCGCTGGTGGTCAAGGAGGTGCCCTTCCTGCTCTGGACCGCCGCCACCCAGCTGCAGCGCGACGACGTGCTGCGCCGCTGGCAGTCCGAACACGCCCTGGCCCTGACCCTGGGCTATGGCAGCGGCACGGCCTTCCGGCGCGTGGTGTGGCCGCAGCTGGCACGCCGCCTTCGCTGGCCGCTGCTGGCGGTGCTGGCCTATGGCCTGACGGTGGTCGACATGGCGCTGGTCATCGGCCCGGCCTCGCCACCCACCCTGGCCATGCAGGCCTGGCAGTGGCTGCTCGATGCCGATGCCCTGGTGCAGTCGCGCGGGGCGGCGGCCGGCATGGTGCTGGTGGCGCTGGTGGCCGTCTGCGCCGCGCTGGCCGACCGCGTGCTGATGCGCCGGCCCGCGCCGGGCCACGGGCAGCGGGGCGCCTCGCCACGGACAGGCCCGGTGGCCGCGCTGCACGGCGTGCGGGCACGGGCGGGTCTGGTGGCAGGGGTGGCGATGGTGGGTCTGTACGGCGTGGTGCTGGCCCTGCTGGCCCTGGGCAGTGTCAGCGGCGTGTGGCCCTTCCCCGACCTGTGGCCGCAGCTGTGGAGCCTGGACGCCTGGCGCACCGTGGCCGACAGCAGCGCCACACTGAGCACCACCTTCTGGCTCGCGCTGGCCAGCAGCGCCCTGGCGCTGGCCTGGAGCGTGGCCTGGCTGGAAGCCGCCCCGCCCGATTGGGACCGCCTGGCCAGGCCGCTGCTGTATGCCTCGCTGGTGCTGCCGGGCGTGCTGTGGGTGGTGGGCCTGTACCGCCTGGGGCTGGGCCTGCGGCTGGAGGCCACCGCCACCGGCCTGCTGCTGGCCCACACCCTGATGGTCCTGCCCTATGTGCTGCTGTCGCTCAGCCCGGCCTACCAGGGTTTCGATGCGCGGCATGCGCAGGTGTGTGCCAGCCTGGGCCACGGGCGCTGGGCCTTTCTGTGGCGGGTGAAGTGGCCGCTGCTGCGGCGGTCGCTGGCCGCGTCGCTGGCGGTGGGTTTTGCGGTCAGCGTGGCGCAGTACCTGCCCACGCTCTACCTGGGCGCCGGCCGCCTGAACACCGTGACCACCGAGGCCGTGACCCTGGCCGCCGGTGGCCAGCGTTCGCTGCTGGGCGCCTTTGCCGGCCTGCAGTGGCTGCTGCCGGTGGCCGCCTTTGCCCTGGCCGCCTGGGTGGGCCGGCCCCGCCGTTTTGCCGCACCGGGAAGCGCATGAGCCTGCAGCTGCAGATCACCCGCCTGGGCACCCCGCGGCAGACTTTGCTGGCCGCTCTGGACCTGGCCGTGCCGCCCGGGGAAGTGCTCACGCTGATGGGGCCCAGTGGCTGCGGCAAGAGTTCGCTGCTGGCGGCCGTGGCCGGCACCTTGCCGGCGGGGCTTCAGTTCGAGGGCCGGGTGACGCTGGACGGCCAGGACATCACCGACTGGCCCACCGAGCGGCGCGGCGTGGGCCTGCTGTTCCAGGACGATCTGCTGTTCGCCCACATGACCGTGGCCGAGAACCTGCTGTTCGCGGTGCCGCCCGGCCCGCCGGCCGAACGCCGCGCCCAGGTGGATGCGGCGCTGGCCGAGGCCGGGCTGCACGGCATGGGCGCGCGCGACCCGGCCTCGCTGTCCGGCGGGCAACGCTCGCGGGTGGCACTCATGCGCGCACTGCTGGCCCGCCCGCGCGCGCTGCTGCTGGACGAACCCTTTTCGCGGCTGGACACCGCACTGCGGGCGCAGTTCCGCGCCTTCGTGTTCGATCACATCCGCCAGCGCGGCATTCCGGCGGTGCTGGTCACGCACGACGAGGCCGACGTGGCCGACCCCGCACGTCGGGTTCAGCTGGGCGCGTCCTGACCGTCCGCCGGGGACGGCATGCGCTCACGCCGCTGCCACTGCTGCCATCTTCGCCAGTCCTCGGGCTGGTCCACGTCCCACAACACCGGGCCTTCCCACAGCGACAGACCGGCCGCCTGCAGCCGCTGGCGCGTCTGCCCGGCCACGGCCGCCGTGCTCCAGGCCACGCCGTCGAACACGCCGGTTGCCGGGCGGCGCAGGCCCAGCAGCACATAGCCGCCGTCCTCGGCGGGCAGCAGGGCGGCGTCGTGCGTCTGCAGGGCATCGGCCACCTGCTGCAGGTGCTCGGGCGTGAGCGCCGGGCAGTCGGTGCCCAGCAGGATCAGCGGGCCGGCATGGACGGCGAAGTGGTGCTGCACCACCGCGTGCATGCGCCGGCCCAGATCGCCCTCGGGCTGGGGCATGAGCTGCACACCTCGGTGCTGCTGCCAGGCCTGGAAGTGCCGGTGTGCAACATCGGGCGCGCACCACAGGGTGAGCGGCCCCAGGGAGGCGGCGCGCACCGTGTGCAGGGTCTGGCGCAGCAGGGCGCGCTGCGCCCGGGCGGCACCGGCATCCCCCAGCAGCGGCGCCAGCCGGGTCTTGGCCAGGCCGGGCACCGGCGCCTTGGCCAGCACCGCCACCGCCGCACCGGCGCGGGGGCGGTAACCGTAGCGGCGGGCCAGATCGGCCGCATCGGCCCCCAGCGCCCAGGCGGCGCGCAGGCGCCACATGAGCCCCACGGTGCGCCACAGACCATGGCGGTCCCAGCGGCGGCCGTCGGTCTGCACCGTCTGGCGCAGGCAGGCCGGCGGGGCGATGGCCCGCAGGCGGCGGCTGAGGTCCAGGTCCTCCATCAGCGGCAGCGGGGCAAAGCCGCCCACCGCCAGGAACAGGCGGCGCTGCACGAACAGGGCCTGGTCGCCAGTGGCCATGCCGCTCCAGCGCGAGCGAAGGTTCATGAGCGCGGCCACCAGCGGCAGCAGCGGGTGGCGGCCCTGGATGCGCACATCGAAACGGCCCCAGCGGGCACCGGCCGCCAGGGCCTGCATCACCACCGCATCGGCATCGGGCGGCAGGCTGGTGTCGGCATGCAGGAAGAGCAGCACCGCACCACGCGCGGCGTCGGCACCGGCATTCATCTGCGCGGCCCGGCCACGCGGCGCCTGCAGTACCGCATCGGCCCAGGGCCGGGCCAGGGCCGGCGTGCCGTCGCGGCTGCCGCCGTCGACCACCAGCACCTCCACGCCGCGCTGGCGCAGCGGTGCCAGTGCCTGCAGCCGGGCCACCAGCGTGGCGGCCTCGTCCAGCACCGGCACGACGATGGACAGCGAGGGGCATCGGGTCATGCCCTGCTCTCCCACGTCCGCTGGAGTGCATCAAAACCCTCGCGCACCCGCTGCACCGTGGCCGGGTCCAGGTAGTGGTCCACCCGGTCGCGCACATGGGCCACCAGGACCGGATCGCTGCGCTGCTGCGACCAGTCCTCGCCGTCGGCCACCGGCGGGCGGCCCGAGGTGGCGTGCCACTTGGCGCACCAGGTCACCGACCACAGCCACATGGCCCGGCGCAGCGGCACCTGCCAGACCGCGCAGGCCTCGGCCAGACGTGCAGTGTTGTGTGCGGTGTTGTGCCCGACGTGTTGCGCCCAGGCGCTCAGGAACCCGGCCTCCTGCGCGGGTGTGAGCACCGCATGGCTGTGCAGGTCCCAGGTGGTGGAGGTGTAGAGGGTGGCATGGGCCAGGTCCAGGCCGGGGTGGCTGTAGCGGCACTTCTCCAGATCGACCAGCACGGCCTGGCCATCCGGGCGGATGAGGAAGTTGCCCGGATGGGCATCGAAGGCCACCAGCGTGACCGGCGGCCGCTCGGGGCGGGCCACCAGGGCGTCCAGCGCCACGAGCTCGGTCTGGATGGCCTGCAGGGTGGCAGGCGCCAGGGCCGCGTCGGTCAGGTGCAGGGCCTGCCGGCCGATCTCGGCGGCCAGGTCAGCCAGGGGATCGGCGGGTGCCCGCAGCGGCGGTCGGTCCGCCACCGGGGGCAGTGGCAGCATGTGCAGCGCAGCCAGGGCGCGGGCCAGCGCCGGCAGGTCCTGCGGCAGGCGGGCGGGCCGGCCCTGGATGCACTCCACCAGCAAGGCGCCCCGGGGCAGCCCATCGTCCGGCGGCAGCACGCTGTGCAGGCGCGGCGCATGGCCGCTGGCCGAGGCCCGCTCGAAGCAGGCCTGCTGGTAACGCAGGTTGGCCAGGGCCGGCAGATCCAGCTGGCTTTGTTTGGGCACGCGGGCCAGCCAGCCCGAATCACCCAGGCGGATGTGGTCGTGCGCCAGACCGGTGTCGGGCAAGGGCATCAGTGACTCGTGGGCCCAAGGGGAGCCGGCGGCAACCAGCGCCTGGCGCAGGTGCTGGCACAAGGCAGAGCGGGTGGCGTCGGATGCAGGGGCGGCTGAGGGGGTTTTGGGCATGGCGCCTGCGGGGGCGTGTAAGGTCGCGCGATGCAAGAAACCCGTACAGCGCACGACCAACTGTTTTCGTCGATCCGGAGGCCATTGTCGTGAATCTGAAAAAAGCCGGTCTGCTGCTGGTGGTGCTGGGCGCCGTGGTGCTCTTCGTGTGGGCCGATCTCGGCCGCTTCCTGAACCTGCAGGCCCTCAAGGAGGCGCAGGGTCAGCTCGAAGCCCTGCGCAGCCAGCACCCGCTGGGCCTGGCGGCCGCCTACTTTGCGGTGTACGTGGCGGCCACCGCCCTGTCGGTGCCCGGGGCCACCGTGATCACGCTGGCCGGCGGCGCGCTGTTCGGCCTGTGGTGGGGCGTGCTGATCGTGTCGTTTGCGTCCACGCTGGGCGCCACGCTGGCCTTCCTGGCGTCGCGCTTCCTGCTGCGCGACGCGGTGCAGGCCCGCTTCGGCCAGCGCCTGGCCGAGATCGAGCGCGGCATCGAACGCGACGGCGCCTTCTACCTGCTGAGCCTGCGGCTGATCCCGGTGGTGCCGTTCTTCCTGATCAACCTGCTCATGGGCCTGACCCGCATGCGGGCGGGCACCTTCTATGCGGTCAGCCAGATCGGCATGCTGCCCGGCACGCTGGTGTACGTGAATGCCGGCACGCAGCTGGCGACCATCGGCTCGTTGCGCGACGTGCTGAGCCCGGCGCTGCTGGGCTCGCTGGTGCTGCTGGGCGTCTTTCCTTGGCTGGCGCGCTGGGGCATGGGCCTGCTGCGCCGGCAGCGGGTGCTCTCGCCCTGGGCCGACCAGCGCCCGACACGTTTTGATCGCAACCTGATCGTGATCGGCGCCGGTGCGGGCGGCCTGGTCACGGCCTACATCGGCGCCACGGTGAAGGCCAGTGTCACGCTGATCGAGGCCCATGCCATGGGCGGTGACTGCCTCAACACCGGCTGCGTGCCCAGCAAGGCCCTCATCCGCAGCGCGAAGCTGGCGCACCAGATGCGCCACGCCGACCGCTGGGGTCTGCAGCCGGTGCAGCCTGCCGTGCCCTGGCGCGAGGTGATGGCCCGGGTGCGCTCGGTGATCCGGTCCATCGAACCGCACGACAGCGTGGCGCGCTACAGCGGCCTGGGCGTGGAAGTGCTGCAGGGCCGGGCGCAGCTGGTCGACCCCTGGACCGTGGAGGTGGCGCTCCATGGCGGTGGCAGCCAGCGGCTCACCGCCCGCAGCATCGTGATCGCCACCGGCGCTGCACCCGTGGTGCCCGACCTGCCCGGCCTGCGCGAGCACTGCGTGACCAGCGAGACCCTGTGGAACGCGCTGGAGCGGCTGGACGCCCCGCCGCGCCGGCTGCTGGTGCTGGGCGGTGGTCCCATCGGCTGCGAGCTGTCGCAGGCCCTGGCCCGCCTGGACGCCGGGGTGACGCTGGTGGAACAGGCCCCGCGCCTGCTGCTCAAGGAAGACGCCGACGTGTCCGAGCAGGCCCGGGCCGCGCTGGCCCGGGACGGCGTGCAGGTGCTCACCGACCACCGTGCCCTGGGCGTGGTGGAGCGCGACGGCCAGCGCTGGCTGCAGGTGCAGGGCGATGGCCCGGTGCGGGAACTGCCGTTCGACCTGCTGCTGTGCGCTGTGGGCCGGCAGGCGCGGCTGCAGGGCTTTGGCCTGGAAGCCCTGGGCCTGGCCGACGGCCGCGTGCTGGAGACCGACGACCATCTGCAGACCCGCATCCCCCACATCCTGGCGGTGGGCGACGTGACCGGGCGCTGGCAGCTCACCCACGCGGCTGCGCACCAGGCCTGGTACGCCGCAGTGAATGCGCTGTTCGGGCATCTGCGAAGGTTCCGGGTGGATGCACGGGTCATGCCGGCGGCGGTGTTCATCGAGCCCGAAGTGGCCCGCGTCGGCCTGAACGAACAGGAAGCCGCTGCACAAGGCGTGCCCTTCGAGGTGACGCGCTACGGCATCGACGACCTGGACCGTGCACTGGCCGACAGCGAGGCCCACGGCTTCGTGAAGGTGCTCACCGTGCCGGGGCGCGACACCATCCTGGGCGTGACCATCGTGGGCTCGCACGCGGCCGAACTGCTGGCCGAGTACGTGCTGGCGATGAAGCACGGCCTGGGTCTGAACCGGGTGCTGGGCACGGTGCACGCCTACCCCACCTGGTCCGAGGCCAACAAGTACGCGGCCGGCGAATGGCGGCGTGCCCATGCCCCCCGGGGCGTGCTGCGCTGGCTGGAGCGCTACCACGCCTGGCGCCGGGGCTGATACCCTGCCCCCTCGCGTTACCATTGCCGCCGCTGCTCAGGAGGACGCCCCCACGATGCGATCAATACCCCGGCTGCCCTGCCAGATCTGGCTGACCGCACTGCTGCTGCAGTGCGTGCCGACGGCACAGGCGCAGGAAGCCTCCGGCGCACTGCCCACGCCCCTGCCCCGGCTGCTGGGCCATTCCGGCATGCTGGGGCCCGACTGGCGCGTGGTGGGTCTGCCCGCCCGGCAACGCCAGGTGCCGCTGACCGCCTTCGATCCCGGCCAGGTGGATGGCCACGACGGCATCCGGGTGAGCACCGACGCCTCCTACGGCACCCTGGTGCACACCTTGCCGGGCAGCGTCATGCCCACCCTGCGCCTGGCCTGGCGCTGGCGGCTCGATCAGCCCCTGGTGGGCGGCACGGCGGCCCCCGACATCCTCACCCGCGGCGGTGACGACGCGGCGCTCAAGGTGTGCGCCTTCTTCGACCACCCCATGGACCAGGTGCCCTTTCTGGAACGCCAGCTGCTGCGCATGGCCCGCAGCATGAGCGGCGAAGACCTGCCCACCGCCACCGTGTGCTACGTGTGGGACAGCACCTACCAGGCCCCGATGCAGTCGGCCAACCCCTACACCCGCCGGGTGCGCTTCATCACCCTGCAGGGCCGCAGCGCGCCTCTGTCCCGCTGGATCACCGAATCGCGCGACCTGGGACGGGACTTTCTGGCCCTGTTCGGCGAAGAGCAGTCGCCGGACGCGCCGCTGCCGCGCATCACCCGCATCGTGATCGGGGCCGACAGCGACAACACCGGCAGCAAGAGCCTGGGCTGGGTGGCCGACCTGCGCTGGCAGGCCAACGACCCCCGATGACCACCGCGCGCCGACTGGTGTTGCTGGGGGGCGGGCATGCCCACCTGGCGGTGCTGGCCGACATGGCAAAGAGCCCCTGGGTCGGCTGGGACATCACCCTGGTCTCGCCCACACCTCACCTCACCTACAGCGGCATGGTGCCGGGCCTGATCGCCGGGCATTACCGGGCCGAGGACTGCCGCATCGCCCTGCCCCCGCTGGCGCAGGCGGCCGGTGTGCGCTGGCTGCCCGGGCGCTGCACCGGCATCGACGCGCAGCAGCGCCAGGTGCGGATCACCGAGGCCGCCGATGGCGCCGCCGCTCTGCGGGACTACGACCTGTTGTCCATCGACACCGGCGGCGTGATGGACGCGGCCGCGCTGGAAGCCCGCATGCCCGGCGCATCGCGCCATGCCTTGCCGGTGCGGCCCATCGAAGGTCTGGTCGATGGCTGGTCGGCGGCGGTGCAGCGGCTGCGGCTGGACCCGGCCGAAGCGGTGTCCGTGGCGGTGATCGGCGGTGGCGCAGCGGGCATCGAGCTGGTGTGTGCCGCCCGCCAGGGACTGGCCGCAGCAGGGGTGCGGGGCGCCCGGTTGTCGCTGCTGACCGGGGGTGGCCCGGTGGCGCCAGGCTACCCGGGCAGCGTGCGACGCCGCATCCTGCGGCAACTGCACCGGCAGGGCATCACGGTGCTGCCCTTTGCCTGCACCGGTGTGGATGTGCAGGCGGTGCACATGGGCCCGGCCGGCTCGCTGGTGTGCCATCTGGCCCTGCTGGCCACCGGCAGCCATGCACCGGCGTGGCTGCAGGACAGCGGGCTGGCGCTGGGGCCCCAGGACGCTCCAGGCCATGTGGCCATCAACCGCTTCCTGCAGAGCACCAGCCACCCCGAGGTGTTCGCGGCGGGCGATGTGGCCGACCGCGCCGATCACGTCTACCCGCGCAGCGGCGTGCACGCGGTGCGTGCCGGCCCGGCGCTGGCGAACAACCTGCGGCGCGCCGCCCTGGGCCAACCGCTGCAGCCGCACTGGCCGCCCCAGTACACGCTCAACCTGCTGTCGTGCGGGACCGGGTTTGCCGTGGCCAGCTGGGGGCCGCTGGCAGCGGGCGGGCGCTGGGTCTGGCGCTGGAAGGACCGGATCGACCGGGCCTTCGTGCAGCGTTATCGCCGGCCTCAGCAGCCGAGCTGATCGGCCAGGTGCTGCAGGTCGCGCGCGTGCAGCGTGTTGGCCGCATCGGGCGACACGTCCTTGATGTGGGCGGCGCCGAACTCCAGCGGGCGCTCGATGTAGGCCGTGGCCAGGCCGCAGGCGCGCGCAGCGGCCAGATCGTCCTGGTGCGCGGCCACCAGCATCACCTGCGAAGGTGCCAGATCGAAGGTCTCGGCCACGCCCAGGTAGGTGCGCGGATCGGGCTTGTAGGCGCGGAACACCTCGGCCGAGAGCACACAGTCCCAGGGCAGGCCGGCGCGCTTGGCCATGTTCGTGAGCAGGCCGATGTTGCCGTTGGACAGCGAGGTGATGACGAACCGCGACTTGAGCCGGTGCAGGCCGGCCACGCTGTCGGGCCAGGCATCCAGCCGGTGCCACACGCGGTTGAGGTGGGCGCGCGCTGCGTCGTCCAGATGGGCCAGCCCGAAGCGCGGCAGGATGTCGTCGAGGATCTGGCGGTGCAGTTCGTCGATGCGGGTCCAGCCCTGCTGGCCCGAACGCACCCGCTGCATGGCGGGCTGGTAGCCGGCGCGCCAGGCCAGGGCGAAGGCATCGGCATCGACCTGCGGGTGCAGCGACCGCATCTCGCGCACGATGCTGCCGTGCCAGTCGACCACGGTGCCGAAGATGTCGAAGGCCAGGACGCGGATGTCGTCATGCGCGGCCATGGCTCACTCCACCGTGAGGCGGATGCCGCCGGCGTCGGCCGCGACGATGGAGCCCACCTCGGCCGCGTCGGCAAATCCATGGCGGCGGAAGACGGCCAGCACCTCGTCCACCGAGGCCGCATCGCACGACACCAGCAGGCCGCCGCTGGTCTGCGGGTCGGACAGCAGGGCCTGATCGACCGGCTGCAGGGCGCCACCCAGCCGCACCTCGTGGCCGTAGGCCGCCCAGTTGCGGCCCGAGGCGCCGGTGACCATGCCGGCCGCCGCCAGTTCACGCACGCCGGGCAGCAGCGGCACGCGGGCCATGTCCATGTGCACCGCGGCGTTGGCGCCGCGCGCCATCTCCAGTGCGTGGCCGGCCAGGCCGAAGCCGGTGATGTCGGTCAGGGCGTGCACGCCCGGCATGGCCGCCAGATCGGGGCCGGGCGTGTTGAGGCGGGTGGTGTTCTCGATCATGCGGGCATAGCCCTCGGCATCGAGCCGGTCCTTCTTGAGCGCGGCCGACAGCACGCCCACCCCCACCGGTTTGCCCAGCACCAGGCGGTCGCCCACGCGGGCGTCGGCGTTGCGCTTGACGCGCTTGGGGTGCACCAGGCCCAGCGCGACCAGGCCATAGATGGGTTCGACCGAATCGATGGTGTGGCCGCCCGCGATCGGGATGCCGGCGGCACGGCACACGTCCTGCCCGCCGGCCAGGATGCGGCCGATGGTGTCGGTGGACAGCACCGAAATCGGCATGCCCACCAGGGCCAGCGCCATGATGGGTGTGCCGCCCATGGCGTACACATCGCTGATGGCATTGGTGGCGGCGATGCGCCCGAAGTCGTACGGGTCGTCGACGATGGGCATGAAGAAGTCGGTGGTGGCGATCAGCGCCTGCTCGTCGTTGAGCTGGTAGACCGCGGCGTCGTCGGCGGTCTCGATGCCCACCAGCAGCTCCTTCGGGATGGGCATGGCTGCCGTGCCCTTGAGGATCTCGCTCAGCACGCCGGGGGCGATCTTGCAGCCACAGCCGCCGCCGTGCGAGAGGCTGGTGAGACGGGGTTGTGCAGGGCGGGCGGTGGTCATGTCGGGGCTCCAGCGGAAGGCAGCAGGGGTGAATCGGTGAAATCGAGCGCACGCCGCAGGGCGGTCCGCTCGGAGGCGGGATCGAACAGCGGCGCCCGCAGTTCGCATTGTGCTTGCAGGTCGCGCAGGGTCAGGTCGGCCGGGCCGTGCTGGCTGCGGCGCAGCGCGCGCAGCGCATCGGCCAGCGCCGCCGCATCGCCCACCGGAAAGTAGCCGCTGTAGCCGGTGCCCAGCATGCCCACATTGCCGTCCATGCGCGAGGCCAGCACCGGCGTGCCGCTGCGCACCGCCTCCATGATGACGTGGGCACCGCCTTCCATGCGGCTGGGGTGCACCAGCAGGTGGGCCCGCTGGATGCGGTCGCGGGTGCGGCCGTGCGGCAGGGCTCCCAGCCAGCGGTAGTGCGGGCAGTCGGCCACGGTGCGGGCAGCGGCCTCGCCCAGGGCCGGGTCCAGGGCGGCACCGATGTGGTCGATGAGGATGCCCTCGTCGGGGTGCAGCCGGCGCGCGGCGGCCATGAGCGTGGTGGGGTCCTTCTCGTCCCGCAGATGGCCGACCGCCACCACCCGCAGGCGGTCGGCCGACTTGGGCAGGGTGCGGCGGGCGGTGCACGACTGCAGCACCACATGGCAGCGGTCACGCAACCCCTGGGGCAGGCTCAGGGGGGCCTGGTCCTGCAGCACGATCAGGCGGTGGGCGGCGCGCAGCGACGCCTGGGCCGAGCCATCCACCACGATGTCGCGGTACAGGTCGGTGCCGGTCAGGGCCAGCACCAGCGGGCGGTCCGGGTGGTGCTGCGCCCAGGCGGCCACGCTGTCGGCCGAGCGCCGGGCGTGCAGGGCCAGCAGGGCATCGGGGGCCGGTGCAGAGGGCGCCCAGGCCTTGGCCAGGGTCACGCGCCAGTCGGCCGCCAGCATGCGCGACCAGCGCCGGGCGGTCTGCCAGTTGCCGTTGTTGGCATCGGCCAGGGCCGGCGTGACGAGGACAAGGGATGGGCGCATCGGTCGCCGATTGTCCGGCGCCCGTGCCGACCGCGGCGTCGCCGGGGTGAAAGCCCCGGGACTTCAGGCCGTCGCCAATGCGGTTCTAATACGCCCCGGCCGCTCTTGATCCGGCCGCCCCCATCCCGAGTTTTCACCCTTTGCCTGGAAACACCATGACCCTCGCCTCCCTGCTGCGCCGCAGCCTCGCCTCGCTGGCCCTGCTGGCCACCGCCGCCACCGTGCACGCCCAGACCCTGCGCGTGACCACCATCCCCGAAGAAGCTGCCACCGAGCAGATCCGCAAGTTCACGCCGCTGGCCACCTACCTGGAAAAACAGCTGGGCATGAAGGTGGAGTTCACCCCGGTGAGCGACTACCCGGCCGCCGTGGAGGCGCTGGTCAACAAGAAGGTCGACCTGGTCTGGTTCGGCGGCTTCACCCATGTGCAGGCCAACCTGCGCTCGGGCGGCAAGATCATCCCGATTGCCCAGCGCGAGGAAGACACCAAGTTCCAGTCGGTGTTCATCGCCAAGACCGATTCGGGCATCAAGACGCTGGCCGACATGAAGGGCAAGCAGGTGTCCTTCGGCTCGCAGAGCAGCACCTCCGGCCACCTGATGCCGCGCAGCTTCCTGCTGCAGGCCAACATCAACCCCGAGAAGGACTTCGCCCGCATCGCCTACAGCGGCGCACACGACGCCACCATCGCCTCGGTGGTCAGCGGCAAGGTGGACGCCGCCGCGCTCGACATCACCGTGTGGCGCAAGTTCGTGGGCGAGAACAAGGTCGACACCAAGGCGGTCGACGTGTTCTACACCACCCCCGGCTATTTCAACTACAACTGGTCGGTGCATGCCGACATGCCGGCCGCCCTGCGCGAGAAGATCAAGGCCGCCCTCATCGGCCTGAACCCTGCCGTGCCCGAGCAGGCCGAGATCCTCAAGCTCAACCGCGCCACCCGCTACCTCGAGACCCGGCCCGAGAACTACAAGGGCCTGGAAACCGCCGCCCGCAGCGCCGGCCTGCTCTGACGCCTGGCGGGGTACCCGTGGACATCGAGCTGATCGACCTGGCCGCGCGCCACCCGGCGGCGCAGGCGGGTGCGCGGCCGGCCTTGCGCGGCCTGCGGCTGCGCATCGCAGCGGGCGAGCAGGTGGCGGTCATCGGTCCCTCGGGTGCCGGCAAGACCACCCTGCTGCAACTGCTGGCCTGCGCCCTCCAGCCCAGCGCGGGTGTGCTGCACTTCGACGGCGCCTCGCCCTGGCAGCTGCCGGTGGCCGATCTGCAGCGCCTGCGGGGTCAGCTGTTCCTGGCGCCCCAGGTGCCGCCGCTGCCGCCGCGCCAGCGCGTGGTGACCGCCGTGCTGGCCGGTCGCCTGCCGGCCATGGGCCTGCTGGCCAGCCTGCGTTCGCTGCTCTACCCGTCCGACATTCCTGCGGCCCACGACGCACTCGACCGTTTCGACCTGGCCGACAAGCTGTTCGCCCGGGTCGACCGCCTCTCGGGCGGCGAACGCCAGCGGGTCGGTCTGGCGCGCGCCCTGCTCTCGCCGGCCCGGCTGTGGCTGATCGACGAGCCGCTGTCGGCACTCGATCCATCGCGTTCGCGCCTGGCCATCGACACGCTGGTGAACAGCGCCCGCGATCGCCGGGCCACGCTGGTGGCCACGCTGCACCAGGTGGATGTGGCGCTGGCGCACTTCCCGCGCATCATCGGCCTGCGCGATGGCGAGGTGGCGTTCGACCTGCCCTCGGCCGAGGTCACGCCGCAGCGCCTGGCCGCGCTGTATGCGCAGTTCGAGCACGAGCTGCAGGCACCCGCACCCGGCCTGCCCGAGCCGGGCCATGACGGTCCGCAGCCGGTGGTCATGCATTGCCGCTGAGGCCCGGCCAATCGGACGCCCGCGCATGAACACCCTGGTCAACCCGCACCCCGGCACACCCCACCGCGACCCGGCCTGGCTGGGCCGGTTGTTCTGGATGGGTGCGCTGCTGGTGGTGCTGTGGCCGCTGGGCGTGGCCACCGAATTCAAGCCCTGGGTGCTGCTGGAGCCCCGCAACCTCAAGGTCACCGGCACCTTTCTGGCCAGCTTCTGGCCACTCAACACCAGCGGCGAATTCCTGTGGCTGGTGGCCCGCGAGACCTGGCGCACCGTGGCCATGGCCACGGCCGGCGTCACGCTGGCGCTGGTGATCGCCATCCCGCTCACCCTGCTGTCCACCCGGGTGCTGTCGGTCTCGGCGCTGTCGGGCCGCATGAACCGGCTGCCTGCACTGATGCGCCAGCTGGTGCGCTGGACGCTCATCGTGCTGCGCAGCATCCCCGAGCTGGTGTGGGCGCTGGTGTTCGTGCGGGTGGTGGGCCTGGGCCCCACCGCCGGCGTGCTGGCCATTGCCCTCACCTACGGCGGCATGCTGGGCAAGGTGTATGGCGAAATCCTGGAAAGCGGCGAGGCCCACCCCACACAGACCCTGCTGCGCAACGGCGCCGGGCGGCTGCAGGCCTTCTTCTATGGCCTGCTGCCCAACAACGCGGCCGAGCTCACCAGCTACACGGTCTACCGCTGGGAGTGCGCCATCCGCTCTTCGGTGGTGCTGGGTTTCGTGGGAGCCGGCGGGCTGGGTCAGCAGCTGGACAACTCCATGAAGATGTTCAACGGTGGCGAAGTGGCGCTGATGCTGCTGGTCTTCATGGGCCTGGTGGCCCTGGCCGACCGGGCCAGCAGTGCCCTGCGCCGCAGCCTGGGCTGAGTGGAACAAGCCATGAACGCGCCGAAACCCCGCGCCGCCAACCAGCCCTACCGGCTGCCGCCGCCCCTGTGGCAGGCGCGCTGCAAGGCCTGCTGGTTCACCACCGGGCTGCTGGTGCTGGTGGTGGCCAGCTTCTGGTCGCTCGATCTGCAGTGGGGGCAGTTCCTGTCGATGGAAGCCGCCCGCAGCATGGGCCGCTTCGTGGGCGAGTTCTTCCCGCCCGACCTGTCGCCCGAATTCCTGACCAAGGTCGGCGTGGGCGCCTGGGAAACCCTGGCCATGTCGGCCCTGGGCACCGGCCTGGCGGCCGCGCTGGGGCTGGCGCTGGCCCTGCCGGCCAGCCGGCTGCACACCGGCGACCGCGCCTGGGGCCGCCTGCCCACGCGCTGGCTGCTCAATGCGCTGCGCAGCATCCCTGAGCTGGTGTGGGCCGCACTGCTGCTCATCAGCGCCGGCCTGGGACCGTTCGCCGGGACCCTGGCGCTGGCGCTGCACACCAGTGGCGTGCTGGGCCGCCTGTTCGCCGAAGCCATCGAGAACGCCCCGCCCGGCCCGGGCGATGCCTTGCGGGTGCAAGGGGTCGGCCCTCTGCGGGTGTTCCTGTACGCCACACTGCCCCAGGTGCTGCCGCAGCTCATGAGCTACACGCTCTACCGCTGGGAGAACAACATCCGCGCCGCGGCCGTGCTGGGCGTGGTGGGCGCCGGCGGTCTGGGCCAGCTGCTGTCCTTCCACATGGGCCTGTTCCAGATGGGCAAGACCGCCACCATCCTGGGCGCCATGCTGCTCATGGTGGCGGTGGTGGATGCAGGCAGCCACCTGGCGCGGCGCTGGCTGACCCGCTGACCCACACTGTCAGGCCGGAGCGAGGCCTTGTCTCAGGCGCCGGGCACCACCCTCAGCAGCCGTCCGTTGGCATCGTCCGTGAGCAGGTACAGCAGCCCGTCAGGTCCTTCGCGCACGTCGCGGACGCGGGCACCGATCTCCGGCAGGAGCCGCTCTTCCCGCACGAACCGACCTTGTTCGAACACCAGCCGCGACAGGTAGCGGAACTTCAGCGATCCCACGAACAGGCTGTTCTGCCAGGACGGGCCGTAGCGGTCGCTGCGCAGCCAGACCATGCCGGAGGGCGCGATGGATGGCGTCCAGTGCTTCAACGGCTGCTCCAGACCGGCCCGTGCCGTGATGCCTTCGCCGATGGCGCCGCCGCCATAGTTCTCGCCGTAGGTGATGACCGGCCAGCCGTAATTGCGACCGGCCACGATGCGGTTGACCTCGTCGCCCCCTTGCGGGCCGTGCTCCACCAGCCACAGCGCGCCGTCCGGCCCCAGAGCGGCGCCTTGCGGGTTGCGGTGGCCCAGGCTGTAGATCTCGGGCAGTGCGCCCGATGGCGGGCCGGACGGTCGGGCAAAGGGGTTGTCGACGTGCGCGGCGCCATCGGGCCGCACCCGCACCACCTTGCCATGGTGGTTGTCCAGGGTCTGCGCGTCCTGCATGCGGTGGTAGCGGTCTCCCAGCGTCAGGAACAGGCTGCCATCGCCGGCCTGGACGATGCGGCAGCCGAAGTGCAGCCGGCTATCCACCTTGGGCGTCTGGCGGAACACCACCCGCAGGTCCTGCAGCGAACGCCGATCGGGCGCCAGCACCGCACTGGCCATGGCGGTGGAATTGCCGCCGGCACCGGGTTCGGCGTAACAGAAGTGCACGCGTCGGTTGCGGGGAAAGTCGCGGTCGGTGATGACGTCGAGCAGCCCGCCCTGACCGACCGCTGCCACGGCCGGCACGCCCGCCAGCGGCTCACCCAGACGGCCATCGGGCTCCACCACCCGCATGCGTCCCGGCCGCTCGGTGACCAGCCAGCGACCCTCGCCGATGGAGGCCATGGCCCAGGGGTTCTGCAGGCCCTGCGCCACCGGCTCCAGCCGCACACCGGTGGCCGATGCAGCCGCCGGCCACCACCCGATGCCCAGGGCCGATGCGGCCACGCACCACGATCCGATTCCTGTGCGCCAGAGTGCGCCCATGTCCGTCAACCTCCGAAAGGCCGCACCCCGAACAACGCGCCATGGGCCCAGCCGGCAAACACACCGTACACCAGCAGACCGCCGATGACAGCCCACAGATCACGGTCCGGCCCGGAAAGTTTCAAGGGCGGTCCCACCCGCAGGCCGGCCGCCGCACGGCGCTTGACCGAGATACGGTCCGCCACGGCCCAGGCGAGGAAACCGCCGAACAGCAGCACATCGGCCAGGGAGCCGTTGGCCAGCAGATGGGCCAGGGCCCAGAACTTCACGGCGGCCAGCATGGGATGCCGGGCCGCCCGCTGGATGCGCCCCGGCAGATAGGCCGCCAACAGCAGGATGAAGACCGGCAGCATCAGCAATGCGGCCAGGTGGCGCAGCCCGGCCGGCGGCGTGTACAGGATCACCGGCGCTTCGCGGGCCGCGCCGTACCCCATGGCGATCAGCACCAGTCCGGCCAGGGACAGCACGGAATACAGGCCCTTCCAGCCGTTCTCGCCCAGCGCACCCGCCCAGCGGTCACGCGCCATAGGTGCCACGATGGACACCGAATGCACACCCAGAAACAGCACCAGTCCCACGATCAACCAGGTCATCGACATCTCTCCTCAGGGGGAATCGGCTTGCGCCGCAATGCGGATCTGCACATCCATGGACTCTTCGCCACCACCGCGCCGAAGACCGCGCACCGGCATGCAGCCGATGTAGTCGGTGCCGGCGGCCAGCCGCACGTGGCGCGCATCGGTGGGACAGGCGTGGGTCACGTCCAGGCTCCACCACTCGGCGGTGTGCTCGTTCAGGCACACATCGACCCAGGCGTGGCTGGCCAGCTCGGGTTCGTTGACCGCATGGAAGTAGCCGCTGACATAGCGGGCCGCCCAACCCAGGCCCCGGCAGAGGGCCACCATCACGTGGGCCTGGTCCTGGCACACGCCCAGACCCCAGTCGAAGGCCTCGAGGGCTGTGGTCTCCACGCCGGTGTTGCCGGGCCGGTAACGCACATGTCCGCTCACCGCGCGCAGCAGCTGCATCAGCAAGGCTTCGTCGGGCGGTGCATCGCGCTCGATGCCCAGCAGGCTCCGAGCCCATGCGGTCATGCGCTCATGCGGCTCGGCCAGTGGCGAGGCGTGGCGAAAGAAGGCGGGCGGGATGCCGGAATCGTCCTGAAAACGCGCCACGCCGAGGGGACGGACACGGCCACTGGCGCGGATGCGGATGTCTCGCAGATCGGGGCTGGCCCGAAGGGTGAAGGCGTGGACCCGGTTGCCCATGATCCGGGGTTGTTCGTGCAGGTGGCCCGGCACCTGCACCGACCAGTCCACCACCTCCTGGCAGGGCCCGCTGACCGGCCACAGATGCAGCGTGTGCACGCTGTGCAGCAGCGGCTGGCTGTAGCGGTAATGGGTGGTGTGATCGATGTGCAGTGTCATCTCGGGGTCTCGGCGGACCCCGATTCTGCCTGCTGCTTCAGGCGCGCTGCATGAAAGCGGGTGAATCCACCTGCGTGCGGTCCACCGGGATCTCGGGCGCCAGCCATTCATGCATGGCCTGCAGGGCGCCGGCAAAGTTCTCGAAGGCGTCGATCAACCGGGGCGTGTCGAGATCCTGGAAGCGCACCGACTGGGCCAGGATGACCCGGGGCGGGGTCTGGTCGTCCAGGCTGAGCGTCGCTCCGCCGGTCTCGTGCCAGAAACGGTTGGCCTGCAGCAGGGCGACCAGCAGATCGGGCGGCAAAGGGTCCGACATGACCACCACGGACGCGTAGAACACCAGGGTTTCGCTGGCAGCGATGGCCTGCATGTGGACCGACAGACCGTCGCCGATGGCCAGCGCCAGGATCCCCTGTTCGTTGAGGCGGAGCTGTTCGATGCTGTAGTGCCGCCCCAGCTCGGTGATCCACTGGTCGACAGGGTATTCGGTGGACATGCGCAGGCTCCGGTGAATGCAGGCGATGGAGGGAGGTTCAGGCCAGGGAGTGGCCCAGGGTTGAAGGTTGCCAGTCGGCCCGGGCATCTTCGGCCGGCGCATCCATCCAGGAGCGCGCCTCGTGCAGCACGTCGATGAACTGGTTGATCTTCTCGATGAAGTCCTCGGGATCCAGGCCGGGCCAGTCGTAGCGGTCTGCCAGCACCAGCCTGGGGGGCTGTTCCTCGTCCAGGCTAAGGGTGGCTCCACCGGTCTCGCGCCAGAAGCGGTTGGCCTGCAGCAGCTGCTTGAGCAGCGACACCGGCGGCTGAACCGGCAACGATCCCACCACGGCAAAACCGATGAAGCACTGGCGCTCCGGATCGGCCTGCAGATGCAGGAAGAACTCGTTGCTGAGCGGCAGGAAGGCCAGTCCTTCCTCGTCCATCTGCAACGAGGCCTCGCCCAGGGCCTGCCCCAGCGCAGAGATGAGGGCATGGGCTTCTACGGGTGCTTGCACGGGATGTCCCTTCGATGAGAACTTGCCAGGAATCGATGAACCAGTGCCTCAGGCGTTCCGTGGTGCAGGCCATCCATCACGGACATGACTTCGAGGTACATCGAGTGGCTGACCTTCATGACGCGGATGTCGGGGACAACGGTGTCGGACGGGTCCGAGGCACCGTCCAGCCACCCCCAGCGGGCCAGGTCCAGGTCATCGTCGATCAGCAACAGCCGTTGACCGGAGGGCCATCGGCCCAGCCGCACCAGTTTTTCGGCATCCCACAACAGCTGGGCCGCTGATCGGTGCGCCTCACCGACCCTGAGGCGCTCCATGGCGTCATCCTGTGACCGGCTCCACCGATGGCGCATGAAAACGCCCAGCGACGGCGTGACCATGGACACCTCGACCACCGGTTCCTGGCGGCTGGCCGCAATACCGAGCCAGGCACGCACCGGCTCAGGACGGCGCACCCAGTCATCGACCAGGTCCTGCCACCGGCCATGCCCCCGCCAGCCCGCTGTGGCGAAGCTGCCCGATGCCTGGACCTTCAGACCGCTGCGCAGGGCGTGTTCGAGGGCGTCGGGAACAATGGGCAGGGCCATGCCGTGCTGGTCGAAGTGCGCCATGCACGACTCCCACCGGATCGCATTGCTGCCGAACAGCCACGACGGGATCATGATCGGTCACCCCGAAAGAGGGCGGGACGGGGCACGGTCCAGCCGGGACGGCGGCAGCCGACGGGTACCCCGCATGAAACCACCCAGGTCACCCGGGAGAGCGCCGGTACGCTCCACCTGATTGATGAGCAAGGCATGGGCCATGAATGCGGAGGCCACCTTCTGGTAACGGATGCCTGCGCCCGCCTGCCCGGCGGGCAGGCGGGCCAGAAAGCCGTGGTACAGCGAGTTCAGGGTGGCAGCGGCCTGCACGGCCCGACCCGACAAGGCGCCGCCCGACACCGCGCCGCCATGTGCCGGCTGGAACAGGGCTCCCATGGCGTCGTCATGCGCCTGGATCAGGGCGGCTGGCAACTCGAGCCGGGCTTGCGCCAGCCGTTCGCCCAGATCGGGCAGATCGGCCGCGCCGCGTCGGTCGCCGCTGTCGGGCGGGGCGATCTGCCCCAGCGGAGCGGTGCTTCGGGGCTGGACCGCCCGGAATGCACCGGCATGAACGGCCTCCCGATGCCCCCTGTCGGAAGGCACCGGGGGGAGACCCTGGCCCGGCACACCGTCATCCGCATGCGATGACCGGCCCTCGGGGGCTCTGTGGGGTACCGCAGCAGGCAGGGGAGGTGCGACTTTGGCCATGGGCGATCAGGCAGGTTCAGTGATCCGGAAGGTTTCCGAACTCTGAGTAACCGGCCCGATGCAAGCGTTCTCCCGGCTGTCGACAGACGGCGAAGGACCCGGGAAGGTCCTTCGCCCGGGTCACGCTCAGCCGTGCGAGGGCACCAGGAAGTCCTGGCTGATGCGGGCGCCCAGTTCGTTCACCCGATCCAGGAAATGGGTGAGGAAGGCGTGCAGCCCGGTCGCCAGGATCTCGTCGATGCGACCGTACTGCAGGTCGGCCTTGAGCTTGCCGGCGCGCCGCAGGGTCTCGCCGCTGTGGTCGTTGGCCACCACCGACAGGTTGTTGACCACCTCGCCCACGCTGGCCGCCAGGCTGCGCGGCATGTCGGCGCGCAGGATGAGCAGTTCGGCCACGCGCTCGGGCGAGATCACGTCGCGGTAGACCTTGCGGTAGACCTCGAAGGCGGACACCGAGCGCAGGATGGCGCTCCAGTGGTAGAAGTCGTATTCCTGATCGAGCTCGCTGGCGGCACCGAAGAAGTCGCTCTCCACGGCATGGAACTTCACGTCCAGCAACCGGGCCGTGTTGTCGGCACGCTCCAGGAAGGTGCCCATGCGGTAGAAGTGGAACGCTTCGTCCTGCAGCATGGTGCCGATGGCCACACCGCGCGAGAGGTGCGAGCGGTGCTTGACCCACTCGAAGAAGGCACCCGGGTCGCGCTCGAAGTCGCGGGTCTTGAGGTAGCTGGCCAGCTTGAGCCAGGTGCTGTTCTGGGTTTCCCACAGCTCGGTGGTGAGGGCGCCGCGCACGGCCCGTGCGTTCTCGCGGGCCGCGTGCAGGCACGACACGATGCTCGACGGGTTGGACTCGTCGCGGACCATGAAATCCATGACGTTGCGCGAGGTGATGTCCTGCCCGTACTTGGCGGTGTAGGCCGGCAGCAGCTCGCTGATGGACAGCAGACCCTGCCAGCCCACCTGGGCCACGGCGGCCGACTGCGGCAGCAGCGCGGTCTGGTAGTTCACATCGAGCATGCGGGCGGTGTTTTCGGCCCGCTCGGTGTAGCGGGACATCCAGAACAGGTGATCAGCGGTGCGGGAGAGCATGGCGGGCCTCGGTGGGTGTTCAGTCTTCGAGAATCCAGGTGTCCTTGGTGCCCCCGCCCTGCGAGGAATTCACCACCAGCGAGCCCTCCTTCAGGGCCACGCGGGTCAGGCCACCGGGCACCATCTGCACCTCGCGACCCGACAGCACGAAAGGACGCAGGTCGATGTGGCGCGGGGCGATGCCGCTGTCCACATAGGTGGGGCAGGTCGAGAGGCTCAGCGTGGGCTGGGCGATGTAGCCGGCCGGGTTGGCCACCACCGCCTCGCGGAAGGCCTCGATCTCGGCGCGGGTGCTGGCCGGTCCGACCAGCATGCCGTAGCCGCCGGCGCCGTGCACCTCCTTGACCACCAGCTCGTCCAGGTGGGCCAGGATGTACTTGAGGTCTTCCGGGTCGCGCCCCATGAAGGTCGGCACGTTGCTCAGGATGGGTTTCTGACCGAGGTAGAACTCGATCATCTTCGGCACATACGGGTAGATGGACTTGTCGTCCGCGATGCCGGTGCCCACCGCATTGCAGATGGTCACGTTGCCGCTGCGGTACACACCCAGCAGGCCGGCGCAGCCCAGGGTGGAGGTGGGGCGGAACACCAGCGGGTCGAGGAAGTCGTCGTCCACCCGCCGGTAGATCACGTCCACCCGGCGCGGGCCCTGGGTGGTGCGCATGTAGACGAAGTTGTCGCGCACGAACAGGTCCTGCCCCTCGACCAGTTCCACGCCCATCTGCTGGGCCAGGAAGGCGTGCTCGAAGTACGCGCTGTTGTACATGCCGGGGGTGAGCACCACGACCGTGGGCTCGGCCGTGGTGGCGGGGCTCACGGCCCGCAGCGTTTCCAGCAGCAGGTCGGGGTAATGGGCCACCGGGGCGACCCGGTTCTCGGTGAACAGCTCGGGGAAGAGCCGCATCATCATCTTGCGGTCTTCGAGCATGTAGCTCACGCCGCTGGGCACGCGCAGGTTGTCCTCCAGCACGTAGTACTCGCCCTGGCCGGCGGCGTTGGGGGCCCGCACGATGTCGATGCCGGCGATGTGCGAGTAGATCTGGCTCGGCACGTCCACGCCCATCATCTCGGGGCGGAACTGGGCGTTCTGGAACACCTGGTCGGCCGGGACGATGCCGGCCTTGATGATGTCCTGGCCGTGGTACACGTCGTGGATGAAGCGGTTGAGCGCGGTCACGCGCTGCACCAGACCGGCCTCCATGGTCCGCCACTCGTCGGCCGGGATGATCCGGGGGATCAGGTCGAAGGGAATCAGGCGCTCGGTGCCGGCGCCGTCCTCGTCCTTGGCGCCATACACCGCAAAGGTGATGCCGACGCGGCGGAAGATCACCTCGGCCTCCTGCCGCCGGGCCGCCATCACCTCGGGCGGCTGCTGCGCCAGCCAGCGGGCGTACTGCAGGTAGTGCTGGCGCACCTCGGCGGGCGAGGCGTTCATTTCGTCAAACATCGGTCGGCTCATGGGGGCGATCTCCTGGGTTCGAGCTTAGCAAGTATCGGGCCACACGCCGCCAGTCGCCCGGCGGGAACTTGAGGGTCACGGCCGGTGGATGCGGTGCGCCGCCACGGTCACCCATGAGAACCGCGGCTCGCCCGTGCCCACCCGACCTGCCATGAACTTCGCCTCCACCCTGCCCGCCGAACTGGCTGAAGCCGCCGCGGTGCGCCATGACGGTACCGGGGCGATGCCCGGATCGCGGCCGGTTCCGCTGCGTTGCGTGCAAAGCCTTCTGGCCCGCCCGCCGGTCGTGCAGCTCGCCCCCCATCCCTCGGCCCTGAACCGGCAGCTGCAGAAACGCTGCCTGGAGCTGCAGCAGATGGTGGCCGGCATGCGCCGCTGCGCCCTGGAGCAGGCCAACCGGGAACTCATTCACCGCCACCGCCCCGGCCCGCCGTCGTGGCAGCGCCTGCAGACCGCCCAGGCCACCTGGCTGCGCCAATGGACCGAACTGATGGACCAGCTGGAGGGACTGCAGGCCGGCCTGCCCGACGATGCCCGGACGCCTCGCGACCAGGCCACCGTGATCGAGGCCCACCGGCTGATCGAGTCGATCCGGCTGTGGGCCCTGGGCTTTCGGATGGACACCGATGTCGGTCTCGACATGGCGCCGGCTCACGATGGCGCGTCCGCACTGTGGCGCTGGGTGGCCGGCATCACCGGCACCTGCCAGTGACGCGGGCGGCGCAGCCGCTCGCATTCCACCTCCTCGGGGACGCTGCTGCGCCAGCCCACGGCCCCACAGCTCGGGGTGTCGACCAGGCGCACCGAACGCTCCCGGTAACGCTCCACCACATCGGGCGCCGGATGCCCGAACCGGTTCATGAAGCCGGCCTGCACGATGGCCACCGACGGACGCCACACATTCAGCAGCACCGGGCTGCTGGACGTGCGGCTGCCATGGTGCGGCACCACGAGCAGATCGACCCGCCGGTCCGGCTCGGCCAGGGCCATGCGGGTCTCGCGCGCTGCATCCACATCGCCGGTGAGCACAGCCGAGGTGCCATCGGCGGCCTCCACTCGCAACACGCACGACATGGCGTTGCTGACCAGACGCCCGCGGCCATCGTCGCCGTAGTCGTCCGCCAGCGGGCTGAGCACCTCGAAGCGCACCCCGTCCCAGACCCAGGACTGGCCACGCAGGCAACGTAGCGGCGCCAGGGCCGGCTCGGACGACGACCACTGCGCACCGGGCCAGGCCGCGCGCACGGCAGCGCTGCCACCGGCATGGTCGGTGTCGCGATGGCTGACCATCACGTGGTCGGGCGCCACACCCAGCGCGCGCAGGGTGGGCACCACCACGCGCGCGCCTGCATCACCGGCCCCGACCCAGGCCGGGCCGGTGTCGTGCAGCAGGGCATGGGTGCGCGTCTGCACCAGCACCGCGCTGCCCTGCCCCACATCCAGCGCCAGCACCTGAAACTGTCCGGGTGCCGGCCGGTCCGGTGACCAGGCCAAGGCCCAGGCCAGCATCAGCGCGCCGGCACCGCGCCACAGCAGCGGCCCGGGCCACACCGCGAGCACGCCACCGCCCATGGCCGCCAGGGCCCAGTGCAGCGGCCAGACCGGCCGCGACCACACGGCCATGCCGGATGCCGCCAGCCAGCGCAGCAAGGCCTGCAGAGGGGCCATGGCCCAGGCCGCCGCATCCCACAGCGGCGGGATCGGTCCGCCCAGCAAGGTGAGCGGGGTGACCACGAAGCTGACCCACGGAATCGCCACCAGGTTGGCCAGCAGCCCCACCAGCGAGGTTTCGCCGAACAGCCAGAGCGACAAGGGCGCCAGGGCCAGGGTGATCACCAGCTGCTCGCGCAGCAGGCGCCGCACCGCCGCGCCGCGTCCCTGCGCGGGGTGCCCGGCGCGGTCGTCGGTGGCCATGAGCACGCCCACCGCCACGAAGCTCAGCCAGAAGCCCGCCTGCAGCCAGGCCCAGGGCTCCAGGCACAGCACCGCCGCCAGCACCACCAGCCATTGCACCGGCCAGGGCCAGTGCCGCGCGCCCTGGCGCAGCCACAAGGCCAGGGCCAGCATCAGCACCGTGCGCTGCGCCGGCACGCCCCAGCCCGCCGCCAGCGCATAGGCCGCAGCCGACAGCCAGCCACCCACATCGGCCACGCGGGAGGCCGGTGCCCGCAGCAGCAGGGCCGGCCAGTGCTGCCCGGCCACACGCCAGAGCCGACGGATGATGGCCACGGCCATCCAGGCAAACAGGGTGATGTGCAGACCGGAGATGGCCATCAGGTGGGCCACACCGGTACGGCGGAACAGATCCCAGTCGTCTGCGCCGATGGCGTCCTGATCGCCCACCGCCAGCGCCGCCAGCACGCCGCCTTGGCCGGTGTGCGCCAGACGCTGCTGCAGCCGGTCGGACATGGACTGCCGCCAGCGCTCCAGCGGGTACTGCCCGGTGGGACCCAGCGCGCGGGCACCGGGCCGCACGCTGCCCTGCGCACCGATGCCCTGCGACCACGCATGCAGTTCACGGTCACCCCCGTGCGGGTTGCCCAAGCCGTGCACCGGCCGCAGCCGCACCGAGAGCTGCCAGCGGTCGCCCACCGTCACCTCGGGCAACGGGTCGGTGGGATCGGACGCAGCACCGCGCGCGTTCTGCCACAGGCCCACCGTGATGCGCGACGGCACCCGGACCGGCTCGCCCCGGTGCAGCGCCGACTCCACCGCCAGCACCCAGCGCACGCCCTGCGGCCCGCGCACCGGCAGGCTGGCGACCACGCCCACCAGCTCGACCTCCTGCCCCCACAAGGCGGGGGCCAGCCGATCGGCCTGGCGCTCCAGACCGCGCCAGCCGGCGGCACCGAAGGCGACCACGCAACCGGACAACAGCCACAGAACGCCGGGGCGCCACCGGCAGAGCCAGCGGCCCAGCACCAGCGGCGCCAGCACGGGAACGCCATATGCCGGCCACGGCCACAGCCACCCCTGCTGCAGCTGCAGCACGGTGCCGCAGACCAGGCCCAGGGCCAGCCAGCCCGGTGCGCCGAGCCCCACCCGGGACCATCCGCCGCCCGGTACACCCACCTCTCCATCTTCCGGCCCATCCGATGTCCGCATGCCTGTCCCCGTGCCACCGGTGACCCATGCCCCCGCTGTGCGCACGCGACCCTAGCCCGCTGCGCCAGGCCTTACCCCGGGCAGCACCCCCCTAGAATGGCCGGCTGTTTTTCAAGGAGACCCCATGAGCGTTTACGACAAGCTGGGCCAGCTCGGCATCACCCTGCCGCCGGTGGCCGTGCCCGCAGCGGCCTACGTGCCCTTCGTGCAGACGGGCCACCTGATCTTCCTGAGCGGCCACATCGCCAAGCGCGACGGCAAGGCCTGGGTCGGTCAGCTGGGCGCCGACATGACCACCGAACAGGGCAAGGCCGCCGCACGCGCCATTGCCATCGACCTCATGGGCACGCTGCACGCCGCCTGCCAGGCCAGCGGCAAGACGCTGGACGACGTGCGCCGCATCGTCAAGGTCATGAGCCTGGTCAACAGCACCGGCAGCTACACCGAGCAGCACCTGGTCACCAACGGCGCCAGCGAGCTGTTCGGCGAGGTGTTCGGCCCGGCCGGCGCCCACGCCCGCAGCGCCTTCGGCGTGGCCCAGATCCCGATGGGCGCCTGCGTGGAAATCGAGCTGATCGCCGAGATCGGCTGACCGGCCCGACCCGTCACGAAAGTCACTCCACCCGCGCGATGCGGGTGGGCTTGAAGCCCAGATCGGCCGCCTTGCCCTTGCGGCCGCGCAGGGCTCGCGCATTGTTGAGGCTGCGGATTTCCAGCGTCTCGTCGCGCTCCTTGCCGCCGCGCCCGATGCCGTCGATGCGCACGCTGCGGGTGTAGGCCGCGGCCCCGGCCAGGGTGTCCTTGGGCTCCAGGTCGATCAGCATCAGGCCGCGACCGCCCTTCTCCATCTGGCGCAGCTCGCCGATCTCGAAGGTCAGGATGCGGCCACCGGTGGATGCGCAGCACACATGCGTGGCCGGCAGCAGCGGCTGGCTGCCCGAGGTGAAGGCCGCATGCGACAGCGCGCAGGGTTGCTCGCCCTCGCCCAGGCTCAGGAAGGACTTGCCGCCCTTCTGGCGCGAGACCATGTTCTCCACCGTGGCGATGAAGCCGTAGCCCCCGGTGCTGCTGACCAGCAGCGCCGCCTGGGCCGGGCCCGCAAAGTAATGCAGCGGCTGGGTGCCACTTTCCAGATCGATCAGCGTGGTGATGGGCTGGCCGTCGCCGCGCGCGCCGGGCAGGCTGGCCACCGGCACGCTGTACACCCGCCCGTTGCTGCCCATGACGATGAGCGTGTCCACCGTGCGGCATTCGAAGGTGCCGTACAGGCCGTCACCGGCCTTGAAGGCGAAGCTGGCCGGGTCGTGGCCATGGCCGGTGCGTGCCCGCACCCAGCCCTTGCTGGAGACCACCACCGTCACCGGTTCGTCCACCACCTTGATCTCGACCACGGCCTTCTTCTCGGCCTGGATGAGGGTGCGGCGGGCATCGGCAAAGGTCTTGGCGTCGGCCTCGATCTCGCGGACCATGAGGCGGCGCAGGCTGGACGGGTTGGCCAGGATGTCTTCGAGCTTGCCCTGCTCCTCGCGCAGTTCCTTCAGTTCCTGCTCGATCTTGATGGCCTCCAGGCGCGCGAGCTGGCGCAGCCGGATTTCCAGGATGTCCTCGGCCTGCCGGTCCGACAGCTTGAAGCGCTCGATCAGCGCAGCCTTGGGCTCGTCGCTGTTGCGGATGATGGCGATCACCTCGTCGATGTTCAGCAGCACCAGCTGCCGGCCTTCGAGGATGTGGATGCGGTCCAGCACCTTGCCCAGCCGGTGCTGCGAGCGGCGGGTGATGGTGGTCTGGCGGAAGCTGATCCACTCCAGCAGCATCTGGCGCAGCGACTTCTGCACCGGCCGGCCGTCCAGGCCGATGGCGGTGAGGTTGATCGGCGCCGAGGTTTCCAGGCTGGTGTGGGCCAGCAGCTGGGTGATGAGTTCGGACTGCTCGATGCGGCTGCTCTTGGGTTCAAACACCAGGCGCACCGGCGCGTCCTTGCTGGACTCGTCGCGCACGCCGTCCAGCACCGCCAGCACGCTGGCCTTGAGCTGGTTCTGCTCCTGGGTGAGGGCCTTCTTGCCGGCCTTGACCTTGGGGTTGGTCAGCTCCTCGATCTCTTCCAGCACCTTCTGCGAACTGGTGCCCGGCGGCAGCTCGGTCACCACCAGCTGCCACTGGCCACGGGCCAGGTCCTCGATCTTCCAGCGCGCGCGCACCTTCAGGCTGCCGCGGCCGGTGCGGTAGGCATCGGCAATGTCCTGTGCCGTGCTGATGATCTGGCCGCCACCGGGATAGTCGGGGCCGGGGATGAGGGCAGCCAGGGCGTCATCGGCCAGCTTGGGGTCCTTGATGAGGGCCACGCAGGCATCGGCCACTTCGCGCAGGTTGTGGCTGGGGATCTCGGTGGCCAGGCCCACGGCAATGCCGCTGGCGCCGTTGAGCAGGTTGAAGGGCAGGCGTGCCGGCAGTTGCTTCGGTTCGGTGGTGGAGCCGTCGTAGTTGGGCACGAAGTCCACCGTGCCCATGTCGATCTCGTCGAGCAGCAGGCCGGTGATGCGCGAGAGCCGGGCCTCGGTGTAGCGCATGGCGGCGGCGCCGTCGCCGTCGCGCGAACCGAAGTTGCCCTGGCCGTCGATCAGCGGGTAGCGCTGCGAAAAGTCCTGCGCCATGCGCACCAGCGCGTCGTACGCGGCCTGGTCGCCGTGCGGGTGGAAGCGGCCGAGCACGTCACCCACCACGCGGGCGCTTTTCACCGGGCGCGCCGCCGTGGCGCCGGAAAAGCCCAGGCCCATGCGGTCCATGCTGTAGAGGATGCGGCGCTGCACCGGCTTCTGGCCGTCGCACACGTCGGGCAGGGCACGGCCCTTCACGACCGAGAGCGCGTACTCCAGGTACGCGCGCTGCGCGTAGCCGCCGAGCGAATCGTCGGGTTCGCCGGGGCTGGCCAGCGGCAGTTCGGGGTTGTTCACGTCAGACATCAGATATCGATCTCCACCGAGTCGCCATGCAGTTCCATCAGGTCGCGGCGGGCCGCGGCTTCACCCTTGCCCATGAGCTGGGTCATCAGGGCTTCGGTGGCGGCGAAGTCGCGGCCGCCCAGGGTGACCGGCATGAGCCGGCGGGTGTCGGGGTTGAGGGTGGTGTCCCAGAGCTGTTCGGCGCTCATCTCGCCCAGGCCCTTGAAGCGGCTGATCTGGCACTTCTCGCGCGCCACGCCGTCCTTGGCGGCCTTGTCCAGGATGGACTGCAGCTCGCCTTCGTCGAGCGCGTACACCTTGGCCGCCGGCTTCTTGCCGCGCGCCGGTATGTCCACCCGGAACAGCGGCGGGCGGGCCACGTACACATGGCCGGCCTCGATCAGCTTGGGAAAGTGGCGGAAGAACAGGGTGAGCAGCAGCACCTGGATGTGCGAGCCGTCCACGTCGGCGTCCGACAGGATGCAGACCTTGCCGTAACGCAGACCCGAGAGGTCGGGCGTGTCGTTCGGGCCGTGAGGGTCGACGCCGATGGCCACGGCGATGTCGTGGATCTCGGTGTTGGCGAACAGCCGGTCGCGCTCGACCTCCCAGGTGTTGAGCACCTTGCCGCGCAGCGGCAGGATGGCCTGGCATTCCTTGTCGCGGCCCATCTTGGCGCTGCCGCCGGCCGAGTCGCCCTCGACCAGGAAGACCTCGTTGTGGGCGATGTCGCGGCTCTCGCAGTCGGTCAGCTTGCCGGGCAGCACGGCCACGCCGCTGCCCTTGCGCTTTTCCACCTTCTGGCCGGCGCGCTGGCGGGTCTGGGCCGCCTTGATGGCCAGTTCGGCCAGCTTGCGGCCGTAGTCCACGTGCTGGTTGAGCCAGAGTTCGAGCGCCGGCTTCACATAGGCCGACACCAGGCGCACCGCATCGCGCGAGTTCAGCCGCTCCTTCACCTGGCCCTGGAACTGCGGGTCCAGCACCTTGGCGCTCAGCACATACGAGGCGCGGGCGAACACATCTTCGGGCAGCAGCTTCACGCCCTTGGGCAGCAGCGCATGCAGTTCGATGAAGCCCTTGACCGCCTGAAACAGGCCGTCGCGCAGGCCGCTGTCGTGGGTGCCGCCGGCGCTGGTGGGAATGAGGTTGACGTAGCTCTCGCGCACCGGGGCGCCGTCTTCGGTGAAGGCCACGCACCACGCAGCGCCCTCGCCTTCGGCAAAGCTGTCGTCGCGGCTGTCGGCATAGCCCTCGCCTTCGAACAGCGGAATGACCGGGTCGGCGCTCAGCGTCTGCTGCAGGTAGTCGCGCAGGCCGCCCTTGTAGAGCCAGCTCTGGGTGTCCTTGGTCTTCTCGTTCACCAGCGTGACCTGCACGCCGGGCATCAGCACCGCCTTGCTGCGCAGCAGGTGGGTGAGCTCGCCGATGGGCAAGGCTGCCGAGTCGAAGTACTTCGCATCGGGCCAGGCGCGCACCGTGGTGCCCTGCTTGCGGTCACCCTCGCCGCGCGGGGCCACCTGCAGCGGCTCGCTCACGTCGCCACCGGCAAAGGCCAGCCGGGCCACCTGGCCGTCGCGGAAGCTGGTCACCTCCAGCCGGGTGGACAGCGCGTTGGTCACGCTCACACCCACGCCGTGCAGGCCGCCGGAGAAGCTGTAGGCGCCGCCCTGGCCCTTGTCGAACTTGCCGCCGGCATGCAGCCGGGTGAACACCAGCTCGACCACCGGCGCGTTCTCTTCGGGGTGCAGGCCGAAGGGGATGCCGCGGCCATCGTCCTCCACGCTGACCGAACCGTCGACGTGCAGGGTGACCTTGATCTTCTTGCCATGCCCGGCCAGGGCCTCGTCGGCCGCGTTGTCGAGCACTTCCTGGATGATGTGCAGCGGGTTGTCGGTGCGGGTGTACATGCCCGGCCGCTGCTTGACCGGCTCCAGCCCCTTGAGGACGCGGATGGAGCCTTCGGAATAGGTCGAAGGGGTGTTTGCCATGGGCGCGGATTGTAAGCACGCCGGCCCCAAAACACTGGATATCCATCCAGATACGGCCAGCAGCGCGTGCGACAAGCGCCGATTGCTGCGGCGCGGCACAATCGCGGCATGACCTCCGCCCCCCGCCTTTCCCCCCTGCAGGTGCTGGCCTGCGGCGCACTCATCGTCACCCTGTCGATGGGCATCCGCCACGGCTTCGGCCTGTGGCTGCAACCCATCACGCAGGCCCAGGGCTGGACGCGCGAGAACTTCGCCTTCGCCATGGCCATCCAGAACCTGGCCTGGGGCTTCTGCGGCATCTTTGCCGGCATGGCGGCCGACCGTTTCGGCGCGTTCAGGGTGCTGGTGGGCGGCTCCATCCTGTACGGCCTGGGCCTGGCCGGCATGGCGCTCACCACCACGCCGCTGGGCTTTGCCCTGACCACCGGCGTGCTCATCGGCGCCGCGCAGGCCGGCACCACCTACGCGGTCATCTACGGTGTGATCGGCCGGCAGATCCCGGCCGAGAAGCGTTCGTGGGCCATGGGCGTGGCGGCGGCAGCCGGCTCGTTCGGCCAGTTCCTCATGGTGCCGGTGGAAGGCGCGCTGATCGCCCAGCTGGGCTGGCAGAACGCCCTGCTGGTGCTGGGTGTGGCCGTGCTGCTGATCGCCCCCCTGGCCTGGGGCCTGCGCGAACCCGGCTTTGCTGGCGGCCAGTCGGTCCAGCGCGGACAGACCATCGGCCAGGCCCTGCGCGAGGCCTTCGGCTACCGCAGCTTCCAGCTGCTGATGGCGGGCTATTTCGTGTGCGGCTTCCAGGTGGTGTTCATCGGCGTGCACATGCCCAGCTACCTCAAGGACAACGGCCTGTCGCCGCAGGTGGCCAGCTACGCCCTGGCGCTGATCGGCCTGTTCAACGTGGTGGGCACCTACATGGCCGGCTCGCTGGGCCAGCGCATGGCCAAGAAGCACATCCTGGCCTTCATCTACTTTGCCCGGGCCGCCGTGATCGCGGTCTTCCTGTGGGCACCGCTCACGCCCACCAGCGTCTATATCTTCTCGGCCTTCATGGGCCTGCTGTGGCTGTCCACCGTGCCGCCCACCAACGCCACGGTGGCACAGATCTTCGGCGTGGCCCACCTGTCCATGCTGGGCGGCTTCGTGTTCTTCAGCCACCAGATCGGCAGCTTCATGGGCGTGTGGCTGGGCGGCGTGCTGTACGACCAGACCGGCAGCTACGACATCGTCTGGTACATCTCGATCGCGCTCGGCATCTTTGCCGGCCTGATCAACCTGCCGGTGCGCGAAGCGCCGATTGCGCGCGCGCCGCAAGCGGCCGGAGCCTCGGCATGAAGTTGCAGGCCGCCACCCTGCTGAGCCGGCTGCTGATCGCAGCCGCTGCAGTGGCCGCCTTGCTGGCCACCCTGGCCCTGTACACCCGGCCCGACTTCATGGTCCGTCTGGCCGACCAGCTCTGGAGTTGTTTCTGATGCATGGCACCGAAGCCGCGTCGCCGTGGGTGCGGCGCTGGGCCCACCTGATCCCTGCCGGTACACCGGTGCTCGACGTGGCCTGCGGCCATGGACGCCACCTGCGGCACCTGGCCTCGCTGGGTCATCCGGTCACCGGCATCGACCGCGATCCGGCCGCCATCGACACCATCCGCCCCGTCGGCGAAGCGGTGCTGGCCGACATCGAGAACGGCCCCTGGCCGCTGCCCGGACGCACCTTCGGCGGGGTGGTGGTCACCAACTACCTGTGGCGCTCGCTGCTGCCCACCATCGTGGCCAGCGTGGCCCCGGGCGGCGTGCTGATCTACGAGACCTTCGGCATCGAACACGCGCAGATCGGCCGCCCCTCGCGACCCGACTTCCTGCTGCAGCCGGGCGAACTTCTGAGGGTCTGCGAGGGTCTGCGGGTGGTGGCCTATGAAGACGGCTTCCTTGCCTCACCCGAACGCTTCGTGCAGCGCATCGTCGCCCTGCGGGAAGACCCTGCCGATGCCGGCGCCGGGCAGCGCCGGCGGCTGGATTCCGCTGGGTAGAATGCCGGATCGCCCTGGGGCCGCCCGGCTCCGACCGGCCCCGTCGCCTGGCGACGTACCGCACACCAACCGCTTTCCGCCATGAAACCCATCACCGGCAGCATCGTCGCCCTGGCCACCCCCTTCCTTGAGGACGGCAGCGTCGACTACCCCACCCTGCGCAAGCTGATCGACTGGCACATCGCCGAAGGCACCGACTGCATCGGCGTGGTCGGCACCACCGGCGAGTCGCCCACGGTCAATGTGGAAGAGCACTGCGAGATCATCCGCGTGTCGGTGGAACAGTCGGCGGGCCGCGTGCCCATCATGGCCGGCTGCGGCGCCAACTCCACGGCCGAAGCCATCGAGCTGGCCCGCTTTGCGCACAAGGTGGGCGCCGACTGCCAGCTGCAGGTCGTGCCCTACTACAACAAGCCCACCCAGGAAGGCCAGTACCAGCACTTCAAGGCCATTGCCGAGGCCACCGGCGAGCTGCCGGTCGTGCTCTACAACGTGCCCGGCCGCACCGTGGCCGACATGTCGGTGGACACCGCGCTGCGGCTGGCGCAGATCCCCGGCATCGTGGGCATCAAGGAAGCCAGCGGCAACATCGAACGCGCCCAGTGGCTCATCCGCGAGAAGCCCGAAGGCTTCGCCGTCTACTCCGGCGACGATCCGACCGCCGTGGCGCTCATGCTGTGCGGCGGTCAGGGCAATGTGAGCGTGACCGCCAACGTGGCGCCGCGCGCCATGCACGAGCTGTGTGTGGCCGCCCTGGCCGGCGATGTGAAGCGCGCCATGGAGATCCAGTTCCGCCTGATGCCGGTGCACCGCCACCTGTTCGTCGAAGCCAACCCGATCCCGCTCAAGTGGGCCATGGCCCGCATGGGCCTGTGCGGCGAGACCATGCGCCTGCCGCTCACGCCCATGTCGCGCCACCTGGCACCCGGCGTCGAAGACGCGCTGCGCAGCAGCGGCCTGATCGCCTGAGCCGGTCCAGCAGGTCGTCCCTTTCCGTGTTCCCGTTCGCGAGCCTCCCACCCATGTCCCACCTCTCCCACCTGATGCGCCACTCCCTCCCCCGCCTGGGCCTTCTGGCCGCAGCTGCCATGGTCGTTTCGGGATGCTCGGTCCTGCAGGAAGACAAGATCGACTACAAGAGCGCGCAGCGCGGCAGCACCCTGGACGTGCCGCCCGACCTGACCCAGCTCTCGCGCGAGAACCGCTACAACGTGCCGGGGGCGGCCGTGTCGGCCAGCAGCTTCGAGGCGGCCAAGCCGGCCGCTGCCACCGTGGGCACCGCCGCCAGCAAGATCGGCGACGTGCGCATCGAACGCTCGGGCAGCCAGCGCTGGCTGGTGGTGGACCGCCCGGCCAACCAGCTGTGGGGCCCGGTGCGCGACTTCTGGCAGGAAAACGGCTTCCTGCTGGAGCTGGACCAGGAAACCCTGGGCATCATGGAAACCGACTGGGCCGAGAACCGCGCCAAGATCCCGCAGGACTTCATCCGCAGCGCCCTGGGCAAGATCTTCGACAGCCTGTATTCCACCGGCGAGCGCGACAAGTTCCGCACCCGCCTGGAGCGCAACGCCAATGGCGGCACCGAGATCTTCGTGACCCACCGCGGCATGGTGGAGGTCTACTCCACCACCGAAAAGGACCAGACCGTGTGGCAGCCGCGTCCGGCCGATCCGGAGCTGGAAGCCGAGTTCCTGCGCCGCCTGATGGTCAAGCTGGGCGTGGCCGAGAACGAGGCCAAGGCCCTGTCGGCCAGCGCCCCGGTGGCCACCAGCGCCAAGGTCGCCACGGTCAACAATGTGCCGGTGGTGCAGTTCAACGACAACTTCGACCGCGCCTGGCGCCGTGTGGGCCTGTCGCTGGACCGCACCGGCTTCACCGTGGAAGACCGCAACCGCACCGAAGGCACCTACTTCGTGCGCTATGTGGAGCCCATGAAGCAGACCGAGAAACCCGGCTTCTTCAGCCGCATGTTCGGTGCCTCCTCGCCCGAGTCCAAGCCGGAGCGCTACCGCGTGGTGGTGCGCAGCAACGACAACAGCACCACGGTGTCGGTGCTCAATGCCCAGGGCCAGCCGGACGCCTCGCCCTCGGCCCAGCGCATCATCAAGGTGCTGGCCGACGACCTGCGCTGACCCTCACAGGCCCAGCGTGGTGGCCGGCAGGCCGGGCGCGCTGCGCAGCCAGCAGGCCTGGATGCGCTCACGCAGCAAGGCCCTGCGCTGGGGTGCGTGGCTGGCCACAAAGCTGCCGTGCACCCGGTCCAGGCGCTCCAGCGTCCAGCCAGGGGTCCAGAACACGCTGGGCAGTTCGCCCTCGTCCACATGCGGGCAGGCGTGCGCCTCCACCAGGTGTGACCACAGGGTGCGCCACTGCACGAAGCGCGGATGCAGCCGGCGCAGCGCCGAGTAGTCGCGCGCCAGGATCTGCAGCGTGCGCCCCCGGCGGGCCCAGGCATCCAGCGCGTTGATGGTGCTGCGCTCGCCCAGCGGCCAGTCGGCAAAGTCGGCATCGCACAGCACGATGCTGTTCCAGCCCTGGGCGGCAGCCGCCGACCAACCGCTGCGCAGGGCCGCTTCGAAATCCACGCGGCCACTGCCGCGCCCCTCGGGCAGTGCGGCGGCGGGCGGCACCGGCGTGTCGCTCATGCCGGCTCCTGGTGCAGCCAGCCGGCCTCGAACCAGTCCTGCATCAGGGCCTGGGCATCGGCGCTGGCCCGCTGCACCCGATGGGCCGGCAGGGCACGGCGGTCGGCCAGCTCGCGCATGAGGCGGGCGTCGGCCCCGCCGGCCCGAAAGCTCTCGCCGTTGATGAACACATGGCGCTCGTCGTACATCATGCGGGTACGCCGATCCAGCCTCACTGCACCCGGCACCCAGCCGGTCTGCGGCTCGTCGAACCAGGTGCTGGGTTTGGGCTCGGTCATCACCTCGCCCAGGGCACAGGCCAGACCCTGCGGGTCGTTCACCAGCCGCTCCAGGCCCTCGCGGGCGAAGTCCATCAAGCCGGCCGGCAGCGCGGCCGGCGTGTCGGTGGCCGGCTGCGCCGGATCGCGGTAGAGCACGGGATCGTCCACTTCATCGGCCATGCGCTGCAGCAGCTCGGCCGCCAGACCACCGCGCTGTGGCGCACGAAAGCCGATGGAGCAGGTCATGCAGTCCTCGCCCACGGCGTCCCCGTCGTGGGCCCAGCGCGGCGGCAGGTACAGCATGTCGCCGGGCTCCAGCACGAACTCTTCTTCCGGCTCGAAATGCGCCAGGATCTTCAGCGGCACATCGGGCTGCAGGCTGAGGTCCTTCTGGCGTCCGATGCGCCAGCGCCGCCGGCCCGAGACCTGCAGCAGGAAGACGTCGTAGCTGTCGAAGTGCGGCCCCACGCCGCCACCCGGGCTGGCCCACGAGATCATCAGGTCGTCGAGCCGGGCATCGGGCACGAAGCGGAAGCGCTGCAGCAGCTCATGGGCGGCGGGCACATGCAGGTCCACACCCTGCACCAGCAGGGTCCAGCGGGGTTGCTTCAGCGGCGGCAAGGCCCGGCGCTGCAGGGGACCGGACTTGAGCGTCCAGCCACGCTCCCCGTGCACGATCAGCCGCGACTCCACCTGGGGCTGCGCCGCCAGATCGAACAGGCCCGACCGGCCCAGCGGCGGCTGCACGCCCGGGATGGCCTGGCGCACCAGCAACGGCTTCTTCTGCCAGTGCTTCTGCATGAAACGATCGGGGCTGAGGCCACCCAGCAGGGGCAGCGGCAGGGCGGTGAAGGCCGTGGCGGGCGAGGACGGGCGAGAGGTCATGGGAGAATTGTCGGATGAAAAGCGACACCCGCCACCCCCTGACCGTCACGCCGCAGTGCGTCGTGGCCCTGACCTGGACCCTCAAGGACACCTTGGGCGAAGAACTCGACGTGCTGGACGAGCCGGTGGAATTTCTGGTGGGCGGCTCCGACCTGCTGGGCAAGATCGAGGAAGCCCTGCAGGGGCACAGCGCCGGCGACGCGGTCGACCTGCACCTGGAGCCGCAGGACGCCTTCGGCGATTACGACGACCGCCTGCTGTTCCTGGAACCCCGCGAACGTTTTCCGGAGAACATCGAGGAAGGCATGGGCTTCGAGGGCCTGCCCGAGGGCTGCAACCCGTCGGCCCCGCGCGACCGGCTCTACTTCGTGAGCGACATCTACCCCGACCATGTGGTGCTCGATGGCAACCACCCGCTGGCCGGCATTGCGTTGCGCATCCGGCTGAAGATCCACAGCGTGCGGGAAGCCACCGAAGAAGAGATCGGGCGCGGCACCCTGGGTGCCGGCTTCTTCCGCATGGACCTGGACCCGACTGCGGGTGACGGCGACGACGAATCCGCGCCGCCGCGCACCCTGCACTGACCGGACTGACCGGTCACCGAGCCCTGCCGGTCAGCCCCGTCCGGTGGAGCCGTAGCCGCCCGTGCCGCGCTCGCTGGCCGCGCTGAAGGACGACACCACCCGGAACTGCGCCTGCACCACGGGCACGATCACCATCTGCGCGATGCGCTCCATGGGCTGGATGGTGAACGGCGCGGTGCTGCGGTTCCAGGCGCTCACCATGAGCTGGCCCTGGTAGTCGCTGTCGATCAGCCCCACCAGATTGCCCAGCACGATGCCGTGCTTGTGGCCCAGCCCGGAGCGCGGCAGGATCATGGCCGCAAAGCCCGGGTCGGCCAGGTGGATGGCCAGCCCGGTGGGAATGAGCTGCCAGGCATTGGGTGCCAGCTCCACCGGCGCGTCCAGGCAGGCCCGCAGGTCCAGGCCGGCACTGCCGGGCGTGGCATAGGCCGGCAGCTGGTCGGCCATGCGGGGATCGAGCACCTGAACGTCGACTTGCATGGCGTGGCTCACTTCTTCATGCTTTCCAGCAAGGCCTTGGCCGGGTCTTCCTCTTTTTCTTCCTCGGCAGGGGCAGCGCCCTCCTCGCCTTCGGCAGGTTCGTCGGCGGCAGGCGCTTCTTCCTCCAGGCCCGGCATGTTGTTGAGCATGTCGGTCACGGCGGCATCGTCCACCACAGTGGCCTTGGTCATGTGGTCGGTCACCAGACCCGGATAGGCCACCACCACCGCCACCATGATGAGCTGCAGGATGATGAAGGCGATCGAGCCCTTGTAGATCTGCGAGGTGGTCACGGCCGGGATGCGCTGGCCGGTGACCGCATCGGTGTAGTCGCTGCGGGCGGCCACGCTGCGCAGGTAGAACAGCGCGAAGCCGAACGGCGGCGTGAGGAACGAGGTCTGCAGGTTCATGGCCAGGATCACGCCGAACCACACCAGGTCGATGCCCAGCTTGTCGGCCACCGGGGCCAGCAGCGGCACCACGATGAAAGCGATCTCGAAGAAGTCGATGAACATGCCCAGGATGAACACCAGGAAGTTCACCACCAGCAGGAAGCCCAGCTGGCCACCCGGCAGCTTGTCGAACAGGTGTTCGACCCACACATGACCGTCGGCCGCATTGAAGGTGAAGCTGAAGACGGTGGAGCCGATCAGGATGAACATCACGAAGATGGCCAGCTTGGTCGTGTTCTCCATGGCCTGCTTGAGCAGGGCAAACGACAGGCTGCGGCGGGCACCGGCCATGATCAGCGCACCCAGGGCCCCCATGGCGCCACCTTCGGTGGGCGTGGCCACGCCCAGGAAGATGGTGCCCAGCACCAGGAAGATCAGCACCAGCGGCGGGATCAGCACGAAGGTGACCTGCTCGGCCAGGCGCGACAGCAGGCCCAGGCGGAACAGGCGGTTGAGCAGGGCCAGCGCCAGCGCCAGGAAGGAGCCCACGGTGATGGACATGATGACCACCTCGTCACCCGGGGCCGGCATGTCGCGGCCGATCCAGGCGTTGATGATGGACTCGTGCACCTCGGCCCAGGCAAAGCTGGCAGCCGCACAGATGACCAGCAGCACCAGCAGCGAGCGGTGGCCGCTGTCGCCGTTGGGTTCGTTGTAGATGCGGGCCTCGGCCGGCAGGGCGGGCACCCAGGCGGGCTTGACGATGGCCACGGCCGCGATGAACAGCAGGTACACGCCCACCAGCATCAGGCCGGGGATGAGCGCACCGGCGTACATGTCGCCCACCGAGCGGCCGAGCTGGTCGGCCAGCACGATCAGCACCAGCGACGGCGGAATGGCCTGCGCCAGCGTGCCGGACGCGGTGATGGTGCCGGTGGCAATGGTGCGGTTGTAGCCGTAGCGCAGCATGATGGGCAGCGAGATCAGGCCCATCGAGATCACGGCCGCCGCCACCACGCCGGTGGTGGCCGCCAGCAGCGCGCCCACCAGGATCACCGCCACGGCCAGGCCACCACGCACCGGGCCGAACACCTGGCCCACGGTGGACAGCAGGTCCTCGGCCATGCGGCTGCGCTCCAGGATGATGCCCATGAGCGTGAAGAACGGGATGGCCAGCAGGGTGTCGTTCTGCATGATGGCGAACACCCGCTGCGGCATGACCTGGAACAGCGTGGGCTGGAACAGGCCGAGTTCCATGCCGAGGAAGCCGAAGGTCAGGCCGGTGGCGGCCAGTGCGAATGCCACCGGAAAGCCCGAAAGCAGGAACATCAGCAGGCCCGCAAACATGAGCGGGACGAATTGGGCAGTCAGAAATTCAACCATGATCACTGCGCTCCTTGCAGGCGCTTCTGTTCTTCCAGGAGCTCCTGTGCCAGGCGCTCTTCATCGCTGGGGCCGCTGGGGGCCAGCACGTCGGGGCCCCGACCCCGCAGGAAGGCCGCGCGCTTGACCAGTTCGCTGAAACCCTGCAGCAGCAGGATGGCAAAGCCGGCCGGGATCAGCAGGTAGACCGGCCAGCGGATCAGGCCACCGGCGTTGCCCGACATCTCGCCCGAGGTCCAGGCACGCTCGAACAGCGGCCAGCCTTCGGCAATCATGAGCCAGCACAGCGGTGCCAGAAAGAGCAGGATGCCGCCGATGTCCACCCAGTTGCGGGTGCGGGCACTGAAGCGGGAGGAGACGAAGTCGATGCGCACATGGGCATTGACCAGGAAGGCGTAGCCGGCACCCAGCATGAAGACGGCACCGAAGAGGTACCACTGGATCTCGAGCCAGCTGTTGGAACTGGTGCCCAGCACCTTGCGGACGATGGCGTTGCCGGCACTGATGAGTGTGGCGGCCAGCACCAGCCACATGGCGAGTTGGCCGACCAGCCGGTTGAACCGGTCGATCAGCCCTGAAATGCTTAGCAGAAGTGACATGGCGTTTTCCGTAAAAAGCGATAGCCGGGCAGTGTAGCCAGCGTCTGCCCCACCTGACTGTGGATTGGCTGACAGCAGGACGCCAACCGACGGATGACAGCAAAAACCCCGCCGAAGCGGGGTTTTGACGTCAGATCGGCGCAGATCAGGGCAGCTTGGCTGCCTGCATGTAACGGTCGAACTGGGCTTCGGTGAAGCGGAACCACAGGTTCTGTTCCTTGCGGAAGGCCGCGTAGTCGCCGTAGATCTTCTTCCAGTTCGGGTTGGTCTTGCCGAGCTCTTCGTACAGCTCCATGGCTTCCTTGAAGGCGGCATCCATGATGGCCTTGGGGAAGGCCTGCACCTTGGCGCCGGAAGCCACCAGGCGCTTGAGGGCGGCCGGGTTGCGGGCGTCGTAGATGGCCTGCATGGTGGTGTGGGCGTGCGACGCGGCCATCTCGACGATGGCCTTGTTCTCGGGCGACAAGGCATTGAAGGCGGCCTTGTTGATGTAGAAGTCGAGCTGGGCGCCGCCTTCCCAGAAACCCGGGTAGTAGTAGTTCTTGGCAACCTTCTGGAAGCCCAGCTTCTCGTCGTCGTACGGTCCGATCCACTCGGTGGCGTCGATGGTGCCTTTTTCCAGTGCCTGGTAGATCTCGCCACCCGGGATGTTCTGCGGCACCACGCCCATGCGGGAGAGCACCTTGCCGGCGAAACCGCCGACGCGGAACTTCAGGCCCTTGAGATCGGCCACGGTCTTGACTTCCTTGCGGAACCAGCCGCCCATCTGGGCGCCGGTGTTGCCGCCGGGGAAGTTGACGATGTTGTACTGGTTGTAGAACTCGCGGAACAGCTTGAGGCCGTTGCCCTCGTAGTACCAGGAGGTCAGCTGGCGGCTGTTCAGGCCGAAGGGGATGGCGGTGCCGATGGCGAAGGTGTCGTCCTTGCCGAAGTAGTAGTAGGGCGCGGTGTGGCCCGCCTCGACGGTGCCTGCCTGCACGGCATCGACCACGCCGAACGCCGGCACCAGCTCGCCGGGGGCGTGCACCGTCACCTGGAACTTGCCGCCGGTCATTTCACCGACCTTCTTGGCAAACACGTCGGCAGCGCCGTGGATGGTGTCCAGCGCCTTGGGGAAGCTGGAAGTCAGGCGCCAGCGGATGGCGGCCTGGGCATGCACGGCCGGGGCGATGCCGGCGGCCAGCACGCCGGCGATGCCGGTGTGTTTGAGGATGGAACGACGATCCATGGGTGAGATGCTCCGTTGATGTGATGCCCGGCGGCCGGGTGGGCGCGCGTGGGCTGTTGGGGTGAGACGCGGATTCTAGAAAGGGCCGGGCTGGCATCCGCCCGGGTAAACCCTGGACACCACCGTGTCGTTCAGGGTAGTGACAGCTTGTCCCGCCTGGTGGGGACCGATCGGCCGGCTCAGCGGACCACCTTCAGGCCGGCAGCGCCTTCGACCAGGCTGCCGAAGCGCTGCCGGATGGACGCTTCGATGCCGGCGGCATCCAGCCCGACCCCGGCCAGCAGCCTGGCCGGATCGCCGTGCTCGATGAACTCGTCGGGCAGGCCCAGGTGCAGCACCGGCAGGGTGATGCCGTCGGCATTCAGGGCTTCGGCCACGGCGCCACCGGCACCGCCCGGCAGGCAGCCCTCCTCCACCGTGACGATGGCGGCATGGGTGCGGGCGATCTCGCGCAGCAGCTCCACATCCAGCGGCTTGGCCCAGCGCATGTTGGCCACGGTGGCACCCAGCGCCGCGCCGGCATCCAGCGCCGGGTACAGCAGGGTGCCGAAGGCCAGGATGGCGATGCCGCGGCCCTGGCGGCGGATCTCGCCCTTGCCGAACGGCAGGGGTTCCAGATCGGCCCTGGGCGTCACGCCGGCACCGGCGCCGCGCGGGTAGCGCACGGCCACCGGATGGTCCTGCTGGAAGGCGCTGGTGAGCAGCTGGCGGCACTCGGCCTCGTCGGCCGGGCAGGCCAGGCTCATGTTGGGGATGCAGCGGATGTAGGCGATGTCGTAGTTGCCGGCATGGGTGGCGCCGTCGGCGCCCACCAGACCGGCGCGGTCGAGCGCAAACACCACCGGCAGCTTCTGCAGCGCCACGTCGTGGATGAGCTGGTCGTAGCCGCGCTGCAGGAAGGTGGAATAGATGGCCACCACCGGCTTGAGGCCCTCGCAGGCCATGCCGGCCGCAAAGGTGACTGCGTGCTGCTCGGCGATGCCCACGTCGTGGTAGCGGCCGGGGAAGCGGCGCTCGAACTCCACCATGCCCGAGCCTTCGCGCATGGCCGGCGTGATGCCGATCAGGCGCTCGTCGGCCGCGGCCATGTCGCACAGCCACTGGCCGAACACCTGGGTGAAGGTGGGCTTGGGCGGGGTGGTCGGCTTGACCAGACCCACCGAGGGGTCGAACTTGCCGGGGCCGTGGTAGGCAATGGGATCGGCCTCGGCCAGCTTGTAGCCGTGGCCCTTGCGGGTGACCACGTGCAGGAACTGCGGGCCGCTATCGGTGTCCAGCAGGTGGCGGATGTTCTCCAGCGTGGGCACCAGCGAATCGAGGTCGTGGCCGTCGATGGGGCCGATGTAGTTGAAGCCGAACTTCTCGAACAGCGTGGCCGGCACCACCATGCCCTTGGCCTGCTGCTCCAGCCGCTTGGCCAGCTCGAACAGGGGCGGTGCGCCCTTGAGCACCTGCTTGCCCACGTTCTTGGCGGCGGCATAGAACTGGCCGCTCATGAGCTGGGCCAGGTAGCGGTTGAGTGCGCCCACCGGTGGCGAGATCGACATGTCGTTGTCGTTGAGCACCACCAGCAGCCGGCCGTTGGACACGCCGGCGTTGTTGAGCGCCTCGAAGGCCATGCCGGCGGTCATGGCGCCGTCGCCGATGATGGCCACGGCGCGGCGGTCCTCGCCCTTGACCCGGGCCGCCAGCGCCATGCCGAGGGCGGCCGAGATGCTGGTGGACGAGTGCGCGGTGCCGAAGGTGTCGTACTCGCTCTCGTCGCGGCGCGGAAAGCCGCTGATGCCGCCCTGCTGGCGCAGGGTGTGCATGCGGTCGCGCCGGCCGGTGAGGATCTTGTGCGGGTAGGTCTGGTGGCCCACGTCCCACACCAGCCGGTCTTCCGGCGTGTTGAAGACGTAGTGCAGCGCAATGGTGAGCTCCACCGTGCCCAGGTTGGAGCTCAGGTGGCCGCCGGTGCGCGACACGCTGTCCAGCAGGTAGCCGCGCAGTTCCTGCGCCAGCTGCGGCAGCTGCGGGCGCGCCAGGCGGCGCAGGTCGGCCGGGGAATCGATGTGGGTCAGCAGAGAACTCATGATCGGATCGCTCGGTTGACGGTGGTGGGAAGAATGGGGCCGGGCCTCAGGAGGCCCGTCTCCCCACCCAGTCGGCCAGGGCATGCAGGTGGTCGGCCTGCTTCAGGGCACAGCGTTGCAGGGCCTGGTGGGCCCGTTCCAGCACGGCATCGGCATAGGCCTGCGCCGGCGCCAGCCCCATGAGGGACACGAAGGTGGGCTTGTCGGCCGCCGCGTCCTTGCCGGCGGTCTTGCCCAGGGTGGCGGAATCGGCGGTCACGTCCAGGATGTCGTCGACCACCTGGAAGGCCAGGCCGATGCACTCGCCGTATTCGGCCAGATCGGCCTGCTGCTGCGGCGTGGCCTGCGCTGTGGCCGCCCCCATGGTGACGCTGGCCTGCAGCAGGGCACCGGTCTTGCGGCGGTGCATGGCTTCCAGCGCGGGCTGGTCGAGCGCCACACCCACGCTGGCCAGGTCGACCGCCTGGCCACCGGCCATGCCGTCGGCACCGGCGGCCAGCGCCAGCAGACGGCACAGGCGGGCCGACAGTTCGGGCGGCAGGCTGCCGTCGCCCGGCACCAGCAGCTCGAAGGCCAGGGCCTGCAGGGCATCACCGGCCAGCAGGGCCTGGGCCTCGCCGAACTGGACATGCACCGTGGGCTTGCCCCGGCGCAGCACATCGTTGTCCATGCAGGGCATGTCGTCGTGCACCAGGGAGTAGGCGTGGATGAGCTCGACCGCGCAGGCCGCCCGCAGCGCGGCCTCGGCATGGCCACCCAGGGCCTCGGCGGTGGCCAGCACCAGCAGCGGACGCAGGCGCTTGCCGCCATCGAGCACGGCATACCGCATGGCCTCGCCGAGCCGGGCCGGTGCGTCGGCCGGCACCCAGCGCGAGAGCGCCTGCTCGACCACCGCCTGCTGGTGGCTGCGCCAGCCGGCAAAGTCGGCGGCAGGAGAAAGGGGGGTGGGTGCGTTCACGCGCCGTCCCAGGGTTTGAGCTGCTGGCCTTCGAGCACCTGGATCTGGTTCTCCACGGCACCGAGGCGGTCGCGGCAGAAGGCCAGCAGGGCGGCACCGCGCTGGTAGCGCACCAGCAGCTGATCAAGAGGGAGCTGGCCGGCATCCAGCTGGGCCACCAGCTGCTCCAGCTCTTCCAGCGCTGCTTCGTAGGTGGCGGGCAGGTCCGGGGCGGCAGCGGCGGGGGAAGCGGTTCTCGGCATGGACGGTCCGGTGAGCGGGGAATGGCACCGGGGCAGCGGGTGCTGCCGCCGGGGCGGAAGGGCAATTTTAGCGAGCATACCCCCCACAGGACCGGGGGGTACAATCCGCGCTCTTTTTTCTCTGCTGACGGGTGCCAGACACCCGGAGGGACGCACCACTTCACCCACCCCGCGCGAATTCGTCTGACGAGCACAGCGCTTACCTGCCCCTTCATAGGGGGAGTCTTTAGGTCAGGACCACGATGTCTGATTTGAGTCTTCAACTGCAGCAGGCCGCAAGCCAACTACCAGTTCACAGTTACTTCGACGAGGCGCTGTTCCGGCGCGAACTGGAGACGATCTTTCAGCGCGGGCCCCGCTATGTGGGGCACTCCTTGTCGGTGCCCGAAGTGGGCGACTACCACGCTCTGCCGCAGGAGAACGGCGGTCGGGCACTCATGCGCACGCCCTCGGGCATCGAGCTGGTGTCCAACGTCTGCCGGCACCGGCAGGCCGTCATGCTCAAGGGCCGTGGCAACCTCAACCAGACCCAGCCCGGCCATGCCGGCGGCCACATCGTGTGCCCGCTGCACCGCTGGACCTACAGCGGCTCGGCCACGCCGGCCGGCAACGGCCCTGCGGGCCAGCTGCTGGGGGCACCGCACTTCCAGCACGACCCCTGCCTGAACCTGGACAACTACAAGCTGCGCGAGTGGAACGGCCTGCTGTTCGAGGACAACGGCCGCGACATCGCCGCCGACCTGGCCGACCTCGGCCCGCGCCAGGCCCTGAACTTCGAGGGCATGGTGCTCGACCACGTCGAGCTGCACGAGTGCAACTACAACTGGAAGACCTTCATCGAGGTCTATCTGGAGGACTACCATGTCGCGCCCTTCCACCCGGGCCTGGGCAACTTCGTGACCTGCGAGGACCTGCGCTGGGAGTTCCGCCCCGAGTACTCGGTGCAGACGGTGGGCGCCCAGAACCTGATGGGCCAGGCCGGCAGCCCGGTGTACCAGCGCTGGCACGAGCAGCTCATGCAGTACCGCCAGGGACAGCTGCCGGAGCACGGCGCCATCTGGCTGACCTACTACCCGCACATCATGATCGAGTGGTATCCGCATGTGCTGACCGTCTCCACGCTGCACCCGATCAGCCCCACGAAGACGCTCAACATGGTGGAGTTCTATTACCCGGAAGAGATCGCCGCCTTCGAGCGCGACTTCGTCGAAGCCCAGCGGGCGGCCTACATGGAGACCTGCGTGGAGGACGACGAGATCGCCGAGCGCATGGATGCGGGGCGCGCCGCCCTCATGCAGCGCGGCACCAGCGAGGTCGGCCCCTACCAGAGCCCCATGGAAGACGGCATGCAGCACTTCCATGAGTGGTACCGGCGCCAGATGGGATCGGCGGTGCCCGCTTGACCGCCGTGGCCGCCACAGCCCCTGCCGGCGTGGGCCGGCAGGCCCTGTGGATGGTGCTGGCATCCCTCTTCTTCGCCACCATGGGGGTGTGCATCAAGTTCGCCTCCAGCCACTTCAACAGCTTCGAGATCGTCTGTTACCGGGGCGTGGTGGGCGTGGTCTTCCTGGTCGGCCTGGCCCGTGCCCAGGGGGTCTCGCTGGGCACGCGGGTGCCGGCCATGCACCTGTGGCGCAGCATCGTGGGCACCATCTCGCTGACCGCCTGGTTCTACGCCATTGCGGTGCTGCCCCTGGCCACCGCCATGACGCTCAACTACATGAGCAGTGTGTGGATCGCCACCTTCCTGCTGGGCGGGGCCCTGCTGCTGCAGAAGCAGGGCACGGCGGTGCGGGCGCAGGGGCCGCTGTTCATCACCGTGCTGGCCGGGTTTGCCGGCGTGGCCATGCTGCTGCGGCCCACCTTCAGCGGCGATCAGGCCCTGGGCTCCCTGGTGGGCCTGATGTCCGGGCTGTTCGCCGCCCTGGCCTACCTGCAGGTGGCTGCCCTGGCCCGAGCCGGAGAACCCGAGAGCCGCACCGTCTTCTACTTCTCGCTGGGCGCGGTGGTGGTGGGCGCCGTGGGCATGCTGTTCACCGGGGCCAGTGCGTGGCACTGGCCATCGGCCCTGTGGCTGCTGCCCATCGGGGTGCTGGCCGCCCTGGGGCAGCTCTGCATGACGCGGGCCTATTCCAGCGGCGCCACGCTGCTGGTGGCCAACCTGCAGTACGCCGGCATCGTGTTTGCCGCGCTCTACAGCCTGCTCATCTTCGGCGACCAGCTGCCCCTGATCGGCTGGCTCGGCATGACCCTGATCGTGGCCAGCGGCATCACCGCCACCGTGCTGCGCAACCGGGCGGTGCCCCAGGCGCCCGCCGAAGAGCACTGAGACGCCCGGGCTGTCGCACAATTCGCCGATCGGATTTCTGCCCAGCCCCATGTTCACCACCCTGATCTCTGCCCCCGAACTGCAGCAGCTGCAGCACACCCGCGCGGATGTGCGCGTGCTCGACTGCAGCGCCGACCTGATGGACGCCACGGCCGGCCGGCGACTGTTCGAACAGTCGCACATCGCCGGTTCGCTGCACGCCGACCTCGACACCGACCTGAGCGACAAGTCCCACCCGCCGAGCGCCGGGCGCCACCCCCTGCCCTCCCGCGAGACCTTTGCCGCCACGCTGCGCCGGCTGGGCGTCAACAGCGCCACCCAGGTGGTGGTGCTCGACCGCGCCGGCATCATGTTCAGCGGCCGGCTGTGGTGGATGCTCAAGTGGTGCGGCCACGAGGCCGTGGCGGTGCTCGACGGTGGCCTGGCCGCCTGGCAGGCCGCTGGTGGTGCAGTGGACAGCGGCCCGGCACCGGCCGTGCCCGAAGGTGACTTCGCCCTGCGACCCTCGGCCACCACGGTGCTGGAGACGGCCGACGTGCAGGCCCTGCTGGGCCGCCCCGACCGCACCCTGGTCGACGCCCGCGCCGCGGCCCGTTTCCGGGGCGAGACCGAGCCGCTGGACCCGGTGGCGGGCCACATCCCGGGCGCGCTCAACCGGCCGTTCGGGGACAACCTGCTGCCCGACGGCCGCTTCAAGCCGGCCGAAGTGCTGCGCGCCGAATTCGAGCGGCTGCTGGCCGGCCGCAGCGCCGCCGGTGTGGTGCACCAGTGCGGCAGCGGCGTGAGCGCCGTGCCCAATCTGCTGGCCATGGAAATCGCCGGGCTCGGCCGGGCTGCCCTGTACCCGGGCAGCTGGAGCGCCTGGTGCAACACGCCGGGGACGGCCCGTGCCCAAGGCTGAGACCCCGCGCCCGCCGGTGATCGCCCCCGGGGTGGAGGCGCTGGCAGTGCGCAACACCCTGCTCACGCTCACCCTCATGGTGGCGGTGACCGCCAGTTTCGTGATGGTGCTGGAACAGGTGCTGGCCTCCCGCGAGACCCGCGAGACCGTCGTGGCCGCCTTCATCGCCGCCATCAGCGCCGTGGCCCACGTGATGCTGCGCAAGGGGCGCTGGTCCAACGACATGGTGGCGGTGATGATGGTGACCGCCGTGCTGGTGACCGCCCTGCTCTCGGTGCTGTCGTTCGGCTCGGTCCGCACCGCCGTGAACTTCCTGTTCGTGGGGGCCGTGGCCGGGGCCGGTGTGCTGCTGGGGCGGCGGGCGCTGGCGGTGGTGTCGCTGTGCGGCATCATGGCCCTGGGCATCCTCACCGCCGCCGAGATGCGCGGCCTGCTCGGGCCGGTGCCGGATTTCGACGTCGGTCTGCGCACCTGGATCGCCCAGTCGGCCGCCCTGCTGGTGGTGGCCATGCTGGTCACGCACAGCCGGCAGGCCACGCAGCAGGCGCTGGACCGGCAGCTGCAGGAGCTGGAGCGGCGCCGCCAGACCGAAGCCGAGCGCGACCGGCACCTCGACCGCTTCGCCCGCATCTTCCGGCTCAGCCCCAGTCCCATGGTCGCGCAGTCGGCCACCACCGGCATCATCCTGGACGTGAACGCCGCCTTCGAACGCTGCTACGGCTGGCAGCGCGACCAGGTGCTCGGCCACACCGACCACTTCCTGTGGGTCGATCTGCTCGACCGCGAGCGCCATGTGCACCGCCTGTTCAGCGACCGCCGGGTCGATGCCATGCAGTGCCTGGGCAAGAAGAGCGACGGCAGCACCTTCGAGGTGCTGGTGTCGTCGGTGCTGGGCGACAACCCGGACGACACGCTGATCATCAGCACCGTGACCGACATCAGCGCCGAGCTGCGCCACCGCCAGCAGCTCACCGACGTGGCACGGGGAGTGGCCGCCGCCACCGGCGAAGCCTTCTTCCATGCACTGACCGAACAGCTCGGGCGCGTGGTGCAGGCCGACTCGGTGGTGGTCTGCGAGCGCCAGCCCGACGGCAGCATGCAGACCCTGGCGGTGTGGCGCGATGGTCGTCATGCCGACAACTTCCGCTTCGAGCTGCCCGACACACCGTGCGCCGACACGATGCTGCAGACCGGCCTGGTGGTCTACCCCGAAGCCGTGACCCGCACCTATCCGCGCGCCCGCGGCCTGGTGGCCGGCCACTACGAGGCCTACGCCGGACAGGCCCTGCGCGACGGCGACAGCCAGCCTGTGGGCGTGCTGTTCGTGCTGTGGCGCCAGCCCGCCACCCTGACCGACGACGTGCGCGCCCTGCTGTCCATCTTCGTGAGCCGGGCCGAGGCCGAACTGCAGCGCCTGCAGCGCGACCGCGACATCGAACGCCTGCAGGCCACGCTGGAACAGCGGGTGCGCGACCGCACCGCCGAACTGGAGCGGCTCAACGCCGAGCTGGACGCGTTCGCGTATTCGGTGTCGCACGACCTCAAGGCGCCGCTGCGCTCCATCGACGGCTTCACCCAGCTGCTCATCGAACAGGCCGGCGACCGGCTGGAGGCGGACGACCACGATCTGCTCCACCGCGTGGTGGGCTCGACCCAGCGCATGGGTGCCATCATCAACGACCTGCTGGCGCTGGCCCGGGTCAGCCAGGGCATGCTGCAGCGCGATCCGCTGGACCTGAGCGAGCTGGCCCGCCATGTGGCGTCGGAGGAGCTGCGCAAGTACCCCGACCGGCAGGTGACCATCGACATCGAGCCCGACATGCAGGTGTCGTGCGATGCCCGTCTGGTGCGGGTGGCGCTGGAAAACCTGATCGGCAATGCGCTGAAGTACACCCGCAACCGCAGCGACGCGGTCATCCACATCGGCCGGCTGCCGCCCACCGACGGGGCCGACCGCACGCGCTTCTTCATCCGCGACAACGGCGCCGGCTTCGACATGGCCCACGCCGGGCTGCTGTTCAAGCCGTTCCAGCGGCTGCACCGTCCCAGCGAGTTCGAGGGCACCGGCATCGGGCTGGCCACGGTGCGGCGCGTGGTGGAGCGCCACGGCGGCACCATCGAGGGCCAGGGCGTGCGCGGCGAAGGCGCCGAGTTCCGCTTCGACCTCGGCCCCGACCCGGTTCAGGGCTGAACGCCCCGGGGCCCGTCAGGCTGCGCCGTGCTGGCGGAACCAGGCCAGCGCACGGTTCCAGCCATCCTGCGCCGGCTCGGCGCGGAAGGTGGGGCGGTAGTCGGCATGGAAGGCGTGCGGCGCGTCCGGGTACACCACGAAGCCCGACTGCCGCGCGGCCGGGCTGCCGGCGGCCAGGGCCTTCTTCATGGCCTCCACCGTGTCCAGCGGAATGCCGGTGTCGGCCGCGCCGTACAGGCCCAGCACCGGTGCCTTGAGCGACGCGGCCACATCCACAGGATGGCGAGGGTTGAGTGCACTGGTGGGGCCGACCAGCCGGCCGTACCAGGCCACGGCCGCCTTCACCTGCGGGTTGTGAGCGGCGTACAGCCAGGTCTGGCGACCGCCCCAGCAGAAACCGGTGACGGCCAGCCTGGACACATCGCCCCCGTTGGCAGCGGCCCAGCGCACGCTGGCGTCCAGATCGCCCATCACCTGAGCGTCCGGCACCTGGCTGATCACCTCGGCGATCAGCCTGGCCATCTCGCCGTACGACTGCGGGTCGCCCTGGCGGATGAACAGCTCCGGCGCGATGGCGAGGTACCCGGCGCGGGCGAAACGCCGCGCCGTGTCGGCGATGTACTCGTGCACGCCGAAGATCTCCGACAGCACCAGCACCACCGGCAGCCCGGTGCGCCCGGCCGGTGCGGCGCGGTAGGCCGGCATGGAGAAGCCGGCCACGTCGATCATGACCTCGCCCACCGTCAGACCATCGGCCGGCGTGCGGATGGCCGTCTGCGCCATGAGCGGTGCAGCGGCTGCGGCATAGCCCACGCCCAGCGCGGCCTTGAGCGCGGTGCGGCGGGTGGTGCCTTCGGCGCCGGACTGGCCGGGCAGGAGGGCGGCGAGATCGTGTGTGTACGTGTCGTGCATGTGTGGTCTCCCTATCGTTGATGCGGTCGGCTTCAGTGCGCCTGGTCCCAGTTGGGGCCCACGCCCACCTCGGCCAGCAGCGGCACCTTGAGCGCGGCCACGCCGGCCATGAGGCGGGGCACTTCGGTGCGCAGCCAGTCCACCTCGGCCTCGGGCACTTCGAACACCAGTTCGTCGTGCACCTGCATGATCATCTTCGTGCCCCGGCCCTGCTCGTCCAGGGCCTTCTGCACGGCCACCATGCTGAGCTTGATCAGGTCGGCCGCCGTGCCCTGCATGGGCGCGTTGATGGCAGCGCGCTCGGCGCCGCTGCGGCGCGGGCCGTTGGGGCTGTTGATCTCGGGCAGGTAGAGCCGGCGGCCGAACACCGTTTCCACATAGCCCTGGGCCTTGGCCTGGGCGCGCGTGTCCTCCATGTACTGGCGCACGCCGGCAAAGCGCTCGAAGTAGCGCTGGATGTAGTTCTTGGCAGCGGTGTTGTCGATGCCCAGGGCCTTGGCCAGGCCGAAGGCGCTCATGCCGTAGATCAGGCCGAAGTTGATGACCTTGGCATAGCGCCGCTGCTCGCTGCTGACCTCGCCCACCGCCACGCCGAACACCTCGGCCGCCGTGGCGCGGTGCACGTCCAGGCCTTCGTGGAAGGCGCGCAGCAGGGCCTCGTCGCCGCTGATGTGGGCCATGATGCGCAGCTCGATCTGCGAATAGTCGGCACTGGCGATCACGTGGCCGGCCGGGGCCACGAAGGCCTCGCGCACACGCCGGCCTTCGGGCGTGCGGATGGGGATGTTCTGCAGGTTGGGGTCGTTGCTGGACAGGCGCCCGGTCACCGCCACCGCCTGGGCGTAGTGGGTGTGCACCCGGCCGGTGCGGGGCAGCGCCATCTGGGCCAGCTTGTCGGTGTAGGTGCCCTTGAGCTTGGACAGGCTGCGGTGCTCCAGGATCTTGGCGGGCAGCGGATAGTCCTCGGCCAGCTTTTCCAGCACTTCCTCGTCGGTGCTGCGGGCGCCGGTGGCGGTCTTCTTGATGACCGGCAGGCCCAGCTTGTCGAAGAAGATCTCGCCCAGCTGCTTGGGACTGCCCAGGTTGAAGGGCTGGCCCGCGATCTCGTAGGCCTCCTGCTCCAGCGCCACGATGCGCTGGCCCAGTTCGTGGCTCTGCGCGGCGAGCGTCGGCGCGTCGATCAGCACGCCGTTGCGCTCGATGCGGAACAGCGCCTCGCTGCTGGCGATCTCCAGTTCGTAAATGAAGCGCAGGCGCTCGTCGGCCTGCAGGCGGGGCCAGAGCGCGCGGTGCACGTCCAGCGTCTGGTCGCTGTCCTCGCACGAGTATTCGGCGGCCTTGGCGACGTCCACCTGGGCGAACGGGATCTGGTGCGCGCCCTTGCCGCACAGGGCCTCGTAGCTGATGCCCTTGCGGCCCAGGTGGCGCTCGGCCAGGCTCTCCAGGCCATGCGGCTTGTGCACTTCGAGCACATAGCTCTGCAACATGGTGTCGTGCACATAGCCGCGCACCTCGATGCCGTGGTTGGCGAACACATGGCGGTCGTACTTGACGTGCTGGCCCAGCTTGTGGCGCCTGGGGTCTTCCAGCCAGGGCTTGAGGCGCTGCAGCACTTCGTCCAGCGGCAGCTGCTCGGGGGCGTCCGGGCCTTCGTGGGCCAGCGGCACATAGGCCGCCTCGCCCGGCTCCACGCTGAACGAAAGGCCCACGATGGTGGCGCGCATTTCGTCCAGCGACGTGGTCTCGGTGTCCAGCGCCACCAGCTCGGCCGACTGCAGGCGGGCCAGCCAGGCGTCCAGGGCCTCCCAGGTGAGGATGGTCTCGTAGCGCAGCTCGCGCGCCGGGGCCGGCGGGGCCACGGGTTCGTCGAACAGGCCGGGCTCGGCCGTCGGTGCAGCCGCCGCCAGCTTCTCGCCGGTGCGGGCGGCCAGGCCCTTGAAGCCATAGCGTTCGTAAAAGTCCTTCAGGGCGGCGGTGTCGGGCTGGCCGACGCGGATGGACTCCAGCGAGGGCAGGCCGGGCACGTAGCCATTGAGGTCGCAGTCGGTCTTGATGGTCAGCAGCTGGCGGCCGGTGGGCAGCCAGTCGAGTGCCTTGCGCAGGTTCTCGCCGGCCACGCCCTTGATCTCGCCGGCCCGCGCCACCAGGGCATCGAGCGAGCCGTATTCGTTGAGCCATTTGGCCGCCGTCTTGGGACCGACCTTCTCCACGCCGGGCACGTTGTCCACCGCGTCGCCCACCAGGGTCTGGAAGTCGATCATCAGGCGGGCCGGCACGCCGAACTCGGCCTGCACCCCGGCCAGATCGCGCTTCTTGCCGTTCATGGTGTCGATGATGCTGATGCGTTCGTCCACCAGCTGGGCCAGGTCCTTGTCGCCGCTGCTGATGACCACGTTGAGGCCTTGCTGCGAGGCGGTCACCGCCAGGGTGCCGATGACGTCGTCGGCCTCCACGCCCGGCACGTCCAGCACGGTGAATCCCAGCAGGCGCACCACCTCGTGGATGGGAGGAATCTGGGCCCGCAGGTCGTCCGGCATGGGGCTGCGGTGGCCCTTGTAGTCGGGGTAAATCTCGTCGCGGAAGGTGGGGCCGGAGGCGTCGAACACGCAGGCCACATAGGCGGCGGGCACCTCTTTCTGCAGGCTCTGCATCATGTTGACCATGCCGCGGATGGCCCCGGTGGCCGGGCTGGACGGGTCGCCCGGCACGGCCCGCAGGTCGGGCATGGCATGGAAGGCGCGGTAGAGGTAGCTGGAGCCGTCGATCAGCAGCAGGGTGGCGTTTTCAGACATCCGTGCATTGTGGGCCAACTCGCCCGGGCGCCGGCGCAGAAAGCCCCCGCCTGCCTACAATGCGGCATGCGCCCGAACCTCCCCGCCCAACGCCCGTCCGCCCTGTTCCTGCCGGCCCTGCTCGGCGCCCTGCTGGCCTTGCCCGCCGGGGCCCAGACCGTGGCACCGGCACCTGACGCTCCCCGATCTGCGGCCACCAGCGCCCCGGGCGACCGCATCGAGCGCATCACCAACGAGGACGCCCTCACGAAAATCCAGGAACTGCGCGTGGGCGGACAGACGCAGAGCATCGACGTGACCCCCAAGAACGGCGCTCCGGCCTACCAGATCGCTCCCCAGCCGGCCGGCGCCCTGCCCGGCGAGACCGGCGGCAAACCCACCGGCAATGCCGGCCGCAGCAGCTGGCGCTTGCTGAACTTCTGAAGGCGGCTGCACCATGGCCGTCTACACCGAAGTCGCCTTCGACGAAGCCGCTGCGCTGGTCCAGCGGCTGAACCTGGGCGTGCTGACCGAGCTCAAGGGCATCCAGGGCGGCATCGAGAACACCAACTACTTCGTCACCAGCGAGCGCGACGGGCAGACCCTGCAGCATGTGCTCACCGTGTTCGAGCGTCTGGGCTTCGAGCAGCTGCCGTTCTACCTGCACCTCATGAAGCACCTGGCCTCGCGCGGTATCCCGGTGCCCGACCCCGCCGCCGATGCCAAGGGCGAGATCCTGCACACGGTGCAGGGCAAGCCGGCGGCCGTGGTGGACCGGCTCGCCGGCCGCAGCGAGCTCGCCCCCCAGGCGTCGCACTGCGCCGCCGTGGGCGCCATGCTGGCCCGCATGCACCTGGCCGGCCGCGACTTCAACCGGCAGCAGCCCAACCTGCGGGGCCTGTCCTGGTGGAACGAGACGGTGCCGGTGGTGCTGCCCTTCCTCACGCCCGGGCAGAGTGCCCTGATCCGCTCGGAGCTGGCCTACCAGAACCATGTGGCCTCGCTGCCGGCCTGGCAGGCCCTGCCGCGCGGCCCCATCCACGCCGACCTGTTCCGCGACAACGTCATGTTCGACGGCGAACAGCTCTGCGGCTTCTTCGACTTCTACTTCGCCGGCTGCGACACCTTCCTGTTCGACATCGCGGTCTGCCTGAACGACTGGTGTGTCTCGCACGATGCCGACCCGTCCCGCGACGGCCTGCACGACGCAGCTCGTGCCGCCGCGCTGCTGTCGGCCTACCAGTCGGTGCGGCCGCTGAGCGCCGCCGAGCGCCAGCTGCTGCCGGCCCTGCTGCGCGCCGGCGCCCTGCGCTTCTGGCTGTCGCGCCTGTGGGACCTGCACCTGCCGCGCGAGGCCGCCCTGCTCAAGCCCCACGACCCCGGGCACTTCGAACGCGTGCTGCGCGGCCGTCTGGACGGCGGTCTGACCGACGTCAGCGCCCTGCTCGATCCGGCCTGCGAGACCGCATGAAACTCAACATCGTTCCTGCCAGCACCGGCCTGACCTGGGTGCGCCAAGGCATCCGCACCTTTTTCCGCCAGCCGCTGGCCATGGGCGGCCTGTTCTTCATGTTCATGGCCGCCGTGTCGGTGCTGTCGCTGGTGCCGCTGGTGGGCACCGCCCTGTCGGTGGGCCTGGTGCCGGCCGCCACGCTGGGCCTGATGGCCGCCACCCGCGAGGCCGAACAGGGCCGATTCCCCATGCCGTCCACGCTGGTGCTGGCCTTCCGGGGCGGTGCGCAACGCACCCGTGCCATGGTCATGCTGGGCGGCCTGTACGCCATCGGCCTGCTGGTGGTGCTGGTGGCCGCAGCCCTGCTGGCCGGCACGGCCGACACCCTGCCCGATGCCGGCAGCGGCGAGGTCACGCCCGAGATGGTGCAGGCCATGGCGAGCGAACCCGGCCTGTGGCTGGCCATGCTGGTCTACCTGCCGGTGATGATGGCCTTCTGGCACGCACCGGCCCTGGTGTACTGGCGCGGCGTGAGCCCGGGCAAGAGCCTGTTCTTCAGCCTCATGGCCTGCTGGGCCAACAAGGGCGCCCTGTTCCTGTACGCCATCGGCTGGGGCGCGGTGTTCATGATCGCCGGCCTGCTGGTGGGCCTGGTGGGCGGCGCCCTGGGGGGCGGCCTGTCTGCCGTGCTCTACCCGCTGGTGCTGCTCATGGCCGCCATGTTCCACACCTCCATCTGGTTCTCGGTGCGCGACAGCTTCCAGGCCGATGCACCCGACCCGTCCGCACCACCCCCTCCTGAATCCGGAGACTCTCCATGACCCAGCATGTCCTGCAAGGCCGCGATGAAACCGAGATCACGTGGTTCCACAGACGTCAGACCTTGCAGGCCGCAGCGGCCTGGGTCGCCCTGGGCGGCTGGGGGGCAGCGGCGGCGCAGCAGCGGTCCAATGTGGTGGAACTGGTGGGAGACGTGCTGCTCAATGGCGCGCGCCTGGTCGCCGGGCAGTCGGTGCAGACCGGGGACGAGATCGTCAGCGGACCGGCCTCGCGCCTGACCTTCGTGCTGGGCAATGCGGCCTTCCATGTGCGGCAGAACTCCCGCCTGCGGGTGGAACGTGGCAACTCGCTGAGCACGGTCAGCGGCATACGGCTGCTGGCCGGTGCCGTGGGCAGCGCCTTCGGCAGCGGTGTGTCCCGCCAGATCGTCACGCCCACGCTCACCGTGGGCATCCGGGGCACCGGCGTCTACACCGAGGTCATGGCCAACGAGGCCAACCGCACCTACTTCTGCAACTGCTACGGCACGGTCGATCTGGCCACGCGTGGCCAGCAGGTGGAGTCGATCAGCAGTTACCACCAGTCGTTCTGGGGCGAAGTGCGACCGCGCGAAGGCCGCTTCATCACGCCGGCACCGGCACTCAACCACACCGACGAGGAACTCGAATTCCTCGCCAGCCTGATCGGCCAGCGCACCGCCTGGCAGGTGGCCGGCCGCACGGGTGTGAAGGACGGCCGGGGCTACATGGAGCAGCGCGGGCCCGAGGCCCACCCGGCCGCCATGCCCCGCTGAACCGATAAGGCAGAAAAAAACCCGGACCGCGTCAGCGATCCGGGTTTTTTGTTGCCCAGCCCCGCCAGGGGCAGGGGCGTCGTCACACGCCGATCGGCTTGCCGTCCTTGCGGCGGATGGCAATGGTGGCCGAGCGCGGGCGCTGGCCCGGGCCGTAACCGGCGTTCGAGGGCCAGGTGCTCTCGAAGGTGTAGTCGGCGCTGGTGCCGATGGCCGGGGTGTTCTCGCCCGGGTGCTGGATGTTGACGAACAGGGTCTTGCCGTCGTCGGCTTCGGTCAGGCCGGTGATCTCGCAACCCTTGGGGCCGACCAGGAAGCGGCGCAGGCGGGCCTCGCCCAGGGTGGCACCCAGGAAGGTCTTCTGCGGCACGGTGCCCCCCACGTTGGTAATGCTCACCTCGCCACCGTCGCCCACTTCGCCCGGAATGGCGGCCAGCAGCATGCAGTTGGTCTCGTCGGTGTAGGCACCGTCGTCGGTCTGGATCCAGCAGATGCCGGTGGACTTGCTGAACCACAGGCCGTCGGGCGACGAGAAGTCGTTGGCGGCGGTCAGCTTCGAGAGGTTGACGTTGGTGGCGTCCGAGTTGTCCTCGGCACCGAACAGGAAGATGTCCCAGGTGAACTCGGTGGCGTTCGAGGCGCCGGCGGCTTCGCGGAAACGGATGATGTGGCCGTTGGGGTTGCCACGGCCGGGCGTGCGGCCGTCCAGGCGACCATCGCTGTCGGTGTACGAGCGCGGGTTGGCGGCATCGGTGCCGGTGGCGGTGCGGCCGCTGTTGTTGGTGAGGGTGAAGTACACCTCGCCGTTGACCGGGTTCACCGCGCCCCACTCCGGGCGGTCCATGCGGGTGGCACCGGCCGCGCTGGCGGCGATGCGGGCATTGACCAGCACGTCGGCCTGGTTGGCAAAGGTGTAGGTGCGGCCACCCACCACGAAGGACGGCGGCAGCTTGGCAATGTCGAGCTCCAGCCACTGGCCGCTGCCGTCGGCGTTGAACTTGGCCACGTACAGCTTGCCCTCGTTGAGGTACTTGTCGCCGGCTGCCATGCCGCCGCCCACGTCGCGCGGGTCCCACTTGGCAGTGGACACGAACTTGTAAATGTACTCGTTGGTGGAGTCGCAGCCCATGTAGAAGGCCAGCGGCTGGCCCTTTTCGGGCAGACCGCACACGGCGGCCTCGTGGGCGAAGCGGCCCATGGCCACGCGCTTGGCCGGCACGGCCTTGCGGTCCAGCGGGTCGATCTCGACGTTGAAGCCGAAGGTGTTGGGCTCGTTGCGGAAGTCGCCGGCCGGGGTGGCGGCCGGGGCCGACACGTTGAAGCGGGCGAAGCGGTCGTCGGTGTCGGACACCGAGGCCCAGCCCTGCGAACCCACGGCGGCACCGGTAGCCACCGGGGCATTGATCACGCCGTAACGCTGGCGCGAGGCCTTGGTGCGCTCGTCCACATCGGCCGAGCCGGGCGGCATGTACCAATAGGCGGCCCAGTTCTCTTCACAGGCCAGGTAGGTGCCCCAGGGGGTCTTGCCGTGGCCGCAGTTGTTCAGGGTGCCGCGCGAGAACTTGCCGTCCGGCGCGTAGCGGGTGACCATGAACTGCTGGATGTCGCGCAGGTGGGCGGCCGGCCCGGTGATGCGCATGCGGGTCTGGCCGTTGATGCGGCGGTTGTAGGTCGAGGTGGTCTTGTAGGTCCAGCGGCCGTCCTTGCCGCGCTCGATCTCGGCCACCGACACGCCGTGGTGGTTGATTTCCTTGAGCACTTCCAGCTCGGGGCGCTTGCCCTGGTCCCAGCCGCCGAACTGGTTGAACTTCTTGCCGTTCACGCCGTTGGTGGTCTGGCCACGCGGATGGAAGAAGTGCGAGTCGGCGGAGCTTTCGTGGTTGACGGCCAGCACGGCGCGGTCGGTGCTCTTCTCGCTGTAACGGCCGTTGCGGCCGATGAAGAAGATGTCCATGCCGTCGTGGTGATCGCCCACGCGCAGCGACCAGTCGTCGGTCTCCAGACCCTGGTTGGAGTACGGGGCCACGTCGGTGGAGAGGCGGTCACCGGTGGCATGCACCACGGTGTAGGTGTAGCCGTCGGGCAGCACCACGCCGTCGGCGAGCGACTTGCCCACGGCGTTGAAGCCCAGCGAGGGCAGTTCGGCGTCGCCCATGCCGCCGCAGGCGGCCAGCATCGGCACGGTGGACAGGGCGGCCAGACCGAAACCGCCGCGGATGATGTCGCGGCGGTTCAGGCGGGCCTTCTCCAGCACGTCCTGGAAGTGTTCGTTGGGGGCGTCGTTGCAGTCGTCGACGGGGTGATGGGCCATGGTGTGTCCTCGTGGGTTGGAGTGGAAACACCGGGAGCATCGTCACCCGCCGTGAAAGTTCCGTGACTCACATCACAGTCTGTAAACCCGCCAGGATTTGTGCCGGCTGTCATGCCGGCGTCACGGTTCAGGTGATGGGGGTGAGCCTGGCCACACTCAGGGCCAGCCACTTGGTGCCATGGCGGTTGAAGTTCACCTGGGCCCGGGCATCGGCGCCGGCCCCTTCCACCGACAGCACCTTGCCCTCACCGAACTTGTTGTGGAACACCGCCATGCCGGCGCGGATGTCGGTGCCCCGGTCGGGTTCGGGCTCGCGCGCGGCCGGTGCCCGGGTGAAGCCCTCGGACCAGGCGGGCTGCGGCGCGCGGCCGGCCTGCCCCATGGCCCGGTGCCCGCCCCAGCCGGCGCTGCCGGCCCCGGTCCAGCCGGTGGGTGCCGGCGGCGTGAGCCATTTCAGGCAGGCCTCGGGCAGCTCGTCGAAGAAGCGGCTGCGCAGGTTGTAGCGGGTCTGGCCGTGCAGCATGCGCGTCTGCGAGTGGCTCAGGTAGAGGCGCTGACGCGCGCGGGTGATGGCCACATACATGAGGCGGCGCTCCTCCTCCAGGCCGTCGCGGTCGCTCAGCGAGTTCTCGTGCGGGAACAGGCCTTCTTCGAGCCCGGTGATGAACACCGCATCGAACTCCAGGCCCTTGGCGGCATGCACCGTCATGAGCTGCACCGCGTCCTGGCCGGCCTGGGCCTGGTTGTCGCCCGACTCCAGCGCCGCATGCGACAGGAAAGCCGCCAGCGGGCTGAGGGTCTCGCCGGTGTCGGCGTCCACACCGGGTGCGCCCTCGGTGGGTGCCAGGGGTTCGTCCAGCACCGGCAGCGCCGGGTCCAGACCCTGGCTCGCCGGGCTCTGGGTGAGGGCTGCCGCCTCGCGCCCGAAGCCCTCCTGCATGACGAAGCTGTCGGCCGCGGCCACCAGTTCCTGCAGGTTCTCCACCCGGTCCTGGCCTTCGCGTTCGGTCTTGAAGTGTTCCACCAGGCCGCTGTGCTCCAGCACCAGCTCGATGGTCTCGCGCAGGCTGCGGCCTTCGCTCTGCTCGCGCATCACGTCCATCAGCGCCACGAAGCCACCGATGGCGGCACCCGCGCGGCCGGTGACGGCGCTCACCGCGTCGTGCAGCGAGCAGCCGCTGGCCCGCGCCACGTCCTGCAGCTGCTCGATGCTGCGCGCGCCGATGCCGCGCGGCGGGAAATTGACCACCCGCAGGAAGCTGGTGTCGTCGTGCGGGTTCTCGATCAGCCGCAGGTAGGCCAGCGCGTGCTTGATCTCGGCCCGTTCGAAGAAGCGCAGGCCGCCGTACACGCGGTAGGGCATGCCGGCATTGAAGAGGGCCGTCTCCACCACCCGGCTCTGCGCGTTGCTGCGGTAGAGCACCGCCACCTCGTGGCGGGCCATGCCGTCGGCCACCAGCTGGCGGATCTCGTCGACCATCCACTGCGCCTCGGCCAGGTCGCTGGTGGCCTCGTGCACCCGCACCGGCTCGCCGGCACCGGCCTCGGTGCGCAGGTTCTTGCCCAGGCGGCCGGTGTTGTGGCCGATCAGGTGGTTGGCCGAATCGAGGATGTTGCTCACGCTGCGGTAGTTCTGCTCCAGCTTGATCTGGTGCTGCACCCGGAACTCGCGCACGAAGTCGGCCATGTTGCCCACGCGGGCGCCCCGGAAGGCATAGATGCTCTGGTCATCGTCGCCCACGGCGAACACCGCGTTGCCCGCGCTCGGCAACCCCTCGATGGGCGGGCTGGAGAACATCTTGATCCAGGCGTACTGCAGCCGGTTGGTGTCCTGGAACTCGTCGATCAGGATGTGGCGGAAGCGGCGCTGGTAATGGGCGCGGATGGCGTCGTTGTCGCGCATCACCTCGAAGGAGCGCAGCATCAGCTCGCCGAAATCGACCACGCCCTCGCGCTGGCACTGCTCTTCGTACAGCGCATACAGCTCGACCTTGCGGCGGGTGTCCTCGTCGCGGGCCACCACGTCGCGCGGGCGCTGGCCGTCTTCCTTGCAGCCGGCGATGAACCACTGCAGCTGCTTGGGCGGAAAGCGCTCGTCGTCCACATTGAACTGCTTGCAGAGCCGCTTGATGGCCGAGAGCTGGTCCTGCGTGTCCAGGATCTGGAAGGTGGCCGGCAGGCCGGCCGTGGCATGGTGGGCGCGCAGGAAGCGGTTGCACAGGCCGTGGAAGGTGCCGATCCACATGCCCCGCACGTTCACCGGCAGCATGGCCGAGAGGCGGGTCATCATTTCCTTGGCGGCCTTGTTGGTGAAGGTCACGGCCATCACGCCGCCGGGTGTGACCTGGCCGGTCTGCAGCAGCCAGGCGATGCGGGTGGTCAGCACCCGGGTCTTGCCGGAGCCGGCACCGGCCAGGATGAGGGCGTGTTCGGCCGGCAGGGTGACGGCAGCGGCCTGTTCGGCGTTGAGGCCGGCCACCAGCGTGGCGGGTGCGGAAGCGTGTTCGGGAAACATCGGTTGATTGTAGAAAGGGCGCTCCAGACCGCCGGGCGCCATCGGACTAGAATCGCGCACCGGGCCCAAGATTCTTGCGCCCGGTTTTTTGCCCGCAAGCAGCGGCGCAGCGGAACCGGCCAGACCAAGCGCTCACACGTTCAGTCAATCACAGGAGCCGGGTTCCATGGAAATCTTCGATTACGACAACATCCTGCTGCTGCCACGCCAGTGCCGCGTGGACAGCCGCTCGCAGTGCGACACCAGCGTGGAGCTGGGCGCGCGGCGCTTCCGCCTGCCGGTGGTGCCGGCCAACATGAAGACGGTGGTGGACGAGACCATCTGCGCCTGGATGGCCCAGAACGGGTACTTCTATGTCATGCACCGCTTCGACATCGACAACCTGCAGTTCGTGCGGGACATGCAGGCGAAGGGTCTGTACGCCTCCATCTCGCTGGGCGTGAAGGACCACGACAAGGCCACCGTGGACCGGCTGGCCGCAGAAAGCCTGGTGCCTGAGTACATCACCATCGACATCGCCCACGGCCACGCCACCAGCGTGCGCGACATGATCGCCCACATCAAGCAGAAGCTGCCGGCCAGCTTCGTGATTGCGGGCAACGTGGCCACGCCCGAGGCGGTGATCGATCTGGAGAACTGGGGGGCGGACGCCACCAAGGTGGGCGTGGGCCCGGGCAAGGTCTGCATCACGCGGCTGAAGACCGGCTTCGGCACCGGCGGCTGGCAGCTCTCGGCCCTGAAGTGGTGTGCCCGCGTGGCCACCAAGCCCATCGTGGCCGACGGCGGCATCCGCTGCCATGGCGACATCGCCAAGAGCATCCGCTTCGGCGCCACCATGGTCATGATCGGTTCGCTGTTCGCCGGGCATGAAGAATCGCCCGGCCGCACCGTGGAGGTGGACGGCGAGCAGTTCAAGGAGTACTTCGGCTCGGCCAGCGACTTCAACAAGGGCGAGTACCGCCACGTGGAAGGCAAGCGCATCCTGGAGCCCATCAAGGGCCGGCTGGCCGACACCCTGACCGAGATGGAGCAGGACCTGCAGAGCTCCATCAGCTACGCCGGCGGCACCCGGCTGATGGACATCCGCCGGGTGAACTACGTCATTCTGGGCGGCGACAACGCCGGCGAGCACCTGCTGATGTGAGGCCGCTGCCGGCCCGCGTTCAGAGGCCCAGCAGGGCCAGGGCGCGGGCGTGCAGGCGGTGAGCCGGGTCGGCCAGGGCATCCACCACGGTGAAGTGGTTCAGGCCCGGCAGCTCCTCGCACACCGGCACCACCTTCCTGCCCCAGGCTTGCTGAAGGATGCGGGTCTGGCGGCGGAACTCGCTGCTCTCGATGCCGCCGGCAAAAGCCTCGATCGCTCCCCGGCCCTTGCGCAGCCTGGGTGCCGGCAGCCGGGCCGGGCTGGCCTGGGCCACCTGCTGCGGCGTGATGCCCAGCGAGGGCTGCACGAACGGCGTGTGCATGACCGGCTCCAGGTCGTGCACGCCCGAGATGGTCATGCCGTTCCTGGGCAGATCGGCCGGCAGGTCGGCGCCCACCCGGGGCCAGTCGCAGTTCATCATCATGCTGGCCAGATGGCCGCCGGCCGAGTGGCCCACCACGGTGATGCGGCGCGGGTCGCCGCCGTGCGCGGCGATGTGGCGGAAGGTCCAGGCCAGGGCCTGCACCATCTGCAGCGTGATGTGGGGAATGGTCACCGCCGGGCACAGCGCGTAGTTGGGCATGACCACGCAGGCCCCGCGGCGGGTGAAGGCCGGCGCGATGAAGGAATGATCGGCCTTGTCCAGGCTGCGCCACCAGCCGCCGTGGATGAAGAACAGCACAGGCGCCGGAGCGGCCCCGCCACCCTCGGCCGGAAAGATGTCGAGCTGCTCGCCGGCACCGCTGCCGTAGTCCACATCGATCAGCGCACCGGGGGCCTGGCGGGCCAGCGCCGAATCGCGCGCCCAGCGGGCAAAGATGTCTCCGTGTTCCGGCACCAGGGCGCGGTTGTTGTATTCGCGGTCGAGCCAGGCGGGGTCGAAGGAAGGGGTGGTGGGCATGGTCCGTCCTCGTGCAGGGATGGGGTTTGAACGGCAGGGCAGTGGCCGAAGATTGTGGCACCCGGGGCCGGCCAGGGCTGTCAGTCCGGCAACAGTACGGGGTGGTGCATCGCTCCTACAATCCGCCGACCTCTGAAAGCCCACCGCCGTGACCCAGTCTTCCACCTCCCCCGCTCCTGCTTCCTCGCAGCCCGTTCATGTTGCCGTGCTGGGCATCGGCATGATGGGTTTTCCGATGGCGCGCCGCCTGTGCGAGGCCGGCCTGACGGTCTCGGCCTGGAACCGTTCGCGCACCAAGGCCGAGCGCCTGCTGCCCTTCGGCGCCCGCGTGACCGACACCCCGGCCGAGGCCGTGGCCCAGGCCGATGTGGTCATCACCCTGCTGGAGGACGGCGGCATCGTCGAGGACGTGCTGTTCCGCCAGGGTGCCGCGCAGGCCATGCGGCCGGGCAGCATCGTGATGGACATGTCGTCCATCCAGCCGGCGCAGGCGCGTGACCATGCCGCCCGCCTGGGCGCCCTGGGCGTGCACCACATCGATGCCCCGGTGTCCGGCGGCACGCTGGGTGCCGAGCAAGGCACGCTGGCCATCATGGCCGGCGGCAAGGCGGCCGACGTGGAGCGGGTGCAGGCCATCATCGCGGTGCTGGGCCGCGCCACCCATGTGGGGCCGCACGGCGCGGGTCAGCTCGCCAAGCTGGCCAACCAGATGATCGTGGGCATCACCATCGGCGCGGTGGCCGAAGCCCTGCTGCTGTGCGAGAAGGGCGGCGCCGACATGGCCCGTGTCAAGCAGGCCATCACCGGCGGCTTTGCCGACAGCCGCATCCTGCAGGTGCACGGCCAGCGCATGATCGAGCGCGACTTCGCCAAGCGCGGCGCGGTGTCGGTGCAGCTCAAGGACATGCGCAACGCCCTGGCGACGGCGCAGGAGGTGGGCTTCACCGCCCCCATCACCTCGCTGTTCGAGCAGCTGTTTGCCGACGCGGCCGACCATGGCCTGGCCGACCTCGACCATTCCGCGCTGTTCGTGGAACTGGCCAGCCGCAACGGCATGGCCTGAACCCGCAGCCGGCCTTCAGGCCGGGGCCTTGAGCGAGAAGCCGGCCACCTGCTTGTAGTGCTCCGAGATGGCGCGCAGCTCGTCCTGGCTGATGAGCCGGTCCAGGTCGTCGAAGGGCTGTCCGCCGCTGAGCTCGTCGACCTTCATGATGATGAAGTCCGGCGGCAGCGTGCGGTTGGTCTCCACCACCCGGGCCGTGGCCGGGCGGCGCAGCGCGTCGTAACGGGCCAGCGCGCCGGCCGGATCGGCCGGCGTGGCGGCCAGTTCGTCGGCCAGGGTGCGGGCATCGATCAGGGCCTGCGCCGATCCGTTCGAGCCGCGCGGATACATGGGGTGCGCGGCATCGCCCATGAGCGTGACCTCGCCGAAGCTCCAGCGCGGCAGCGGGTCCTTGTCGACCATGGGGTATTCGAAGATCTGCTGCGCCCCGGTGATGAGGGCCGGCACGTCCAGCCAGTCGTAGCGCCAGTCGGCGAAGGTGGGCAGGAAGGCCTCCAGCCGGCCGGGCCGGTTCCAGTCGTTCATGCGGGCCTGCGGGTCGCGGATCTCGGCCACCCAGTTGATGAGCTGGTTGCCCTGCCCGTCCACGTTGTCGGCGATCGGGTAGATGACCATCTTGCCGGTGTCGATGGAGCCCACACGGATGTAGCTGCGGCCGTCCAGGATGGGCTTGTGCACCGTGGTGCCGCGCCAGGTGTTGATGCCGCCGTAGCAGACCTGGTCGGCCGGGTAGAAGTGGCGGCGCACGGCGGAATTGACGCCATCGCAGGCCACCACCACGTCGGCCTGCACCGGGTCCGGCCGGTGGCCTTCGACCTCGTCGAAGTGCAGGCGGGCGCCACGCTCCAGAGGCTCGATGCGCACGCAGCGGTGACCGGTGTGCAGGTGCCCGCGGCCGATGCGCTCCAGCGCCGCCTGCCACAGCACGCCGTGCAGGCGGCCGCGGTGGATGCCCAGCTCCGGCAGTTCGTAACCGGCATGGCGCCCGCGCGGCTCGCCGTACACGCGCTGGCCCCAGCGGTTGAAGAACACGCTCTCGCGGTTCTCGATGGCGCAGGCCTGCAGGGCGTCCAGCAGCCCCAGCGCGGTGAGTTCGCGCACCCCGTGCGGCAGCAGGGTGATGCCCACCCCCAGCTCGCGCACCTCGCTCACGCCCTCGTACACCTCGCAGGCCAGACCCCGCTGGTGCAAGGCCAGGGCGAACGCCAGACCGGCGATGCCCCCTCCGACAACGGCTATGCGCATGCTCATTCCGCCTTGATGCCCTGGGTCTTGATGAGGGCGGCCCAGCGGTCGGCGTCGCGCGCGACCAGCTGGCCGAAGGCCTCGGGTGTGCCGGTGGCCGGGTCCATGCCCTGCGCGCTGAAGGCCTTGCGCACTTCCTCGCTGCCCAGGATGTCGTTGATCTCGCGGTTGAGCTGCGCCACCTGCGCGGCCGGCATGTTGCGTGGGGCAAAGATGCCGTACCACATGTCCACGTTGACGTTGCCGGCCTTGGCCTCGGCCAGGGTGGGCACGTCGGGCAGCAGCGGGTGGCGCTTGTCGGAGCCGATGCCCAGGGCCACCAGCTTGCCGGCCCGCACCTGCGGCAGGGCCACATGGATGGGCAGGAACATGGCGTCCACCTGGCCACCCAGCAGGTCGGTCATGGCCGGGCCGGTGCCGCGGTACGGAATGTGGGTGAGGAACACCTGGGCCGTGGTCTTGAACAGCTCCATGGACAGGTGGTGCGGCGTGCCCACGCCGGGCGAGGCGTAGTTGAGCTTGCCGGGTGCCTTGCGGGCGGCGGCCACCAGATCGGTCGCGCTGGTCATGCCGCTGCGCGGGTGGGTGACCAGGATGAGCTGGCCCCAGCTGGTCAGGGCAATCGGGGCCAGGTCCTTGACCGGGTCGAAGCCCAGCTGCGGGTACAGGCTGCGGTTCATCACCAGGGTGTTCACGCTCACCAGCAGGGTGCTGCCGTCGGCCGGGGCACGCACCACCGCCTCGGTGCCGATGTTGCCGGACGCACCGGCGCGGTTCTCCACCACCACCGGGCGCTTCAGGCGCTCAGACAGGCGCGGCCCCACGGTGCGGGCGATCAGGTCGATGCCGGTGCCGGGCGTGAAGGGCACGATCAGCTTGAGCGGCCCTTCGGCCGGCGGCTGAGCCAGCGCCAGGGGAGCGGCCAGTCCGGCGGCCACGGCACAGGCCAGGGCCAGCGTGGCACGGCGGCGACTCAGGGTATTAACGGGGTTCATCGCGTGTCTCCTGATTGTTAGCATGCCAACCATTATCAGGAGACACCTGTTCGTCCGGGCATCCGTGAATTCCCGGGGGCAGGCCGCCCACCATGACACCGAACGAGCTCTACCAGCGTCCCGGTTTTCTGTTGCGCCGCATGTACCAGATTGCGGCCGCCGTGTTCGAGAACGCCTGCGCCGACCTGGGACTCACCACCGCCCAGTACGGGGTGCTGATCATCGTGCACAGCGAGCCCGGCATCGACCAGACGCGGCTGGCTCGGGCACTGGCCTTCGACAAGGTCACCGTGATGCGGGTGCTGCGCGGGCTGGAGGAGCGCGGCGTGGTGCAGCGTGTGGCCAGCGGGCGGCAGAAGACGCTCGCGTTGACCGACGCCGGACAACAGCTGCTCACCCAGGCCCGGGAACGGGCCGAGGTGGCATCGAAGCGGCTGATGTCGCCGCTGGACAGCAACGACCAGGCGCAGCTGGTGCGCCTGCTCAAGACCCTGGTCGACGGCCTGGCCGACGAGGCCCGGGCGCCCTTCGTGCCGCTGGAGCGCTGAGGCGCGCTCCGGCCGGCCTCAGGACTGCGGTGCCTTGCAGGTGTTCCAGCCCAGCAGGCTGTAAGGCGGGCACCAGCCCATCAGGCCGGTGGCCAGGGGCAACAGCCCCAGGTACGCCCAGGGGCCCAGCACGCCGGCAAAGGCGGCGGCCACCAGGGCCAGGCCGATGGTGATGCGCAGGGCGCGGTCGATGCCGCCAACGTTCTTCTTCATGGTTTCCCTCCAGTGAATGTGAATGTGATGGGACGTGGCCGACCGCCTCAGAGGGCGTTGACCGGGATCTTCAGGTAGGTCGTGCCGTTGGCTTCCGGGGGCGGCATCTGTCCGGCCCGGATATTGACCTGTACCGACGGCAGTATCAAGACCGGCATCTCCAGCGTGGCGTCGCGGCGGGTGCGCATCGCCACGAACCGGTCTTCGCCGATGCCGTCGTGTACATGGATGTTGTGGGCCCGCTGCTCGGCCACGGTGGACTCGAAACGCACCTCGCGGCCGGCCGGCGGGTAGTCGTGGCACACGAACAGGCGCGTCTCGGGTGGCAGGGCCAGCAGCCGGCGCACCGAGGCGTACAGCGCATGCGCGTTGCCGCCCGGAAAGTCGCAACGCGCGGTGCCCACGTCGGGCATGAACAGGGTGTCGCCCACGAAGACGGCATCGCCCACCCGGTAGGCCACGCAGGCTGGCGTGTGGCCGGGCACATGCATCACCTCCACCGGCAGGTCACCCACCGCGAAGGTCTCGCCGTCACGGAACAGGTGATCGAACTGCGAGCCGTCGGTGCGGAACCCCGCCTCCAGGTGGAACACACCGGCGAACACCTTCTGCACGTCGGTGATGCGCTCGCCGATGCCGATGCGCCCGCCCAGCTGCGCGCGCAGCCAGGGCGCGGCCGAGAGGTGGTCGGCATGGGCATGCGTTTCCAGGATCCACTGCAGCTGCAGGCCCAGCTGGCGCACATGCGCGGCCACCCGCTCGGCCGAGTCCGTGGCGGTGCGCCCGGACTTGGGGTCGTAGTCGAGCACCGGATCGATCACGACCGCTGCCGTGCCCGGGCCGGCGTGCACCACGTAGGTCACGGTCCAGGTGCGGGGATCGAAGAACGGGTCCACCACCGGCCGGACCGGCTGGGGCGATGAGGTCGGGAGGTTCATGTCGTCGGCCCTTAAATATCAGTCAACACGAATATATTGAACAACAATATATCTGTCAATAGATTGATCGGGGACATCTGCTGCTTCCGGTACCGCCACGGCGAGCCGCTACGATGACCGGTTTTGGCAAGGAGCATCACCATGGCAAGCAAGAAATCCGGCATCCCTCCCATCGACATCGGCATCCCGGAGAAAGACCGCAAGAAGATCGCGGCCGGGCTCTCGAAGCTGCTGGCCGACAGCTACACCCTCTACCTGATGACCCACAACTTCCACTGGAACGTGACCGGTCCGCAGTTCAACAGCCTGCACGCCATGTTCATGGGCCAGTACACCGAGCAGTGGAACGCGCTGGACATCATTGCCGAGCGCATCCGCGCCCTGGGCTACCCCGCGCCCGGCACCTACAAGGAGTTCGTCAAGCTGGCCTCCATCCAGGAAGTCGAAGGCGTGCCCAAGGCCGACGACATGGTCCGCCACCTCGTGGCCGCGCAGGAAGCCACCGCCCGCACCGCCCGTTCGCTGTTCCCGGTGGTGGACGCGGCCAACGACCAGCCCACCGCCGACGTGCTGACCCAGCGCATCGACGTGCACGAGAAGACCGCCTGGATGCTGCGCAGCCTGCTCGAAGACTGATCACACCCCACCCACGGAGCCCCCATGGACAAACGTCGTTTCCTGCAGGCCGCCGCCGGCGCCACCCTGCTGCCGGCCACCGCCGGTGCAGCCAGCCCCGCGCGATCGGCAGCGCCGGCGCTGTTGACCGTCTCGGGCGCCATCCGCCAGGCCAACCGCCCGCCGCTGAACAAGGCGCTGGACCAGATGATGTCCAAGCACGGCGTGGTCTTCGACAAGGGGTTTGCCTTCGGCTTTGCCGACATCGCCGCCCTGCCGGCCATCGAGATCCGGCCCACGCTGGAATACGACGGCCAGAAGCACACGCTGCGCGGCCCCACCGTGGCGCGGGTGCTGGAGGCCGCCGGTGCCGTGGCCACCGACAGCACCCCCGTCGGCCTGCGGGCGGTGGACGGTTACAACGCCGAACTCACCCTGGGCGAACTCAAGCGCCTGGGCTTCATCGTGGCCACCCACATCGACGGCCAGCCCCTGGCCCTGGGCGGCCTGGGTCCGATGTGGGCGGTCTACGAGCCCGACCGCTTCCCCGATCTGACCCGGCTCAGCCTGCCGGAGCGCTTTGCCAGGTGCCCCTGGGGCGTGTACTCCATCCACGTCGGCTGAGGCGCAACGGCCATGGGCGTGCAGCCACCGGGTCGGTGCCTCGACAAGGTGTCGCTGGCGGCCGCCCTGCAGGACAGCCGGCGGCGCACCCTGGCCCTGCATGCCGACTGCGTGCGCGCGCTGGGGCCCGACCTGCGGGTGCCCCTGAGCGAGGAACTCAACCCGCCGCTGTGGGAACTGGGTCATGTCGGCTGGTTTGCCGACTGGTGGATCGCCCGCCATCCACAGCACCACGCGGGTGTGCAGGCCGACCCGTGTGCAGCCCGCCGGCCCGCGCGCCAGGCGGCCCGAGGCATCGATGCCGATGCACTCTACAACTCCAGCACCGTCGCCCACGCCGCCCGCTGGCAACTGCCGCTGCCCGCACCGGATGACACGCTGGCCGACCTGCAGGCCAGCCTGGACGACACGCTGAGCTGGCTCGAGCGGGCGGACGAGACCGACCAGGGCCTCTACTTTTTCCGTCTGGCGCTCTTCCACGAGGACATGCACGCCGAGGCGGCGGTGCACATGGCGCAGACGCTGGACATCCCGATCGGGCCCCACGCATTCGCCGGCGCCGTGGCATCCGAGGCCGCGGCCGACGGCCAGACGCTGGCCGTCGACGCCACCGAGGTCGAGCTGGGCTGGGCCGGCGACGGTTTTGCCTTCGACAACGAACGGGCCGCCCACCGGGTGGCCCTGCCGGCGTTCCGGATCGACGCCGCGCCGGTGAGCTGGGCGCGCTTCCTGCCCTTCGTGGAAGACGGGGGCTATCTCGATGCCCGATGGTGGAGTGCCGCCGGCTGGGACTGGCGGTGCCGCACCGGCGCCCGCCGCCCCCGCTACCTGGAGCAACGGGACGGACAGTGGGTCCAGCGCCGCTGGGGCGAGTGGCGTCCGGTGCAGCCCCGCGACCCGGCGGTCCACCTCAATGCCCACGAGGCCGAAGCCTGGTGCCGCTGGGCGGGCCGCCGCCTGCCCACCGAGGCCGAATGGACCGCCGCCGCCCACCAGCGCGGCTGGCAGGGCATGACGGTCTGGGAATGGACCGCCTCCCGCTTCGAGCCCTTCCCGGGCTTCGAGCCGCACCCCTACCGCGACTATTCCGCCCCCTGGTTCGACGGCCGACCGGTGCTCAAGGGCGCCAGCCCGGCCACCGCACGCCGCATGCAGCAGCTGGCCTACCGCAACTTCTACACGGCGGAACGCAACGACATCCTGGCCGGCTTCCGCAGCGCGGTCCGCTGACCGGCGCCGCTCAGGCTGGTGCCCAGAACACGCTGAACCAGCCCCGGGCGTCGGTCCAGTGCACCGGCATGCAAAAGCCGGCCTGCTGCAACAGGTCCGCAAAGGCCTGCGGCTCCCACTTGTACGAGTTCTCGGTGTGGATGCGTTCGCCCGCCGCGAACGTGCGGCCACCGCCAGGCCAGCTCACGGTCTGCGGCTGGCGGGCGGCCAGGTGCATCTCGATGCGCGATTCCCGTGCATGGAAGAACGCCACATGGTCCCAGGCTGCGGGCTGGAAATCGCTGCCGAGCTGGCGGTTCACATGCAGCAGCAGGTTGCGGTTGAAGGCGGCCGTGACGCCCAGCGCGTCGTCGTATGCCGGCTCCAGCACCTCGCGGGCCTTCACCCGGTCCACCCCGATCAGCAGTCCCGAGCCGGCCCCCCCTTCCCGGCACACGGCGTGCGACTCGCGCAGCAGGCGCAGCGCCTCCTCAGGGGCAAAGTTGCCGATGCTCGAACCCGGGTAGAACACGCAGCGCGGTGCCGCCTGCAGGCGCTGCGCCGCGAGCCAGCGCACGGCGTCGGCCGGCAGGGCAAGGCCGCCGGAAAAATCGAGCCCGATGCCCAGCATCGGCAGGCCCGGGTGCTCACGCCGCAGCGGCGCCAGCGCCTGCGTCAGGTAAGCCGCCGAGATGTCCACCGGCACATAGGCGGCCGGCCGCATCGCGCGGAACAGGCTGGCCGCCTTGGCGCAACTGCCGGCGCCCAGGTCGATCCACACCGCGCCGGCCGGCACGCGGGCCGCCATGTCGCTCAGCGCATCCCGGAAGATGGCCGCCTCGGTGCGGGTGGGGTAGTACTCGGGCAGCTCGGTGATGGCGTCGAACAGGTGCGAGCCGAGCCGGTCGTAGAAGAACTTGGGCGACACGCTGGCCTGCGGTGCGAGCAGCCCGGCCGCCAGCTCGGCACGCTGCCGCTGCGGATCGGCCTGGTGGATCTGGATGCCCTGGGGCACCGTCGACGGAACGGAAGATGGGTCAGCCATGCCGTCTTATACCGGTGGCGACCCGTGGCAGGCACAGGCCTCGCCGTGGGCGGCGGCCACCAGTTCGTCCAGGATGCCGCAATGACCCGAATGGGTGTCGGCGCAGCGGGCCCGCAGCTGGAGCAGCTGTTTCTCCAGGGCCCGCATGCTTTTGAGGCGCGCCCTCACCCGGGCCAGCTGCTCGTCCACCAGCCGGTTGATGTCGCTGCAGTCGTCCGGCGGGGCATCCAGAAACTGCAGCAGCTGCGCCACCTCGGCCAGCGGCATGTCGAGTGCGCGGCAATGCCGGATGAAGGACAGGCGCTCGAGGTGGGTCTCCGCGTAGTCGCGGTATCCGTTGTCGCGGCGGGCGGGTGCGGGCAGCAATCCGGCCTTCTCGTAGTAACGGATGGTCTCGATGTCCACGCCGGTGGCGCGGGCGAGTTCCTTGATCTGCATGCGTATCTCCCGGTCGGGTGAAGTGTCTTGACACTGTAGCGGCTCCAGGGTTTTCAATACGGCATCGAAAGGAAAGACCATGTCCGCCCATTGCTGCCACCACGACACCCCCTCGGCCCAATCCATCGCCAACCTGGCGCGCTACCGGCGCATCCTGTGGATCGCCCTGGTCATCAACGCCGCCATGTTCCTGGTGGAGATCGGCGCCGGGCTTCAGTCCGGATCCCTGTCGCTGCTGGCCGATGCGGTCGACTTTGCCGGTGACGCCCTGAACTACGGCGTGTCGCTGGCGGTGCTGGCGTCGGCCCTGGCCTGGCGCGCCCGGGCCGCCCTGGTCAAGGCACTCTCCATGATGGGCTTCGGTCTGTATGTGCTGGGCGCCGCGCTCTGGTCGCTCTGGCAAGGCGGTGTGCCGCAGCACATGACCATGGGCGTGGTGGCCGTGGTGGCGCTGGTGGCCAACGTGGTCGTGGCCTGGATGCTCTACGCCTTCCGCGAAGGGGATGCCAACATGCGCAGCGTCTGGCTGTGCTCCCGCAACGACGCCATCGGCAACCTGGCCGTGCTGCTGGCCGCCGTGGGCGTGTTCGGCACCGGCTCGGCCTGGCCGGACCTGCTGGTGGCCAGCCTGATGGCCGGTCTGGCCCTGCAAGGCGGCTGGAGCGTGCTGCGACAGGCCCGGCGCGAGCTGGCCGGTGACCCGGGCACCGATGAACACGACCACCACGGGCATGCCCACTGAGCGGCCCGCCGGTGCCTCCGCCGGAGTCTCCTCAGGCCGGGAACTTCCCGCTTTAGCACTCACTCCGAGAGAGTGCTAACATTTCAACAGATTTGAGGAGGTCCCATGTCTGCAACGCTGATCCCTGTGGCACCCCCCGCCGCCCTGGCCGTGGCCAGCCCGTGGAGCCGTTCGCTCACGCTGCCGCCGCTGGGCAACCTCGACGCCTACATCTCGGCGGTCAACCGCCTGCCCCTGCTCACCCTGGAAGAGGAGCAGGACGCCGCGCGCCGCCTGCGCGACCACAACGACCTGGACGCCGCCGGCCGGCTGGTCATGTCGCACCTGCGCCTGGTGGTGTCCATCTCGCGCCAGTACCTGGGTTATGGCCTGCCGCACGGCGACCTGATCCAGGAAGGCAACGTCGGCCTGATGAAGGCCGTCAAACGCTTCGACCCCGACCAGGGCGTGCGGCTGGTCAGCTACGCCATGCACTGGATCAAGGCCGAGATCCACGAATACATCCTGAAGAACTGGCGCATGGTCAAGCTGGCCACGACCAAGGCCCAGCGCAAGCTGTTCTTCAACCTGCGCTCCATGAAGCAGGGCTTCCGGGCCGGCGCCGCCGACGGCGACACCCACCGCGAAGCGCTGTCGGACAGCGAGATCGACGTGGTGGCACGCGACCTCAACGTCAAGCCCGAAGAGGTGCGCGAGATGGAAACCCGCCTGGCCGGCGGCGACGTGGTGCTCGACCCCTCGCCTGCCGATGACGGCGAGGACACCTACGGTCCGATCGCCTGGCTGGCCGACGCCCACCACGAGCCCACCGCCATGATCGAGTCGGCCCAGCGCGACGTGCTGGCCACCGAAGGCATCGCCCGCGCCATGGGCGAGCTCGACGACCGTTCCCGCCGCATCGTCACCGAGCGCTGGCTCAAGGTGAACGACGACGGTTCGGGCGGCATGACCCTGCACGAACTGGCCGCCGAGTACGGCGTGAGCGCCGAGCGCATCCGCCAGATCGAGGTGGCGGCCATGAAGAAGATGCGCAAGGCGCTGGCCGAATTCGCCTGAGCGAACCCGACCTTCCGGATCAGTGCTCTCGGCGCAACGCCGGGAACAAGATGACGTCGCGGATGCTGGGGCTGTCGGTCAGCAGCATCATCAGGCGGTCGATGCCGATGCCGCAGCCACCGGCCGGCGGCATGCCGTATTCCAGCGCACGGATGTAGTCGGCGTCGAAGTGCATGGCCTCGTCGTCGCCGCCGTCCTTGGCGGCCACCTGGGCATGGAAACGGGCGGCCTGGTCTTCGGCGTCGTTCAGCTCCGAGAACGCGTTGCCGAACTCCCGACCGGTGATGTAGAGCTCGAAACGCTCGGTCACCTCGGGCCTGGCGTCGTTGGCGCGGGCCAGCGGCGAGATCTCGGTCGGGTGGTCCATGATGAAGGTCGGGTTCCACAGCAGGGACTCCACCTTCTCCTCGAAATACAGCACCTGCAGGCCGGCCAGGCTGCGGGTGGAGAGCTGGTGCTTCTCCTCGCTCATGCCCAGCTTGCGCAGCTGCGGGATGAGCCATTCGCGGTCGTCAACGCCGGCGCCGGCCTCGGTGTACTTGACGATGGCATCGCGGATGGTGAGGCGCTCGAACGGGCTGTCCACGTCCACCACACGGCCCTGGTAGGTCAGCTCGCCCTCACCACGCACCACCTTCACCAGGTGGCGGATGAGCTGCTCGTTGAAGTCCATGAGGTCGCGGTAGTTCCAGTAGGCCGCGTAGAACTCCATCATGGTGAATTCCGGGTTGTGCCGCACGCTGATGCCTTCGTTGCGGAAGTTCCGGTTGATCTCGAACACCCGCTCGAATCCGCCCACCAGCAGGCGCTTGAGGTAGAGCTCGGGCGCGATGCGCAGGAACATCTCCTGGTCCAGTGCGTTGTGGTGCGTGCTGAAGGGGCGCGCATTGGCACCGCCGGGGATGGGGTGCAGCATCGGCGTCTCCACTTCCAGGAAGCCGTGCTCGACCATGAAGTTGCGCAGTGCCGAGATGGCCTTGCTGCGGGCCACGAAGCGGGCGCGGGCACTCTCGTCGGTCATGAGGTCGACGTAGCGCTGGCGGTACTTGATTTCCTGGTCGTGCACGCCGTGGAACTTGTCGGGCAGCGGGCGCAGGCTCTTGGTGATGAGGCGGATGCGGTCGGCGTGGATGGTGAGTTCGCCGGTGCGGGTGCGGAACAGCACGCCCTCGGCCGCCACGATGTCGCCCATGTCCCAGTGCTTGAAGGCGTTGTGCACCGCCTCGCCCACGCTGTCGTTGTTCAGGTAGATCTGGATGCGGCCGCCGCTGGGGCCGAAGGAGGCGTCCTGCAGGGTGGCGAAGCTGGCCTTGCCCATGACGCGCTTGAGCATCATGCGGCCGGCCACGCTGGCGCGCACCGGGTTGGCCTCCAGGTCTTCCTTGCTGGTCCCGCCGTGGGCCGCGAACAGGTCCTCGGCGCGGTCGGCCGGCTTGTGGTCGTTGGGGAAGGCCACGCCTTCCCCGCGCTGCTGCGCTTCCCGCAGGGCCCGCAGCTTCTCGCGGCGTTCGGCGATCAGCTGGTTCTCATCGTGCGCCGCGGGGGCGGCGGACTCGGCGGCGGGGGTGGAAGGTGCTTGGCTCATGAATGAAAAAGGGGTTGGGCACTGGATGTGCCAACCCCTGATTGTAAGTTTGGGGGCCGACCCGCCGCCGGGCCGCCCCAAGGCGGGTCAGCCCCCTCGGGGGGCAGCGACCCGCGCAGCGGCGGAGCGTGGGGGCACGGCGATCACTCGCCGAGGTACGCGGCACGGACCTTGGGGTCGTCCAGCATGTCGCGGCCGTTGCCGGTCATGATGATCTCGCCAGAGTCCATCACGTAACCACGGTCGGCGATCTGCAGCGCGCGGCGGGCGTTCTGCTCCACCAGCACGATGGTCACGCCCTGCTTGGAGACGTCGCGCACGACCTCGAAGATCTTGTCGACCATGATGGGCGACAGACCCATGGACGGCTCGTCCAGCAGCAGCACCTTGGGCTGGCTCATGAGGGCACGGGCCATGGCCAGCATCTGCTGCTCGCCGCCCGACATGGTGCCGGCCAGCTGGTCCTTGCGTTCACGCAGGCGCGGGAAGATGCCGAACATGCGCTCGATGTCCTCGGCGATGCCGGCCTTGTCCTTGCGGATGTAGGCGCCCATCTGCAGGTTCTCGGTGATGGACATGCGGGTGAACACGCCACGGCCTTCCGGCACCATGGCCAGGCCCTGCTTGACCAGATCCCAGGCGCCCTTGCCCTTGATGCTCTGGCCCAGGTATTCCACGTCGCCGTCCTCGAAGGCCAGCGAGCCGGTGACCGCCTTCATGGTGGTGGTCTTGCCGGCGCCGTTGGAGCCGATCAGGGAGATCAGCTCGCCTTCGCGCACTTCCATGTCGATGCCCTTGACGGCCTTGATGCCGCCATACGAGACCTTCAGACCCTTGATTTTCAGGAGGGTGTTTGCCATGTTGTCTGCTTCCTCGATCAATGGCCGCCGGTGCCCAGATAGGCCTCGATGACTTTCGGGTCCTTCTGCACCTCGGCCGGCGTGCCGGACGAGAGCTGCTTGCCGTAGTCCAGCACGGTGACGCGGTCGCACAGGCCCATCACCAGCTTCACGTCGTGCTCGATGAGCAGGATGGTGCGGTTGTCGTTGCGGATGCGGTCGATCAGCTCGCGCAGCTGCACCTTCTCGGTGGCGTTCATGCCGGCGGCCGGCTCGTCGAGTGCGATCAGCTGGGGGTCGGTGGCCAGGGCCCGCGCGATCTCCAGGCGGCGCTGGTCACCGTAGCTCAGCGTGCGCGACTTGTAGTCGGCAAAACGCTCGATGCCCACATAGGCCAGCAGCTCGCGGGCGCGGTCGGTGATGGCCTTTTCCTCGCGCTTGAAGCCCGGGGTGCGCAGCACCGCACCGAACAGGCCGGAGGAGGTGCGCACATGGCGGCCCACCATCACGTTTTCCAGCGCGGTCATCTCGGCAAACAGCCGGATGTTCTGGAAGGTGCGGGCGATGCCGGCCTTGGCCACTTCGTGCACGGCCGTGGGCTGGTAAGGCTTGCCGGCCAGCTCGAAGCTGCCGCTGTCCGGGGTGTACAGGCCGGTCAGCACGTTGAAGAAGGTGGTCTTGCCGGCGCCGTTGGGGCCGATCAGGCCGTACACCTGACCGCGCTCGATGGTGATGCCCACATCGCTCAGGGCCTGCAGGCCACCGAAGCGCTTGGACACATTGGCGACTTTGAGAATCGTCTCGCTCATGAAGGTGCTCCGCTCACTTGTTCAGGGACTTGCCGTGCTCAGGGGCCGGCCACAAGCCCTTCGGGCGGATCAGCATCACGACCACCATGGCCAGCGCGATCAGCAGCTGGCGCAGGATCTCGGGTGCCAGGCGGCCATCGGTCATGGCAGTCAGGGGGTGCGCCACATGGCGCAGCAGCTCCGGCAGACCGGCCAGCAGCAGCGCGCCGAGCACCACGCCGGGGATGTGGCCGATGCCACCCAGCACCACCATGGCCACCACCATCACCGACTCCATCAGGGAGAAGGATTCGGGCGACACGAAGCGCTGGAACGAGGCGAACAGCACACCGGAGATGCCGCCGAAGGTGGCGCCCATGCCGAAGGCCAGCAGCTTGAGGTTGCGGGTGTTCAGGCCCATGGCCTTGGCAGCGATCTCGTCTTCGCGGATGGCCATCCAGGCGCGGCCGATGCGCGAGTCCTGCAGGCGGTACGACAGCACGATGGCCAGCACCACGAAGAACAGGAACAGGTAGTAATACAGCGTGACCGGCTGGAAGGTGTAGCTGAAGCCGAACAGGTCGATCTCCAGCCGCTTGCCGAGGTCGACGCCGAACACCGTGATGGTGTCGATCTGGCTGATGCCCTTGGGGCCGTTGGTGATGTTCACCGGACGGTCCATGTTGAGCATGAAGATCCGGATGATCTCGCCAAATCCCAGGGTGATGATGGCCAGGTAGTCACCGCGCAGCTTGAGCGTGGGCGCACCCAGGATCATGCCGACGATGCCCGCCACCGCCGCGGCCACCAGCATCACCAGCCAGATGTTGTAGTGGATGCCGTTGGGGAAGGCGGCCTTGATGGCCGGGAAGGTGTCGCTCAGGTGGGGCGAGCCCAGCAGCGCGAACAGGTAGGCGCCCACCGCAAAGAAGGCGATGTAGCCCAGGTCGAGCAGGCCGGCGTAGCCCACCACGATGTTCAGGCCCAGGGCCAGCAGCACGTACAGCAGCGCGATGTCCACGATGCGGACCCACGAGTTGCTGCCGGTGGCCTGCAGCACCAGCGGCAGGGCCAGCAGTGCCACGGCGGCGATGAAGAAGACGACCAGCTTGCCGGTTTGGTTGTTCATCATGATCAGTCCTCCGGATCAGGCGCGGTCGGCCACACGCTCGCCCAGCAGGCCCGAGGGGCGCAGGGTCAGCACGATGGCCAGCACGATGAAGGCAAAGATGTCGGTGTACTGGCTGCCCAGCACCCCGCCGGTGAGCTTGCCGAGGTAACCGGCACCCAGCGACTCGATCAGGCCCAGGGCCACACCGCCCACCACGGCACCGGCCAGGTTGCCGATGCCGCCCATGACCGCGGCCACGAAGGCCTTGAGGCCGGGCATGAAGCCCATGGCGTGCTGCACGCTGCCGTAGTTGGAGGCCCACATCACGCCGGCAATGGCGGCCAGCATGGCGCCGATGATGAAGGTGGCGGAGATCACCACGTCCGGCTTGATGCCCATCAGGGCCGCCACGCGCGGGTTCTCGGCCGTGGCGCGCATGGCGCGGCCCAGGTTGGTGCGGTTGACCAGCCACATCAGGAAGGCCAGCGTGATCACGGTGGTGGCCAGGATGGTGATCTGGGTGATCGAGATCACCGCACCGCCGATGGCCACCGGCTCGGTGGACAGCAGGTTGGGGTACGACTTGGGGTTGGGCTTCCAGATGATCATCGCGAACGTCTGCAGCAGCAGCGACATGCCGATGGCGGTGATCAGGGGGGCGAGTCGGGCCGCACTGCGCAACGGGCGGTAGGCCAGCTTCTCGATCGTGTAGTTGAGCGCGGCACACACCACCATGGCGATCACGGTGGCCATGATCAGCACCATCCAGCCCGGCATGCCCGGCGAGGCATCACGCATGATGCCGATGATGGTCCAGCTGGTGAGTGCGCCCACCATGAGCACGTCGCCGTGGGCGAAGTTGATGAGGCCGATGATGCCGTACACCATGGTGTATCCCAGGGCGACCAGCGCGTACATGCTGCCCAGCACCAGACCATTGATGATCTGCTGAAGCAAAACTTCCATGAAGGTTCTCCGTGTTTGTGACCGGACGGGCCGCAAAGATGCGCAGCCCCCTGATTCAACCTAGCAAAAAACCCGCCATGGGCGTCCTGGGTACAGGCCGTGGGCGGGTTGGTGCGCGATTGTAGCGACCCATTTTTGGGGGACCTGAGCGGGTTTGCCCTGAGGAATCAAGGGTTTACCCTATACCCTCCCGGGCATCAGAAGAGGGATTGGAGATGGATTAGTTTTTCTGATTGTTCAGCCGCTGCAGTTCTCGCAGCTTATCGGCGATCCGGATCTCCAGCCCCCGCTCCACCGGCCGGTAGAAACCGGGCGGTGCCATGCCCTCGGGCAGGTAGTTCTCGCCGGCGGCAAACCCGCCCTCCTCGTCGTGGGCATAACGGTAGCCGCGCCCGTAGTCGAGGTCCTTCATGAGCTGGGTCGGTGCATTGCGAAGGTGCATGGGCACCGGACGGGTGCCATCCTTCTTCACGAAGGCCCGCGCCTCGTTGTAGGCCTTGTAGACGGCGTTCGATTTGGGCGCCACGGCCAGGTACACCACACACTCGGCCAGCGCCAGCTCGCCTTCGGGGCTGCCCAGCCGCTCGTAGACCTCGGCCGCGTCCAGGGCCAGGCGCAGGGCGCGCGGATCGGCCAGGCCGATGTCCTCGGCCGCCATGCGGACCAGCCGCCGCGCCATGTAGCGCGGGTCCGCGCCGCCATCCAGCATGCGCACCAGCCAGTACAGGGCGGCATCGGGGTCGGAGCCGCGCACGCTCTTGTGCAGCGCGCTGATGGTGTCGTAGAACTGTTCGCCGCCCTTGTCGTAGCGGCGCATGCGCTCGCCCAGCACCTTGAGCAGCCAGGCGTCCGTCACCTCGGCCAGCTGCTCGCGGCCGGCGGCCACGGCCAGCGTTTCCAGGGTGTTGAGCAGGCGCCGGGCATCGCCGTCGGCATAGGCGATCAGCCGGTCGACCGCCGCGGCTTGTGCAGCCGGCACGGCCCCGATGGCCTGGGCGCGCTGAACGATCTGGCGCAGGTCGTCTTCCGACAGCGGCTGCAGCACATAGACCGCCGCCCGCGACAGCAGCGCCGAGTTCACCTCGAACGACGGGTTCTCGGTGGTGGCGCCGATGAAGGTGAACAGCCCCGACTCCACATGCGGCAGGAAGGCATCCTGCTGGCTCTTGTTGAAGCGGTGCACCTCGTCCACGAAGACGATGGTGCGGCGCTGCTCCAGCCCGTCGCGCGCGAGCTGGGCCTGCTCCACCGCCTCGCGGATGTCCTTCACGCCGCCCAGCACGGCGCTGATGGTGATGAACTGGGCATCGAAGGCATCGGCCATCAGCCGCGCGATGGTGGTCTTGCCCACACCCGGCGGCCCCCAGAGGATGCAGCTGTGCGGCTGGCCCGATTCGAACGCCAGCCGCAGCGCCATGCCTTCGCCCAGCAGGTGCTGCTGGCCGATCACCTCGCCCAGGCTGCGGGGCCGCAGGCGCTCGGCCAGGGGAACGTGGGGCTGCTGGGCAGGCTTCATGAATTCAGGGGCGGATGACGTCGGCCCCGGGCGGCGGCACAAAGCGGAAATCGGATCCGCTCAGGCCAGGACCGGACTGCCAGTCGGCGAAGGTGATGACCGAGCGTTGCCCCAGCCCGTCCTCGATGTCCAGCACCGCCAGCTGCTGGCCGCGCAGGCCCACGCGCACCAGCCGCAACTGGCCGTCGGTGGCCTTGGGGCGCGCCTCGACCCACTGCAGGCCGTCGGCGTCGGGCGCGGCCTTGAGGTCGAAGGCCGCCGAGAGCGACTGCAGGTTGCCGCCGGCGGCCACCAGCGCGGCCGGCGTGCTGCCCAGCGCGGCCTTCTGGTTGCGGGCGGTCACCTGGTTCAGGTCGACATCGTGCAGCCATAACGTCTGGCCATCGGCCACGATGGTCTGGGGAAACGGTTTTGCGTACTCGAAGCGGAAGCGGTCCGGCCGCAGGAATTCGAAGCGGCCGCTGGAGGTGCGGGTGCGCGGCTTCGCCTCGCCGCTGCGCGGTGGCGACGTGACCACCTGGGTGAAACCGGCGCGGCCGCTGGACACCTGCTTGAGGAAGGCATCGAGGGACTGCAGGCTGTCGGCGCGGGCGCCCAGGGCCAGCAGGGAGGCGAACAGGAAGCTGAGGATGGATTTCATGGGGGGTGAGACCCGCACCGGGCCGGTTGGTTGCAGCAGGAGGCCGGGGGCAGTCTCACTCGCTGCGCGACGGCACCAGGATGTCGCGCTGGCCGCTGCTGGTCAGGGCACTGACCAGGCCGGCGTTCTCCATGTCTTCCAGCAACCGGGCGGCCCGGTTGTAGCCGATCTTGAGCTTGCGCTGCACATACGAGATGCTGGCCTTGCGGTCCTTGAGAACGATCTCCACCGCCTGGTCGTACAGCGGATCCTTCTCGCCGGAGGACCCCCCGCCGCCTTCACCGAAGACATCCCCGCCTTCGCCATCGGCGGCGCCGCCATCCAGCACGCCTTCGATGTAGTCGGGCTCGCCGCCCTGTTCCTTGAGGTAGGCCACCACGCGGTGCACCTCGTCGTCGCTCACGAAAGCCCCGTGCACCCGCACCGGGAAACCGGTGCCCGAGGGCATGTAGAGCATGTCGCCCATGCCCAGCAGGCTCTCGGCGCCCATCTGGTCCAGGATGGTGCGGCTGTCGATCTTGCTGCTGACCTGGAACGAGATGCGGGTGGGAATGTTGGCCTTGATCAGGCCGGTGATCACGTCCACGCTGGGCCGCTGTGTGGCCAGGATGAGGTGGATGCCGGCGGCACGCGCCTTCTGCGCCAGGCGGGCGATCAGCTCCTCGATCTTCTTGCCCACCACCATCATCAGGTCGGCCAGTTCGTCGATGACCACCACGATGTAGGGCAGGCGCTCCAGCGGCTCGGGCTGCTCCGGCGTGAGGCTGAACGGGTTGCCGATGATCTCGCCCCGGGCCTTGGCCTCGTCGATCTTGGTGTTGAAGCCGGCCAGGTTGCGCACGCCCATCTTGCTCATGAGCTTGTAACGCTTCTCCATTTCGGCCACGCACCAGTTCAGGCCGTTGGCGGCGTGCTTCATGTCGGTCACCACCGGCGCCAGCAGGTGCGGAATGCCCTCGTAGACGCTCATCTCCAGCATCTTGGGGTCGATCAGCAGCAGGCGCACATCCTTGGGGTCGGCCTTGTAGAGCAGCGACAGGATCATGGCGTTGATGCCCACCGACTTGCCCGAACCGGTGGTGCCGGCCACCAGGCAGTGCGGCATCTTCGCCAGGTCGGCCACCACCGGCTGGCCGCCGATGTCCTTGCCCAGGCCCATGGTGAGCAGGCTCTTCGCGTCGTTGTAGACCGACGACCCCAGGATCTCGGAGAGGCGGATGGTCTGGCGCTTGGCGTTGGGCAGCTCCAGCGCCATCAGGTTCTTGCCGGGGATGGTCTCGATCACGCGGATCGACACCAGCGACAGCGAACGCGCCAGGTCGCGGCCCAGGTTGACGATCTGGGAACCCTTCACGCCGGTGGCCGGTTCGATCTCGTAACGGGTGATCACCGGGCCCGGCGCCGCAGCCACCACCCGCACCTCCACGCCGAAGTCCTTGAGCTTCTTCTCGATCAGGCGGCTGGTCATCTCCAGCGTCTGCGGATCGACACTGGCCTGCTGACCCGGTGCGGCGTCCAGCAGGTCCACCTGCGGCAGCTTGCTGTCGGGCAACTCGGTGAACAGCGGCTTCTGCCGCTCCTTGGCCACGCGGTCGCTCTGCGGCACCTCCACCGGCATGGCCTCGATGACCACCGGCACCGGATGGTGCTCCTCGATCTCGACCCGCTCGACCTTGACCACCTCTTCCCGTTCGCGGGCCGCCTTCTCGCCGATGCGCTGGTCTTCCACCGCCTCGCGCTTTTCGCGGCGGGCCTGGAACCAGCCTTCCAGCGTGGCACCGACCTGCTCGGCCCAGTGGCCCCAGGAGAAACGGAACACCACCGGCAGGCAGATCACCACCAGCGCCAGCATGGCCAGCGCCGATCCGGTGAACCCGAGCCAGCGCAGCGCAGGCTGGCCCAGCGTCAGGCCGATCACGCCACCCGCGTGGTCCGGCAAGGCGGATTCCCAGCGGTGCAGGCGACTCCACTCCAGCACGGCACAGGCACACAGCAGCAGCACCAGCGCGGTCCACCCACCCAGACGGCGGACCACAGGCCGCTGCCACCAGCGGGACGGCTCGACCTCCCTCGGCACGGGCTCGTCGCGGCTGCTGCGCAGCCAGTCCGCCAGGGAGGAGAGCCAGGCCCGCACGCCGGCCGCAAACAGCACCCACACCGAAAAGCCGAACAGGTAATAGCTGGCATCGGCCAGGATGGCACCGGCACGGCCGGCCCAGTTGCTCACGGTGGCGTGCTGGCCGGTGGTGCTCCAGGCCGGGTCGGCCAGGGAATGGCTCAGCAGGGCCAGCAGCCAGAACAGCAACCCTGCCGCACCGAGCACAAGACCGATCTCCTGGGTGAAACGGGACAGGCCCGACGGCGCCTGCTGCGCACGCTCGGCATTGAGGGTGTTGAGTGAATACGTCATTCGCTGAATCGGAGGCGGGCGGCGAGCTTACCGCAGCAAGGGTCCCTCGCCAGCCCGGGAACGACCGTCAAGGCGCCATCAGCCCAGGGCGGTGAGGCGTTCCTTGACGATGGTCGCTCCGGTCTCGGTGACCTCGATGAAGCCACGGTCTTCCAGGTCCTTCATGACGCGGCTGACCATCTCGCGCGAGGCGCCGATCATCTTGGCCACGTCCTGGCGCGACACCCGGTCCTTGATGACCAGCTGGCCGTCCTTGTCCGGCTGGGCGAACTCGAGCAATGCGCGGGCCACGCGGCCGTACACGTCCATCAGCGCCAGCGACTCGATCTTGCGGTCGGCATGGCGCAGGCGCTGCACCAGCCCCTTCATGACGGCGTAGGCCATGGACGAGTTCTCCGGCAGGCAGCGGGCGAACTCGGCCCGGCCCAGGATGAGCGCGTCGGTCTGCACCTCGCAGCGCACCGTGGCCGAATGCGGCTGGTTGTCGATCAGGCTCATCTCGCCCACGTAGTCGCCCGGGTTCATGGTGGCCAGGATCACTTCACGCCCGCGGCTGTCGGTGGTCACCACCCTGGCCCGCCCGGTCAGCACGATGGCCAGGCAGTTCGATTTCTTGCCCTGCTCCACGATGCATTCGCCTCGCTTGAAACGGCGCTTGACCACCGCATCGGCGATGGCCTCGGCCTGGGCGGGCGTCAGGGACGAGAACAGGGGCACGCGGCGGATGAGGTCGAGATTGGACAGGATGGACATGCGTGTATTCCGGCTGACGACCCGACGCCCGGGCCAGCTTCCCTACAATTCCGCAGGGTGGCACCGCGCGACCATCGCATGCTCGGCGCCAGCAATCGACTCCCCAGCAACTCTAAACCAAATGCCCCGCCGTCCTGTTGGGGCTTGTGCCATATGAAACACGCCAAAGTCCTGATCCTGGGTTCCGGCCCTGCCGGCTACACCGCCGCCGTGTACGCCGCCCGCGCCAACCTCAATCCGGTGCTGATCACCGGCATCGCCCAGGGTGGCCAGCTCATGACCACCACCGACGTGGACAACTGGCCGGCCGATGCCCATGGCGTGCAGGGCCCCGACCTGATGCAGCGCTTCCAGGCCCATGCCGAGCGCTTCAAGACCGAGATGGTGTTCGACCACATCAACGCGGTCGACTTCTCCCGCCGCCCCTTCGTGCTCAAGGGCGACAGCGGCGAATACAGCTGCGATGCCCTGATCATCGCCACCGGTGCGTCGGCCAAGTACCTGGGCCTGCCGTCGGAGGCCGCCTTCATGGGCAAGGGCGTGTCCGGCTGCGCCACCTGCGACGGTTTCTTCTACCGCAACGAGGTCTGCAGCGTGGTGGGCGGCGGCAACACCGCCGTCGAGGAAGCGCTGTACCTCTCCAACATCGCCAGCAAGGTCTACCTGGTGCACCGCCGCGACACCTTCAAGGCCGAGGCCATCATGGTCGACAAGCTGATGGACAAGGTGAAGGCCGGCAAGATCGAGCTCAAGCTGCACAGCACCCTGGACGAGGTGCTGGGCGACCAGACCGGCGTGACCGGCATGCGCCTGCGCAACGTGCAGACCGGCGCCACCGAGGAGGTGGCCGTCAAGGGCTGCTTCATCGCCATCGGCCACCAGCCCAACACCGACATCTTCAAGGGCCAGCTGGAGATGAAGGACGGATACATCGTCACCCGCTCAGGCCTCCAGGGCATGGCCACCATGACCAGCGTGCCCGGCGTGTTTGCCGCCGGCGACGTGCAGGACCATGTCTACCGCCAGGCCATCACCAGCGCCGGCACCGGCTGCATGGCCGCCCTGGACGCCCAGCGTTACCTGGAGCAGCAGGCCGGCTGATCCGGCCCGCTCCCCGGGTCAGTTGGGCACTTCGGCCCGGTCATGGTTATAATCGCGGGCTTTGCTGTAGTTTCCGGCCTGCCGGGAACTCGCGATCGAGGGCAAGCTGGAAGCTCCACTGGGGGCTGAAGCCTGCCTTCATGGGTTACCGCCACCCATTCATGGCGAGGTGAGGCCGGCGCTGCACCGATGCGCAATGCACCTGTGTGCCGGCTGTTTGATCGATCGGAGTGTCCTCATGGCACGCGTCTGCGACGTAACGGGCAAGAAGCCCATGGTGGGAAACAATGTTTCCCACGCCAACAACAAGACCAAGCGCCGGTTCCTGCCGAACCTGCAATACCGCCGTTTCTGGGTCGAGAGCGAGAACCGCTGGGTTCGCCTCCGGGTGTCGGGCGCTGCCCTGCGCCTGATCGACAAGAACGGTATCGACGCTGTGCTCGCGGATCTGCGCGCGCGCGGCCAGGCCTGATCGCTGAAGGAGAACCGACATGGCAGCCAAAGGCGGACGCGAAAAGATCAAGCTGGAATCCACTGCGGGTACCGGCCACTTCTACACCACCGACAAGAACAAGAAGACCACGCCCGAGAAGATGCTGATCAAGAAATTTGATCCGGTCGCTCGCAAGCACGTCGACTACAAGGAAGTCAAGCTGAAGTGATTCGGCCGACCCCAATAAAAAAACCCGCTGTGATCCAGCGGGTTTTTTGTTGCCTGCCCGGGCTCGCACCCGGGCATCGCATGCGCGTCAGGCGTGGGCCGAACGCAGGCGGATGGAGAAATCGCGCAGGGCAGCGATGCCGCTGTCTTCGGCACGGCGGCACCAGGCCTGCAGGTCGGCAGCCAGCTGCTCGCGGGTGGCGGTGGTGCTGGACCACAGGGCGCGCAGTTCCTCGCGCATGGTGACCATCTTGTCGAGCACCGGGTGCTCGGCACGGATCTGGGCCAGCTGCGGCTTGACCTCGGCCGGCACCTTGTCGTCGTCGCGGTGCAGCCAGCGGCGGGCGGCCTGGGCCAGCGCGGTGTCGCTGCTGCGGGACTGCAGCGACTCCAGTTCGCGCTGGCAGGCGGCACGCATCTCGCGGGCGTAGCCGGCCATCACTTCGTAGCGGTTGGCAATGATGGCCTCCAGCGTCTTCTCGTCGGCCACCGGCTTCACATCACCGAAGGCCATGCGCGGGGCCACCTTCTTGACCGAGGCCAGACCCATGGACTTGAGGATGCTGATGTACATCCAGCCGATGTCGAACTCGTACGGCTTGACCGACAGCTTGGCCGAGGTCGGGTAGGTGTGGTGGTTGTTGTGCAGTTCCTCGCCACCGATGATGATGCCCCAGGGCGAGATGTTGGTGCTGGCGTCGGCCGCCTCGAAGTTGCGGTAGCCCCACCAGTGGCCGATGCCGTTGATGATGCCGGCTGCCGTGATGGGGATCCAGGCCATCTGCAGCGCCCACACGCTCAGGCCCAGGGCACCGAACAGCGAGACGTTGATGATGAGCATCAGGCTCACACCCAGCCGCGAACGGCCGGTGTAGATGTGGCGCTCCACCCAGTCGTTGGGGGTGTTGTGGCCGTAGCGGTCCAGGGTTTCCTGGTTCTTGGCCTCGGCGCGGTACAGCTCGGCGCCTTCGAAGAAGACCTTCTTGATGCCGAACACCACCGGGCTGTGGGGATCGCCTTCGTGTTCGCACTTGGCGTGGTGCTTGCGGTGGATGGCGGTCCACTCCTTGGTCACCATGCCGGTCGTCAGCCACAGCCAGAAGCGGAAGAAGTGGGAGGGAATCGGGTGCAGGTCCAGCGAGCGGTGCGCCGAATGGCGGTGCAGGTAGATGGTGACGCTGGCGATGGTGATGTGGGTGAACACCAGCGCCACGATCAGCACCTGCCACCAGCTGGCGCCGGTGATGCCGTTGCTGAGGAAGTTCACCAGGCCGTCGTGGAGGGTGGTGAACAAGCCGGAATCGGAAGCAATCATTGAAGTCCTAAGAGACTGTCCAGGGAACAAGGCAGGAGCCGGGAGCGCCGGACAGGGGCGCTCGCATGGGACCCGATTTTAGGTGCGGGGGTTCAAATCACCAACCGAAAAGAGGCCGGAATCCGCCCCCTTCCCGTCATGTGGGATCAAACCCCGGTTTTCAAGGCTTTTTCTGCCAGACGGCAGCGAAGAAGCCGTCGGTTGCATGCCGATGAGGCCACAAACGCAGCCATTGAGCACTTTCGCCTGCACACAGCGCGTCCGGACCCGGCACCTGGGCCGAGGCCAGGCACTGGGCGGCCGGCAGGACCGAAAAGTCCGGGTGGGCCTGGCCGAAGGCCTCGGCCACCGCCTCGTTCTCCTCCACCAGCAGGCTGCAGGTGGCATAGACCAGCCGGCCACCCGGCTTGAGCAGGCGGGCGGCGCTGGTCAGGATGGCCAGCTGCAGCCGGGCCTGGGCGGCCACGGTCTCGGGGGTCTGGCGCCATTTCAGGTCGGGGCTGCGGCGCAGGGTGCCCAGGCCGGAACACGGCGCGTCCACCAGCACCCGGTCGATCTTGCCGGCCAGCCGCTTGACCCGGTCGTCCCGCTCATGGGCAATGGCCACGGGATGCACGTTGGACAGCCCGCTGCGGGCCAGCCGTGGCTTGAGCGCGTCGAGCCGGTGGGCCGAGGTGTCGAAGGCATAGAGCCGGCCGCTGTTGCGCATGGCCGCACCCAGCGCCAGCGTCTTGCCGCCGGCACCGGCGCAGAAGTCCACCACCATCTCGCCGCGCTTGGGCGCCACCAGCAGCGACAGCAGCTGCGAGCCTTCGTCCTGCACCTCCACCTCGCCCTGGGTGAAGGCGTCCCAGCGGGCCAGCGAAGGCTTGCCCTGCATCCGGATGCCCAAAGGCGAGTACGGTGTGGCCTGGCCCTGCAGGCCGGTCTTCTCCAGCGAGGCCAGCACGGCTTCGCGCCGCGCCTTATGGCTGTTGACCCGCAGGTCCAGCGGCGCGGGCTGCAGCAGGCTGGCGGCCAGGGCATCGAACTCGGTACCCAGCTGGGCCTGCAGCGCCTGGGCCAGCCACTCGGGCAGGTTGTGGCGGTGCTGGGGCAGGAAATCGGCGTCGGTGGCGGTGGCGCACTGGTCGAGCCACACCTTTTCGGGCTCGGACAAGGCGCTCTTGAGGAAGTCGCGGTCGCCCGGAAAACCCAGGATGGCCAGGCGCCGCCACTTGGAGCCGCTGCCGGAACGGGCCAGAAACTCGAACTTCAGGCGCTCGCGCAGGGCGGCGTAGACGGTGTCGGAGAGGGTGGCGCGTTCGCGCGAACCCAGCGAACGGTTCTCGCGGAAGAAGCGGGCCAGCACGGCGTCGGCCGGGTGGTCGAAACGGAACACCTGCTCCATCAGGGCAGCGCATTCGTCAAGGAGGGCTTTGGGATGCATCCCCGTATTGTCGTCATCCCGGTCGGCCCTCAGGGGACAGACGGGCCGGGACCGATAATCGCGGGCTATGCCTGACATTTCCGATCAGGTGCGCCGCCGCCGCACCTTCGCCATCATTTCCCACCCCGACGCCGGCAAGACCACGCTGACCGAGAAGCTGCTGCTGTTCTCGGGCGCCATCAACATCGCCGGCTCGGTCAAGGCCCGCAAGGCCGCGCGCCACGCCACCTCCGACTGGATGGAGATCGAGAAGCAGCGCGGCATCTCGGTGGCCAGTTCGGTGATGCAGATGGAGTACCGCGACTGCGTCATCAACCTGCTCGACACCCCCGGCCACCAGGACTTCTCCGAAGACACCTACCGCGTGCTGACCGCCGTGGACGCGGCCCTGATGGTGATCGACGCCGGCAACGGCGTGGAGCCCCAGACCCGGCGCCTGCTGCAGGTCTGCCGGGCGCGCAACACGCCCATCCTGACCTTCATCAACAAGATGGACCGCGAGGTCAAGGCGCCGCTGGACCTGATGGACGAGATCGAGCGCGAACTCGGCATGACGGTGGTGCCCTTCACCTGGCCGGTGGGCATGGGCAAGACCTTCCGCGGCGTGTACGACCGCCGCGAGGACCAGATGCGGGTGTTTGCCGCCGGCGAGGACCGCCGCGGCGGCGACGAGGAAGTGCTGGCCGGACTCGACAACGCCGAGAGCGCCGCGCGCTTCGGCATGGAATGGAGCACCGCCAGGGACGAGCTGGAGCTGGTGGAAGGCGCCTCGCCGGCCTTCGACAAGGACGCCTTCCTCGCAGGCTCCCAGACACCCATGCTGTTCGGCTCGGCCGTCAACAACTTCGGCGTGCGCGAGGTGCTCGACGCCCTGGTGGATCTGGCGCCGCCGCCGGCCGAGCGCCCGGCCATCCAGCGCGTGGTGGAGCCGGTGGAGCCCAAGTTCACCGGCGTGGTGTTCAAGATCCAGGCCAACATGGACCCGGCGCACCGCGACCGCATCGCGTTCGTGCGCGTGGCCAGCGGCCACTTCGAGCGCGGCATGCGCCTGAAGGTGGTGCGCAGCGGCAAGGAACTGCGCCCCAACACGGTGGTGAGCTTCCTGAGCCAGCGCCGCGAGCTGCTGGACGAGGCCTTTGCCGGCGACATCATCGGCATCCCCAACCACGGCGTGCTGCAGCTGGGCGACACGCTCACCGAGGGCGAGAGCCTGCAGTTCACCGGCCTGCCCTTCTTTGCACCGGAGATCATCCGCAGCGTGGAAGTGGCCGATCCGCTGCGCACCAAGCAGCTGCGCGCCGGCCTGACCCAGCTGGGCGAGGAAGGCGCGATCCAGGTGTTCCGCCCGGTGGCCGGCAGCGTGCTGCTGCTGGGGGCGGTCGGTCAGCTGCAGTTCGAGGTGGTGGCCCACCGGCTGGAGCACGAATACGGCGTGAAGGCGCGCATCACCGGCAGCTCGTACAACGTGGCACGCTGGGTGACCTGCGCCCCCGAGGATGGCGGCGAGCAGGAGCTCAAGCGCTTCATCGACGCCAACGCCCACCGCGTGGCGCTGGATGCGGTGGACGCGCCCACCGTGCTGCTGGACCACATGGCCACGCTGCGCGCGGTGGAAGCCAACTGGCCGAAGATCAAGTTCCACGCCATGCGGGAACACGCCGGCCTGGTGTTCGCGAAGTCGATGTGACCGCCGTCAGGCGCTGAGCAGGCGCTCCACCGCCTCGGGGTAGATCCGGTGTTCCTGGCTGAGCACGCGCTCGGCCAGCACCTCGGGCGTGTCGCCGGGCAGCACCGGCACCACCGCCTGGGCCAGGATCTCGCCGTGGTCGAGTTCGGCGGTGACGCGGTGCACCGTGGCACCCGCAAAGCGGCAGCCCATCTCGATGGCGCGCTGGTGCGTCCTGAGGCCGGGAAACGCCGGCAGCAGGCTGGGGTGGATGTTGATCAGCCGCCCCTCGTAATGCGCCACGAAACCGGGCGTGAGGATGCGCATGAAGCCGGCCAGCAGCACCAGGGCCGGGCGGTGGGCGTCGATGGCCTGCATCAGGGCGGCGTCAAAGGCTTCGCGGCCGTCGTGCTGGCGGTGGTCCACCACGGCGGTGGCCAGGCCCTGCTCCCGCGCCCATAGCAGACCGGCCGCATCGGGCCGGTTGCTGATGACCGCCACCACCTGAGCGCCCCAGCGCTGCGCCCAGCGGCGCTGCTTCGAGGCTTCGACCAGGGCGGCCATGTTCGAGCCGCTGCCCGAGATGAGGATGACGATGGGTTGGTCGACGGCAGACATGGGCCGGGAGTGTAATAAGCCGGCGGTGGGGGTCGGTTTTGTCGCAGCCCGGACAGGACGGAATCGAACGCCCGTGCGAAACTGCCCCCGGTATCAGATCGCCCCATGCTGCGGGGCTTGAACAGGAGACATCCGATGGATTTGGCCTTCACGCCCGAAGAGCAGGCGTTTCGCGAAGAGATCCGTGGCTGGGTCAGGGAGAACCTGCCCGCCGACATCGCCCACAAGGTGCACAACGCCCTGCGCCTGTCGCGCGACGACATGCAGCGCTGGGCCAGGATCCTGGGCAAGAAGGGCTGGCTGGGCTGGAACTGGCCCAAGCAGTTCGGCGGCCCGGGCTGGAACGCGGTGCAGCGCCACCTGTTCGAAGAGGAATGCGCCCTGGCCGGTGCGCCGCGCGTGGTGCCCTTCGGTCCCGTCATGGTCGCGCCGGTCATCATGGCGTTCGGCAACAAGGAACAGCAGGAACGCCACCTGCCCGGCATCGCCAGCGGCGAGGTGTGGTGGAGCCAGGGCTACAGCGAACCGGGTTCGGGTTCGGACCTGGCCTCGCTCAAGTGCCGCGCCGAGCGCAAGGGCGACAAGTACATCGTCAATGGCCAGAAGACCTGGACCACGCTGGGCCAGTACGGCGAATGGATCTTCTGCCTGGTGCGCACCAGCACCGAAGGCAAGCCGCAGACCGGCATCAGCTTCCTGCTGATCGACATGAAGTCGCCCGGTGTGACGGTGCGTCCCATCAAGCTGCTGGACGGCGAATGCGAGGTCAACGAGGTCTGGTTCGACAACGTCGAGGTGCCAGCCGAGAACCTGGTGGGCGAAGAGAACCAGGGCTGGACCTATGCCAAGTACCTGCTGGGCCACGAGCGCACCAACATCGCCGACGTGAACCGCGCCAAGCGCGAGCTGGAGCGCCTCAAGCGCATCGCCAAGGCCGAGGGCGTGTGGGAAGACAGCCGCTTCCGCGACCAGATCGCCCTGCTGGAGGTGGACGTGGTGGCGCTGGAGATGATGGTGCTGCGCGTGCTGTCGGCCGAGAAGTCCGGCAAGAGCTCGCTGGACATCGCCGGCCTGCTCAAGATCCGCGGCAGCGAGATCCAGCAGCGATACACCGAACTCATGATGCTGGCCGCCGGCCCCTACAGCCTGCCCTTCATCTTCGAGGCCATGGAAGCCGGCTGGCAGGGCGACTTCCCCGGCGGCACGCTGGCCAACGCCCCGCTGGCCTCCACCTACTTCAACATGCGCAAGACCACGATCTACGGCGGATCGAACGAGGTCCAGCGCAACATCGTCGCGCAGACCGTGCTCGGCTGATCAGGAGACATCCATGGATTTCGATTTTTCCGAAGACCAGGTCGCGCTGCGCGACGCCGTGCAGAAATGGGTCGAGAAGGGCTACGACTTCGAACGCCGCCGCGCCATCGTGGCTGCCGGCGGCTACTCGGCCGAAGCCTACGGCGAACTGGCCGGCCTGGGTCTGGCCGGCCTGTATGTGAGCGACGACCACGGCGGCCTGGGGATGGGCCCGGTGGAAGCCATGGTGGTGATGGAAGAGCTGGGTCGCGGCATGGTGCTCGAACCCCTGGGCCAGACGTTGATCGCCAGCGCCGTGCTGCAGGGCTACGCCGGTGCCGACCTGCAGTCGGCCTGGCTGCCGCGCATCGCCGGTGGCGAGGCCCTGGTGGTGCTGGCGCAGCAGGAGCGCGGCGCACGTTACCGCCTGGACCGCTGCCAGACCACCGCCACGGCGTCGGGCAACGGCTACACGCTGCGCGGCACCAAGAACCTGGTGCCGGTGGCCGATCAGGCGCAGGCCTTCATCGTGCCGGCCGAACTGGACGGCAGCATCGCCCTGTTCCTGGTGGAAGCTGGCGCCAACGGCGTGCGCACCACCGGTCACCACACCCAGGACGGCAGCCGTGCGGGTGACCTGCATCTGGACGGCGCGGCCGGTCAGCTCATCACCCGCGACGGCCTGACCGCGCTGGAGCACGCCGTGGACGTGGGCACCGCCGCCGTGTGTGCCGAAGCGGTCGGCGTGATGGACAAGACCCTGGCCATCACCGTGGAGTACATGAACACGCGCAAGCAGTTCGGTGTGGCGATTGCCACCTTCCAGGCCCTGCGCCACCGCGTGGCCGACATGAAGATGCAACTGGAACTGGCCCGCTCCATGAGCTACTACGCCAGCCTCAAGCTCAACGCACCGACCGAAGAGCGACGCGCTGCCATGGCGCGGGCCAAGGTGCAGCTGGGGCAGTCGATGCGCTTCGTGGGCCAGCAGGCGGTGCAGCTGCACGGCGGCATCGGCGTGACCGACGAATACATCGTCAGCCACTGCTTCAAGAAGCTGACCCAGCTGGAGATGACCTTCGGCGACACCCTGCACCACCTGGGCGAGGTGTCGGCCCGCATGACCGAGACCGCCGGCGTGTTCGCCTGACCGCCCCGGGCCACCGCCCGCGCGCTCAGGCGTGCAGGCGGGAGGTCTTGGGCAGGTGGGACATCAGGAACTCCATCTGGTCCGCCAGGATGCGGCGGTTGCGCAGGATGAAGTCCTCCCACAGGCTGGGCACATACGGCGCATACAGCAGCGGCATGTGGGCCTGTTCGGGCGTGCGGTTGCCCTTGCGGTGGTTGCACGACTTGCAGGCCGTGACCACGTTCATCCAGGTGTCCCGCCCCTTCTGGCCCAGCGGCTGGATGTGTTCGCGGGTCAGGTCGTCCTCGTGGAAATGCTCGCCGCAGTAGGCGCACACGTTGCGGTCGCGCGAGAACAGCTTGCTGTTGGTCAGCGTGGGCCGCAGGTCGAAGGGATTGATGCGCGGCACGCCCTGGGTGCCGATGATGGAGTTGACCGTGATGATCGACTGGCGCCCGGTGATGGCGTTGTGCCCGCCATGGAAGACCGCGATCTCGGCCCCCATTTCCCAGCGCACCTCATCCGCCGCGTAATGCAGCACCGCCTCTTCCAGGCTGATCCAGGACTGAGGCAGACCTTGGGCGGAGAGCTTCAAGACCTTCAAAACGGGCTCCTTCGTTCAACGAGTCACCGAACCGGTCCGGAGGCACTTCCCCCGGGGGCATGCGTTTTCCTGTGCCAATATAGCAAGCTTTGATGACGGCTCGCCGTTGCCCACAGAACATACCCGCCTCACTGCATGAAGATCATCCGCGGTCTCTGGAACCGCCCGAACGGCGCGCCCGCCCTGCCCGGTGCCTGTGCCCTGACCATCGGCAACTTCGACGGCGTGCACCGGGGGCATCAGGCCATGCTGGCCCTGCTGCAGAACGAGGCCCGGCACCGGGGCGTGCCCACCTGCGTCATGACCTTCGAGCCGCACCCGCGCGACTTCTTTGCCGCCATGCAGCGCAAGCCCGAACTGGCACCGGCCCGCATCGCCACCCTGCGCGACAAGCTCGAAGAGCTGGCCCGCTGCGGCGTCGACCAGTGCGTGGTGCTGCCCTTCAACGAGCGGCTGGCGTCGCAGAGCCCGCAGGCCTTCATCGAAGACACGCTGGTGGGCGCCCTGGGCGTGCGCTATGTGCTGGTGGGCGACGACTTCCGCTTCGGTGCGCGCCGCGCCGGCGACTACGCCATGCTGGACGCGGCCGGTTCCCGCCTGGGCTTCGACGTGGCCCGCATGCAGAGCTACGAGGTGCACGGCCTGCGGGTGTCCAGCTCGGCGGTGCGCGAGGCGCTGGCCGAAGGCCGCATGCAGGACGCCGCCGCCCTGCTCGGCCGGCCCTATGCCATCAGCGGACACGTGGTGCACGGCCGCAAGCTGGGCCGTGAACTGGGCGAAACCCAACCGGGCGCCCGCGACGGCTTCCGCACCCTGAACCTGCGCTTCTCGCACTGGAAGCCGGCGGCCAGCGGCATCTTTGCGGTGCATGTGCATGGCCTGTGGGACACCCCGCTGCCCGGCGTGGCCAACCTGGGGGTGCGGCCCTCGCTCGACCCGGACGATGTGAACGGCGGGCGCGTGCTGCTCGAAACCCATTGCCTGGAATGGCCGGCGGAGCTGGCCCGTCGCCTGCCCGGCGCAGAGGCCTACGGTAAAATCGTGCGCGTGGAACTGCTGCACAAACTGCACGACGAACTCAAGTACGACAGTCTGGATGCCCTGACCCGGGGCATTGCCCGCGACTGCGATGACGCCCGTGCGTTCTTTGCATCCCTGCACACGCAGACCCACCGGCAGACCACCCGCGACCGAATTTGAGGCTGTCCGCCTCACCGGTCGCCGCCCTTCGACAGGCCCAGGGCGAACGGAGCCCTTCCCCTCGTCACCCTGTACCCGACACCCGTTCGGGCTGAGCCTGTCGAAGCCCCCACCGAGCCGCCCGCCATGTCCGACACGACCCCCAACGCCTACCCCGTCAACCTGCTGGAGACGCCCTTCCCGATGCGGGGCGACCTGCCCAAGCGCGAACCCGGCTGGGTGAAGGAGTGGAACGAGAGCGGCCTCTACCGCCGCCTGCGCGATGCCCGCCAGGGGGCCCCGCTGTTCGTGCTGCACGACGGCCCGCCGTATGCCAACGGCAAGCTGCACATCGGGCATGCGCTGAACAAGGTGCTCAAGGACATGATCGTCAAGAGCAAGCAGCTCGCAGGCTTCGATGCGCAGTACATCCCCGGCTGGGACTGCCACGGCCTGCCCATCGAGAACGCCATCGAGAAGCTGCATGGCCGCAACCTGGGCCGCGACGACATGCAGGCCAAAAGCCGCGCCTACGCCACCGAGCAGATCGCGCAGCAGCGCGAGGACTTCAAGCGCCTGGGCGTGCTGGGCGACTGGGAGCGACCCTACCGCACCATGGACCCGGCCAACGAGGCCGGGCAGATCCGCGCCTTCAAGCGGGTCATCGAGCGCGGCTTCGTGTACCGCGGCCTCAAGCCGGTGTACTGGTGCTTCGACTGCGGCAGTTCGCTGGCCGAGTTCGAGATCGAATACGCCGACAAGAAGAGCGACACGCTGGACGTGGCCTTCGAGTCCAACGACCCGGCCAGCCTGGCCCAGGCCTTCGGCCTGAGCGCCTTGCCCGCCGGCAAGCCGGCCTTTGCCGTCATCTGGACCACCACCGCCTGGACCATCCCGGCCAACCAGGCCCTCAATGCCCACTCCGAGCTGGAATACGCGCTGGTGGACACGCCACGCGGCGTGCTGCTGCTGGGTGCCAGCCTGGTCGAGAAGTGCCTGGAGCGCTACGGCCTGGAAGGCACGGTGCTGGCCACGGCCAAGGGCGAGGCCCTGCGCGGTCAGGTGTTCCGCCACCCGCTGCACCACATCGACAGCGGCAGCAGCAAGTACAGCTACCACCGCCTCTCGCCGCTGTTCCTGGCCGAGTACGTGAGCGACAGCGACGGCACCGGCATCGTGCATTCGTCCCCGGCCTACGGCGTGGACGACTTCAACAGCTGCGTGGCCCACGGGATGGCCTACGACGACATCCTCAACCCGGTGCAGGGCAACGGTGTCTACACCGACGAGCTGCCCCTGTTCGGCGGCCAGCACATCTGGAAGGCCTGCCCGGTCATCATCGAGACGCTGCGCGAGCACGGCCGCCTCATGGCCACGCAGGCCATCACCCACAGCTACCCGCACTGCTGGCGCCACAAGACGCCGGTGATCTACCGCGCCGCCGCGCAGTGGTTCATCCGCATGGACGAAGGCGAAGGCGTGTTCACGAAAGACAAGGCGCCGCGCACCCTGCGCCAGCTGGCGCTGGACGCCATCGACGGCACCGACTTCTACCCCGAGAACGGCCGCGCCCGACTGCGCGACATGATCGCCAACCGGCCCGACTGGTGCATCTCGCGCCAGCGCAGCTGGGGCGTGCCGGTGCCCTTCTTCCTGCACAAGGACAGCGGCGAGCTGCACCCGCGCACCATGGAGATCCTCGACCAGGCGGCCGACATCGTCGAGAAAGGCGGCATCGAGGCCTGGAGCCGTGTGACCACCGAAGAGATCCTGGGTGCTGCCGACGCACCCCACTACACCAAGAGCACCGACATCCTGGAAGTGTGGTTCGACTCCGGCTCCACCTTTTGGCACGTGCTGCGCGGCTCGCACGCCAAGGCCTACCCAAACGGGGCGTCCCACGCGCAAGGCCCCGAGGCCGACCTGTACCTGGAAGGCCACGACCAGCACCGCGGCTGGTTCCACAGCTCGCTGCTGCTGGGCTGCGCCCTGTTCGACCGCGCGCCCTACAAGGGCCTGCTGACCCACGGCTTCGCCACCGACGGCCAGGGCCGCAAGATGAGCAAGAGCCTGGGCAACACGGTGGAGCCGCAGTCGGTCACCAGCAAGCTGGGCGCCGAGATCGTGCGGCTGTGGGTGGCCTCGACCGACTACTCGGGCGACCTCAACATCGACGACAAGATCCTGGCCCGCGTGGTGGACGCCTACCGCCGCATCCGCAACACGCTGCGCTTCCTGCTGGCCAACCTGTCCGACTTCGACGCCGCCACCCACGCCGTGCCGCTGGACCGGCTGCTGGAGATCGACCGCTACGCCCTGGCCCGCGCCGCGCAGATGCAGGCCGAGGTGCGCTCGCACTTCGACCGCTACGAGTTCCACCCGGTGGTGGCCAAGCTGCAGGTGTACTGCTCGGAAGACCTGGGCGCCTTCTACCTGGACGTGCTCAAGGACCGCCTCTACACCACCGCACCCGACAGCCATGCCCGTCGCAGTGCGCAGACCGCCCTGCACCACATCACCCATGCCATGCTGCGCTGGATGGCGCCGTTCCTGAGCTTCACCGCCGAGGAAGCCTGGCCGGTGCTGGCGGGCGCGAAGAACCAGGGCTCGATCTTCTTCGAGACCTTTGCCGATCTGCCCCAGCCCGACGAAGCCCTGCTGGCCAAGTGGGGCGAGGTGCTGCAGGTGCGCGAACTGGTCAACAAGAAGATCGAGGAACGCCGTGTGGTCGGCGAGGTGGGTTCGTCGCTGCAGGCCGAGATCGTGGTCAAGGCCTCGGGCCCGGTGTTCGACGCGCTGCACAGCCTGGGCGGCGACCTGAAGTTCGTATTGATCACCTCCAAGGCACTGCTGGTGCGCGAGGAAGGCTCGGGCGTGGTGATCGAGGTCACCCCGTCGGCCGCCACCAAATGCGAGCGCTGCTGGCACTACCGCGACGACGTCGGCCACGACCCGGCGCACCCCGGCATCTGCGGCCGCTGCACCAGCAACCTGTTCGGCGCGGGCGAAACCCGCACGGTGGCCTGATGGCACGCGCGGCGGGCAAGGGATCCAGCGCCGGGCTGTGGCCCTGGCTGGGCCTGGCCCTGGCCCTCTTCCTGGTCGACCAGTTCACCAAGGTGCTGATCCTGGGCTACTACCAGCTCGGCGACAGCACGCGCATCACCTCGTTCTTCAATGTGGTGAGGGTGCACAACCACGGTGCGGCCTTCTCCTTCCTGGCGGGTGCGGGTGGCTGGCAGCGCTGGTTCTTCACCGCCATCGGCGTGGCGGCCACGATCTTCATCGTGTGGATGCTGCGCTCGCACCCGGGCCAGAAGCTGTTCGCCTTCGCGCTGTCGTGCATCCTGGGCGGTGCCGTGGGCAACGTGATCGACCGGCTGATCCACGGCTATGTGGTGGACTGGCTGGACTTCCATTTCGACTTCCTCTCCCCGCTGTTCCGGGGCGGGCACTTTCCGTCCTTCAACATCGCGGACGTGGCCATCACCATCGGCGCCATCGCGCTGATCCTGGACGAGATCCTGCGGGTGCGGCGCGGGCGCTGACATGGCGCCGGCAGGGTGCCTGTGCTACCCTGCCCCTCCCGCCGCGCGGCCAACGCAGCCGCACGGGGCCCCCACCCCGATTGACCCCAGCCAGGAGACACGCCATGCCCGGCCTGCTGCCCGACGTCGACCCCGACGGCCTGTACGAGTTCTCGGTGGTCTACACCGACCGCGCCCTCAACCACATGTCCCAGCGCTTCCAGCGCGTCATGACCGACATCGGGCGCATGCTCAAGTCGGTGTACGGCGCGCACTCGGCGGTGCTGGTGCCCGGCAGCGGCACCTTCGGCATGGAATCGGTGGCACGCCAGTTCGCCACCGGCCGCCACGCACTGGTGCTGCGCAACGGCTGGTTCAGCTACCGCTGGACCCAGATCTTCGACATGGGCGCCATCCCGGCCAGCCACACCGTGCTCAAGGCCCGTCGGGCCGATGGCCGCACCGATGCCCAGGCCCCGTGGGTGCCCGCCCCCATCGACGAGGTGGTGGCCACCATCGCCCGCGAGAAGCCCGCCGTGGTGTTCGCCCCGCACGTGGAAACCTCGGCCGGCATGATCCTGCCCGACGACTACCTGCGCGCCGTGGCCGACGCCACCCATGCCGCCGGCGGCCTGTTCGTGCTGGACTGCATCGCCTCGGGTGCCATGTGGGTCGACATGCGCGCCACCGGCGTGGACGTGCTCATCAGCGCACCGCAGAAGGGCTGGAGCAGCTCTCCCTGCTGCGCCATGGTGATGCTGAGCGAAAGGGCCCGCGCCGCCATCGACGCCACCCAGAGCACCACCTTCGCCATGGACCTGAAGAAGTGGCTGCAGATCATGGAAACCTACGAAGGCGGCGGGCACGCGTACCACACCACCCTGCCCACCGACGCACTCACCCGGCTGCAGCAGACCATGGCCGAGACCGAGGCCTATGGCTTCGAGCGGGTGCGCCAGGAGCAGATCGCCCTGGGGCGTTCGGTGCGGGCACTCACCGAGCGCCACGGCTTTGCCAGCGTGGCGGCGCCGGGCTTCCAGGCGCCGGGCGTGGTGGTGAGCCACACCACCGACGCCGACATCCAGTCCAGCAAGAAATTTCTGGCCGTGGGCCTGCAGACCGCTGCCGGCGTGCCGCTGCAATGCGACGAAGGCCCGGACTTCCGGACCTTCCGCCTGGGCCTGTTCGGCCTGGACAAGTGGCACGACGTGCCGGCCACGGTGCAGCGCCTGGAGCGGGCACTGCAGCAGGTGGCGCCGGTGGCTGCTCCGGCGCAACCCCAGCCGGCCTGAGCCGGCGCTGCCGTCAGGGCAGCAGCACGGTGCAGCCGGTGGTGCTGCGCGCTTCCAGCGACTCGTGGGCCTTGCGCACGTCGGTCAGCGCAAAACGCTGATCGATGCGGATGTGCACCGCGCCGCTGGTGACGGCCTGGAACAGGTCGTCGGCCATGGCCTGGGTGCGCTCGCGCGTGGTGATGTGCGAGAACAGGGTCTGGCGGGTCAGGTAGAGCGAGCCCTTGGGGCCGAGTGCGCCCGGGGCGAACGGGGCCACCGGACCGCTGGCGTTGCCGAAGCTCACCATCAGGCCGAAGGGCATCAGGCAGTCCAGCGACTTGTCGAAGGTGTCCTTGCCCACCGAGTCGTACACCACCTTCACGCCCTTGCCGCCGGTGATCTCCTTGACGCGGGCGGCAAAGTCTTCGGTGCGGTAGTTGATGACGTGGCTGGCACCGTGCTCCAGGGCCAGCTGGCACTTGTCGTCGCTGCCGGCGGTGCCGATGAGCTTGAGGCCCAGGGCGCGGGCCCACTGGCAGGCGATCAGGCCCACACCGCCGGCAGCAGCGTGGAACAGCACGAAGTCGCCGGCCTGCAGGCCTTCCACCGGCTTGCAGTGCTTGAGCAGGTACTGGGCGGTCAGGCCCTTGAGCATCATGGCCGCGCCGGTCTCGAAGCTGATGGCGTCTGGCAGGCGGCACACGTTCATGGCGGGCATGACGCGCACATCGCAGTAGCTGCCGGGCGGGTTGGCGGCATAGGCCGCGCGGTCGCCCACCTTGAGGTGGGTCACGCCCTCGCCCACCGCCTCGATCACGCCGGCGCCTTCCATGCCCAGGGCCAGCGGCATGGTGTTGGGGTACAGGCCGGTGCGCTGGTAGACGTCGATGAAGTTCAGGCCGATGGCATGGTGGCGGATGCGCACCTGGCCGGGGCCGGGCTCGCCGACGGTGACGTTGTCGATGACGAGCTGCTCGGGGCCGCCGGTGGCATGGATGCGCACGGCACGGCTGGTGGTGTCGGACATGGGGAATCTCCTCGTGTTGTGGGTGGCGGTGTGCGGATGTCGGGGCCGGCAACATGCCGGGCTGCACGGCAGCGATGCTGCCACGAATCCACCACCGCGCCTGCGCGACAGCGTCCCGCCCATGACGCCCGCCGGGGCATGACCCGGTTGATACAGTGCGGGCCATGTCGAATGCGCTCACTGCCCGCCTCTCTGCCACCACCGTGCTGCTGCTGCTCATGCCGCCCCTCATGTGGGCTGGCAATGCGGTGGTGGGGCGCATGGTCAACGGGCTGGTGCCCCCCGTCCTGCTGAACACGCTGCGCTGGTCGCTGGCCGTGGTGATCCTGCTGCCGCTGGCGGGCTGGGTGCTGCGGCGCGGCAGCGGCCTGTGGCCCCACTGGCGGCGCTTTGCGCTGCTGGGCATGCTGGGCGTGGGCAGCTACAACGCGCTGCAGTACCTGGCCCTGAAGACCTCCACCCCGGTGAACGTCACCCTGGTGGCCGCCAGCACGCCGGTGTGGATGCTGCTGCTGGGCCGGCTGTTCTATGGCGTGCCGGTGAGCGGCCGGGCTGCCCTGGGCGCGGTGCTGTCGCTGTGCGGCGTGATGGCCGTGCTCTCGCGCGGCGACATCCACGGCCTGCTGGCGGTGCGGCTGGTGCCGGGCGATGCACTCATGCTGCTGGCGGCCATCCTGTGGGCCTGGTACAGCTGGCTGCTGGCCCGCCCGGCACCGGGCAGCGAACCGCCCGCCATCAAGGCCGACTGGGCCGCCTTCCTGATGGCGCAGATGGTGATGGGTGTGGCCTGGTCGGGGCTGCTGTCGGCGGTGGAATGGCAGCTGCTGCCCGCCCTGCCGGCCGGTCAGTCGCATGTGCAGTGGGGCTGGCCGCTGGCCGCCGCCCTGCTGTTCGTCACCCTGGGCCCGTCGCTGCTGGCCTACCGCTGCTGGGGCACCGGCGTGGCCCGCGTGGGGCCGGCCGTGGCCGGGTTCTTTGCCAACCTCACGCCGCTGTTTGCCGCGCTGCTGTCGACCGCCCTGCTGGGCGAGCATCCCCAGCCGTACCACGCACTGGGATTCGCGCTCATCGTGGGTGGCATCGTGGTCAGCTCGCGGCGCTGACCCACCGCGCGCCCTGCCCGGTCAGTAGGTGCCGGGGTACAGACCGCCGTCGGGCAGGATGTTCTGGCCGTTGATGTAGCCCGCATGGCGGCTGCACAGGAAGGCGCAGATGGCGCCGAACTCGTCGGGCGTGCCGAAGCGGCGGGCCGGCACCTGCGCCATCTGGGCCGCACGGACCTCGTCCACCGACTTGCCGGTCTTGGCGGCAGCCCCGGCCAGCGTGCCCTGCAGGCGGTCGGTGTCGAACTTGCCGGGCAGCAGGTTGTTGATGGTCACGCCCTGAGCCGCAATGCCGCTGCGCGCCACGCCCGCCACGAAACCGGTCAGGCCGCTGCGCGCGCCGTTGCTCAGGCCCAGGATGTCGATGGGCGCCTTCACCGCACTGCTGGTGATGTTGATGATGCGGCCGAAGCCGCGCTGCGCCATGCCGTCCACCGTGGCCTTGATCAGCTCGATGGGGGTCAGCATGTTGGCGTCGACCGCGCGGATCCAGGCGTCGCGGTCCCAGGTGCGGAAATCGCCCGGCGGCGGACCGCCCGCATTGGTGACCACGATGTCGAAACTCGTGCCCGGGCCACCCGGTGCGGCGAACACGGCGGCACGGCCTTCGGCGGTGGTGATGTCGGCCGCCACGGCCAGCACCTGCACACCGGGGTGCGCGGCGCGCAGGGCGGTGGCCGACGCATTCAGGGCTTCGGCGCCGCGCGCCACCATCACCACGTTCACGCCTTCGGCGGCCAGCGCCTTGGCGCAGCCCAGGCCCAGCCCCTTGCTGGCACCACCCACCAGGGCCCAGCGGCCCGCAATACCCAGATCCATGAAAGTCTCCTGAAATGAAAGAACGGGTTCAACGCGCCTGCGGACTGCCGAAGCGCGTGACCAGAAACACGCCCGCCACCACCAGCACCGTGCCGGCAATGATCCAGGCGTTGAAGGGTTCGTCGAGGATGAACACGCCCATGGCAATCGTCGACATGGGGCCGATCATGCCGGTCTGTGCGGCCAGACCCGAGCCGATGCGCTCGATCGCCATCATGACCATGATCACCGGCGCAAAGGTGCACAGCGTGGCATTGAGCACCGACAGCCAGATCACCTCGGGCGCCACCTCGGCCGCCGACAGCGGCCGCAGGACTGCAAACTGCGCAATGCACAGCAGGCAGGCCACGCTGGTGGCCAGACCCACCAGCCGCATGGAGCCCAGCCGCTGCACCAGCTCGCCGCTGTAGAGCAGGTAGATGGCGTAGCTCACCGCGCTGCCGAACACCAGCGCCGTGCCCAGCACCGCGTCGGGCCCCTGAAAACCGGCCTCGTGCCCGAACACCAGCAGCACGCCGGCATAACTCACCGCCATGGCCACCGCCTGCAGGCGAGACACACGGCGGCGGTAGATGAGCCAGCCCAGCAGCAGCACCAGCGTGGGGTTGAGGTAGAGGATGAGCCGCTCCAGGCTGGCGCTGATGTACTGCAGCCCCCAGAAGTCCAGAAAGCTCGCCAGGTAGTAACCGGTCACCCCCAGGCCCAGGATGCCCAGCCAGTCCTTGCGCGTCAGCGGCACCGGCTTCACACCGTCGCGCGGCCGGCTGGCCCACCAGGCCAGGGCCAGGAACAGCGGCAGCGCAAACAGCATGCGGTACATGATGAGCGTGACCGCGTCCACGCCATGGCGGTAGGCCAGCTTGACGATGATGGCCTTGCCCGAGAAGGCCATGCTGCCGGCCGCCGCCAGGATCAGGCCCGAGATGAGGTGCGGCGGTCGTCGGGAAGAAGCCGGGGTGCCCGGCGTGGGGGAAGACATGCCCCGATTATCGGCACCTCGGAGATACCCCCTCACTGTATCGGTGGCGTGGTCGCCAGCACCTCGTCGATGGTGGTCAGGCCCTCGGCGATGCGGGCCGCACCCGCCAGGCGCAGCGGGCGCATGCCGTCCTTCACCGCCTGCAGGCGCAGGCTTTCCATGTGGGGTTCGCGGCTGACCCGGTCCTTGAAGGCTTCGGTCATGGTGAGCAGTTCGTACAGGCCCATGCGGCCCTTGAAGCCGGTCATGCGGCAGTCCACGCAGCCCACCGGCTGGTAGGGCCGGTAGCCGCCGCTGATCTGCCAGGGTTTGACCAGATCGGCCAGGGCCTGGCGCGAACGGGCGGTGGTCTCGTCGTCTTCCTTCACCCGGCAGGCCGGGCACAGGGTGCGCACCAGGCGCTGGGCCAGCACGCCCAGCACGGTGGCATTGATGAGGTAGGGCGGGATGCCCAGCTCCATGAGCCGCATGATGGCCGAGGGCGCATCGTTGGTGTGCAGGGTGGTGAACACCAGGTGGCCGGTGAGCGCGGCCTGCACCGCCATCTCGGCGGTGGCCAGGTCGCGCACCTCGCCCACCATGATGATGTCCGGGTCCTGCCGCATGAGGGCGCGCAGGCCCTGCGCAAAGTCGAGGTCGAGGTGCGGCTGCACCTGGGTCTGGTTGAAGGCCGGCTCGATCATCTCGATGGGGTCTTCCACCGTGCTCACGTTCACCTCTTCGGTGGCCAGGCGCTTGAGCGTGGCGTACAGCGTGGTGGTCTTGCCCGACCCGGTGGGGCCGGTCACCAGGATGATGCCGTGGGGCCGGCGGGTGAGCGCCTCCCAGCGCTGCGCGTCGTGCGGCACGAAGCCCAGCGCCGCCAGGTCCTTGACCGTGGACTCCGGGTCGAAGATGCGCATGACCAGCTTCTCGCCGAAGGCCGTGGGCAGCGTGGACAGGCGCATCTCCACCTCGTCGCCCTTGGTGCCGTTGGCAGCGGCGGGCTTGAGCGTCTTGATGCGCCCGTCCTGCGGGCGGCGGCGCTCCACCACGTCCATGCGGCCCAGCAGCTTGATGCGGGCCACCATGGCGTTCATCACGCCCAGCGGCAGCTGGTACACCGGGTGCAGCACGCCGTCGATGCGGAACCGGATCACGCCCTGGTCGCGCCGGGGCTCCATGTGGATGTCGCTGGCGCGCTGGTCGAAGGCGTACTGCCAGAGCCAGTCCACCACCTGCACCACACCCTGGTCGTTGGCATCGAGCTGCTTGTTGCCCTTGCCCAGCTCCACCAGCTGCTCGAAGCTGCTGATGGCGCTGCCGTTGCCGCCGCTCTTGCTGGCCGCGCGCACCGAGCGCGCCAGGGCAAAGAACTCCGCCGTGTAGCGCGCAATGTCCTGCGGGCTGGAAAGCACCATGCGCACGCTCTTGCGGGTCTGGCGCTCCACCTCGGTCATCCAGTCGCGCACGAAGGGTTCGGCCGTGGCCACCACCACCTCGGTCGGGGTCACCTGCACCGGCAGCACCTTGTGGCGCTCGGCATAGGCCGCGCTCATGACCTCGGCCACCTTGCCCACGTCCACCTTGAGCGGGTCGATGCGCTGGTAACTCAGGCCGCAGCGCTGGGCCAGCCATTCGGTCAGCATCTGGTCGTCCAGCACATGGCCGTCGGCGGCGCGGGCCATGCCCACCACCGACAGGCGCTGCACCGGGTGCTGGGCGCTGTGGGCCGATGCGCAGCGGGCCACGGTGCGGTCGGCCTCCTGCTCGGAGATCACGCCGTCCTCGCGCAGCCACTCCACCAGCGTGCGCCAGTCCAGCAGCTGGCCCGGCGGCAACGAAGCCCCCGCTGGCACCGCCGATTCAGCCGATTTCCTGGGACCCATGGCGCTTCACCCTTCCACAGCCTTGAACATCTTGAGCCACTTCACCGCCGGCAGACCCCAGCGGGTCTGTACCGCCTCGGCCCGGGCCAGCAACTCCATGCGGCCGGGGCGCGAGGGCGTACGCTGCGCCAGCACCACGGTGTTGCCTTCGCGCGTGGGCCGGAACGCCCAGACGGCATCCGTGCCGAAAGCCTCGCACAGGCTGGCCAGCGAACGATCGTAGCTGGCGTCGCGCCCGAACAGGTTGACGGTCAGGCAGCCCTCGTCGGTGAGCAGCTGGCGGCAGTCGGCATAGAAATCGGCGCTGTCGAGCACGGGGGCGGCGGCTTCGTGGTCGTACAGATCGACCTGCACCGCATCAAAACGGCCCAGGTGTTCGGGCCGCCGGATCTCGGCCCCGGCATCGGCCAGCAGCACCCGCAGCCGGGCGCTGTCGGCCGGCAGCTTGAACCACTGCCGGCACACCGCCACCACCTGGGGATTGATCTCGATGGCCGTGGTGGCCATGCGCAGCTTCTTGAAGCAGAACTTGGTGAGTGCCGCCGACCCCAGCCCCAGCTGCAGGGCCTGTCGCCGGGGCACCGAGTCGGGATCGACGAACAGCAGCCAGGCCATCATGCGCTGGACGTAATCCAGCTCGATGTCGAACGGCGCATCCAGCAGCATGGAGCCCTGTATCCATTCGGTGCCCAGGTGGAGGAAACGCACCTCGCCGTCTTCGGAGATGGTGACTTCGGGAAGGGGGGCAGCGGAACGTGGGGTGGCCGAAGCGGCGGGACGGTGCATGGGACGATTATGGGCGGGGTCAGGCCGCCGCCCGCGGGCTCAGGGCCAGCACCCGCCGCGCATTGGCCGTCGTTGCCTCGGCCAGGGCAGCGGGCGACAGGCCCCGCAACCCCGCCAGCACCGCCCCGATGCGCGGCAGCTCGGCCGGGGTGTTGAGCCCCTGCGGCGCACCCGCCGCCCGTTCGGCGGCGGTGCGGTAGAGCCACTGGGGCGGGATGTCGGGCGAATCGGTCTCCAGCACCAGGGCCTCCAGGGGCAGCTCGGTGGCCAGCCGCCGCAGCTGCCGGGCGGCCTCGAAGGTGACGGCACCGCCGAAGCCCAGGCAGAAACCCCGGTCGATGAAGGCACGGGCCTGCTGCTCGCTGCCGTTGAAGGCATGGGCAATGCCGCCTTGCACCGGCACCTCGCGCAGGTGCTTGAGCAGCAGATCGGCGCTGCGCCGCACATGCAGGATGACCGGCAGGTCGTGCCGGCGGGCCAGCCGCAGCTGCGCGCGATAGAAGTGCTGCTGCCGTTCGCGCAGGTCGGGGGTGCAGAGTGCCGGCACGAAGAAGTCCAGCCCGATCTCGCCCACCGCCACCAGGCGCGGGTCACTGCGGTGCCGGGTCAGGGCGTCGTCCAGCCGCTGCAGGTCTTCCTCCCGGGCCTCGGGCACATACAGCGGGTGGATGCCCAGCGCGTACACATCGCCCAGCTGGTGCGCGAGCAGGCGCACGGTGTCGAAGTGGGCCGCCTGCACGGCCGGAATCACGCAACGGTCCACACCCTTCTCGGCGGCCCGCAGGCGCAGCGCTGCCACACCATCGGGGTGGCGGCTGAGCTCGGGGGCGTCAAGGTGGGCGTGGGTGTCGATCCACATGGTGCGGGTTGCAGGCTGCGGGGTTGATTGTGCGGCGACCGCGCGGTCTGCCTTAGCATGATCGGCACAACACCCCACCGTATCTCAGGAGACCGCCATGAACCGACCTCTGAACCTGGGCCGCCGCCTGCTGCTGGCCCTGCCGCTGGCGGCGGCCGGCTGTGCCGGCATCTCTGCCGCGCCAGCCCCGGTGCTGGTGGGCACCGAATGGCGGCTGGAGAGCCTGGGCGGGCGCGACGTGCCCGCCTCCAGCCAGGCCACGCTGAACTTCCCGGAATCCGGCCGGGTGGCCGGCAATGCCTCGTGCAACCGCTTCTTCGGCACCTACACCCAGACCGGCCAGAAGATCAGCTTCAGCCAGATGGGATCGACCCGCATGGCCTGCATCGGTCCGGCCGCCGAGCAGGAGGGGCGCTACCTCGCAGCCCTGCAAAAGGCCACCGGCTTCGAGATGGAAGGCGGTCGCCTGAGCATCCGCCTCTCGGGACAGGAACCACCGCTGCGGTTCAGCCGCGTGCGCTGAGTCCCCGCTCAGGCCGGGATGCGGGCCCTGAGCGACTCCAGCGCCAGGATGTCGAACGACAGGCTGGAACGGATCTGGTCCATGGGGGTGAGGATGGCCGGGCCGGCGCCACCGGTGGGGCGATCCGGGGAGACGCTGACGGGCCGCCACAACCACAAGGCCAGCAGCCGGGAACACCGGGGGCTCCTGTCCTGTTGCTTGGCAAACCGATCCAGGTTGTTCAGCGCGGTGCTCAGGTGTCCAGCCCGATCGAGCAGCGCGCCGATGGACTGGCGAGAGATGCCGGCGGCATCGTTCCACAGGTCGCGTTTGAACTGCGTGAGCGCCTCCAGGGCATCGGTCACGCTGCGGGCCAGCCCGGTCACCTCCTCGCCGGGCAGCCACAGGTCTTTCAGACCTTCATTCAGCGCGACGAGTTCATTCCCGTTGAACAACAGATGCGACGCGGTTCCAGACACCATCGAATACTGGTTTTCGACGCCGATCTGCGACCAGTTGGGCATGGGGTGGTCCTCGACAGGCTGCGGGTCCAGGTCCGGATCAGGGCTGCAACAGAGCAGACGGGACCAGCAGCACCGGCCGGTGGGGGCGGTGGCCGGCTGGCGTGTGACCTGGGCGCGCAGGCCCGGTTCGGCACCCGGTGGCGGGCCATGAAAGCCCACCGGGCCGACGCGATGGCCTGGCGGCGGTGGATCGTCCGAAGGGGTGGTCGGTCGCGGGGAAGGGCAGTGGGATGCGGTGATGGATTGCATGGTGGCTGTGTGTCACGGCCAACCGCCGTTCGATCCCGACATCTCACCGATCCATGCCGACACGCGTCCGACACCGACAGATCGGCGGAGGACCGTTCCACCGCAACCGTGTTCCCAAGAAGCACGTTCGTCTTCCTGTCGGGAGCCTCCATGCCCTCACCCCACGACACCTCGGCCCATCCACTGCGCTGGCCCACCCAGGCGGTGGTGCAGCTGCTGGAACTCAAGGCCAGGGCCCAGCTCATCCGTGAACTGGAAGGTGGGCGCAGCAAGCGTTTCATGCGGGCCCTGCTGGCGCTCGATGTGGAGCTGCATGCGGCCTACCACCTGCTGCACCGGCAGGCCATCCGGGTCGAACGGCCGGTGTCCGATGCCGAGGCCTACGGCCTGCTGGTGGTGCAGCTGGCCTCCATCTCGGCCTGGCTCAAGCTGCAGGTGTGAGGCCGGTGCCCAGCACGCCGCGCGTGAGCCGCAGCTGCCGGTCGCAACGCGCCGCCAGCGATTCATCGTGCGTGACCACCACAAAGGCCGTGCCCTGCTCACGGGCCAGCTGCACCATGAGCTCGAACACGCCGTCGGCGGTGCTGCGGTCCAGGTTGCCGGTGGGCTCGTCGGCCAGCACGCAGGCCGGCTGCGTGACCAGAGCCCGGGCGATGGCCACCCGCTGACGCTCGCCGCCCGACAGCTCGGCCGGCCGGTGCTGCAGGCGTTCACCCAGCCCCACGCGGGTGAGCATGGCGGCGGCACGCTGGGCAGCCTGGGTGCGGTCGCTGCGGCGGATCCACAAGGGCATGGCCACGTTGTCGACCGCACTGAACTCCGGCAGCAGGTGGTGGAACTGGTAGACGAAGCCCAGGTGGCGGTTGCGCAGCTCGCCCTGGCTCGCGGCGCCCAGCCCGGCCAGATCCTGGCCCATCAGGTTCACGCGGCCGCTGCTGGGCGCATCCAGCCCGCCCAGCAGGTGCAGCAGGGTGCTCTTGCCGGAGCCCGAGGCACCGACGATGGCCACCGTCTCGCCGCGGCGCACCTGCAGGTCCACGCCCTGCAGCACGGTCACGTCCAGCCGGCCTTCGGTGAAGCGTTTGGTCAGGCCGGCGGCCTGCATCACCACATCATTCATAACGCAGGGCCTCGGCAGGGTTCACGCGGCTGGCGCGCCAGCTCGGGTAGAGGGTGGCCACAAAGGCCAGCGCCAGGGAAATCAGGCCCACCGGCACGATGTCGCCCTGCTGCGGATCGCTGGGCATGCGGCTGATGAGGTAGATGTCCTGCGGCAGGAAGCTGGCACCCAGCAGCCGCTCCAGCGCCGGCACCAGCGTGTCGATATTGAAGGCCACACCCAGGCCCAGCAGCAGCCCCACGCCGGTGCCGATGATGCCCACCATGGCACCCTGCACCACGAACACGCCCATGATGCTGCGCGGGCTGGCCCCCAGCGTGCGCAGGATGGCGATGTCGGCGCGCTTGTCGGTCACGGTCATGACCAGCGTGGACACCAGGTTGAAGGCCGCCACCGCCACGATGAGCGTGAGGATGATGAACATCATCCGCTTCTCCAGCTGCACGGCGGCAAACCAGGTGCGGTTCTGGCGCGTCCAGTCGCGCACCACCAGGCCCGGCGGCAGGCTGGCGGCCAGCTCCACCGCCACCTCGCGCGCGGCGTGCAGGTCGCGGATCTTCACGCGCACGCCGGTCGGGCCTTCCAGCCGGAAGATGCGGGCGGCATCGTCCTGGTGCAGCAGCGCCAGCGCGGAGTCGTATTCGAAATGGCCCGAGTTGAAGATGCCGACCACCGTCATGGTGCGCACCCGGGGCACGATGCCGGCGGGCGTGACCTGTCCGCTGGGCGAGATGAGCGTCACCGGATCGCCCTGCATCACCCCCAGGCTGCGCGCCAGCTCACCGCCCAGCACGATGCCGAACTCGCCGGGCACCAGACGCGGCAGCACGGTGGACGACAGATCGGCCGCCAGATCGGTGACCGAAGGCTCCAGCGCCGGGTCGATGCCGCGCACCAGCACGCCCTTCATGTCTTCGCCGCGCGCCACCAGGGCCTGAGCGCCCACGAAGGGCGCCGCACCCAGCACCGCAGGATGGCGGCCGATGGTCTGCAGCACGGCGGGCAGGTCGGCAATGCCCTGGCCATTGGCGTCCAGCACCTCGATGTGCGAGAGCACGCCCAGCATGCGGTCACGCACTTCCTTCTGGAAGCCGTTCATGACCGACAGCACGATGATCAGGGCAGCCACCCCGAGCGCGATGCCCAGCATGGACACGCCCGAGATGAAGGAGATGAATCCATTGCGCCGGGTGGCGCGGCCGGCGCGGGTGTAGCGCCAGCCCAGGATGAGTTCGTAGGGGATCTGCATAGGCTTGGGCGGGCATTGTGGCATCCCCGACAATCGCGGGATGCCTGACCCGTCCTTGGCCCCTGACACCGATCGCTGCCTGCTGGTTCCCTGGGCCAGCGCCCTGGACGCAGCAGCGCAGCAGGCCCTGAACGCGGCGCGCCTGCCCCGTCTGACCGAGCTGCTGGCTCGGCTGGCGGTGGTGCGCAGCCTCGGATCGGACGAATGGAGCTTCACCCCGCCGCACGAACGCGCCCTGGCCGATGCCATGGGCCTGACCGGCGACGACGGTGCCCTGCCCTGGGCCGCGCTGGACAGCGATCGGCCCGACGAGCCCCAGGCCTGGTTCCACCCGGTGCACTTTCAGGTGGGCATGGACCAGGTCGCACTGCAGCCGGCCACCTGGCTGGACGACACCCGCTCGCGCCAGCTCTTCGATGCGCTGGCGCCGCTGTGCCATGAGGACGGGGTGCAGCTGGCGTTCACCTCGGCCCACCGCTGGCGTGCCCGTGGCGAGCGGCTGGGCCAGCTCTCGTGCGCCAGCCTCGACCGGGTGTGGGGTCGCTCGGTGGCGCCCTGGCAGCCGCGAGGGCCCCAGGCCCCCTGGCTGCGCCGCCTGCAATCCGAGGCGCAGATGCTGTTCTACACACACCCGGCCAACGATGCGCTGGCTGCGGCCGGACTCGCGCCGGTCAATGGCTTCTGGGCCGACGCTGCAGGCGCCGTGACCGGCAGGCCTCGGGCAACGGCCCCGCGCGCATCGGATGACCTGCGCCCTGCGGCCCTGCAGGGCGACTGGTCGGCCTGGGTCCAGGCCTGGGAACGGCTGGACGCCACCGAGCTCGCCGGGCTGCTCGAACGCACCCGGCGCGGCGAATCGGTGCGGTTGATCCTGTGCGGCGAGCGACGCGCCATCGAACTCGCCCCCCGTCCCCGACACTGGCTCACCGGCTGGACCCGACACTTCCGCCGGGCCGAACACCCGGCCCACCTGCTCGCATCCCTATGAAGATCATCACCCGCGACGTGCCGCCCCGGGCCGCCTGGACCCTGGAGCAAAGCGGCATCCACCCCCTGCTGGCCCGGCTGTTCGCCGCGCGCGGCATTGCCAGCCCGGACGAACTCGACGACGCGCTGGGCAAGCTGCTGCCGCCCGAGTCGCTGACCGGCGCCCAGCAGGCCGCCGTGGCCCTGGCCGACGCCATGGCCGCCCACCAGCGGCTGTGCATCGTGGCCGATTACGACTGCGACGGCGCCACCGCCTGCGCCACCGCGCTGCGCGGGCTGCGCCTGCTGGGCGCCACCCAGGTGGACTACCTGGTGCCGGACCGCGTGGTGGACGGCTATGGCCTGACCGCCAGCATCGCCCGCCGCGTCAAGGAGCGCGGGGCCGACGTGCTGATCACCGTGGACAACGGCATCGCCAGCGTGGACGGCGTGCGGGCAGCGCGTGCCCTGGGTCTGGAGGTGATCGTCACCGACCACCACCTGCCGGCCCAGCAGGACGGGCAGATCGTGTTGCCGCAGGACTGCATCATCGTCAACCCCAACCAGCCCGGCTGCGGCTTTGCCAGCAAGAGCATGGCCGGCGTGGGCGTGATGTTCTACGTGCTGCTGGCCCTGCGCGCCGAGCTGCGCCGCCGCGGCGTGTTCGACGCCGCCAGCCAGCCCCGCATCGACACCCTGCTGCCGCTGGTGGCGCTGGGCACGGTGGCCGACGTGGTCAAGCTCGATGCCAACAACCGCCGCCTCGTCTCACAAGGGCTGCGGCGGGTGCGGTCCGGCGCCATGCCGCCGGGCATGGCCGCCCTGTTTGCGGTGGCGGGGCGGCAGGCGTCGGCCGCGACCAGCTTCGATTTCGGGTTTGCGCTGGGTCCCCGCCTCAATGCGGCCGGACGCCTGGCCGACATGACCCTGGGCATCGAATGCCTGTGCACCGACGACGCGGCCCGCGCCGACGAACTCGCCCGCACGCTGGACGGCATCAACCGCGACCGCAAGGTGATCGAGGGCGACATGCGCGAGATGGCCATGGAGATCGCCGAATCCATGTTCGACGAATCGGACACGCCGCCGCCCGCGGTGGTGGTGTTCGACCCCGACTTCCACGAAGGCGTGGTGGGCATCGTGGCCTCGCGCCTGAAGGACCGGCTGCACCGGCCGACCTTCGTGTTCGCCGTGAGTGGCGCCGAGGGCAAGGAACACGAGCTCAAAGGCTCGGGCCGCTCCATTCCCGGCTTCCACCTGCGCGATGCGCTGGATCTGGTGGCCAAACGCCACCCGGGTGTGCTGCTGCGCTTCGGGGGCCATGCCATGGCCGCCGGCTGCACGGTGGACGCCGACCACATCGACACCTTCGAGGCGGCCCTGCAGCAGGTCGCCCATGAATGGCTGGATGCCGCCACGCTGCAACGGCGCATCGAGGCCGACGGCACGCTGGACCCGGCGTTCCGCCGGCCCGAGACGGTGGACACGCTGCACGCGGTGGTGTGGGGCCAGGGCTTTGCGCCGCCGGTGTTCTGCGAGGAGGTGCAGGTGGTCAGCCAGCGCCTGGTGGGCGAGAAGCACCTGGCACTCAAGCTCAAGCACCAGGGCGAGCCGGTGGACGGCATCTGGTTCGGTCACACCGATCCGTTGCCGGAGCGGGTGAAGATCGCCTTCCGCCTGGACGCGGACGAGTGGCAGGGCCAGCGACGGGTGCGCTTCCTGCTGGAGGCCGCCGAGGTCTGAAGCCCCGGGGCCTGCCGCAGCGGGCTCAGCCCATCAGCGATTCGCGCACCGCCGCCAGCTGCCGGCGCGACACGGCCAGCCGCTCTTCCACGCCGTCCAGGCGCACGGTCCAGCCTTCGCCCTCGGTGGGGTCGTTGTGCTTTTCCACGGCCCGCACCGCGCGGCGCGAGACCAGGGCGTTGCGGTGGATGCGCACGAACATGTGCGAGTAGCGGGACTCCAGATCGCTCAGGGCGCCGTCGTAGATGTGTTCCTTCTCGCGGGTGCGCACCGTGATGTATTTCAGCTCGGCCTTGAGGTAGACGACGTCCTGCAGGGCCACCCGCTCGCTGCGACCGCGCTCCTGGATGATCAGGCACTCGGGCATGGCGCTGTCGGTGCCGTCCTTGGGGGCGCGCAGCTTCTCCACCTTCTGCAGGGCCTGCTGCAGGCGCTCGCGGCGCACCGGCTTGGTCAGGTAGTCGGCCGCCTCCAGTTCGAAGGCCTGCACGGCGTGTTCGGCATAGGCGGTGACGAACACCACCGTGGGCGGGGCCGTCATCTGGCGCAGGGTGGATGCCAGCGCCATGCCGTCCACACCCGGCATGTGGATGTCCAGCAGGACCAGATCGATGTGCCCACGCTGGATCTGCTCCATGGCCTGCACCGCATTGCCGGCCTCGCCCAGCACGTCGACACGGGGGTCGGTGCACTCACCCAGCAGGGTGCGCAGCCGGGACCGGGCGAGGGTTTCGTCGTCAACGATCAATACCTTGAGTGTCATGTTCTGCTCCGTCGTGCGGCCCGCAGGCCGGTTATACCGGTATCTCCAGGCGGACCTGGAACACGCCGTCGACCAGCGCGCTCTGGAACCGTCCCTGAACGTCGTGCAGCAGCGCCAGGCGCTGGCGCACGTTGTCCAGTGCCAGCCCGTTGCCGCGCTTGCCCGTACCACCGGGCACGGTATTGGTAACCTTGATCACCACAATGCTCCCGCGCCGATGCGTGCTGATGCGCACCGTCGCCCCGGTGGGACTGGGCTCCACCCCGTGCTTGACCGCGTTTTCCACCAGAGGCTGCAGGATGAGCGGTGGCAGGCGGGCGCCGAGCGACGTCTCGTCCACGCTCCATTCCACCCGCAGCCGCTCGCCGAAACGCACCTGCTCGATGGCCAGGTAGTGCTCGGCCAGCGACAGCTCCTGGCGCAGGGTGACCGCCTCCTTGGTGTCGGCCAGGGCATGGCGGAACAGCTCGCTGAGGTTCTCCAGCAGGTCTTCGGCCAGGGCCGGTTCCTCGCGCACCAGGGCAATGGCGCTGTTGAGCGTGTTGAACAGGAAATGCGGGCGGATGCGCGCCTGCAGTTCGGCCAGCTGGGCCTTGGTGCCCGCCGGCATGCGGGCCCGCGCCCGCCAGATCAGCCCGGCCATGAGCACCAGCGACACCAGCGTGCCGGCGGCAGCACTGGCCCACCAGGGGCGGTGATCGACAAAGCCCAGCCACACCAGCAGCGCGCAGCCATACAGGCCGGACGCTGCGCCCAGGGCCGCACCCAGCATCCATTGCTGCCACTCCTGCAGGCGGGCCATGACGCGACGCAGGGCAAAGACCGACAGCAGCCAGATCAGCAGCGCCGGCAGGGCCGCACCGGTGATGACCGCCGCGTTGTACAGCCACGCCGCAAAGTGGGCGGAATGGAACATGACGGCCACCGCGACGATGGCCTGCACGAAGCAGACCGCCCGCAGCACCACACCGACCTGCACCGCGTCGAACACCTCGGCACGGGCGCGCAGGTGCTCGGGCATGCTGGCCAGCGGACGGGCCGCCGTGCTGCCGGGCAGCTCCTGGAAGGTCGATAAAATTCGAGAATCTTTCACGGGAGACGGTTCCTCCAGGGAATGCGCGGGCCACCGGCCCACCCGACAAGCCCACCCGACGGGCGCCACGGCGGCCCGGACTTCCCACCTCAGCCGCTGGCACGCCCCATGTCCACCAACCAATTCGACAAGAAATCCGAAGCCTGGTCCGCCCTGTTCTCCGAACCCATGAGCGACCTCGTCAAACGATACACCGCCAGCGTGTTCTTCGACAAACGCCTGTGGCAGGCCGATATCGCCGGGAGTCTGGCACACGCCGACATGCTGCACGCCGTGGGTATCCTCTCGGCCGCCGACCTGGCCGACATCCAGCGCGGCATGGCGCAGATCCGCAGCGAGATCGAATCCGGGGCCTTCGAATGGCAGCTCGACCTGGAAGACGTTCACCTCAACATCGAGGCCCGGCTGACCCGGCTGGTGGGCGATGCCGGCAAGCGCCTTCACACCGGGCGCAGCCGCAACGACCAGGTGGCCACCGACGTGCGCCTGTGGCTGCGCAGCGAGATCGACCTGATCGTCGGCCTGCTCAAGGAACTGCAGCAGGCGCTGGTGGACGTGGCCGACCGCCACGTGGAGGTGATCCTGCCGGGCTTCACCCACCTGCAGGTGGCCCAGCCGGTGAGCTTTGCCCACCACCTGCTGGCCTATGTGGAGATGTTCGCGCGCGATGCCGAACGGTTCGCCGACGTGCGCCGCCGCACCAACCGCCTGCCCCTGGGCAGTGCCGCGCTGGCCGGCACCACCTACCCGCTGGACCGCGAACGCGTGGCCCGCACCCTGGGCATGGTCGACGAACACGGTGTGCCGCAGGTGTGCCAGAACAGCCTGGACGGCGTGAGCGACCGCGACTTCGCCATCGAGTTCACCGCCGCTGCCTCGCTGTGCATGGTGCACATCAGCCGCCTGAGCGAAGAACTGATCCTGTGGATGAGCCAGAACTTCGGCTTCGTGAAGATCGCCGACCGCTTCACCACCGGCTCGTCCATCATGCCGCAGAAGAAGAACCCGGACGTGCCCGAGCTCGCGCGTGGCAAGACCGGCCGGGTGGTGGGCCACCTGATGGGCCTGATCACCCTCATGAAGGGCCAGCCGCTGGCCTACAACAAGGACAACCAGGAAGACAAGGAGCCGCTGTTCGACACGGTCGACACGCTCAAGGACACCTTGCGCATCTTTGCCGAGATGGTGGGCGGCCAGGTGAATCCGGCCACCGGCGCCAAGGAAGGCGGCATCACGGTGGACGCCCAGGCCATGGAAGCGGCGGCCCGCAAGGGCTACGCCACCGCCACCGACCTGGCGGACTACCTGGTGAAGAAGGGTCTGCCGTTCCGCGATGCGCACGAGACCGTGGCCCACGCGGTCAAGGCCGCGACCAGCCGGGGTTGCGACCTGTCGGAGCTGCCGCTGGCCGCACTGCAGGGCTTTCACCCGGCCATCGAGCAGGACGTCTACCAGTGCCTGAGCCTGCGCGGTTCGCTGGATGCCCGCAACACCCTGGGCGGCACCGCGCCGGCCCAGGTGCGCCATCAGATCGCCCGCCACCGCCAGCGGCTGGCCTGAGCGATCACATCGGCCCCAGGAAGTCGGCCAGGCGGGCGGCGCTGCGATCGGCGGCCTCCGGGTGCCGGTGCAGCCAGGGCATCACCGGGCCGGTGCAGCCCTCCACCACCAGATGCGACACCCGGCGCGGATGCACGCTGCGCAGGATGGCCTCGACCGGCGTGGCCGGCTCGACACGCTCCACACGCCGGCTCGGCAGCGGCACCGGCAGGTCTTCGCCGGTGATGACCATCACATGCCCCAGAAAGCCCTTGACGAACCCCAGCAGGCTGGACCGGTTCCAGCGCAGCGGGGGGCCGTTGAGCACCACGGACAACGGGCGTGAGCCCGCCTCGTCCGGGTACAGACAGGGATCGACAAAGACCATCCGGTGGATGGTCTGCACATGCGACTGCGCCAGCCGCAGACCCGCCATGGCACCCACGTCGACCGCCAGCATCGCCAGCAGCCCGGGGCGCAGCCGCTCGCCGAAACGCAGGGCCTCGCGGGCATTGGCGTCCAGACTGGCGTGGGCGGCAGCGCCGCCAGTGGCCTCGCCGTGGCCGGAAAGGTTCATGGCCAGGCTGCCCAGGCCGCGCCGCTGCAGGCCATACAGCAGCGGGTTGAGCTGGGTGTAATCGGCGCCGGCCCCGTGCACCGCCACCAGGCGAGGGCGCACCATGCTGCGGGCGGGCAGCCCCAGGACGCGGGCTTCCAGGAAGCGGACACCGAAGCGCTCGCGCACAAAGCGGGCCGGGCCGGGTGGATCCGCCGGGTGCTGCCACCGGGACCGGATCAGCGATTGGGTCGAAATGTTCATGGCCGAACAGTCTAGGCAGGGGCCATTCGTGCGATTTTGATGAACGCACAACGATTCAGTGATGAACAACGCCAGTTATCACCATGCTCTATCACTCAGGGCTCAGCAGGCGGTCTCCAGCCGTTCACGCACAAAATTTCAACAGCCGGGAACCCGGTTTCACAAACGGTCACTGTCCGGCCTGACTACCATGCGGGCAGACGGAACCCGCCCCGGGCTCCCACCGACCCCGACCTCTGGAGACAACATGACCGTGATCACCACCGTGGAAGACCTGCGCGTGCTGGCGCAAAAGCGCGTGCCCCGCATGTTCTACGACTACGCCGATTCCGGCTCCTGGACCGAAGGCACCTACCGCGCCAACAACGAGGATTTCCAGAAGATCAAGCTGCGCCAGCGGGTGGCCGTGAACATGGAGAACCGCAGCACCCGCACCACCATGGTGGGCGTGGACACCGCCATGCCGGTGGCCATCGCCCCCACCGGCCTGACCGGCATGCAGCACGCCGACGGCGAGATCCTGGCGGCGCGCGCAGCGAAGAAGTTCGGCATTCCGTTCACCCTGTCCACCATGAGCATCTGCTCCATCGAGGATGTGGCCGAACACGCCGGGCGCGGCTTCTGGTTCCAGCTGTACGTGATGAAGGACCGCGCCTTCATCGAGCGCCTGATCGACCGGGCCAAGGCCGCCGGCTGCGGCGCCCTGGTGCTCACGCTGGACCTGCAGATCCTGGGCCAGCGCCACAAGGACCTCAAGAACGGCCTGTCCGCACCGCCCAAGCTGACCCTCAAGAACATGATCAACATCGCCAGCAAGCCGCGCTGGGCGCTGGGCATGCTGGGCACCAAGCGCCGGCAGTTCGGCAACATCGTGGGCCATGTGAGCGGTGTGGGCGACATGGGCAGCCTGAGCGAATGGACCGCCAAGCAGTTCGACCCGGCGCTCAACTGGGGCGACGTGGAGTGGATCAAGCAGCGCTGGGGCGGCAAGCTCATCCTCAAGGGCATCCAGGACGTGGAAGACGCCAGGCTGGCCGCCGATTCCGGTGCCGATGCGCTGATCGTCAGCAACCACGGCGGGCGCCAGCTCGACGGGGCGCAGAGCAGCATCGAGGCCCTGCCGGGCATCGTGGATGCCGTGGGCCAGCGCATCGAGATCCACATGGACGGCGGCATCCGCAGCGGCCAGGACGTGCTGAAAGCCCGTGCCCTGGGCGCACGCGGCGTGTACATCGGCCGCCCCATGCTCTACGGCCTGGGCGCCATGGGCGAGGCCGGCGTGACCAAGTGCCTGCAGATCCTGCACAAGGAGCTGGACATCACCATGGCCTTCTGCGGCCACACCAACATCGAGACGGTGGACCAGTCCATCCTGCTGCCGGGCACCTTCCCCACGGCCTGAGGCCCTTCGTGCGTCTGGCTATCCTCGGGGGGTGAGCCCCGATACCCCCCGTCGCATTGCGCACCTCGACATGGACGCGTTCTACGCGTCGGTCGAGCTGCTGCGCTACCCGCAGCTGCGCGGGCTGCCGGTGGTGATCGGGGGCGGGCGGCGCCGGGTCGATGACCTGCTGGCGCGGCTGCGCCAGACCTACCCCGACCGGGAATGGGGTCCACACACGCTGGACCGCATCCCGGTCGACTTCTTTCCACGCCTGAAGGACTATGCCGGCCGCGGCGTGGCCACCACCGCCACCTACGAAGCACGCCAGTCGGGCGTGGGCTCGGCCATGGGGCTGATGAAGGCCGCCGCCCTGTGCCCGGAGGCCATCCTGCTGCCGGTCGACTTTGACGAGGTGCGGCGCATCTCGCGGCTGTTCAAGGCCACCATCACCGAGATCGCGCCGGTGATGGAGGACCGGGGGGTGGACGAGGTCTACATCGACTTCACCCACGTGCCGGGCGGCCAGCGCGAAGGCGGGCGCGTGCTGGCGCGGCTGATCCAGAAAAGCATCCACCAGGCCACCGGCCTGACCTGCTCCATCGGCGTGGCGCCGAACAAGCTGATCGCCAAAATGGCCAGCGAATTCAACAAGCCGGCGGGCATCAGCATCGTCATGCCGGACGACCTGCAGCGGCTGATCTGGCCCCTGCCCTGCCGCAAGATCAATGGCGTGGGGCCCAAGGCCGACGAGAAGCTCAAGGCCCACGGCATCCACACCATCGGCGAGCTGGCCGCGCGCGAACGCGACTGGCTGGTGGCCACCTTCGGCCGCAGCTACGGCGCCTGGCTGCACGACGCCGCCTGGGGCCGCGACGACCGCCCGGTGGTGACCGAGAGCGAGCCCGTCAGCATGAGCCGCGAGACCACTTTCGAGCGCGACCTGCATGCTGCGCGCGACCGGGCCGAGCTGGGTGCCATCTTCACGCGGCTGTGCGAGCAGGTGGCGGCCGACCTGCAGCGCAAGGGCTACGTGGGCCGCACCATCGGCATCAAGCTGACCTACACCGACTTCAGCAAGGTCACCCGCGACCTGACCATCGAGCAGGCCACGGCCGATGCCGCCACCATCCGCCGGGCCGCCGGGCAGTGCCTCAAGCGGGTGGATCTGACGCGGCGCATCCGGCTGCTGGGCGTGCGGGTGGGCAAGCTGTCGCGCCCGGGCGAGGCGCCGGTACCGGCGGCGGCCGAGCCCGCGACCGGCTGGCTGTTCTGAACCGGCGCCGGCGGGCCGACCCCGCATGGCAGTCGGGTGGCTCCCATCGGTGATTGACGGAACCTGACTCGATTCTTACAGTCGACCCATACCCCACCGGGAGCCCGCCATGCCGACCCGACTCACCCTGGCCGAACTGCACCGCATCCGCCTGTGGCATCTGGCCCATCGGCGTGAGCAACCCCTGGAAGGCCACCTGTGGGATGGCGTGCTCACGCTGTGGATCATGGGCTGGATGGGCTGGATGCCGGCACTGATGGTCCAGGCCGTGTGGGCCGTGCCCCTGTGCCTGCTGGGCATGTCGCTGCCAGGCTTTTATGTGCGCTGGCGGCACCGGGCCCATGTGCAGCAGCGTCTCAGGTGCGACTGGCTGCCCCCGGGTCGCTGAGCAGAATGGCCCGCATGAACACCCTGACCTGCTTTCACCTCTCCATCGGCGCCGACCACGTGGCGCACCTGGTGCTCGACCGGCCCGAGGCCATGAACACCATGCACCCGACCTTCTGGCGCGAGCTCGACGAGGTGCTGGCGGAACTGCACCGCGAGGGCACCGCCCGCGCCCTGGTCATCAGCAGCACCGGCAAGCACTTCAGCGCCGGCATGGCGCTGGAGACCTTTGCCGGCGCCATCGAGATGGACGACCAGAGCCCGGAGGGTCGGGCCGCCATCTTCGACCTGCTCACCGACATGCAGGCCACCTTCACCCGGCTGGAGAACCTGCGGTGCCCGGTGATCTTTGCCATCCAGGGCGGCTGCATCGGCGGCGCGGTGGACATGGTCACGGCCGGCTGCATCCGCTACGCCAGCGCCGACGCCTTCTTCTGCATCCAGGAAATCAACATCGGCATGGTGGCCGACGTGGGCACCCTGCAGCGCCTGCCCAAGCTGATGCCGCTGGCGGTGGTGAAGGAACTGGCCTACACCGGCCGCCGGCTGGGCGCGGCCCGGGCGCAGGCGCTGGGCCTGGTGAACGAGGTGTTCGACAGCCACCAGGCCACGGTGGACGCCGCGCTGCAGTGCGCCCGAGAGATCGCATCCAAGCCGCCGGTGGCCATCTGGGGCACCAAGCAGGCGGTGCACTACGCGCGCGACCACAGCGTGGAAGACAGTCTGCGCCAGATGGGCTGGCTGCAGGGCGCCATCTGGAGCAATGCCCATGTGCGCGAGGCCATCGGCGCCATGAAGGACAAGCGCTCGGCGAACTTCACGCCGCTGACGGTGCTCAAGGGTTTCAGCGAACAGGGCTGATCCGTCGGAGTTTGAATCCAGTGCGGTGGTGATCTGCGTATGGCAGGTATCGGGCATGCATGCCCGGTGCCGGCGGGGGCTTTCCCGACCAGCCACACGGAGACACCATGACGACTGCGCCATTCCCATTCCGATCCCCATCCGGCCGGGCCCTCGCCCTGGCCCTGCTGGCCACGCTCTCGACCGGAGCCGCCCTGGCCGACACCGGCAAGCTGGTGCTCACCGGCGGCGTCAGCACCGTGGAAGGCCCGGCCGGCGGCGGGCTCACCCCCTGGGCCGTGATCGGCACCCAGGCCACCCAGGGCGAGAAGGGCGTGTCCATCCACACCAGCCGTGCAGTGACCGATGACTACGCCCTCAACGCCTACGGCGCTGCCGTGGCCATCGACGACCGCTTCGAGCTGTCACTCGCCCGCCAGGACTTCCGCACCGGCATCACCGGCTCTGCCCTGGGTCTGCCGGGCCTGCACCTCAAGCAGGACATCCTGGGCGCCAAGGTCCGCGTGGCGGGCGATGCCGTGCTCGACAGCGACAGCCTCATGCCGCAGATCGCGGTGGGCGTGCAGTTCAAGCACCTGGGCTCCACCGGGCTGGACGGCACCTTGCAGGCCCTGGGGGCCAAGCGCAGCGGTGCGGATGTGTATGTGAGCGCCACCAAGCTGTTCCTGGCCCAGGGCATCCTGGTCAACGGCACGCTGCGCGCCACCAAGGCCAACCAGGGCGGCCTGCTGGGCTTTGGCGCCACCCTGGGCGGTGCCGACAACCGTTACGAGCTGCACCCCGAGATCTCGGTGGCCTACCTGGTGCGCCGCGACCTGGCGGTGGGCGTGGAATACCGCAGCATGCCCAACAAGCTGCAGACCGCCGGCCGCGCGGCGGGCCTGGGCGAAGGCCTGCGCGCCGGTGACTGGAAGGACATCTTCATTGCCTGGGCCCCCAGCAAGAACGTCTCGCTGACCGCAGCCTATGTCGACCTCGGGACCATCGTCCCGGCCACCACCAACCAGCGCAAGCAGCGCGGTGTGTACGTCTCGGCGCAGTTCGCCTTCTGATCCCATCCCACAGGACATCCCCATGAAAACCTTGATGGCATCGTTTGCCCTGACCCTCTCCGCGCTGGCTGCAGGCACCTGCCTGGCCCAGACCGCCGCCGCCCGCCCCGCACCGTCGGACGCCAGCGCCTATCCCGTCGCTCCTGCACCCGGCCTGTACCAGGCCTTCGGCGAACAGCAGGGCCTGCGCACGCTGATGGACGACTTCGTGAAGCGGCTCAAGGCCGACGCCCGCATCGGCGACCAGTTCCGCGACACCAACGCCGACGCCCTGGCCCAGTCGCTCACGCTGCAGCTGTGCCAGCTCTCCGGCGGACCCTGCACCTACAAGGGTCCCGACATGAAGCTGGCCCACCGCAACATGGACATCACCAAGGCGCATTTCAATGCGCTGGTGGAAGTCCTGCAGGACAGCATGAACGCACGCGGCATCCCGTTCGCGCGGCAGAACCAGATGCTGGCGCTGCTCGCTCCCATGTACCGCGACGTGATCACCCGGCCATGAAGACCTTCTGCAAGACCGGGCTGCTGGCGCTGTGTCTTTCGGCGTCGGCCTGGGCCGGCACGGTTCAGGTCACTGTGCTGGCCCGCGATGGCCAGCCGCTGACCGATGCGGTGGTGCGGGTGGAGCCGACCGGACACACGCCGGTGGCCCCGGCGCCGGTGCAGGTGCAGGTGCGCCAGGAAGGGCTGGCTTTCGTGCCGGCACTCACCGTGGTGCCGGCAGGGTCGACCGTGGAGTTCGTGAACCTGGACCGGTTCGAACACCATGTGCGCGGCACCATGGGGCAGGCGCTGCAGACCGCCTCCAGCACCGGAGGGTTCGAGCTGCGGCTGGGCGGCCGGGTCGAAGGCAGACCGGCACCCGCCGCCAAGGAACTGCTGGCGCAGGCCGGGCCGATCCAGCTGGGGTGCCATCTGCACGGCTCGATGCGCGGCGCCATCTACGTCACCGATTCGGCCTGGGTGGCCCGCACCGACGCGCAGGGACGCATCACGCTGGAGAACGTGCCGGAAGGCCCGGCCGTGGTTCGCGTGTGGCACCCGGACCAGCTGCTGGACGCACCGCCACGATCGGTGACGGTGACGCCGGTCACGGCATTGCAGCTGGACACCCCGATCCAGCCCCGGCGCAGGCGGTGAAAGCACGGGTCGGGGATCACGCCTTCTCCAGCAACAATCCGGGCATGAACTCCGACCCCGACATGCACCTGCTGTCCCTGATCGATCGTGTCGCAGCGCGTGACCAAGCCGCCTTGCGGCAGCTCTACGACGCCACCGCCTCCAAGCTCTACGGTCTGGCGCTGCGGGTGGTGGGCAAGCCCGAATGGGCCGAAGACTGCCTGCAGGACACCTTCCTGCAGGTCTGGCGCTCGGCCGGCGACTACCGCGCCAGCCTGAGCCCGCCCATGGCCTGGCTGGGCATGATGGTGCGCAGCCGCTCGCTCGATCTGCTGCGCCGGGCGCAGGCCCAGCGCCAGTCGCAGACCGACGACATCGACGACCACCTGGCCGACACGCTGGCCGGCGACGCACCGGACCCCTCGGACACCACCCTGGCCAGCCAGCAAGCCTGGGCGCTGCACCAATGCCTGGGGCAACTGAACCACCAGCAGCGCGAGGTGATCACCCTGGCCTACCTGCGCGACCTGAGCCACACCGAGCTCGCCACCCAGCTCGGCCTGCCGCTGGGCACCGTCAAGACCTGGATCCGCCGCGGTCTGGACCAGCTGCGCCAGTGCATGGCCCGCTGGCACTGAGGAGAAGCCCATGAACATCGCACAACACCCCGAGCTGCTGGACCGACTGGCGGCCGCATGGGCACTGGGCACCCTCAAGGGAGGGGCGCGCCGGCGCTTCGAGCAGGCAGCGCGCGAACACCCGACGGTGCGCGCTGCCGCCCTGCTCTGGCAGGAACGCATGACCGGCATGACCGAACTGCAGCCCGCCGTACAACCCGCCGCCCACGTCTGGACGCGCATCGACAACCTGGTACAGGCAGAGCAAGCCGTGCGGACTGCTCGAACCGCACGGGCCGATGCGCCCCGGGCGCGTGGATGGCTGGCAGGCTGGTGGCCCGGACTCGGGCTGGCTGGCGCGCTGGCCACCGTCGCGGCCGTCGGTGTGGCCTTGCAGCTCAACAGCCAGCTCGGTCAGACGCAGGTCGAGCTTCAGGCCCGCAGCGAGGCCCTGGTCACCCAGGCCAGCCTGAATGCCCAGCTGCAGCAGCAACTGGCCGCCATGCCGCGTGCCGACTACGTGGCCGTGCTCAACGACAGCCAGGCGGGCGCGGCGGTGCTGGTCACGTTCGATCCGCAGCGGCGCCAGCTCCACCTGCAGCGCGTGGGCAGCTTCCAGGAAGCCGAAGACCGGTCGCTGCAGCTCTGGGCCCTGCCGCCGGGCAGCGGACCGAAGTCGCTCGGTGTGCTCAGCCGCGAACGGTTGCTGCAACTGGCCGCCGACCCCGCCGCGGTGCAGGGCGTGCCCACCCTGGCCATCAGCCTGGAGCCGCGCGGTGGTGTGCCGGAGGCAGTCGGTCCGACCGGGCCGGTGCTGTTCAAGGGAGCGCTGATCCAGCGCCAGATCTGACCCGGCTGAGGCAACTGGGGCCTGCCAGCAAGGGTCAGGCCGCCAGGGCCTGCACCGCCTGGTGGTGGGTGAGGAAGACCCGCCCGCTCAGGTGCTGCAGAAAATCGGTCCGCTGCAGCCGGTCCATGACCGGGCCTTTGACTTCCGACAGGTGCAGCGCCATGCCGGCCTGGCGCAGGCGCTGGTCGATGGCCTCCAGGCTTTCCAGTGCGCTGGCATCGATGTGGTTGATGGCCGAGCACTGCAGCACCACGTGGCGCAGCGCGGGGCGCGAGGCCACGGCGTCGTTGATGCGGTCTTCCAGCGCGCGGGCATTGGCAAAGAACAGGCTTTCGTCCACCCGCAGGCCCAGCACGGCGGGGTCCACCTCCACGGTGTGGCGCTGCACGTTGCGGTAGTGCTCGGTGCCGGGCACGCGGCCCACCTCGGCCATGTGCGGGCGGCTGCTGCGGTGCAGGTAGAGCGCCAGCGACACGGCCACACCGGTCACCAGCCCGGCCTCCACGCCCGCACCCAAGGTCACCAGCAAGGTGGCCAGCACCGCGGCAAAGTCGGCCCGTGAATACACCCAGGTGCGGCGCAGCACCGACAGGTCCACCAGCGACAACACCGCCACCACGATGGTGGCCGCCAGCGTGGCCTGCGGCAGGTGGAACAACGCCGGCGTGAGGAACAGCGACACCAGCAGGATGCCGCCAGCCGTGAAGACACCGGCCGCGGGGGTCTGCGCACCGGCATCGGCATTCACCACCGATCTCGCAAAGCCCCCGGTGACCGGCAGGCCACCGGTGAAGGCCGAGGCCAGGTTGCTGCCGCCCAGGGCGATGAGCTCCTGGTCGGGCTCGATGCGTTCGCGGCGGCGTGCGGCCAGCGTCTGGCCCACCGACACCGATTCCACAAAACCCACCACGCTGATGAGCAGCGCCGGCACCAGCAGCGACTGCCAGAGCGACAGATCCCACGACGGAGCCGACAACGGCGGCAGGCCCTGCGGCACGGTGCCGACCACGCGCAGGCCCTGGCCCTGCCAGTCCAGTGCCCAGGACAACGCGGTGGTGACCGCAATCGCTGCCGCCGGGCCGGCCTTGGCCAGGCCGTCGGCCCAGCGCGGGGACAGGCCCTGGCGCAACAACAGCGGCTTGAGGTGCTGGCGCGACCACACAAGGAACCCCAGCGTGGCCACGCCCACCGCCAGCGTGAGGCCATGCAAATGACCCAGCTGCGAGACCAGCGAGGGCAGCAGCTCCAGCAGCGTCTGGCCTTCGGCCTTCACGCCCAGCAGGGTCTTCAGCTGGCTGGCCGCGATCAGCAGGCCCGATGCCGCAATGAAGCCGGCGATCACCGGGTGGCTGAGGAATTGCGCCAGAAAACCCAGCCGCAGCACGCCCATCAGCAGCAGCATGAGGCCGGAGAGGAACGCCAGCGTGAGGGCCACGGCCCACCAGGCATGGGTGCCGGCCTGCGCATGGGGCGCAATGGCCGCCGCCGTCATGAGCGAGACCACCGCCACCGGGCCCACGGCGAGCACGCGGCTGGAGCCGAACACCGCGTACACCAGCAAGGGCGCCACGCTGGCATACAGCCCGGCTTCGGGCGGCAGGCCGGCCAGCAGGGCGTAGGCCAGGCTCTGCGGGATGAGCATGACGGTGACGATGAGCGCGGCCAGCGCGTCACCGCCGAAGGCCTGCCGGTCGTACCGGCGTCCCCATTGCAGGATGGGGAAGAACGGCAGGGCCCTGTTGAGCATGGCGGGGCTTCCGGGCTCAGCGGGTGGCCGGTGCGGCCGGGCGACCCAGGCGTTCGGCCAGCTCGAACACCGCCATGCCGGCCAGCATGGCCAGCACAAAGACCAGCGCCTTGGGCTCGCCAGCGGCCATGGACACCACGCCCGGGCCCGGGCAGAAGCCGGCCAGGCCCCAGCCGGCGCCGAAGGTCAGGCTGCCCAGCACCAGGCGGCGGTCGATGTGGGTGGCCTTGGGCAGGTGCATGGCGCCGCCCAGCACGGCCGTGGTGCGGCGACGGGCCAGCGCGTAGGCGAAGAAGCCCACGGCGATGGCACCGCCCATGACGAAGGCCAGCGACGGGTCCCAGACACCGGCCAGGTCCAGGAAGCCCTGCACCTTGCCCGGGTCGGTCATGCCCGAGAGGATCAGGCCCAGGCCGAACAGCAGGCCGATCAGGAATTCAGAAATACGGTTCATGGGGCGGTTCATGGCAGGTCCTTTCAGAAGACGTGGCGGATCAGGAAGACCACCAGGAAGCCGGCGGCCATGAAGGCCAGCGTGGCCACCAACGAACGCGGTGACAGGCGCGAGAGCCCGCACACGCCGTGGCCGCTGGTGCAGCCCGAGCCGTAGCGGGTGCCCACGCCCACCAGCAGGCCGGCCAGCACCACCAGGCCGTAGCCGGCATCGATGCGGGGCGCCTTCAGGAAGCCCTCGGGCGCCAGCAGGCCGGCCACCAGGGGCGCGGCCAGCATGCCCAGCACGAAGCTCAGGCGCCAGCCCGTGTCGCCTTTTTTCGGGGCCAGCAGGCCACCCAGGATGCCGCTGATGCCCAGCACCCGGCCATTGAGCAGGATGAACAGCGCGGCGGCCACGCCGAGCAGCAGGCCGCCCGCCAACGAGGTCCAGGGCGTGAAGTGGGTCCAGTCGATGGTCATGGCTCAGGCCTCCTTGGGGCAGAACTGCTGATGAAGCACCTGCATCACGGCCAGCGCCTGCGGGCTGTCGATGCGGTAGTGGATGTGTTTGCCCTCGCGGCGCGTGGCCACCAGGGCTTCCTCGCGCAGCACGGTGAGCTGCTGCGACAGCGTGGGCTGGCGGATGCCCAGGCTCTCTTCGAGCTGGCCCACGCTCATCTCGCCTTCGGCGAGACGGCACAGGATGAGCAGGCGGTCCGGGTTGGACAGCACCTTGAGCAGGCGGCAGGCCTCGCCGGCGGCGGCCTGCATGTCGTCAACAGAGAGGGCAAGGGTGTTCATGCGGACAGGGCATTGACGCCACGCGGGATGCGTGGGATGGCGTCACTCTATCGATGAACAAAATATCTGTCAATATATTGTTATTGACTTATCCGAGGCCGCTGGCCTCCCGGCCCCGCCCTCACTGCCGGGCGGTGCGCACGTTGGCCGGCGGCTGCTGCGGGTGGCTGCTGCGCCAGGGGTTGATGTCCAGCCCGCCGCGGCGGGTGTAGCGGGCGTACACGGTCAGGCGGGCCGGCTTGCAGCGCTGCATCACGTCCATGTAGATGCGCTCCACGCACTGCTCGTGGAATTCGTTGTGGTTGCGGAAGCTCACGATGTAGCGCAGCAGGCCTTCCTGGTCGATCTGCGGGCCGCTGTAGCGGATCTGCACGCTGCCCCAGTCGGGCTGGCCGGTCACCAGGCAGTTGCTCTTGAGCAGGTGGCTGACCAGGGTTTCCTCCACCGGCTTCTCGTCGAGTGCCGCCTTGAGCAGCTCGGGCGCGGGCTGGCCGTGGGTGCACTCCACATCGAGCCGGTCGAGGTTGACGCCGTCGAGCTCCTGCACCGGCTCGCGGCCGAACTGCTCCGGCAGCACCAGCCGCACGCCGGCCGATGCCTGCATCGGCCCGCCCTGCCACAACGCCGCGCTGATGTCGCGCCGGATGGTGTCGCGCACCGCGTCGGCCGATTCGAAAGGCGTGTTGTTGAAGCTGTTGAGGTAGAGCTTGAACGACTTGCTCTCCACGATGTGCGTGCTCTCGCACGGCACCGTGATGTGGGCAATGGCCACCTGCGGCTTGCCGCGCAGGTTGAGCCAGCTGAGCTCGAAGGCGGTCCAGAGGTCGCAGCCCATGAACGGGATGGCGCCGGTGATGCCGATCTCCTGCCGCTTGGGGGCGCGCGGCAGCGGGAACAGCAGCGTGGGGTCGTAGCGGTCGGCGTAGGTGCTGACCTTGCCCAGCTGGGACTGCTCGGGCGTGGGAAGGGAGGGGTCGAGGGTCATGTGAATTCGCGTTCGCGCAGCCACTTGGTGGCCACCCATTTTTCGCCCTCGATCACCGGGGCGCCGCCATGCAGCGTGCGGGTGGACGGGTGCGGGCGGTCGTAGCTGAAGAACACCGCATTGCCGCGCACCGGCGCCACCTGCAGCCCCACGTCGGGGAAGGTGGTGGCGCCACCGCGCGCGGGCTCGTTGAGGTACATCACCAGCGTGGCCAGGCGCTGGCCGCCCCGGCGCAGGATGGTGGGCGTGCCGGGCTCGTCGGGGTCGAAGTAGTCGTAGTGTGGCTTGTACTCGGCACCGGGCCGGTAGTGCAGCACCTGGATGCCCTCGCCGTGCGACACCGGCCACCGGCACAGGCGCGCAATGCGCTCTTCGAGGGCCGTCACCTCGGGCGTCTGGCCGCGCTGGAAGAACATGCCGCTGCTGGTGCGGTCGGCGTTCACCTCCTCGCCACCGGTGCGCGTTTCCACGGTGCGCGAGCGGGCCAGCGCAGGGCGGGCCGATTCGATCAGCGCGTCGCATTCGCGGCCGGACAGCAGGTTGCCCAGCACCACCACCTGCGGGTGGTTCAGGCTCACCACGATGTCGACCCAGCGGTCGCCGGCATCCACGCGCAGCGGCGAGCCGGTGAGGTCGATGGCGGGCAGGCGGCTGGCGGGCGTGGTGGCGGTGACGGCATGGACGGCGGCCACCGGCGGCTCGGCCGGCAGCGTGGCCAGCACGCTGGCCAGGGCCTGGCGCGCCACCGCCTCGTCCCAGCCGGAGGCCAGCATGGCGGCCACCACCTCGGGCTCGTCGAAGCCGGCGCGCAGCTGGGCCACCAGCCATTCGCGCAGTTCGGGGGTGACGGGCTGCGTCAGCACGGGCGGGGTCCGGTTCAGGCCCTGGCCTCGCGGCGGAACACCAGGCGGTCGGGCTCGGAGGCCGCCGGCACGAAGCGGTAGCCCTCCAGATCGAAGCCCTGCAGCTGCTCGGGCTGGCTGGCCCGGTGTGTCACGGCCCAGCGCACCATCAGGCCGCGCGCGCGCTTGGCCATGAAGCTGATCACCTTGTAGCCGTCGCCCTTGCGCTCCTCGAACACGCAGGTCACCACGCGCGGCACCAGGGCCTTGCGGTCCACGGCCTTGAAGTACTCCTCGCTGGCCAGGTTGATGACCACCGGGGTGCGGTCGGCGGCGGCGCGCTCGTTCAGGTAACGGGCTATGCGGTCGCCCCAGTACTGGTAGAGGTTGCTGCCGCGCTCGGTCTTGAGGCGGGTGCCCATCTCCAGCCGGTAGGGCTGCATCCAGTCCAGCGGGCGCAGCACGCCATACAGGCCGCTCAGGATGCACAGGTGCTCCTGCAGCCATTGCAGGTCGGCCTCGGGCAGGGAGCGGGCGTCCAGACCGCCATACACGTCGCCGTCGAAGGCCAGCACCGCCTGGCGCGAATTGCTGGCGGTGAAGCGGGGTTGCCAGGCCTGGTAACGCGCCACGTTCAGGCCGGCCAGCGGGTCCGACAGGTCCATCAGGCTGGCGATCTCCTGCGGCGACTTCTCGCGCAGCACGCCGATCAACGCCTGGGCTTCCTTCACGAACAGCGGCTGGGTGTGGGTGGTGACACCCAGCGGGGTGTCGTAGTCGAGGGCCTTGGCCGGCGAGATCAGGAACAGCATGGCAACGGTGGGGGGTAAGCGGGGTTGCACCGATTATCGCGAAGGGCGTTTGCCCGAGGCCCGGGTCCTGCCATCCGGGCCCGATCAGGAATTTCGATTTGGTGAATGCGTTACGCAATGGTAAATTCCAGCATCTGCCGCCAGGAGACCTCCATGCACACCGCCAGCCTGCCCCCACCGGCCCCCATCCAGCAGCTGCACCACTACGCCTACCGCGCCCGCGACGCGGAAGAAACCCGCCAGTTCTACGAAGACATCCTGGGCCTGCCGCTCTACCACATCATCCAGAGCGACTTCGTGCCCAGCACCGGCGAGTACTGCCCCTACACCCACTTCTTCTTCCGCCTGCAGGACGGCTCCTTCATCGCCTTCTTCGACCTCGGCGACGACCAGGCGGCCGAACCCAGCCCCAACACACCCAAGTGGGTCAACCACATCAGCTTCCGGGTGAACACGGTGGAAGAACTCGAAGCCACCAAGACCCGGCTGCAGGCGCACGGCGTGGAGGTGCTGGGGGTGACCGACCACCACATCTTCAAGAGCATCTATTTCTTCGACCCCAACGGCATCCGGCTCGAACTCACCGCGCAGCTGGCCGACGAGTTCCAGATGCTCACCGAGAGCAAGACCGCCCACGCCCGCCTGGCCGAATGGAACGCCCGCAAGGAGCAGTGGCGCCGCGAACGCGCCGCCGGCCAGGCCACCGCCCCGCTCAAGCCGCAGCAAAACGACCGGCCCGAAGTGGCCGCCCGCGCCCAGGGCTGAGGACCCCGCCATGAGCTACCGCGACCCGGCCCACACCAACGGCTACGAGTTCACCCAGGGCAGCGGCTACACCCTGCCCGAATACCCCTTCGTGCCGCCGCCCGAACTGCAGGGCGCATCCCCCGGGCGCTACGCGGTGGTGATCGTGGGCGCAGGCATCACCGGCCTCACCCTGGCCTGCTCGCTGGCCCGCCTGGGCGTGGCCGCCGTGGTGCTGGACGAGGACAACACCGTGGGCGTGAAGGGTGCGTCATCGCGCGGCATCTGCTACACGCAGAAGTCGCTGGAGATCTTCGACCGCCTGGGCATCTACGAACGCATCGCCGCCAAGGGCGTGCAGTGGAGCGTGGGCCGCACCTTTGCCGGCGAGCACGAGGTCTACAGCTTCGACCTGCGCCAGCAGGGCGGCTTCGGCCTGAGCGCGCAGCCGCCCTTCATCAACATCCAGCAGTTCTACATCGAAGGCTTTCTGGTCGAGCGCATCCAGGAGCTCGGTCATGTCGACCTGCGCTGGCGCAACCGGCTCACCGGCTTTCAGCAGCACGCCGACCACGCGGTGCTGACGGTGGAAACGCCCGACGGCGCCTACACGCTGCAGGCCAGCCATGTGGTGGACGCCACCGGATCCCACAGCCCGCTGCGCCGCTGGCTGGACGTGCCCTTCACCGGCAAGCGCGGTGACGACCGCTGGTGCATTGCCGACGTGCGCTTCACCACCCGCCCGCCGCAGGAGCGCCACACCTGGATCGAAGCGCCCTTCAACGACAACCGCGCCGTGTGGCAGCACCTGATGGCCGACGACGTGTGGCGCATCGACTACCAGATGGCCCCCGACAGCGACGCCGCCCACGTGAGCCGCGAGGACGTGGTGCGCGAGCGCCTGGCCCGCCAGTTCGGCCCCGACACGCAGGTGGAGGTGGTGTGGGTCGGCCCCTACGCCTACCGCAACGAATGCGTGCACGCCATGCGCCACGGCCGGGTGTTCTTCATGGGCGACTCGGCCAAGATCGTCAGCCCCTTCGGGGCGCGCGGTGGCAACACCGGCGTGGCCGATGCCGACAACCTGGCCTGGAAGCTGGCCCTGGTGCTGCAGGGCCGCGCCAGCCCCGCCCTGCTGGAGAGCTTCAACGACGAACGCCTGGAAGCCGCGCAGGAGAACGTGCGCGTGACCAGCCGCACCGCCCGCTTCCTGCGGCCGGCCGACGGCATCGAGCGCACCTTCCGCAGCGCCGCCATCGGCCTGGCCCGCGACCATGCCTTTGCGCGTCCGCTGATCAACACCGGGCGCATGGCAGTGGCCAACCCCTACACCCGCTCCCGCTGCGTGCTGGGCGGGCCCGGCAGTGCCGCCGGCCGCTCCACCCAGAACGTGGCGCTGCAGTGGGCCAACGGCCAACCCGGCCAGCTGCACGACCTGCTGGACTGGGCCGGTGCCGACCTGCTGTTGCTGGTGTTCGGCCCGCAGCCGGCCGCCACGCTGCAACGCCTGCGCCGCCTGACCGGCCATGCCCCGCTGCGCACGGTGCAGGTGCTGGGCCCGCGCGAGGCGGGCGGCGCGGTGGAACAGGTGCACGATCCGAAGGGCCACCTGCGCGCCACCTGCATGCTCGACGGCGCCGCCCCGCCCGCCTGGGCCCTGGTGCGGCCCGACGGCTACCTGGCCGCCACCGGACAGCGCATCGACGGCTCGCTGGTGCAGGCGGTGGAACAGGCCCTGGGCCTGCGCGAACCGGTGACGTCAAGCCCCAAGAACAAGGCATCCGCATGAACCACCCTGCCCTGAGCCCGCTGGCGGCCACCCCGCAGTGGGAAGACGCCGACACCTTCTACGAGCAGCTGCTCGATGCCCACGCCGGCCTGAGCGCCGAGGCATCGGCCCTGCTCAATGCCCGCCTGATCCTGGTGCTGGCGCACCAGATCGGCCGGCGCGACGTGCTGGCCGCCTGCATCGAGGCGGCGCGCCTGCCGGGCTGAGGCTGCCCGAGTCCGGCCGCCCAGGGGAACACCGGGGGGCACCGTAAAATCGGGCGCTTACCCGAACACCACCGACGGCATCCTGCGGGATGCCGTCGCCACTCTGGCGCCCCCATGACCGACACCGTGAACCAGCCCGGCCTGGCATCCCTGGCCAAATCGTTCGAGCCCGCTCCGCTGGAAGCCCGCTGGGGCCCCGAATGGGAACAGCGCGGCTACGGCCGCGCCGGTCACCGGGGCACCGGGCAGCCGCAGGCCGGCGCACCGGGCTTTGCCATCCAGCTGCCGCCGCCCAACGTCACCGGCACGCTGCACATGGGTCATGCGTTCAACCAGACCATCATGGACAGCCTGACCCGCTACCACCGCATGCTGGGCGCCAACACCGTGTGGGTGCCGGGCACCGACCACGCCGGCATCGCCACCCAGATCGTGGTGGAGCGCCAGCTGCAGGAACAGGGCATCACCCGCCACGACCTCGGCCGCGAGGCCTTCACCGCCAAGGTGTGGGAGTGGAAGGAAAGGAGCGGCAACACCATCACCACCCAGATGCGCCGCATGGGCGACAGCGTGGACTGGAGCCGCGAGTACTTCACCATGGACGAGAAGCTCTCGTCCGTGGTCACCGAGACCTTCGTGCGGCTGTACCAGCAGGGCCTCATCTACCGCGGCAAGCGACTGGTCAACTGGGACCCGGTGCTGAAAACCGCGGTGAGCGACCTGGAGGTGGAGAGCGAGGAGGAAGACGGCTTCCTCTGGCACATCAGCTACCCGCTGGCCGACGGCAGCGGTGCTCTCACCGTGGCCACCACCCGGCCTGAAACCCTGCTGGGCGACGTGGCCGTCATGGTCCACCCGGAAGACGAGCGCTACACCCACCTCATCGGCCAGCAGGTGGTGCTGCCTTTGTGCAACCGCACCATCCCCGTGATTGCCGACGACTACGTGGACCGCGCCTTCGGCACCGGCGTGGTCAAGGTCACCCCGGCGCACGACCACAACGACTACGCCGTGGGCCTGCGCCACCAGCTGCCCGTCATCGGCGTGCTGGCACTCGACGCCACCATCAACGACAACGCCCCCGAACCCTACCGGGGCCTGGACCGTTTCAAGGCCCGCAAGCAGGTGGTGGCCGACCTCGATGCCGCCGGCCTGCTGGTCGAGACCAAGAAGCACAAGCTCATGGTGCCGCGCTGTGCCCGCACCGGCCAGGTGGTCGAGCCCATGCTCACCGATCAGTGGTTCGTGGCCATGACGAAAGTCAGCGAGCAGGACCCCACCGGCAAGAGCATTGCGCAAAAAGCCATCGACGCCGTGCAGTCCGGCGAGGTGAAGTTCGTGCCCGAGAACTGGGTCAACACCTACAACCAGTGGATGAACAACATCCAGGACTGGTGCATCAGCCGCCAGCTCTGGTGGGGCCACCAGATCCCGGCCTGGTACACCGAGGACGGCCAGGTCATCGTGGCCCGCAACGAGGCCGAAGCCCAGGCCCAGGCCCCGGGCAAAACGCTCACGCGCGACCCCGACGTGCTCGACACCTGGTACTCCAGCGCCCTGGTCCCCTTCAGCACCATGGGCTGGCCCGACGCAGCACCCGCCCCGGACGGCACCGGCGACCAGGACCTCTACCTGCCCAGCACGGTGCTGGTCACCGGCTACGACATCATCTTCTTCTGGGTGGCCCGGATGATCATGATGACCACCCACTTCACCGGCCGCGTGCCCTTCCGCCACGTCTACATCCACGGCCTGGTGCGCGACGCCCAGGGCCGCAAGATGAGCAAGAGCGAAGGCAACGTGCTCGACCCGGTCGACCTCATCGACGGCATCGCCCTGGCCCCGCTGCTGGACAAGCGCACCACCGGCCTGCGCAAGCCCGAGACCGCCCCGCGCGTGCGCAAGGACACCGAGAAGGAATTCCCCGACGGCATCCCGGCCTACGGTGCCGACGCCCTGCGCTTCACCTTCGCCGCCCTGGCCTCGCTGGGCCGCAGCATCAACTTCGACAGCAAGCGCTGCGAGGGCTACCGCAACTTCTGCAACAAGCTCTGGAACGCCACCCGCTTCGTGCTCATGAACTGCGAAGGCCACGACTGCGGCCTGATGGAGCACACCAAGGCCGACTGCGCCGTGGGCGGCAAGGCGCACGGCTACATGCGCTTCACCCAGGCCGACCGCTGGATCGCCTCGCTGCTGCAGAAGACCGAGGCCGAAGTGGCCAAGGGCTTTGCCGAGTACCGCCTGGACCACGTGGCCAACGCCATCTACGACTTCGTGTGGAACGAGTTCTGCGACTGGTACCTGGAAATCGCCAAGGTGCAGATCCAGACCGGCGACGTGGCCCAGCAGCGCGCCACCCGCCGCACCCTGATCCGCACGCTCGAAGCCATCCTGCGGCTGGCCCACCCCATCATCCCCTTCATCACCGAAGAGCTGTGGCAGAAGGTGGCCCCGGTGGCCGGCGTGCTGCCGGCCGATGCCGACCCGGCCCGCGTGTCGGTGAGCGTGGCCCGCTACCCCGAAGCCCAGCCCTCCAAGATCGACGAGGCCGCCATCGCCCATGTGGGCCGGCTGAAATCGCTGGTGGATGCCTGCCGCAACCTGCGCGGCGAGATGGGCGTGTCGCCGGCCCAGCGCCTGCCGCTGTACGCCGTGGGCGATGCCGACTTCATGCGCGAGGCCGCGCCGGTGCTGCAGGCCCTGGCCAAGCTGTCGGAGGTGAAGGTGTTCGACGACGAGGCCACCTGGGCTGCCGCGGCCCAGTCGGCGCCGGTCGCGGTGGTGGGCAACACCCGCCTGTGCCTGTTCATGGAAATCGACGTCGCGGCCGAGAAGCTGCGCCTGGGCAAGGAAGCCACGCGCCTGGAGGGCGAGATCGCCAAGGCCCAGGGCAAGCTGGGCAACGAGTCCTTCGTGGCCCGCGCACCGGCCGCCGTCATCGATCAGGAGCGTCAGCGCCTGGCCGACTTCACCAGCACCCTGTCCAAGGTGCGCGAACAGCTGGCCCGTCTGGGTTGAAGCACAGCACGCTGCCCTGAACGGTCAGGGCAGCTGCATGTCCAGTGCGCCCCACTGCGAGGGCGACAGGTTCTGGGGGTCGCTGCCGCCGGGGTAGCGCTCGCGGTCCAGCGGCATGAATTCGCTGCTCACCGTGGGTTCGCGGCGGGCCGCTTCCGGGGCCAGGGTTTCGTGGATGCGGTGCACCAGGTACCAGCTGGCCCGCATCTTGGCCTCCCGCGTGTGCGAGCCCAGCCGGGGCGTGAGGTGCAGGTGCGCAATGCCGTGCAGCACGCTGCCCGGCGCCGCGAACTGCGGGCCGGCGCCATCCAGCATCATGGCGTCGATGCGGCCGTCGGTGAGGGCCAGCGCCAGGGCTTCGGCATCGAACAAGGAGCCGCGGCTGATGCCCACCCACAGCTGACCCGGCTTGCAGTGGTTGAGCAGCCGCTCGTTGATCCAGCCGTTGAAGCGCGGTGCGTGGATCATCTGCAGCGTGACCGCGTCCGAGCGCTCCAGCAGCTCCTGCACCGGCACCGCCTCCACCCCCAGGCGGTCCCACACATCGGCGGCATGGTGCACCGCCGGGTCGTAGCCGATGAGCTTGACGCCCAGACAGCCCAGCATGGGCGCCAGCGCGTGGGCCACCGGTGACAGCCCCATCAGGCCGATGGTGCTGCCCCCGATCTCGCGGCCCAGCCGCACCTCCGACAGCCGCCGGCCCAGCAGCGCACTCACCATGCCGCGCCGGTACAGCATGAGCAGGCCATAAAGGATGTATTCGGCGTTCGATCGCACCGTGGCACTGCGCGCCTGCAGCACGCGGATGTTGCGGCGGGCGCAGTCGTCCAGATCGATGTTGCCGCTGGACATCTGCAGGCGCCCCACCACCTCGAGGCGGGGTGCGGCGTCCAGCATGTGGCGGGTGACCACCACGTGGGTGGGGAGCACCACGGCGCGCGCCTGCGCCATGGCCTTCATGAGGCCGGCAGGGTCGTCGGCCAGTTCGGGGATGTAGGTGACCGCGTGCCGCTGGCGCAGCCACTCCAGGGCCTCGGGCACCAGGGGATCGACCAGCAGGACTTCCATGGCGCCAGGGAGCAGGCCGCGATCAGCGGCGTTTCAGGACGCTGATGTGTTCGCCGTTGACGGTTTCCTGCAGCACCAGCAGGTTGCCGGTCTGCTTGGCAAAGGCCTGGAAGTCGCGCACCGAACCCGCATCGGTGGCCACCACCTTGAGCGTCTGGCCGCTGAGCATGTCGGCCAGCGCCTTCTTGGCCTTGAGGATGGGCAGCGGGCAGTTCAGGCCCCGGGCGTCGAGTTCTTTGTCAGCGGTCATGGCCAGGATCGGGTGGGGTGTTCGGATACAGGTAGGAAGTATGCAAATTTTACGTTGGCTCGGCGCGCGGCGCTTCGTCCAGGAAAACCGGATCGATCCCGCGTGACTTCAGCCACGCTGCCAGGGCCAGCCCGGTGCCGGCGCGCCAGCAGCGCACCTGCTCGGGCGGCAGCAGGCGGTACTCGGACAGCTCGGGCGACAGCCGCACCTCGCCATGCGCCACGGCGTGGTACGTGATGATCACCTGGTTCATGCGCTGAAAATCGTGTACCCCGACCAGGCCGAGCCGGCTGACCTGCAGCGAGGTCTCCTCGGCGATCTCGCGGCGGATACCGTCTTCGGGTGTCTCGCCGGCCTCCATGAAGCCGGTGATGAGCCCGAAGAAGCGCCCCGGCCAGGCCGCGTTGCGGGCCAGCAGGATCCGGCCATCGAGCTCGACGATGGCGGCCAGCACCGGGGTGGGGTTGTTCCAGTGGGTGAAGCCGCAGGCCGCGCAACGCAGCCGGCTGACCAGCCCGCCGTCCTCCTGCCGGGCCGATGCGGCCAGCGGCCCGGCGCACAGCGGACAGAACCGGAACTCCGCAGCGCCGCCGGCCATGGGCATCAGGCCGGGAACACGCCGGTGGACAGGTAGCGGTCGCCCCGGTCGCAGACGATGAAGACGATGGTCGCGTTCTCTTCCCGCTCCGCGATCTGCTGGGCCACCCAGCAGGCGCCCGCGGCCGAGATGCCGGCAAAGATGCCCTCTTCGCGCGCCATGCGCCGGGCTGTCTCTTCGGCATCGGCCTGGGTCACATAGACCAGCTCGTCCACCGTGCTGGGGTCGTAGACCCTGGGCAGGTATTCCTGCGGCCACTTGCGGATGCCGGGAATGCGCGATCCCTCGCTGGGCTGCGCGCCGACGATGCGGATCGCCGGGTTCTTTTCCTTCAGGAAGCGCGACACGCCGGTGATGGTGCCGGTGGTGCCCATGGCACTGACGAAGTGGGTGATGCGCCCGCCGGTCTGTTCCCAGATCTCGGGGCCGGTGGTTTCAAAGTGCACGCGGGGGTTGTCGGCATTGGCGAACTGGTCCAGCACCCGCCCCTTGCCTTCGGCCTGCATGCGCTCGGCCAGATCGCGGGCCGACTCCATGCCGCCGCTCTTGGGCGTGAGGATGAGTTCGGCGCCGAACGCCTTCATGGTCTGGGCCCGCTCGATGGACAGGTCCTCCGGCATGATCAGCACCATGCGGTAGCCCTTGATGGCCGCTGCCATGGCCAGGGCGATGCCGGTGTTGCCGGACGTGGCCTCGATCAGGGTGTCGCCGGGGCGGATGTCGCCCCGCTCTTCGGCGCGGCGGATCATGGACAGCGCCGGCCGATCCTTCACCGATCCGGCCGGGTTGTTGCCCTCCAGCTTGCCCAGAATGACGTTGCCCCGGGCGGCGTTCTCCCGGGCTCCCATGCGCTGCAGCGCTACCAGCGGCGTGCGACCGACGGCGTCTTCGATGGTGGGGTATTGCATGGTGTCACTGTGCCATAATTTCCGGTTGCCCCTTCTGCCGGAGTGGCGAAATTGGTAGACGCAGCAGACTCAAAATCTGCCGGTGGAAACACCGTACCGGTTCGATTCCGGTCTCCGGCACCAGCCCGACAGCCGCGTCGGCGCTCGGAACGCACTCCCCCTCTCGATCACTAACGGATGACCAGCCGATCACGGCCGTGACCTTTTGGAACACGGCAGCATTGTCACCATCCTGCCTGTGAAAACCTTAGCCCAACGAGTCAAATACGCCCGCGAGCAACGCGGCTGGACGCAGAGCCAGCTGGCCGTCGCGGCTGGCCTCAGCCAGGGAACCATCGGCAACATCGAGTCCGGAGCGCGACAGGCACGGGGCAGCCTGCCCCAGATCGCCGAGGCACTGGGCGTAGAGCACAAATGGCTGTCGCTGGGCATCGGCAACCCCTGGAAAACCAGGGAACTGCCGGTGGCCTACCTGGTCGGCACCCCAGGCTCCAACGTGCAGGCCATCAGCCGGGTCCGGCTGCGGCTGCACGGCGGGTCACCCCAGGTGTCCATCGACACCGACGACTCCGACACCTCGCCCATCGCCCTGTCCAAGGTCTGGCTGGAGGCGCGGCAGCTGGATGCCCGGCGCCTGCTGGCCATGCGCATGCACCTGGCCGGCATGGAGCCCAGCCTGATCGAGGGCGACACCATCATCATCAGCCTGGTGCACACCGATCCGCAGGACGGCTGCGTCTATGCCGTCAACTACGAAGGTGAACTGGTGTTCCGCCGCCTGGTGCGCGACGGCGGGCTGTGGTGGATGTATGCCGACAACTCCGATCAGGCCCGTTTCCCGCGCAAGACCTTTGACGAACGCGCCCTGCTGATCGGGCGCGTGGTGCACAAGCTCACCGACCACATCTGATTCAGCGGGCAGCGAGTCCCTCGCGCACCGTGGGGTGGCGCAGCCGCAGCCGCAGTTCGGTGCGCATGCGGTCGTTGCGCAGCCGCCGCGACTCACTCATGAAGCTCAGCAGCATCAAGGGCAGCTGCTCGCGGGCCGCGTCGCGCGGCACCCGGGGTGGACGCGGCAGGCCGTACAGATCGGCCGCCAGATCGTAGTAGTCGCCCATCATCAGATCGGAGTCGTCCACCACATTGATGTTGCGCTGTGGCCGTCCACGCCACAGCGCCAGCCGGCAGGCCCGGGCCAGGTCGTCGGCATGGATGTGGTTGGTGAACACGTCGTCCTCGCGCTGCAGCACCGGCGTGCCGCGCAAGAGGCGCTCCCGGGGCGTGCCGCCTTCGCGGTCGGGCGCATAGATGCCAGGGATGCGCAGCACGGTGGTGCGGGCACCGGTCATGCGGCCATAACCGTGCACCGAGGTCTCGGCATCCACCCGGCGCCAGGCGCGCGGGGTGAGCGGTGCGCACGGCGTGGATTCGTCGGTCCAGCGGCCCTGCCGATCGCCGTAGACGCCGGTGGTGGAGCCGTACACCAGCGCGGTCGGCGCACTGCGCTGCATCAGCGCCCGCACCAGCTCGCGGCTGCGCGGGTCGCGGCGCCAGTCGCCCGCCTCGCCGGGGGGCGGGGCCAGGTGCAGAACACGGGTGGCCAGACCGGCCAGACGGCCCAGCGTGCGGCGGTCATCCAGGTTGCCCAGCAGCGGCGTGATGCCCAACCGGCGCAGGCCATCGCGACGCTGCGGGCTGGAGGTCAGGGCCAGCACGCGCAGCGGGCTGGCCTGCAGGTCGCGGGCCACCCGCTGTCCCACGTCACCACAGCCGATGATGAGGATGCGTTCGCGCCGGAAGCGGGCCGGCAATGCGCCGTACAGACTCATGCGGATTCGGGATTTGCGACAATGCGCGGTTGTTTTTGAAGGACCGTCAGTATGACATTCACCGTCACCGTGCAGCCCAGCGGGCGCCAGTTCAACGCGATGGAGCAGGAGACCCTGCTGGCCGCCGGCATCCGCCAGGGCATCGGCCTGCCCTATGGCTGCAAGGACGGTGCCTGCGGCTCCTGCAAGTGCAGGCTGGTCGAGGGCACGGTGGTGCATGGCCCGCACCAGAGCAAGGCCCTGTCGGCCGACGAGGAAGCCGCCGGCTTCATCCTGACCTGCTGCGGTGTGCCGCAGGGCGACGTGGTGATCGAGTCGCGCCAGGTGACCGAGGTGGGCGCCTTCCCGATCAAGAAGATGCCGGCGCGCGTGAGCAGCCTGGAACGCGCCTCGCACGACGTGATCGTGCTCAAGCTGCAGCTGCCGGCCAGCGACACCTTCCAGTACCGCGCCGGCCAGTATGTGGAGTTCATCCTGCGCGACGGTGACCGCCGCAGCTACTCCATGGCGAATGCGCCCCATACCCAGGCCGAAGCGCCGGTGCTGGAGCTGCACCTGCGCCACATGCCCGGCGGCAAGTTCACCGACCATGTGTTCACGAACATGAAGGAGAAGGAGATCCTGCGCATCGAGGGTCCCTTCGGCAGCTTCTTCCTGCGTGAGGAGAGCGACCGCCCCATGGTGCTGCTGGCCTCGGGCACGGGTTTCGCGCCCATCAAGGCCATCATCGAGCACATGCGCTTCAAGGGCATCCAGCGCCCGGCCACGCTGTACTGGGGTGGCCGCCGCCCGGCCGACCTGTACCAGCAGGCCTGGATCGAGGCGCAGCTGGCCGCCCTGCCGAACCTGCGTTATGTGCCGGTGGTGTCGGACGCGCTGCCGGAAGACGGCTGGACTGGCCGCACCGGCTTCGTGCACCGGGCCGTGCTGGAGGACCAGCCGAATCTCGCCGGCTTCGAGGTGTATGCCTGCGGCGCACCCATCGTGGTGGAGTCGGCCCGGCGCGACTACGTGGCGGCCGGTCTGGCCGAAGAACTGTTCTACGCCGACTCGTTCACCAGCGCGGCCGACAAGGCCGCCGCCCCGGCCTGATCAGGCGGCCGCCAGCAGCTGCTTCACGTCGGCGATCAGCCCCTGCACACCGCTGCCATAGCGGTGGTAGAGGCGGATGCGGCCCTGCGGGTCATACACGTAGGTGCCGGCCGAGTGGTCCATGGTGTAGCTGGTGGGCGTCTTGCCCTCGACCTTCTTGTAGTAGATCTTGAAGCTCTTCGCCACCTCGGGGAGCTGATCCAGCGGGGCCTGCAGGGCCAGGAAGCTGGGGTCGAAGCTGGCCATGTACTCCTTCATGATCTCGGGCGTGTCGCGCTCCGGATCGACGCTGATGAAGATGCCCTGCACCCGCTCGCCGTCGGCACCCAGGGCCTGCTTGACCTGGGCGATCTCGGTCAGGGTGGTGGGGCAGACATCGGGGCACTGGGTGAAGCCGAAGAACACCAGCACCACCTTGCCCTTGAAGTCCGCCAGCGTGCGGCGCTGCCCGAACTGGTCCGCCAGATCGAAGCCGGTGGCGTAATCGGCGCCGGTGATGTCGATGCCGGCAAACGACGGCGCGGCCGGCTGGCCATCGGAACAGGCGGCCAGCACGCCGGTGGCCAGGGCTGCCGCGAGCAGGCTGCGACGACGGGGGTGGACGCGGGGGTTGGCGTCTTTCATCAGAATCCTCGGGGCAGGTAGTGGTCGATCAGCAGCGCCGCGAACAGCAGCGACAGGTGGATCAACGAGAAACGGAAGGTTTTGCGGGCCAGGGCGTCGGAGTAGTCGCGCCACAGCTTCCAGGCGTAGGCACAGAAACCGGCGTTGAGCAGCACGGCGGCCACCAGGTAGAACCAGCCGCTCATGCGCATCATGAAAGGCATGAGGCAGGCCGCGAACAGCACGAAGGTGTAGAGCAGGATCTGCAGGCGGGTGAAGTCCGAGCCGTGGGTGACCGGCAGCATCGGCAGGCCGGAGCGGCGGTAGTCCTCCACCCGGTACAGCGCCAGCGCCCAGAAGTGCGGCGGCGTCCACAGGAAGATGATGAGGAAGAGGATCAGGGACTCGGGCGCCACCACGTTGGTCATGGCGGTCCAGCCCAGCACCGGCGGCATGGCGCCCGAGGCGCCGCCGATGACGATGTTCTGCGGCGTCAGCGGCTTGAGCACCACGGTGTAGATGACCGCATAGCCCACGAAGGTGGCAAAGGTCAGCCACATGGTCAGCGGGTTGACGGCCCAGTACAGCAGGGCCGAGCCGGCACCGCACAGCGCGGCCGAGAAGCTCAGCGTCTGCACGTTGGTGAGCTCGCCCTTGGCGGTGGGGCGCCAGGCGGTGCGCTTCATGCGGGCATCGATGTGCTGCTCGACCACGCAGTTGAAGGCCGCGGCGGCACCGGCCACGAGCCAGATGCCGAAGCAGGCCACGGCCGCCAGCTGCACCTGTGCCCAGCTGGGCACACCCGGCACGGCCAGCACCATGCCGATGAGGGCACAGAACACGATGAGCTGCACCACGCGCGGCTTGGTGAGGGCATAGAACTGCCGCCAGGTCGACGGCAGCGCCACGGCGGCGGAGGGGGAAGAGGCAGAACTCATCGGACAGATCGGGACAGGTGCAGGGGAGCGGCGGCGACCTCGGGCAGCGAACGGGTCCGGGCCACGGCACCGGTGAACAGCACCACCAGCGCAGCCGCACCGCCGGTGTGGCTCACGGCGGCCAGCAGCGGCCAGTCCAGCACCACGTTGGACAGGCCGGTGAGGAATTGAAGGGCACACAGGCCCACGACACCACGGGCGAAACCCTGCAGGCCGGGCACCCGCCACAGTTTCCAGGCCACGCCCAGCAGCGCGGCAAACACCACCCAGGCGCTCAGTCGGTGCACATAGTGGATGGCGGTAAGGGCGGCAAAGGTGATGGTGTCACCGTCACGCTCGGTGCCGAGCTCGCGCCACAGGGTGAAGCCCGAACGGAAGTCCATGGGCGGCCACCAGCTGCCCTGGCAGGTGGGGAACTCGTTGCAGGCCAGCACCGCGTAATTGGTGCTGACCCAGCCACCCAGCGCGATCTGCAGCCACAGGAGGGCAAAGGCCGCGATCAGGCCCAGACGCAGCCGCGACGGCAACTCCACCGGGCCGCTCGAGGCCGGATCGGCCAGCGAATACGCGACCGACTGCGCCCGCAGCAGCGCCAGCAGCACCAGGCCACCCAGCAGGTGCAGGGTGACGATGGCGGGGAACAGCTTCATGGTCACGGTGAGCGCACCGAACGCGCCCTGCAGACAGACCCAGAACAGGGTGAAGGCCGGCCAGACCCAGTGCACCGCGAGGCGACGGCGCTGCATCCAGCTGCCGGCCGCCAGCACGATGATCAGCACGCCCACCGTGGTGGCGAGGTACCGGTGGATCATCTCGATCCAGGCCTTGGAGAAGGTGACCGGGCCGGTGGGCATGGCCTGCTGGGCGGCCGAGATGTCGGCGTGCGCGCCGATGGGGCTGGCCGCACCGTAGCAGCCCGGCCAGTCGGGGCAGCCCAGACCGGAATCGGTGAGGCGGGTGAAGGCGCCGAACAGCACCAGGTCGAAGGTGATGAACAGGGTGACCAGGGTCAGGTTGCGCAGGCGGGTGGCGGGCTCGGCGTGCCGGTTGCGCAGCCACACCCAGGCCAGCGGGCCGATGGCCAGCACCACGCCCAGCAGCATCAGGCGGGCGATCGGTGCCAGGTCGTACAGGGGCTGGTCCATGTCAGTCCTCTCGCCCCGGGCGGTCCCAGAAGGCCGAGGCCCGCAGCAGGCGGTCCAGGTCGCGCTTGGCCTTCTGCGGATCGATGTCGGCCGGAAAACGCATCATCCAGTTGCCGATGGGATCGACCACATACAGGTGGTCCTCGATCCGGTGGCCCGGCGCCGGCTCCAGCCAGCGGGCGAGCTCGTCGGCCGGCACCTGGAGCACGGTGGCCGCGGCGGTGGCCTGCTGCAGCGCCGGGTCCAGCGGGGCATCGCCGGTGCGCAGCCAGACCCAGTCCAGCCGGTCCTTCTCGCGACCCAGGGTCTCGCGCAGCTGGCGCTGCAGGTACAGGTGTTTCTGGCAGGCCTCGTTGCAGGCGGTGTCGGCCACGCTGATCAGCAGCCACTGGTCCTTGAGCGAGCTCAGCGGCACCGGCCGGCCCTGCACGTCCGTGCCCTGCCACGCGGGCAAGGCGCGCTGCGGCTGGACCAGCTCGCCGTAGTTGCGGCGCCCTTCCGGGCGGATGACGTAGTAGGTGAGGTAGGACGCGATCACCGGCGAGGCGCACACCAGCAGCAGCGCGATCATCTTCCAGCGGCCACGCCGGGTGGCGGCGGCCGAGACGGCACTCGCCTGGTCCGGCGTGGGCAGGCTGTGCACGGTCATGGTCAGGGGTTCATCGGGCGTCTGGGCCATGGGAGTTGCGTTGTCGGCGGGGAAGAAGGATCTGGAACCAGAGGTAGAGCAGGACTAGCAGCGTGCTGAGCGAGAACCACTGGAAGGCGTATCCGTGGTGGCGCGAGACATCGACCGCAGGTGCCGGCCAGTCGCGCAGCAGACCGTCATCGGTGTCGCTGGTCTGCTGCACCGAGACCGGCAACAGGTTCAGACCGGTCTCCAGGGCGAACCCGGAAAGCTCGATATTTTGCCGGATCACCCCGGGCACCGCCTCGCCGAGCTGGTAAAGCTGGGCCGGCGGCGGGGCCAGCCGACCTTCGATGCGCACGGTGCCGTCGGGGGTGGGCACATCGGGCACCCGGGTGCGGTCCTGGAAATCGCGCGGAGCCCAGCCCCGCTGCACCAGCACCACCCGCTCGCTGCCCTCGATGCGCAGCGGCATCACATGAAAGAACCCCACCCGCCCGGCCATCTGGCGGTTGTCCAGAAACACCTGGGCCTGCGGCACCCAGCGACCGGTCAGCACCACGGCGCGGTGGTGTGCCCGGGCGGCTGCCTCGGCGTCCTGTCCGGTGAGCGCGCCCAGCAGCGCCGCGTTGTCCCACGACGGCAGTGCAGCGCGCTCGGTCATGCGGGCCTGCAGGGCCAGCTTCTGGTCGGCCCGGTCGAGCTGCCAGCGGCCCAGCGAGGCCGTGGCCAGCACCGCCAGCAGGGTGACCACGCTGACGATCCAGAACCGCAGGCGCCGGGAGCGTGAGGCTTCAGCCATGTCCCACCCCGGCGGTCGGCCGCCGACCGGGATCGATAATCCGGTCCATGAAATATCTGGTCATCGTGGCCTTCGTGGCCATCATCGGTTCGCTGGCGGCAGCGCTGTACTTCATGATGCGGGGCGGCCGATCGAGCGATGCCGAAGAGGATCCGCAAGGCGCTCCGCCACCCACCAACCACATGGCCCGTGCGCTGGCCTTCCGGGTCGGTTTCTCGATTCTGCTGTTCATCGTGGTGCTGGTGAGTTGGCGCATGGGATGGATCCAGCCGACCGGGGTTCCCATGGCCCGTTGACGGACAGCCACCCGAACGGAAAAAAAGCGCCTCGCGGCGCTTTTTTCATGAGGGCTGGGACCGGAGAAGGCGCCGGGCGCCTTCTGCCTCACATCCAGTAGACGAGGATGTACAGGCCCAGCCACACCACGTCCACGAAGTGCCAGTACCAGGCCGCGCCTTCGAAGCCGAAATGGCGCTCCTTGGTGAAGTGGCCCTTCTGCAGGCGCAGGGTGATGAACAGCAGCATCAGCATGCCGACGAACACGTGGAAGCCGTGGAAGCCGGTGAGCATGAAGAAGGTGGAGCCGAACACGCCGGAGCTGAGCTTGAGGTTCAGATCGGTGTAGGCGTGGTAGTACTCGTAGCCCTGCACGAACAGGAAGATCACACCCAGCAGCACCGTCATCCACATGAAGGCGATGGTCTTGCCACGGTTGCCGGCCTGCAGCGCATGGTGGGCGATGGTCAGCGTCACGCCCGAGGTGAGCAGCAGCGCGGTGTTGATGGTGGGCAGCCAGAACGGGCCCATGGTCTGGAAGGGCTCCACGATGCCGGCCGGCGAGGCGGTGGCACCGGCCTGCACGCTGGGCCACACGGCCGAGAAGTCGGGCCAGATCAGGGCGTTCTCGATGCCGCCCAGGGCCGGCACCGAGTGGGTGCGTGCCCACCAGAGTGCGGTGAAGAAGGCGCCGAAGAACATCACCTCAGAGAAGATGAACCAGCTCATGCTCCAGCGGTACGACAGGTCGATCTTGCGACCGTACAGACCGCTCTCGCTCTCGTGCACCGAATCACGGAACCACTGGAACAGCACGATCAGCCAGAACGCCAGGCCGAAGGCCAGCGAGTAGGCGCCCCACTGCGCGCCGTTGACCCACTGGCCGGCACCCAGGATCACGAAGAAGAGGCCGATGGACGACATCACCGGATGCCGCGAGGGCCCGGGGACAAAGTAGTACGGCGTCGAACCGTGGGTTGCTGCTGACATGCTCACTCCTGTAAGTCTTGCGGATCGGTTGTTATGGGTTGTGGTTCGGGTGCTTCAGCCGGCGACCCAGTTCACCAGCAGGATCAGTCCCGCCACGAACAGGAAGGCCATCACCACGCCGACTGCCATCAGGTGCAGCGGGTTGAGTCGGGCAATGTCTTCCTGGAAATCGGAACGGCGGCGCACGCCCAGGAAGCCCCACAGCACGGCCTTGACCGTGGCGGCGACACTGCCTGGACGCTGCGTCGGGGTGCTCATACAGCCCCCTGGTTGGCCGCCGGCACGGCGGCCTTGGGCGCGGGCGCGCCGACCTGGGACAGACCGCCCTGCGGCGCTGCCGGCACCTTGCCGCCCACCTCGAAGAAGGTGTAGGACAGGGTGATGGTGGTCACGTCCTTGGGCAGGCGCGGATCGATGACGAATGCCACCGGCCACTCCTTCTTCTCGCCCGGCGCCAGGGTGTACTGCGTGAAGCAGAAACACTCCAGCTTGTTGAAATGGTTGCCCGCCTGACGGGGGGCATAGCTCGGGATGGCCTGGGCGGCCATGGTCCGGTTCTGGATGTTCTGGAACTCGTAGACCACGGTGGTCAGCTCACCCGGGTGGACCTGCAGCGAGCGCACGGCCGGCTTGAAGTCCCAGGGGCCGCGCACGTTGGTGTCGAATTCCACCGTGATGGTCCGGGTGCGGTCGACCTGGGTGTTGGCCGGCAGGCTGGGAGCGGCACCGGGCACGCGGCGCTCGCTCACCGCCAGCACATTGATGCCCAGCGCCTCGCAGATGTGTCGGTAGATCGGCACCAGCGCATACCCGAAGGCAAACATGCCCAGCGCGATCACGCTGAGCTTGCCCACGATCTTGAGGTTTTCGCGTCGCAGTCCCACGTCGATGTTCCGTTGGCGCTCTCAGCGCCCCAGCAGCACGAACTTGGCCACGAAGCCGAGGAAGAAGACCACAGCGACCGAGGCCAGGATCAGGCCCAGGCGGCGGTTCTGGTTTTTCTGCTCAGGGGTCATGTTCGTGCGGGCCGGGGAATCAGCCGATCACCTTGGTGGCGGTGGCGTCCAGCTTGGGCGGGTTCTCGAAGGTGTGGAAAGGAGCCGGCGACGGCACTTCCCACTCCAGGCCTTCAGCGCCTTCCCAGGGCTTCTGCGGGGCCGGCTGGCCCTTGCCGCGCATGGCGGGCAGGACCACGGCCAGGAAGAAGTAGACCTGGGCGAAACCGAAGAAGAAGGCACCGACCGACGCAATCATGTTGAAGTCGGCGAACTGCATCGGGTAGTCGGCGTAGCGACGGGGCATGCCGGCCAGACCCAGGAAGTGCATCGGGAAGAAGGTGACGTTGAACGAGATCATCGACCACCAGAAGTGGATCTTGCCGCGGGTCTCGCTGTACATCACGCCGGTCCACTTGGGCAGCCAGTAGTAGATGCCGGAGAACATGGCGAACAGCGAGCCGGCCACCAGCACGTAGTGGAAGTGGGCCACCACGTAGTAGGTGTCCTGCATCTGGATGTCGATCGGGGCCACCGACAGGATCAGGCCGGTGAAGCCGCCCATGGTGAACACGAAGATGAAACCCACGGCCCACAGCATGGGGGTCTCGAAGGTCATCGAGCCCTTCCACATGGTGGCGATCCAGTTGAAGATCTTCACGCCGGTCGGCACGGCGATCAGCATGGTGCTGTACATGAAGAACAGCTGGCCGGTCACCGGCATGCCGGTGGTGAACATGTGGTGGGCCCACACGACGAAGGACAGGATGGCGATCGAGCCGGTGGCGTACACCATGGAGGCGTAGCCGAACAGCTTCTTGCGGGCGAACGCCGGCACCACCTGGCTCACGATGCCGAAGGCCGGCAGGATCATGATGTAGACCTCGGGGTGGCCGAAGAACCAGAAGATGTGCTGGTACATCACCGGGTCGCCGCCGCCGGCGGGGTTGAAGAAGCTGGTGCCGAAGTGGCGGTCGGTCAGCGTCATGGTGATGGCACCGGCCAGCACGGGCATCACGGCGATCAGCAGGTAGGCGGTGATCAGCCAGGTCCAGCAGAACATCGGCATCTTCATCAGCGTCATGCCGGGGGCGCGCATGTTGAGGATGGTCACGATGATGTTGATCGAGCCCATGATGGACGAGGCGCCCAGGATGTGCATGGCAAAGATGCCGGCATCCATGGAGGGGCCCATCTGCAGGGTCAGCGGGGCGTACAGCGTCCAGCCGGCGGCGGGTGCGCCACCGGGCATGAAGAACGAGGCGACCAGCATCAGGGCGGCCGGGATCATCAGCCAGAAGCTGAAGTTGTTCATCCGGGCGAAGGCCATGTCGGATGCGCCGATCTGCAGCGGGATCATCCAGTTCGCGAAGCCCACGAAGGCCGGCATGATGGCGCCGAACACCATGATCAGGCCGTGCATGGTGGTGAGCTGGTTGAACAGCTGCGGGTTCACCAGCTGCAGGCCGGGCTGGAACAGCTCGGCGCGGATGCCCAGGGCCAGCACGCCGCCGATCATCAGCATGACGAAGGAGAACAGCAGGTACAGGGTACCGATGTCCTTGTGGTTGGTGGCGAACACCCAGCGGCGCCAGCCCGTGGGGGCGTGGTGGTCGTGGTCGTGTCCGTGCGCGTCGTGGTGGTCGAGAACTGCACTCATGGTCGTTTCCTCAGGGGGTCTCAATCGTCAAACGTTGCCGGATCACTTCCGGGCAGCCTGCACTTCGGCGGGCTGGATGATCTGGTCGGTCTTGTTGGACCAGCTGTTCTTGGCGTAGGTCATCACGGCGGCCAGCTCGGTGTCGGAGAGCTGTTTCCAGGCCGGCATGGCGCCATTGTTCTGGCCGTTCAGCAGCACGTTGATGATCTTGCCCTTGTCGGCGTCGACCACCAGCGCGGAGCCGTCCAGGGCCTTGATCGGGCCGGCGCCCTTGCCGTTGGCCTGGTGGCAGGCGGCGCAGTTGGCGGCGTACACCGACTCGCCCCGCTTGACCAGGTCGGTCAGGGCCCAGACCTTGGACGGGTCGTCGGCCTTGGCGGCCATGGCCTTCTTCTGCTCGTTCACCCAGGCGGTGTATTCCTCGGCGGTCACCACCTTCACGTGGATGGGCATGTAGGCGTGTTCCTTGCCGCACAGCTCGGCGCACTGGCCGTAGAAGTCGCCGGTCTTCTCGGCGCGGAACCAGGTGTCGCGCACGAAGCCGGGGATGGCGTCCTGCTTGACGCCGAAGGCCGGCACCATCCAGGCGTGGATCACGTCGTTGGCGGTGGTGATGATGCGGACCTTCTTGCCCACGGGCACCACCATCGGGTTGTCGACCTTGAGCAGGTAGTCGTCGGTCGGGGTCAGCTTGCCGCTGTCGGACATGACGCGGTGGCTGTTGTCCAGGGTGGACAGGAAGCCGATGCCTTCGCCCTCGCCCTTGATGTAGTCGTAGCCCCATTTCCACTGCATGCCGGTGGCCTTGATGGTCAGGTCGGCGTTGGTGGTGTCCTTCTGGGCGACCAGCACCTTGGTGGCCGGCAGGGCCATGCCGATGACGATCAGCAGCGGGACGATGGTCCAGCCCAGTTCCACCCAGATCGGCTCGGCCAGTTCCTGCGACTTGTGGCCCACCGACTTGCGGTGCTTGAGGATGGAATAGAACATGACGCCGAACACGATCACGAAGATCACGGCGCAGATGGCCATCATGAACCAGTGCAGCCAGTGCTGTTCCTCGGCGATCTTGGTGACCGGGGGCGCAAAGTTGAGCTGGTTGACGGCAGGACCGCCGGGCAGGTCGTTGACCTTCTGGGCCATCACCGACGTCCAGGCACCCGCACCCAGGGCCAGCAGGGTGGCGGCATCGCGCAGCGAATGCCATCGGGTCCGCAGGGACTGCACGGTTTTCTTCGTCGTACTCACTTTTTGCGCCTCAAATATAAGTAATGATTGATATCAATACCGATTACAACAAACTTCGGGCCGGTGGCCTTTCGGGGCCACATGCCGCTCATCCCTCGGTGCCTAGGCACCCCGCAACGCCAGCCGGATTTCCCGCGCCAGCGCCGGCCTGAGATCCGCCCGCAGGTACCGGCCCACCCGGACCGACTGACCTGCACCGCGCACCTCGATCAACTGTCCCGAGCCCGGTGGCGGATCGACCCGCACCCAGTCCCGGGGAAATTCACGGCGCTCCAGGCGACCTCCGGACTCCAGCTCCACCACCAGGCGGCCCTCGGTCAGGCAGATGCGCTCGCTGTCGGTGGCGTGCCGGGCCCAGATGAGGAAGGCCGCGGCCACGGCCAGCAGCTCCAGCGCCGCAAACGGCAGCACCAGCGTGGCGCCTTGGCTCCAGAAGAAACCGGCCACGCCCAGCGACACCACACACAGCGATGCATACAAGGCACCCAGCTGGGCCGGTGTGACCGAGCAGTTCCTGCGCAGCGACCATTCGATGCCGGCATCGGAACGGGTCGCGAAACGGAAAACACTGCTGGCTTGAGACACACCCACCACCGGATCACGTGGAAGCGGCGCTTGCCGCTCCTCGCGCAGGGGAACATACCCCGGGAATTTCAACCGGGGGCGATTGTAGCGGCGTCCACCCCCCGGTCGGCTGACATGACGTCACATCGGGGTCGGACAATTGACACTTTGGCGCCCCGGGCAGAGAGCTTCAGGGCCGGGGCTTGCGCAACATGGCGCGCAGGTCGTCCACCCCCACGGTGCTGCTGGCGGCCACGGGGACCCGGGGCGGGGCCTTGAAGGCGTGGCCGTAAATGACCTCGAACGTCAGCAGCAGCCGGCCATCCGGACCGCGCGGCAGCTCGCTTTCGATGGCGCGCTCCAGCTGGCGGCGCCATCCCCGGCCACGCAGGCCGGCCTGTCGCCGGGACGACAGGTTGCGCCCCAGGGTGCGCAGCTCGTCGAGCAACGCCGATGCGCTGCTGTACGACAGGGTGATGCGCTCCATGTCCATGACCGGCTCGGCAAAGCCCTGCCGCACCAGCATGTCGCCCCAGTCGTGCATGTCGGTGAAATCGTGGGCCGGCGCGGGCCAGCCCCGGTCGCTGTAGAGCTGGCGCAGCTCGCGCAGCGAGTCCGGCCCCAGGCAGGAAAACATCAGGAAGCCGTCGACCTCCACATGGCGGTGCCAGCGGCGTATCAGCGTGAGCGGGCTGGACTCGGCATGCAGCACCATGTTGGCCCAGAGCATGCGGACCCGGGTGTCGGCGCCGGCCAGCGAGGGGCCGGCAGGTTCGCGTCGGCGCCACCACGATGTCCAGCCCCCGGACGAAGACGCCTCGCGGGTGGCGGCCAGGGCCAGGTCGGGCCGGGCTGCATGCAGCCAGCAGGCCGCCTGGGGCAAACGCTGCCGCAGCTTGCGGTGCACACCCAGACCGCCGGACACCGGTTCCCAGTTCAGCCAGCTGGCGGGCGGTTCGCGGAACCACTGCAGGCGCTCGGCCATGCGGCTGCCCACCTCCTCGTGCAGCCAGGGCGATGCCGCATGGGGCATGCGCCACCAGCGTGTGCAGGCCACCGGGTCCATGCCGGGAACCGGTTCGTCGGGCTGGGGGATGGGGTCCGCTGAAACGGAAGACATGGGCAGAGCGGTGGGCACGGCACCCGCCGGATACCGGCGGCGCGTGAATGGCGGGGCGTCAGTATATTGGCCCGATGTCCGTGCACCGACCTCCCTGGGCGACGGCGCTGATCCGGTCCGCCCTGCCCTCGACCTGCGCGGTGTGCGGCCGCTGGCCCGCGCAGCCGGTGTGCCGCGACTGCCTGGCCCGCTTCGGTGCCCGTCCGATGGTCGATGGCCTGGCCCCTGGCCCGCTGGTCCGGTGCGTGGCCGCGGTGCGCTACGGCTACCCCTGGACCACGCTGCTGGCGCGGCTGAAGTTCCAGGACGAGCCCGGATGGGCCGGTCCGCTGGCCCGGCTGATGGCCCTGGCGGCACAAGACGACGGGTTGCTGGCTTCGTGCGACGCGCTGGTGCCGGTGCCGCTGAGCCCGCGCCGGCTGGCCGAGCGGGGCTACAACCAGGCCTGGGAACTGGCCCGCCGGCTCGACCGCCCTGCCCTGCCCCAGGCCCTGCTGCGCTGCCTGGAGGGACCGCCGCAGCGCACCCTCGACCGGGCCGCGCGGCTTCAGCAGCTGCACGGTGCGTTCCTGGTGCACCCGCGTGCACGGGCCGCGGTCAGCGGCCGGCATCTGCTGCTGATCGACGACGTGGTCACCACCGGCGCCACCGTGCAGGCGGCCGCCACCGCCCTGCACCAGGCCGGCGCGGCCTCGGTGACGGCACTGGTGCTGGCAGCCACGCCGGCCCCGGCATGGGCGCCGCCCCTGACGCCGCTATGATCCGCCGCCCATGTTCAACGTCGTGCTCGTCCACCCCGAGATTCCCCCCAACACCGGGAACGTGATCCGGCTGTGCGCCAACACCGGCTGCCGGCTGCACCTGATCGAGCCGCTGGGTTTTTCGATGGACGACAAGCAGATGCGCCGCGCCGGGCTGGACTACCACGAGTACGCCGAGGTGCGCCGCCATGCCGACTGGGCGGCCTTTCTGGCCAGCGAACAGCCCGATGCCGCGCGCATGTTCGCCTTCACCTCACGCGGCAGCCACCACGCCTTCGATGCGGTGTTTGCGCCCGGCGACTGGCTGGTGTTCGGCTGCGAGACGGCCGGTCTGCCGCCCGAGATCCGCGACACCTTTGCCCTGCCGCAGCGGCTGCGCCTGCCCATGCGGGCCGGGCAACGCAGCCTGAACCTGTCGAACGCGGTGGCGGTGGCGGTGTTCGAAGCCTGGCGCCAGCAGGGCTTTGCGGGCGCTCAGGGGTAACGGCGCACCAGGGACTCGGCCACGCACACCGGCTTGTCGACGCCCTCGCGCTCGATGGCCACGCCCCAGGTCATCTGCAGGCCGTCGCCGGCCACCGGCTCGGCCGCCAGCAGCGTCAGACGGGCCCGCAGGCGGCTGCCCACCGGCACCGGCCCGGTGAAGCGCACGCGGTTCAGACCGTAGTTCACGCCCATGGCCGACTGCTCGATGGACATGGCCGATTCAAAGAACACCGGCAGCAGCGACAGCGTGAGGAAGCCATGGGCGATGGGCGCGCCGAAAGGGCCGGCCTTGGCCCGTTCCACATCCACGTGGATCCACTGGTGGTCGCCGGTGGCTTCGGCAAAACGGTTGACCTGCTCCTGGGTGATGGTGGTCCAGTCGCTGTTGGCCACTTCCTGGCCGACGCAGGCGGCCAGCTCGGCCAGGGTCTTGAAATGTCGCATGGGATGGGGGTGGGGTTGCGGTCAGCGGTCGAGCCACTGGCAGATCGGCTGCCACTGCTCCAGGTCCTTGGCCACGCGGCCGGGGGCCACGTCGAACAGGGTGAGCCCGCGGGCGGCCAGGTGGATGTAGTTCTGTGTGTCGCGCAGATGGGTGAGCACCGGCAGCCCCAGACCGGAGACGAAGGTCTGCAGCTGCTCGGCCGCAATGGTGCGGGGATCGACCCGCATGCCCACCAGGCCGATCTGCAGGTGCTCGGCGCGGCGCGATTCGAGCAGTTCGTCCAGGAAGGCGCGCGTGGCATAGATGTCGAATATGCTGGGCTGCAGCGGCACCAGCACCTTGTCGGCCATCTTGAGCACATCCTTGAAACGCCAGCCATGCAGGCCGGCCGGGGTGTCCAGCACCACATGGGTGGTGTCGCGCGGGGGACGGGCGATCAGGTCGTGGGAGATGTCCCAGGTCTTGATCGGCCGGGCCTGCGGCGGGCGCAGCCTCAGCCACAGCGCCGATGACTGCTGGCGGTCGATGTCGCCCAGCATGACGGAATGTCCCTGGCTGGCGTAGTAGCCCGCCACATGGGTGGACAACGTGGACTTGCCCACGCCGCCTTTGGGATTGGCCACCACCACGATCGGCATCGCGACTCCTGTTCTGTCCCGAGGAGGGAACGGTCTATGGTATCGCCAGCACCGGCAGGCCGGTCAAGCCAGGGCGTCCCACACCAGCTTCAGGCCGGTGAGCAGCATGCCGGCGTACACGAAGCGGTAGAACAGCACCGGCTGGATGCGGTGCGCAATGCGCACCCCGATCCACACCCCCACCGGCGCCAGCGGCAGCAGCACGAGCGAGGTCGCCATGTTGCGCATGTCGAGCAGGCCCAGCCAGGCATACGGAATCCACTTGGCCAGGTTGATGAAGAAAAAGAAGAAAGCCAGCGTGCCGGTGAACACCACCGGCGAGAGCCGCAGCGGGATCACGTAGGCATTGATGGGCGGGCCGCCGGCATGGGCGATGAAGCTGGTGAACCCCGAGGTGGCCGACAGCAGCCAGCCGGCCCAGCGCGGCGGCGGCGGGCTGTCGGGCCGGGGCGGGAACAGCAGGCGCTGGGCCAGGAACAGCAGGGTGAAGCCGCCCACGATGCCGGCCACCACGCGGGCATCGAGCAGCTTGAACAGCGCCGTGCCGATGAGGATGCCCAGCAGGCCCGACGGCAGCAGGAAGGCGAGCAGCTTGCGGTCCAGGTCCTTGCGGAAGGCGGCCATGCCCAGCAGGTCCATCACCAGCAGCACCGGCATGAGGATGGCAGCGGCCTGCGGCACCGTGACCGCCAGCGCCATCATGGGCACCGCCAGCGAGCCGAAACCGGCCCCGAACCCGCTCTTGCTGATGCCCAGCAGCAGCACCGCCGGAACGGCCACCAGGTAGAAAAACGGATCGGTGATGACGGGCATGGCGGGCGGCGACAATCGGCAGATGCAAAACGTTCCATTGTGGGGGGAAACGCTGCGCCTGCTGGTCGAGCTGGCGGCCACGGCCGCCTTTGCACTCTCGGGCGTGCTGGCAGCGGCCCGCCACCGCATGGATGCGGTGGGCGTGTGCGTGGTGGGTTTTCTGGCGGCCTTCGGCGGCGGCACCCTGCGCGACCTGCTGCTGGACCGCCGCCCCTTCTTCTGGGTCGAACACGTGGACCTGCTGTGGGGAGTGCTGGCCCTGTGCGTGGCCTGCATGGCCTTCCTGCGCAACCGCCACTTCGAACTCACCGAACGCGCCATGCAATGGCCCGACGCACTGGGCCTGGGCCTGTTCGCGGCCACCGGCGTGCACATGGCCCTGGTGCAGCAGCTGCCGGCGGTGGTGGCGGTCATCATGGGCCTGATCACCGGCGTGGCCGGTGGCGTGCTGCGCGACGTGGTGTGCAACCAGATTCCTGCCGCCTTCCACGACCACCGGCCCTATGCGGTGTGCGCCTTCGCCGGCGGCTGGACCTATGTGGGCCTGTGGACGCTGCAGACCCCTGGCTGGATGGCCCTGCTGGGCTGCGTGCTGGTCACGGCCGGCCTGCGTGGCCTGGCCCTGTGGCGCAACTGGCAGCTGCCGGCCTGGCGCGTCTGACCCCGTTTTCGGAGATCACCATGTTCAACCCGTCCCAGGCCGATGTGCGCCGTTTCTTCTGCGGTGTGTATGCCAAGCTCGGCACGCAGCAGCCCATGGAGGCCATCGAGGTGCTGGCCGGCCAGTGGATCGCCGAGCACCCCGAGTACCACGCCGAACTGGCCGATGTGGACGCCGCCGTGGCGGCCCTGAGCCAGCCCGATGCGGCGCGCGAGAACCCCTTCCTGCACCTGTCCATGCACCTGTCCATCAGCGAGCAGTGCAGCATCGACCAGCCGCCGGGCATCCGGCAGGCGGTGGAGCTGCTGGCCGCCCGGCGCGACGACCTGCACGCCGCCCACCACGAGGTCATGGAATGCCTGGGCCGCATGCTGTGGGAAAGCCAGCGCGCCGGCCGGCCGCCCGATGGCCAGGCCTACATCGACGCGGTGCGCCGTCGCGCCACCACCGACTGAGCCACCGCCCGACCATGAAAAAAGCCGCCCGAAGGCGGCTTTTTCGTGTGGGTGCGGACGGCTTACTTGAAGCGCGACTGCGGCACCACCTTGAGTTCGCCTTCGACGGTGGCGAGGTACTTGGCGATCTCGCGCATCTCGGCCGGCGAATACTGCTTGGCGATGCCGGCCATGATGCCGTTGCTGCGGCCGATCAGGTTGTTGCCTTCCACCGTGTACGACTTCAGGGCCACGAAAAGGTAGTCGGCATGCTGGCCACCGATCTTGGGGTAGCTGGGGTCGATCGGCTTGCTGAAGTTGGCGCCGTGGCAGGAGATGCAGGCACCCTTCTCGATCAGGGCGGCCACCTTGGGGCTGGCGGCCTTGGGGGTTTCGGGCGCGGTGGCGGTGGCATGCGAGGCGTAGAAGGCGCCCAGGTCGGCCATGTCCTGCTCGGACAGCGAACCGGCGATGCCGCGCATGGAGGGGTGCTTGCGCTCGCCCTTCTGGTACTGCTTGAGGGCCGACACGATGTAGGCGCCGGACTGGCCGGAGATCATCGGGACCTTGTGGACCTCGGGGAAGCTGTTCTGGTAGCCGGGGATGCCGTGGCAACCCACACACATCTCGGCCTTCTTGCGACCGGCTTCCACGTCGCCCGTGGCGCCCTGGGCGTGGGCGGCTGCGGCTGCAACGAGCGTCGCAGCGGCGACAAAGGTACGGGCGATCGTGGTCAACAGGTGATTCATTTTGCTAGCACAATGAAATGGTCGCCGATCCGGGCGTTCTATAGATCAACCCGCGATTATAGAGTCGTCCCGCAGGGCCTCGATCCCCCGCCAACCACTGCTGCAGGTCATCCATGAAATTCCAAGGTACCCAGAACTATGTCGCCACCCAGGACCTGATGCTGGCGGTGAATGCGGCCATCACCCTCAAGCGGCCGCTGCTGGTCAAGGGCGAGCCCGGCACCGGCAAGACACTGCTGGCCGAGGAAGTGGCCCAGGCCCTGGGCATGCCGCTGCTGCAGTGGCACATCAAGAGCACCACCAAGGCCCAGCAAGGCCTGTACGAGTACGACGCGGTGAGCCGCCTGCGCGACAGCCAGCTCAACACCGCCGACAGCGCCCAGCGCGTGGGCGACATCCGCAACTACATCGTGCAGGGCGTGCTGTGGCAGGCCTTCACCGCCGACCAGCCGGTGGCGCTGCTGATCGACGAGATCGACAAGGCCGACATCGAATTCCCCAACGACCTGCTGCGCGAACTCGACCGCATGGAGTTCTACTGCTACGAGACGCGTGAACTCATCAAGGCCAGGCACCGGCCGCTGGTGTTCATCACCTCCAACAACGAGAAGGAGCTGCCCGACGCCTTCCTGCGCCGCTGCTTCTTCCACTACATCAAGTTTCCCGACGCCGAGACCATGGAGAAGATCGTCGCAGTGCACTTCCCGACCCTGCGCAAGGACCTGCTGAAGATCGCCATGAAGACCTTCTACGACGTGCGCAACCTGCCTGGCCTGAAGAAAAAGCCCAGCACCAGCGAGCTGCTGGACTGGCTCAAGCTGCTCATGGCCGAGGATATCCCGCTGGAGGCCCTGCAGAGCGCCGATGACAAGGTGTCGATCCCGCCGCTGGTGGGCGCGCTGCTGAAGAACGAGCAGGACACCACCCTGTTCGAGAAGCTGGTCTTCATGAACCAGAGAAACCGATGAGCCAGGCCGCACGCCTCCTGAAGGAGGGCCTGTCCGACGCGGTGGGCTTCGTCGGCGGTGCACTGGCCGGCTTCTGGCTGGCGCGCTGGCTGGGCTTCGACCTGTTCGCCGAGGGGTACGGCGCCGGCAGTATCGGCGCCATCGTGGCCGTGGGTCTGGGCGGCGGCGCCGGCCTGCAGCTGGCCCGCGCGTGGCGCCGTGCCACCGCCGACAAGGAGTGAACATGGCCTTCGTGCAACCCGTCGTCCTGCGCGACCGAGGCATCCGCCTGGAACCCCTGGCCCTGGCCCACGAACAAGGCCTGAAGGCTGCCGCTGCCGACGGCGAGCTGTGGCGCATCCGGGTGACCTCGGTGCCGGAACCCGAGCACACCCTCGCCTACATCGAGACCGCACTGAAGATGCGCGAGGCCGGCCACCGCTTCGCCTTTGCGGTGATCGAGGAATCCACCGGCACCGTGCTGGGCAGCACCAGCTTCCACGACATCCTTCCCGAGGTGAAGCGGGTCGAGATCGGCTACACCTGGTACGCCCGGCGTGTGCAGCGCACCCACGTCAACACCACCTGCAAGCTGCTGATGATGGGCCACGCCTTCGACACCCTGGGTTGCCATGTGGTGGGCTGGCGCACCGACAACTTCAACTTCGCCTCGCAGGCCGCCATCGAGCGCCTGGGTGCGAAGAAGGACGGCGTGATCCGCGGCCATGCCCTGCGCCGCGACGGCACCATCCGCGACACGGTGATGTACAGCCTGCGCGCCGGCGAATGGCCGGAAGTGCGTGCGCAGCTGCTTTACCGCCTGGCCCTGCGCGACTGACGGCGCTGCGCCAGCATGACGGCCGACATCTCCCCGTATACACTCAACGTATATACATCAACCGCGAGGTGACGTCATGACCCAGCGCTACACCGACACCCCACGGCGTCCGCCGGAGGTCATGGAGACCACCGTGTTCCAGTCCGGCAACAGCCAGGCGGTGCGCATCCCCAAGGAATTCCAGCTCGACGCCCAGCGGGTGGAGATCGTGCGGGACGGGCACCAGCTGGTCCTGCGGCCGCTGGCGCACACTGCCGCCGACGCACTGCTCGACCTGCCGCCGCTGTCCGGCAGCGACGCCGCCGCCCTGGACCACGCCATGGCCCAGGTGGACGATCTGCTGCCGCTGGACGAGCCCATCCGATGAAGCCGAAGTACCTGCTCGACTCGGACGTGTTCTCGCTCATGGTCAAGGGGCTGGACGAGGGCATCAACCGCCGCATGCAGAAGCTGCTGCGGGGCGAGGCAGCGCTGTCGGTCATCACCACCGGCGAATTCTTCTACAGCGTCTCGCACGCACCGGTCTCCCGTCTGCGGGACCAGCGCGCCCGCCGCCTGCTGGAGTTCTTCGGCGTGCTGCCCATCGGCGAAGACGTGGCGCCGGTCTACGGAAAGATCCGCGCCGACCTGCGCGCCAAAGGCACCCCCATCGGCCCGAATGACCTGTGGCTGGCCGCACAGGCCAAGGCCCTGGGCCTGATCATGGTCACCCGCAACACACGCGAGTTCAAGCGGGTGGCGGGGCTGAAGGTGGAAGACTGGGCCGGCTCATGACCGTGTCTGCAAGGAGAGCACCATGCTGATCGACTTCTTCTACACCCTGCGCGCCGCCAAGGTGCCGGTGTCGGTGCGCGAGTACCTCACGCTGCTCGAAGCCCTGCAGGCCGAGGTGGTGGGGCCGACCAACCCGGACGCCTGCAGCATGGACGACTTCTACTTCCTGGCGCGCACCGCGCTGGTGAAGGACGAGAAGCACTTCGACAAGTTCGACCGTGCCTTTGCCGCCTACTTCAAGGGCGTGGAGATGATCGCGGACTTCACCAAGCCGATCCCGGCCGACTGGCTGCGCCAGGAGATGGAGCGCATCCTGTCGGAGGAGCAGAAGGCCAACGCGCCCAAGCTCGACTGGGACGAGTTGATGGACACGCTGAAGAAGCGGCTGGAAGAACAGAAGGAGCGCCACGAAGGCGGCAGCAAGTGGATCGGCACCGGCGGCACGTCACCCTTCGGCAACGGCGGCCAGAACCCGCAGGGCGTGAGGATTGGCGGCAAGGGCGGTGGCAAGAGTGCGGTGAAGGTGTGGGAGCAGCGCGCCTACCGCGACTACGACGACACCCAGGAACTCGGCACGCGCAACATCAAGGTGGCGTTGCGCCGGCTGCGCAAGTTCGCGCGCGAGGGCAACGAGCTCGAACTCGACCTGCCCGACACCATCCGCAGCACCGCGGCCAACGCCGGCTGGCTGGACATCAAGATGATTCCGGAGCGGCACAACAATGTGAAGGTGCTGCTGCTCATGGACGTGGGCGGCACCATGGACGAACACATCCAGCGCGTCGAGGAACTGTTCTCGGCGGTCAAGGGCGAGTTCAAGCACCTGGAGTTCTATTACTTCCACAACTGCGTCTACGACTTCATGTGGAAGAACAACCGGCGCCGCTATGCCGAGAAGTTCCCGACCTGGGACATCATCCGCAAGTACAACAAGGACTACAAGCTGATCTTCGTGGGCGACGCCACCATGAGCCCCTACGAGATCCTGCAGCCCGGCGGCAGCGTGGAATACAACAACGAGGAGGCCGGCGCGGAGTGGCTGCAGCGGCTCACGCACGCCTTCCCCAAGTTTGCGTGGATCAATCCGGAACCGCAGGGCGTGTGGCAGTATCGACAGAGCATCAGCATCATCCAGCAGCTTGTGAGCCAGCGCATGTTCCCGCTGACCTTGAAGGGCCTGGAAGACGCGATGCGCATGCTGTCGAAATGAACCCCGCATGACCTTTCTCCTTCGGGCCGGGCCGCTGCTGACCGGCCTGTGGCTCCTACCGCTGTTCCTGTGGCCGGTGGCCGCGCTCGCCCAGACCCCGACGACGCTGACCACGCCGACCACCGCCTCCACACCGGCTGCGGCCCCGGGCGAGGCGCGTTCGTCTGCGCGCACGCGGGCACAGCGCGCCCCGGTGCCACCGCGTTTCGACATCGAGCTCGACGCCCCCGACGCGGTGCGCGACACCCTGCTGCGCCACATGGACCTGCAACGCTTCCGGCGCCTGCGCAGCCTGGACGTGAACGAGCTCAACCGCCTGCTGCTGCAGGCCCCGGACAACCTGCGCAACCTGCTGGGCACGCTGGGCCATTTCAGCCCGGTGATCCAGGTCGATCCGCTGCAGGCGCCGGCCAACGACGCCGGCACCGACGCTGCCCGCATCGACGACGACGACGATGACGACGGGGCGCCGCCCTCGCTGGGCACGGTGCGCATGCGGGTGGACCCCGGGCCGCAGACCCGCATTGCCTCGGTGCAGGTCATCTTCCAGGGCGAGATCGCCACCCTGCCCCAGGCCCAGGCCCAGCGCGAGGCCATCCAGGCCGCCGCCGCCCGCCGCGCCGACCAGCCCTTCTCCCAGTCGGAATGGGACGGTGCCAAGAACCAGGCCCTGCGGCAGCTCACCGCCCTGCGCTTTCCCGGCGGGCGCATCAGCAACAGCCTGGCCGACATCGACGCGGCCAACCAGCGCGCCAACCTCTACATCGAACTCGACTCCGGTCCGCTGCAGCGCATCGGCGCCATCGAGGTGGTCGGCGCCGAACGCTACGACCCCGCCATCACCGAACGCCTGGCCCGGCTCTCGGGCCTCACACCGGGCACCGAATATGACCTGGAGCGCCTGCAGGCTGCGCAGCAGCGCATGGCCGCCAGCGGTTACTTCGACGCCGTGTTCGTGTACGTGGAGCCCACCGAACAGGCCGCCATGCTGCCGGTGAAGGTGCAGCTGCGCGAGGCCCGGCGCCAGAAGCTGGTGCTGGGCGTGGGCGCCAGCACCGACAGCGGCGCCCGCGTGTCCATCGAGCACCTGCACAACCGCGTGCCCGGCATCGGCTGGCGCGCCCGCAGCGAGCTCCGGCTGGACCAGAAGGATCAGATCGCCCGCACCGACTGGCGTTCGCCGGTGGATCCGCAGGGCTGGCAGTGGCTGACCGAGGCGCAGCTCTCGCGCCTGGACGACAGCCTCACCCGCACCACCAGCCAGCGCCTGCGCTGGGGCCAGGGCCAGGACGGCGAAACGCTGGACCGCAGCGTCTATCTGCAGTACGACCGCGCCCGGGTGGTGCAGTACCTGCCTTTCCCGCTGCCCGAAGCCGCCGAGTCGTCCATCACCGCCAACTACGCCTGGGCGCGCCGCCGTTTCGACGATCCGGTCTCGCCGCGCAGCGGCCACGGCCTGGCGGTGGAGCTGGGCGCCGGCACCACGCTGGGCACCGACCGCCAGCCCTTTGCCCGCACCCAGGCACGCTGGCTGGGCCTGTGGCCGCTGGACGGCCAGGATGCGGCATCTAACCGCGGCCGGCTGGCCCTGCGGCTGGAAGGTGGTGCGGTGGTCGCCCGCGACAACGCACCGGTGCCGGAAACCCAGCTCTTCCTCACCGGTGGCGACAACACGGTGCGCGGCTACGGCCTGCGCGACATCGGCGTGCCCTCGCCCGGCGGGGGTGTGCGTGCCGGCCGCTACAAGGCGGTGATGAGCGTGGAATGGCAGCGGCCCATCTGGGCCGAGAACGGCCAGCGCTCGCCGTGGGAGAACGTGCTGTTCGTCGACGGCGGTGCGGTGGCCGACCGCGCCGGCGACCTGCGCCCGAAATGGGGCGTGGGCACCGGCCTGCGCTACAACAGCCCGGTCGGGCCGCTGCAGGTGGATCTGGCCTACGGCCTGGAAACCCGCGAGCTGCGGCTGCACCTCAATGTGGGCTTCAGCTTCTGACATCCGCATGAGCGAGCCCACCCCGACCACACTGCTCCCGACCCGCGTGCTGCGGGGCGCAGCCGCTGCGTTGGCCGGCACCGGCCTGCTGGCCACGGCCCTGCTGGCCGGCGGCTGGTTCTGGGCCGCGCAGGAGGGCTCGCTGGCCCAGGCCCTGCAGTGGACATCGCGCTACAGCCATGGCGAAGGATTCGGTGCCACAGCACCCGCTCCGTGGGGCCAGCTCGATGCCGAGCAGGTGCAGGGCAGCGTGCGCGACGGTGGCCGCATCGGCCGGCTGCAGTGGCAGCAAGGCGGCCTGCGGGTGGATGTGCACGACCTGGACATCCGCACCGGCAACGGCTTCTGGCTGTACCTGCTCACGGGCCAGGGCGTGGCGCTGGAACACCTGGGCGCACAACGGGTGCAGGTGGACGACCAGCGACCCGCCCCGACCGATCCGGTGCCGGTCACGCCGCTGTCGTCGCTGGAGCTGCCGCTGCCGGTCTCGGCCGTGGTGGCGGTGGACGACATCGAGCTCACCGGGGTGCGCTCGCTGCGCCTGGGGCCGGTGAAGGCGCGCTATGCCTACGCTCCGGCGGCCGACCATGGCCGGCTCGGGCCGCACGAACTCACCGGTGTGCAGGACGTGCACGGTCTGCGGATCGAGACGCTGCACATCGCCGGCGGCCGCTACCGGGTGCAGGCCGCCCTGGGCGCCCAGGCGCCCATGCCGCTGCGGCTGGACCTGCAGGCCGAGGTCGACACCCAGGTGCCCGGAGGCGAACCCCTGGTGCTGCGGGGCAAGGCCCAGGTGGCCGGCACGCTGGCCGGGGCCGATGCGGCGCTGCAGCTCACCGCCCACCTGCAGCCGGCGCAGAACCACCCGGCCAGCCCCACGCTGGCCGCCAAGGCCCGCATCCGCCCCTGGGCATCGCAACCGCTGGACGAAGCCGACGTGCGCCTGCACCGGCTCGATCTGGCCAGCCTGTGGCCCGGCGCACCGGTCACCACACTGGGCGGCACGGTGAGCGTGCACCCCCAGGACCAGGCCTGGACGGTGCAGGCCGACCTGCAGAACCTCAGCCCGGGACCGGCCGATCGACAGCGGGTGCCGCTGGACCAGCTCAGCGCCCGGGCGCTGTGGCAGGACACCGGCTGGACCCTGGAGCGGCTGGAGGCCCGCCTGGGCGGCGGCCGGCTGCAGGCCAGCGGCACCTGGGCGCCCGCCGTGCCGCCGCAGCAGCCCATGGCCTGGAGCGGAGAAGCGCGGCTGAGCGCCATCAACCCGGCGCTGCTGTGGAGCACGCTGGCCCCGGCCGCGCTGGACGGGCGGGCCAGCGCCAGCACCCGCCGCAACAGCGCCGCCAACGAAGGCGACGCCATCGACTGGCAGGTGGCCGTGCAGCCCGCCGGGCGCCAGCCTGCACGCAGCGCTGCCGATGCGCTGCGGCTGCGCAGCCTGCAGGCCCAAGGCCGCTGGCAGCCGGTGGCGGGCAGTGGCACCCGCGGCACCCTGGACCTGACCGACCTGCGGCTGGATGCGCTGGACGCCCAGCTGCAGGGCCAGGGCCGTTATGTCCATCCGGTCAGCCGCGCCGAGGCCCGGTGGACGCTGGCCCTGCCCGGCACCCGGCTGCAGGGCGATGTGGATCTGGCCGCCGACCGCGGCGACGGCGATGTGCAGCTCGACCTGAGCGACGCCGCCGCCACCCGGGCCTGGCTGCAGCGCCTGCGCGAGCTGCCGCTGGCCGGCCCTGCCATCGCCCGGGCCTTGCCCGACATCGAAGCTGCCGGCGCTGGCCAGGCGCGGCTGCGCTGGCAAGGCGGGCTGGGCGCCCTGGGCTGGCCGGGTGGTGCATCGGCCCCGCAGGGCAGCGTGCCCACGGTCGACCTGACCCTGTCCACCCGCCGGCTGCAGCTCGGTCTGGCGCCAGACGAGGACGGCATGCGCACCCGGCTGGAAGTGGCCGCCACCGAAGTGACGGTGCAGGGTCCGGCCGATCGGCTGGACCTGGCCTTGCAGACCCAGCTGACACAGCCCGCACCCGCTGCGCGCAGCGTGCGCGCCGAGATGCAGGGTCGCGTGGAATCGGCGGGGCGCCCGCTGCTGCAGGCCGGCCGCCTGCAGCTCGAACGGGTGGTGGTCGATGCCTCGCAGCAGCGGGGCGACGCCCCGCCCCTGGGCGGGACCCTGCAAAGCCTGCAGCCCCTGCGCCTGCGATGGCAGTCCGCCCCCGGCCTTCGGCTCGAAGCCGAACCGGCCCGCTGGCGGGTTCAGCCCCGGCTGCCCGGTGCGCCTGGCGGCACCGCCGGGTCGGTCGAGCTGGGCTGGGACACGCTGGTGTGGAACCAGGGCGCGCTGCAGACACGGGGTCGGCTCGACGGCCTGCCGCTGGCCTGGGTCGACCTGCTGACCGCCGTGGACGGCGCCCGCAACGGCCCGCTGGCCCGTGCCGGCCTGGGCGGTGACCTGGCCTTCGACGGCCGCTGGGACATCGACCTGCCGGCCCAGGCGACCCAGCCGCCCCGGATCGATGTGCAGCTGGCACGGCGCAGCGGCGACCTGCTGGTGCAGACCGACGGGGCTTTCGACGAGAACAACGCCACCGTGCAGCGCCTGACCGCCGGCATACGGCAGGCCGAGCTGCGCCTGACCGGGCAAGGGCGCGAACTGCAGGCCCGTCTGCGCTGGCAGGCCGATCGCCTGGGCGAGGCCAGCGCCGACCTGTCGACCCAGCTGGCGCCCCCCGACAGCCAGCACGGCGCCTGGCACTGGCCCGCATCGGCCCCGCTGCAGGGTCGGCTGCAGGCCAGCCTGCCGCAGGCCGGCCTGTGGTCAGCCCTGGCACCGCCGGGCTGGCGGGTGCGCGGCACGCTGGCGGCACAGGCCACCGTGGGCGGCACGCGCGGCGAGCCCCGCTTCGATGGCAGCCTGCAGGCCGACCAGCTGGCCGTGCGTTCGCTGGTGGACGGCATTGCTTTCGTCAACGGCCAGCTGCGGGCCACACTGGCGGGCGACCGCATCACCATCGACCGCTTCCGCATCGAAGGCCGGGGCGGCGCCGAGCGGGGCGGCGTGCTGGACGCCAGCGGCCGGGCCGAGTTTCCGCTGGCCACCGTCGACGGCCAGACCCGCCGGGTGCCGGCCCTGCAGCTGCAGGCCCGCGCCACCCAGCTGCGCGTGAGCTCGCGCCCCGACCGCCGACTCACCCTCTCGGGCGATGTACAGGCCACCCTCAACGGCCCCGACCTGCAGCTGCGCGGCGCGCTGCGCACCGACTCCGCCCTGATCATCCTGCCCGACGAACTGGCGCCCAGCCTGGGCAGCGACGTGGTGGTGCGCGGCACCGAACGCGCCATCGAGCCGGCAGCCGGACAACGGGTGCGGCCGGACGTGCAGATCGACCTCGACCTGGGGCGCGACTTCACGGTGCGCGGACAGGGCCTGGACACCCGGCTGGAAGGACGCCTGACCCTGCGCAGCACCGTGGCCCTGCCAGCACCGCGCCTGCTGGGCGAGGTGCGCACTGTCAGCGGCAGCTACCGCAGCTACGGCCAGCAGCTCAGCATCGAGACCGGCGTGCTGCGCTTCAACGGCCCGTTCGACAACCCCACGCTGGACATCACCGCCGTGCGTCCCAATTCGGCCCAGCGGGTGGGCGTGATCATCACCGGCTCGGCCAACGCACCGCGGGTTCGGCTGTTCTCGGAGCCCGACCTGCCCGACAGCGAGAAACTGGCCTGGCTGGTGCTGGGCCGCCCCGCCAGCGGCGCGGGTGCCGAAGCGGCCGTGTTGCAGCAGGCCGCCGCTGCCCTGATCGCCGGCGGTGGCGACCGGCGCGGCGGGCTGGCGCAGGCCTTCGGCCTGGACGAAATATCGGTGGGCAGCAGCGGCCTCAACCCGGACGGCACGCCGGCCACCGCCGTCACCCTGGGCAAGCGCCTCACCCAGGACCTGTACCTCAGCTACGAGCGCAGTGTGGCCGGCGCGGTGGGCACCATGTCCATCTTCTACGACGTCTCGCGGCGCTTCACCGTACGAGCCCGCGCCGGCGAAGAAAACGCCCTCGACCTGATCTTCACCCTGCAGTTCGACTGAGCCGGCGGCCCGACCAGCGACCCGGCCTGCCGGGGCAGGCGGCCACAGGGCGTCGATACAATCCGCGCCTGCTTCGCCGCCATAGTTCAATGGGTCGCCTTCATAGGAGAAATGACGACGTGGATATCAAATCGGTATCACCGGGAATGGATGAGCCTCAAGGCACACACCGATACGGCCGCGAGCGGCCCTGCTCGACCTGCCAGCACTTCGGCCATTGGATCGGTGGTCAGGCTGCGGTCTGGTGCCTGCACGGCAAGGTGGCGCACTCGATGCCGCAGTGGGGGTGTGCTTATTGGGCACCGGGACCAGACCATGTTGCCCAACCGCCTGCGTCTGGCGCAACCTGATCGACAGCCTGCACGTTCCCTGACGACGACGTCAAGAACTACACCATCTCGCCCAACAGAAGCACCCCGGCTACACCTGGGACGGCAACACCTAAATCGTCACGCTGGCTACGTCCCACAGAGGGAAAAGGTGGTGTTGCCAATTTCGCATGAAGGAATCCGCCCAACCCACACACCATAGGTAGTGGCTTGAGGGTGGCACCAACCCCAGATATAGTGAACACGCCAGAGACGACAAAGCCAGGGTTGCAGCCCTGGCTTTGAAGCCCCTCATCTGGCCGACTTGGGGAAGCTGGATCTGTGAAGATCACATCGCTGATGAATCGTACACAGGTTTGGTGAGCTCTGGCAGTCGGTCTTTCTACCTAGTCCGGAAAGGGACATCATGACCAGCAAAACCAAAGACCTGATCGGTCGCGACGCCGGCACCGGCCGGTACATCCCCGTGAGCCAAGCACGGGCCAACCCGCGGACCACTGTGGTGGAGCCTCGCGGGACACCGGCGAAGCCCACCCCCGCCCCACGGGGTCGGGGTAAGTAAGTCAGCGCGCAAGTGACTTGAGCCCACCTCGCCGTGCGGGGTGGGCTTTTTTGCGGCAATAAAAAAGCCCGCCACCCCCGAAGGGATGGCGGGCACAAAGGGGTGATTCCTCACCCCGGAGACAACGGCGAAAGGCTCACGGCGCCTGGTTCACGGCGTTCAGGTTGGCCTTCAGGGCGTGAGCAGCTGCAGAGCACGCTGCCGCCTCAAGTCCAAATCGTTCAACGTCTGCTCGACATCGGCCGAGATCTGCGCCGACGGTCGTGGCATATCGACGTAGACCGTCGGCACCGGCGGCCGCGATGCGGGCGTCATGTTCGGCTTGCTGGTCGAGCAGCCGCTGGCCAGCAGCGCGCAGGCGATCGCGCAGGGCCAGCACCTGGCTGCGTTCCTGGTTGTAGACATCCTGGGTTTCCTTGGTCACGGTGACGAGGCGGGAGACCTCCCGCAGGGCTTCGCGCAGGCGCTCGGCCTCCAGCTCGGCATGGTCGGCCCGGGTCTGGGCGTGGCGGCCCTTCTCGACCTGGTAGTTGTGGCTGTGGATGCACGAGGTGCCGAGGGCGCTGGCGCAGAGCACCGCCCACATCCACCCCGGCACCAGCTCGAAGAAGCCGGCCAGCGCCTTCATGCCGACCTCAGCTCGTGGATGCCGGCGCGCACGCCGGCGTCGGTGATGGTCAGCACCCGGTTGCCCGGCTTCACCGGCTTGCGCGTGCTCACGTGCACCCACTGCTTGCCCCGGATCCCTTCCAGAATGATCTGGCCGATGCCCAGGGTGCTGATCAGCGGCGCCAGCGTGGTGGCCACCAGGTGCGGCGTGCCGAACGCCGGCGCCACGATGTCGGCCGCCTGGCCGCTCAGGTGGTCCGAGCTGCTCACGCCGCCCACAGCCGCATTCACCTGGGGCGAGCGGTAGCCGCTGGTGACGATCACCGGCACGCCCAGGGTGCTGCGGATCCGCTCCAGCATGTCGGCGGTGGTGTGCAGGGCGATCAGCACGTCCGCCGGCGGCGTGTTGTCCAGGTTGAGGCGCTGCGCGATACCGCTGCGGGTCAGCTCAGCCAGGCTGAAGTGGGGGGACAGCTTCACGGCAGGATTCCTTTCACGTCGTCCTTGGCGTCACGCACCAGCTCGGGCAGTTCGAGCGACTTGCGCTTGTCCAGCCAGATGAAGGCCGCACGCACCAGCACCCAGCCCGGCAGGCCGCACGCGAAGATGATCCCGGCCATGCCCATGAGCCCGCTCACGCCGCCGGTGGCCAGGTGCTGCAGCTTCAGGTACTCGATGGCCAGCGCCCCGCCACACGTGCTGGACATGACGGTGCAGATCAGCGCCATGGTCCATTCGCGTTTGGTCTTGGGCTGGATCCAGAGCATGACGACGATGGCGGCCAGGCCGGCCGGGATGCCGAAGGCCACGGCCAGCTTGTAAGCCGCGAAGCCGCCGGCGGCGGAAGACGAGGTGGGTTCAGGCATCGTGGATCCGTTCACGGGGTTCGGTGGTCTGTTGCTGGGCCCAGCGCTCCAGGTCGGCCGGACTGGGCACGAGCTGCAGCGGCGGGCTGTACCCCGCCTCGGCCAGCCAGTTGGCGCACAGCTCGCTGCAGATCATTCCGCCGGCGTTGCGGGTGGACTTTCCCACCAGGTGGTACAGCGGCCGCAGGCCGAACAGCAGGTAGTCCAGCCACCCATAGGTGATGGTGCTGTCGCGCTTGAGGAACTCTTCGCACTGCGCCCGGGTGAGCGCGGGGAAGTCGTAGAGCACCACCCACTTCGGCGGGTGATAGCGTGGCCAGTGCAGCTTGCGGGGCAGCAGGCTCATGTCGAAGAACGTCCCGTCGCTCTCGTCCACCAGGCCACAGTGGTAGGCCGTGGACCCGGTGAACCAGAGCGTCAGGCGGGCCGAGATCTTGTCGGCCGGCTTGGCGTGGATGAAGGCCAGCTTCACAGTGCCGCCGCTTGGATGAAGAGCGCATCGAGCTGCTCGTCGCTCAGGCCCAGCGCCTGGCCGAGTTGCTGCACGAAGGCGCGATCGCGGTGGACCTCGCTGGAGTATTCCCAATCGATGCGCACTGCGCTGCGCTGCGGCTCGGGAAGAGCGTCGATGGCCAGGTCGACCTGCTGCAGCAGGCCGGCCTCCAGCAACGCCCGTCGGGCCTGACGCATAGTGACCACGCGAGGCCCCTGGTTTGACTGTTGCTGGTTGATGTGAGACTCGACCTCAGCAGCTGTCATCTGTACCAGCTCAGGCGCTCCGAAATCGTTGCGCTCTTGCTCGGTTTCATACGCAAAGACTTCAGCAGAGGATGGGTGTTTAAAGTAGATCATCTGGATTCCTTATCGCAGCTCAGACCACGCGTTGATCGAGACACCACCTGATACGCTGATCGAGTAAGTCGCACCCGGCGGAACGATTCCGGTCACGAACAACGAGGAACCTGCAGCTGCCGTACCCATTGAGGCAGCGGTCACACCGCCTACTGAAAGCACAAGAGCGTTGCTCGTAGTGGTGGTAGGACCAGCAGCAAAGACGGCGATAGGCCGACCAGTGGTGTTCGTGTAGGTGGTGCCTGCGGTGCGGGAGCCCGTTAAGTTTTGCCAGGATTGGTTTACACCAAGCAGCGGGGCTCCACTTGCGTAGGCCAGCACCACGCTCCCGTTCGCAATGTGCCAACCGCCTGCGGTGGCCACCAGCGTCACACTGTCCCCCACCAGCATGGCGAAGCTATTGATCGAGCCGCTTCCCGGCAGAATCACATCCGTACCGGCCCTCTGGACAGTGAGAACGAACACACCTGTGGTGGCGTGCTTGATGCTGATGGAACCACCCACAGGAACCGATGACAAGGCAGGCAGCGTGAATGTGGCGTTCGCCGATCCGCCCAGAAAAAGGATCGTCTTCCGGACGTCGGCAGCCGGCAGCACTTGGGTCGCGCTGTAGGTGGACACTCCAGCTGAGTTGATAAGTGCTTTGATCGCCAGGAGAACCTGGTTCAGTGCCAAATGATCCGGCGTGAGACCCGCGTCCACGATCACCGCGCGCATCTCCTCGGTCACCATATGGAACCAGTACGGCCCAGGCTTGGTGGCCGGCACGCCGCCGGAGGGATTGCCCCCGGTCGGGAAGCCGCTCGACGGCGATGCCGGCGCTGCAGGTGCGAGACCTGCGGCGCCGGACTCAAACACTCTGTCCATGGATGCTCCTTTTTAGGTGTAGCTGAAGATGAGCACGCTGTGCGCCGGCTTAAACCGGCGGAGCACGCATTCGAGAACCACGTTCGACCAGGCCGACAAGGCGTCGGCCACGGTGGACACAGCGGTGAAATCGACTGGCTGGTTGAGGCTTCCCCTCACCTGCCAGGCATGGGCCCATGCGACCCCGTAGATGGGCTCTGACACCAGGTCGGTGACATCGAATGGGCTGAAGTCGGTCACCTGTACGGCGTAGCCGAGGCTCGCGGCCAGCTGCTGGAAGTACGCCGCCGACTGATCGCCCACCATGGTCACGCGACCCACCAGCGCCGCCTGGCGTTGCGCGGTGGACAGCTCGACACCACTGTCGACCACGCAACCATCGGGCAGGCCGGCGATACGCTCCCAGTCCAGCAGCAGCTGCACGGTGGTGCGCGGGTCGGCTTCGTCGAGCAGGTCATTGGCGCGTGCATCGACGCGGGCGAACTCCTCCGCCAGGCTGCGCAACAGCCGGGTCACGTAGGCATCGGCATCGCGTGGCCAGGCCGGGCCCGGCGGCAGCAGGGACTGGATCTGCTGCAGGTAGTCGTCCGGCGTCAGACCCATGTGATGGTCCCCAGCGTGGTGATGGTGCCGACCGGGCTGGCCACGTCGGCCGAGGGCACGGTCATCACGTAGTTGTTCTCGCCGGCGGCGGCCGAGATGGCAGCGCGGATGTGCGACAGCAGCAGAGTGCCGCCTGGCTCGGCTTCGCGGCGGATCAGGTCGGCCAGCTCAGCCGTGACTGCTGCCTTGACGGCGGCCGTGTTCGGCGACACCGCGATCGTGAAGTTGAGCGGTGCGGCCACCGGGGCCACCACCGTGACCTGGGCCGTCACCGGCCGCAGGTTGTTGATGTAGGTCTGCACGGCCGCCACCTCTCCGGCGTCGGGGATGGCGCTGCCGCTGTCGTCGTCGCGCATGAAGCGCACCGTCACCGTGCCGGGGCCCAGTTCCAGCGGGTAGCACCAGGCGCGGGTGACGCCCGGAACCTCCAGCGCCCAGGCGCGGTAGTCGGCGCTCGATCCGCCGTGCGGCGGGGTCTGGATGCGGTCGATCAGGCGGGTGCGCAGCGCATCGTCCGTCTCTTCGTCGGAGCCACCCACCAGGGCGGAGGCCACGCCGGCGGGCTGCACACCGGGCACGGGGTTGACCAGGGTCAGGGTCTGGCCGGTTGCCCGGTTGCTGGCAGCCGCCGGCACGCTGGCGGCCACGCTGACCACGGCCGAGGTGGTGGTGAAGGTCACCTCGGCCACCGTGAGGTACTGCACGCCGTCGAGGGCCTGCAGCGGGCTGCCGGCGGGCACCACGGCACCGGTGAGGCCGGTGAGGGTCACGGTGCCGGTGGCTGCTGCTGCCGGCTTGCGGGTGACGCCCCAGATGGACGCCCAGCGCTCCAGGATCTCGCCCTCGGCGGTGTCGTAGATGACCTGGCGCGACAGCCAGTCGATGAAGCCGTAGAGGCCATGCGTGACGCCGGCCATCACGCGGGCATACACCTCGGCATCGGCACGGCGCAGCACCTCGTCCTGCGCCAGGCGCGAGATCACGCCCGAGCGGACGCGGTTGACCAGCTCGGCCAGCGTGGGACGGCTATACGGCATTGAGGAAACCCCAGGCATTGGTGAAACGAACGTCGGCCGCCAGGCGGCCGTCGAGGCGGTAGATCTGGCAGGTCAGGGCCAGGGCATCGATGCCCCGGCGCTCGGCCTGCACGCTCACACGGGCGGCCACGCCGTCCTGCACCAGCCAGGCCAGTGCCTCCTCGGCGTACTCGCGGGCGCGGCGCACGGTGTCCTCGGTGAGCTTGGAGCGGGCCAGCAGCCACAGGCGGCTGCCGATGCGGTCGTTGGGCTCGACGGGGTAGCTGTCGCCCCACCAGCCCTGGCGGGCATCGGCCGGCAGCGGGTCGTCCGGGTTGGCGCGGCGCCAGGTGAACAGGCTGATGAGCACCGAACGCACCAGCGGCTCGGGCGAATCCAGGCCGAGCTGGGCCGTCTGCCCATCGAGCACGATGGTCAGTGGTTGGTCGTCGATCACGGTGGTTCCTAGTTGGGCTGACCGGTGGAGCCGGCGCCCGGCTGCACGCCGGAATGGGTGTGGGTCTTGAGGCTCTTGCCACCGCCGACCACGTCGGTCGGGCTGGTGATGGTTCCGGTGACCTGCAGGTTGCCGGTGATGGTCACCAGCGGCGCCTCGATGGCCACGCTGGTGGTGGCCTTGATGGCCAGGGTGCCTGTTTTCTTGAAGTGCACGTAATTGCCCAGCGCGTCATAGAGGGCCACCTCCCCGTCTTCCAGGGTGCGCAGCCGGTACCGGCGATCAGCCACCACCAGCACCACGCCGTGCGACCGGTCGCCGTCCATGAAGCCGGCCACCACCTCCGCGCCCGGCATGGGCTTGGCCGTGAAGCCGAAGGGCTCCAGGTGCTCGATGGCGTCCTTGACCTCGCTGGCCAGCAGCCGCACCTGCAGCGACTGCAGCTTGCTGGCCGAGTTGGCGGCGAGCACGCTGCCCCTGGCCAGCAGGTTGGAGATCCGCCGGGCCAGCGGCGCGAGCATGTTGTTGTCAGGCATGGGGGTTCACTTCACGTCGGACCAGTTGCTGCCACCGGTCTTGGTCTTGGTCGGCTTGGGCACCTTCTGCCGGAAGCCATCCACCGGCCCCACGCGCAGCTGGGCGATCGCGCCGCTGTCGTCGAGCTGGTAGGTGACCTCGGCCACCAGCATCTCGGTGTCGAAGCCAATCAGCGGGTCGCGCACCTGCACGATCTGGTTGGGTTGCCAGAGCTGCCCATCCGCCTGGCGCCAGCCCGCCACGGTGTAGGTGGCCTGCAGGGCCTTGCCACGCCGGCTGGAGCGCTCGTAGTCGGCCCGGTCCTGGCAGCTGCCCTCGTTGGCCTGGCCGTGCTGCTTGATCAACAGCACCCGGCGCCGGGTGGCCATGGCATCGCGCACACGGGCCTCGGAGCCGGTCTGCCACTGCTCACCAGCGTCCTCGACGGTGGCTTCTTCTTCGTTGGTCTCGCTGCCGAAGGCGTCGTCGTCGCCGGCGCGCTGGCCACGGCAGATGTACTCGGAGAACACGCCGCTGAAGTCCAGCTGGGCCGAACCTTCCAGCACGTTCTTGCCCAGCTCCAGTGCGGTGCTGGCGCGGCCGGCCGAGCCAACATCGATGAACACTAGGTCGCCGGTGGCGTTGTCGGTGGACAGCAGCTGGCGCAGGCGCAGCAGCCGGTCGATGGACTCGAACACCGTCTCGCCCACCTGCACATGGTGCTCGGCCACCGGAGCGCCGGTGTTCACGCCCGGATCCACATACACCCGCACACCGTAGGGTGCGGCCAGGGCAGCGGCAATGGTCTCCACGCGCTGGCGGCGCCACTGTGCAGACGCCTGCACCGGCACCGCGACCGCCTTGCGGGCGCCCTGCCCTGCCCCGCCAGACCACCGGGAAGCCGGCGCCACCAGCGGGCCGGTGGTGATGGGGCAGCAGTCCACCAGGTCGGCCGTCTTGCTGCGGCCCTGCACGCTGACCGAGACGCTGCTGCCGTCGTAGCTGATGGGGGTGGCATCCACATAGCCGGTCAGCACCAAGTCGTCTCCGATCCGGACCTCGCAGGCGTCGCCCGGCACAACCCGGCGCTGCAGGCCGTCGGAGCCTGGCCAGCGGTCAGTGATGGTGAGGGTGAAGCTCCGAGCCTGGCGCTCGATGCCGGCCTCGATGCGCACCGCCTTCCAGCCACCGAACGCCAGGCCGTTGACCTGCAGGCTCACCAGGTTGTTGGGTTCGGTCATCGGGTGAGCACCAGGATGTCGCGGGGCGGCACAAAGCCGGGATGGCTGACGCGGTTGCGCACGACGATCTCGCCGTCGCGTGCCGCGTTCTCGTACAGGTCGTAAGCCAGCACCAGGGCTGGCAGGGCAGCAGGCGGCCGCAGCGTGGTCAGCCGGGCACTGGAGCGGGAGCGGGTGGTCAGGTCTTCCCAGACGCGGCTGCGGGCCGCCTGCAGGGCATCGAAGGCCCGGTCGTTGCTGGTGGCCAGCGCCTCGGCGTCGATGCCGGCCACCAGGTCGTTGCGGATGCCCACCACGTCCTGGTAGGCCTGGGACTGCGAGACGTCGGCCGTAGTACCCACAAAGCTGGAGGCCCCCACCGCCTGGGCCAGGATGCCCTGGCGCATGAGCGCCCGGACCGCCTGGGTGTTGGCGTCGGCCGCCCGCCGTGACGGCGTGGTGAACACCATGGCACCGCCCGGCGCCAGGCCAGGGCTCTGCGCCAGGCGCAGCAGCGAACGGGCGATGTCTCCCCAGCGTTGCTGGCCACCGCTCAGGTCGGACAGCCGCAGGAAGCCCAGCACCTCGTAAGCCAGCTGACGGGGGTTGCTCAGCAAAGCCGAGGTGCGGGCGATCAGGCCGCTGGCCGCGCCGGCGTAGTTCACCACCTGCTCACCAGGAAAGCGCGCGCCAGCGCCGATCAGGCCGACCGCGGCCCCCATCTCGGTACCGGCTGCAGCCGTCACGAAGTCCGGCTGGTCGTCCACGGTGAAGCTGGCGGCAAAGGCTTCGGCGGCCGCATCTTCCAGGTCCTGCGCGGCCAGGCGGGACTGCGCCGGCGTGGCGCTGGCCGCCGTGGGGAAAGTCAGCTCACCGTCTTCGACGAAGGTCAGCTGGGCACGGGCCAGGCCCAGTTCCTTATCGAAGCTGATGCGGGCCGGCGCGCTGAGCGACACCCGCATGCTGCCCAGCCACGGGTGCACCAGCGTGCCAGGCCCGGGCTCTTCCAGGGCGGACAGCAGCTGGTTGGCCCGGGCGACGTAGTCCGACCCGATCACATAGGCCGCCACCGTGAAGGTGCGCGTGGCCCGGCCCAGGTCTTCCGGGTAGGGCCGATCGCGCTGCGGGTACTCGTGCACCTGGGTGCGACGGCCGGCCTCGATCTCGCCGGAGTCCACCTCAAAGGCCACACCCCGGAAGCTGGCGGGCCGCAGTTGTTCGCTCAGTGCCATGGTGGTGCGTCAGAAGGGTCGGCCCAGCGCTGCGCTGCTGTAGCCCACGTCGAGGTTCAGAGGGATGTTGCCGTTGGTGGCCTGCTGCACCCGCATGCCCTGGGGCATGTTGTCGAAGCTGACCTTGACCTCGCCCTGCACCCGGCCAGCGTTGGCCGGCGCGACGATGGAGGGCCGCTGCGGCTGGGCCATGGGGTCTTTGTTGAAGAGGTCGTAAAGGGCGGTGCCCAGGGTGCCCTGGCTGTCGCCGGAGAGCATGCGGGCCAGTGGGTTGATGGCCTTCTCGTTCAGCCAGGTGCCGATCTGCCAGCCAGCAAAGCCAGCCGCGCCGACGGCCGCCACCTTGCCCAGCAGACCCAGCAGCACATTGGCAGCCGTCCCGGCCGTGACCATGGCCACGCCCAGCGCCTTCAACGAGACCACGGCCGATGGGATAGCCGCCACCGTCATGGCGCCCAGGCTCCAGGTCAGACGCAGGACCGAGCCGGTCAGCGCCACCACCGATGCGATGGCGCCCGCGTTCATGAACAGCACCAGGGCGATCAGCGCGTTGCGCGCACCGCCAAAGAAGTTCACCAGGTCGCGCACGCCGGTCACCAGGCCGTTCACACCCTGCGCCACCGCGTTCCAGTCGATGCGGGCCATGGACTCGCCCATCTGGGCGATGAAGGTGGACACGCGGGTGGTGATCAGCTCGCGGTTGGCAGCGGCCCACTGGATGGTCCGCTCGATCATGGGCGAGAGCACCGGCAACAGCTTGGCCGTGATCTGGTAGCTGTAGCTGTTGACCACGTTGCGCAGGTCGTCGAGCTGGTCGCCCAGCTCGGCGCCGCGCTGGATGGCGTCCTCATCGATGCCCAGGCCGAGCTGGCGGTACCGCTCGGTCAGCTTCTGGATGCCTTCCTGGCCGTCATTGAGCAGCGGCGCCAGGGCCTGCCAGCTCTTGCCGAACAGGGCCGTGCCCATGCGGGCCTGCACGGCGGCGTTGCGGTTGCGAGCGAACAGGTCTGCCACCTCGGGCAGCAGGTCGGCACCGCTGCGCAGCTGGCCGTTGGCGTCGCGCAGGCTGATGCCGGCCTTGCGGAACAGCCCGGCCAGTTCCTTGTTCTTGCCCGAGGCCGCCGCTGCGATGCCCTGGTTGAGCCGACCGATACTGGCCGCGCCCGCGTCAGCCGCCACCCCACCCATCTGGAACAGGTACACAAGGCGCTGCCATTCCACCCCGGTGACGCCGATGCCGCGCGCGGTGTCGTCGATCTGCCCGGTGACCTCGGCAAAGCCCAGCACCGCCTGCTTCAGCCCGGCCACCGAGAAGCCGGCCAGCGCGGCCGACAGCACGCCCACCGGCAGACCGAGGGAGGTGGCGGTGTTGACCGCCGCACTGCCCATGTCGGCCAAGTGCTTGCGCGTGGTGCGGGTGGCCAGGTTGACCGACTTCAGCGTGGACAGCAGCGACTTGGCCGAGGCGGAGATGACCGCCTTCAGCGCGAACTTGTCAGCCATGGTGAACCCTCAAGGTGGGGAGATGGCCGCCGCAATGCGTTCGGCCTGGGTGCGGTAGAGCAGGTAATCGGACGCCGGCAGCGCCATCACGGCGGCCGGGTCCATGCGCCAGAAGTAGGCGAGGTCGAAGACGTCGCGGGTCAGTCGCTCGATGGCGCGGTCGTCTCCTCGCCATCGGTCATCTCGAAAAAACCCATCACCGCCGCGCTGCAGCGGGCGAAGTCGCCCGGGTTGAGGGCCTCGACGCTGCTCATGGGGATCTGCGCCAGGCGCGAGACGTAGCGGCCCACCACCTTCTGGCGGATCTCGACGCCGACCGACTGGCCGTCGGTGCTGGGCACCAGCAGGGTCGGCAAGCCGATCTCCATGATGTCCTTGGTAGTGGGCTCGCGCAGGGTCAGCTCGCTGACTTCCTCGCCGTGGGCGTTCACCGGGCGCTTGAGTTGGACGGTGACGCTCATTGCCACTGACCCTTGCGACCGCTGAACTCCAGCTCGGTGAGGCCGTCGTCGGCCTTGGCCACCGGCTCACCCTCCAGGTAGGCACCGGAGAGGGTGTAGACCGAGCCGTTGGGGAACTCGGCCGTGATCGTCATGTCGGTGCCCTTGCTGACCTTGTCGCGCGGGAAGTTCGGCACCAGCACGGCCGAGACCTTGACGTAGGGCCGCTGGGCGGTTTCCTTGAAGCCGGCCGGGCCCGCCACGCCCATGACGGTTTCCCGCATGACGTCGCTGATGGGGCACTCGACGCCCCCCTGCACTTCGAGCTGCTCGCCGTCGACCTTGATGTAGCAGATGCCTGCAACGCGTGCCATGTTGTTGTCCTTTCAGGGTTGAGGTCAGTACTGCAGGCGGAACTGGTTGAGCACCGCGAAGATGCGCAGCTGGTTCACGTAGTCCGGCGGCAGCAGCACGTCCAGGCGGTTCGGGTTGTTGTTGTTGCGCTCGACGATCAGGTTGGCGCGGAAGGCCTCGCCGTTCTCGACGATGCCGTCGAGCTCCAGGTCGGCGTAGGCCGCGATCAGCTCGCCCCGGATCACGTTGGGCGTGACGATGGCCTGGCCGGCGCCAAAGCGGGTGCCGTCGTTGGCCAGCTTATGGCGCGGGTACTTCTGGGTGATGCGGCTGCGCAGGTAGCGGATGACGTGTGCAGACGTGTGCAAGGTCTCGCTGTCCAGGTAGCTCGGATCGGCCTGGCCGAAGGTGTTGCGCTGGTAGGTGGTGATGGCCCGCTCCACACGCAGCACACCGCCGGCCACATAGCTGGTGGCAATGCCGTTGTTCAGCAGGGTCTGGCGCTCGTTGAAGATGAAGCGCTTGCCCGGGCGCGGCGTCAGGATGCCGTTGAGCTGCAGGGTCTGGGTGGGCCGGGCCACGTCCACGTTCAGCGCGGCCGCGTTCACGCCGCCGTAGGCCGCCGCGTACTCCCACACCGGGTTCGGCGTGTCCACATCCACACCGGCGATGGTGTGGTGCTGGCCGTTGCGCAGGACGCCCGCAGCCTGCAAGGTGGCCAGGCTGCCGCGCTGCGCGGTGTAGGCGTGGCCGTAGATCTGCCGGTTGTAGGCCCAGCGGCCGGTGGTGTCGTTCAGCTCGGCGTCCAGGGCGTCCAGGCTGGCGCTGTCGGTGTAGGGGTGGATGATGTAGTCGTACTCTTCATCGCCCATCGCGGTGATGACCGTGCCGGTCAGCGTCGGGTTGGTGGCGCCGCCGGTGAGCAGACCGCTGCCGCTGTAGGCCAGGGCCACACCGGCGGGCAGCAGCTCGCCGCCCGCCTGACCACGGAAGCTGTCGGTGATCTGGATGTCGTTGCCGGTCAGGCCCTTCCAGCGGCAGGTGACCGTGACCACGTTGGTGGCGACGCTGCTGGTGACCGGCAGGCCGGTGGCGGCGTTGATGGCCGCATTGATGGCGGTGGCGATGGCGTTGGCCGAGTCGGCTGCAGCCACACCCACCTGCACGCGCTGGCCAGCGATGTACAGGTTGATGGTTCCGGCGGCCGTGGCCGGGCCAGTCACGGTGATGGTGCCGGAGGCGGCCACGCCGGCGCCGGCGTCAGCCACGGCAATGCACCAGACCTCGCCGGTGCTGTCCTGCTGGCGGTAGATCTCGTGCATGCGGGCCAGCATGGAGCCCACGCCGAAGAGCTGCTTGGCCTGGTCGCTGGAGGACACCAGCAGCGGGGTATTGAAGGCGCCGCTGCCGGCGGTCAGCTTCTGACCGATCAGCAGGGTGCGCTTGTTCTGGGTGAAATACCCGGCCTGGCTGTTGTCCATCTCCGCATAGAAGAGCGGGACGCGCAGGTTGGCGGGGATGTTGTTGAACGAGATCGACATGGCGGATTACCCCTTCTTCTTGGCGAACGGCTCGGCTGCGGGAATCTGGCCCACGACCACATCGCCATCGGCGACGCGGCGCTGCCAGTACTGGGTGAACTCCACCTCGCGCCCTTCGGCGGGCAGGTGGTCACCACGATCAGGGTCCGCCACCTGGCGGCCCTGGGCGGGAACGAGAAACATGGGTGGCTCCTTCGGTTGAACGGATCAGGGCAGGCGGCCGGTCGGCGGCACCGGCACGGTGTGCTCGATGCGGCCGTCCGGGCCGGGGTAGCTCAGGTTCGGGTCGGCCGCCGGTTCGACCAGGTCGAACTTCATGTCGGCACCCTGGAAGTCGGGCAGCTCGGCCAGCGCGGTGCCCTGAAAGCCGTCGGACGGCTCGATCTCCATGGCCGTTGTGAACTCGAACCGCCACCACAGCCGGGCGCGATCGATGCTCAGCAGGTTGCCGCCCTCGTAGGTGATGGCGTCGTAACGCTCCTCCGGCTGCCAGCCCAGCAGGGCGCTCCAGATGGCTGCGCGCATGTTGTGCACCGCGTTGCCGGATCCCTGCCCTCGCTCGTCCTGGCGGTTGTCCAGGGCTACCACCACCTCGAAAGACTCGGCCAGCGGCTGGCGGATGCCGTTCTGCGACCGCGACTCTTCCGGGCTGTCTTCCAGCGGGATGACAAAGGCACAGGGGGTGAGCAGGTTGGTGGTTTCGGTGACCGCTGCAAACTGCGCAGCACCAGCCACCCGTCCGGTGAGCGCCGGACAGCGCTGCCGCAACTGGTTGATGATCAGATCGATGTTCATGGCTATCGGGGCACCAGGGCGTTGCGGAGGGCGGCACGCGCTTCCTCGCGAACCGTGCTGGCCTTGTTCTGGAGGGCTTCCTCCATGTAGTTCGCGCGCGGCTCCAGGCCGGTCTTTTTGCTGCCGTAGAACAGGAAGGCCGGGTAGAACACCCTGCCCTTGATCGAACGTGGAGCCACCTTCACCCAGCCGCCATTGCTGCCGCGACTGACCACGCCGATGGCGCGCGACAGGTTGCCCGTGCGACGGCCCGGGGTTTCCCCTGGACGCGAGACCGAGCGCCGGGCCAACAGCCTTCGGGCCTCTTTGCGCACAGCCGCCGCACCGGTGTTCAGTGCGGCACGCATCTGCCGGCGGTCGTAGTCCACAACCTTGTGGAACTCCAGGCCGACCTCGACCTGCAGGCCGCCCAGCGCCTGGCCGCTGACGTACCTGGCCTTGTTCATGCGGCTCATGTCGTGGGCCCGATGTCTTTGGTGGTCAGGCGAACCCACTCGCGTGCGTCGCCCACGTTGATCGCATCGATGACCCGGAAGCGCCGGCCCAGCACATCGACCACATGGGTCTGGCTGATCAGCTCTGCGCGCACCTGGTCGGAGTAGCGCATCCAGATGAAGTGGGTCGGCTGCTCGCCGATCTGCTCGCCCTGCCGGACCACCAGGCCACGGATGGGATCGAGCTTGACCCAGCGCTGCACGCCGGCGTCGAAGGTCTGGTCCAGCCCGAACATGTTGTTGGGCTGGTCGATCCAGACCCGCAGCCGGCCGAGCCGGTTGAGTTCGCCTGGATCCATCACAGCCCCCAGATGCGGTAGGGCGACAGCAGCGCGTCGGCGAACTCGTTGGGCACCCGCGGCTTGTCGGAGCTGGCGTTGCGCATGGCGTACATGTCGCCGATGGCCAGCAGCATCCACTGCCGCAGCGGCCGGGGCACGTCGGCCGCCGCGCCGCCGTAGCCGGCCTTGTAGGTCACCGTGACCGCGTTAATGCGGTCCTGCGTCTCGGGCCAGGCCTTGCCAGGCGCCGGCACCAGGTAGCCCGGCTCGCTGACCCGGTCGAGCAGATAGTCAGCCGGGTCCAGCGTCTGCTGCACGCCGGCCGGGTCGATGTAGCTCACGCTCTGGACCGACAGCACCGGCGGGCGGCGCAGCTCGATCACCTCCGGGAAACCGTCCAGCGTGAGCAGCAGCGGCGTCTCGATCAGGGTGCGCTCGGTGCGGTCCTCGCAGGCTTCGCGGGCCACCGAGATCAGCGCGGCGATGTAGGCGTCCTGCACGCCGGCGTCCTCACGCAGGTGCGTGAGCACTTCGGGCAACGTCAACGGCTCGGCCACCGGTTGGCCGGCACGGCGGGGGAACGGATTCATCGGCGTGGCCTGGTGGATGAAGATGAAGTGGGCCGCACAGCCAGCGGCATGCGGTTGGATCGGATCGGGCCAGCGGCTGCTGGCGTTGTGGTGCTGCGAGGCGGCGCGGCCTGTGTTCGCCGAAAGCCGCGACCAGCCGGTGCCGGCGTCTGTGCTGGCGTGACCACCAGCGCGGCCATGGCGCTGCCAAGGGCATTCCCGTGCGACACGAGCTCCACCGACTGCCGCAGCTGGGCAGAGCCACCCGCGATCGACACCGCACTGGCAGCCACCACGAGCACCACACTCAGAGAGCCCTGCGCCTGCGCCCTGGCCAGCGCCGAGGCACTCAGCGGGACATCGAGTGACAGCACCGCGCTGGCGGCGCTGCGCGCGCTGGCCGCTGCTACAAGACCGGAGTTGCTGGCCACGCTCAGCGGCACGTTGGTGGGCCCGGCCTGGCCACCGCCAGCCGAAGCCAGCCGAACCTGCAGCGACAAGGTACCGGAGCCTTGAGCCACCGCGAGAGCACTGGCCTGCAGCGTCACCGCCAGGGCCAGCTGGGCACCTGCCGTGGCGGTGGCAGCAGCGGCTGCAGCAAGCGGTGCGGCACGAGCCAACGAGGCGCCGGCGCCCGCCTGGGCAAACCCGGCCGACTGCAGCTGCACGCTGCGCACCAGGTCAGCAGTGCCAGAGGCCTGAGCGCCACCAGCCGAGGCCAGCGCCACCGCCTTCTGCAGCGCGGCCGAGCCGGCCGCCTGGGCGACGGCAGCAGAGGCCAGCGACTTCGCCAGGGTCAGAGCAGCAGCACCCTCAGCAACAGCTTGAGCTGCAGCGGCCAGGGTGACGGAGCCGCCAAGCGGCGCAGCAGCTGTGAAGAAGTCGTCGGTCAGCAGGATGCCGGCCTCGCCAGCGTCCCACACGTCACTGCCACCACGAACGCCCGCAGGCAGTTCGGTCTGGGCGAACTTGACGGTCATGGCTTACCCGTGGGCGATCTTGCCCTGGCCTCGCACAGTGCCTGTGGTGGTGGTGCTGCAGAGCATGACCATCATCAGGCACGAATCGTTCGGAATCTCGGGCAAGCCGAGCTGAGCCCAGTCGAACTGCTCGTACTTGTTGGCGATGTTGGCATTCACCACCGTGCGCGGGCGGGTTGCGGTCACCCCGAAGCTGCCGGCGGTACCGGTGCTGGCCGACAGCGTCACGCTGTTCACGGCGCGGATGAAGCGGCCTGGCACGGCCGACACCAGCGGGATCATGCGGCTGGCCACCACCGTACCGCCCACAGCGACCAATGCCAGGTTGCCGGTGCTGCCGTCGTCGTAGGTCACGGCGACCGTGGCGTTCGATGCGGTGGCGCCGGTGCTGGTGTACCACTCCAGCCACCACTGCACGTCGCTGTAGTTGGCATCGCCACGCCGGGCCGCTGGCAGGCCGCCGCCCAGGGTCGCCAGGTCGATGCCAACCGTCTGGGCCGTGGTCACGATGCCCGACAGGCCGCCCATGTCGGCCAGCCGGTCGTGGATCTCCACGCTGGTGGCTGGGTTGCCGGCTGCGATGGTCTGCCAGGCGTAATAGCTGGTCGCCGGCGCGGTCTGGTTGGTGAAGCCCATGGCCCCGGTGCGGGCGCTGGTGGCCAGGGATGCAGCTCCGGGAATGGCCCCCTGGCCCGGCGTTCCGGTGGCACGCCACAAACTGAAGATCTGACCCGCCACCGCACTGCCGATGCTGGCCTTGTCCCACACGATGCGGCTGTTGTTGTTGCTCAGGGCGTTGATCAGCTGGTCGCGGGTGGTGATGGCCATGGGAGGTGACGCCGTTCAGTTGTCGATCTGGAAGGTGAGCGACCCGGCCGGGAAGCTGACCGTGTCGCCGCTGTTGATGGTCTTGCTGACCGTCAGGGCCTGGCAGATCCAGGCGTTGCCGCCGCTGGCCGCGTCCCACCAGCGCATGGAAACCACCGTGCCCCAGCTCGCGCTGGGTGTCGGGAAGGTGATGACGCCGTTGTTGCTGGTGGTGCCGCTGGTGCCTGAGCTGGCCGTGGTACTGGCCGCCGCCTGTGTGCCGGCCCATGTGGACAGGCCAGCAGCTACGGCCACGCGGGCGTAGCCACCACCGGCCACCTCGGTGCCGGTGCCAGTCTCGGTGCAGGCGACCGTGTCCAGGCCGATGTGCCAGGTGGCCGGTGCGCCGATGGCCTGGCCGCGCACCATGGCGTCGACAAGCTTGTTCTCGGCGAAGTCGGTCAGGGCGCCGGCGTGGGCCGGTATGACAGCAACCCAGACGAGGGCCAGCGCCAGGAGAGTGCGTACTGCGCGCATGTCAGCTCACTCCGTGCCGGACAGAGGTTGCTGGCCGCCGGCGGTATCACCGCCAGCGCCTTCCTGGTCACCTTTGGCGTCGGCCGACTCGCCAGCGGGACGGGTCTGGGCTGCTGCGCGGGTCTTCTGCACCCACTTTTCTTCGAGCGCGACGCGGATCAGGTCAGCATCCTCGGTGGTGATGACCTGGTCCTTCTGAAACGACTCGACACGCACACCCTGGTGCGCCCAGTCGAAGGGCTTGATGACTTTGAGCTCCATGAGGTTCTCCGGGAAAAATGAAAAAGCCCAGCCAGCAGGTGCTGGCCGGGCTGGCCTTGGGTCGGAATCCGCTCAGGGAGATCAGGCGGTCGCGATCTTCAGCAGCTTGATCGCCTGGGTGTTGCGCAGCTTGCCACCCACGCGCTTGCGCACGTAGAACTTCACGAAGCCGGGCGTGGTGATTTCGTCGCGGGTCATCCGCATGCCGACGCGGTCGGCGATGAGGTAGCCCTCCCGGAAGTCACCGAAGGCCAGCGGGAAGGAGTTGGCAGCGACCACCGGCATGTCTTCCGCCTCGATCACGCGGTAGCCCATGAAGGCATCGGGCTGACCAGCAACGACTGCGGGCTGCCAGAGGTACTGGCCATCGGTGGCCTTGTACTTGCGCAGCGACGACAGCGTGATCTTGGAGGCCATCCAGACAGCGTTGGCACGGTACCGGGCACGCAGGCTGTAGACCAGGTCGTGCAGCACATCGAGGCTGGCCGGCATGGCTGCGGCCTGGCCGCTGGCGACGTACTGCAGGGTGCCGAACGCGCGGGCACCATCGGCGGTGGCCAGCGGCGCCGGGCCGGACAGGAAGCCGGTGGGGCGGTTGGTGCCGTTGCCAGCCACGAAGGCTGCGCCCTCGCCCTGAGCGATGGCTTCTGCGGCCGAGGAAATCAGCCAGTTCTCGACGTCGAAGAACAGGTCATCGAGGGACTCTTCGGAGGCCTGCGGACGGGCGCTGGCCATGCCGAAGGTGGGGGCAACCTCGGCCATGTCCGGAGTGTTGGTCTGGTTGCGGGCACCGGCTTCACCGACCCACTCGAAGGCTGCACCGTTGACGTCGAACAGTTCCTTGTAATCCGGGGTGCCGACGGTACGCACGGTGGCCAGCTGGCGAATCGGCGAGATGTCCACCGACAGGCGGGCGATCTGCTGCTCGATCTGCTCCGGCAGGGCGAAGCCACCCGCCGAGCCGGTACCGGTCACGGTCTGGGCCGCACGGGTCTCGAAGCCATCGTCGTCACCGAAGGCTTTGGCGGACACCTTGCGCAGATCCTTCGCGCGTTGCTGCAGGGCGGTCCGCCGCTCGGGGTCTGCCGGGTTGCGCAGCCAGCCCAGGAAGGCGGTCTTGTAGGCCTCGGCCTCCGGGCTGGCCGGCTTGTCCGAGCTGCCACCGGCGGCACCCGGGCGCGACATCTTGGTCTGCAGCTTTTCGAGGTCCGACTTCAGCTCGGAGAGCCGATTCATCTCGGCGTCCATCTTGGCCAGCTTGGCGTCCAGGTCGCCGGTGGACTTGCCTTCCTTGAGGGCGTCGAGTCGCTTGTCGTTGGTCGACTTGTACTCGGTGAAGGCGGTGTTGATCTTGTCCAGCGCGTCGGCGATGGACTTGATCGAGGGTTCCTCGCGCTTCTCGTAGCCGGCGGGCGAGACGGCCAGCCGGGCCTGGAACGCGCAGAAGTGGGCGGCCATCATGGCCAGCATCGTCTTTTTCATGGTGGAGGGTTCCTTGAAGGAGGGTCAGGAGGAGAGAGAAGCCAGCAGCCGGTTGGCTGCCTTGAGTGCTGCCGCCGCTTCCTGAGCGTCCCGCTCATCTGCAGCAATGCGTTTGGCCTGGGCCACGAAGGCCTTGGCTGCGCCTTCGGAGAGCCCCGCATCCCGCAGGGCGCGCTCCAGCTGGCGCACGGTCTTGAGCTCGGCGATGTCGCCGGCCTTGACGTTGGTGATGCGGGCCGCCTGGTTGGCCGGGAAGGTGACGAGAGACACCTCCCACAGATCCACCTCGGTCAACGTGCGCACATCGGTGTCGCGGTCATATGCCCACTGCTTGGACATGAAGCCGATCGACAGTCCGTTGAGCGCGCCCATCTTGAGCAGCTCGTGGGCTTCCTTGCCGCGTGCGGTAGCAAGGGCCAGCTGACCCTTGATTCGCAGGCCCTTGGCGTCTTCGACCATCTCGGTCCAGACGCCGATGGGCTCGCTGGATGAGTGCTGCCAAAGCATGGCGGGCATGGTTCCGGCGGCCTTGTGAGCAGCCAGGCTGGAGGCAAAGGCGCCAGCGGCGATGACGTCGTCGTAGGCATCGCGCACACCGAACATCGAGCCGTAGCCCTCGACGGTGCCGTCTTCTCCAGCAGCCTTGATCTGCAGCGGGAAAGCCCGGATCTGCCGGCCCTCGCCGGCTTCACGCAACTCAAGCTGCGGGGTCGCTCGGTGGGTCTTGCGGAGCATTTTGTGTTCCTTGGGTCATGTTCATCGGTGTCAACGGCTCGTCGAGGCCAGGCAGCGGGTCTTTGCCTTCCTCGTCCCGGATCTCGTTGCGGGTGTAGATGCCCATCTCGGTCATCGTTCGGTTGTACTGAGCGCGGTCCTTCATGGCGCCGGCCCTCAGGTAGCGCGTGTCGAACTCGGCATACAGCGGCCCACTGCCGTCGAGCAGAAACTCGTCGATCTGCTGCGTCCAGGCGGTGTGCCACGGCATCAGGGTGTGCACCAGGTGCGCGGCGAAGAAGGCTTCGGAGCTGGCGAAGGTGGCCGACTTGTCCGAATGGCCGACCATGATCGGAAACACACCGTAGGCTCTGCAGATCTCTTCGATCTGCAGGCGGCGCGTCTCGACGTGCTGCGCATCGACCCCGGTCATGGTGATCTGCTGCCAGCTGGCGCCGTTGTCCAGGATGAGCGGATCGCCGTGCTTCTCCTTTGTAGCCATGGTCTTTACCCAGCGGGTCAGCTTTTCGTGCTGTTCCTGGGTCAGCGTCTTGTCGACCTTCCAGGCGCCGCTGGGCCGCAGTGCGTTAGCGTGGAAGCTCTCCTGGCTGCGCTCCGTGGCGATGGCCAGGCCGATGGCAGACCTGGCCAGAGCGACCGCGTTCAGGTGCTTGTGCCACTGCCACTGGAGGTTGTTGAGCACGAACACATCGTCCGGCTCGAACTCGCCGATCAGGCCGAACTCGTCCCAGCAGCGGTACCGCAGCTCGTAGCGCGACACCTTATGCACATCCCACTTGCCGGGCTCGACGGGGATGAGCTCCCGCACTCTGCGATTGGCACCGCGGACCTTGATCGAGAGGCCTGCACCGCAGAGCGCTGCATGGATGGTCATCATCCGGCGCCATGCAAATGAGGTCTGCCACTCGTTCGGTCGACGGGCCAGCAGCCGGTACTCGGGCACGTTGGTGGCCAGCTGACGCCGGCTGTCCTCGGTGTCGCGGTAGACGTGCAGCTTGGGGGTGGCACATCCATCCGCGATCGCGCGAACGCAGGCCAAGACCGTCGTCACCTGCAGCGCTGTCTTGTCGCTGACCGCATAGCCCGCGACCATGCCCCCGATGCGGTCGTCGATGAGACCCGCGATCTGGTCATAGGTCAGCTCCTTTGCGCGGCGACCAAACGTCCAGTTGAAGATCTTCACTCGGCGGTTTCCCAGAAGGATTGTTCGGTGTCTTGACCAGACAGGGCTCGGCCGAGCGCCATCAGCATGGCGATCGGGCCGTCGATCTTGTTTTCCGGGCGCTCTTTGGTGGGCGACCGCAGCTCGTTGAACTTGCTGACCTTCACCACCAGGTTGCTGACCATCCAGGCCATCACCGGGTTGCCGTCGTGCCGCAGCTTTCGCTCGTGCACCAGGTTCTCGACCTGGATCAGCGGCGGCGTGAAGAACATGGCGCGCTGCGCAATCTCCACCAGCGGGAGACCTTCCTCGATCAGCTTGCCGGCGAAGTACATGGACAGCGCCGGGTCGAAGGCGATCTCCTGCACATCGAAGGTCCGGCACAGCTCGCGCAGGTCATCGGCGACCACGTCGAAGTCGGTCAGGTCGCCATCGGTGACCTGCACGTAGCCCTGCCGGGCCCAGCCGGTCAGGTGGGCGTTCCCGCTTTCCTGGATGGCCAGCTCGTTCAAGTACAGACGTGTGCACACATGCCAAACGCCCTCTTTCTCGAAGGCGATCGACAGCGCGGCGAAGTCCCGCTTCTGGGCGAGGTCCAGGCCGATCCAGGCGCGGGCGCCGGCGAACTGCTGCAGATCGCGCAGCGCCGGGTCGGCGCAGCGCTCCCAGGCGCGCATGTCCATCCAGGGCGATTCACCGGACACCCACACGTTGAGCCGCTTCGTCAGGAAGTTGCTCAGCGCGCTGGGCATGGCCTCGGCCTTGCGGGCCTGGGCGGCCATCTCGTCCGGCATGACCGAGACGCCCCAGTTCGGGTTGGCCTTGGCCCAGGTGGCGGGGTCGAAGTAGTCGTCGCCCTCGTCGATGGTGAAGATGATCCCGAACACCCGGTCGTCGCGGACCACGCCTTCCAGGATCTTGGTGATGTGCGTGCGCCGCTCGTAGCAGATGCCGCTGCGGTCGGTGCCGGCGGTGGTGATGGTCCACAGCAGGGACTGCTCACGCGCACCGCGCGCGGTGTCGATCACGTCGTACACCGCCCGCGTCTTGTGGGCGTGCAGCTCGTCCAGCAGCGCAAAGTGCACGTTCAGACCGTCCAGCGTGCTGCCCTCGGCGGCCAGCGGCGCTGCCTTGCTGGCGGTCGCGGCCACGGTCAGGGTGTGCTGCAGGATGGCCACGCCGAGATGCGTGCTCAGCCCGGGCGACCGGGCCGCCATGGCCTTGGCGTCGTCGAAGACGATGCGCGCCTGGTCGCGGGTGGTGGCGGCCGTGTAGCACTCGGCGCCGTGCTCACCATCGGCGGCCAGCATGTACAGCAGCAGCCCGGAGCCCTTCGCGCTCTTCCCGTTCTTGCGCGGCTCTTCCTCGTAGGCTTCCAGGAAGCGGCGCAGCCCGGTCTCGTGGTGTACCCAGCCGTAGACCGTGGTGATGATGAAGCACTGCCACGGCTCCAGCTGCAGCTTGCGGCCTTCGCGCGCCCACTTGCCCTTGATGTGGGGCAACAGCTCGATGAAGGCGCAGGGCCGCTCGGCCCGGGCCGGGTCGAACACCCAGGGCCAGTCGTCAGAGACGCTGCGCTCCAGGTCATCGAGCTGGCGCTGGCAGGCCAGCCGAACCCATTTGCATGCCGGGATCTTCCCGGCGATGACCGACCTCGCGTACTGGAGGCTGGCCTCGACGTACCGGTTCATTGCAAGGTCGGGGCGGCAAACGCGGCAAAGCCAGTCGGCTTCGTCGGCGTCTGCTCGAAGCCCGGCAGGTCAGGCTGCAGGTAGTTCGACGGCTGCACACGCGCGCGGGCGGCCGGGCTCAGGCCGAAGTGCATCAGGTGGCGGTGGACCTGGAGGCGGTGGTTACCGATCAGCTGGACGATCACGCTCTGCTGCTCGTAACCGCTGGGCGTCTGCGTGCGGCTGGCGCGGTACACGGCCTCGGCGTAGTCGACGCCCTCATCCGCCTGGATCTTGGCGACCTTGCCCTTGAACGCCTCCTCGAGCTCGGCCAGCCGGCCGTAGGCCTGGCAGTACAGCGCAAGGGCGGCTCGGTCGATCGAGCTGATCAGGCCCAGCTCTTGGAGGTGCGGCGTGATCCGTTTCCACTCCTTCGCCGCTTCCTTGCCCAGGTGCCTGGGCGCCGGCGGCACCTCGATGCGCGGGTTGACGCCATCGGCCAGGTTCAGGGCACGCTTTCCCGGATTGCCTTCCAGGTGCTTGAGGGCTGAAGGCTTCGGCAGCGGCCCGCGGGTTCCAGACATGTTGAACTTCCTCGGGTGGTGGGTGGGAGAGGTACCCCCCCTCCCGAAACTTGCGCGCGTAAAAAAAGGACTAAGCGGTCGGTTTCCGCCTGGTCGGCCCAGACTTTTGACCGCCCCCCGGGGTCACCCCCTGGCCCGGCGCTGGGCACGCAGACGCTCGCCGAGCGACTTCTCCTCGTGGCAGTCGTGGCACAGGCCCTGCACGTTGCTGTCGTTGTCGGTGCCGCCCTCGCTCAGCGGGATGACGTGATCTCGCTCTGTGGCCAGCGTCACGCGGCCGAGCTGCGAGCAGCGCACACACAGCGGGTTGTCGCTGAACAGGCGCGCGCGGGCTTCCTGCAGCTTTCGTCCGGTCATCCGCTTCGGCGCGTCGACCTTCTTCCGCCAGTCGGGCTTGGGGTGCTTGTCGCATCGCCCTGTGCCATCGCGCACCAGGCGGCCGCAGCCAGGATGGGTGCAGGGCTTTGGAGCAGATGCCGGCATAAAAAAACCCCACGAGGGTGGAGGCTCGTGGGGTTTGGCCGATGTGCGAGGTGTCAGGGGACACGCTCGCTGCAGGTTGCCTGAACTCTACCCAAAAAGTCTAAGGTGTAAAACTCCCTGCAGCCTGCTCGCGCTCCTGGGCATGGTTGCGCAACCAGGTGGCCACGTCGTGGTCGATCTGTTCCAGCCTGGCCTTTACGGTGGACTCGGCACAGCACAGCGCCACAGCCGCCCGCCGGATGCCCGAGTCTTCCAGGTAGACCAGCTCGACGGTGCGATGCAGATGCGGCTTGCCCGCCCTGAGCGACTGGACGGCCTTGTCGGTCAGCACATCCTCGGCGTCGTCCACGTTCACTGATGCACCAGGCCGAAACCCACCACCATCCACCGCCAGCCGGGTGAAGGCGGCCTGTGTCGGGTAGCCCTGCCCGCCGATGTCCCGGCGGCTTCGCCATGCAGCCCAGCGGATCAGCCGCTGGCGCACCCAGTCAATCCGTGCCATCGGTCACCACCTTCTGGGCCTGCGGGCCCCACATGATCAGGCTGCGGCATCCGAACTGAAGGATGACCCTGGCAAGCTCGGCCTCCACGTTGGGCAGGTCAAAGGGCGTGCCGACCACAAACCCCCGCTCGATGGCGTAGAAGCTGTTGGCCTGACCCCTGATGCCGGCGCGCACCAGCTGGTATGCCAGGTTGCCGATCTGGTCGGCCTTGCGCTTGATGGCCGCGTAGGTCTCGGGCATCTCGTTCCGGATCTCGTCGATCCGGGCGCCGACATCCACACCCCGGCCGTCTTTCACTGCTGTCCCGTCCATCCGTCCACCTCTTTCTACTGATCTCATGAGACACACACAAAGCTCGTGCACGCGTGTGCACACGAGCGCCCACATCCGCCTGCCCGCATTCATGGGGATGTGATCTGCCGCCTGGCCATGCGGCGGCTCCGACTGGCCTGGTGCTGCTCACCGTTGCCTGCCGTGGCCTCCATGGGATGCGTGGACGTGTGGACGGCGGTCCTCACGCATGCACCCCTGGCCGCGCTGCTAGGTCATCGGTGCATGCAAGGACGTCCCCACCACGGCACCGCACCGACGGCCGCGAATCGCGCCTCCCGCCGTCGATCGATACCGCGGCGTATCCAGAGCCACGACCTTTTCCGCAGCAGCGCGCTGCGATCCCTGGTCAGAACGGCTCATCGTCCTCGCCTCCATCCCAGCCGGCAGCCCGCGCAGGCTCAGCTGGACCTTGTTCGGGTGCCTTCGCAGGCACCTCATCACCCTCATCCGGTTTGGGCGGCCACTCCTTCGGCTGCCGGTAACCCCTGCGCCTCTGGCCGGTGGACTCCCTGCAGGACTCCCAGCCCTGCGACTCCAGCCACCCACGGATCTGCCCTTCGAGCAGGCTGGTCGACTTGGCCTCATCCGAGCCCAGCGCCCGCACCAGCATGGGCAGCGTCACGAAGTTGGTGAGGCTGTTCAGCTCGCTCGACGCCCTGCCCTCGCCCTGGTTCGATCCCTCACGGGTCAGCAGCTCGTACAACCGGGCCTGGACCGATGTCTCCACCAGGCGCTTTTCCTGCTCCGGATAGAAGAACTCGACCTCCTCTTCCCGTGTGGGGTAGTAGGGCTCGCCTGCCTGGAACAGCGTCAGGGCCTCAGCGAACAGCTGGCCGCGCCACTTCCTGAGCCAGTCCGTCCGCACCGGCTTGCTCACCCACACCGGCCAGAAGCGGCGGTTGCCGGTCAGGTCGTACAGGTACTGGCGCTTGTTCGTCGTACACCAGATCACGCACTGGCGCGGGTGCGGCTGCACGAACCGACCATAGGCGCCCCGGAACCTGTCCACCGTCGACGAGAAGAACTGCTTGACCTGTTCGCTGTCGGCCCGGCGCAGGGCAGTCAGCTCGGCCAGCTCATAGGCCCACAGGCCCTCCAGCTGCTCCATGCCGTCCTTGCCGTTGCCGATGTCGAAGTGGGTGTCGCTGAAGTACTCCTCGCCCACCAACACCTTCACCAGCGTGGACTTGCCCACACCGGCAACACCTTCCAGCACCGGCGAATAGTCGAACTTGCAGCCTGGCTGCATCACCCGGGCCACATGGCCCATCAGGATGTAACGGCCGATCAGCTCCAGATACCTCCGCTGCCGCTCCGACAGGGTCGCAGGGTCTATCTGCAGCACATGCATCAGCCACTTGCCAAGCCGAGGCTTCTCGTCCCACTCCAGGCTGCGAAGCCAGTCGCGGATCGGGTGGAAGCGCCTCGCATCCGCCACAGTGTCGATGGCCTCGGCCAATGCCGCGCGGCTGGCCGGCTTGATCTTGTAGGTGCTGCACAGCCAGTCGCCCAGGCGCAGGTCATCGCTGTCCGTCATGGGTCCAGCCTTCGGGCGCCAGGGCCAGGGCACCATGGTGGTGGGCGCGTTGGTCAGCTCGCTGAAGCCCAGGCAGTCGGCCAGGGCCGGCGCCTTGCGCAGGGCGGTGATCACCATCTTCCGGTTGACCCCCAGCTCCCACGGCTTGCACTTCGCCTGCTCACACAGGAAGTCGATGTGCGCCTGGAACGCATCCTCCTGGTCACCAGCTTCAGCGAGGGGATCGCGCGCTGGCGGCGGCGCTGAGCCCGCCCCACCCGCCTGCGGACCCGGGTGATCGTCGGCCGAGGCCTTGCCCTTGTCTGCAGGCAGCGGTGGCAACCCATGGGCCTGCGAGAAGAAGGCGAGCACGCGCTCGCCATCCCAACCGTCGCGGTTGATGGCATCACCACAGTCCCAGCCGTCGTCCACCTCGCCTGGCTTCGGGATCGGCAGCCACTGCACCGTGCAGCCGTGTGCATCGGCCAGCTGGTGACCGATGCGCAGCATCGCCTCAGTTCCTGGTTGCTTCTCGGGCGGGAGCAGCGGCTTGGCCTGCTGCAACACCGCCTGGGCGGCCGGGTCCGGGTTGTCCTTGCGCTCGGTCGGCGTCAGCTTCTCGCGCTTCGCATCGCAGTCCGGCCAGAGCAGCACATGGCTGCCGGCCAACGGCGACCAGTCGGCCTTGTCCCAGGCCTTGCACCCGCCTGGCCAGCTGGCCACGCAATACACACCGGGCGTGGTGGCGTCCAGCAGCTGCTGCAGGGCGTCGCCCTTCTTCTCGCCTTCCACCAGCACCACCGTGCGACCTGCCGGCAGCTCGTGCGCCGGGAAGTACAGCGGCCGGGGTGCATCGAACTGCCGCCAGTGCCATTTGGCCGCGCCATCGCGCGCACTCACGCACCAGGTGCGCGGCAGCGTGTCCTTGCCACCGTCGCTGGTACGAAAGCGCACCACGTACCCATGCAGGTCCGCACCGTGCCGGTACTCGGCCACGTGCTCGATGTCCTCCTCATTGCGGTGGTAGTGGTGGAACTTCGCCTGTGGAGTTCCAACCGGGACAGGTCTGACGGTCTTCCAACCCTCGTCCTCGACTTTGGGCTTTGACTTCTGGGGCGGCGCGGGTGGACGGGCCGGTGCTACATAGTTCGGATCGCGCTGCACACCCGCAACATCCTCCAACCCATACTTACGAGCGCACTCCACGGCAGCCTTGCCCATCGACAAGCCTTTGATAGCGGCATAAAGGCTCACCAGATCTGGGCCCTTGTGTTCGGTGTGAAAGTCCGCCCACCGTCCCGTCTTCAGGTTGACGGAGCAGCTCTTACCCTCATCACCCCGTATGGATCCGCAGATCCATTCGTGGCCGTGGCCTTGGTTGCTGCGTTTGCCGCCCTTGAGCCAGTCGGGCACGATGCTTTCCGACATAGACAGCAGTGCATCGGCCAGAGCCTTGAAGTTGATGGGGGGCAGCGGTGATCGCTCGGTCATGCGCCGCCTCCCGAAGGGTGGCAAGCCTTCGCCCCAGCCGGCGTCTCCACCACCGGCAGCTGGTTCCACATTGGCAAGTTGATTGCTCCTAGGTCAGTTCGCCCACACGTTGAAGACCTGCGCCAGGTCAACAAAGCCGGCGCTCTGGTCCACCATGTCGGCGGGCGCGTACTCGAACACCGGCCGGTTGCGGTACGGCACCCGCCGCTCACGCACCTTGCACAGCGCCCCGTAGCGCTTCATGTTCTTCACCGTGTTGGTGGCGTCGCCCATCGCCACCTTGGCGTGGCGGGCCATCTCGGCCACGGTGGGCGCCTGGTCCGGCTTCATAAGGTGCCGGGCTGCTTCCAGCAGCGCTTGTCGGATCTCTCCCGGTGGTCTCATGGCTTCACCTCCGGGGGCCGGCCGGCCTCGTACTGGGCCTGCATGTGCGACATGAGCTGCTGCCCCGCCGCCACCAGCTGCGACCACTCCTCCTGCACCCGGTGCAGCTCGTTGGCCGACACCCGGCCGTCCGCCGCTGCCTCGGTCACGCTGCCCACCACCTCGCCAAACTCTTTGGCCAGCACCGCCACGCGCAACATCGCCCCGCTGTCGCCACCAATCAAGGTGGGCATGGGCAACACCAGGCAGCCGCACTCTGCCGCGAAGGCGTTGAGCACCCGCAGGTCTTGCGTCAGCACGCTCATGGACACCGCGTCGGCCAGGCCCAGCTTGGCCGAGCCGGTGCGGTTCACCTCGTGCCGCAGGGTGGTGGCGTTCTTGCCCATGCGCGGGGCCAGCGACTCCGCGCCGCCAGGGTAGGCCTGCACCAGCTGGTGCGCGGCATCGAGCACGGCGCTCACCGCACACCCCCGCCGTGGTGATGGCGCGCAGCCGCCGCTCGGCCCACACTGGAGCCATGACGAAGAGAAACCCCACAGCCCCGACCCAGCGCCTTGCGGCTCAGGGAGGAAAAGCCAGCGCCTCGGCCGGGCCAGCGCGTGACGTGCGCCAAGCAGGTGGGAGAAAGGGCGGGCCCGTCCAGACCCTTACGATGGTGGTCCCCACCCACATCGTTCAGGAAGGACGGACCCATGAAACGAGACATGGACCTGATTCGGCGCATGCTGCTGGCCACAGAAGCACTGACCGACGGCGGGCTTTCGGAGTTGGAGGGAGTCGATCCACGTGTGTTCGCAGAACACGCGCAGTTGATGGTCGAGGCTGGACTGGTCGAGGCCCAGGTGGCACGAAGCCAGTTCATACCGATCGATGCGTACATCTGCCGGTTGACGTTCGCGGGGCACGATTTCCTCGAATCGGCCAAGAACGATGGGACATGGGCAAAGGTCAAGGCCCACGTTTTGAAGTCAGGCAGTTCGGTCACGTTCGACCTCCTGAAGGATTTGCTCAAAGCCGAGATTGCGAAGGGCTTCCCTTCCATCAGCTGACCTGGTCAAACGCTCCCGCAGCGATATGGCTGCTGCCAGCAAGCCGGCCTTGGCCGTATCGCCCATGGCGGCAACATCCAGTGCTGACGCTGGCCACCTCACATGGCTGCCTGCCATGAGGAAAAGTTCAGCGGCCAAATCGGCAAGCACTTCAGCGGTGTCCAACTTGCGTGCCTCAGCCATGGGCTACCCCCTGCTCTGTCTCTCCGATCTCCGGAGCACCGTCACTCCCGACAAGCTCAGGCCAGATGCGGTGCCAGTCGGTCGGACGCAGATGCCAGCGCATCACCTCCCCGGACGTACCCTTTTCGACGGCTGCGCACATGTCGACAGGCACCCCTCGCTCGATCCAATTGGCCAAGCGCTGGACCGAAACGCAAAGTGCCGAGGCCAGCGGTGTAAGCCCGTGCTGAGAAACATAGCGTTTTAAGTGACCCATGCCTTTATTACACACCATGTGTAGCCATGAGTCAACGGCATGTTTTCACAAGCTGTTAAACAATCTGAACATGCACGACAGCTACACACGCATGCTCGAAGCGGCCAGATTGGCGACGAAGACACCTGACATCGGATCAGGAGAGTTGGGCCGTCTCCTCGGTGAATCCCAGCAGACCGTCAACAACTGGAAGCAGCGCGGCGTGTCTTCTCAGGGAGTCGTGAAGCTTGCAGAGAAGCTAGGCATCAGTCCCGCCTTCATCACCGCTGGAGTCGGCACTATGTTGATTCCCAGCATCGAAGGCATGGTCGACGAGACAGACAACCCAGTACACGCGGAGAGCTTCGTTGGAAGGGATGTGATGTACGGATTGGGGCGCTCCCAGCCCAGAACCTCATCCGCGGATTCATCGCTCCGCCCGATTCTGGCTTGGGAGCATGAGCAGGACTTGCCCGCTGGTGAGTTCGTGATGATCCCGAGACTCGATGTCCGTCTTTCTGCAGGCAACGGTCATGAACAAGTCGAGATCGAGTTCACCAAGGCCATGCCGCAAGCATTCAGAGCCGAATGGATCCGAGAGCAAAAGCTCAAGCCGAGTAAGTTGGCTGCAATGACTGCCGACGGCGACAGCATGGAGCCTGCCATCTTTGATGGGGACAGTCTGCTCATCGACACGTCCCAGACTTTGGTGCAAGACGGCCGTGTGTATGCCCTCTGGTACGACGGCGGCGAGCGGGTGAAGCGCTTGTTCCGATTGCCTGGCGGCGGTCTTCGCATCACCTCCGACAATCCGCAGCATCCCACGATTGAGGTTGGTGCAGCATCAATAGAACATGTGCGAATTCTTGGCCGCGTAGTTCACAGAAGCGGGCGCGGCGGACTTTGACCATGCAGTCCCGGCTGATTGCTCCGCAAGGAATCACCTAATGCCAAATCAACCCAGAGCGACCGGGCTCGAAACAGATCCGTGCCCCGGACTTTGCATCGAGCGCGGCCCCGACGAGCGCGGTGTTGGCAGATGGGTTCCAGAACAAAAGCACGAGC